>NZ_JAPZLA010000006.1:0-336188 GCF_033804465.1 Mycobacterium sp. RTGN5
CACCTGGTCGGGATTGACCACCCGGTTGACGCGGTAAATACCCGCCTCGACCGGCACCCAGCTCAGCAGGTGCAGCAGAAACCGGGGGGTGATCGTCTCCAGCTGGGGGACGGTCTTGGTGGCGTTGGCAAGCTGCCGGGCAGCGGCGCCGCCAAGGGCCTGCGATTCGTTCTGTGCCGACGTCATGTCGATCTTCCTCTGCTTGTTGGTGTTCGACCTCGTGAGCCACCCGGATGCTTCCGTTGACTAAAAGTCTCGCGGCAATCCTATGCGCCAAAGCGCGGAATATTCTTCCAAAATTTCGCGGTTTTCGGCTTTAAGTGGGAGAATTATTCGCATGGATCGAATTGACAGAAACATTCTGTCACTGCTACAGGACGATGGCCGGATCAGCGTTACCGATCTGGCCGCACAGGTGGGCTTAAGTCTGTCGTCGTGCCATCGCCGCGTGAAGGATCTGGAGCAGTCCGGCGCCATCGAGAGCTACCGCGCGGTCATCTCACCGGAGGCGCTCGGACTCTGCTTCGAAGCACTTGTATTCGTCACGATGGTGCGTACCGACCAAGAGACCATCGCCGCGTTCGAGCGAGACGTCGCGGCCAACCCGCACATCGTCACCGCTGAACGCCTCTTCGGTGAGCCCGACTTCACTCTGCGCGTGCTCGCCCGCGACCTCGTCGCCTACCAGAACATCTATGACAATGAGCTCGGGGCGCTCCCAGGCGTCCAGCGCCTCACGTCGACACTGGTGATGAAGCGGATCGGTGCCCACCAAACCGTGCCGATCCTGTGATCGCCGCTGGCCCGCGCGGACGCCTACCGAAAGCAGTGAGCATCGGCCGGCATTCCAGCCCAGAACTATCGTTTGGGACCGCATCGGCCAGTGCCTCCAACAGGGCAGCCTGCGCCTTTGGCGGTGTCCGGTTGATCTCGTCAGCCAGCAGCAGGTTCGTGAAAATGGAGCCCTCGCGGAATTCGAAGCGCCCGACTCAATACACGGCCTCAAAGGAACCGGGGCGCTTTCGGAGGCCTGAGCGGAGGCCGGCGGGCGTTGCTGAACCGGACTCCACTTCGCGTGGTCGGTGCACTCTGTTCACGGCGACAATCGCGGCGTACGTTGGTTGCTACGACCGTCAGGGGTGGGTGGTCGGTCAGGGGGTGGGTGCTCATGCCAGTTTCATTCAGTGCCGGCGTCGCGGTCGCCACGGCGATGGCCATAGTCTGGGCGCCAACTACCGCGCCGCCCGATACTCCCCCGGCTAGAGCACACGCCGTCACGCTGGCTGCGGCGGCACTGCCGACCACCCCGTATGACCCGTATGACGGCCCCTCGTTGTTCGACCTGATCGGGCACGGCGTTGTCATTCCCAGCCTGGGCCAACCACCGCCGACGGCACCGGCCAACACACCGATCCCGGTTGCGACCGGCACCAATGACGCCATCAAGAACATCTACAACGCGGTCGAACCGTGGGTTCGTTACGGGTTCGAAGTGGCGACCTATGTGGTCGGCTGGGTCCCGTATGTGGGCTGGCTGTCCGGGCAGATCATGATCTTCTACAACTTCGGCGAACGCATCGTACGAAGCATCACGTTCAACGTCGCCGACTGGCTGTTCGGTCCGCTGCCGTTCGTGCAAGGCTTGCGGAACGTCGCCCGGGACAGTTGGAATGCGTTGGTCCAGTTGGGCATCGACGAGTGGAACTACTTCTTGCCGCCACTCCCACCGCTGCCGCCGCTCCCGCTGGCCGCCAAGCAAGCCGCGAAACAGACCGAGGCTGATACCAGCGCGCAGCCCACGCAGACAAAAGCCGACCGGACGCCTCGAGCCACCGGCCGTCCATTGGCCAGCCGAACCGCTCGCATTGTGCCGCCGACAGCTTCGGTCACGTTGACTCTCCCTGCAGGCCTGGGCGATCCAACTGCCAATCGTCGCGTGGATTCCGCCGCACCACGGCAGTCGCTGTCCCAGAAGCGTGCGGCGCACGAGAAGCCGTCACCCAAGAGCGCCAGCCGGCCGAAAGCAGGGTGATCAGTGGCCGGGATGGGACTGCCGGGTCTGTGGTTGTTCTTGATTCTGGTCGTTGCCGTCTCGACGGCGCTGGCGTTGGGAAGTATCTGGCTGGCCAACCGCTCCGGAGTGCCCGAGCACGGCACCGGATACAACGCCTCACTCTCGCCGTTCTTGACCACAGTGGGCCTGGTTTACGGTGCGCTGTTGGGTTTCACCGTCGTGGTTGCTTGGGAGCAGTTCTCCTCCGCCGAACGGAACGTCACCAGCGAATCATCCACGCTGGTAACGATGTACCGGCAAACCGTCGGCATGCCCACAGCCGAGCAAGGCAAAATGCGTCAACTGCTGCGCACCTACACCACAGCTGTGCCAGACGAATGGAACCCCCGCGAGCGGGATCGCGCGGCCGACGCCGCGCGGACCGCGATCACCGACATGTACCGCGTGTTAGGCACCCAACCGCAGCCCGACGCATCCAACCCGCTCAACGGCGAATTCCTCAACCAGCTCACTGTCCTGACGTCACAACGCAATACCAGGATCCTGGATGCTCGCCCGCGCATCCCCGGCCTGCTATGGACTGGCCTGCTTTTCGGCGGCCTCGTACTGCTGGCCTTGTTGGGGTTCGTCCGGATGGAAAGTAAGCGGGGGCACGTGATGCTGTCCAGCGCTGTCGCGATCCTGCTCGGCTTGCTGTTGTTCATCGTCTTCTGGCTCGACCATCCATTCGGGCACCAACTCGGCGTCACGCCAGCGCCGTTCGAGCACTCGGTGCAGGTTTTCGATGGGGTCGACCAAGGCAAGTAGGCGAGTGCTCTACGGCCTGCCGATCGGACCCATGTTCGGGTCACCGTTTCCGGTGGCGAGCAGCAATGTTCCGGCGATCGCCGCGGCAGCGAACACCGCGACCAGCAGCACGACTCGGACCCACTGCCACGGGCTCATACCGCGGCCTGTTCTTCCCCGGTAACTGGCGGCTCTACCACCACGGCCGTCCCGCCGCCGACCCGTTTGGCGCGGTACATCGCCTCATCGGCGCGGTGCAGGACTCTGTCGAGATCGAAGCCGACGGTGTCGACGGTGTCGACGGGCTCCCAGGTGACGCCCACGCTGGACCGCAGGGCCAGGCCCGCATGGTCACGCAACGTCAGGCTCTGCACCCGTCGCACGAAGCTGTCGAGGTCGTGGTCATCCAAAAGGCCAGCGACAAGCACGAATTCGTCTCCGCCGACCCGTGCGGCGATATCGCGGGTCCGGATCGTCTTGGTCAGCTGTTCGGCGACAGCCCGCAACGTGGCATCTCCCTTGCCGTGTCCGTGGTCGTCGTTGAGCTGCTTGAACCCATCGAGGTCGATGACGACGACAGCGAGTACCGAACCGCGTGGACTGCGCGCGAAGATCAGTCCCGACTCGGTGTAGAGCCCACGCCGGTTCAGCAGCCCGGTCAGTGGATCACGATTGGCCGCGTAGGCGGTGGCGCTCAGGCCGCGACGAGTGCCCTCGATCGCCATCGCCGCGACGGCCGGCAAGACGACGACCGTTGCCAGCGCCGGCACAAAATACAGCGACAGCTCCGCCAGAGACTTGCCGTCGTACTGCACACCTAGCCAGGTGAACACCGCGATCGTCGCGGTGGCGAAGCCGCAGTGCAGAAGCAACACCCGATACCCCAACAGCACTGCGACAAAAACACCGATCAGGCACATGTAGACAGTCGCCGCCAGCCGCACCTCAGGCACGGCGAATGTGACAGCTATGACGGTAACCGCGACATCACCCCAGACCGCGAACGCGACGGCGGCCCGGTGGCTCGGCCACGGCCGCACCAGCCACCAGATCCCGATCACAATGGCCGATACCAGCACTGTTAAGTGGATCGCCCGGGCCGCCACCCCATGTGGGCCGAGTGGCTGCAGCGCGTGGAACTGCTCGAAGGCACTGACCAGACCCTTGCCAATGCACAGCACTCCGATGAGGATGCGGATGCGGTTCAGATAGCCGGTGGCGCGCAGCACCGCAGTAGAGATGGCGAACTCGCGCTCACCCATGCGGCACCCTCGGAATTGTTGAAGTTATGTGTGACGGATGCTATCGAGCACCACCGTCGGTGGCTACCGCGCCGTCCCATCGGCGGCCGTGTAGGCCCGCCAACCGCCGAATCGGGTGATCTCCTGCTGGCCCTCGACGAGTGCGGGCTCACCGATCACGCCCAGCACCGTCGTCCCGTCGTCGAGGCGGACCTTCCCGATCGACAGCCCGGGCGGCTCGGCGAGCAGGATTCCCGCCAGGCCCGCGGCGGGCACCGCCCACACCTCGACCGCCACCGAGACCCCCGAGCCGTCGGTGACCCGGACCATCGCCGGATGGTCGTCGTTGATCGTCCACAGCCGGTACACCGGCTCGGTGGTGGCCTCCCTGATGAACGTGGCGCCGGCGGCCGCCATGTTCGGCGAGAGTTTCAGCCCGCGCATCAACGTGCCGTTGACCGCTAATAGCACTGCCCCACTGTCAGTTTCGTCGTCATGCACAGCAACTACTGTAGCGCCGACGATCCGGGTTCCCGAGGTGCCGGCCAGGATCGCCGGGATCTCCTCGGCCGCCCCGATGACACCGACGGCTCCAGGCGTGGCGGCCACGAAATCGGCGACGGCCTCCACCTTGGGTTCCATCGACCCCTTGCCGAACTGGCCGGAGGCGATGTACTCACGGGCTTGTTCGACGGTGATGGTGTCGAGCCACGCCTCGCTCCGGGTCCCGAATCCGATGGCCACCCGCGGCACGCCGGTGGGAATCATCAGAAGGTCCGCGCCCAGTTCGTGGGCTAAAAGGCCGGAGGCGATGTCCTTGTCGACGACGGCTTCCACGCCGACGACGGTGCCGTCCGCCTCGAGCGCGACCGGGATGCCGCCACCACCTACCGCGACGACAATCACACCGTCGTCGAGCAGTCGGCGGATCACCTCCGTCTCCAGGATGGCCGTCGGCCGCGGTGACGCCACCGTGCGCCGCCAGCCGCGCCCGGCATCCTCGGCGATGGTCCAGCCCTGGCTCGCGGCCAGCGCCCTGGCCCGGTCCTCATCGAGGAAGGAGCCGACCGGCTTGGTCGGAGCACTGAAAGCGGGGTCGTCCAGGCTGACCACCGAGTGGGTCACGACCGCGACGACGGGCCGGGACAGGCCACGGCGGGCGAGTTCGTTGCGCAGGGCCTTGACGAACATGTAGCCGATCGCACCCTGTGTGTCGGCGACGGCATAGTCGACCGGAACCGGGTCCACCTCGTCCTTGGCGAGTTCAGAGCGACGCAGGATGAAGCCGACCTGAGGCCCATTGCCATGGGAAACAACGAGTTTCCAGCCCTGCTCCACCATGTCGATCAGAGGAGAGACGGTGCGGGCGACGGTGTCGTACTGCTGCGGGATGGAGTCGTGATCGGCGTCGGTGACCAGCGCGTTGCCGCCGAACGCCACGATGGCAGTCTTCATGCGCCTCCTAGGCCCGACGCCAGCGCGGCCAAGGCGTCGTTGAAACATTCCATCGGTGCGGTGGTGATACCCGCACCGATCTGCCCGACGCCGGCCTGCCGGTGCGCGATGCCCGTGTTGATGATGGGCAGCACACCGGAATCGACCACCAGGCGGGTATCGATGCCGGCCGGGGTGCCCCCGAAGTTCAACGCCGGCAACGTGAATGCGGGGTTGGCGCCCAGCGTGATGGACAGCATGCGACGACTGTTGGCCGTCGCATCGGCCGGGGTACCGCCGACGAACTGGACGATCGCCGGCGAGGCGGCCATCGCGAATCCGCCGAGCCCGTTGGTCTCGGTGATAGCCGAGTCGCCGAGGTCGGCGGCCGCGTCGTCGACGGAGTAGCCCGGGAAGTACAGCCCGTCAACAGGATTGGCGGGCGCCTGGAACCACTGATCGCCGGTGCCGGACAGCTTGATGCCGAAGTTCACCCCGTTGCGGGCCATCACCGTGACCATGCTGCTGCCCGGTACATCGGCGGCAGCGTCCGACATCGACTTGGATGCGGCCATCGAGATATTGAGAAAGAAATGGTCATTGCCGGCGACGAACTCCAAGGCCCGACGCACCGCGTCCGATGGCAAGTCCGAACCGAGCAGCGATAGCGTCAGCCGCTTGAACAACAGCCCGGATGCGGCCGCGTTGCGGTTGTGCAACTCGTCGCCCATGTGCAGTGCCTGTGCCATCAGCGGTTTGAGGTCGGGATCGGCCAGTCCGCGCACCGCGACCTGCATGGTGGCGAAGAAGTCGCTGCCCAGCCAGCGCAGCCGGTCCAGCACGTCGGGCGAGTTGGCGCCGAACCGCAGCACCTTGCCCAATCCCTCGTTGAGGTTGCAGTAAGCCCGGTTTCCCGCGGCGGTGTTCTCCACCACCCATACCGGCATCGACGGGCTGATGATGCCCGCCATCGGCCCGACCGCGCCGTGCTCGTGGCAGGGGTCCAGCGCCACTTCCCCACTCTCGGCGAGCTTTTCGGCAGCGTCGAGGTCCTGTGCCCAGCCCTCGTAGAGGATCGCTCCGGCGATCGCGCCGCGCTGCGGTCCGCACATGTCGGGCCAGTCGATCGGCGGCCCGGAATGCAAGATACGACGCTCGCCGGGGCCGAGGCCCGCGATCACGTCGCCCGCGCGAACCAGATCGATCAGCCGTGGCTGCGCGGCCAGGTAGCGGTCGAAGGCGATCTGGTTGGCCGCCTCCACGCGCGGGTCGCCGACCAGGGTGGCCAGCGTCCAGCCCAGCGCGGGATCGGCCCCGGCGGGCGGGGCCCAGGTGACGTTGGTGACCTGACCGCCGGCGGCGGTGATGTTGGTGGCGAAGCCCTGCAGGCCGACGTTGACGACCTTGAGATCATGCTCGAAGAGTTTCTTCACCGCTTTCCTCCCCGCGCGGCGATCAGGGTTGCCGACCACAGCGCCGCCTCGGCATTGCTGGACGCGACCAGCACTCCGGCGGACTGCAGGCCGGCGACGGCCTTGGCGTGATCCTGCGGATCGAGATCGGTGCCGCACACGTAGCCGATGAATGCCACCGTTCTTCCTTCGGCGCGAGCCGCCTCGATGATCGACATCAGTCCTACGGTCGGGTCGTCGGCCGATCCGTAGCCCAGCACCACATCGAACAGCACCACCGCCGTCGTCGGGTCGGCGATCTCATCGCGGATTCGGGCGTCCTTACCCGACGGGTCGATCATGGGATGTGGCTTGCCCTGCGTGAATTCGTCATCCCCCATGTCGATGATGGTGTGCTGCAGGCTGGTTCGGATGTCTTTCAGTGCGGCGTTGCCCGCGACCGGGGTGTTGGAGTGCGCGGTGATGCCGTGCGAGCGGTGCACCAGCTGCGCCTCGAAGCAGAATGTGCCACCGGAGAAGATGCCTCGGACGTAGTGCTGGCCCGGCGCCATCGATTCGGCGAGATCAGTGAGGGTTCGTTGCATGTCGGGTGCGATGGCGATGTCGCCGGTGCTCGGCTGCTCACCGCGGGCCAGCTGCACGGCCATGTCGGCGGCCTGCGCGAGGTACGCCGCGCCGTACACGCCGTCGCCGGTGATGGCCGCCGGGTCGGCGCCGAGGAAGATGACGACGACGGGCTTGGTGCTGGCTTGGGCTGCGGCAAGGACTTTCGCGGCCACCGCGGCCGACGGCGGCTTGGACACCAGGACGATGACCGTGGTGGCCGGATCGCCGTCGAGTGCGGCCAGGCCGTGCAGCATCGAGATGCCGCCGATGGCGTCGGCCAGGTCGTGGCCGCCGGTGCCCAGCGCCTGCGACACCCCGGATCCGTTCTGGTGGATCCGGACGGTGACCTCCTGGGTGCCGGTGCCCGAAGCACCGACCACCCCGATCGGCCCGCGCCGTACGACGTTGGCGAACCCGAGTGGTACTCCGTTGACGATCGAGGTCCCGCAGTCCGGGCCCATCACCATCAGGTCGACCTCGCGGGCGTACTGCTTGAGCGCCAATTCGGCATCCGGGCTGACGTTGTCGCTGAACACCATCACGTCCAGACCCAGCCGCAGGGCCTTCATCGCCTCGGCCGCGGCATAGTCGCCCGGCACCGAGATCAGCGCCAGGTTGAGCGCGGGGTCCTTGGCGACGGCCATCTGAATGCTCGTCGTGGGCGCGGCGGCGGCCGGCTCACCGCTGTCGGCGGCCGCCGCCGAGAGCAGCTTGTCGGCGATCGCCAGCGCTTCGTCGCAGGCTTCGTCGGTGCCCGAGACGGCGACCACGAGATCGTTGGGCCGGACCTCGAAAGCGCCGAGACCGGCCTGGACCAGGTTGTCGACATTGGTGGCCGAGGCCATCACCACCGACGCGGCCTGGATGCCCGGTATCGACGTCACCCGCGCGGAGACCGTCATCAAGGACACCGAGTCCTTGTAGAGGTTGGGATAGAAACGCGAACTGGTTCCCATGCGTCAGGACGTCGCGGCGACGAACTCGTCGGCGTCGGAGACCCAACCGAAGATGCCGCCCTGCGCCTTGATCATCTCCAATGCCACCCGCTGGAATTCCGGGAAGTACGACGCCACGCAGTCGCTGAGCACCAGGCATTCATAGCCGCGGTCGTTGGCCTCACGCACCGTGGTGTGGACGCAGACTTCCGTCGTGACCCCGCAGACCACCAGCGTCTTGATGCCGCGGTCGGACAAGATCTGGGCCAGGTCGGTGGCATGGAAGCTGCCCTTGCCGGGCTTGTCGATCACCGGCTCGCCATCGATGGGATACAGCTGGTCGATGATGTCGTGGCCCTTCTCGCCGCGCACCAGGATGCGGCCCATCGGGCCGGGTTCGCCGATGAATGTCTTGCCGCCGCGATGCAGCTTCGCCGGCGGACAGTCGGTCAGGTCGGGGCGGTGCCCCTCCCGGGTGTGGATGACCAGCATGCCGATGTCGCGGGCCTTGGCCAGCACCCGTCCGATCGGCTCCACCGCGGCGAGCAGCAGCGAGGTGTCATTGCCGAGCGCCTCACCGAATCCGCCGGGCAGCACGAAGTCGCGCTGCATGTCGATGATCACCAATGCGGTGCTCGCGACGTCGAAGTCCAACGGGAAGGGCTCCGCCTTGATCGTGGCCATCTGAGGTCCCTTCCTGACACGTCGAACGACTGGTCCATTGAAGCGCAAGTCACGAATGAGCGCGCGCGGCAAGATTTCGTCGGCGTAAATGATCTGAGGTGGCACGATCGAGCCCGTGGGAGATTTGGTTCTTTACGAAGTCATCGATCGCGTCGCGCTGATCACCGTCAACGATCCCGACCGGCGCAACGCCGTCACCGACGCGATGTCGCAGCAGCTGCGCTCGGCGGTCGAGGCGGCCGAAGCCGAGGCCAACGCCGTTGTGATCACCGGCGCGGGCAAGGCGTTTTGCGCGGGTGCGGATCTGTCCGCCCTCGGCGCGGCCGCCAAGGAAGGGCTCGAACGCATCTACGCCGGCTTCATGGCCGTCGGCCGCTGCACGCTGCCGACCGTCGCCGCGGTCAACGGCGCCGCCGTGGGCGCCGGGCTCAACCTGGCGTTGGCCGCAGATGTCCGCATCGCCGGGCCGCACGCCCTCTTCGATCCGCGGTTCCAGAAGTTGGGCATCCATCCCGGCGGTGGCGCCACCTGGATGTTGCAGCGTGCGGTCGGCCCACAGGTGGCCCGCGCCGCGCTGCTGTTCGGCATGCGTTTCGACGCCGACGCCGCCGTGCGGCACGGCCTTGCCCTCACCGTCGCCGAGGATCCTGTGGCCGCCGCGCTGGAACTGGCCGCGGGTCCTGCGGCCGCGCCGCGTGACGTCGTCCTCGCCACCAAGGCGTCGATGCGCGCCACCGCCATCCCCGGCTTCCTGGACACCGACCACCACGAGGCGGCCAAGGACATCGAGCTCGACCCGCAGGCCACCTCGATCGAGTCGCCGGAATTCAAGGCCCGGCTGGCCGCCGCGCAACGTCGCTGAAGTCAGGCGGCGAGCACGCGCAACAGCTCGCCGTTGAGGTATATCTCGGCCGCTGTCATCGGGATCTTCGGCGTGCCAGGCATCGGCGGCGCGGTCGAGTGGTAGTGCGTACCGGTCGGGGTGATGAATTCCGCTGTGTGCGTACCGTTCTCGGCGACTTCGGCGGTCACCTTCCAGCCCAGCGACTCCTTGGCGTAATTGCACGCCTCGCACAATCCCAGCCCGTTGACCGAGCTGGTCGCTCCACCACGCCGATGCGGCGTCGCGTGGTCGCGGTGCCGAACGCGTGCACCGCAGTACGGCGTTCGGCAGCGTTGGTCCCGCAGTTCGACAAAGTCGGCGAGCCCTTTCGGGAACAGCCGCGACCGCGACTCCAGGGCGACCAGTGCGCCGCTGACCGGGCTGGCGTACAGACGGCGCAACGTGGCCCGCGACCGAGAATCGGTCACCGCGTCCATGATCATCTTCTGCGCGACCGCCGACGGCACGGAACCGTAGCCCGCAATCACGGCCGCACCATGCTCGGCCCCCAGCAACGCCTGATCCGAGATCACGACGTTGACCGCCACCGGGACGGCCTCCTCCGCCGGCCGACCGGTCACCCGCTCGACCAAGGTGTCGGCCATGATCTGGCCGCGTGAGCGTCCGTCACAGCAGACGTCAGCCTCCCGCTTGAGGGCGGCGTACACCGAGACACCTTGTTTCACGGGCAGCAGGGCGGTCACATACGTCATCGTGTCCGGAGCCGGCCGGATCGTCACCGTGCGCTCATCTTCGGCCTTGGCTGCGCGCTCCACCACAGCATGCGGGTCGAGTCGGTAGGCGATCGCCTTGGCGTTGGCGGCCAGCGCGGCATCACCCACGCCCGCCAATGTGCCGACGTCCGAACAGAGTTCCGCATCGAGGCGACGCCGGTCCTCCACGTCCAGACAAGCCGACTCCCGCACGACGAGAGTGGCCCGCCACTCCGACAACACCCCGGCCTCAAGGGCGGCCAGCGTGTGCGGCATCTCGTACACCAGGGCCTTGGCGAAGCCGAGATGCCGGCCGCCCCTGGCCGGTGAATCCCGGCGGGCCAGCGCCACCTCCGCCGCCAAGCCGCGCCCCCGCCGTGCCACAGGAACCCCCGCCGCGGCCTCCGCGGACCGACGCTTGGCATCCAGCGCGGCCGCCACGCGCGCCTGCCCCGCCGCGGCGGCCGATTTCACCCATTCGAGCTCTGCAATGCGCTCGACCAGCGCCGATTCCTCGGCGGCCGGGTCGATCTCGAGGAGTTCTTCGAACACATGTTCGATAGTACTCCTGTTTGAACATGCTTGCAATAGGCAGGCGTTTGCCTGCATAATGGCAAGAGTGGACGCAGACGCGGTATTCAAGGCGCTGGCCGACCCCGGCCGGCGGCGCTTGCTCGACATGCTCCATGAGCGCGCCGGACTGACGCTCGGCGAACTCTGCGAAGGGCTCACCATGCGTCGGCAGTCGGTGAGCCAGCACATCGAGATTCTCGAGACCGCCAACCTGGTGACCTCGGTGCGCGACGGCCGCCGCAAGCTCCACTACCTGAATGCAGTTCCGCTTCACCAGATTCAGACCCGCTGGATCTGGAAGTTCGAGGAGCCGCGTCTGACGGCCCTTGCCACGATCAAGCAACACGCGGAGGAAAGCGCCATGCCTGAACACACGCAGCCGATTCCGGACTACGTCTACACGACCTACATTCACGCCAGCGCCGAGCAGGTGTGGCATGCACTCACCGACGCCGATCTCACCGCGAAGTTCTGGGGTCATGCGCAAGTCTCGGACTGGCGCGTCGGCAGCCGCGTCGACCACGTCCGCTCCGACGGGTCCGGCATCACCGATGTCACCGGCACCGTGATGGTGGTCGATCCGCCGCACCGGTTGGTGTTCGGCTTCGGCGAGCCCAGCGACGATCCGACGGCCGAGGAGAGCGTCGTCACGTTCGACATCGAGCCCTTCCACGACATCGTCAAACTGACCGTCACACACACGAATCTCCCGTCGGCGGCCGACCGCGAATCGATCGGGCAGGGCTGGCCGACCGTGTTCGCCAATCTCAAGACGCTCCTGGAGACCGGCGACGTGCTGCCCACGGCGCCTTGGGAGTTCCACGCCGAGGAACGCGCCGCACAGCTGGCCAAGCGCGGCTAGCAATTCCGCGATGTAGAGGTCAGCGCCAACTTAGAGTCGATATGTGAGTCACACGACGTCGAGTCGGTATGCCCGGTATGTCGGCAGGGTCGGGGCGCTGGCGTTCGCGCTCGGCGTCGGGGTGGCGGTGGCGAACAATCCGGGTGTCGCGACGGCCGATACCGGCGGCTCTGGTTCGTCGAACTCGGCAGCACATTCGGCCAGGCCTTCGGGCGCGCGAAGTCAATCGGTGACCGCGGCCAAGCGCACCGGCGCTTCGGCCCCGCGCAGCCGTGCCCAGGCCCGCACCAACCCGGCCCTCCCCCGTGACGCCGTCAGCCTGACCGATGTCCTCGGCTACACACGCCGGGAAGCAGAACAGACGACCCAGCAGCCGCCCGCCACCATCGGCAACATCCTCTTCGCCCGCACGCCGACGCTGGCCTACAACGCCGCCCAGAACGTCCAGGCCGATGATGGCGTCATCACCGGGACGCTCAATGCCCGACAAACCAACGGATACGCACTCACCTATACCGTCACCCAGACACCGCAACAGGGCGCCGTCGAGATCCACGACGACGGCACCTTCACCTACACACCCAACGCACAGTTCACCACGCTCGGCGGCACCGACACGTTCGCGGTGATGGCCAACGATCAGCCTGGTAACCAAGCCCACTGGCACGGTCTGGCAACATTTTTCGCGCCCAACGGCGGATCCACCGCGACGGCAAAGGTCACCGTTCTCGAGAATCCGGGAACCGCCGAGCCGACGTCCGTGCTGTCCACCACCGATCAGCTCAACGCCGAGCAGATCGCCACCCAAATCGCCAATTCGCCGTTCATGCGGCTGGCCAAGGAGATCCTCAAGATCGGCTGGCGGCTGGCCGCGCAGAAGAACTTCAGCTTGATCGGCGGACCGGACCAAGAGAACCTGGCCCAGCTCGATCAGGCGATCAGCGAGTACGCGAACCAGGCCGCGATGGAAGTTCTGCTGCTGAACTCCAACGCCCCCAAGTTCTTTCAGCAGGTGGCACCCACCCATAGTTGGTATCTGCAGAGTTTCGCCGGTTCCCGGATCTGGTATGACAACCCCGACACCATCTACCGATTCGTCGGGGTGAACCCGGCGTCGTCGTATGTGATCACCGGCAAATTCGACGGCACGCTGCCCGCCGACACCAACTTCAGCGTGCTCACCGGCTTGAGCGGGACCACCGCCGACAACATCAACGGCAAGGATCTCGTCCTCAACTCCGACGGCAGCTTCACCATCACCGTCGACTCGACGCCGACGCTGCCGGGGCAGACCAATCATCTCTATCTTCCGCCGGGCACCAGTCTGATCACGACGCGAAACACGTTGTCGGACTGGAACGCCGAGGAACCGATGAGCCTGTCGATCCTTCGGGTCAGCGGGCCGCCGAACAGCTTGTTCAGCCAGGTCGGCGGGTTCGCGATCCCGGGCATCGGCCCATTGGTGTCGGGCAATCCGCTGCTGACGTCGTTGGTTTCGTTGATCCCCCCGTTGCCTGCACCGCGGCTGCTGCAGTCCGTCGAGGCCGCGGTGATCATGTTGCTGCTGGGGATCAGCGGCGAGAACACGTACATGTCGGTGGCTACGAAGGACGCCACCACGGGCGAGACCAAGTTGCCGAACGTGTTCTCCGATCCCGACCACAATGCGTCGTTCCTGGCCACTCAGTTGCAGAGCGTCGGCTATTTCCAGCTCGCCGACGACGAGGCGCTGGTGCTTACGATCAAGCCCGAAAAGGCACGGTATTTCAGCGTTCCGGTGACCAACCTCTGGACGATCACCGACAACTACTGGGACCAGCAGACCAGCCTCAACCTCAGCCAGTCCCAAGTAGACAACGACGACGAGACGTACACGATCGTGGTCTCCCCCACCGATCCCGGCGTGGCCAACTGGGTGTCCACGGGCGGTCTGAATCAGGGCACGATCTCCATCCGGTTCCAGGACTTCGATCCGAACTCCACGATCGATCCCACGGTGAGCTCGCAGGTGGTCAAGCTCAACGAGCTTGACGGCGTGCTGCCGGCCGGCACCGTCTTCGTCACCCCCGAGGAGCGGGCGGCCCAGATCGCCAAGCGGCAACTCGGATACAACAAGCGCTACACGCCCTACCCGCAGGCCTAGAGGTCCAGCAGCGCCGTCTCCGGCGCCTCGATCAGCCCGCGCAGGTCGGTCAGGAACGCCGCCGCCTGCGCGCCGTCGACGATGCGATGGTCGAACGCACACGTCAGGGTCATCGTCGGCCGAGCCACCACCACGTCGTCGACCACCACCGCCCGCGGCTTCAGCGAGCCCATGCCGAGGATCGCGGCCTCCGGGTAATTGATCACCGGGACACCGTCGTCGAGCCCCAGCGCACCGAAATTCGACACCGTGAACGTCGACCCGCTCAACTGGGCGGGCGCCAGTGTGCCGGCCCTGGCCCGCTGCACGACATCGTCGACGGCCGCGGCCAGTTGCCGCGTGGAGCAATCCTTGGTGGCGATCACGGGCACCACCAGGCCGCGTTCGGTGGCGACCGCGACGCCGAGCCGCACGTCGGGATGTAGCCGAATCTCCGGTCCGGCTTCGGATTCCACCCAGGTGGCGTTGAGCATCCGGTGGCGCCCCAGCGCGAGGACAAGTAGCCGCAACGTCAGGACAAAGGGTGTCACCTCCAGCGTGTCCCGAAGCCGCAGCAGCGCAGTGCAATCGACCTGCACGCTGGCGTGCGCATCGGGGATCTGGCTGCGTGACAACGACATGTGGGTCGCCATCCGGGCGTGGACACCGCGCACGGGGATGGTCTGTGACGACGGTGCCGTACCGGCCGCGTCCAGCACATCGTCGCGGGTGATCACCCCGTCGGTACCCGAACCGGGTTGCAGCCCCTGCAGATCCACGTCAAGGTCAGCCGCGAGCTTGCGGACCTTGGGAGCCGCGCGGGCCCGTCGGCTGCGATCCATGCCGTTGTCGACACCATAGCCGACCAGCACCGGCGTGCGCGCCTCGGTTTCGATGCGCACCAACAGTGTTCCCACCGCCAGGGTTTCCCCCTCGGCGCCACCGAGCTCGGCGATCCGCCCGGCGTACGGACTGGGGATCTCGACCTCGGCCTTGTTGGTCTCGACCGTGCACAGTGTCTGGTTGAGTTCGACCACATCACCGACGGCGACGGCCCAGCTGGTGACCGTGGCGTCCTCCAGGCCCTCCCCGAGGTCCGGAACCAGGAAGTCGCTCATGGCCGTCGCATCGCTTTCTCGACGCAGTCCAGCAGCCGGTCCACTCCTGGCAGCCAGAGCTTCTCCAGCCGGGCCGGCGGGTAGGGCGTGTCGAATCCGGTGGCGCGCAACACCGGCGCCTCGAGGTCGTAAAACAACTCCTCGGAGATCCGGGCTGCCAACTCAGCCCCGAAGCCGAGCGTTCGCGGGCCCTCGTGCATGACCACCGCACGGCCGGTCTTGCGGACCGAGTCCGCGACGGTGTCGAAGTCCAGCGGACTCAGCGACCGCAGATCGATGACTTCCAGGCTGCAGTCGGCGATTTCGGCGGCGTTCAGTGCGGTGCCGACGAGCCCGCCGTAGGTGAGCACGGTGACATCGTCGCCGCTGCGCCGGACCACGGCCTTGCCGATCGGCGGCCCCGGCACGGCGAGGTCGACCGCTTCGCGGCCCCAGTAACGCCGCTTGGGTTCCAGGTAGATCACCGGATCGCGAGCGGCGATCGCATGTCGAAGAAGCCAGTAGGCATCCGAGGGTGTCGAGGGCACAACGACTTTCAGCCCCGCGGTGTGCACCCAATAGGTTTCGGTGGATTCCGAGTGGTGCTCCACCGCGCCGATACCGCCGAACGACGGGATCCTGATGGTGACGGGCATCTCGACCTGGCTGCGGGTCCGCATCCGGTACTTGGCGAGGTGGCTGACCACCTGGTCGAACGCCGGGTAGGAGAAGCCGTCGAACTGGATTTCCGGAACCGGAACGAAACTGCGGATCGCCAAACCCACCGCGGCACCGATGATCGCCGACTCGGCCAACGGAGTATCGAAACACCGTTGCTCGCCGAAGGTTTCGGCCAACCCCTCGGTGATCCTGAAGACCCCGCCCAGTGCAGCGACGTCTTCGCCGAACACCAGCACGCGGTCGTCACCGGCCATGGCGTCGTGCAGGGCACGGTTGATCGCCTGCGCCATGGTGAGCGTGGTGACGGTGGGCAATTCGGTCAGGATCGGGCCGCCCGGCTCCGGTGTCCCGTCGCCACGCAGTGGCGGCCGGTCGATGATCTGCGTCATCTCATGCCTCCTAAGCCAATTCGGCGCGCAACTGCGCACGCTGGGCGGACAGCTCGGGGGTGATCTCGGCGTAGACGTGGTCGAACAGCTCACCCACATCCGGGTCTGGGGCGTCAACCACCGCGTCGCGAAGCTCCGTACGTAGTCGCACAGAGCGGGCTTGCACCCGCTGTTCGACTCGCTCGGTGAGGAGCCCGTTCTGGTGCAGATAGGTGCGGTAGCGGCTGATCGGATCGCGGGCGGACCACTCCGCGAGTTCTGCGGCAGTGCGATACCGGGTGGCGTCATCGGAGGTGGTGTGCGGTTCCATCCGGTAGGTCACCGCTTCGATGAGGGTGGGTCCGTCACCGGCCCGCGCTCGTTCGGCGGCTTCGGCCATCACCGCGTAGCAGGCCAGAATGTCGTTGCCGTCCACCCTGATTCCGGGCATTCCGTATCCGATTGCACGGTGGGCGATGCTGGGTGCGGCGTACTGGCGGCTGGCCGGCACCGAGATCGCCCACTGGTTGTTCTGGATGTAGAACACACACGGCGCCTTCTCGACCGCGGCCAGGTTCATCGCCTCGTGCGAATCGCCTTCGCTGGTGGCCCCGTCACCGAGGAAAGCCACCGTCAGTGAATCTTCGCCCAGCCGTTGGGCGGCCATCGCCGCGCCGACGGCGTGCGGTGCGTGGGTAGCGATGGGAATGGCGATCGGTGCGCAGCACTTGCTGGTGAAATCCAGGCCACCATGCCAGGCGCCGCGCCAGACGGCGGCCACGTGGGAGGGCGCGATGCCCCGGACCAGGAAGACACCGAGTTCACGGAACTGCGGGAACAGCCAGTCGGTCTTGCGCAGGGCTGCCGCCGCACCGATCTGCGCGGCCTCCTGGCCACGGCAGGAGGCGTAGAGCGCCAGCTCACCCTGGCGTTGCAGATTGACGAACTCGGCGTCGAGATCCCGAGTGACAACGAGGTTCTCGTAGAGCCAGACGAGGGTTTCTGCCGGCAGGTCGCGACGATATCGACTCTCGGCAGTCGCGCTTCCGTCTGGCGCGATGAGTTGAATCGGCTGATCCATAACCGCCTCCTCTGCCGGTGCAGGGGCGGTCGGAGCAAACCTGTTGTGGCAGGCTCCAGCTAGCGGCCGGGGTCGGGCGCTAGTTGGACTATGCGCTCTGCTCGCCGAAGCACCGGGGCATCCACCATTATGCCCTCGAATTGGAAGACACCGCGTTCATCGCGGGCCGCCTCAAGCACGTGTCGCGCCCAACCTACCTGCTCAGCGCTGGGAAGGTAGCCCTCCCTAATCACCGCAATCTGGCTAGGGTGGATGGCCACTTTGGCGTCGAAACCAACGGCCACCGCGTCGTCGACCTCGCCACGCAGACCGTCCAGATTCTTGATGTCGAGGTACACCGAGTCCAGTGCCAGCCGGCCGTAGGCCTTGGCGGCCAGCAAGCTCTGCGACCGCACGTGCCGTGCGACTTCCCGGTAGGAGCCGTCGGGATAGCGATTGGCGGTGCCGCCCAGAACCGCGAACAAGTCCTCCGCGCCCCACATGACGGCGAATGCGTTGTCTGCCCGGGTCGAGTCGACGACATTGAGCGCGCCCAACGGGGTTTCGATCAGCACCACGACATCCAGGGGTGCCAGTGCAGCCACCTGCTCGCGCGATTCGGTCTTGGCCAGCATGACCGTGGTGTACGGCGTGCGGGCCAGCGCTTCGAGGTCGAGCGGATGATCGGGTGTGGTCGACGGGTTGACCCGGACGACCGTGCGACCGGGGTCGAGCTGGGTCGCCAGCAACGCTTCGCGGGCAGCCTCTCGATCCTTGGCCGCCACCCCGTCCTCGAGATCCAGGATCACGACATCGGCTGCGGCAGCGGCCTTCTCGAATCGCTCAGGGCGATCTGCGGGGCAGAACAGCCATGCGGGTCCCGGGTTGTCGAGTGCCATCAGGCGGGCTTCTTTCGCACCATGGTCTTGCGGCTGGCGGTCGCGACGATGTCACCGTGCTGGTTGCGCGCGGTGTGCGCGAACGTGACGATCCCTTCGCCCGGCCGGCTCTTGGACTCGCGCTTGTCGGTGACGACGGTCTCGGCATACATCGTGTCGCCGTGGAAAAGCGGCTTGGGGAAGGCGATGTCGGAGAAGCCGAGATTGCCGACGATGGTGCCCTGCGTCAGCTGTGTGACCGAAAGGCCCACCATGGTGGACAGGGTGAACATGGAGTTCACCAGCCGCTGGTTGAACGGCGGCAGCGCGTCGGAGAACGCCGCATCGAGGTGGAGCGCCTGGGTGTTCATCGTCAGCGTAGTGAAGAAGACGTTGTCGGCCTCGGTGATCGTGCGGCCGGGGGCGTGCACGTAGCGCACCCCGATCTCGAACTCCTCGAACCACAAACCGCGTTGGACGACGACCTTCTCCTCGGAGGACTCGCTCACCTACAGTCCCATCTGCCGGGCGATGATCATCAGCTGCACTTCGGTTGTCCCTTCGCCGATCTCGAGGATCTTGCTGTCCCGGTAGTGCCGAGCCACCGGGTACTCGTTCATGAAACCGTAGCCACCGTGAATCTGAGTGGCGTCACGGGCATTGTCCATGGCGGCCTCACTGGCGATCATCTTCGCGATCGCCGCCTCCTTCTTGAACGGCTTGCCTGCCAGCATCAGCGCCGCCGCGTCGTAGTAGGCGGTGCGAGCCACATGGGCGCGGGCCTCCATCCGGGCGATCTTGAACTCGATTGCCTGGAACTTGCCGATCGGCTGGCCGAACGCAGCACGCTCGGCGGCATACTTCACGCTCTCGTCGACACAACCCTGGGCCGCCCCTACCGAGAGGGCCGCGATAGCGATTCGCCCCTCATCGAGGATCCGCAGGAAGTTGGCGTAGCCGCGGCCACGCTCGCCGAGGAGATTCTCCTCCGGCACCCGGACGTCCTCGAACGTCAGCGGGTGGGTGTCCGAGGCGTTCCAGCCGACCTTGTTGTAGGCGGGCTCGGCGGTGAAGCCGGAGGTCGGCACCGGCACCAGGATCGAGGAGATCTCCCGGTTTTCGCCGGAGCCGCCAGTGACTGCGGTGACGGTGACCAGCTTGGTGATGTCGGTGCCGGAGTTGGTGATGAATTGCTTGGAGCCATTAATAACCCAGCTCGCCCCGTCCAATTTCGCGGTGGTCTTGGTGGCGCCCGCATCGGTGCCGCCGCCGGCCTCGGTGAGGCCGAACGCGCCGAGGGCCTGCCCGCTGGTCAACTGCGGCAGCCATTCCTGCTTCTGCGCCTCGTTGCCGAACCGGTAGACCGGCATCGCACCCAGCGACACCCCGGCCTCGAGCGTGATCGCCACGCTTTGGTCGACCTTGCCGAGTTCCTCAAGCGCCAGGCACAGGGCGAAGTAGTCGCCACCCATGCCGCCGTATTCCTCCGGGAACGGCAGGCCGAATAGACCCATCTCGGCCATCCCGGCCACGACCTCGTAGGGGAACGTGTGCTGCGCGTCGTGTTCGGCGGCGACCGGGGCGACCACGGCGCGCGCGAAGTCACGGACGGTCTTGGCGAGCTGTTCGTATTCCTCGGGAAGCGTTCCCGTGGACAGGAAGTCAGTCATGTCGTACCTTCTCTACTTCTCACTTTTCGGGGTGGCGGTGACCTTGGCCAGCAGCTGTCCCACTTTGACCTGATCGCCAACGGCGACATGCAATTCGACGACCCCGTCGACGGGCGCGGTCAGCGAATGCTCCATCTTCATCGCCTCGACGGCGACGACCACGGTGCCTGCGGTGACCTCGTCACCGTCGGAAACACCCACCGCCACCACCGATCCTGGCATCGGGCTGATGAGCTCGGCGTCACCGCCGACCTCGTCGTCGGGGCGCACGGGCGCTTCGCGAACCTCATCCAGCACCACCGTTCGGCCCGCACCGGCCAGCCAGATCTGGTGGCCGTCGGCAGCTACGGTGTAGGTGCTGCGAATTCCGTCGACCGTGACGGCAAGTTCGTCGTCTAACTGGGCTGACAGCGAACAGCTTTCACCGTCTTCGATGCGGGCGATTGCACCGGCCGGTGTTCCGGTGATGTGGACGTGGTCGGTGCGTTCACCGTTACGCAGGCGAACGGTAGTCGGCGCGTGCGCGCCGATCCGCCAGCCGGACGGCACATCCCACAGATCAGCCGATACGGTCGGCCAGCGCTGCAGCCAGCGGTAGGCCGCCGCGGCGATGAATGCCTGGTCGCCGGCCGGCTCGCCCGTGAACACGGTGCGATCGATAAGGCCGGTGTCGAGTCGGCCCGCCACCACGTCGTCGTCGGCCAGCAGGAACCGCAGGAATTCGATGTTGGTGCCGACGCCCAGTACCGCGGTCTGCGCTAGCGCACGGTCAAGCGTGCGCAATGCGGCAGCGCGGTCCTCGCCGTACGCGATCACCTTCGAGAGCATCGGGTCGTAGTCGCTGCCGACCGTCATGCCTTGCGACAGGCCGGAATCCACTCGGATTCCAGCACCGCTCGGCTCGAGAAGGCCGAGCACCGGACCACCGGTGGGCAGGAAGCCTGCGGCCGGATCCTCGGCGTATACCCGGGCTTCGATCGCGTGCCCGTCCATCACGATGTCGTCCTGGGTGAGGGGCAGCTTCTCCCCCGCCGCGATGCGCACCTGCCACTCGACGAGGTCGTGTCCGGTGACCATCTCGGTGACCGGGTGCTCGACCTGCAGCCGGGTGTTCATCTCCATGAAGAAGAACTCGTCGGGCCGGTCGGCGGAGACTATGAATTCGACGGTGCCCGCGCCGACGTAGTCGACGCTGCGGGCGGTGTCGCACGCGGCCGCACCGATGCGTGCGCGGGTGGCGGGATCCAGCAGCGGGGACGGCGCTTCCTCGATCACCTTCTGATGGCGGCGCTGCAGACTGCACTCCCGCTCGCCGAAATGCAGGACGGTCCCGAACGTGTCGGCAAGCACCTGAACCTCGATGTGCCTGGGCCGCAGGACGAACCGCTCGAGGAACAGGGTGTCGTCACCGAACGCCGCACCGGATTCACGTCGCGCCGCGGCCAGCGCGGCAGGCAGCTCGGCGGCGTCGTCGACGCGTCGCATGCCCTTTCCGCCACCGCCCGCGGACGGTTTGACGAGGATCGGGAATCCGATGTCCCCGGCGGCCTCGACGAGATCGGCGTCCGTCAGTCCGGGGCGAGCGATGCCGGGCACCACCGGAACCCCGAACGCCGACACCGTGGCCTTGGCGGCGATCTTGTCGCCCATGGTGCGAATCGCGCCCGACGGCGGCCCGATGAATGCCACCCCGGCGCGTTCCAGTGCCGCGGCGAAATCGGAGTTCTCCGAAAGGAAGCCGTAGCCCGGATGGACGGCCTGCGCGCCGGTGCGCAGTGCCGCATTCACCACGGCGTCGATGTCGAGGTAGCTCTGCCGGGCCGGCGGGGGTCCGATGCGCACGGCGACGTCGGCCTCGGTGACATGGCGGGCGCCGGCGTCGGCGTCGCTGTAGACGGCCACCGAGCGGATGCCCATCGACTTCAGCGTGCGGATGACGCGCACCGCGATCTCGCCACGGTTGGCGACCAGAACAGTAGTAAACATCGTCACATCCTGAAGACGCCGTAGGACACGGACTCGACGGGCGCGTTGGCGGTCACCGAGAGTGCCAGCCCCAGAACAGTTCTGGTGTCGGCGGGATCGATGACGCCGTCGTCCCACAGCCGTGCGGTCGAGTAGTACGGATTGCCCTGATGTTCGTACTGCGCGCGGATCGGTGCCTTGAAGGCTTCTTCTTCCTCGGGTGTCATCTCTGCGCGCACGGTGGCCAGCACCGAGGCCGCCTGCTCACCGCCCATCACCGAGATCCTGGCGTTGGGCCACATCCACAGGAACCGTGGGGAATAGGCCCGCCCGCACATGGAGTAGTTGCCGGCGCCGTACGATCCGCCGATCACGACGGTCAGCTTGGGCACCCGCGCACACGCCACCGCCGTCACCATTTTGGCGCCGTGCTTGGCGATGCCGCTGGCCTCGTAGTCGCGGCCGACCATGAAGCCGGTGATGTTTTGCAGGAAGAGCAGTGGCACCATCCGCTTGTCGCACAGTTCGATGAAATGCGCTCCCTTGAGCGCGGATTCACCGAACAGCACGCCGTTGTTGGCGACGATGCCGACCGGATGACCGTGGATGTGGGCGAATCCGGTGACCAGGGTGGTGCCGTATTCGGCTTTGAATTCACTGAATTCGCCGCCGTCGACGATGCGGGTGATCACCTCGCGCACGTCGTAGGGCACCCGGGCGTCAACCGGGACGACGTCGTAGAGCTCGTGCTGGTCGGCGATCGCGTCGCCGTCGGGCCGGACATCCCACGGCCGCGCTTCACGTGGCCCGAGCGTGGCGACGATGCGTCGGACGATGCGCAGTGCATCGCGGTCGTCGTGGGCCAGATGATCGGTGACACCGGAGGTTTTGGAATGCAGGTCGCCGCCGCCGAGCTCCTCGGCGGTCACCACCTCACCGGTGGCGGCCTTCACCAGCGGCGGGCCGCCCAGGAAGATGGTGCCCTGATTGCGCACGATGATGGCCTCGTCGCTCATCGCGGGAACGTAGGCGCCACCGGCAGTACAGGAGCCCAGTACCGCGGCGATCTGCGGGATGCCCGCCGCGCTCATGGTGGCCTGGTTGTAGAAGATCCGGCCGAAGTGGTCGCGGTCGGGGAAGACCTCGTCCTGGCGTGGCAGGAACGCACCGCCGGAGTCGACGAGGTAGAGGCATGGCAGCCGGTTCTGCAGCGCAATCTCCTGAGCGCGCAGATGCTTTTTGACCGTCACCGGGTAGTAGGTGCCGCCTTTGACCGTCGCATCGTTTGCGACGATCATGCATTCCCGCCCGGAGACCCGGCCGATGCCGGTGATGATCCCGGCGGCCGGACATTCGTCGTCGTACATGCCGTCGGCGGCCAGCGGGGCCACCTCCAGCAGCGCACTACCGGGGTCCAGCAATCCGTCCACTCGGTCGCGCGGCAGCAGCTTGCCGCGCGCGACGTGTCGCTCACGTGAGCGTTCCGACCCGCCGAGCGCTGCCGCGGCCAGCTTGCCGCGCAACTGCTCGACGAGTTGCAGATGCGCCTCACGGTTGGCGGCGGCTGATGTCATCGTCGATGTCCCATCGAATTGAGTTAATGACGACTAACTCGTGTAACGTTAGTGAAGATTAACCGAAACGTCCAGACGTCTTGTCGGAGGCCCCCCATCGACACTCCCACGCGCCGAAGCAGGCAGAAGTCGGATCGCCGATCTGCCCTGTTGGCCGCGGCGGAGCGATTGATGGCGGAGAGGGGCTTCCAGGCCGTGCGGCTCGAGGACATCGGCGCCGCGGCCGGGGTGAGCGGCCCCGCGATCTACCGGCACTTCCCCAACAAAGAAGCACTCCTGGTCGAGCTTCTGGTCGGCATCAGCACCAGGCTGCTGGCCGGGGCCCGCACCGTCCTCGCCGAGACCGATGAGCCTGCCGCGGCACTCACCGGACTGATTGAATTTCACCTCGACTTCGCCCTTGGCGAATCGGATCTCATCCGTATCCAGGACCGTGACCTGGCACATCTGCCGATCTCGGCACAGCGTCAGGTCCGGCGTGCACAGCGCAGCTACGTCGAGATCTGGGTGGGCGTGCAGCGTGAAGCGCATCCCGACCTCGATGAGGCCGACGCCCGATTGATGGCACACGCGGTGTTCGGCCTGCTCAACTCGACCCCACACAGCATGAAGCCCCTGGCGGCCAAGGGGGCCGACCAGGGGCGTTCACGCGATGTCCTCCGGGCTATGACGATGGCGGCGTTGTCATCGGCCGACCATCACGCCCGCGATGGCGTTGGTTAATACCAGTTCCGCCTGCCGCCGACCGGTCGTCCGACGCTGCCCAGCAGCCACAGAACCGCACCGACGACGAGCAGGATGACGCCGATGGTCCAGAGAATCTGAATATTCAGAACGAACCCAAGGATGAGCAGGATTGCTCCGAGAACGATCATTGCTTCCTCCAGATAGTCACTTACTGAACTCTTTTCGTCGCTACTGGCTAGGCTTCGGCAGGTTGCAGCTCGCAACGGTGGGATTGACTCCCGCGTAGTTGAGCGGTCCCGCCACCACCGTCAGGGCAATGGACCCCGCGGTGGCGCAGTTGGCTTCGCTGTTGGAGAAGTAACCGCGCTGCCAGGTAGCGAAGACTCCAATCACAAGCCACACGATCACAATCGCGCCTAGGATTCCCCGACCAGGCATGGTGTCCTCCTTGAACGTCCGCAACAGTTGGCGCACAAGGTTTTACCCATCCGACAGTTTCCTAAACCTGACGCCTGTCAAACGCCGTGGCCAGCCAATCAGCCACCGCACGGGCCAGCGCGGCGTGGTTCTCGCGCTTGACGATTTCGTGCCCATCATCCTCGAAGAGCAGATAACGCACGGCGCGACCGCGTTTTCGCAATGCTTCGACGATTTGCTCGGATTCGCTGACCGGAACGTTGGTGTCGGTGCCGCCGTGCACCACCAACAGCGGGGCGACCAGCGCGTCTACTCGTTGCAGCGGTGACAGCGCGTCGAGTAGCTCGCGCTCAGCGATCGGATGGCCGTATTCCGGATAGGATTCCGCCGCGATCCACGCTTCGGTGTTGCGGTAAAACGTGCCCAGATCACTCATCCCGCAGATGCTGACGCCGGCGACGAACAGATCCGGATGGAACGCCAGCGCCGCCATTGTCAGATAGCCACCGTAAGACCAACCCGCGCAGGCGATCCGGCCTGGATCGGCCAGGCCTCGCATGGCGAGATACCGGGCGCAGTCGGCCACGTCGTCGATGGCGGCGAATCGCTTGTCTTTGTCGTCGGCATGAGCGAATTCGCGACCGTGACCACTCGAACCTCGCACGTTCGGGGTGAACACCGCGATTCCCTCGTCAAGCAGCCCCGGGAAAATCTCGCTGTGCGAGGGGCGGGCCTCCCCCTCCGGGCCGCCGTGCAGATAGATCATCGTGCCGGTCTGCTCGACACCGGCCGGCGGGCAATACAGCCACCCGGACAGCGAACGACCATCGCGCGCGATCACCGTGTGAAATCGGGGGCGGGCAGAAGTCGGGCCGACGCTGGGTTTGCGGTCGATGCGTTCCCACTCCCGGGATCGGGGGTCGACGAGTTCGACGGTGCGAGGCAGGTCGGCGCCTTGAACCGTGAGGGCAACCATCGATCCGCCTGCGCTGATGGACAATTCGCCCGCGACCAGGTTGGGCAGCGGGATGGGTTCGCTCATTGTCATGTCGGCAGGATCGAGTATTTGTAACTCGCTGCAGCCGTTGATGTTCCATAGCAGAGCCACGGTCGACAGATCGTCGCTGACCACGAACTCGTCGAGGTCGTGGCCCGGACGCTCGGCGACCACGTGATAAGCCACCCCGCCGGGAGTGACGGTCACTTCGAGGAGACGACTGTGCGCCGCGCCGTTATCGCTGCGGATCAGCGCGCGCACGTAGCCGTCTGCGCCGTCCGGGCCGTAGGTGTACGCCGGGTGATACAGCGTGGTGTCCTCGCCGTCAGGCCCCGACCGCAGCCGCCGGGGCTGATGGTCATCCAGGATCACCCCCATATCGGTACATGAGCCGGGATCCGAAGGTAGCAAAGCGATTTCAGTCATGCCCGTCCGCATGATCAGCTCGCGATAACCCCGGGGACCCACCCGGATCAGTGCCGAACCGGCCCAGGCGTCGACGAGTCGGCCGCCGGACCGGCGATCCAATACGGTCACGCCGCCGTCGGCAGGGTCAATCAGGCTGGACTGGCCGACACCGTCCTCACCCGTGAGGATCGCGCAGACCTTGGTGCCGTCCCAGGCGATCAGCTCGGCGGTGCCCGCCATACCGTCCTCGCCCATGCCGTCGATACGGCGGGCCAGCCGGTCGTCGGGGTCGGTGGTGACCACCCAGATCTGACTTCGGCTGCTGCCCGCCGGGGCGACCTGGCACGCCAGCCAGTGACCGTCGGCGGAGTGGATGACCCTGGTCACCGGCCCGTGCACCGGCAGTTCGACGTCGCGCGACGAACTGGCCCGCCAGCCCCGCAAAAACCGCTGGACGGCACGCGGGTATCCGCCGTCGTCGACGATGTGGGCGAACGCCGTCGCGTCGGGCGACAGCGATGCGCCATAGGTCGCGCGAACATCCGGTTCCACTCCGCCTCGCATTCCACTCAACTATCAGTTACTCGGTATTACGTTCCACGGTCCTCACCGGTGGTAAACACATGCAGAGCTAACAGGGATCGCACGGGGGCTGCCACGCGCAGGTAGCCTGGGCAACCATGAGGTGGGCATGAACGATCCGCGTCGACCAGGGTGGTCTGACCCGACGCAGGCCGGGGGCGGGATTCCACCGAACACCGATCCCGCTTACGCCGGCCAGTACTACGGAACCGGTTATGGCGCGCCAGGGTACGGCCAGGGTGGCACACAACCCACCGAGCAGCTGCCGTCGTACTGGCACCAGGGCGGGGCTCACCCGCCCGGCGAGCCGCCCCAGCCGCCGCCTGGTCCGCCCAAATCGCCGAAATGGTTGTGGATCCTCGCGGGCGTCGCGGTGCTCCTCGTGGTGGGGTTGGTCATCGCTCTGGTGATCGTCAGCAGCTCGGCCAGGGAGACGACGGTGGTGGCACCGCTGCCGCCGCTGTCCGACACGTCGTCCACACCGCCCCGGGCGTCCACCTCGATACCGACGACGACGCTGCCCCCGCTGCCCACGACGAGCGCCACTCCGGGCACGCCGACGGTCCCCGGTGGGGGCACCACCAGTCCGACGGGAACCGACACGGTCGTCTACAGCGTCGCCGGTGACGGCAGGGCGATCAACATCACCTACGTCGATACCGGCGGCATCATGCAGACCGAGTTCAACGTGATGCTGCCGTGGAGCAAGGAAGTCAGCCTGCCCGCGCCGGCACGTGCGTCGGCCAGCGTCGCTGTTGTCAACGTCGGGCGTGACGTGACCTGCAACGTTGCGGTCAACGGGACACAGGTGCGGGAACGCACCGGCCGCGGCCTGACGATCTGCACCGGCGCCGGTTAACTAGGCGCGGCCGTCGTTGGGCACCTTGACCAGGAGCATGCCCAACAGGCCCACGATCAGCACCACGCACAGCCCACCCAGGCCGGCACGGTCGGCGTGGAACGCGTCCACGAACACGAAGAACAGCCACGGCGCGAGGAACGACGCCGCCCGTCCGGTGGTGGTGTAGAGCCCGAAGGCGACCGCCTCCTTGCCCTCGCTGACCATGCGCAAGAGCACCGTGCGGGCCGACGTCGTGACGGGTCCGACGCAGAGCGCCAACAGCAGCCCGCAGATCCAGAACACGACGGGTCCGGAGAGCGACAGCAGGGTCAGGCCGACGGCGATCATCACCGTCAGCGACGCGACGATCACGGGCTTGCCCCCGATCCGGTCGTCAACGGGACCCGCGAGGACCGCGCCGAGTGCGGCCATCGTGCTGGCGATGACGCCGAAGATCAGCACGTTGGCCGGTGAGATTCCGTAGACACTGACGCCGAGCACCGCGCCAAACGCGAACACTCCGGCAATCCCGTCCCGGAAGATCGCGCTGACGACCAGGTAGTAGACCAGGTTGCGGTCGCGCCGCCACTCGTCGCGCAGGTCGTTCCACAACCGTCGGTAGCCGCCGAGCAGGCCGACGGACTGGGCCTCCGGGTCGACCGCCGGGGAGAAACTGTGCGCGGTGATCAGCAGCGGCAGGGCGAGCACGACGAACCACACTGCGGCCATCACCATCGCCGCCCGCACGTTCTGCCCGTCGGTGACCGAGACACCGAACAAGCCGCGGTGCGGGCCGTCCCCGGCAATGAACGCGACATAGATGACGATCAGTAGCGCGACGCTGCCGAAGTAGCCTGCGGCCGCCCCGATCCCCGAGATGCGCCCGGAGTTCTGCGGGGTGGTGAGCTGCCGCAGCATCGCGTTGTAGGGCACGCTGGCCAGATCGCCGCATGCCGCGGTTAATGCCAGCAGCACCAGGCCCATCGCGAAGAAGGCCGGGTCGGCCCGGATCAGGCTCATCGCCGCCGTGGACAGCACCGCCAACCCGGTCAGCAGCGTCAGCGCGGCGCGGCGCCGGTGCGGCGCCTGAACCAGCACCCCGGTGAGCGGAGCCAGCACCGCGACGGTCAGGCCGGCGATGGCCAGGGATCGGCCGAGCCAGCTGGCCGGTGAGGTGTCACCGCCCAAGCCCTGGCCGACCGTGCTGGTCAGGTACACCGAGAAGACGAACGTCGTGACGATGGCGTTCATGCCGGTGGAACCGCAGTCCCACAACGCCCAGAACAAGACTTTCGACCGGCCGGCGGTCTGGGCAACCGGCGGGGGGCTGGTCATGCGGGCCACAATATGCTTGCCGCATGCCTGTACCCGCACCCGCCCCGGACAGCCGAGCCGTCGTCACCGGTGCCTCCCAAGGCATCGGCGAGGCGCTGGCCACCGAACTCGCCGCGCGCGGCCACCACCTGATCATCACCGCACGCCGCGCCGACGTGCTGCACAACCTGGCCGCGCGGCTCACCGAGCGCTACGGGGTCATCGTCGAGGTGCGCCCGGTGGATCTTGCCGACCCTGCCGCGCGCACCGCCTTGGCCGACGAGCTGGCCGACCGCGAGATCTCGATCCTGTGCGCCAACGCGGGTACGGCCACGTTCGGCCCGGTGGCCAAGCTGGACCCCGCCGCCGAACAGGCGCAGGTTCAGCTCAACGTGTTGGGCGTGCACGATCTGGTGCTGGCCGTGCTGCCGGGGATGCTGGCCCGCAAGGCCGGCGGCATCCTGATTTCGGGATCCGCCGCCGGGAACTCGCCGATCCCGAACAACGCCACCTATGCGGCGAGCAAGGCGTTCGCCAACACGTTCAGCGAGTCGCTGCGCGGCGAGCTGAAGGGCTCGGGCGTGCATGTGACCGTGCTGGCGCCCGGCCCGGTGCGCACCGACGTGCCCGACCCTGCCGACGCCTCACTGGTGGACAAGTTGATCCCGGACTTTCTGTGGATCTCGGTGGAGCACACCGCGCAGCTGTCACTGGATGGCTTGGCGCGCAACAAGATGCGGATCGTGCCGGGGTTGACGTCCAAGGCGATGTCGGTCGCCTCCGGGTACGCGCCGCGCAGCATTGTCACGCCGATCGTCGGTTTGGTCTACAAGAAGCTGGGCGGCGACTAACTAGCGCCTCCGGCGACCCGTGCCGAAAATGCTGCGGGTGATCTCGCGGCCGATCACCGTGCCCGCCGAGCGCATCGCGCTCTTGAACGCCGGGCTGTTCATCACCTGATCGAGCACACCGGGCTCGGCCTTTTCGGGCTTCGGCATGGGCGGCAGATCGATTCCGGTCGGCATCAGCGGTGGCAGATCGACGGGCTCCTCAGGTGGCTTGGCCAACTTCGTCGCGAGTTTCTCGTAGGCGGACTCGCGGTCGACGGTCTGGCCGTACTTGGCGAACAGCGGACTGGATTGGGCAGCGGCCTTGATGGCGTCGGGTCCGATGGTGTCCATCAACGACTGCGGCGGACGCATCCGCGTCCACGCCACCGGGGTCGGCGCGCCACGTTCGGAGAGCACCGTGACGATGGCCTCCCCGATGCCTAGCGACGTCAAATCCGTTTCCAGGTCATAGAATTCGGTCTTGGGGTAGGTGCGCACCGTCTTGGACAGTGCCTTCTGATCGTCAGGGGTGAACGCCCGCAACGCGTGCTGGACGCGTGCACCCAGCTGGGACAGCACATCATTGGGCACGTCGGTGGGCAGCTGGGTGCAGAAGAACACACCGACCCCCTTGGACCGGATCAGCTTGACCGTCTGCTCGACCTGCTGCAGAAACGCCTTGGACGCATCCGCGAACAGCAGGTGGGCTTCGTCGAAGAAGAACACCAGCTTGGGCTTGTCGATGTCACCGACCTCGGGCAGGTAGGTGAACAGGTCGGCCAGCACCCACATCAGGAACGTCGAGAACATCACCGGCCGGGCGGCCTGATCGCCCAGCTCGAGCAGGGTGATCACACCGCGCCCCTGCGCGTCGACGCGCAGCAGATCGGCCGGGTCGAGTTCCGGCTCGCCGAAGAACGTGCCACCACCTTCGGCCTCAAGATTGACCAGCGCCCGCAAGATGACCCCCGCGGTCTGGGGCGACACCCCGCCGATCGTCTTCAGGACCTCCTTGCCCTCATCACTGGTCAGGTAGGTGATGACGGAGCGCAGATCCTTCAGGTCGAGCAACGGAAGGCCCTGCTGGTCGGCCCAGTGGAAGATCAAGCCGAGGGTGGATTCCTGAGTAGGGTTGAGCCCCAATACTTTTGAGAGCAAGATCGGCCCGAACGCCGAGATTGTGGCGCGCACCGGGACACCGATGCCGTCGGTGCCCAGCGACAGGAACTCGACGGGGAATGGCGCGCCGGTCCAGCCGTCGTCGCCGGTGTCCTTGGCACGCTGCAGCGTGCGGTCACTGGACTCCCCCGCCCGCGACAGACCGGACAGGTCGCCCTTGACGTCGGCCATCATCACCGGCACCCCGGCGGCGGACAGCTGTTCGGCGATCACCTGCAGCGTCTTGGTCTTGCCGGTGCCGGTGGCGCCGGCGACCAGGCCGTGGCGGTTCATCATGGCCAGCGGGATCCGGACCTGCGACGCGGGATCGGCCACCCCGTCGATCACGACCGACCCGAGATCGAGCGTCGCCCCCGTGCTCGCGTATCCGGCGGCGATCTGCTGGGCAGGAGTCGCTGTCGATTCGCTGGTCATCGGCCGACCTCCGTTGTTGCTCACGTGATGGCCGCTACGACACTACTTGGCCCTCTGGGCTTAGGGTTGAGCGCTGTGCGTGAAGAATTGGTGTGGATCGACTGCGAGATGACCGGCCTCGACCTGCGGACCGACAAGCTCATCGAGATCGCTGCCCTGGTGACCGACGCCGAGCTCAACGTCCTCGGAGACGGCATCGACGTGGTGATCCACGCGGACAACGAGGCGCTGGACGGCATGGTCGAGGTGGTCACCCAGATGCACCACCGGTCCGGGCTTACCGAGGAGGTCCGCGCGTCGACGATCGACGTCGCGGCCGCCGAAGCACTCGTCATGGACTACATCCGCGGCTACGTGAAGCAGGCCAAGACCGCACCGCTGGCCGGCAATTCGATCGCCACCGACCGCGGGTTCATCGCCAGGGACATGCCGACGCTGGACAACTACCTGCACTACCGGATGATCGACGTCAGCTCGATCAAGGAGCTGTGCCGGCGCTGGTATCCCCGGATCTACTACGGCCAGCCGGAAAAGGGACTCGCACACCGGGCCCTTGCCGACATTCAGGAGTCGATCCGCGAGCTGAAGTACTACCGGCGCACCGCGTTCGTGCCCCTGCCGGGACCGTCTACCAGCGAGATTGCGAACGCGGCCGCGGAGATCGACGGACCCGGCGGCGCAGATTCGGCCGTTGAGGCCGACAACGGCTAGTATCGACGACGCTGCTGCCGTCCCCAGGACGGTGTCCAGCGATGGTGGCTGTAGTTCAGTTGGTAGAGCACCAGGTTGTGATCCTGGCTGTCGCGGGTTCGAGTCCCGTCAGCCACCCAGCAGGTCAGGGGCCCTTTTGGGCCCCTGACCTTTTTCAATCTCAATTCACGTCGAGTAGTTCTTCGGTGACGTCGGGTAATCCGCTCGCATATCGGCTCTCGCCACGGCCCACCGCCTTCGCCGCGTACATCGCGAAATCGGCGTCATTGAGGATGGCGGCGCCGTCCCGCTCGTCGTGCTCACCGACCGGGGCGATACCGATGCTGGCCGTGACGTTCACAGCGGTATCGCCGATGCGAATCGGCGCAGCCAATGCGGCATGCAGGCGCTCGCAGACGTGGTCCAGCACGTCGCTCGTCGTCGGCCCGAACAGCAGCGCGACAAATTCGTCTCCGCCAAGACGGGCGACCAGGTCATCGGGGCGTACTGCCCGCTGCAGTCGTTCGGCGGCCGTCCGGAGCACCGTGTCGCCGGCTTCGTGCCCCAGTGAGTCGTTGATGTCTTTGAATCGATCGAGGTCGATGAACAGCGCGGCAGACAACGCGCCGCCGCCATCGCGGGTGACGGCATCCGAGATGCGGGCCAGCACGTATGCCCGGTTGGGCAGTCCGGTCAGGGCGTCGTGCGTGGCCAGATGGGCGAAGTATTCGTTGGCCGTGCGCTGCGTTGTGACTTCGTCAATCTGGCGGGCCTGCACATAGGTCGCCAGAAACGCCGCGCAACACAGGTAGGCATACAGCGCAACCAGGAACCAGGCCGCCGGCCAACCGATCTGCGCGGGGATCGAGGTATCTGCCACCAGCGTCCCGATGAACGCCACCACGCTGAGACCGAGGATGACCGCGGCGCGTCGCCACGACACTTCGACGATCACCATCAGCGGAAGGAGTCCGACGAGCAGCAGCGGCACGTAGCCACCCGTAGTCAGCAGGTGAAAGCCGGACAACGCCACAATATCGGTGATCGCGGTGGCGACCCGCCATCGAGGTCCCGAGATCAACTTGCCTGCCGGTGAGAGCGCGATAACGGCCGCGCCGACGGCAACCGAGGCGTACGCCGCGATCCACATGCATTGCGCGAGCCAGTCACCCGGCGCGGTCCCGACGATCATCGCGCCGACCATGATCAAGACGATGCCCACCCGCAGGAGGGCCTGACGGGCGCGGGCGAGTGCTATCAGGTCCATTGATCCCGCGTTACGCATGCGTCAATAATTTCACACGCGAACGCGAAGGGCCGACCGACACCCCAGGGCCCGCGGGCTCCCATGGCACGCCCAATTGTTTGCTGAATGACCTATTTATCACGCTTCATGAAGGTAGATGTAGGCATTACCAGCGGTATCACCATAACTGTACCCACAGCTTGCCGCTCCCCTGCGACGGCCATGACGCAGATTCATGCCCCAGCCGGGAGTTCCTACCCCGTCGGCCGCCTCTAGCTGCGAGGAAACCTTCGATTCCCTCCGTCGCCACCGCCTCCGGGCGCCGATTCCGGTCGGACAAGCACCGAAATGGTAAAGATTCTGTCTGATTCCGCCACTTAAGCGGGACAATTATTTGGGCATAGGTTACCGTCCAGTAATAGATTGCATTGATTAGCTGGGGAGGGCTGAATCATGGATTGCGATCAGATCGAAAACGGATCCGCAGGGTTCGCTGGGGATGATGAGCGTCTTGGTGTCTGGGTCGACAGGGTCGACGCCTACCTACTGGCGCTCGACGCTATCGACGCTGACGATCCGTTCGACTTCTGCGCAGAGGCCTGGGAGATCTGGCAGAGCGCCGTTGCCGCAGATCCCCCGCCTGAGACCAGCCCCGCGGTGCTCGTGGCCCTCGGCGGCCTGCAGGCCGTGGCACACGCCATGACGGCGTCGACGCTCGACTACTACCGCACCGCCAACGCCCGCGATCGCAAGACACTCTCGACCGTGCATGCGTCGCTGAAGGCTTGCCTGGGCACGCTGCGACGGGAGTCAGCCCAATGGTTGCTCGACGGTTTGCCGGCCGCCGAGGAGATAAAGGCACAGAGTGCAACGTTGGTGGCCAGTCTGCAGGCGACCAATACGCCTGGCGCCGCGCCCATATCGGCCACCGGAATTGTGTTCGACAAAGTGTGCGCGCTCACCGATACCGAGAACCGGCGGTACCGGGAAGCCTACGACCGGCTGCGAGGAATGCTGAACCGAGAGTCGTTGCAGCGCATCACCGATGAGAGCGACACCCTCTCGGACGTCGTGCACGAGATCGTCCTGGATCTGCAGGCCAGCCGAGGTTCCACGTTCGATGAGACCGTGATGGCCGAGCGCAAGACCAAGATCGAGTCAGCGTTGGTCTCGGTCACCGGCGCCTTGCAGAACCACCGCGAACAATCGATCAAGACCGCGGCGAGGACCTTCGGTTACGGCAGCCCGCGGGCCAAGGCGGTGGAAACACTGTTCGACGATGTCAGGCGGTCCTCGTTTGAGTACCGATGGTTGGACGAACTGCACGAGCCACTACAGAGCGGCGACCATGCCGCCGTGAAGTATCACTTCACCGCGCGGCGGTACGGCGAATCGGACGTGGACGTCCGGATGGATCGCGATTACATGGCCAAGTCCAAGAAGAAGTGGCTCGCTCCCGGTGAGCTGGCCGTGATGGCCGGCGACCCCAGTGTGCTCGACATGATCAAAGCGATTCAGCCCAAGGTGAATTCACTGCAGGGGCACCTCGACGCGATCCTGTATCCGAACGTGGCCGACGACGTTGCGGCCGTCAAAGAACTGATTGCGCGATTCGGGGGCCAGAAAGGCTTGGACGCCCTGCACTCCGCGCCCGGCTCCCTGGATAAGCCGTGGATGCCGCCGCATTTCTCGACACGCGTGCTCTCCTTCGTGCGAACTTTCGAATAGGCCGCCTCGGATGCTGTAACGCAACTCACTGTTCGCGCAGCAAACCCTTCCGGTTGAACTTGCCGCCTAGCGGGTACAGGGAGGTACCTGGCGGAAAACCGCAGCACAGGGGCTTGGCGTTCGGGGGGACGCAATCGCGGAAGGGACGTACGGACATGAGCGTTCGGCTACTGACAGAATTTGACGGAGCTGTTAGCCCGGGCATCTGGGTGGACCGCCTCGACGCCTTCGTTTCCGCGATCGACGCCATCGATGCCGACGAGCCGGTGGCCTATTGCGAGCAAGCCTGGGACATCTGGGACGGTGCCGTCGCCTCCGATCCCCTGCCCGACACCCACCCCGCCATGCTGATCGTCCTCGGCGTTCGGCAGGCACTGTCCAGCGTGATGGCATCCACCTACCGCCACTCAGCCGAGGCCCGAGGACGGGTGACGCTGACGGCCGTGCACGCCTCACTGACCGAAGAGCTGGCCGACGTTCAGCGTGAGTGCGAGCGTTGGCGCCGCGAAGGCCTGCCGTCCGCCGCTGAGGTCCGGGCGCGCAGCGCTCTTGCGGCGACCGGCCTGCACGTCATCACCAAGCGGTCGGCGTAGGCCTCACCGTCGCGGGATCTTGTCCCCGAACAACCTCAGCGCGTTCTCGCCGGCCACCTTGTGCCGGACGTCGTCGTCCACCTGCAGGTCCCTGAGAAACTCAGCGCCGGTCACGTTGTCGTCCATCGGGTAGTCCACCGAGAACATCAGCCGCTCAGGACCCATCACGTCCAAGGCGCAGCCAAACGCGATCGGGTTGAAGTTGCCGCTCGTCGTGATGTAGAAGTTGTCGCGCAGATACTCCGATGGCAGCCGGGACAATCCCCCGCCGTCAGCGCCGCCGCCACCGAGTCCGTAGTAGCGGTCGATGCGGTAGGCCGCGTACGGCAGCATCTCGCCCAAGTGGCCAAGGATCATCTGCAACCGGGGGAACTTGTCGAATAGTCCGGAGTAGATCAGCCGCAGCACGTGCGTGCCGGTTTCGGCGGCGAAGCCCCACGAGGCAAGGTGCAGGCCATCTTTCACGTACGGGGCGAACCAGGCCTCCATCACGGCCGGGTGCGGCGTGGTCGGATGCAGGTAGATCGGCACGCCGAGTCGCTGCGCGCAGTCGAACAACCCGAGGTACGCGGGATCGTCGAGATACCGGCCGTGGGTGTGCCCGTTGATCAGGCCGCCGACCAGACCGAGATCGCGCACCGCCCGTTCCAGTTCGGCGGCCGCGGCGTCGGGATCCTGAGTGGCCAGGGTGGCGAAGCCACCGAACCGGTCCGGGGTGGCCCGTACCGTCTCGGCGAGGTCGTCGTTGGCGCGCCGCGCGTGGTCTACCGCGCGGGCGGTGTCGTCATCGTCCTGGACGCCGGGATCGAACAGCGACAGGATCTGGAAATCGATTCCGGCGGCATCCATCTGCTCCAGCCGCAGCGGGCCGCGGTCGTAGAGCCGTTGGTGTGCGGTGACATTGTGGGTTTCGAGCCAGGTGCCGACGACATTGTCGGCACTGACCGGGTCCCATGCGTAGTGCTCTTCGAGGGCGATCAACACGGTCGCGACTCTAGGCGTTGGCGTTGCCCGCTTTCCACTGCGGCCAGGGAATGTTCCAGTCGCCGAGGCCTTCCGTTCCCGGAAGCGTTGAGCCGACGGTGTTGTGGACCTCGACGATGTCGCCGCGCTTGGTGTTGTTGTAGAACCACTGCGCGTTGCTCGGGCTGGCGTTCAGGCAGCCGTGGCTGGTGTTGGAGTAGCCCTGCGCGCCGACCGACCACGGCGCGGAATGAACGTAGATACCGCTGTAGGACATCTGGGTGGCCCAGTCGACCTCGGTGCGATATCCGTTGGGCGAGTTGGACGGAACGCCGTATGTCGACGAATCCATGATCAGGTGGGAGAACCGGTCGCCGATGACGTAGACACCGTTGTTGGTCGGTGTGCTGTTCTTCCCCATCGAGACCGGGATGGTCCGCTCCACCACACCGTTGCGCCGGACGGTCAGCGTCTTGGTGTCGTCATCGGCGGTCGCGATCACCTCGTCGCCGATGGTGAAGTGCGACGTCAGATTCTGCTGACCGAACAGCCCGTCACCGAGATCGACACCGTAGGTGTTCACCGCCACGTCGACGGTGGTGCCCGGCTTCCAGTAGTTCTGCGGGCGCCAGCGCACCTCGCGGTTGTTGAGCCAGTAGAAGGCGCCCTCGACGGGCGGATTGGTGGTCACCTTCATCGCGCGCTCGGCAGCCAGCCGGTTGGGGATGTTCTCGTCGAAGCGCACCGCGATGGGCTGGCCGATACCGACAACCTCGCCGTCACCGGGCAGCAGGTACGGCATGGTCAGGTTCTCGGGCGACTGCGTCTCGAAGGTGATCTTCTCGGCCGTCACGCCGCCGAGGCCCAGCGACTGGGCGGTGAGCGTGTAGCTCTTGTTGTAGCCCAGCGTCTCGCTGGTCGCCCATGTCACGCCATCGGGGCTGAGCTTGCCCTCGACCTGATTGCCGGCGGCGTTGACCATCGTGACCGATCCGAGCACCCCGCTGGTGGCGGTGACCGTCACTGGGCGGTCGAGCGGCACGTCGACCGCACCGTCCTTGACCGACGCCGTGAGCTGGGGAATCAGCAGGTCGCCGTAGGGCGTCCCCTTATCGGCGATGACCTTGACGGGCGGGGGCCCCGCCGGTTCGCTGCCGCACGCGCTGGACCCGAGCAGCAAGGCCGGAACGATCGCGAGCGCGGCCAGCCAACGCCGCGACCGCGGACGGTGTGCCGAGCCGGCCTGCCTCATATCGCTCTCTGTCTCACTAGCTGTGCAAACGCTGGGGATGATTGGCAATATTCTAAGGGAACGCCGGCGATAGTGGCGACTACACAGGTCAGCGGCTCGGCGCTGGCCAGCAGCGGAATTTCATGTTCGGCAGCGGAGTTTGTTATTGTCGCTGACGCGGTTACGCGCCGTTAGCTCAGTTGGTAGAGCAGCTGACTCTTAATCAGCGGGTCCGGGGTTCGAAACCCTGACGGCGCACAGTAGGTAGAAGGGCCCCGGAGAACTCCGGGGCTCTTTGCCGTTCCTGGTTCAGCGCGGCACCGCTCGCCTGCTAGCCACTGCGACCGCTGAGGCGAAGGCCAGCGCGGTGAATATGCGGGGCGAATGACCCACCTGCGTCTTGGGGACAGCGGCTTCTTGGTCGCGCCGATCCGCGGATGGCGACGGCTGACAATTGCGTTCGCAGCCGACCAAACCCCTTGCCGCGCACTTCGTGTCGTGCAGCCACGAGCGCGACCTCGCAATCCCCGACATCTCGAACCTGCCGACAGCGCCGTCGTCGTTCGCGGCTGAGACGGCGACGGGGTCAGCGACGCAGTTGTGCTCGGATCTCCCGAGGACCGCGACCAGGACACTTACGCCGTTATTTCACAATCAGTTCCGGCCCCTGCGTTCAGGAGGTCCACTCTCGCGATGCCGCTGTCTTCGAAATGCGCAGGCAATTGCCAGAGATTTCCCAGGATCGGCCTGCGGCTTCCCCTAAACCGTGCTTTTCTATCACTCGAGACGGTTCACGTCTGGGTTGTCTGCCTAAGGGCGCAGGTTGCTGTGATGAGTGATTGTTCTTGTGCCGGGCGGGTTAGCGGTGCCGCAGCCGTTGCGCCGGAGTCGCGATCGCGGCGGGCGAGACACAGGCTCAGCCTGGCGTCAGCCATCGGACACGACGTCGGTTTCCAACGAAGGATGAAACGCGCAGTCGACGTGGTGGCCTCCGCCGTACTGTTGATGGTGACCCTCCCGCTAATGGTTCTGGCGTCGGCGGCCATCATTGCGATCGACGGCTGGCCCGTGATCTTCGTACAAGAACGCGACGGTCTCTGCGGCGACCCCTTCCGCCTCTTGAAGCTCAGGACGATGTACCGCGACGCCGATACACGGCTCGCCGCCCTGCTCGCAGACGATGACGCAGCCGCGACGGAGTGGAACCGATACCTCAGGCTGCGAGACGACCCTCGTGTCCTAGGACGCGTCGGACGGACATTGCGACGGTGGAGCATCGACGAGCTACCCCAACTCGTGAACGTCGCACGAGGTGACATGAGCCTCGTCGGCCCACGACCAATGCCGACCGACCTGCTGCATCATCTGCCACCGTCGTTCCTCAACGTGCGCCGCGCTGTGAAGCCCGGAATCTCAGGCTTGTGGCAGGTCCAGGGACGCAGCGCCAACGACTTGGTCGGACTCCAACAGCTCGACGTACGGTACGTGCAAAAACACTCGCTCCGACTCGACCTTTATATCCTCGCCCGAACACCATGGGCGGTCCTCGCCCGCAGGGGGGCGATGTAAATGAGTACGGTCGTTGCGGGCCGCAAACGAGCCCCAACCGGGGCGTTCGCATTGCGTACGATCTGTCGACCAGTCATACGCGTGGGATCACAGGGGCAAGGTGGTCGACCGACGAGACGCCTTGGGGGGCCTGCACTCTCGTTCCGTGCGGTGCATCATTCGCCGAGCAACGCATATCCGACCAACCGGAGGACAGAGATGTGAGCGAACTGGCCGCACCTGTCGCGGTGGTGATCGGTAGCAGCGGCTTCCTCGGACGCGCACTCGTCGACGAGCTCTGCTCCCGTGGACGCTCGGTCGTCGCGTGCGACCGTAAGAGACCCGACCACGGCGAGCACGACAACGTGCGACCGGTGATCATCGACATCACCGATCGTGCTTCGCTCGACGCTGTGGTCGACGGTGCCGATGAGGTGTACCACCTCGCCGGCCAACTCGGCACCTCAGAACTCGACGACCAGCTCCACCAGTCGATTACCACCAATATCATCGGCTCCCTCAACGTGTTCGAGGCAGCGATCGCGCAGCATGTCCCGCGGGTCTTCTTCGCCTCGAAGGTCCACATCTGGCTAAACGCGTACACCATCACCAAACATGCGGCCGAGCAGATCGGACGGCTTCTGAGCCAGCAACACCCGACGCGGATCTGTTCGCTGCGTTACCTCAATCTGTTCGGACCGGCACAGAAGCTCTACCCGGTGCGAAAGGTGCTGCCGACGTTCGCAATCCAGGCCATGCGAGGACTGCCGATCCAGGTATTCGGTGACGGCGAGCAGCTGATCGACATGCTCTATGTCGGCGATGCAGCGCGGATTACCGTTGACTTTCTCGATGTCGGGTTCGTTGACCACGCCGTCGACTGTGGCTCGGGCGTCGCCATGAGCGTCAACGAGCTGGCCGAACGGACCAATGCGTACTTCGGCAACATGGCTGGTATCCAACATGTTCCAATGCGCAAGGGCGAGGTGCGCACGACGCGCCAGGCCGTCGCTGAACCCCACACCCTCGAGAAACTGCTCGGCCCGACCCAACTGACCGACTGGGACGTCGCGTTCGGCACCACGTTGGCGTGGTACGGCGCGCTCGACAGTCACACGGTCGACGCTGCGCTGTCGTTCCATGGTCTCGCCCACCCGTTCGACGGCACGTGGTCGCCTTAACCGGCCGCGTGCTCTGCGTTGTAGGGCATCCCGACGACGAGGTCCTGGGCTGCGGCGCCACGTTGGCAAAGGCCGTCGACCTTGGCGCGGACGTGCGCATCCTGCTCCCGGTCCACCGGACCGATCCGCGAGGTCGCGAGCACTGGGACGAGATCGTCGGTCAATTCCATGATGCTGCAGCCATCCTCGGTGTCGAAGCACACGTGTCACCGAACACGCTTTCCGAAGAGCAGGCCGAGACCGACCTGAAACGGCTCCACGAGCTTGTCGCCGAACAGGTCGCCTGGTCGGATGTCGTCATCACGCACTGGCCCGGCGACGTCCACCAGGTCCACCAGCAGGTCTCGCGTGCGGTGGAGATCGCTACGCGTCCGTTCCGACTCCGACGTACGGTGCTGCTCATGGAGGTGCGCACCTCGACAGATCAGGCGTTCGCCAGTGCGTTCAACCCCGGATTGTTCGTCGACATCGACGAGTCCCAAGCTCGCCGCAAGCTCGATGCGATGGCGGTCTATCGGACCGAGCAGGATCCCGGACGACGGCCCGAAGACCTCGAACGGCACCTTCGTGAGCGCGGCGTGCAGAGCGGCACCACGTACGCCGAGGCGTTCGTGGTGGCCAGGGCTTTCCTATGATCGCCGCCATTCCATGAGAATCCTGCTCCACGATCATGCCGGCCACGCCTTCCCTGCTGGCCTCGGCCGGGAGCTCGCCCGACGGGGCCACCGCGTGAACCACGTGCACTGCGCCACTTTCGACTCGGCGAAGGGCGGTCTCATAGCGCGTGCCGACGACCCCCCGTCACTGACGTTCGGAGTGCTCTCGCACCGGCGAACGTTCGCGAAGTATCGATGGTTGATGCGCGCCGCGCAGGAGGTCGAGTACGGGCTGCGCGCGAGCCGACTGATCAGGCACTGGCAACCCGACGTGATCATCTCGTGCAATACGCCGCTCCTGTCGCAGGCGATGATGAGCTGGTATGCCCGGCATGCCCGGGTGCCGAGCGTCGCTTGGGTGCAGGACCTCTACAGCGCTGCCGCGGCCGACGTTGTCACCTCGCTCGCGGGACCCGCCGCGAGCGCGCTTACGTGGTCGCTGCAACGGATCGAGGCACGGACCCTACGCGCCAGCGAGCAAGTCGTGTCGATCTCCAGCTCGCTCGTGCCGCAATTGCTCAAGTGGGGAGTGCGCGATGAGCGCGTCACCGTGATTCCCAATTGGGCCCATACAGACGAAATCCCGGTACTCGCACGGCCGACTGGCTGGGAGCGCCGCCATGATCTCGAGGGGCGCTTCGTGTTTGCGTACAGCGGCATCCTTGGGCTGAAGCACAACCCAACGGTGTTACTCGAGCTCGCGATCCGCTTCGCCGGGCGCGCCGAACTGGTCGTCGTCGCCGCCGACGGCCCGGGGAAGAGCTGGCTCAGGAATCAGGCGGCTGCCAGGCACGTGCGCAACATCCACCTTCTCGGCCTCGAACCGCATCAGGTCCACCCGGAAGTGCTCGGCACCGCCGACGTGCTCATCGCCCTGCTCACCGATCAATCCGGCCGATATTCGGTGCCGTCAAAGGTCCTGAGCTATCTGTGTGCAGGCCGTCCGATAATTGGCGTGATGCCGATCGACAACGACGCCGCGGAGATGATCTGCCGCAGCCGCGCCGGCCACGTAGTCCCCCCAGATGACCATCGGCGCGTGCTCAAGGTCGCCGAACAATTGTATGACGATGCGGGAGCACGGGTCCGGATGGGCACCGCCGCGCGCACCTTCGCGCTGACTGAATTCGACGTCGTACGACGCGCCGACGAATTCGAATCCATCCTCCACCGCGCGGTGGCCGAGCGAAACCGGTGACCGTCGATACCGCTCTCCCTAAATGGTGAGGAGTCGCCGGTACCAAGCTATTCACGCGACGAAGAACACTGCGTCCGCTTGTAGCAACTGGCCAGATCCGGGATCGGCGAAAGCAGGCTCCAGACCCATGAGCGTCATTCCGAGACCCTCAGCACGGTCTATCCCCTCGCGGTAAGTCATCGCGCCACCGTAAAGCGGTACCAGCGACAACTCCAACTGAAGTCCTACGATAACCCTCTCGGCCAGTAACTCTGCAGCGCCATCCAACACCGCCCCCTCGTATCCCTGCACGTCAACTTTCAGGAACACACGGCTGCCCGAGCCGGGGCCTACGCCGAGTTGCGGCAAGATACTGTCCAGGCGTTGTTGAATAACTGTCTCGGTCCCGATGTAACGCGAATCGGGGGCCGCGTTGGTATGGCTCGGCAACATCGGCAATACAGAGCTTGACTGCCCATCATTGGCAGCAACGTTGATCGTTACCTCACCGTCGGTATCGCCGATAGCTGATCGCACGGCATCCCAGGTGTCGTCGACCTTGGCCTTATCGCTGAGCCGCCTAAACGGTTCTTGCAGCGGCTCAAATGAAATGATCCGACCAGCGTAGCCAAGAGCCCGGATTCCAGTCGCAAATCCCCCATCGTGGGCACCCACATCAACGACGCAATTGATGTGTCTATCAGTGATCAATTTCGCTGTTCGCACCTCTGGCACGTGCAGTGGATACCGAACGATGTCAATACCAAAGTGGTTGACAAAAAGCCGCAATTTGTGTTTGAGACTCACGTGACGTCAGACATCTCTATTGCTACTTTCCGAACGATAGGCGACCTGTCCGACTAACCGACGGTGGATCCGACTTTGGCATAGTTTAGTGGCCAGTCACCACAAAGAGCCCCGGTTCACCTCGGGCCGCTTCTCGACCACTGATCGTCCGATCAGCGAAGCCCCGCGGCACCAGATACCGCGCGCAACTTCGCGATTGGACGGCCCAGCTAACCATGAGCACGTTAAGGTGCCACTAATCCATCCATAGTCGGACGGCCGGGGGGCTTGATGAAGCGTCGGACTCTAGCTGCGGCATTGACCGCGGCACTGGTGTGCACTGCCACCACGGGCAGCTATTACGTCGCGCCGCCGGCCACGCCGCGTGGCCACGTCGTCTCCATCCCGCTCGTCCTCACCGGCGCGGTCAATGAGGCGCCGACAACGCTCGGCGTCGCGGACTCGACGCTCTACACCCTGTCCGAAGCCGATATCGATGTCACCCTCGATCACCTGAAAGATATGGGCGTCAACGATATTCGGATCGCGGTGCCGTGGGTGTACATCCAGCAGGCGGATAACACGAACTACAACTGGTCGAAGATGGACTACGTCGTGCACGCGGCCAGCGAGCGCGGCATCAGCCTCGTCGGGGTCATCAGCGGGACGCCGACCTGGGCCGGCTTCCCGCTCAACGGGCATTCCGATCCCGCTGACTATGCGCGCTTCGCCGCCGCGGTGGCCGCCCGCTACAACGACACCAGCACCATCGGTGCGATCGACGACTACGAAATCTGGAACGAGCCCAACGGTGCACTGTTCTACAACCCGGTGAGCGCAGCGTCGTACACAAAGATGCTGCAGGCCGCGTATCCGGCGATCAAGGCGAACAACCCCAACGCCGTGGTGATTGCGGGCGTGCTGGGGGCGGTCAGAACGATTTCCGGTCTGTCGGTAGCACCGCAGAGCTTCCTCAAGCAGATGTACGACGCAGGCGCGGAGGGCTATTTCGACGCCCTGTCCTACCACCCCTACCACTACACGCTGCCGTTCTCGCTCGGCACGGGCGTCGCCAACTCCCCGCTGGAACAGGTGAAAGCCCTCCGGGCGCTGATGGATGCCAACGGTGACGCCGACCTCAAGATCTGGGCCACCGAATACGGCCTGCCCACCAATTACCCGATCACGCAAAAGCAGCAGGCCGCCTTCATTCACGACTTCGTCGTGTCCTGGCAGACCGTCGAGGGCGCCGGGCCGATGTTCATCTACAGCACGCGGGACTCGAGTACCGGTGGCTTCGACGACGAGCAGAACTTCGGGCTGTTCACGACGAACTGGACGCCGAAGCAAGCCGTCGCGACCGTCGAGGAATTGATTCAGGAACTCGCGAGCGGGCACCTGCAACCGTTCGATGTCACCCCGTACGCCAACAAGGTCGACTTTCTGGGTGCGGCGGTGATCGTCATCCGCCAGTTCATCAACCTGGTGCTGATCGTGCCGAGAGCGATCTATCAGCTCGCGACGTCCGCGGTCACCGCGATCACTCACGCCATCGGCTCGGCGCTGGGCATCACGCGGCCGGCCACAGCGGCGGCGGCACCGGTGGCGGCGAAAATTGCTGCCACACAGCCGGACCGCACGACCGTCGCGCAAAAGGCGCCGAGAGCCAAACTTTCCGTGCCGCGCACCACATCCAAAAAGACCACAACAGCCAAGGCGGGCGCCTCGCGGTCGGCGTCCGCCCAGCCCAAGGTTCGTCACAGCGGCAGGCCTGCGCCACGTCCGTCGGCCCACTGAGGCTTCGAGGAACTTCACAGAAAACCCCCGCGCCGCCACGCCAGCGTGACAGAATATGCAAAGGCGTCAGTTAGCCGACAACCCCCGGGGGGCACCCATGGTGCACGCCAAATATGTTGCGCGCATTGCCATTATCGCCACCGCGCTGATCTTCGGCTGGGCCGTGTTGACCTCACCCGCGGTAGCGCTGGCCGACACCACATCGGGATCCGCGACAGCGGGATCGCACGGACCGCGAAACGCGAAGGCCGCGCCGAAGCCCCAGTCCCAGTCCCAGTCCCAGTCCCAGCAAGCCGCGCGCAAGGCGCCGGTGACAGTCAAGAGCGTGCGGCCGACAACCGCCCAGGCCAAGCCGGTCTCGCGGGCGACATCGGTGAACTCGGTCGTCTCCACCGTGACCGCCTGTGCGTGCAATCTCCTCAAGACCGTGGCGACCTATACCGCGCTCTTCGTCGCGGAGGCCCGCCCACCGATCATCCCGCAACCCGCACCCGACCCGTTCGGAGCATGGGTAGCGCTGGCCTGGGTGCGTAAGCAAGCCGAAGACACCGTCGCACGGATCGCGGCACAACCCGTGGTCAAGCAGGTAGTGCAGGCGGTCACGCGCTTCGCCGAACGGACCTACGACGCGATCATGGCCTGCGGTACGGCTCCGCCCACCGAGCCGCCCCCGTTCGACCGCACCCCGATCGCTACCGGCCTGTCCAGTCCCACGGATTTCGTCGTCCTGCCCGACGGCCGGATTCTCATCACGCAGAAGGCCGGCGCCATCCGGATCTACGAGAACGGCGCGCTGAACCCCGACCCCATTCTGGTCCTGCCGACGCGCACCGAAGGCGAACGCGGGTTACTCGGGATCGAGGTCGATCCCCATTTCGCCGACAACGGCTACATCTACGTCGCCTACACCACGACCGATGCGCACTACCAGCTGTCCCGACTGACCGTCACCGATGAGGGCATCGACCCCGACTCGGAGTTCTCGCTCTTCCACTCACCCGAAGTTTCCAACACCAACCATCAGGGCGGCGACCTCCAATTCGGGCCCGACGGCATGCTCTACTGGGGAGTCGGCGACAACACCGTCGGCGCCAACGCCCAGGACCTGTCGAACATCCGCGGCAAGATCCTGCGCCTGAACCCAACGGATGGGTCTGCAGCGCAAGGCAATCCGTTCGTCAACACCCCGAACGCGGAGCCGCGGATCTGGGCGTACGGCCTGCGCAATCCGTTCCGGTTAGCCTTCGATTCCGACGACCGCCTGCTGGCCGGCGACGTCGGCAACAACGCCGTCGAAGAACTGGACCTCATCACCAAGGGCGGCAACTACGGGTGGCCCGGCGCCGAAGGTGTGTGCGCCAGTTGCACATCCATCAACCCGATCTACACCTACGACCACTCCGCCGGGAGCGCGGCCATCACCTCAGTGCTGTTCTACACCGGCAACGCGTTCGGTCCTGGCTACCACAACACGGTGTTCATCGCTGACTACATCCGGGGCTTTATCAAGGTCCTGAGCTTCAATTCCAACTACTCAACGCTCCTGGGCGCGGTGACTTTCGACGGCACAGCGGGGAGCACCGTCAAGCTAGCGGAGGGCCCCAACGGCTCCATCTATCAGTTAACGATCTTCCCCGGTGAGCTGTCCGTTTTGACCCCCGCCGACTAGTGCAGCTGTTATACCGAGGCTATGGGCGCTGGGGGGCACATCGGCAGGGTTGGTGGATTAGCTGTCGCGCTGGGCATCGGGGCGGCGGTATGGACCGGGATAGGCGCCCCGGCAGCCGTCGCCGACAGTTCCGGGACACCGGGCAGCGCCTCATCGGACAGCGCCAAGACCCCCTCGGCCGGCCGCGCCTCGAACAAGCGGGTGAAAGCCTCCCAGACGCTGGCCGGCACGAGCAAGCGGCCCGCCCGGGTGAAGGTCCCCGACCCTGGCCCGGCCTCCCCCGCAGCTCCGATCGCACTGTCGCAGGTCGTCACCGCTGCAGCGACCACCCGCCGCCTGGCCCCGCGCCCCACGGCTGCCCCGGCGACGTCGTCCGAACCGGTTGCCACCGAATCGGTTTCGGCCGCGCCTGCCCCGAATTCGGTGACCTACACCGCGCCGTCGTCACTGAGTGACCGGCTCACATTGGCGACTTTGCGCCTAATGCGCGTCGTCTCCAACGTCCTCGGCACCGACATCTACGGTCTGGTCGGCAAGGCGCTGGCCAGCGCCAACCCGCCGTCGTTCCTCCTCGGCGGATTGACGGCCACCAAGACCACCTACACCACCGCCGAAGGGGCGGAGTGGAAGGTGTGGGAGTTCACCCCGCCCGATCCCAGCGGCAAGGCAGTGGTCGCCATTCACGGCGGCGGGTTCATCCTGCAGCCGCTCCTGTTGCACTGGATCGACTACACCAACATGGCGCGCGACACCGGCGCCACCGTGATCGTGCCGATGTACCCACTGGCCACCACCGAGGCTGGCGCCGCCGTCCACACCATCCCGGCGATGGCGGATTTCATCTCCGCGCAGATCGACACCTTCGGGCCGGAGAACGTCAGCATCTATGCCGATTCGGCCGGCCCCAACATCGCGATAGGCGCCGTTCGGCTGTTACTGAAGGCGGGCAAGCCCGTCCCGGCCAGCATGGTGCTGCTGTCGTTTGCACCCGACCCCACCCTGTCCAACCCGGACATCAAGAAGACCAACGACCCGATCATCGACGTCAACAACATCGCGTTCTACACCAACACCAACCATTGGGGTGACGGTGTCGAGAAGACTGATCCCCTGATCAATGCCATGAACTTCGAAGATGCAGTGCTGCAGGAGCTTCCGCCGACCACCCTCTACGTCGGATCGACGGAGTTCCTGCTGCCCGACACTCTGCTCTTCCAGAAGAAGGTCGTCGATGCCGGCGGCACGATGTCGGTGGTCATCGGCAGCGGGCAGATCCACGACTGGGCCCTCGGGGTGCCGGTCAACTCCCAGGCGATGGTGGTGCGGCGCGACATCTATCGCCAACTCGGGCTGATCCCCGCCGCGACTACTGTCTGACCATATGACCGATCTGGCGGCACGCTTCGGCGACATCGTTGGCCCCACGCACCTGCTGACCGGCGACGCCATCTCCGAGGACTATGGGCACGACGAGGCGCTGACGATTCCGCCTCAGCAGCCCGCCTATCTCGCCAAGCCGGCGACGGCCGACGAGGTCGCCGCACTGTTGACGGCCGCGACCGAATTCCATGTGCCGGTGACCGCGCGCGGGTCGGGCTGCGGCCTGTCCGGCGCGGCGCAACCGGTCGCCGACGGCCTGCTGATCTCGTTCGAGCGGATGAACGCCGTGCTGGAGGTCGATACCGAAAACCACGTCGCGGTGGTCCAGCCCGGCGTGACGCTGACCGAGCTGGACACCCAGACCGCAAGGGTGGGACTGAGTTACACGGTGTATCCCGGTGAGCTGTCGTCCAGCGTCGGCGGCAACGTCGGGACCAACGCCGGGGGTATGCGTGCGGTGAAGTACGGCGTCACCCGCCACAACGTGCTCGGCCTGCAAGCCGTGCTGCCCACCGGCGAGATCATCCGAACCGGCGGCAAGATGTCGAAGATCTCCACCGGTTACGACCTCACCCAGCTGATCATCGGCTCGGAGGGCACGCTGGCGCTGGTCACCGAGGTGACCGTCAAGCTGGTCCCGCGGTTGGCGCACAGCGCCACCGTGCTGGCCCCATTCGGCGACTTCGACCAGGTGATGGCTGCCGTCCCGAAGCTCATCTCGAGCGGACTGAACCCGACCATCGTCGAATACATCGACAACGTGGTGATGGCGGCGATCGTCAACGCCGAGAATCTGGAACTGGGGATCCCCGAGGAGATTCGGGAAACCTGTGCGGCCTACCTCGTCGTCGCTCTGGAGAATACCCACGCTGATCGCCTCGACGACGACGCCGCGGCCCTTGGCGAGCTGCTCACCGAGTGGGGTGCATTGGATGCGTATGTGCTACAGGGAAACTCGGCACGCAGGCTGATCGTGGCGCGGGAGAATGTGTTCTGGACCGCCAAGGCGATCGGCGCCGACGACATCATCGACGTGGTGGTGCCCAGGGCGTCGATGCCGGAGTTTCTGCGCCGGGCCCGTGACATCGCCCTGGCCGAGGGCGTCGGCATGAGCGGATGCGGGCACGCCGGTGACGGCAACGTGCACGGTGTGCTGTTCTGCAAGGACCCGCAGATCCGCAAGAAAATACTGACTGAGATCTTCGCGATGGGGATGTCGCTGGGCGGGGCGATCTCGGGCGAGCATGGCGTCGGGCGGGCCAAGGCGGACTACTTCTGCGAGCTGGAGGACCCTGCGAAGCTGGCGTTGATGCGGCGGATCAAGGAGAGCTTCGACCCGGCCGGCATCCTCAATCCCGGCGTGGTCTTCGTCTAGCCGCGACCCGCCGCCGCATCCCTTGACCGGCCCTCGCCAGGGCTGCTAAACATGGCACCACCCGGAAGTTTGAGCGATCGCTCAGCAGCCAGCGGGGCCGATGTGGGGATGGACATGACGACTGCGAACGACACCGTCTACTACGACCCCTACGACGTCGACATTGTCGTCAACCCGTACCCGGTCTATGCCCGTCTCCGCGACGAGGCTCCGATCTATCACAACGAGCGCTACGACTTCTGGACGCTGGCCCGCCACTCCGACGTCGAAGCGGCGTTGTCGAATTGGGAGACGTTCTCCAACAGCCGCAGCGACATCCTGGAGCTGATCAAGTCCGACTTCGACATGCCCGACGGCGTGATGATGTTCGAGGATCCGCCCGCGCACACACAGCTGCGTGGGCTGATGTCGCGGGTGTTCACCCCGCGCCGGATGGCTGAGATCGAAGACCAGATCCGCCGGTACTGCATCGGCTGCCTGGATCCCCTGATCGGCTCGGACGGTTTCGACATCATCGCCGAGCTGGCGTCGATGATGCCGATGCGCGTCATCGGCATGCTGCTGGGAATCCCGGAGTCCGAACAGATTTCGGTGCGGGACGCCAATGACGCCAACCTGCGCACCAAGCCCGGCGCACCGATGAAGGTCGCGGACCCCGACCGCATCGCTGACGGCCGCATCTACGCCGACTATGTCGAATGGCGGTCGAACAATCCCTCCGATGATCTGATGACAGCGCTGCTCAATGTCGAGTTCACCGACGACCAGGGCGTCACCCGCAGGCTCACCCGCAAGGAAGTGCTGCACTACACCCAGGTGGTCGCCGGCGCGGGAAACGAGACGACGGGCCGGCTGATCGGTTGGCTGGCCAAGGTGCTGGCCGAGCATCCCGACCAGCGCCGCGAGGTGCTGGCCGACCGCTCGCTGCTGAACCGCACGATCGACGAGACGTTGCGCTTCGAACCGACCGGGCCGCATGTCGGTCGCTACGTGCTGAAGGACTTCGAGTGCTACGGCACGACGGTGCCCGCCGGCAGCGCCATGCTGCTGCTGTTCGGCGCCGCCAACCGCGATCCGCGCCGCTATGAGAACCCCGACTCCTTCGACATCCACCGCGACACGATCAGCCACGTGACCTTCGGCAAGGGAGTGCACTACTGCCTAGGGGCGAACCTGGCCCGGCTGGAAGGGCGGGTCGCCCTGGACGAGCTGCTCAACCGCTTCCCGGAATGGGACATCGACTACACAGGAGCCAAGCTCGCCCCGACATCGACCGTGCGGGGCTGGGAGCGGTTGCCGATCGTGCTCCCCTGACCGGCATGTGACGTTGCCCGAGGTCACGGGCGCACACCACGCCGGGGGTTGTGAGATGCGTCGCTGTGAATATCCTGAGCGGCCCGTTAAGACAGCTGACTGACCAGGGGATATACGCGTCAACAGATAACCGGCAGGCGCTTCCGAGCTCAAGATCACCGCATTGTGCTGCAACGATGGCGCGAACGGTGTTATAGTCGCCGTTAGCTGAATTGACCATCAGCCGCCCACGGACCTCAGGTCCGGTGACGACGTAAGGACTTAGCCGCATGGTGCCGGAGAACCTAGTTCCACGCCCCGCAGGCGAAGTAGCTCCGCAGGTCTCCGCACCCGTGACCCCGATGCAGATTCATAGCTGCAGCCGGATCGGCCTGGTCGCTAATCCCCCCGGGTTCCGGCGTTCGCTCGGCGACTGGCTGCGCCGCCGCTAATCGCGCTCGGCGATGCGACCGGGATTCACCCATGACGCGGCCGCCCCGATCACCATCATCACCGCAGCTGCGATGAACACCACCGTGAGGCCGGCGTGGAACGGCCCGGAGATCAGGTGCGGGAAGAATTCCTTACCTGTCAGCACCGTCGCATTGACTCCGGGCTGCTGCAAGGTGCCGCCCGCGAGTTCACCGATCGGGTTGTAGCCCAGGAACGCCGCGAACAAGCTCCCCACCGGCGGTAGCTCCGCGATGCGGTGCGCGTCGGCCACCGACACGCCCTGCTGTTGAAGCCCGGTGCTCAACGTGGCCGGGAGGGTCTTGGCCAGCCCGGCGATCATCAGCGAGAAGAAGATGCCGATCGACAGGGACATGCCGGCGTTGGTGAACGTCGCCCGGATACCGGAGGCGGCGCCCCGCTCGGCCGCAGGCACGCTGGACATGATCGCCGCGGTGTTCGGCGAGGTGAAGATCCCGCCGCCCAAGCCGTTGAGGAAGATCAGCACCGCGAAGACCCAGAAGCTGAAGTCCACCGGAATGACCATCAGCGCAAGGAAAGTCAGCGCCATCAGCAACATTCCACCGATGGCGAATGGTCGTGAGCCGAACCGGTCGGACAGCGTTCCCGACAGCGGACCGGCGAGCAGGAAGCCGAACGTCATGGGCAGCAGATAGATGCCCGACCACAAGGGGGTCGATTCAAAGCTGTAGCCGTGCAACGGCAACCAGATGCCCTGCAACCAGATGATGAGCATGAACTGCAAGCCGCCGCGCCCCACGGCGGCCATCAGCCCGGCGAGATTGCCGAGCGCGAACGGTTTCGACTTGAACAGCCGGATGTCGAGCATCGGTGCGCGCACCCGACGTTCGACCAGACACAACACGACCAACAGCAGGACGCCCAGCCCGATCGCGCCGAGCACCAACGGATTGGTCCAGCCGGTGGGGTGTCCGCCGTAGGGCTGGATGCCATAGGTGATCGCGGCCAGCAGCACGGTGAATCCGACCGCGAACAGGACCGTGCCCGACCAGTCCAACCGGGCCGGCGTCCGAACCCCGACCTCGACCAAAGACCGGAAGCTCCAGATCGTTCCGACCAGGCCGAGTGGTACACCGACCCAGAAGACCGCGCGCCAATCCCATTGCGACAGCAGTCCTCCGATCAGCAGACCCAGGAATTGCCCGGCGATCGCGGCCACCTGGTTGACACCGAGGGCCATGCCCCGCTGGCGGCTGGGAAAGGCGTCGGTGAGGATCGCCGCCGAACACGCCATCAGCATGGCGCCACCGACGCCCTGCACCACCCGCCAGCCGATCAACCAGATGGCTCCGCCGGTCAGCTGAAAGGGATCGAATGACAAGGCGATGGCCGCGACGGTGAACACGACGAAGCCCAGCGTGTAGATGCGTACCCGGCCGAAGATGTCGCCCAGCCTGCCCAGTGGCACGACCAGCACCGCGGTCGCCACCAGGTAGCCCATCAGCATCCACAGCAGGTATCCGACGTTTCCCGGTGCCAGCGGGTTGAGACCGATGCCGCGGAAGATCGCCGGCAGTGAGATCAGGACGATCGAAGAGTTGATCGAGGCCAGCAGCGCGCCCAGCGTGGTGTTGGACAGCGCCACCCACTTGTATCTGGGGTGGTCATGGTCCATCCGCTGGCGGCGCCGCGCGGTTGCGGCGACTGCCTCTTGGGCGCTTTCCACGACCGGTGCGTCGGTGTTCGCGATATCGGTGGTCATCTCTATCCGCATCTCTTGGTGTCGAGATGAGGGATAACCAAAACATTCATTAACTATGTAAATGAATGGCTGTGCGTTACCTGAGTGGGCGTGGAACTCCCGGAGGTGAGAAGAGCGGGGGCTGCCTAGCCGTTACGGATTCGGCGGATCACCAGCACGACGGTCACCACACTGACCCCGGCCAGCGCCGCAGCCACGGGGGGCTTCTTCACAAAGCGCAGCACCGCGGCCTTGACGTCGTCGGCGATGCGCTGTGGATTGGCCCGCACGGCCAACGAGTCCACCGTCGTCGCCAGCCGGTCACGAGCCTGGTCGATCTCGGCCTTGATGACCTCGGGGTCCCGGTCAGCCACTTCCGTCCTCCAAATTGCCGTCCTGCCGAACTACCCTAGATCAACCCGGGCCAACCCTGATGCACCGGTAGATGAAGGGACCATCAGTGACGGACACAGCACGCCTCGAAGTCGGCGACAAAGCACCGGCATTCAGCCTGCCGGACGCCGAGGGCAAGACCGTGAAGCTGTCCGACTTCAAGGGTCGCAAGGTGATCGTCTACTTCTACCCGGCCGCGATGACCCCGGGCTGCACCAAGCAGGCCTGCGACTTCCGCGACAGCCTGGCCGAGCTGAACGGGGCGGGCATCGACGTCATCGGCATCTCCCCCGACAAGCCGGAGAAACTGGCCAAGTTCACCGACCGCGACCAGCTGACGTTCCCGCTGTTGTCCGACCCCGACAAAAAGGTGCTCATCGAATGGGGCGCCTACGGCGAGAAGAAGCTGTACGGCAAGACCGTGCAGGGCGTCATCCGTTCGACGTTCGTGGTCGACGAGAAGGGCAAGATCGAGGTCGCCCAGTACAACGTGAAGGCCACCGGCCACGTCGCCAAGCTGCGGCGCGACCTTTCCATCTGAACCGCGCAACCAGGCAAGCCGATACGACATACTCGACTGACTCTTGGGGACTTGTCGTCGGCAGGGGAAGACATGGTTGCAGTTGGTCACCAGAGGTCGCTGGCGGCGACCGCGGCGGCGGTCCTGACAATTGTGACCGTCTCCTGCTCTTCGTCCGCCAACCACTCTGCGGCGCAGGGCAGCGAAAGCCCGCCACAGCGAACAGATTTCACACAGGTGACGGAGTCGATGTTCGTCGACGCATCGGCTATCCCGGATGGTCCCGCACTGAATTTCTCGGGAGCGGCCCTGAACTCCGACGGGCACAACCCGTATGACGACCCGGTCGATCCGCCGGAGTGCGCGCCGATATTCTCGGGACCTGCCCACGGCCAAAAGGGGGCCGCTCTTTGGTCGAAGTGGCCGACCGACGGCTCGGATCTGCCAGTCGAGACCGTTACGGTGCTCATTGCGGTGCCGACGGGACAGCCAGACCTTCGAGGTCTGCGCGATCTGCTCGGTAAATGCAAGACCTCGCACCTCGGTGGACTCACGTCGACCGCGTCGCCGCCCCTGCAACACCCCGGGTTACCCGAGTCGGCCGTCGCCTGGAGTTATGACGCAACGGGAGTCGCCCCCATTATTGGCGGAGAAGTCCACTTCACAGGCCTCGAAATCTTCGGCCTCAGCCGGGGCCTCTACGTCGAGGTATCGACCACTCATACGAATGGCGTCAAGGTTTCACCGGCTGACACAGACACTCTGGTGAACCTCTTCAACGATCAGGTGAGGAAGTTGGAAGCGGCCTAGGACCCAGGTTCGCCAGCCGCAGCGCTCGGCGGTCGCGATGTCTCGGTTGAGGAGACTCAACCGACCTTGATCAACTGCACATTCACGACCTGCGGACCCTTCACCATCGTGCCGGCGAGAGTGTCACTGGCAAATGAGATGGTGATCCCGGACGTAGTGATACCGGTCCATGCATTGCCTTGCCGCTGAGCATCTGTCGACCACCCCGAGGTGATCAAGCGCGTGCAGTCGGGGCCACATGGCGATGCGAACGCACCGTCTTTAGCGCCGTTTTCGACGACGCCTCCCCCGTCTGTCACCAAGATCGAATACATCCCGTCGAGCCCCTCGGCTGACGCCGGAACAGCCAAACCGACCGCAGCGGCTATAAACACGCCGCCTATCACTAGTCCTTGAGTAATCGTCCTCACTGCGTTCCCCCGTCATCGTTGATCCCCCAATTACTGAAACCGTAGGAGCTGCACGTGCGATTGCGATACGGGGAAATCCCTTGCTCTCGCGCCACCGGCCACGTCGCCACGCTGCGGCGGGACACCTCTGCTTGCGTGATAACTTGCGCCGATGCCGATGAATCGTCGTGAGGTGATCAGCGGAGCTGGTCTAGCAGGGGTGGCGGCACTAGTCGGGGGCGGCATCGGCGTCGGCGTCGACCGGCTGTTCATCGGTCAGACCGACGCCCGCCCTGGAGATTCCGCGGCAACCCCCCGAGCGGGGAAGTCGAACCCCGGCGCCCTCGACAAGTGGCGCGATATCAGTAGTGGCTGGACGATCCCCGACGAGGCGTATGCCGACCAGCCCTACATCGTGAAGGCTGATGACCACGCGTGGCTGTGCGTCCTGACCACGTCACGTGGCGATGAGGGCGCGACCAGTCAGCATGTCGTAGTGACACGGAGTACCGATTTCGGCCGCACGTGGTCGCCGTTGATCGCGATCGAACCGTCGGGGCCGCCGGAGTCCTCGTACGCCACGCTGCTGAAGACGCCCTACGGTCGTATTTACGCGTTCTACAACTACAACAAGGACAACGTGCGCGAGGTCAAGACCATCGACGGCACCATGGAAAAACGAGTCGATACGCTCGGGGCTTTCGTATTCAAATACAGCGACGACAACGGCATGTCGTGGTCCCAGGCACGGTACGAAATTCCCGTCCGGGAGACAGATATCGACCGCCGAAACGTCTATGGCGGCAAGGTGCGCTTCTTTTGGCAGGTAGGGCGGCCGCTCATCGACCGAGGCGCCGCTTACGTCACGCTGCATAAGGTCGGCAACTTCGGGCCGCCCGAATTCATCGCAGAATCGGAAGGGAATTTCCTACGCAGCGACAATATTCTCACCGAGCGCGACCCGGCGAAGATCCACTGGGACACCTTGCCGGACGGCGACATCGGACTGCGCTCGCCCGTGGGCGCCATCGCCGAAGAGCAGAGCATCGTGGCACTTTCCGACGGCAGCCTCTTCACTGTCTACCGCACCGCAACCGACTACCCGGTGCAGGCTTACTCCCGCGACCAAGGCCACACCTGGACCCAGCCGGAGTTCATGACTTACGGCCCCGGTGCGCGGAAGGTAAAGAACACGCGGGCAGCGAACTTCGTGTGGAAAGCCGGCAACGGGCGCTACCTGTACTGGTTCCACAATCACGGTGGCAATACCGTTCAGAGCCAACGCAATCCGGCCTGGCTGGCGGCCGGCCGCGAGGTCGATACCCCGGCAGGCAAGGCGATCGCATGGTCGGAGCCGGACATCCTTCTCTATGACCAAGACATGGCCGTACGCATGAGTTACCCGGACTTCGTCGAAGACGAAGGGCGCTATTTCTTTACCGAGACCCAAAAGAGCATCGCCCGCGTCCACGAGGTGCCTGCGGAGTTTCTCGACATGCTCTGGAACCAACACACCGCTCGGACTGTCACGCGGCAGGGGCTGATCGTCGACAGCGGGGACGAAATCGTGCGCGAGGTACGGCGGCTGCCGGTCTCGCTCCTCCCGGATCTCGGTAGCGGGACGAAGGACAAGGAAAACAAGGGCTTCACCTTCGATTTCGCCCTGAACCTCGAATCGTTCGACCCTGGGCAGATTCTTGTGGACAACCGCGACGACAACGGAAACGGCTTCGCCGTCGCCACGACCGACCGTGGCACTCTGCAGCTTTCGATGCGCGGCGCCATCGGGCCGTGGTGGGAAGGTCCATCCCGGGTGGTGCGTGACTTCGGCCTCGCCGAGGTCTCATGGGACTGCGACCCCGGTGCTCTGCAACCCGGCGTCTGGCAACACGTCGGGATCATCGTGGACGGCGGGCCCAAGATCATCACCTTCGTCGTGAACGGAATCGTCAACGACGGCGGCGACCGGCGTCAGTTCGGGTGGGCGCGATTCCCCCACGAGCTGCGCACGATCGACGCATCCCCCGCATTCGCGCTCGCCCCGCGAATGCGCGGCGAACTGCGGCAGTTCCGCATGTACGACCGAGCACTCCGAACCAGCGAGGTTGTCGGCAACTGGCGGGCCGGCACCGCTTAGGCGGGTATTAGTCCGACTTCTTGTGTTGCCTGGCCCCCGACGCCACACCGGACTTCTTGCCGCTGCTCGCGGCGGCCTTGGGCATCGCCTTCTTGCTCGGGCCGAGCGATGCGGCCGAAGCGGGGAACACCGGAAGCGCATTGCCGACCTTGACGTTGATGCCCGGACCCACCTGGCTGGTGGTTTCGCCGGGGGCACGCCCGATCGCGATCGCGATGGCGAACGGGCCCGGGCCTGCGATCACGTCGCCGCCATTGAAGGCGTCGAACGCCATATTGAAGAAACTGGTCGGGGTACCGCCTGCCTTGACGGCGTTGTTGAAGCCCCACCCGTTGAACGCGTAATTCCCGAAGCCCACCGCTTCGACGCTGGAGCCCGGCGCGCTGAACATCGCGCCGTTGGTGATCACGTTGCCGACGCCGTTGGCCAGCGTCATTCCGATATCGGCGGTGGTCGAACCGAACGGGTTGGAGATGGCTTGGGCGATGTTGCCCATGCCTTTCGTGATCGTCGTCCCGTTGGTGCCCCATTGGCTGGCGAATCCGAACAGATCCCCGGCCTGTGCCGTCACGTTGTCGCCCCACGCCCAAGCGAAGGTGAAGGCCCCGCTTGTGGTCGCAGTAGCCACACCCGTATTCGCGGTCCCGATCAAGGGAATGCGGCCGAGGGCGAACGCGACACCGAACAGCCCACCTGCCGTCGCGGTCGCGTTGGGTCCGACCGCGATCGCGATGCTGGCCGGACCGCTCTGGCAGTTCGCGGTGTTGCCCAATCCGAAAAAGGATGCGCAATCGGCGGTAGCCGTCGGCGCCGCGCCGATGGCGGCTGCCGCCATCGCACCGGAAACGGCGACGCTCAGCAACACTCCAGTTTTGGATTTAAATCTATTTACCATGGTCGATCCCCCGTTCATGTTCGTGCAGTTAATAGTCGTGACGCTAGCGACATAAGTGCACTTCTAACGAGGTATCGCCAAGATATTTACGTAGACCTCAATTTCACGGGCGCGATCTATCCGACGCCCAACTTGCCCAGCAGCAGCGCCTCGGTGGTGGCGGCACGCTCCAGCACGCCGAGATGCAGGCTCTCGTTGACGCTGTGCGCCTGGGTGCCAGGGTCTTCCACTCCGGTGACCAGGATGGTGGCGTCGGGGAACGCGGCGGCGAACTCGGCGATGAACGGGATCGAGCCGCCCATCCCCATGTCGACGACGTCGGTGCCCCAGGCCTGCCGGAACGCGGCGCGCGCAGCGTCGTAAACCGGTCCAATGGGTTCGATTGCGTAGGGCTGACCGATGTCGCCCGGGATGACCTTGACGTGCGCACCCCACGGCGCGTTCCGCTCGAGGTGCCTGCGCAGCGCGTGCAGATGAGCCGCCGCGTCACCGCCGGGTGCCACCCGCATGCTGACCTTGGCGCTGGCGCGCGGGATGAGTGTGTTCGACGCCTTGGCGATCGGCGTGGTGTCGATGCCGATGACGGTGATCGCGGGCTTGGCCCACATGCGTTGGGCCACAGTGCCCGAGCCGATCTCGTGCACCCCGTCGAGCAATCCCGACTCGGCGCGCACCCACTGAGGGCCGCGGTCGACCTCCGCGGCACTCGTCTCGTACAGGCCCTCCACCGCGACGTTGCCATCGTCATCGTGCAGGCTGGCCAGCAGACGCACCAGGACCTTGAGGGCATCGGGCACGACACCGCCCCACAGCCCGGAATGCAGGCCGTGGCCCAAGGTGGCGACCTCCACCACGCAGTCAACCAGCCCGCGCAACGACACCGTCAGCGCCGGGATTTCGGAGGTCCAGTTGTCCGAATCCGCGATCACGATGACATCGGCGGCCAGCTTGTCCTTGTGGACCTCCAGCAGCCGGCCCAGCGATGGCGAACCGGACTCCTCCTCGCCTTCGACGAACACCGTCACCCCAACCGGCGGGTTGCCGTCGTGCGCGCGGAATGCTGCCAAATGTGTTGCGATACCGGCTTTGTCGTCCGCGCTGCCGCGACCGTAGAGCCGGCCGTCCCGCTCGGTGGGCTCGAAGGGATCCGAATCCCATTGCGCCGGTTCGCCTTCCGGCTGAACATCGTGATGGGCGTACAGCAGCACCGTCGGTGCGCCGGGCGGGGCGGGGTGGTGCGCGATCACCGCGGGTGCGCCGCCCTCGGCCACGATCTCGACCTGATGGAAGCCGGCCTGGCTCAGCAGGTCCGCGACCGCACGAGCGCTGCGGTGCACCTCATCGCGACGGGCCGGGTCGGCCCACACCGACTGGATACGCACCAGATCCTCGAGGTCGGCGCGAACTGAGGGAAGCACGGCCTGCACGCGTGCGACGAGATCGCTCATGGCGTCGACGTTAGCGGCTAGAGAGTCTCCAGGATGGCGACCGCCGCGGCGGTGTCACCATCGTGGGTCAGCGACACGTGAATGGTCACCTCGGCCAGATGCTTAGCGATTTCACCGGTCAGGCGCACCTTGGGCCGGCCCCACATGTCGGTGATCACCTCGATGTCGCGGTGGATACCCTCCGGCAGGACCGGACGCTGCGCGAACCGCGAACCCGACCAGGCCTTGATGACGGCTTCCTTGGCGGCCCACCGCGCGGCCAGGTGCCGCGCCGCCACCGAGCTCTTGTCGGCGGCGTCGCGGCGCTCACCTGGAGTGAAGGTCTCGGCGAACACCGTTCCCGGCTGGTCCACCTGCTCGGCGAAGTGGGGAATCGAGACCACATCGATCCCCACCCCGACTATCGCCACGCGAGCACCCTAGCGGATGCGCACCTGCTCATCGCACGTAGGTATCGTCCTCGCCCAGCCGTGACGCCGGGTCGAGCAGCATCGCCGCTTCCTGACGCTTTTCGGGCGCGTCGTGGTCGAACCGGCGATCGGCTGGCTTCTCGTACATCGGCCGTCCACCGGCGATGGCCGAAGCCAGTCGCCGCTGACCGGCCAGCACTCGATCGTTGGCCCGCTTCGTGTAGTCCGCTCGCTCCTCGGCATTCAGCGAGGCCAGGAATGCCTGCGGGTGCACCAGCGCGACCAGACCCGACACGTGACCGAAGCCGAGGCTGGTGACCAGTCCCGCCTTGAGCGGGAACTTGTCGCCCAGGCGCAGGGTCTCCCGTGGCCACACGAAGTGCCCGGCAGTGGCCAGCTCGTCGTCGACGCAATCCAGGCTGCGGTTCGGCGGGATGACGCCGTCGCGCAGGATCTGGCACAGCCCCATCATCTGGAACACCGCCGCACCGCCCTTGGCGTGTCCGGTCAGGCTCTTCTGGCTGACGATGAACAACGGAGCACCGGCGGCGCGGCCCATCGAGTCGGCGAGCCGCTCGTGCAGCTCGGTCTCGTTGGGATCGTTGGCCAGTGTCGACGTGTCGTGCTTGGAGATCACCGCGATGTCGTCGGCGCCGACCCCCAGCTTGGCCAGCGAACGGGCCAGCTGCGAATTCTTGCCGCCGCGCCCCGCACCCAGCGCACCGAGGCCAGGAGCCGGGATCGAGGTGTGCACGCCGTCGCCGAAGCTCTGTGCGTAACCCACCACGGCCAGCACCGGCAGACCCATCTTCAGCGCCAGGTCACCGCGCGCCAGCAGGATGGTGCCACCACCCTGTGCCTCCAGGAAGCCAAGGCGGCGACGGTCATTGGCGCGGGAGAACTTCGAGTCGCTGATGCCCTTGGCCCGCATCGTCGCGGTTTCAGCGGTGGCCGCCATGTCACCGAAGCCGATGACGGCCTCCAGCGTCATGTCGTCGAAGCCGCCGGTGACCACCAGTTCGGCCTTGCCGAGGCGGATCTTGTCCATCCCCTCCTCGACCGACACCGCCGCGGTGGCGCACGCGCCGACCGGGTGGATCATCGAGCCGTAGCTGCCGACATAGGACTGGATGACGTGCGCGGCAACGACGTTCGGCAGGACCTCCTGCAGGATGTCGTTCGGCTTTGCCGTGCCCATCAGGTTGCCGTGGTACATCGTCTCCATCGACGTCATACCGCCCATACCGGTGCCCTGCGTGGAGGCCACCAGGCTCGGGTGCACCCAGCGCATCAGCTCGGTCGGGGTGAATCCGGAGGACAGGAACGCGTCGACCGTGGCGACGATGTTCCACAGCGCCACCCGGTCGATCGAGCTGGCCATGTCGGGACTGATGCCCCAGACCGTCGGGTCGAAACCGGTCGGGATCTGCGCCCCCACCGTCCGCGACAGCTTGGTACTGCGTGGGACGCGAATCTCGGTACCCGCCTTGCGGATCACCTCCCAGTCCGACGAGTCCGGAACGGGCCGGGCGACGGTGTGCTCGGGGTCGAACTCCACGAACGCGCGGGCGTCGGTCTCCGACGACACCACGAACCGGAAGTCCTTGTCCAGGAACACACTGACCAGCAGCGGCGCGGAGTGGTCCGGATCGAGGACCCCGTCGCCGACGAACTCCCGGATGCCGCATTTTTCCACGACGGCGTCGTGGTAGCGCTCCACCAGATCGGCCTCGTCGACCAGTTCGCCGGTGGCGCTGTCGTACCAGCCCGGCTTGGGATCGTCCTCCCAGACGATAAGCCCCGTGGTCCAGGCCAACTCGAGCACACCGGCCGCCGACAGCTCGTTGTCGACCTCCATCTCGAAGCGGGTACGCGACGAGCCGTATGGGCCAAGTTCGGCACCGCCGACGATGACCACCAGGTCCGCCGGGTCGACGTCGATGTCGGCCCACGCCGGCGGCGTGGAAGCGATGTAGCCGCGCGGCGGCGACGGCAGAGCCGCAATGGTGCCCGCCGGCTCAGCGGACGCATCCGCATCCGGCGATTCAGCCGTCATCTCCTCGCGGGCCTTGGCGGCCAGCTCGGCCATGTCGAGCTGGACATCACCGAGTCCACCGGTCAGGTCGACCTTCAGCGCGGTGTGTGCGGACGCGACCTTGGCCTCCACCGTGCACAGGTCGAGCAGCATCGCTGCCATCTCCTCTGTGCTGTAGGTGGTGACGCCGGCCTCCTCGACCGCACCGACGATGGCGTCGTTGTGGCCCATCAGTCCGGTGCCCTTGGTCCAGCCGATCAGCGCATGCGCGAAGCTGACCCGCTGTGCCCACGAGGTTTCCGCGTTCCAGCGGTTGACCACCGCGTCCAGCGCGGACTTGGACTCGCCGTAGGCGCCGTCACCGCCGAACATGCCGCGGTTGGGTGAGCCGGGCAGCACCACGTGCAGCCGCGAGGCGATGTCCCGCTCGGCACCGATGGACGACAGCCCACCGATCAGCCGCTCGACGGCCCACAGCAGGACCTTCATCTCCATCTCGGAGCGCGAACCCGCCTCCGACAGGTCACCGGACACGCGCGGCGCGGCGAACGGGAACAGCAGCGTCGGGGTCAGCGCGTCCTTGAGGTGAATTGATTGCGGCCCAAGGCTTTCGGTCTGCTCACTGCCCACCCACGACGCCAGCGCGTCGATGTCGGCGTAGGAGGCCATGTTCGCCGGGATCACCCACAGTGACGCACCGTAGCGGGCGTGGTCGCGGTAGAGCGCCTTGTAGAACGCCAGCCGATCGTCGTCCAGCTTCGAGGTCGTCACGACCACGGTGGCGCCGCCGTCCAGCAGGCCGGCCACCACCGATGCGGCGATCGAACCCTTGGAGGCACCGGTGACCACCGCGACCTCGTCGCTGTAGTGACCCTTGTTCGGATTCTCAGCACCCGCGGCGATCCGGCCGAACAGCGAGGCGTGGATGTTCCGGCCGGCGGCCAGGGCCCTGCCCTGCCACCAGTTTGCCTGGGTGGCAACAACATTGCCGGTACCCTCGAAACGCGCCCCGAGCTGCATCCAGTCGGCGTCGATATCACCTTCGTCGGCCAACCACAGCTTGACCAGATCCTCACGCGCACTGGCCCAGCGGTCGTCGAGTAGCACCGCCTTCTTCGCGTCGAACGCCGGAGCCACCAGCCGCGGCCAGTCCGAGCCCAGTTCACCGGTCACCAGGTCGATGAGTTCGGCGTCGGTGGCCGACGGCGCAGCCGACACCGGGTTGTCCAGACCCAGCTGTCCCAGCACCAGGCGGGCCGCCGAGGCCAGCACGCCGTCACGGCCGGTGACCTGCTCGGCGAATTCGGTCAGCGCGGCCGAGTCGACCACGCCACCGGCGGGACCGCCTGCCGAGGGCAGCGACACCGCAATGCCCCTGCGGGCAGCCACCGAGGTGACCGCGGCGTCGATGGCCCTGTCCACGGCGCCCGCATCGGCCAGCGCGCCCTCGTGCAGGACCCCCAGCACACCGCCACGCACGCTGGCGCCCTCACGGGTGCCCAATGCCAGTTCGGCGGTGACGTGCTTGACCCACCCGTCGCCGAGCTCCCAGGTCTTCTTGACGCGCTCGGCGATCACGGCCGGACGCTTGCCGGACGGGCCGAGCACCGTGCGCAGTTGATCGTTGATCGCATCGGAGAGCACCGGGCCGAATGGCTTGTAGGTGCGCGCCAGCTTGGAGACCTGTCCCTTGAGCGACGCCAGGTCCGCCTCGGCGGCACCGTCGATGGCACCCAGGTTCAGCTCCGAACCGAGATCGACCAGCAGCTGGTTACGCCGCGAGGACGCACCGTCGGTGATCGACTCAATCGAATCCAGCAGCTCGATCTGGTCGATGCGCATCTTGGCGCTCAACGCGATCAGCGCCAAAGTCGCGTCGCCCGCGTCGAATCCGATGTCATCCGGTCGTGGCCCGCCAGAAGGAGCGGCCGCCGGTGCTGCTGCCGGCGCGGCCTCGACCGCGGCGGCCTCGGCCGGCGCTTCGGCGACGGGAGCTTCATCGATGTCCGGCTCGGGGTCGGTGTCATTCGCGAACAGCACGGCGGCGTCACGCTCGGAGTTGAGCACTTCCACTGTGCTGTGGGCATATTCGGGCAGCTTCAGGGTGTTGCTGGCCAGACCGGCGACCGTCGGCGCGGACTTCACACCGATCTCGACGAAGCGCTCGACACCCAGACCGCCCGCGGCTTCCTCGATGAACAGCAGGTCCTGCGTCTCGATCCAGCGCACCGGGCTGGCGAACTGCCAGGCCAACAACTCGATGACGACCTTGCGGCACAACGCGTGTGGCTTCTCGTTACGCCAGGTGTCGTAGTCGGCGAGGATCTCGTCGAGCGGCTCGGCGGGCACCAGATCGCGGATCTCCTGGATGAAGTCGCGGTCCAGGGTGAATGGCCGCGGCACCAGGTTCGGGATGTAGCGCCCGACGATGAGGGCCGGGTCCGCGTCCTCCGGCATGACGCGGTGCAGCGCCCGGCGGAAGTCCTCGACGCCGACGCGCAGCACGTCGGAGTGGAACGGCACGTCGATACCGGGGACGAGGATGAACGACCGCTTGCCGCCGCTGATCTCGCGGCGCCGCTCGACCTCTTCCTCCAGCGCCTCCAGGCCGCGCACCGTGCCGGCGATCGCATACTGCGAGCCGCGCAGGTTGAAGTTCACGATCTGCAGGAATTCGCCTGTACGCTCGGCGATTTCGGCAACGAACTCCGTGACGTCAGCGTCCGGCAGGTCGATCTGCGACGGGCGGATCGCCGCCAGCCGGTAGTTGGACCGGCCCATCTCGTCGCGCGGCACGATGTCGTGCATCTTGCTGCCGCGGTGGAACACCACCTCCAGCAGGGCCTCCAGCTTGTAGACGCCCGAGACGCACGCCAGCGCGGTGTATTCACCCACCGAGTGGCCGCAGGCGATCGCGCCCTCGACGAAGGCGCCCTGCTCCCGCATCTCGGCGACCTGAGCGGCCGCGACGGTAGCCATGGCGACCTGGGTGAACTGCGTCAGGTAGAGCACACCCTCGGGATGCTGATAGTGCACACCGGAGGCGATCAGGCTGGTCGGGTTGTCCCGCACCACATGCAGCACCGAGAAGCCCAGGGTGTCGCGGGTGAACTTGTCCGCGGTGTCCCACACCTTGCGGGCGGCCTTGGAGCGCGCGCGCACCTCCATGCCCATTCCCTTGTGCTGGATGCCCTGACCCGGGAAGGCGTACACCGTCTTCGGTGCCGCCAGTCGCGCGGTGGCGCTCATGACGAGGTCGGTTCCGACCTTGGCCGTGACCTCCAAAACCTCAGCACCCAAGTCGATTCCGACCCGGTCGACGCGGAAGTCGATGTCGTCACCCGGCTTGACCATGCCCATGAAGCGAGCGGTCCAGCCGATCAGCTTGGCAGGCGGAACCGGCTTGCCGTCGGTGGCGGTGACCACGTGCTGGGCGGCGGCCGACAGCCACATGCCGTGCACGATCGGCGAATCCAGACCGGCCAGCAGCGCGGCCGCCTGGTCGGTGTGGATCGGGTTGTGGTCACCGGAGACCACGGCGAACGGGCGCATGTCGACCGGGGCGCCGATGACGACGTCGCGGCGACGGCGGCGCGGGGTATCGGTGGCGTTCAACGACACCGCTCCCCCGGCCCGAACCGGGTCGGTGAGCTCCTTGGCACCGGTGCGGCCACGGATCGCGAAGCGCTCCTCGAGGACCGCAAGGATCATCCCCTTGGCGTCGGTGACGTTGACCGTCACGGGCACGACGCGGCCAACCTCGGTATCGGTGGCGACCGAAGCCGTTGCGGTGACGATCAATTGGGTCGGTTCCGTGGGCAGCGGCTTGAGCAGCCGTGCCGCGTGGTCCAGGTGCACCAGGCTCAGCAGGCCCTCGACGACCGGGAAACCGGAGTCGGTGGCGGCCGCGCCGATCGCGGCGAATACCGCAGGCCAGCACCGACCGACGAGCGCGTCGGGCACGATCGACAGCGTCGGCGCCAACGGCGAACCGAATGTCGCCGTCACGCCGGTGTGGTCGGCCACCCGCTCGGGATCCCACGCGAAGGTCACCGTGGTGGAGCCGTTGACCACCGGCGGCAACGCGTCGGGGCCGTCGACCCCGGCGGCGATCGCCAGCACGGCGCGCATCGCGGCAGCGGCGTCTTCGGTACGCACCACGGGGGTGCCACCGTCGATCACCGTGGCCGGCAGCGTGTAGGCGATGTCAATCCAGGTGCCCGACAGCGGGACGCTCAGGACGACGCGGTCAGCGGCCACCACTTCGAGCCGCGCTCCGGTGGAATGGTTTGTCGCGGTACGACTGTCGTGTACCAGCCAGTCGGTCGGCGCAGCGATGCGGTGCACCGGGTTGGTCGCGGTGCGACCGGCCCACAGCACGTCGGGCGAATCCAGCACGATGGCCAGCGGACCGGCCACGTCGGTGCGGACCCGCAGCCGTGCGGCAGCCGGCTCCGGCGCAGCTCCCGAGGCCAACACCTCGTCGACCGCGGCTTGCTCGAAGCGGTCGAGCAGCTCGCCCACCGGCTCGTCGACCCGGTCGATGCCGACGACGGCCTGGGTGCCAGGAATGACGCAAACCTCGTCGGCGGTGTAGCGGGCATCGTGGGCCTGCCACAGCGAGTCGCTGCGCCACCAGCGCCGCACGTCCTTGTCGATGACCGGGACGAAGTTGACCGGCTTGCCGAGCGTTTTGCACAGCTGCACGAAGAACGGCACGTCGGCCGGATGCAGGAGCACCGACGCGGCGTCGGGATAACGGGACAGCAGAGTCGCCAGAGCCTCGTCCGGATTCTCCAGCAGCCATTCGCCGTCGGCCGAGGACGCGTCGAACAGGGTCTCGATCTGGCCGGTGTCTTTCGTGTTGAGCCGCGCCTCGGCGCGCTGCAGCATCTCGGCGAAGCGGTCCCGCCACGTGGTGTCGAGCCACGGCGAGTCAGCGGTCTTGGTGTCGGCCGTGGAGTCACCATCGCCGATCGCGAGCTCGACATAGCGCTGCAGCCACTGCAGGTAGCTCATGTCTGTGACGTCGCCGAAGTACGGCTTGGCGGTGACCGCCATCGCCGCGATGATCTCCTCGCGACGATCCGCGACCGCCTCGGCGTCACCGGCAACATCGTCGAGCAGCCGGCCACAGCGAGAGGCGGAGTTGTCGATCTCGTGGATGTCGGCACCGAGCTGGCTGCGCCCGGAAGCCATGCCGTTCACGGCATTTCCGGCTCCGACCCAGGTGTCGGTGCCCGCGGTATCAACCAGCAACTGCTTGACCGCCGGTGAGGTGGTGGCCTCAAGGCACGCCATCGCGGCGGTGCCGACCAGGATGCCGTCGACCGGCATCAGCGGGTAGCTATAGGCCGCCGACCACCGGCCGGACAGGTACTCCGCCGAGCGCTCCGGCGTGCCGATGCCACCGCCGACGCAGACGGTGATGTTGGAGCGGCCACGCAGTTCCGAGTAGGTCGTCAGCAGCAGATCGTCGAGGTCTTCCCAGGAGTGGTGGCCACCGGCGCGGCCGCCCTCGATGTGGACGATGACCGGCTTGGTGGGTACCTCGGCGGCGATCCGGATGACCGAACGGATCTGCTCGACGGTGCCCGGCTTGAACACGACATGGGCGATGCCGACGGTGTTCAGCTCGTCGATCAGCTCGACGGCCTCTTCCAGATCGGGAATGCCGGCGCTGACCACGACGCCGTCGATCGGCGCGCCGGACTGACGCGCCTTCTGCACCAGCCGCTTACCGCCCAGCTGCAGCTTCCACAGATAGGGGTCAAGGAACAGCGAGTTGAACTGGATCGTGCGGCCCGGCTCCAGCAGGGTGGCGAGCTCGGCGATGCGCTTGTCGAAAATCGGCTCGGTGACCTGACCGCCACCGGCCAGCTCGGCCCAGTGTCCGGCGTTGGCCGCCGCGGCGACGATCTTGGCGTCGACGGTCGTCGGCGTCATCCCGGCCAGCAGGATCGGCGAGCGGCCGGTGAGCCGGGTGAACTTCGTCGACAGCTTCACCGAGCCGTCGGGCAGACGGATCACCGAGGGCGCGTAGCTCGACCACGGCTTGGCCACCTCGGGCACCGCACCGACAGTGAACAGATTGCGCTGTCCGCCGCGGGTGGCGGCGGGCACGATGCCGATGCCCAGCCCGCGAATGACCGGCGCGGTGAGCCGGGTCAGGATGTCGCCGGGACCGAGGTCGAGAATCCACCGAGCGCCGGCCTCACTGAGCGCGGTGACCTCTTCGACCCAGTCCACCTGTCCGACCAGGATCGCGTCGCTCAGGTTGCGGGCGAGCTCGACGTCGAGGCCGACCGCGGCGGCCCAACGGCAGACGATATCGATGCCGTCGGCCAGCCGCGGCGTGTGGAAACCCACCTCGACCTGGACCGGATCGAACATCGGCTTGAACACCGCGCCACCGCGGACCTTGTTCTTCCGGTCGGCCGCTTCGGCCTCGGCGATCTGCTCGCAGTACAGCTCGAATCGGGACAGCTGTTCGGGGGTGCCGGTGATGACGACCGAGCGCCGGCCGTTGCGGATCGACAGCACCGGAGGCAGCACGGTGCGGACGTCCTGAGCAAACTCCTCGAGCAGCTCGAAGATGCGCTCGGGATCTGCGTTGGTCACCGAGACCATCGGCGGACGGTCGCCGAGCACCGAGATCCCGCGACGGCGGGCCACCAGGGTGCCTGCGGCGCCGATCAGCTGGGCCAAGGCCAGCAGCTGGACATCCTTGGCGCCGGCGGCACGCAGTGCCTCCACCGCCAGCACGCCCTGTGAGTGCCCTGCCAGCGCCACCGGCGGAGCACCGGCCAGATCCAAGCCCTGGCGGCCCAGCGCGCGGATGGCGGCGATCTGGGTCAGCAGGACGCCGGGAACCGACACCGCCGCCGAGATCAGCTGCTTGGCCGAGGGCACGGGTTCGTCGGCGGCCAGCGCGCGCACCCAGCGCAGCGGCTCGAAGCCGATCGGACGGACCACGATCAATTCGTCGGCGACGGGCTCGAGCAGCAGCTCAGCCTCGCCGGCCAGTGTTGCGAGCTCAGATTCGATGCCGGCCGAGGTGACCAGCTCTTCGAGGGTCTCCAGCCAGGCGCTTCCCTGCCCGCCGAAGGCCACGGCATAGGGCTCGCCGGCATTCAGCCGGTCGACGAGCGCGTGGGTGCTGGCCTGCTTGGCTCCGCTGCGCCGTGATCCGTCGCCCGTGGACAGCCTGTCGTGCTCGTGGATCGTCACCTTGTGTGTCTCCCTGTCCTGCTCGTCTTCGCGTCTTCGCGCATTCGCTTCGTATGTGTTGGAGGGTCAGACCTGCGCTGCCATGCGGAGGTGTCGGCGATTCCCCGTCGAATCACGGCGTCCGCGCGGTCCCCGTGTCTAGGGGTCTGCGAACATTCCGGCTGCACTAAGAGTGGCATAAGAACCAGCACCATTTTCCGTCCGATATTGGTTACTGGCGAGTTCTACGCACGGGTAACAGCACAACGGGTAACACGGCGCCGAACGGCCACCTAGACCATCCGGGACAAACGTCCTGCATGTAGGTGGTTACGGTTGAGTAGGCGCAATAGTGCAGATCAAAGCACGATTGTTATCGAATCGTTACTTATGATTTTCCTGTCGACCGACGCGCCCGGCGCCGTCCGGCCAAGCACTTGCTCGGTTTTTCAGTCCACAATTGTTCACCAAAATGGCGTCAAGAAGTTTGCTGGCAAATCCTTACCGGTGGGTAAGTTTTGTGCTTTTCGTCAGTCCCACTGCCCGAATTGGGGCTGCATGATGTTGTTCAGGTCCACCCCGATGCCGGCGACCTTGCGCTTGTCGATCTCGACCTGGTGCAGGTGCGCGGCGGGATGCGTGTAGCCCTTCGGCGAGCCCCAGTTGTGCTGCCAGAACCAGGATCCGATGCCGTCCTGCAGCGCCCAGTCGATGGTTTTGGAGTTTCCGTACACGCCAACCCGCTGGTGCCCGATCACGGATTCCCAGGCGCGCAGGTACGGCGCGACCTGGGTTTTGTACTGGTCAAGGCTGGGATCATCGTCGATGGACACATAGATCGGGGCTGCCACCGGGCCACCCGCGGCTGTGTGCAGCGCCCAGCCGCGCTTGGCGTGCATCAGCCCGGCCTCCTGCCCGCCGAGCCAGTCCGCGGAGTCCTGTTTACCGAACTGATAGTTGGACACAATTTTCATGCCGGCCTGATAAAGATCGCGGGCCTCGGTCAGCTGAATCGGCTTGCCCAGCATCCAGTCCCCGCCCGGGCGTCGATCAGAGACGTACCGGATGGCACCGAGCGCGCCGGAGGCCCTGAGGTCGCTGGCGCTGATCACGCCGGCCGCGTAGTCCAGCAGCACGCCGAGTGGAGCGGCGTTGGCGGTGGCGGGAGCGAGGGTCGACGCCAAAGTCCCCAGACCCAGCGCGGCCGGGGTTGCGGCGGCCAATTTCAGCACGTCGCGGCGCGACACGGACACGCGCCTCAGAATACGACAACTACCTCAGCAATCTCATCAACGCCACTGGTCACATCCGCATCAGCTTTCGACGATTGACGTTGGGATCGCGAATCCGGTGGTGCATGGGTCCTGCGACCGGCGAAGTCCATCATGGGCCTGCGGTTCGACAACGCAATCCGTAGGATCCACCCATGCCGCCCGGTCCCCCTCGGTCACCGCAGATCGAGTTGCGCGGGGTGCGGAAGGTGTTCGGCGACGTGACCGCCGTCGAGAGCGCCGACCTGAGCGTCGCCGACGGCGAACTGTTCGCGATCCTCGGCCCATCCGGGTCGGGCAAGACCACGGTGTTGCGGATGATCGCCGGCTTCGAGCAACCGACCGCGGGCACCATCCATCTCGGCGGCGCAGACGTCACCGCGCTGCCGCCGGCCAAGCGGGACACCAACACCGTCTTCCAGGACTACGCCCTGTTCCCGCACATGACGGTGGCCCAGAACGTCGAATACGGACTCAAGGTCAAAGGAGTGGCGCGCGCCGAGCGCAGGGAGCGCACCGCTGCCGCACTGGACATGGTGCGGCTGTCCGGGCACGCCGCCCGCAAGCCCGCACAGTTGTCGGGGGGCCAGCAGCAGCGCGTCGCCCTGGCCCGGGCCTTGGTGGGCCGGCCCAAGGTGCTGCTGCTCGACGAGCCGCTCGGCGCACTGGATCTCAAGCTGCGTGAGCAGATGCAGGTGGAGCTCAAGGCAATTCAGCGTGAAGTCGGGATTACCTTCGTGATCGTGACGCACGATCAGGACGAGGCGCTGACCCTCAGTGACCGGCTCGCGGTGTTCAACAACGGCCGCATCGAGCAGATCGGTGCCGCCCGTGAGGTCTACGAGAACCCCGCCAACCGGTTCGTCGCGGATTTCGTCGGAACGTCCAACGTGATCGATGGCGCGACGGCCGAAGCGCTCATCGGGCAGGCCGGAACCTTTGCGATCCGGCCCGAGCGGATCCTGCCGCTGACGCCCGACGCGCCCGTGCCAACCGGAATGCGCAGTGTCACAGCCGAAGTCGCCGAGGTGGTCTACGCGGGCCCGATCACCCGAGTGGCGGCGGACGTATCCGGGGTTCGGTTGACCGCGACGCTGCTTTCGGCCGAGGCGTCCACCGACATCGCCCATGGCGCAACCGTCGTACTGGCGTGGCCACCCAATGCCGTTCGGTCCCTGTCCGCATAACAGAAGGAGCTCGCCATGAGAACCACCACCCGTCGCCTCGGCGTTGCGCTGGTCGCGTGCGCCGCGCTGGTCGCTGCTTGTTCGAGCTCCAACACCTCCGGCGGCGGCAGCTCCACGGCGCCACCCAAAATGGAGCCGTTGTCGGCTCTCGGCAAGGGCGAAGGCCAGCTCAATCTGATCGCGTGGCCGGGGTATGCCGAGGACGGCTCCAACGACCCGAAGGTCGACTGGGTGCACCCGTTCGAGCAGAAGACCGGCTGCAAGGTCAACGTCAAGGTGGGCAACACCTCTGACGAGATGCTGCAGCTGATGCGCACCGGCCAGTACGACGGCGTCTCGGCCTCGGGCGACGCCACGCTGCGGCTCATCTACGCCGGTGACGTCGCGCCGGTCAACACCAAGCTGGTGGGAAACTACGAGACCATCTCGGCGTTCCTCAAGGACAAGCCGTGGAACGCGGTGAACGGCCAGATGTACGGCATCCCGCACGGCTGGGGTGCCAACCTGCTGATGTACAACACCGACGTGGTCAAGGGCGCCCCCGACAGCTGGGGCGCGGTCTTCCCGGGGGCTCCGGAGTACAAGGGCAAGGTCACCGCCTATGACTCCCCCATCTACATCGCTGACGCCGCGCTGTACCTGTCGAAGACGAAACCCGAACTGGGAATCAAGAATCCGTACTCGCTGACCGAAGATCAACTCAACGCCGCGGTCGATCTGCTCAAGGCCCAGCACGGCAACATCGGCGAGTACTGGGCCGATTACACCAAGGCGGTGCAGGCCTTCGAGTCCGGCACCTCGGTGATCGGCACCACCTGGCAGGTGATCGCCAACATGCTGACCACCGACGCCAAGGTCAAGATCGCCACCGTGCTGCCCAAGGAGGGCGCAACCGGATGGTCGGACACCTGGATGGTGTCGTCAAAGGCCAAGAACCCCAACTGCATGTACCAGTGGATGGATTGGATCACCTCGCCGGAGATCAACGCCCAAGTCGCCGAGTATTTCGGTGAGGCCCCGGCGCAGACCAAGGCCTGCGACTTCACCAGCGACAAGACGTTCTGCGACACCTATCACGCCACCGATGCCGCCTACGCCGAGAAGATCAGCTATTGGACGACACCGCAGAAGCAGTGCGTGGACGGCAGCGGTGACAACTGCACGGCCTACAGCGAGTGGGTCGACAAATGGCAGCAGATCAAGGGCTGACCCAGGGGGTGAGCCGGCGGATCCGCCTCGCTTTTCTCCTCATTCCGCCACTGGCCTGGCTGGTGGTGGCCTATCTGGGATCGCTTGGCGTACTGCTGCTTTCGGCATTCTGGAGCACCGATACCTTCACCGGTGCGGTGGTGCGGTCCTACACCAGTGACAACATCGTGCGGGTTCTCACTGACGCGGTGTTCCGCACGGCCACCCTGCGCACGATCGGAATTGCGTTGAGCGTCACCGCGATCTGTATCGTGCTCGCCGTTCCGCTGGGGCTCTACATGGCCAAGGTCGCCTCGCCCCGGGTGCGGCTGGCACTGGTGGTCGCGGTGACGACGCCGCTGTGGGCCAGCTATCTGGTCAAGGCCTACGCGTGGCGGATGCTGCTCTCGCCGGAGGGCCCGTTGCACTGGGCGGCCGGTTACACACCGGGCTACGGCCTGATCGCCACCGTGCTCACCCTGGCCTACCTGTGGCTGCCCTACATGGTGATCCCGGTGTTCGCCGCCTTCGAACGGGTGCCCGACCCGCTGATCGACGCCAGCGCCGACCTGGGTGCCTCGGATCTCACGACGCTGCGAACCATTGTGGCGCCGTTGGTGTTTCCCGGCATCGCGGCCGGTTCGATCTTCACGTTCTCGCTGTCGATGGGTGACTACATCGCGGTGACGATCGTCGGCGGCAAGACCCAGATGTTGGGCAACATCATCTACGGACAGCTGGTGACCGCCAACAACCAGCCGCTGGCGGCCGCGCTGTCATTGATTCCGTTGGCCGCGATCGTGCTTTACCTGTTGGCGATGCGGCGCACCGGGGCATTGGAGAACGTCTGATGCTGTCGAACGGGATGCGTCGCCTGGTCCGAATATGGACGTTGTTCGTGCTCGTCTTCCTATACGCACCGCTTCTTCTCGTCGTCGTCAACGCGTTCAACGCGTCCAAGACGTTCGCGTTTCCGCCCACCGGGTTCACCCTCCAGTGGTGGGCCGCCGCCTGGAACAGCGAAGGCATGTGGCACTCACTGGGCAACTCGGTGGTCGTCGGGGCGTGCGCGACGGCACTGGCACTGGTGCTGGGCACCATGGCGGCGTTCGCCGTGCAGCGCTACCAATTCTTCGGGCGGCAGACCATCAGCTTTCTGGTGGTGTTGCCGATTACGCTGCCTGGGATCGTGACCGGTATCGCGCTGAACGCGACGTTCACCTCGGCGCTCGGCATCACGTTGGGGCTGGCGACGGTCATCGTGGGGCACGCGACGTTCTGCATCGTGATCGTGTTCAACAACACCCAGGCCCGGTTGCGCCGGCTGGGCACCGGACTGGACGACGCATCGGCCGATCTCGGTGCGTCGGGCTGGCAGACCTTCCGGTACGTGACCTTCCCGCTGATGCGGGGGGCGCTGCTGGCCGGCGCGATCCTGGCGTTCGCGTTGAGCTTCGACGAGATCGTCGTCACAACGTTCACCGCGGGCCCGACGGTGCAGACGCTGCCGATCTGGATATTCGGCAACCTGTTCCGGCCCAATCAGGCCCCGGTGATCAACGTCGTCGCCGCGGCATTGACCCTGATCGCCGTGATCCCGGTGTGGCTGGCGCAGCGCTTCGGCGGCGATCCGGCATCGACCCGGGTCTGAAGGAGGAAACGACTCGGGAATCAATTTGCGCCGCCGGGAGATGATTGGTTCAGGCGTCTCGATGAAAGGGTGATGGTCAGTGCGGGCCTGGATTGTGTGGTCGACGGGAGTGTTGGCCTACATCGTGGCCGTCCTTGACCGGACCACGCTCGGCGTCTCCGGGCTGGATGCGGCCAACCGGTTCTCGGCCAGCCCCGGCGTACTGTCGACCTTCGTCGTGCTGCAGGTCGTCGTGTACGCGGCCGCGCAGATCCCGGCCGGCTTGCTGCTCGATCGCTTCGGATCCAAGGTGATGATCCTGGCCGGCGGCACCCTGATGGTGGCTGGACAGCTCGCACTCGCGTTCACCGTCTCATTGCCTACGGCGATCGCGGCGCGCGCGGTGGTGGGCCTAGGGGACGCGTTCACGTTCATCTCGGTGCTGAGGCTGGTACCGCACTGGTTCAAACCGCGCCAGATTCCGTTGGTGACCCAATTGACCGGTATCTCAGGGCAACTCGGCCAGGTGCTCTCGGCGGTGCCGTTCCTGGCGCTGCTGATCGGTTCGGGGTGGACGAGGGCGTATGCGGCCGTGGCGGCTTTCGGCGTCCTGTCGCTGGTCCTGACCCTGCTGCTGGTGAAGAACACGCCACCCGGCGTCGCGGTTCACGACCCGGCGATCAGCGTGCGCGAGACGCTGGCCAGCGTGAAAACAATCTGGATGCGCCCGGGCACCCGGTTGGGATTTTTCACGCACATGGGCACCCAGTTCTCGGTCACTGTGTTCGCGTTGATGTGGGGTGTCCCGTATCTGACGGTGGCGCAAAATCTTTCGCGTGGCGACGCGGGAACGCTGCTGACCATCTCGGTGGCCGCCGCGATCGTCTTCGGTGTGGTGATCGGCATGGTCACCGGCCGTCACCCGCACCGGCGCTCCTGGGTGGTGCTGGGCATCGTGATCAGCAACGCCCTGGTGTGGACGGTCGTGCTCGCACTGCCACACGCCGCGCCGTACTGGCTTCTGGTCGTGCTGATCGTGGTGATCTCGTTCGGCGGCCCGGGATCCATGGTCGGTTTTGACTTCGCCCGGACCTTCAACCCGCGGTCGACGCTGGGCACTGCGCAGGGCGCGGTGAACATGGGCGGCTTCCTCGCCTCGCTGCTGGTCATGCTGGCGATGGGCATGATCATCGGCGCGACGGGCGGCTATTCGTTCGACTCGTTCCGGCTGGCGTGGTGCGTGCAGTACGTGGTGTGGGCGCTGGCCATCGCCGGCATTTTGATCACCCGCAGGAAGGCGCTCCGCACGATCGGCGACATCGAGGAGAGCCGCTACCTGCTGGAGTTCTTCAGCGACGCCGATATAGCACCGGCATCTCGCCGGGGCCGGTAACACTCGGCGGCGGCCGGTCGATATCCCAGTCAGCCCCGAGCTGCCGTGCAAAACCCGACTCCACGGCAGCCCGGGCTCCAACTTTCTCGGCTCTTTCAGCCCGACGTTTGATCATTCGGTACCCGAGGTATCACCCCAGGCATCGAAGGGATGCACATGGGCCTGGACCTCACGCCGACAACGGCACAGCACGACCTTGCTCGCCGCACACACGAGTTCGCCGAACACTGCATCCGTCCGGTTGCCGGCGAGTACGACAAGCGCCAGGAATTTCCATGGCCGGTGCTGGAGGAAGCGGCTGCTCGTGGTTTTTATAGCCCGCTGTTCTACCGGGACCTGATCGGTGACCCGACCGGACTGTCGTTGCCGATGTTCATGGAGGAACTGTTCTGGGGTTGCGCCGGAATCGGTTTGGCGGTGGTGATGCCCGCTCTGGCTCTCTCGGCGATCGGCCAGGCCGCCACCCCGGAGCAGATGCTGACGTGGGCACCCGAATGTTTCGGCACGCCCGGCGATCTGAAGTTGGCCGCGCTGGCGATCTCCGAACCGGAGGGCGGCAGCGATGTGCGCAATCTGCGCACGCGGGCCCGCCGCGATGGTGACGACTGGATCATCGACGGGCACAAGATGTGGATCGGCAACGGCGGAATCGCGAACGTCCACGTCGTCAACGCCGTCGTCGACGAGGAGCTGGGCCACAAGGGGCAGGCGCTGTTCGTGGTGCCCGGCGGCACACCAGGTTTGGAACTGGTCCGCAAGCTGGACAAGCTCGGATGCCGAGCCTCGCACACCGCAGAGCTGAAATTCGAGGGTGTGCGGATCCCGGCCGAGAACCTGCTGGGTGGTCAGGACCGGCTCGAGCACAAACTCGCCAAAGCCCGCGAAGCCATGGCCGGCGGTCGGCGTACCGGCTCGGCGACGCTGGGCACGTTCGAACAGACCCGGCCGATGGTCGCGGCCCAGGCGCTCGGAATCGCCCGCGCCGCACTGGAATACATGACGGCCTACGCGAATCGACGGGAAGCGTTCGGCGCCCCGATCATCGACAACCAGGGCATCGCATTTCCCCTGGCCGACATGGCGACCGGTATCGACGCCGCCCGGCTGCTCACCTGGCGTGCATCGTGGATGGCCGCCAACAGCGTGCCGTTCGAACGCGGCGAGGGCTCGATGGCCAAGCTGGCCGCCAGTGAGATCGCGGTGAAAACCACCGAACAGGCCATCCAGACTCTGGGCGGCTGGGGATACATCAGCGATCATCCCGTCGAGAAGTGGTACCGGGACGCCAAGCTGTACACGATCTTCGAAGGCACCAGCGAGATCCAGCGCATGGTGATCTCGTCGGCGCTGGGCGCCGCCGACGGCGGTCCGCCGATGCACGTCGATCTGGAGCCGTCCGGCGGCCCGCTCAACCGTTGGTTCGGCCGGGGCACCCCGGCCCGTGGCCGGGTCGCCAGTGCCGCGCTGGCCATGCGCGACCGCGTGCCCGAACCCGCGATGCGGTTGATGATGAAAGCCATTGCCCCGCCGCGGCGGTAAGCCGCACCAGATAAGGGTCTTCAGTCCCTACCGACGCCAAGGTCCGAGTGGTCGGATCGAAGTATCGCAAGGGGGACGATATGAACCACAACGACACCAAACATTCGGCAGTGCAGATCGCCGTCGACGAGGACGCCGACCGCACCCGCGCCACCGCCCAGTTGGCTTGGCGGAACACGACCCTGGTCGGGATCGGGACAGCTCTGATGGCTGCGGGCGACGCCCACACTGTCGAGCTTCGCGACGAGCTGGCCGTCGCCAGAGCACTGTCCAACCTCGCCAACCAGCTGTTCGCAACGTCGATGTCGGAGATCGAATCCGATGACGTTCGGCGGCCCGCGTTCATCGCACTCGCCGGCCGGCGCTGACCAAGCCCTGCCACCATGCCCGAACCGTTCACACCGCCATCGGTAACCGTCGGCGTCGACGGGTCAAGGGGTGCCGTGCGGGCCGCGTTATGGGCCATCGATGAAGCCGTCAGCCGCGATATCCCGCTGCGGCTGGTGTACGCGATCGAACCGTCGAGCTCAGATGCCGACCCCCAGGATGAGGTCCGCCGGCTGGCCAGCGCCGAACTAGCGGTGCGTTATGCGGCCAACGCGGTCGAGGCCACCGAGCGGCCGGTCAAGGTTGAGGTCGAAATCCTGCCGGGCCAGCCGATCGCCACGCTGGTGGATGCGTCACGCGCGGCGGCCATGATCTGTGTCGGCGAGGTCGGGCTCAAGCACTTTGATCACGACCGCATCGGTACGACGGCCACCACACTGGTCACCACCGCGCACTGTCCGGTCGCGATCGTGCGCGGCTCGGAGCGTGCCGCCGGGCCGGGCCCGGGGTGGGTCGTCGTCGAACTCGACGAGTCCCCGGACAGCGCGGCGGTGCTGCAGTTCGGGGTTGCCGAAGCGCGATTGCGGAAAGCGCCGTTGCGGGTGCTGGGTTCGTGGCGCGCCCAACTCGATCGCCGGCTGTCGCACTGGACGCATCAGTACCCCGATCTCGATGCGCGCCCGGTCGCCGTCCACGGCAGTGTGCTGAACTATCTCGCCAAGCACGGCGAGGAGATCCAGCTGGTCGTGGTGGGTGCACGCAACGCGGAGGGCGTCGAGGAACTGTTCGGCCCGACGGGGTCGGCGGCCTTGCACAACACCGATTGCTCCGTTTTGGTTGTGGATCGTCAGCGCTTGTTGTGACCGCTGGCGGCTGATGCCCGATATCGTTGGGCCATGGTCAAGGTCTTTCTGGTCGACGACCACGAAGTCGTTCGCCGCGGACTGATCGATTTGCTGTCCACCGATCCCGAACTCGAGGTCATCGGTGAGGCCGGATCGGTTGCGCACGCGCTGGCGCAGATCCCGGCGCTGCAGCCCGATGTCGCGGTGCTCGACGTCCGCCTACCCGACGGCAATGGCATCGAATTGTGTCGTGACCTGCTCTCCAAGATGCCCGACCTGCGCTGTCTGATGCTGACGTCATTCACCTCCGATGAGGCGATGCTGGACGCCATCCTGGCCGGCGCCAGCGGGTACGTCGTCAAGGACATCAAGGGAATGGAGCTGGCCCAGGCGATCAAGGACGTCGGCGCGGGCCGTTCGCTCCTGGACAATCGGGCGGCCGCAGCGTTGATGGCGAAGCTGCGCGGCGCCGCCGAGCGCTCCGATCCGCTGTCGGGTCTCACCGAACAAGAGCGGGTGCTGCTGGGCTTACTCGGCGAGGGACTGACGAACAAGCAAATCGCTGCGCGGATGTTCCTGGCCGAGAAGACGGTAAAAAACTACGTTTCGCGATTGCTGGCAAAGCTTGGTATGGAGCGGCGGACGCAAGCCGCGGTGTTCATCTCCAAGCTCGACCAGAACCCCCGCTGAAGAAGACTGAAGCGCCGCTGCCGATCTGGTGGCAACATGGTGTGTTGTGACCGATGACAAAGTCCGGTCGGGGGGGAATCCTAAAGCGGCGTCGCCATTGCGCGACACGCTGTCACAGCTGCGCCTGCGTGAGCTGCTGGTGGAGGTTCAGGACCGGGTCGAGCAGATCGTCAAAGGCCGGGATCGCCTCGACGGGCTCGTCGAGGCGATGTTGGTGGTCACCTCAGGTCTTGAGCTGGACGTCACGCTGAAGACCATCGTTGATACCGCTATCGACCTGGTGGACGCCCGCTACGGCGCGCTGGGCGTGCGCGGCGACGACAACGAGCTGGCCGAGTTCATCTACGAGGGCATCGATGCGGAAACACGCGAGCAGATCGGGCCGCTGCCCTCGGGCCGAGGTGTACTGGGCCATCTGATCGACGAACCCAAGCCGATCCGGCTGGACAACATCCTGCAGCACCCCGCCTCGGTCGGCTTCCCGCCGAATCACCCGCCGATGCGGACCTTCCTGGGCGTTCCGGTGCGCATCCGCGACGAGGTGTACGGCAACCTCTACCTCACCGAGAAGGCCGACGGACAGCCGTTCAGTGAGGACGACGAGGTTCTGGTCGAAGCGCTGGCCGCTGCGGCGGGCATTGCCATCGACAACGCCCGGCTCTACGAGCAGTCGCGCACCCGGCAGTCGTGGATCGAGGCGACCCGAGACATCGGCACCGAGCTGTTGGGCGGTGCAGATCCCGCCCAGGTGTTCCGGCTCATCGCCGACGAGGCACTGAAGCTCACGGCCGCCGATGCGGTGCTCGTCGCGGTGCCCACCGATATCGAACTTCCCACCGATCAGGTCAGCGAACTGCTCGTGGTCGAGACGTCCGGGGTGATCGGCCACGCGCAGTCGATGGAGCCGATCACGGTGGCGGACAGCGTCATCGGCGAAGCCTTCGTCACTCAGACGCCGCGGCGGTTCGACAACATCGGTGCCGAACTGGCGGCCATGCCGGGGGCGGGGCCGGCGATGGTGCTGCCCCTGCGCACCACCGAGACCGTCGCCGGTGTGGTGGTGATTCTGCGCCGCCGCGGCAGGCAGGGCTACAGCGACGAAAAGCTTGACATGATGGCGGGTTTCGCCGATCAGGCCACCCTGGCCTGGCAGCTGGCCACGACCCAGCGGCATCTGCGGGAGCTCGACGTGCTCTCCGATCGTGATCGCATCGCCCGCGACCTGCACGACCACGTGATCCAGCGGTTGTTCGCGATCGGGCTGACGCTGCAGGGCACGATCCCCCGCGCCAAGGTGCCCGAAGTGCAGGAGCGCCTGGTCGCCACGGTCGATGAGTTGCAGGGGGTCATTCAGGAGATCCGGACCGCGATCTTCGACCTGCATGGTGGGTCGGGGGGTACCGCCCGACTGCGCCAGCGCCTTGATGATGCGGTCGGCGCGTTCACCGGTTCGGAGGTGCGCATCACCGTCCAGTACGTCGGGCCGCTGTCGGTGATCGAGGCTCCGCTGTCCGATCACGCTGAGGCAGTGGTCCGCGAGGGCGTCAGCAATGCCGTGCGCCACGCGAATGCGGAAACGCTGACCGTGACCGTGCGGGTCGAGGACGAGCTGGCGATCGAGGTGGTCGACGACGGCTGCGGCATGCCCGCCAATGTCAATGCCAGCGGGTTGATCAACCTGCGCCGCCGCGCATACGAGGTCGGCGGCGACTTCACCGTGAGCGACGCACCAGACGGCGGCACCGTCCTGCGGTGGACGGCACCGCTGCCCTGATCCGCGGTGAGCTACCCGACCATCTCGGACAGCGGGCGGCGGGGGGTCGCGGGTAGCGGGTCGGCGCCCACCGCGGCCCAGCCCACCCTCAGCATCATCTGGGGATAGCCGCTGGTGCCAAAGACGTCGGCGCGTACCGCCTCGCGGGTTTCGGCGATCTCGAGCGGCTCGGTCACCGGGCACGTCGCCAACCCCATCGCCGTGGCCGACAGCAGCACCAAACTCGTTGCCTCCCCGGCACGTAGCCGGGCCATGTCGTCGTCGGTCTCGGTGCCCAGCGCGATCAGGCCTGCGTTGTCATCAACCGACTGAGCGAAGATCGCGGTCAGGTGCGGCAACAGATCGATCTGACGCAGCATCACGCCGGCGCGGGCCGCGCGCGCACCCATCAGTGCGATGTCGCCACCGGGCACCGGCCACGCGCTGTAGTTGCGCCGATCCGTGCGACGCCGGGTGATCGCGGCGGCCAGCGTGATGTCGAGGTCCCCGGCTCGCTGCCGGTGTACCTCGATCGACGCCAGGTGATCGCGGTCAGCGGGGTTGGGGAAGCGGCGGATCTGGGCCTGCCAGCCCAGCGCGGCAAGCGCGACCGCGCAGTGATGCAGGGCCGCACCGCAACTCGCCAACAGGTCGCGGCGGTCAGGGTCGGTCTTGGGCAGCTGGCGGCTGGGGTCGGCGTAGAGATGCAGGCCGTCCGGCCCGACCCGCCACCGCCAGGGCTGCGAGTTGTGCACCGAGGGGGCCCGTGCGGCCAGGGTCAGGACGGTCCGAACCGTGTCAGCGTCGGGGAACTGCGAACTCATGGCACCACTGTCGCCTGCACCGCGACAATCTGACAGAGACGTAAGTCCCAAGGTCTCGGGACTTGTGCGGCCGTAGCGCGGGCCGCTCAGGGGTGCCTGCTGGTCACTCCCCCGTCGACGACCAGGTGCGAACCGGTGATGAACGACGCCTTCGGGGACATCAGGAACGCCACGGCCGCGGCGACCTCCTCGGGATTGCCCAGCCGACCCATCGGCGCGGCGGCCTCGAAACCCTGGCGCACCTCATCGATGTCCAGCGCGATCTGCAGCATCGGGGTGCGGATGAACCCGGGGCACACGGCGTTGACCCGGATACCCTCCGGACCCAGTTGCGCCGCCATCGAGCGGGTCAGTCCCAGCAGGCCGGCCTTCGAGGCGCAGTAGGCGGGGATGAAGGGGTTGGCGGTCAGTCCCTCGATGCTCGAGATGCCGACGATGGCCGGTCCGGCTCCGGCGCGCGCGGCCTCCTGCAGGTGCGGCAGGATCAGCTGCGCCAGGATCGCCTGGGCCTTCAGGTTGACGTCGAGGACGGCGTCCCAGGACTCCGCGGTGTAGGCCCCCACCGGCTCTGGGAGGACCCGTCCGGCGGCATGCACCAGGCCATCGATCCCGTCCAGCTCCGCGGCGGCGGCGTCGACGGCCGCGCTCATGGCGGCGCCGTCGCACACGTCGACCACCGCGTGGGGCATGCCGAGACCCTCGGCGACGTCGGCTACCGCAGGCGCGATGTCCCAGAGAACGACGCGGCGTCCGTCGGCGACCAACGCTTCGGCCGAGGCCCGGCCGATTCCCGATGCTGCTCCGGTCACGATGACGCCGCTCATGGTTACTCCGCCTTCTCTTGCAACTCCGCCCGTCGCTGCGCACTCGGCGGGTTGTCGAACCAGAGGTTCTCCTCGCGCAGCCGCTTGCTGCGCCATCCGTTTTCGGTGCGGACCATAACGTGGTGGTAGTAGCCACCGCATGCGCTTGTCTCAGTCGCGCCCGGCAGCCGCATCGGGTTGTAGAACATGGCCCGCACGGTCGCGGTGTCACCGTCGATATCGGCCTCGATGTTGCTGACGAAGTGCTGAGTCATCGGCATCAGCGTCAGCGAGCGCTCCAGCCAGCCACAGATCTCCTCACGGCCACCGCTCGGACCGCCGACGGAGCTGTAATCGAGCTCGGCGTCGTCAGTGAACAATGACCGCAACAGGTCCCAGTCCTTGGTGTCGACAGCGCGGGCGTAGCGGTTGAGCACCGAGGCGATGTCGAGTTCGTCGCCGATCCGCTGTATGTCCATTTCTCACTTCCTGGCCGCATCGATGATGGCCCGCACCGTGCGCCGGCAGCGGCCGCATTCCGCGCCGGCGCCGCAGACGCTGGCAACCTGCTTGGTGGTGGTCGCTCCGGCCTCGACGGCGTCGGCCACCACTTGGCTCGTCACGCCGTTGCACAGACAGACGAACATCGCAGGGACTCAGGCGTTCTCGTCCACGTGCATGATGTGCTGCAGCCGCCCGACGAAGACCGGTGGGTAGGCGCCGACTCCGGTGCGGCGGCCCATCCATCCCGCTGCGACATCGGGGTGATCCACCCAGGCCATCGCGTCGGCCTCGTCGTCGAGTTCCTGCAGGATCATCAGCTCGTGCTCGTCGTCGAACGCCTGGAAGATCCGGACTGCTCGGACACCTGCTGCGGCGAATCGGGGCAGCCCGGCGCGGACGCCCTCGATCAAGGACGGGACATCCTCGATCGCCGCGATCGCACCGACGATCACCCCCGGCGGGGTCCCTTCGGGCAGCTCGGCCAGGGTGACCTTGTCGATCGTCTCTCCCGCGAAGATGGCAGGGATGTCCTCGAGACCGACCGCATCGAACCAGTTCAGGAAGACCCGCGAGCGCAGCACCTCGAGGATGGGCTCCTTGCTGCGCAGCGAGATCGTCACCATGACGCGGCCCGGATCCCGCGTGGAGGTGTAGACGAGGACGTAGTGAGCGCCGAGGTCGATGAGCGCGGGCTTGCTGCGCTGCAGCACGGGCCACACCCGGCTCGGGTCGGGAATGCGGTAATCCATGGCGAGGACGAGCGTGTGGGTCTGGCCCTCCGCCGTGCCGTCCACGCCGATGCCGTCTAGTCGCTGGCCGGCAGTGGTTTAGCCGTCTTCTGCTCGAGCGCCGTGGCGCCCACGCTCAGGCTGCCCGCGCCGGCCTTGGTGACCAGGAGTTCGGCGCCGCTTGCGTCGACGTAGCGCTTGCCCATCACGGTGCCGCCGGAGAAACCGGGATCCAGTTGGGCCCCTTCGGCTTTCTCGGCGTCCAGCGGGATCATCGCGACACCACCGGCGCGCAGGTCGTCGAGGCTGTCCGACGAGCGCACGACGATCACCTGGGTGTCACAGACCTGGCTCTGCAGGCGTGTGCCGGTCTTGATCATGGTTGTCCTCCTGGGATCACTGGGTTGGCGTCGGCGACTTGAGCTCGTCGGCCAGTTGGCGGCGCAGCACCTTGCCGGTCGGCGTGGTGGGCAGTTCGTGGCGGAACACCACCCGGTCGGGCGTGCGCGAGCCGCGCAACTGGGTGCGCACGTGGGCGCGCAGTTCCTCCGGGTCGGGGGTGATGTGTGCGACGGGCACGACGACGGCGACCATGATCTGGCCCCATTGGTCGTCCTCGACGCCGACGACGGCGACGTCGCGCACGTGGGGGTGTTCGACGAGCACGTCCTCGACCTCGGCCGGGGCGATGTTCTCCCCGCCGCGGATGATCGTGTCGTCGGAACGTCCACCGATGAACAGGTATCCGTCGGCATCCAGGTAGGCAACGTCCTTGGTCGGGAACCAGCCTTCGGCGTCGAGCACCGAGCCGATGTCGGTATAGCGGCCCGACACCTGATCGCCGCGGACGAACAGCTCGCCGACCTCCTCGGGCCCCAGGACCGTGCCGTCGTCGGCGCGGATCTGAATCTCGATGCCGGGCACGGGCTGGCCGACCGAGCCGAGTCGTCTGCGGGCGGACTCGTCGGCCGCCCCGTGCGCCAGCCGGTGGTCGTCCGGGGTGAGAACCGCGATGGTGGAACTGGTTTCGGTCAGGCCGTAGGCGTTGACGAAACCCACCTCGGGCAACAATCCGAGCGCCTTGCGCACCAGGGGCAGGGCGACTTTCGAGCCGCCGTAGGCCAGTGTCCGCAACGCGGGCAGCGGGGTGGGGTTGGTCTCGAGTTCGGTGACGATGCGATCGAGCATGGTGGGCACCACGGTCGCGCTGGTGACCGCCTCGGCGGCGGCCAGTCGGATCCACGTCTGCGCATCGAACTTGCGCAGGTACACCATCTTTCGCCCGGCATACAGGTTCGACAGTGCCGCACTGACACCGGCGATGTGGTAGGGCGGCACGCAGATCAGCGCGGCGTCCCCCGGCTCAGCGGAGGCGAACTCGACGGTGCTGGTGATATAGCTGGTGAGGTTGTTGTGGGTCAGCTCAACAGCTTTGGGCCGCGATGTGGTGCCCGAGGTGAACAGCACGACCGCCACATCGTCGGGGTCGGGGAATTCGGCGGCCGGCTCGGCCGTTGCGGCAGCGGCCAGGAATTCCTGCGATTCCAGGCGCGTCGCGCCCAAACCCGCTACCACATCAGCGTATTCGGCATCGAAGACGATGAGCGGGTCGGGCAGCCGCTCGATCAGCTCAGCCAGCGCCTCACCGGAGAGCCGGTAATTGAGCGGCGTGAAGGCCCGAGCGGCGCGGGCGGAGGCGAAGATCAGCAACGGCAGCATGGCACCGCCCAGACCCACGTACACGACACTGCCGGCACCGGAGGCGGCGATGACCCCTGACCCGCCATCGGCCAGGGTGTTGAGCTCGCCCACTGTCAGCCGCTGGTCCTCGGTCACCACTCCGACCCGGTCGGAGTCGGAGGCCGCCATCTCCAACAACAGTGCCACGCTCATTGATTGACCTCTCCTGCCGCCGCGCGCCTAAACCGGGTTGAATTCCGAGATCAGCCAATGACCGTCGGCGTTGGTCAGCTTCACCACCACGCTGCTGGTCGCCAGTGCCGGATCGGGCCGGTCCTTGCTCGTCGTCACCTGATTGACGAACACCAGCACCACCGCACTGTCGGCATGCAATTCCGAGACCGCCGCGCGCGCGACGGTTGCCTCAGTCTTGACACCCTTCTGCTTGGCCGCCGGGGCCACGATCTGGTCGGTGAATTGGCTGTAGTACTTGAGGAATTCACCCGTGAGGTGAGACTTGGCATTGGCCAAGTCCTTGTCGAGGGTCTCCGGTGCGTAGGACAACAGCGCAACCGTGCCATCGCGGGCCGCACCGGCGACCTGCTGCTGCCGCTGCTGGATCTGCTTGTCGACGGATTCAGTGGTAAAGAGGTTGAGGCCGAACGCTTTTTGATCTGGGCGATAGATCCACCAGTAGACAGAGGCGGCGCCAACCGCGGATCCCACCAGCAGCACCGCGAGCACTATTGCCGCGACCAAGCTCACTAGTGAGCGCTTCTTGACCGGTTCGCCCGATATTTCCGGCTCGTCGGTGTCGAGGGCCTCGTCGGTGTCGACGGTGTCGGCGGCTTCGTCGGCGCTGGCCTCATCGAGGCCGGCCTTATCGGCCTCATCGGCCTCCGTGGCGCCGATTTCCGCCGCGTTGCTCTCGGTGATTTCGGCCTCGGTTGCGTCGGCGTCTTGGCCGTCGTTCTCGACGGGCGAGTTGGTCTTGTCACTGCTCATGGCACGAACTCCACATTCGACATCTTGTATTTGTCCCCGTCGCGCACCACAGTGACGCTCATCCGCCAGGCGCGCGGATCCTTTTGGGCCCCATTAGAATTGGTCACTGTCGAGGACGCCGCCAGTAGCACTACCCCGGTGTCGCCGCCGTCTTTCTCCAGCGCGGCGGACTTGATCGTCCCGACGGTCACCGCCTTGGACTGCTGAGCGGTCTTCACGAAATCGTCGGCACCCCTGGTGAAATCATCCTTGAAGCTGCCCGTTGACAAGTCGATCACGTGCTGGACGTCGTCCTTGGCCCGGTTGTAGTCGATCGACAGCAGCGCCGTCACGCCGGCACGCGCGCCGTCGATGAGCTGGTCCTGGTGCGCACGTTGCGCGGCGACTTTCTGGTGTTGAAGGACCATCAAGCCCGTCAACACCAGCGAGCCGATGGCCACGATCACGACGACGGCCACCGCGACCGTCACCCGACCGATTCGCGACCACCACCCGCGGCGCTCCAACTCGACGTCCTCGACGTCGTCGGTGTCATCGGTGTCATCGGCGTCATCGGTGTCATCGGTGAGCTCGACAGCCTCGTCGACCGATGCCGAGCCACGCAGCCGTGCCGCGGTGGCCTTGGCACGGGCGGCTTCAGCTTCGGCTTCGGCCTGGGCGGCCTCAGCCTCGGCGAGCTCGGCCAGCACCTCCTCATTGACGTCAGCCACCATGGCACTCACACATGTCGTTCGCGTTCGGCACGCGGCGCACTACAACGTCTAACCGTCGCATGTCGAACTCCTCTCTGGTCCAAACATCCCGCCAGCGTACGGGCGGGGGCTGAGCGGTCCGTCACATGCACGGCCGACGCGCGATATCCAGTGAGAATGAGATTATCACCAGGCGGTAAGTCGTTCGGTCGCACCGGTGCTATACCTGTTCGAATTCCGCCATCATGGTGCGGAAATGCCATTTCCGGCAATTCAACGCAGCTGATCCTTCATCACCTTGCCCGTCGCATTGAGCGGCAGCTCGTTGACGAACACCACCACCCGGGGCACCTTGAAGCCGGCCATCCGGTCCTTGCTCCAGCTGATCAGGTGCTCGGCCGAGAGGTCCGCCTTGGACTCCTTGAGCACCACGAATGCCTTACCCACCTGACCGAGCCGGTCATCGGGCACCCCGATGACCGCCGCCTGCGCGACCGCGGGATGCTCCATCAGGAAGCCCTCGATCTCGGCGGGGTAGGCATTGAACCCGCCGACGATGAACATGTCCTTCTTGCGTCCGACGATCTTCAGCCGCCCGGACTCGGTGAAGCTGCCCAGATCACCGGTGTGCAGCCAGCCATCGGCATCAATCGCCTCAGCAGTGCCGGCCGGATCGTCGAAGTAGCCCTGCATCACGCTGTAACCGCGCACCAATACTTCGGCGTCGTCGGCGATGCGCACCTCGACCCCGTCGCACGGCAGCCCGGCCGTGGTGGCGACGTCGTCGAACGAGTCTCCTGGCCGCGACAGTGTCGCCGTGCCGGCCTCGGTCAGGCCGTAGCCGGTGGCCAATGTCTGGAACGGCAGCTCTTCGTGCACCCGCCGGATGAGTTCGACCGGGATGTCGGCAGCACCGGTCACCCCGGCACGCAGCGTCGCCAGCTTGCTCTTGTCCGGCACCGCCAGCAGCGAGTGATACAGCGTCGGCGGGCCCGGCAGCATGGTGATCCGCTCGGCGGCGATCAGGTCGACGACGCGATCGACGTCGAACACCGGTACCGGCAGCATCGTGGCGCCGCGGATGAACGTCGCCAGGCAGCCGGCCTTGTAGCCGAAGGTATGGAAGAACGGGTTCACGATCAGGTAGCGGTCACCGCGGCGCAGGTCGGCGAGGTCACACCACTCGGCATACATCCGCAGGTTCTGCAGATGGTTCATCATCACGCCCTTGGGGCGGCCGGTGGTGCCCGACGTATAGATGATGTCGGCGATATCGGTTCCGCTGACAGCGCGTTCGAACGGGCTCCCCGCCTCCAGGAACCCGGACTTCAGATCGATCGTGGGCACGCCAGGCGGAGTGACGAAATCCTGCCCCAGGAAACCCTTTTCGATCAGCACGGCCTTGGCGCCGCTGCGGGTGATGATGTCGGCGGCCTCGGCCTGCTTGTACCGCGTGCTGACCGGGACCACGATGCCGCCGGCGGTAAGCACACCGAAGGCCGCGATCATCCAGTGCGCGGAGTTGGGCGCCCAGATCGCAACCCGGTCACCTTTATCCACGCCGAGTTCCGCGAAAGCGCCTGCGGCACAGCGCACCCGCGCGGCGACCTCGCTGAAAGTGAGACGCAGCGGACCGTCGACGACTGCTTCAGAGTCGCCGAACCGGTCCGCCGCGCTCAGGACCATCTCGGGGATGGTCGTCCAATTGCTTGGTTGGATCACACCGTGATGAGGCGAGACAGGTTGCCGCCCATGATCTTTGCCTGGTCAGTACTGGAAAGGTGCTCCAGCGCCTTGATGTAGAAGGTCGGCTCAGCCAAGCCTTCCGGATGCGGCCAATCCGAGCCGTACAGCACCCGGTCCACACCGACAAGGTTGACCAAATCGTCGATGCCGTCCTCGAAGAACGGGCTGACGTGGATGCGGTTCTTGACCATCTCGACCGGGTCGCTCGGGAAGGCTTCCGGAGCCTTCCGGAAGACCTCGGCCAAGCCATCGAGCAGCGGAGTCATCCACTTCGAACCGGCCTCGACGATCGCGACCTTCAGCTTCGGATGGCGGTACAGCGCACCGTGAATCACCCACGACCCCACCGAGTCCTGGATCGGGCGCCATTCGTTGAGGATGCCCATCGCATTGGTCTGGAACGGCAGCATCTCTGCGCTGGCGCCGTCCCACTCGGAGGTGTAGCGCGAGTAGCCACTATCGCTGGAGTGCATGCCGACCAACAGGTCGTACTCGACGACGCGCTCCCAGAACGGGTCGAACTCGGGCAGTGCGAACGACCGCGGGCCGCGGAAGCCGGGCACCGGGGCCGGGCGGACCAGGATGCAGCGAGCGCCGCGCTTGACCACCCACTCCAACTCCTCGATCGCCTTCTCCACGATCGGAAGGGTGATCACCGGGGTGGTGAAGATGCGGTTCTGGTAGTTGAAGCCCCAGACCTCGTCGAGCCACTCATTGAGCGCGTGGACCAGAACGTGGATGGCAACGGGGTCGTCTGCCAGGCGCTCCTCGAGGAGGCTGGCCAACGTCGGGAACATCAGGGTGCGGTCCAGGCCCAGCTCGTTCATCACCTCGAGGCGGGGGCCGGGCTCGAAGAACGCCGGGATCGCACGCATCGGCTCACCAAACAGCTCGCGCTTGGTCTTGCCGTCCGGGTTGCCGTACTTGAAGTATTCCTCCCAGGCGCCCGGCTTCGCGACGACCTCGAAGGTCGGGTTGGGAATGTAGTTACTGATCTGACCGCGCAGCGCAATCTTGGTGCGCCCGTTGACCTGCACGTACTGGACGTGGTTCTTGTACTCCTTGGGGAGGAACTTGGTCAGCGCTTCCGGCGGCTCGTAGAGATGGTTGTCCGCGTCAAAGATGGGAAACGGGACGTCAACCCGCTCCGACAGTTGCCCCATTAAAAGCCTCCTATTAGTCGTGAGAACGATATTCTCATTATGGACTAACCGCAATACCCAGCGCCGATGACCCCCTCGGTCTCCAGCGCCGTGATGTCGTCGGCCGACAGTCCGAGTTCGGTAAGGATCTCGTGGTTGTGCTGGCCCAACAACGGCGCCGGCGAGCCGTGCACCGGCCGCGGCCCGCGGGACAGCTGGAACGGCATCGTGGTGAACCGGGCCGCCGCGTTGACCGGGTGGTCCAGGACTTCGAAGAACCCGCGTGAGGTGAGCTGTTCGAGTTCGGGCTGCCGGTGGGGTTGCATCACCTTGGCCACCGGGACGCCCGCCGGCCACAGCGTCGCGACGATCTCGTCACCACTGCGTGCCCGGCACCAGGCACCGAGGTGTTCGTCGATGACGTTCTCGCGGGCGCGCCGACCACGCGCGGTGGCCAGCGCGGGATCGGCGGCCCAGTCCGGATCGCCGAGTGCGTTGCGCAGCGACTGCCAGTGCTCGTCGGTGGCCACCGCGATCGCCGCCCAGGAGTCGTCGCGGCCGAACTCGTCGACCTCACCGGATTGGTAGAGATTCTGCGGCGACGCGATCGGTCCCCGGTTGCCTGCCCGCGCCAAAACCGCTCCGTACGCGCTGTATTCGATGACCTGTTCGGCCGCGATGTTGAGTGCGGCGTCCACCATCGCCGCCTCGATGAGCGCCCCCTCGCCGGTGCGACGGCGGTGCTCGAGGGCCAGCAGCACGGCATTGAGCGCATGAAGCCCGGCGTTGGGATCACCAAGGGAGTACGGCTCGTAGGGATTTCGGTCCGGATAGCCGGTGAGCCAGCTGATGCCGGCGGCCGCCTCGATGACGTACGCGAAGGCCGGGTTGTCCCGCCACGGACCGTCGAGCCCGAACCCCGGCATGCGCACCATGACCACATCGGGCCGGATCTTCTGCACGGCCGCGTAGTCCATGCCGAGGTGATCGAGCACCCGCGGGGTGTAGTTCTCGGCGACGACATCGGCGGTGGCGATCAACTGGTGCAGCAGTTCCCGACCCCGCGTGGTGCCAAGGTCGAGCGTGATGTCCTTCTTGGTGGTGTTCAGCGCCGCGAAGATCGGTTGCTTCTCCCACCACTGGTCTTCGGTCACCGGCACGCCGGCGATCATCCTGGTGCCGTCGGGGCGACGGGCCGACTCGACGTGGATCACCTCGGCACCCAGCAGGGCCATCAGATGCGTGCACGACGGTCCGGCCCAGAACGTGGTGAGGTCGATGACGCGAATTCCGCTCAGCGGCAGCCGATCCGCAGCGCTCCCGGCTTGTCGTGGACTGCGCGGCGCTGCCCGGTACCGATCGGTGTGTTCACCGAGTTGGGGCGCCAGCGACGGCGGGCGCAACTCGACGCCGGTGATCCGAAAGGGGTGGGCAGGCTGGCGGAAGCCGGCCGGGTGGGTGACGAACGACCCACGGGCCGCGAAGTGTTCCAGCGACTCAACAGTGTCCGGAGTGGCCACCGGGGCGTTGGGGATGCGGAACGCCGTCGCGAGGTCGCGCACCTCATCACCGGTGCGTTCGGCCATCCACGCGTACAGCTCCGCCGATTTCTCGTTGGCCTGCTCGGTGATCGTCAGCGGCGCGTCCTCGTCGATCCAGTCCTCGTGTCCGGTCATCGAGCACAGGTCGAACCACTGCTGGGCGGTGCCGCAACCGACGTCGACCAGTCCGTCCTTGACCCGGGCGATGCCCGGCACGGTCAGTTTGCGGGCGTCGCGCCACGGCCGGCCCAACATCTCGAAATAGGTCACCGGGTAGTAGGTCAGACCCATGACGTGGCTTTCCAGCATCGACAAGTCGATGAGCTCACCGCCACCGCCGCCGAGCACTCGCATGCGCGACGCCAGGATCGCCACGCTGGCGTAGGAGCCCGACAGGTAGTCGCCGACCTGTCCGCCGACGTACACCGGGGCCCGATCCGGTGCGCCGCGGCCAAGCCCAACGATCCCGCCCGACCAGGCCTGCAGGGTGAATTCCGTTGCCGGACGCTCACTCCAGGGCCCGTGCAAGCCGAAGGGTGTGATCGCGGCGACGATCAAGTGCGGGTGCGCGGCGTACACGGCGGCCGGTGCCAGCGTCGGGTCGTCGGTCAGCGGTGAACCCGGTGACCACACCACCGCGTCGGCCGAGGCCAGCAGGTCGTTCACCAACGCCAGGTCGCCGGGCACCGCCGGGTCGGCCACCACGCTGTGCTTGCCGCCGGCCAGGAAGCTGAACAGCGCGCCGTCGTGCCCCTGGCCGATCGGCGCACCCGAGGCTGACCACCGCCGCAGCGGATCCCCTTCGGGGGCCTCGACTTTGATCACCTCGGCGCCGCCGTCGGACAATAGCTTGGTGCAATAACCGCCGGGGATACCCGTCGACAAGTCGACGACGACGAAACCGGTCAGTGGCGAGTCGGCCATCGCTACGTCTTCTTCTTGGTCTTGGGGGTCTTGGTTTTGGCCTTGGTCTTGGGGGTCTTGGTTTTGGCCTTGGTCGTGGTCTCGGCCTTGATGTCAATCTTGGCTTTCTTGCGACCGGACTTCGACAATCGCCACTCCGGCGGGAACTTGCTGTCGTTGTCCTTCACCGCACCGGCAAGTCCGCCGCCGAGAGCCTCGTGCATGTCGAACTCGTCCTCATCGCGGGCGGCGGCGCCTCCCATCGACTCGAAGCAGCTGCCGAGCAGGCTGCCCATGTACTCACCCTGGAACTGCTTGAACACCTCGAAGAACATCTTCTGCTGAAAGACCGTGTCGGTGGGCCGGTTTCGCGCGCATGCCAGCGCGTAGCGCTCGACCTCGTCTTCGAGCCTCTCGCGCGGCACCACGCTGTTGAGGAAGTTGCACTCATACATCTCATCGGCGGTGAACGGCCGTCCGGTGTAGACCATCTCCTGGAATTTGCGCACGCCCATCATCTGGGTCCACCACCACATCCGGGGACCCCAGCCGTAGTACCGGAACGATGGATGGCCGAAAAGTGCGTCATCGGAGGAGATCACCAGGTCGGCGTCGGCCGCCTGGTAGAAGTGCCAGCCGTAGCAGTACCCCTTGACCTCCAGGATTGAGATCTTCTTGAAGTCCTGCAGGGTGCGGATACCGGATTGTGGGCTGGCGTACCAGGCACCGACCGAGGCGCCGCGGCGAAACGTGCCTTTGGGCGGGTATTTCACCTCACCGGGCGCGATCCGGAACTCCGAGAGCCGCGGCCCGTCGTCATCGGCGTTTTGCAGCTCCATGAACTCGGGCAGGTCGGCGCCGCTGCCGAAATCCTCACCGACGCCGCGGATCACCAGAACCTTGACCTCATCGTCGACCCCGGCCTGATAGAGCAGATCCGAATAGCGCAGCCGCGCTGCGGCGGTCGGAGCGTTGAGGTACTCGGGCCGGTTGAACGTGATCGTGGCGATCTTGGTCTTCGGGTTCTTCTCGTAGAGGATGATCTCCTCGGCCGACGGGCGCGTCGCCTTAGCCATCGGCTGGGCTAGACGTCAACACCTCGCAACCGTCCGCGGTGATGACCACGGAATCTCGCCGGAACACCGCCCCGACACCGGATTCGAAGACGTACCCGGTGACCGCCAGGACCATGCCGGGTTCCAGTTTCTCGCGGGCCGCGGTCGCCGCGAGTTGCGGTGACACCACCGGTGAGTCGAATCCGACACCGAGACCGTGCGCCACCGGAACCACCGGAAGCGGTTCACCGGCAGCCTCATACGCGGCCAGCAGGCCGGCATTGGCCGCGCCGGGCCGGCAGGCGTCGATGAGTGCGGCGTGCAGCCGATCCGAGCGTTTGTACAGGGCGGACGTGCCCGCCCCGACCGCGCCGACCGGAAGGGTGCGGCCGACCTCGCCGATGTAGCCCCGATCCAACACCGCGGAGGAGAACGCCACCAGGTCGCCGTCGTGGACTCGTTCGTCGCCGCGGACGCGCCGCCATGGGTGGTCCTTGGCGGTCACCCACACGGCGTCCTGATGAGCCGGTGAGCTGACCCCGCCGGCCGTCATCGCCTCCAGCAGCACTGCGGTCAGATCCCGCAGCGAAGCGCCGGACTGCAGCTTAGCCGTCGCGGCGGCCAGGCCGACCTCGGCGACCCGGACCGACTCGCGCAGCGCGTCGATCTCCTCGGGAGTCTTGATCCTGCGGGCCGCCCCCATCGCGGCTTCACCGTCGACCAGTTCAGCATTGGGGAACGCCATCGGCAGAAGCTGGGCGAAGCCTGGCGAGAGGGCATCGGAGCCGACCCGTCGTGCGCTGGCCGCACCGGGGATCTTCTTGAGGTTCTCGATGGTGTTCACCGGGTTCCACGCGATGCCATAGAGGTTCTCGTGCGGGATGTCCTCGGGTACACCCTCGTCCCAGGTGCTCAGCAGGTGTACGGCACCGTTGCGCAGCAGCACGCACGACGGGGCGAACGGCCGGGTACCGGCCACCCAGAGTTGTTGGGCGCCACTGACATAGCGGATGTTGGATTGCCGGCCGAGGACCAGGACATCCAGGTCGTGAGCTTCCATCTGGGCCAGTGCGCGCTCCCGCCGCCCGGTGCGGAGAGCGCGGTCATCGCCCAGTACCTCAGTCGCCATAGGGCGTGTACGGGTAGTCGGTCAATTTGATCCAGCCTTCCTCGGTGATGACCACGATCTCCTCGCTGCGGTAACCGCCGGTGCCGTCCTCCCAGATCACGGGTTCAAGCACGAGCACCATGCCGGCCTGCAGCACGTAGTTCTCGTCGAACTCGGCGCCGAGATCGGTTCCGATCATGGGCATCTCGGCGGCGTTAACGCCGATGCCGTGGCCCAGGTAGAAGTGCGGCAGCCATGGCTTCTTACCGTCATTGGCCGCGATCGCGGCACGGCCCAGATCGGCCGCGGTGGCCCCGGCGCGGGTGACCTCCTGAACGGCGGCCATGATGTCGCGCCAGCGACGGAAGTTGGCCTGTTGGCGAGCATCCGGATCGGCGCCGACTATCCAGGTGCGGCCGAAATCCGAGCAGTACCCGCCGTAGGTGATGGACACGTCGGTCCACAGCACGTCGCCTGCACGCAATTCGCGTTCGGTCGACAGGAGCGGCAGCGCCAGATCCCCGTGTGTGGTCCACACGCCGTCGGCCTTGGTGTTGGGCATCACCTGCCAGATGGGCTCGAGCATGCTCGCCACCGCACCCAATTCGAATGCCCGCCGCATGTATTCGGCCGAAAGGTCGATCTGGCGGATACCCGGTGCCAGCGCTCGCTGAACGTCGACCATCGCCGTGTCGGTGATCTGGACAGCCTTGTGGATGCAGGCGATCTCGTCGGCGGTCTTGACCGTCTTGGCGGCACCCACGACCACGGCGGCATCACCGGGTGCGCCGTCGGGGAACAGCCGGCTCTGCGCGCGGCGCATCGCACCGGTGAGCTCGTCGACGGCGATCGTGCTGCCGCGTGGGATGAGCTCACCCAGCGCTTTGGCGAAATGCTCGACGCCCTCGTCGAATTCGACATATACCGGTCCGTGCAGATGATCGGGAGGCAGGTCGGTTTCGTCGGCGGCACCTTCCCGGAACGGCAGGAAAAGATGCGGCGCCGGATCGTCGGCAAGGACCAGCGCGACCGGGCGCTCGACATGCGAGAGCCCGGCATCACCGAGCGGCCAGCTGGCGCCGGTCGCATAGGTGACGGCGTTGTTGCCCAACAGAATCAGTGCATCGACACCGCGGGCGGCCATGGCCGCGCGCAGGCGCGCCCCGGTTTCGGCGCGCATGCGGGACCGGTCGGGCTGCGCCGGGATGTCGGCAACGGTCCGCAGCGGACCGGTGAGAGAGGTGGTCACTGGACTCCCAGGAAGTTCTTGATGTTGGAGCTGCAGATCTTCGCCGCATTCTCCGGGCCAACCGCCGCGACCACAGTTGCCAGTGACTTCTCTGAGTAGCCAAAGGTCGACTCGTTGTGCGGGTAGTCAGACGACCACATGACGTTGTTCACGCCGATCTTGTCGATGAGCTCCAGGCCCAGCGGGTCGACCATGAACGAGGCGCACATGTGGTTGTCCCAGTAGTACTGGGGATCGTGGGACAGCTCATGGTTGAACATGTGCCGGTAGGAGGCCAGCAAGTGCTGGGCATCTTGCAAGGCCGTTGGCACCCAGGCGATTCCGCCCTCGAACCAGCCGACACGCAGTTTCGGGTGCCGGTCGAGGATTCCGGAGAAGACGTACTTGGCGAACTGTTCGCGGAACGAGTCGACGTTGACCATCATCCCGACCACGACGCTGTTGTTCTCGCACGGCGTCTTCGGCGGCGTCTCACCGATGTGGTGGGCGACGGGCACGCCGGAGTCTTCGATCTCATCCCAGACCGCATCCATCGACGCAGCACCGTAGTCGTAGATGTTGCCGTCGTCGTCCTTGCCCGGGTTGAGCGGCAGCAGGAAGGTCTTGAGCCCGAGCGCCTTCAGCTCTTCGAGGTTCTGGCGGGTGCCCTTGGGGTCCCACCAGTTGATCAGGCCGACCCCGTAGAAGTGGCCTCCTGACCGCTCCTGCAGTTCGGCCATCACCTCGTTGTAGATGCGGAACACCCGCTCCCGCAACGACTTGTCCGGGTAGTGGAACAGTGCGAGCACGGCGTTGGGGAACGCAAGCTCCTTGTCGATACCGTCCTCGGCCAGCTCGCGGATGCGGGCCTGCATGTCGTTGGTCGACGCGCCTGCCAGATCGTCGTACTGCATGAGAACCCGGCCGAAGTCACCGCCCGTCCACGCCTTGCCCTTCATGCCGACCATGTACGCGCCGTCCTCGTACCAGATGCGCGGCGCCTGACCCTTGAGGTCCTCGGGGAACTTCTCGTAGAAGATGTCCTGGGCCACCGAGATGTGGTTATCGGCCGAAAAGACCTCGGTGCCAACGGGCAGCCCGAAGTCACCCTTGGCGTGGCCCTGACGATTCTTAGGCGCACCGAAACCTTCCGGCGGGTAGAGCGTGGCAGTCAATGTGGACATCGTTGACACTCCAATCGATTTGGGCTGAAGACTTTCACCAGGTGACAGGAAGCTCGTAGACGCCGTATGCGAGGCGGTCGTGCTGGAACGGCACCTCGTCGAACGGAATCGCCAACTTCATGCCGGGCATCCGGCGCAGGACTGTGGGGAACACGATCTGCATCTCGGCACGGGCCAGCTGCTGTCCGACGCACTGGTGCCGGCCGTAGCCGAAACCCAGCTGCTGGCTGGCATCACGAGTCAAGTCGAGCTTGCCGGGATCGGCGTAGGTGGCGGGATCCCAGTTGGCCGGGGCCAGATCGAGGATGACGCCGTCACCGGCCTTGATGGTTTCGCCGCCGATCTCGATGTCCTCGACGGCCACTCGACGCTGACCGGTCTGAATGATCGACAGGAAACGCATCAACTCTTCGACCGCGTTCGCGATGAACTTCGGGTCATCGGAATCACGCAGCAGCGCAGCCTGTTCGGGATTCTCCAGCAGTGCCACCAGCCCGATACCAATCATGTTGGCGGTGGTTTCGTGACCGGCGATCAACAGGCCGGTGCCCAGCTGGGCGGCCTCCTTGACGCTGATCTCGCCGGCGTTGACCCGTTCGGCGAGGTCGGACACGGCGTCCTCGGCGGGCTCTTTCTGTTTCTTCTCCACCAGATTGATCAGGTACTGGTGCAGGCTCATCGCGCCCTTTTGCATGGCGTCGGCGGCCGCATTGCGGGCCATCCCGGCATTGGCGTGTTCCTGGAAGAACTCGTGATCCTCGTAGGGCACGCCGAGCATGTCGCTGATCACCCGCGTCGGTACCGGCAACGCGACCTTCTTGATCATGTCGACGGGCCCGGGTCCGGCCAGGATCTCGTCGATGCACTCGTCGGTGACATCTTGAATCACCGCGCGCAGCGTCTCCACCCTGCGGAAGGTGAACGGCTTGGACAGCATGCGCCGGAAGCGGGTGTGCTCCTCGGCGTCGGAGGTGAACACCGAACGAGGCCGCTTGTTCACGGTGGCGAGCATGTGGGCGTTCCAGTGCGGGAACCCCTCGATCCGGTCATCGACGCTGATACGCGGGTCGGCGAACAGTGCGCGGGCCGCCTCGTAGCCGGTGACCAGCCACGGGGTGCTGCCGTCCCAAATCCGCACTCGCGACAACGGTTTGGTGTCGTTCATCTCGAGCATCTGAGGCGGCGGCGCAAATGGGCATCCCGCCGCACGCTCCATCGGATACTCGGGGGCGGCGGCGGCCTCGGTCGCCTCAGAAGTCAATGTGTCCGACATGCGTCACTCCTCGACATAGATGGCCTGCGCAGGACAGGCCGCGGCGGCCCGGCGCGCGTTGTCGTCCTGATCGGCTGGGGGGTTGGCGGCGAGGAGGACGACGACGCCGTCCTCGTCACGCTGGTCGAACACCTCGGATGCGTTGAGCACGCACTGGCCCGAGGAAACGCACTTGTCCTGGTCGACGGTGACCTTCATCGTGTTCAGTCCTGTCGCGTCACGGGGGCAAGCCACAACCCGACGAGCGCATCGACAAGCCCGGAAGCGGCTGTACGCCAACTGGTTAGGCGTAGGGACGAGCCCTCGGTGAGGGCCCGCTCATATTCGGCGCAGGTGTGCATCAGCAGGTTGCGCGCCATGATGTTGCGTTCGACGCGGACCGGGCCAGGCAGGTCGGGCAGACAGCGGTTGATGCTCTCCACCACGGTCACCAGCGTGGGCAAGGTCAGCGCATCGCGGGTCACGGTCTTCTGGTAGGCGGGGTCGGCCATCACCTGCGCGGCGAACCGGGCGTACCAGGTGGGGTTGCCCATCGCGGTCAGGTGATCGGTCAGCGGCAGAACCAGGCACTCGACCCAGTCGCGCAGCTCGGCCGCGGGTGTCAGGGCTTTGACCCGCTCCTCTCGCAGCTTCTCCACCGGGATCGCGTGCTTGTGCTCGATCGCGCGGACCAGATCGGTCTTGGTGCCGAAGTGGTAGCCGACGGCGGCATTGTTGCCCTGCCCGGCCGCCTCGCTGACCTGCCGATTTGATACCGCAAAAACACCGTGCTCGGCGAACAGCCGCTCGGCGGCGGTCAGGATCGCCTCACGGGTCAGGCTGGCCCGATCCGTGCGGGTGCCTCGGGTCGCGGTGGTCATCGCTGGTCAGTCAACTCTGCGGCGGTGGTTAAGTCAAGCGATTGATTTAAGAATCCTGCGCCTTCTTTTTCTTCGGCACCGGCTTGCCCGCCGCGGTCCCGCCGTCGACCGGCAGAACCGTGCCGGTGACGTAGGGCGAGCGGTCGCCGGCAAAGAAGAGGATCGCCTCGGCGACGTCGGCCGCAGTCCCCTCCCGCTCCAGCGGCCGGTCGGCCCGCATGGTCGCCCGGATGCCCTCCTCGAACTTGGCGACCTGCTCGGCGTCCATGCCATGTGCGGCCTTCGACACGATGGCGGTCCGGATATGGCCGGGCGCAAGGCAGTTCACCCGGACCTCGTAGTTCGCCAGTTCGATCGCAGCACACTTGGTGAAGTGGATGACCGCAGCCTTGGACGCCCGATAGGTCATCACGCCGCCGCCGGCCTGGATTCCGCCGATCGACGTCAGGTTGATGATCGAGCCTCCGCCGGAGGTCTTCATGTGCCGGGCGGCGTCGCGCGTACCGGCCATGACGGCCTTCACGTTGACGGCCATGATGTTCTCGAAGTCGGCCAGATCGTCGGCCAGGAAACTTCGGTGCATCTTTCCCGAGACCCCCGCATTGTTGACCATCACGTCGAGTCGACCGAACTTCTCCACCGCGGTGTCGATCAGGGCAGTGATCTGCTCGGTGACCGCGACGTCGGTAGGCAGGAACGATGCCTGCGGATGGCCGTCGGCCAGCGCCCGACCCTGTTCGACGTCAATGTCGCCGAAGACGACGGTCGCGCCCTCGGCGAGAAACCGCTCGACGATGCCGGCTCCGAGGCCCGATGCACCGCCGGTGACGACCGCGACCTTGCCTGCCAATTCGTTGCCCATGACGGCCCAATCCCTCTCGTCCGCACGCCGATCCGGCGGCGTACGCAGTCAACTCGCTGCATCCGACCGAAGTCAAGCGGTTGATTTAAATGGACCTATCGATGCCGCCTGGGCTGGTACGACAAACCCTTTAGTGCGGCTAAACGAGCGATCGGAGAACGATGTTCTCTCACTTGGCCAGCAAACCTCACGCATTCCGGACATTGCATTGACACGTTTTGAACGAAGCTGCGACAGTTGCTCACACCCAATGGCCCATGGGAGGAACATTCCGGTGACAGTCAGTGCCGACAGGGATCTTCACTACGATCCCTACAACGTCGACCAAAACATCAACCCGTTTCCGATGTTCGCGCGCCTGCGCGAGGAATCGCCGTTGTACTACAACCCCGAGCTCGACTTCTTCGCGTTGAGCCGGTTCGACGATGTCAACAAGGCTGTCATCGACCACGAAACGTTCATCTCCGGCCGTGGTGCATTGCTGGAAATCATCAAGTCCGGCATGGAGATTCCCACCGGGACGTTGATTTTCGAGGACCCGCCGATCCACAACATCCACCGCAACCTGTTGTCGCGAGTGTTCACCCCGCGCAAAATTGCTGCGCTGGAGCCGCAGATCCGCGAATTCACCACTCGGTGCCTGGATCCGTTGATCGGTACCGGGAAGTTCGACTTCGTCAACGACCTCGGCGAGCAGATGCCGATGCGGGTGATCGGCATGCTGCTGGGCATTCCGGAGGACCGGCAGCGCGCGATCACCGATCACGGTGAGGCCACCCTCCAGAAAAAGGAGGTCGACCTACTGGCCACCGGCGAGGTGTTCGCCGAGTTCATCGACTACCGCCGCGACCACCCGTCCGACGACATCATGACCGACCTGCTCAACGTCGAGTTCGCCGACGAGACCGGCACGGTGCGGCGACTGGCCCGCGAAGAACTGTTGCTCTATTTGACGGTGATCGCGACCGCCGGGTCGGAAACCACCACCCGGCTGATCGGCTGGGCCGGAAAGACATTGGCCGAGTATCCGGATCAGCGTCGCGAGCTGGCCGAAAATCCGGCCCTGATCCCGCAGGCGGTCGAAGAGATCCTGCGCTGGGAACCGCCGGCGCTACAGATCGCCCGCTACGTCGCCAGGGAGACCGAGTACTACGGACAGACCGTGCCGGAGGGTTCGGCGATGCTGATGCTCGTCGGTTCGGCCAACCGTGACCACCGCCGGTTCGCCCCCGACGGCGACGTGTTCGACATTCATCGTGAGCTGAAGTCGCACATGACCTTTGGGGCGGGCACTCATTTCTGCATGGGCAACGCGCTGGCCCGGATGGAGGGGCGCATCGCGCTCGAAGAAATCCTCAAGCGCTTCCCCACCTGGGACGTCGACTGGCCGAATGCGGTGAAGTCCCAGACCACTGCGGTCCGCGGCTGGGATGCCATGCCGACGATCATTCCCTGACATCCACCAACTACAACGACAAGAGGACTGAAGAACCATGGCAGGACGGGTAGAAGGCAAGGTCGCATTCATCACCGGTGCGGCACGCGGACAGGGTCGGGCTCACGCGGTCCGGCTGGCGCAGGAGGGCGCCGACATCATCGCGGTCGATATCTGTAAGAAGATCGACACCGTCGACTTGATCGCCGCGTCCACACCGGAGGATCTGGCCGAGACCGCTGATCTGGTGAAGAACGCCGGCCGCCGCATTTTCACCGCCGAGGTCGACGTGCGCGACTACGACGCGCTGAAGGCCGCCGTCGACGCCGGTGTCGAGGAGTTCGGCCGGCTCGACATCATCGTCGCGAACGCCGGTATCGGCAACGGCGGCCAGACGCTGGACAAGACCAGCGAGACCGACTGGACCGCGATGATCGACATCAACCTGTCCGGCGTATGGAAGACCGTCAAGGCCGGTGTTCCCCATATTCTCGCGGGTGAGCGCGGCGGATCGATCATCCTGACCAGCTCGGTCGGCGGCCTCAAGGCCTACCCGCACACCGGGCACTACATCGCAGCTAAGCACGGCGTCCTCGGACTGATGAAGACGTTCGCTGTCGAGTTGGGCGCGCAGAATGTCCGGGTGAACTCGGTGTGCCCGACGAACGTGAACACTCCGCTGTTCATGAACGAGGGCACCATGAAGCTGTTCCGCCCGGATCTGGAGAACCCGGGCCCCGACGACATGAAGGTCGTCGGCGAGTTCATGCACACGCTGCCGATCGGCTGGGTTGAGGTGGAGGACATCGCGAACGCTGTGCTGTTCCTGGCTTCCGACGAGGCTCGCTACATCACCGGCGTCGCGCTGCCCGTCGACGGTGGAAGCTGCTTGAAGTAACCGTGCGCCCGCAGCAGACCGTGCACACGTTCTGCCGGTACTGCCTCGCGTCGTGCGGCGTCGAGGTGACCGTCGAAGCGGGGCGGGTGGTGAAAATCTCTGCGGATAAAGAGAATCCGCACAGTTGGGCGGATTTCTGCGCCAAAGGCCGCACCGCCGGCCAGCTCGTCGACCACCCGCGCCGCATCACCCGTCCGCTGCGGCGGGTGGGCGACGCGTACGTCGAGGCGACATGGGACGAGGCGATCGCCGACATCGCCACCCGGATGTCGACGATCATCTCCGCCGGTGGACCGGACGCCGTCGCCAGCTACACCGGCAACCCGGCCGGGTTCTCGTCGTCGAATCTGCTGTTCATGACGGGCTGGCTGGATGCCATTGGCAGCCAGAACCGTTACTACGTCGGGTCGGTGGACCAGAACGCGTTGCATGTGGTGGCCCAAGCCATGTACGGCTCCCAGCTGTTCGTCCCGGTCTCGGATGTCGACAACTGTGACTTCTTCCTGCTGGTTGGCGCCAATCCCGCTGTCAGCGCATGGAATTGGGTGGAGTCAGTACCGGGCGGTTGGAAACGGGCGCTGGCACGGCAACGTCAGGGTGCCAAGATCGTCGTCGTGGACCCGATCCGGACCGAGACCGCCGAGAAGGCCGACACGCATCTGCCGATTCGCCCCGGGCAGGACTGGGCACTGCTGCTCGGCATGGTCAAGGTGATCCTCGACGAAGGCCTCGAGCATCGCGAAGACTGCGCAGACCTGGCGCTGGGCGTATCGGAGTTGCGCAGCCTGATCGCGGCCGCCGACCTCGACGACTTGGCCGCTCGCTGCGATCTCCCCCGCGCTGATATCGAGTCGCTAGCAAGGGATTTCGCGGCCGCGCCGGGGGCGATGGCGATCACCCGAACCGGCGTGTCACTGCACCTGGCCGGAACGATCGGCGAGTGGCTGGGCCATGTGCTGAACGTCATCACCGGCCGGATGGACCGGCCCGGTGGCCGTCGCTTCGAGCGCGGCTACGTCGACGCACTCAAATTGGCTGCGTTGGTGAAGCCCACCGATCACCGCAGCCGGCTGCAGGGACGGCCGATGGTCGCCGGCCACCACGGATTGGACGAATTGCCCGACGAGATCACCACTTCCGGGCGAGGGCAGATTCGGGCCATGGTGATCAACGCGGGCAACCCCGTGATCTCCGGCCCGGACGGTGCGCGCCTGGACGCCGCGCTCGAGCAGCTCGACCTGTTGGTGGCCATCGACTTCCTGCAGCGCGAAAGCCACCGTCACGCGCACTGGCTGTTGCCCGCCGCGCACTGGCTGGAACGCGACGACTTGCTGGCGCTCACCAGCGGCCTGCACGACGAGCCGTACATCCAGTACGGGCGACGGGCGGTCGATCCTCCGGGCGAGGCCCGCGAGGAGTGGCGGTTCTTCCTGGACCTCACGCTGGCGATGAAGCGGCCGTTCCTGGGCATGCGGGGCGTCAACGGGTTTGTCAAGGCGACGCGTGCAGCCGCCAAGCTCGCGCGCAGGCCGCGGATGGCGTTCGGGCCGCACTGGATCGACCGCATGCTGGTGGCGGCCAGCCGCGGCATCAGCTGGCGAGCCGTCATGGATCATCCGCACGGCTGGGTGTTCGGAAAGCGCGAATTCGGGCAACTGCGACCGGCTTTGCGCACCGATGACAAGAAGATTCACGTCGCGCCCGCGGAGTTCGTGGCACGTGCCCACGAGTTGCTCGCCGAACCACGCCCGCAATCGCCTGCGGGGCTGCCCTTCCAGCTGGCGAACCGCAGGCGCAGGCATTCGATGAACTCCTGGCTCAACGATATTGAAGGCCTGCACCCGTCAGGCAAGGACAACCACGCGGTGATCAACACCGCCGACGCCGCCGCGCTGGGCATCGCCGACGGCGATCGCGTCCGGGTCTTCTCACCCATCGGCGAGATCGAACTCGCTGCCGAGGTCAGCGACCGGCCCCGCCGCGGCATCGTCATCGTCGACCACGGGTGGGGGTCGCGGGTATTCGACCCGCGTGGCGGTGCAGCGCCAATGTCGTTCGGCGTCAACCGGAATCTTCTGGTCGACGGGTCTCCGGTCGATCCGCTGTCGCAGACGCCCGCGTTGAGTTCGGCCTACGTGGGCGTCGAGCGCGTCGGGCCCTAGCCTCCCCCGCGCCGAAACCGACGTTTCGCCGCGAAACATCGAGAAAACCCCGCAGTTACGTCGATTTCGGCGCGAGGGTCCTCAGCCTGCCCCACGCCGAGATCGACGTTTTGCAGAGACCTACTCGCACTTCTTCTGCGTAATGTCGGTTTGGGCGTAGGAGACAGACGAGCTAGTCGCCCACCTCGGCGAAGAACGTCAGCAGCACGTCCGCCAGCGCATCGGGCTGTTCGATCTGCGGGCAATGACCGGCGTCGTCGACGACGGCCGAGCGGGCCCCGGTGATCTGCCCGGCGATCTCGGCGGCCCACCCCTGCGGGAGCAGCTTGTCCCCCGCACCCTCGACCACCAGGACCGGAACGTCAATCCGGTGATAGGCCCGCTTGCTCGACGGGGTCGGCGGGGCATCCAGTCCGGGCCGGCGAAACCTGGCCGCCGCCAATGACTCCCAGGCTCCCGGAGCGATGCTGGACTCGTAGCGTCGCCGCACGTAAGCCTCATCCGCCGGGAACGAGGAGTCGAAGAACAGTGCCTCCACGATGGCCCGCATCGCCTCGAACGAGGCGTCGTACTCGTACAGCGCGGTGGTGTGCCGGTTCTTCTGGATCTCGCCGCCGCCACAGATCGCAACCGCGCTGCGCACCGGCAGCACGGGAGCCGCCGAGGTGAGGTCCACCAACAGGTTGATGGCCCCCATCGAGTTGCCGACGAAATGCGCCGAGTCGATGCCCAACAGCGCACACAACCGCGCGATGTGCCGGATCCGCATGCCGCGTCCATCGGTGAAGTCGACGACTTTGGCCGAGTCACCGAAGCCCAGCATGTCCGGCGCCAGCACCCGATAGCGCTGCGACAGCACCGGAATGACTCGTTCCCAGCCGATTTCGGCACTCACCCCGAACTCGCCACCGTGCAGCAGCACGACGGGCTCGCCCTCCCCCGCCTCCAGGAAATGTGTGGCCAGCCCGTCGACGTCGACGGTCCGGTGCGCAATGCTCACTTGATCGCGATCGGGTTTACCGGCGATCCGACGCCCCCGGTGACGGACAGCGGCGGTGCGACGAGCTGGAACTCGTAGCGCCCGTCGGCCGCGCAATCAGCGGCCAATTCGGTGAGATTCCAGTACTCGCCCAGCATCAGGCCCATGTCGCGCAGGCACAGCATGTGCATCGGCAGGATCGCACCGTCCACCCCCGACGCCGGGTTCTCCACCATCAGGTTGTCGGCCGCAACGGCGGCCACCTGATGGTCGGCCAGCCACGACGCGCAGGTCCAGTCCAGGCCGGCGCCGGGCTCGCCACCATCACCGGTCTCCAGAAAGCGTGCCCACCAACCGGTTCGGATCAGCACGATATCGCCGGGTTCAATGCTGACGCCCTGCGTCCTGGCCGCCTCGTCGAGCTCGGCCGGCGTGATCGGCTCGCCGAGCGCGCAATAGGTCGGCACGCCGCGCAGCTTGACGATGTCGAGCAGGACGCCCCGCGAGGTGATGCCCTTGCTGACGACCTTGTCGATACCCAGGTAGTAGGCGCCGAGGCTGGTCACCGACTCCGCGGGAAAGCCGTTGTAGAGCTTGTCCTCGTAGTAGACGTGCGACAGCGCGTCCCATTGGGTGGCGGCCTGCAGCGGCATGATGATCATGTCGTCGTTGAACCGCATCGGCCCGGCCTTGCTGTACCCGCCCAACTGCGCGGCCCCGGGATTGCGCAGCCATTTCGGCCCGTACTCCATGAGCGTGTTGGCGTCGCCGCCGTCGATCGTCATCACGTGCATGGGATTCTGCCGGTAATGGAACGCGCCCTGCGGACCCGACGAGCCGAAGTCGACGCCGAGCGGAAACACCTTGCCGTGCTGGACTGTTGCTGCCGCCTGGGCGATCTTCTCTGGCGTGATGAAGTTCAGTGTGCCGAGCTCGTCGGCGTCACCCCAGCGGCCCCAGTTACGGACGTCGTCGGCGACCCGACGGAAATCGCTCATATCGGCCACTGGTCAGCCCTTCTCGTAGTCGGCAGCTTGGCGCGCCGCGATGTTGCCGCCGTCGGCCCAGATGACCTGCCCGGTGATGTAACCGGCGGCCTTGCTGCCCAGGAACACCAGCACCGCGGCCTGCTCGGCTGGGTTCGACACCCGCCCCAGCGGCTTGGGAATGGTGTCGAGGAAGTCGTGCCCATAGGCCGATCGCAGCTGATCGAGGATCGGGGTCTCGGTCACCCCCGGTCCGGTGCAGTTGATCCGGATGCCCTTGGCGCCCAGCGGTACCGCACTGCTCACCGCGTACCCGATGATTGCCTCCTTGGACAGCCGATAGCCGCCGTCGGCCAATGCGTCGGGATGGTCGTGGCACCAACCGATGCCCTCGGCCATCGAGCCCGTCGCCAGCAGAGCAGCCACCTGCGGCAGGTTCTCACGGTAGTTCGCCGCGGCCAGGGACGACACGCAAACGACCGACGAGCCCGGTCCCAACTTGGGCAGCATCGCCTCGGTGAACTGCCGGGTGCCCAGGAAGTTGATCGTGAGGACCAACAACGGATTCCCGATCCCCGAGGACACCCCGGCCACGTTGAACAACGCATCGACCGGGCCGCTCACCGCGGCCGCGGCCCGATCGATCGATCCGGGATCGGCCAGATCGACCTCGACGAAGTCGTTCAGCTCGACGGCGCCGGGCGCCGGGGGCCGCAGATCAAGGCCGACCACCTCGGCACCCAGATCGGTGAGCTGACCACACAGCTGCGCGCCGATTCCCGACGCGCAGCCGGTCACTACAACACGGCGGCCGTCGTACCGCAGCAGATCATCGATGGTAGACACGCGCTACTTGGCTTCCCGCTTCTCCTTCTCCAACTGCGCGGCCTTCACGCGGCCCTCGTTGATCTCGGCCATCGCCTCCGGAATCTCACCGGCGGTGAACTTTCCACCCCGGCCGGTGGGCAGCCCACCGAAGGAGTAGGTCTCGTCGAACAAGGGGGCCTCCGATGGCCGGCGACGAGCCTCGACCTTCTCGATGACGGGCTCAAGACGCTTGGCCTTGGCCGCGACGGCCTTGGCGTCGCGCTCGATGAACTCGGGCAGTACCTCCTTGCCCATGATCTCGATCGACTCCATCGTGCCTTCGTGGCTGCGTGGATTCAGCAGCAGAATGATCTCGTCAACACCGCTGGCCTCGTAGCCGCGCAGGAACTCCCGCACCGTATCCGGCGAGCCGATGGCACCGCGGCCCGGACCGTAGGCCAGGGTCGGGTCGTCCTTCACTGCCTGCTCGTAGAGTTCCCACACCCCGGTACGAGCGGGCGTGTGCATCCCGGTCAGGTAGTAGTGCATGATGCCGAACGAGAAGAACCCACCGCCGATTCCGAGCCGCGCCAGCGCCTCGTCGTCGTTCTTCGCGACCATCATCGACAGGTCACCGCCGATGGCCAGGATGTTGGGGTTGATGGCCGGCGTGACGGGCGCGCCCTGCTCCTCGAACTCGGTGTAGTAGCCGTCCACCCGGTCCTTGAGCGCTTCGGGGCCGGTGTAGGCGAAACTCAATGCGCCGATGGCCTTCTGAGCCGCCATCTGCACCGAGGACGGACGCGTGCAGGCCACCCACACCGGTGGGTGCGGGCTCTGCAGCGGCTTGGGGATGACATTGCGGGGCGGCATCTCGACGTGCTCACCCTTGAACCCGGTGAACGGCGCCTCGGTCATACAGCGGATCGACACCTCCAGCGCCTCTTCCCACATGGTGCGCTTGTCCGCCGGGTCGATGCCGAAGCCGCCCAGCTCGGCGACCGAAGAGCCTTCGCCGGTGCCGAATTCGACGCGTCCGTTGGACAGATGGTCCAGGGTGGCGACGCGCTCGGCGATACGCGCCGGGTGGTTGATCGGCGGCGGCAGGTGCATCACACCGAACCCGAGCCGGATGTCCTTGGTGCGCTGGCTCGCCGCGGCCAGGAACATCTCCGGCGCGGTCGCGTGGCAGTACTCCTCCAGGAAGTGGTGTTCGGTGAGCCAGACGGTGGAGAAGCCGGCCTTGTCGGCAGCTTCGACCTCGTCCAGACCGTCCTGGAACATCTGGTGCTCGTCGTCGTCGGACCACGGCCGTGGCAGCGCGAACTCGTAGAACAGGGAGATCTTCATGCCGTTACCTCTCGATTGGAGTTATGGGAAATGTGTTCTGCTGCGACGTATCCGAACGTCATTGCGGGTCCGATGGTGGCGCCGGCGCCGGCGTAGCTGCGGCCCATGACCGCGGCCGAGGCGTTCCCGGTGGCGTAGAGCCCACCGATGGCGGTGCCGTCGTCACGGAGCACCCTGGCGTGCTCGTCGGTGAGCAATCCACCCGAGGTACCCAGGTCGCCGAGGATGATTTGGAAGGCCAGATACGGCGCCTTGCCCAGCGGAGCGAGGTTGGGGTTGGGCAGCGTCGGGTCGCCGTAGTAGTTGTCGTAGGCGCTGTCGCCCCGGTTGAAGTCGTCGTCGTGGCCCTTGCGGGCGAGTTCGTTGAACCGGGCTGCGGTGCGCTGCAATTCGTCTGCCGGAACGCCGATCTTGGCTGCCAGTTCCCCGAAGGTGTCGGCGGCCACCACGATGCCGGAGTCCAGCCAGGCCTGCGGAATCTTGCGGCCGGTGGGCACCGGGGCGAGCGGTATTTTCGGGATCGGCAGGTGGCCGCCCACCACATACCGATGAAACGACGCGATGTCGGTGACCAGCCAGCACGGGATGTGTTCAACTCCCGCGTTCTGGCCCTCGATCATCGCGTGCGCGAAATCCATATACGGCGCGGCCTCGTTGATGAACCGCTTGCCTGCGCCGTTGACGACGAACTGGGCGGGCATCATGCGCTCGTTGAGCATGAACTGCAGGCGCCCGTCGGGCCAGCACATCGCGGGGAACCACCACGCCTCATCGAGCAGATCGGTGGCAGCTCCCACCTTCTCACCCGCCCGGATCCCGTCGCCGGTGGCCGCGGGATTGCCGAAGCTCCAGTCCTTTTCCAGCACCGGCAGGTGCTCACGACGCCACGCCATATCGTGGTCGAACCCACCGGAGGCCACGACCACACCGCGCCGGGCGGCGATGCGCAGCGGCTTGCCGTCCCGTTCCACCACGGCGCCGACCACCCGTCCTTCTGAGCCGTCCACGTCGGTGATCAGTTCGGTCATGGGCGCCGACAGCCACAGTGGGATGTCCTTCTCTTTGAGCGCCAGCCGCATCCGCGCCATCAGCGACTGCCCGATCGCGGCCATCCGGTCGCCGAACACCCGGGCCCGGAACATCCGCCAGATCAGTTTGAGCAGTACGGCCTTGCCCCGCCAGTTCTGCCGGACCTGGTAGAACAGCCGAAGATCCTTGGGAGCGAACCAGATTCCCTTGGGCGCCAGCGCCAGGGGCGCGAGCAGGTTCTGTTCCTCCTCGCCGAGCTTGCGCAGATCGATCTCGGGCACATTGATGGTGCTGCCGCGCTCGGAGCCGCCGGGCAGCTCCGGGTAGTAGTCGGCATAGCCGGGCTTCCAGACGAAGTCGAACCAGCTGCTGGACTGTTCCAGGAACTCCATCATCTCGGGGGCGGCGTCGACGTAGGCGTGCAGCCGTTCGTCGCTGACCAGACCGCCGGTGATGGTCTTGAGGTACTCGAACACCCCGTCCGGATCCGGCGAGTAGCCGGCCTTGCGTTGCGACGGCGCGCCTGGCACCCAGATGCCACCGCCAGAAAGTGCCGATGAGCCACCGAATTTCGGCGACTTCTCCACGATCAGGGTGTCCAGCCCGGCCGCGTCAGCGCGCAGTGCCGCGGTCATCCCGCCCGCGCCAGAGCCGATGACGAGGACATCGACGGAGTGATCGAAAGGTTCTGTCATTACGCGAGCACCGCCGTCCGGATCGCGAAGCCCGCGATCAACTCGGGAGCAGCGCGGTAGTAGCGCTGCTGCGTCTGGTAATCACCCTGGGCCGCCATCGCGGCGAAAGCCGCCACCCAGGTGCGGATCTCATGTGCCGAGTTGCCGGCCTCACGGGCAATCCAGTCATTGCTCCAGCCGTCCACCTCGGCCAGCCGATTGGTGTCGATCAAGTCCAGCAGGGCGTGATCCCAGGCCGGGTTCAGCGGCTGCAGCGGGCTCTGCCCGTGCGCGAAATCGTGTGCCGCGGCGATTACGGCGTCTTGCCGTGCCGCCCGCCCTTCCGGCGACATCGGCGCCCCACCGACGATGCGCTCCAGCGCGGCCGGTGGCGCCGTCGCCAACGTCGGCACTGGTGGATCGTGGGACAGCCCACCGGATCCGACGATCAGCACCCGCTTGCCCAAGGTGCCCAGGTATTCACCGATCGCGGTGCCAAGGGCCCTGGTGCGCTTGAGTGGCCCCAGCGGGGTGGCCACCGAGTTGATGAACACCGGGATGATAGGGGGCGAAGCCGCGCGCAGATTTTCGGATCCGAAGAGCACCTCGAGCGGCTGCACCGTGCCGTGATCGACATCCATCGCCGCTGACAAGGACACGTCGACGCCGGCTTCCCATGCCGCGGCCGCCATCTCGTTGGCCACGTCGGCGGGCACGTTCAGCGGTCCGGCGTGGGTGCCGTAATCGCCGACGCCGTGCGCCGCGGTCCCGATACAGAATGGCGGCATCAGCCGATAAAAGAATCCGTTGTAGTGGTCCGGGGAGAAGATGACCACCAGCTCGGGATCGAAGTCCGCGACGAAGGCGCGGGTGTCGGCAAGCCGGGCGTTGATGTCATCAAGCAGTTCCTCCGACGGTCCCGGCAGATTCAGCAGCGGGCTGTGCGACATGCAGCAGAGGGCCAGTGGCATCGGTGACTCCCGGGGTCAGGGTGAGCTTGTCGAGCAGGGCAGCGCTCAGCTCAGGTGTGCGTTGGGCGATGCACGCGCCGGCGATGCAACGGTCGGGGCGCAGGAACATCACGGACTCTTCGTGGCTGTCGAACCAGGCTTTCAGCGCGCCGGTACGGTCGCCGACCACCAGGACGTCGGGGTCATCGTGGCCGGTCCAGTGCAACTGGGTGCTCGGGCGCAGCGCCACGAAGACGGCGCCGAGCGACTTCCAGGCGGCAAACGCCCTCTCCCCCAGTAATTGCCGGGGGTTGTTGCTCCAGCACACAAAGGCGAACCAGGGCCCGATGACATCGTCGAGCAGGACGTTCTGCTGCTCCCGGGTGTCCACGCGGGGTTGGATGAACAGCGTGCCGACCGCCGAGGACGGTGAGCGCGGCTCGTTGTGCACCACCGCACCCTGTTCGTAGCGTGGCATCGGCTTGAAGCGCATTTCCAGGACGTAGCGCTTCAGCGTGGGTACCAGTGATGCCGCGCGGATGAGCACATCGCGAGCGCCCGCGACGCGCGGGTTGGTCGGCGAGATCACCTTGCCCACGGTGGTCGACAGGTCGATCATGGCCCGGGCGTGCTTGCGGCGCTCAACGTCGTAGCTGTCCAGCAGCGCGTCGCCGGCCTGTCCCTTGACCACCGCGGCCAGTTTCCAGCCGAGGTTGGCCGCGTCGCGGATACCGCTGTTGTAGCCCTGACCCTGCCAGACCGGCATCAGGTGGGCAGCATCTCCGGCAATCAGCATGCGGCCCTTGCGGAACGAGCTGGCGATGCGCGAATGGTGGGTGTACAACCGGCGGCGGATGATGTCGACCTTGTCCGGGTACGGCACCAGCCGGGCGAGCATCTGCGCCACGAACGCGGGATCCTCGGCCTGCTCGTCGGTTTCGTGGGCGTGGATCAAGAACTCGAACCGCCGGATGCCGTGGGCGATGGCGATCGAGACGTAGGGCCGCACCGGGTCGGCGCCGACTTCGCTGTTGGGATGTCCGAGCGGGTCATTGGCGATGTCGACGACCAGCCACCGGGTCGACGACGTCGTCCCGTCGAAGGACACCCCCATCAGGCGGCGAGTGGCACTGCGCCCGCCGTCGCAGCCGACGACGTAGCGGGCGTTGATTTTTCGCGGCCCGGAGTCGGCCGGAGAGACCTCGACGGTGACACCGTCGGCGGTCTCGGTGATCGAGGTCATGGGATGACCCCACGCGACCTCGACGTGGTCGAACCGGTCGAGGCCCTTGTACAGCTCGGCGTCGACCAGGGGCTGCACGAACCCGTTGCGCTTGGGCCAGCCGAACCGCGCGTCGGGCGGCGCCATCTCGGCCAGCAGCCGGCGCTTGCCGTCGTAGAACCGCAGGATCTGGTTGGGCACGGTATGCGGTAGGACGGCGTCCACCAGGCCGATGGACTGGAAGGTGCGCAGGCCTTCGTCGTCGAGGCCGACCCCGCGCGGGTAATCGATCAGGGCGTCGCGCTCATCGACCACCAGTGTGCGGACACCCTGCAGGCCAAGGACATTGGACAGGGTCAGGCCGACCGGCCCGCCACCCACCACGACGACGTCGACATCCATGCTCACCGGTCCAGGAGGAAGTCGATGTGCAGGCGGTTGAACGTCTTGGGGTCCTCGTACTGCGGCCAGTGCCCGCAACCCTCCATGACCTCGAAGCGCGCGCCGGGGATCATCTCCGAGATGCGCCGGCCCTCTGTCGTGTCGGCGGTCGGGTCGTCACTGGTCCACAGCACCAGCGTCGGCGCGGTGATCGCACCGTAGTCGCTGGGGCTCATCAGGTTTCGCTGCCGGATCTCGGGATCCTGAAGGGCCATGATGTCGCGCATCGCGGCGGCGAATCCCGGCTGCCGGTACACCCGCTGCCGGCTGGCGACGATGTCGTCGTAGCCCTTGGACTTGTCGGCCATCAGCCACTTGATCCTGGCCTGGACGGTCTCCCAGCTCGGGTTCTCCGCGGCAGCCATCGACAGCGCGATGATCCGCTTCATCACCTCCGGGTCGGCCTGCGAACCACCGGCGGTGTTGAGCACCAGACGCTCGAGCCGATCGGGGTGATCGACAGCGAAGCGCGAGGCCACCCAGCCGCCCAGCGACTCACCGGAGATGTACGCCCGCTGCGCCCCGATGGTGTCGAGGACGGCCGCGAGGTGGTCGACATAGTGCGGAATCTCCAGCAGATGCCCTGGCTTGTCGGTGTAACCGTGTCCCAGCATGTCGATCGACCAGGTGGAGAAATGTTCAGCGTGCGCCTCGATGTTGCGCACGTAGGCCTCGGCGTGCCCGCCCGATCCATGCAGAAGTACCAGTGTGGGTTTACCCCGATCACCGGCGTGCAGGTAGCGAGTGCGTACTCCGCCGGCATCCAGATAACCCTGTGAGAACGCAACGCCCTGCAGATCGCTCCAGACGCTTTCGAACTCCGGCACCCCGTGGCCCCTATCGTCGGTGATAATGGGATTCTCGCTTTTTGTAAGCGGTATGTGTAATTATTGAACAATGACGTGCGATAGTTTAAGAGCATCACTCTCGCAGTGCTGTATGTCAAGGCACTTCGGGGTGGCTCGCACCCGATTTCGCACCTCAAGCACGGGGACGGCATGACGCAGACACCCACCGAAAGCCCAGTCAACGCTGCGCCTGGGTCACAGACCCTGGCCCGCGGCCTACACGCATTGCAGCTGGTCGCGGCGGCCAAAGGTGGGCTGACGATTCAACAGGTCGCCGACCACATCGGAGTGCACCGGACGATCGCTTACCGGCTGCTGAGCACCCTGGCCTCCTACCGGCTGGTCGCCAAGGCCGAGGACGGACGATTCCGGGCCGCGGCCGGCTTGGCGGCGCTGGGGGCGTCGTTCGACAACAACATCCGCGAACTGTCTCTGCCGACCCTGCGCGGGCTCGCCGACGAACTCGGCACAACGGTGTCACTGCTGGTCGCCGAGGGTGATCAACAGGTCGCGATCGCGGTCATCGTGCCGACCCGGGTGTCCTATCAGCTGTCATTCCACGAGGGCAGCCGCTATCCGCTGGACAAGGGTGCGGCCGGGATCGCCTTGCTGGCCAGCATGCCGCCGCGGCCCAGCGAACGCCCGCTGGTGACCCGTGCACGTGATCAGGGTTGGATCATCACCCACGGCGAGGTCGAGCCCAATACCTACGGCCTCGCGGTCCCGGTTCACCGGCCCCCTGCCGCGCCGCACACCTGCATCAACCTGATCTCGCACCGCGAAGACCTGGTGCTGAACGGCCGCGAAGCGGCCATCACGGCAGCCCAACGTCTGTCCGCCGTCCTGAGTTAAGCACCCCGCTGAACTGGGCAAACGGTTCCCGGAGCGCTTGACACCGTACGAGCGACGTCATTAGCGTGACAACAACGAACACCTGCGTTCGGTATATGCACACACCAATACCCGTGTGCGGCAACAGGAGTGAAGTATGGCGGACACCTGGGGCTCGGACCGCTCCGTCCCACCTTCGTGGGACCAGGAAGCTGATGTCGTCGTCCTCGGCACCGGCGGCGCCGGGCTGACGGCCGCACTGGTCGCTCATGTCGAGGGCGCATCGGTCGCGGTGTTCGAGAAGGCGCCGACGGTCGGTGGCACCACCGCGGTTTCGGGTGGGATCGTCTGGATTCCCGCGCACAACCGGGCCGCCGGCGGTGAGCTGAGCGTCGCCGACGCGCTGAAATATCTTGAGGCCCAATCACTCGGCGTCATGGACCACGACCTGGTCGAGACCTTCGTGCGCACCGGCCCGGCAATGCTGGACTACATCGAAGCGCACAGCGCCCTGCAGTTCGAGGTCGCCGAGGGTTTCCCCGACTACAAGCCCGAACTGCCGGGCGGCCAGCCAGGCGGCGGGCGGTCGTTGAACGCCAAACCGTTCGATCGGGCCACGGTGGGCGAATGGGCATCGCGCATCACGTCATTCCCCGTCGACTTCAGCAATGTGGGAATCGACGCCGAGACGCGGGCGCGCATCCACGCCGCCGTCGACGATATGGATGGCGACTACTGCGTTGCGGGCACCGCACTGATCGCCGGCCTGCTCAAGGGCCTGCTCGACCTCGGGGTCACCCCGGTGACCGAGGCCCGTGCGGTCGAGCTGATCGGGTCGGCGTCCGGTATCACCGGAGTGCGGATTGTGCTCGGCGACAAAGAAATCCGGGTCAAGGCCAACAACGCGGTGATCCTGGGAACCGGCGGGTTCGAATGGGATGAGCGCCTGGTCGAGGCCTACCTGCGGGGGCCGTTGCGGGGCCCGGTGTCACCGCCGAACAACACCGGCGATGGACTGCGGATGGCTATGGCGCACGGCGCCGACCTCGCGAACATGGGTGAGGCCTGGTGGGTGCCGGTCATCCAGATTCCGGGCGACACGCTGGGCGGCAAACCGCGCAGCCGCAGTGTGCGATTGGAGCGCACCAGGCCGCGCAGCATCATCGTCAACCGGGCCGGCAAGCGCTTCCTCAACGAGGCCGGCGAGTACAACTCGATGTCCGGGCCGTTCCATCAGCTCGACCCACGCGCCGGCTACGTCAACGATCCGGCGTGGATCGTCTTCGACGCCCAGCACCTGAAGCAGTACGGATTCCTCGGTATCGAGCCGGGCGCCACCGCACCCGACTGGTTCAACGAATCGGCGACACTGGCCGAGCTGGAAGCCAAGACCGGGATCGACGCCGACGGGCTGGCCGCCACCCTCACCGCATGGAACGACGCCGTCGCCCAGGAGAGCGACCCCGAATTCGGCCGTGGCGCAAGCGCATACGACGGCTACTGGGGGGACAACTCGGCGGCCACGCCGGCGCTGCAGACCCTCGGCCCGCTGGACACCGCGCCGTTCTACGCCGTTCCGGTGGGGATCGGCGCCATGGGCACCAAGGGCGGCCCCCGCACCGACCGCGATGGCCGGGTGCTGCACGTCAGCGGTGAACCGATACCTGGACTCTTCGCCGCGGGGAATGCGATGGCCGGTGTGACCGGGCGGGCCTACGGTGGAGCCGGCGGAACCCTGGGCCCGGCAATGGTATTCGGTTACCGCGCGGGCCTGGCGGCCGCCGCTTCTCGTTGACACCGCACTGAGAGCGAGAATTCCGCCAAAACTTCGCTCTCAGGCCGGTCTCAGTGCCGCTGTGGATAGGTGAAGGCGTGAGTCCGCTCCATATGCCAACCTCCAGTCATGGCGGAGGTGTTCATTGGTAGCGAGGCATTGGCGGCGGGCAGAGTTTCGAAGTACGACCTGCGGGCGCGGTACCAACGCATGCTGCCTGATGTGTACACCACGAAGTGTGCACCGTCGCTGCACGACCGGACTGTCGCGACCTGGTTGTGGTCGCGGCGCCAGGGTGTCATCTCCGGGGTTGCGGCATCGGCACTGCACGGCGCCAAATGGGTTGATCGCGACGCTGTGATCGAAGTGAACTGGCCCGGCCGCAAATCCCCAGCGGGCGTACAGATTCGCGAAGAGATATTGCTTGACACGGAAATCAGCTCGCGGCGCGGTATTTCCGTCACCAGCGTCCCGCGGACTGCGTTTGACCTCGCCCGACGAGGCCCCGCGGGCCGTGCTGTCGAGCGGCTTGACGCGTTGGCCACAGCCACCAACTTCGCCGTCGACGACGTCCTCGAGATCGCGCAGAACCATCCGCATGTCAAGGGTCTGCGGCAGGTGAACCGCCGAATGGAGCTGGTCGATGCCGGCGCACAATCGCCGCGCGAGACTTGGCTGCGACTGCTGTTGATGAGTGCGGGATTTCCGCGCCCGCAGACCCAGATACCGGTGCCGAGGCCGGGCGGCTATTCGCACTACTTTCTCGACATGGGCTGGCCCGACGTGATGCTCGCCGTCGAATACGACGGTGAGCAGCATCGCCTTGATCGAGGCATCTACGGCGACGACGTGGTCCGATCGGAATACATCACCCATGTCGGGTGGCGCCGCGTCAGAGTGCTCGCCGGTCACCGGAAGCCCGACATCGTGCGCCGAGTCCGCCAGGCCTGGCGTTGAGACCGCAAGCAGGGCGAGGATTTCGCGAAAACTTCGCCCTGAGTGCGGTCTGAACGCCTACTGGGCGGCAATACCCTTGCGCACCAGGTACTTCTGCACCTTGCCGCTGGCGGTACGCGGATAGTCGGCCACCTCATGCAGCTCCTCGGGCCATTTCTGCCGCGCAGCGCCGCAGCTCTCGAAGTGGGCCCGCACGTCCGCCAGCGTCGGCATGGCGTGCCCCTCCTTGACGCGCAACACCGCTGCGGTGTGTTCACCGAGGCGCGCATCCGGCGCGGCCACCACCACCGCTTCGGCCACCGCGGGCATGCTCAACAACAGCTCCTCCACCTCGAGTGCGCTGATGTTCTCCCCGCCACGGATGATGATGTCGGCCTTGCGGTCGGTGATCGTCAGGTAGCCGTCCTCGTCGAGGACGCCGATGTCACCGGTGTGGTACCAGCCGTCGGAGTCGAAGGCTTTCGCGGTCAGCGCGTCGTCGGTGTAACCCAGGCACAGATCCGGTCCGCGGGAAAGGATCTCACCCTCCTCGGTCAGGCGTACCTCGACGCCGGGTCGGGCGTCGCCATCGGTGAGCAACCGCTTGTCTTCGGCGGCGTCCGGGCGTGAGCCGGTGATCGACGGGTGCTCGGTGCTGCCGTAGGACCGAAACACGTGCACGCCCCGATCGGCAAGCCGACGAGTCACCGCGACCGGCACCGTCGAACCGCCAAGCCCGACATGCTTGATGCGGTTCATGTGCGACTCGGTGAACTGGGGATGGTCGAGCAGGCTGGTGACGAAATACGGTGGGCCGCCGCCGATCGACATGCCTTCGGATTCCATCAATTCCAGCACCCGGCCCGGATCCCAGACGTCGGTCAGGTCGATGGGCGCACCCTCGAGCACGGGGATCAGGAACGCCCCGACCATCCCGATGAAGTGGCCGACCGGGGTCGCAGTGATCTGCCTGCCCCGATCCGGCGCATAGTTCTCCAGCAGCTGACGGGTCTCGAATCCCAGCGTCTGGTGGCTGTGGATCACACCCTTGGGGTCACGGGTGGTTCCCGAGGTGAAGGCGATGAGCGCCGGACTGGCCGGATCGGTGTGCAGCTCGCCGACCATCGGCTCATCGGCCAGCAGCTCGTCGAAGTCTTTCCCGACCAGGCCCACGATCGGGACCTCGGCGCACAGATCCGGATGGAAGGTCATACGACCGAACTGCTCGGTGGTGATGAAGACCTTCGGGCGTGCCGTCCCGATGATGTGGGTCAGTTCCTTGCGACCGTAGAAGTGCACGACCGGGACCACGACGGCGCCCAGGAAGGCCGACGCCCAGAACGTCACGGCGGCCTCGACCCAGTTCGGCAGCTGGAAGGCGATGACGTCGCCCGGCCCGACCCCGCGAGCCCGCAGCCCGGCGGCCAGCCGGCGCGCGGCGGTCTCCACGTCGCGGAACGTTCCGCTGAACGGACGCACCGCGGAGTGCACCCAGAACCCCGTGTCGGGGTTGGCCGCCAGCCCTCGGGCGAGAAGCTCACCCAGGGTGTCCGGTGTCCACCAACCCTCCTCGATGTAGCGTTTGCTCAGCTCAACCGGGATATTTCTCAACTACCAGCACCTCCGCATGGCGATGCTATTCTCCTGCATCGAGAATGCCAATACCGAAATTGGAGAACGAAATGGTTGATCTGGAGTGGAGCGACGGACTCGCGGTCCTCACGATCGACCGGCCGCATGCCCGCAACGCCATCGCGCTCTCCACGATGGGCGAACTCGAAGAGGCGCTCGACGCCGCGGCCGGCGCACAGGCCCTGGTGATCCGCGGCGGCGGCGACCGGGCCTTCGTGTCCGGCGGTGACCTCAAGGAGCTCGCCGCGCTGCGCACCACCGAGGAAGCCGCCGCGATGGCGGCCAGGATGCGCGCCATCTGTGACCGGATCGCCGGCTTCGAAGCCCCGGTCATCGCCGCGCTGAACGGACACGCGCTCGGCGGCGGAGCCGAAGTCGCCGTCGCCGCCGATATCCGGATCGCGGCCGACGACGTGAAGATCGGCTTCAACCAGGTGACCCTCGAGATCATGCCAGCCTGGGGCGGCGCCGAGCGGCTGGCCGCGCTGGTCGGCAAGAGCAAGGCCTTGCTGCTCGCGGGATCGGGCACGGTGCTCACCGCGGGCGAGGCCGAACGCTGGGGGCTGATCGACCGGGTGGTCCCCCGCACCTCGTTCGACGACGAATGGCGCACGCTGGCACGGTCGTTGGCCAACCGACCGGCCGGCCGGATCAAGCGGGTGATTGCCGGCGTGACGCCCACCGAAGCCATCGACGCGTTCGCCGAACTGTGGGTGTCCGAAGAGCACTGGGCCGCCGCCGACCGGGTGATGAACCGCGCCAAGTGATCTCACAGCGGGAACCTGCCGCGCACACCGTTGAAACGCTCCCATAGCGCAGCGGTGCGCTCAGCACCGTTGACCCGCTTGGTATCCGGCGGTAGTGCATCGTCGAGCTGTGCCCGGCTGACCAGCCGGGTGGTCAATACTGCCGGCTGCCCCTCGAGCATGTGCCGGTAGGTGAGGTTGCCGCGTTCGAAGCCCTGGGTGTCCACCCAGTTGTGCACGCCCGGGTCGTCGTGGGCGAGAACCAGCCGGACCCTGCCGTCACCGTCGGTCGACGCGCGGCTCGGTGTGTAGCTCACCGGGCGGTAGAGGAAGTCCATGCTGGTGAAGAACGCCCCCATGTTGGTGACCATCCACAGGCCCTCGTGGGCATCGAACTCGACGATGAGTGCTTCGTCAGAGCCCAACTCCCAGTACATGTTCGCGGCGGTCCGGCCGCGCTTGCCGTCGGCCTCGGTGGCATCCATGGCCGGAAACTGATTCGGGTGTTCGCTGTCGACACCGCCGTAGGTGAACGGGAATTCGGGCCAGCTGGTCATCAAGCCAGTGACGAAATCGCCCGCCCACGCACAAGCGTCGACCATCGCCGCGGCCGTCGGCACCGGTTTGGGCGAAACCATGTCGACGCGTTCGATGCGCAGCTGGCCGGGCCGCTCGTCCCAGCGGTCGAAGCCCTGACGGATGAACAGCTTGCGCGACTCGGCGGTGGTCGGCAGCCAGTTCGGTTCGCGTTCGGCTCCCCCGATGTACAGCTCGAACGTGCCATCCGGTTCGACGTGGAGTTGATGACCGAACACATTGGCCTGCGGCACATCACCGAACGGCTCATGCAGTACCTGCGGGCCGGATGGGCGCGCGCCCTGCACGGTGACGTTGAAAAACCTTGCGGTCCCGCGTGTTCCACTGATCCGGTACGTCGACTCGCCGTCGATCCAGGCCTGCTGGTAGGTGAAGTCCGCGCAGTCGCCGCCGAGTTTGCGCGTGGGGTTGCAGAACGCGTGGATGAGCGGATACCGCGGATCACGGGTCTCCAGCGCGAGATCGAAGGCCTGGCCCAGATTCTGGGTCAGGAACCGGAAGGCGTCGGTGCGCTGGACGTCAGAGGTCGCGTTGACGTCCTTGAACGCGTGCTTGCCCGCGGCCTTCAGCCGGTCGCAGAACTCGCCCCACGCACGGTCGAGCGCTGCGTCGTCCGCGCCATCGCCGAACGCCATTGGTCTTCTCCTGTCCTCAGTCGCCCAGGCGGTCGAGCATCGCGCCGACCGCCTCGCACCCGCGCCGGGCCGCAGCCAATCGCCCCTCCGCGTCGATGCGTGGACCGATCAGCTCCAGGTCGAAACCGTACTGGTAGCCCTCGGTCAATACCTGGGCCACAACGGCTTCGATCGGAATCGCACCGTCGCCGGGCACCGCCCGGGCGGGCAGTGCGCGATCGCCCAGCACATAGTCGCTCAACTGGATGAGGCGTGTCCGCGGAAGTGCCGATCTCAGCAACCCCCCGAGGTCGGCCTCGGCCCAGCAGTGAAAGAGGTCGACGCAGATATCGAGCCCGGCCATCTCCGCGAGGGTGATGGTGTCGCGCAGGCTGTGCGCCAGGTGGATGTCGGCATACAGGCTGGACGCGTTCTCGATGGCCAGGCTGACACCGGCCGCCGACGCCTCGCGCGTGCACGGCTCGATCGCAGAGGAGAATTTCTCGGCCGCCTGCTCCCAGCTGAGTTCGCCGCGACCGCCGGTGAGCAGGTAGATACAGGTTGCTCCGGTGGTGGCGGCCATCTCGATCAGCCGGGACAGGGCGGCGCGGGCTTCGCCTATCGACGACACCTCCGCCGGCACCCGGCTGGATCCGAACACGTGGCAGATCGCGTGTATCAGATAATCGCCGCCGTCGAGAACGCGCTGGAACTCGGGATCAAGGAATTGCGTGTCGATGACGCTGAGCCGCCGCGCGCCCAACGCCGTCCAATTGCGCTGTAATTCAGCGGGACTCGCCCCGAGAAAAGTGACATCGTGGACCGACACCCGCTCGTGCATCGTCAGTCCCGTTTTTCGATGGGGACGCCGAACCGCTGACGGAACGAGGCGAATTCGGCGTGCAGATCATCGAGATCTTCACCGATATCGGTGAGCAAGGACGTGGAGTAGCGAAACTTGCCGTAGCGATCGCCGCGGTTGGCGGCCAGGTAGTCCCGCATGGCGGCCTCGGCCGCGTCGGTGAGGGCGCGTCCGCAGAAGGCGTAGTAGCCACGCACCGCCCGGACCGGGTCGGCGATGAATTCGGTGTACGGGATGTGCATGATCCGCGGATCATCCACCATGGCCGACGTCATCGTGTTAGCGATGCTGGCGCGGGTCATCTCGAGATGTTTCTTCGCCTCGACGTGCAGATCGATCGCACCGACGATGCCATCGAGGATGTCGGCCATCATCATCGTCCGCGATGCTGCGACCTGCACCGGGTCGCGATGCAACCACAACAGGTTGGCATCGGGGTAGGTATCGAAGAACGCCTCGAGGCGAAAGCCGTGGAATCCCTTCAGCACCCAGTACCTGGGCTCCCGGGAGTATTGGAACTGTTGCAGCATCGCCTTGTGGATGCGGTATTGCGCCGCGGGATCGGTCGGCAGGCCGCCCACCAGCGTTTGCATCGGCACCCGCCACCACGCGGTGGGAGTCATCACTCGAAAGTCGAAGGCCCAGGTGCGTTCGTCCTCGGGGAGGCCGTCGCCGAGCATGTCGTTGTATGGGTGGCTGTGCAGCCATTTGGGCATCTTGGCGTTGATCTCGCGCCAGTCGGCGTCGGCCCTGTCCGGGCGTGGATCATCGGGGCCTGCCAAACCGGGAGGCGGCGACGGATACATGACCTCCCAGAATCGCAGCGCGCGCCCGTGTGGATCCACCGACATCAGGGCATGCATAAGCGTGGTTCCCGAGCGCGGTTCGCCGGTGACGAACATCGGCCGGTCGATCGACTCATCCGCGATCGGGAATCGGGTCCGGTCGGCGAACAGTTCCAGCCGTGACGTCAGCAGCCAGTGGCATACCCGCTCGGCTTCGGCAATGCCGTTGGCGTCCAGTCCGATACCGTTGAGATGCTCGACGGCCACGGTGAACCGCTCCGGCAGGGTCGGGTCACCGAAATCGTCGTGTTTCGTCTCGGACAGCGCCTGGGCCAGCAGGCCTGCGGCATCCAATCCCACGGTCATGATTGTCCTTCACCGGTCATGATCGTCCTCCACACAGGGCCAGCAATTCGTCTTCCGTCCTACGCACATTGGCCGCCGACGCGGCACCGAATTCCAGACCTGCCATGGTGCTGTAGTCCAGAATCTTGGGAACCCGAAGCCCGGCATCGACATACGACTTGATGATGCGCGCCACCTCGGTGGGCGTGCCGTGCGGGACCACCGCCAGAATCGCCTCCGGGTTTACCCGATCGAGGAAATCGAGGATGCGTTCGCGGGTCATGGTCGCCGGATTGATGTCGTGGAACCCGCCCCAGTCTGCACCCATCGGATGCTCAAAGCCGAAGCGGCGCAGAACCTCTGCCGAGACCTGCAGGAGAAAGCTCGCCACCAGTGGCGCGCGGACGATCCGCTCGATCGCCGCGTCGTCCTCGCCGATCAGGCACACCTGCACAAAGCACGGGGTGATCGCCATCGGGTCACGCCCGGCGCGCTCGGCCGATCGGCGAACCGCACCGAGCATCTCCGCGTAGTGCTCGGGCGTCCACGCGCCGGCCGGCCACCAGCCGTCGGCATAGCGCCCGACGATCTCGAGCATCCGCGGTCCGCTGGCACCGATCCAGATCGGCGGGAACCGGCCTTCGTAGGGCTCGGTGTCCAGCCGGGCGCCCTCGAGCCGGTAGAACTGGCCATCGAAATCGACCGGACCTGGGCTATCCCACAGCAGGCGAATGACTTTCAGCGCCTCCTCGAAGCGGCTGACAGGCTTGGCGAACTCGAAGCCGTACGGCACGATGTTCTCGGTCTCGCCACTGCCGAGACCGAGGATGAATCGTCCCCGAGACAGGTGATCGACGGTCAGTGCGCTCTGCGCGAGCAGGGCAGGGTGGCGACGAACGGTGTCGACGACGCTGGTCGCCAGGGACACGGTCGTGGTGAGCACGGCCGCCGCCGCGGCAACCGCCATGCCATCGAGATGGCGGTGCGGTGACGGCGACACGGTTGCCAGGTCCGTGAATTCCGGTGTCCACAGGGCATCGGGCCAGAAGCTCACCATGTGGTCGGGCAGCCAGACCGAATGGTAGCGACCGCTATCCAGGTCGGTCAGGCACGACAGATCCAACGGGAGCGTCGTGCGCAGGAATGCGGCGGGCGAGACATCCATCAGTGAAAGGCTTCCTCGCCTTCCAGTTTGGTGCGGTGCAGCAGCCGACCGGACGCAGGGTCGTAGGGCGTGGCGCGGTGCATGGTGCCGGTGTTGTCCCAGATGACCAGGTCGCCGACCGACCAGCTGTGCCGGTAGACGAACTGGGGGCGGGTGGCCCAATCCCGCAAGCGGACAAGGAGTTCGACGCTCTTCCTGAAGTCCATATCCACCACGTGGCGCGCGGTGCATCCCAGCACCAGCGACTTGCGCCCGGAGCGGTGATTCCACACCAGCGGCAACTCGCGATCGCCGATCGCCATCATCGTCCGCAGTGTCTTGAAGCTCGGTTCCGGCTCATAGTAGAAAAGCGTGTTCCATGCCGAGTGCATCACCCGCAGTGACTCGAGCGCCTGCTTGTCTGCCTCGTCGAGCGCATCGTAGGCCGCGTAGGTATTGGCGAATTCGGTGTCACCGCTGCCGTCCGGGCACACGACCTTGCTGGACAACAGCGAAGCGCGGATCGGCACGTCGTTCATCGTTCCGTCGAGGTGCCAGTACAGCGAGCCCTTCAGGTAATCCGCGAGCTCGTTGATGTTCGTGTCCAGCGTGACGGAGTAGACCTGCTCACCGGTGCGCTCGGGAGCGAATGTGCCCAACGTCCTGGTGAATTCGACCTGCTCGTCATCGCTGAACCCGATCTGCGGGAAGACCAGCACGCCACGACGTTCCAGCAGGTCACGCAGCGTCTCAGCGTGAATGCCGCTGAGAAGTTCAGCCTTGGTCGCACGGACTTCGGAGGCGATATTGGGTTTGATGTCGACGACCGACAGCGTCATTGCCACGCGCTAACTATACCCGACCGTAAAGTTAAGCGGAACTATCGGGTCAGCACGCCCCGCAGGAAGAGATCCACCGCGTGCAGCAGACGCCGCTGCTCCTCCTTGCGAGTGCGATAGAGGCCGAAATCGGCCAGCCGCGCGGGCAAGACCTCGACCATGGCCAGGAAGTGCTCGGCCGTGAGCTCGATGTCGTCGACGTCGATGGCGCCGGCCTCGACGTGGCGCGAAAGCAGGTCCATCACCTGCTGCTGGCGACTCGCCCAGCCGAGTGACTCTGCGCTGAGCCCGAATTCGGGAAAGCGATGCGCTTCATTGCGTGCGATCTTGTGCAGCTGGACGATGTCGGGATTCAGTGCTTGACGAAGCGCACCTCGGCCGACGGCCACCAGGGCGGTACGCAGATCTTCGTCCTCAGCGGTGTTGGGCGTGTCGACCTGCACGGCCCTGCTGAATGCCCACGGAATGACGTCGAGGAAGACCGCGCGCTTGTCGGGGTAGCGGGCATACAACGTGGGTTTGGTGATCCCGGCGGCGTCGGCAATCGCGACCATCGTCGCCGCGTCGTAGCCGTTCTCCAGGAACACCTTGACCGCGGCCTCTCGCAGCCGGTGGTGAAGCGCCGCAGCCTCGGCCTGCGTGGGCCGGCCGCCCCGCCGCTCTGGAGACGATGCCTTTGCCATTCGCGAGAGTTTACGTCGAACGGCTATCACATCGGGTACGGCTGTATCAGTTGGCCACTCGCGGGCGGAGACGTTAGTTAGCCTGTGCCCGTGGCCGAACAAGATTCGTGGGCTGATATCGAAGCAATCAAGCAACTCAAGGCGCGCTATTGCCGTCTGCTCGACACCAAGGACTGGGTGGGCTGGCGCGACATCTTCACCGACGACTTCGTCAGTGACACCACTCCGTCGGGCGGCGTGCTCATCACCGGCGCCGATGAGTTCGTCGCGTTCCTCCGGTCAACCTTGGGCAAGCCGTCGCAACCCACGGTGCATCAGGTGCATGCCCCGGAGATCGAACTGACGTCGCCATCGACAGCGACGGGCATCTGGGCACTCAACGACATCGTGCGACTGGCCCCCGGGGTCAACCTTGAGGGCTACGGCCACTACCACGAGACCTACGAGAAGACCGACGGTCAGTGGCGGATCAAGACGTCGAAACTCACCCGGCTGCGTGAAGACGTCTTCAATCCCGTTTTCTCCGTAAGACTTTCACCGCGACTGCGGGACTCTGCGGCGCGGCTGGCACGAAAGCGAGGCATGGTTTGATGTCGGAGCACACAGTGTTGGTCACCGGGGCGTTCGGTCAGGTCGGTTCACGCTGCGCCGAGATTCTGCTGCGCCGCGGACACACCGTCATCGCCACCGATCTGCAGACCCCGGCAACGGAGGCCGTCGCGGCGCGACTGGCGGCCGCTGGGCATCCCGGGACCCTGCGGCCGGTATACGCCGACTTGCTCGACCCCGAAGCCGTTGGGCGGCTGGTCAACGAGCAGCCGCCCACCGCGATCGTGCATCTGGCGGCGATGATCGCGCCGGCGTCCTATCGAAACCCCAAGCTGGCCCGCCGAATCAATGTCGGCGGCACTGCGACCCTCGTCACGGCGGCCGCCGGACTGCCCGACCCACCGATCGTGCTGCTGGCATCCAGCGCCTCGGTATACGGCTCGCGCAATCCCTATCGCCACCCCGAACTGATCACTCCGCAGACACCAGTCGATCCCATTGACCAGTACGGCGAGGACAAGGTACTCGCCGAGAAGGCGATCGTCGACAGCGGTCTTCCGTACGCGATGCTGCGCCTGGCCGGCGTGATCTCCCCCGATGCCGCGGGCAGCATGAACAGCGACTACCTGGTGCTCATGCGCGCGACGCCGGGCGACAATCGGCTGCATACCGTCGATGCCCGAGATGTCGGGTTGGCCTTCGCCAACGGCGTCGAGCGTGCCAAGGCCATCTCCGGCAAAGTGCTGCTGATCGGTGGCGACGAAACCCACGTGCACACGCACCGCGATGTCGAAGACGGCATGATGTCAGCGATGGGTCTGGGCCGCCTCGGTGCAGGCGCCAGCCTGCCCGGTGACCCCGACGACGATCGGGGCTGGAGCTTCACCGGCTGGTACGACACGACGGAATCCCAAGCGCTGCTGGACTTTCAGGAGCACCCCTGGTCCGAGACGGTCGACTGGGTGGCCGGGTCACAAAGTGGCGCACTGCGGAGCGCACTCGGACTGGCGGGCCCACTCATCAGGCCGGTGATGCGCCTGGCGCTGGCTGCGCAGCGGCGCCACGAAGGCCGTGGGCACTATGCGGATCCGTGGACCCTCATCGCCGGCAAGTACGGCCCCGAAGTCTTGGCCGGGGCCGCGGGGGTAACGTGATTCTCGCTTTCGGAGAACCGGTTCTCGGAATGTGACGGAAGGAGCCGACTGACGTGTCAGGACGGTGTGCGGGCAAGGTGGCATTGGTGACCGGCAGCAGCCGGGGCCTCGGCAAGGCGATCGCGCAGCGACTCGCCGGCGAGGGCGCCACGGTGGTGCTGACCGCCCGCACCTCGCAACCTGATCCGAAGTACGACGGCTCCCTGGTGCAGACCCAGGAAGAGATCACCGATGCCGGGGGCACCGCGATCGCCATCGCGGCGGACCTGTCCAGTGCCGAGGACCGCGAGCGGCTATTCGCCGAGGCGATAGCGCAGGTCGGTTCCCCCGACATCGTGGTCAACAACGCCGCGGTGACGTTCCTGCGTCCGCTGGACGGCTTTCCGGAAAAGCGGATGAAGCTGATGTTGGAGATGCATGTCGTCGCACCGCTGCATCTGACTCAGCTCGCGATTCCCGCCATGCGCGAGCGCGGCCGCGGGTGGGTGCTCAACCTGACCTCGGTCGGTGGGGACCTGCCGCCCGGCCCGCCATTCTCCGAGTTCGACCGCACCGCCGGGTTCGGGATCTACGGCACGGTCAAGGCGGCGATGAATCGGATGACGAAAAGCCTTGCCGCCGAACTGTATGACGACGGCATCGCGGTGAATGCCGCCGCACCGACCAACCCGGTGGCCACTCCCGGCGCCGGCACCTTGGACCTGGCCAAGACCGACACCGAGGACATCGACCTGATCACCCGGACCGCACTGGAGTTGTGTACCGGCGACCCGGCGACGATGACCGGCCGGATCGCGCACACGCAGACGTTCCTGCGCGAGATCGGTGTGCTGCACTGACCACCGAGCTACTCGGCGAACTCCAGCACCGACTCGCACCGAAGGGCATCTCGGGGCTGCGGCCGTTGGCCGGCGGGGCGTCCAGCCTGACGTTCGCCGGAGACCTCGCTGGACGGCGCGTCGTGGTGAAAGTCGCCCCACCTGGGCTGGCACCCATCGCGCACCGCGACGTACTCCGGCAGGCCCGGATCGTTCGCGCGCTGGCCGGGACCGCGGTCCCGGTTCCCGAGATCATCTTCGACGACGGCGGCGAACCACCTGACATCCCACCGCTGTTCGTGATGTCGTTCACCGATGGGACGTCGGTCGAGCCGCTGTTCGACACCGATGAGGCGGGACCCGCAACCGACGTCGCCGAACGCTTCCGGCACGCCGCCCGGTCGATGGCCGCGCTGCACCGGCTGTCCCCCGCTGCTCTCGGCCTCGCCGACGAACCCGTCGTGGCGCCGGCCGCCGAGGTCGACAAGTGGTGTCGCACCCTGAGCACGGTGGACCCGAACTTGGTGCCAGGCTGGGAAGCGATCGCGGACACGCTGCGCCGATCCACCCCGCCCGCGATCGCACCGGCGATCGTGCACGGCGACTTCCGGTTGGGCAATCTGCTCGCCGACGAACAGGGCATCAGTGCCGTCATCGACTGGGAGATCTGGTCGATCGGCGACCCGCGCGTCGACGCCGGCTGGTTCCTGATCAACTCCGACCCGGACACCTACGACCGGATCACGCCCTACCGTGGCACGACGCCATCGGTGGCCGAGCTCATCGACGACTACCGGAATGCGTTGGCGCGCGAGGCATCACACCTGGGCTGGTTCCAGGCACTGGCCTGCTTCAAGTCGACGGCGACGTGGGCACTGATCGTCAAACACAACCGGCGCCGCGCGACACCCGACCCGGGTGTAGAGGCCATGGCCGCGAGATTGCCGGCCCTGCTCACCAAGGCGCGCGAATACCTGAGTTAGTCGCGCGGAATACCGGCCAGCCGGTCGGCGAACTTCTCCTCGGCGGCCGCCCGCAATCGCAACAGATGCTCGGACGGAAACAGATCCGGCGCCGGTTCGCGGTTCTTGAGCAACAACCGGGCCAGCGTCACCTTGTGCACTTCAGTGGGGCCGTCGGCCAGCCCGAGCACGAACGACTCGGTCAGGTACTGCACGAACGGCATCTCATGGCTGGTGCCCAGTGAGCCGTGGATCTGCAGGGCGCGCGCCGAGACGTCATGCAGGACCTTTTGCATCATGGCCTTGACCGCCGAGATGTCGGCACGCACCGCCTTGTAGTCGTTGTACTGGTCGATCTTCCATGCGGTCTGCAACGTCAACAACCGGAACGCCTCGATCTCCATCCAGGAATCGGCGACCATCTCCTGCACCATCTGCTTGTCCGCCAGCACACTGCCCTGGGTGTAGCGCGAGACCGCCCGCTCGCACATCATGTCGAAGATCCGCCGCACCAGGCCGACGGTGCGCATCGCATGATGAATTCGGCCGCCGCCCAAGCGAGTCTGCGCCACAACAAATGCGCCACCGCGCGGGCCGAGCATGTGATCGGCCGGGACTCGTACGTTCTCGTAGCGCACGTAGCCCTCGCGTCCGCCACCGCCGAGGGGCTGGTAGCCCAGGCCCACATCGCGCAGCACGTTGATGCCGGGGGTACCCCCGGGCAGCACAAACATCGAATACCGGTCGTAGGGCGCGGCGTCCGGATCCGTCATCGCCATCACGATGATGAACGACGCCTTCGACGCGAACGACGAATACCACTTCTCGCCGTTGATGACCCAGTGGTCACCGTCTTGCACGGCGGTGGTCTCGAAGATCTTGGGGTCCGCACCGCCCTGCGGTTCGGTCATCGAGAAGCAGGAGATGATCCGGTTGTCCAGAAGCGGCTCAAGGTAGCGCTGCTTGAGCTCGGGCGTGCCGTAATGCGCGAGGATCTCGCTGTTGCCCGAATCCGGTGCGTGCGAACCGAACACGATCGGCGCGCATTCCGACCGGCCGAGGATTTCGTTGAGCAGCGCCAGCTTCACCTGGCCGTGGCCCGGACCGCCGAGGTGCGCGCCGAGGTGGGTGGCCCACAGCCCGCGATCTTTGACGATCTGCTGCAGCGGCGGAATCAGCGCCTGGCGTACCGGGTCGTTGAGGTCATGCGATTCCTTGACGATGTAGTCGATGGGCTCGCACTCCGAGCGCACGAACTCCTCGACCCACTTCAGCTGATCGGCCCATTCGGGGTCGGTGGAAAAATCCCAAGACACTAGTTCGTCCCCTTCGCTGGACTTAAGACCATGTGGATCGACGGGCGGCCGCATCATCGGTCGCATGGCTGAGAACCTGATTGCGGTTCTCCAGCTCCAGCGCCGCGCCGAGGCCCGCGGCGCCGATGTTGACCTGCAACGCCCGTTTCGTCAGCTGAACGCCTAGCGGTGCCAAGTCCGCGACGCCACCGGCGATGTCAAGTGCCCGCTCCAGAAGCTGCTCGGGCTCGACCAATTGGCTCACCAAACCACGCCGGTCGGCTTCCTCAGCCGAGACAGTACGGCCGGTGAGCATCCAGTCCGCGGCAACACCCGCCCCGACGATCCGCGGCAGGTGATAGCTCATGCCCATCTCCGCGCCGGACAGTCCGAGCAGGATCGCGGCGTTGCCGAATGTGGCTGCGGTGGAGGCGATCCGGATATCGGCGGCCAGGCTCAGCGCCAGGCCGGCACCCACACACGGTCCGTTGATCGCCGCGACAACCGCCTGCGGCAGGTCGGCGAGCGCGCGTACCAGGCCCGCCATCGCCTCCTGGAAGCGCAGCCGGTCGATCGCGGGGGCACTGGCCTCGAGCATGCCGGGGCCGAAGTCGCGGATGTCGATACCCGAGCAGAATCCCCGCCCGGCGCCGGTGATGACCACCGCGTGCACCGTGGCGTCGTTCGCCACCGACGCGAGGGTGCGCGCGATCTCGTCGCGCATCACCTCGTTGATCGCGTTGAGCCGTTTCGGGCGATTGAACCGGATCAGCAGGACACCCGCGGACGGTGTCTCGATGTCCAGCATCTCGGTCGCCGGCACCATCAGATTCGCTCGATGATCGTCGCGGTGCCCATGCCGCCGCCGGTGCACATGGTGACCAGGCCGGTGGTGAGGTCGCGGCGCTCGAGCTCGTCGAGGATCGTGCCGATCAGCATGGCGCCGGTCGCGCCGATCGGGTGCCCCAGTGCGATCGCACCGCCGTTGACGTTCACCCGGGCCGGATCCAGGTCGAGGTCGCGAATCGTCTTGAGCGGCACCGCGGCGAAGGCCTCGTTGATTTCCCACAGGTCGATGTCCGCTGTTGTCATGCCCGCCTTGGCGAGACAACGCTCGGCGGCCGGGCCCGGGGCGGTGAGCATGATGATCGGCTCACTGCCGATCGCGGCGGCCGCACGCACGCGGGCCCGCGGCACTGCCCCGTTGGCCTTCGCCCAGTCGGCGGAGGCCACGACCACCACCGCGGCGCCGTCGACAACGCCGGAGGAGTTGCCTGCGTGATGGACGTGCTCGATGCGCTCGACGTCGGGGTAACGGCTCAGGCAGATCTCGTCGAAGGTGAGGTTCTCGCCGTCCAGGCGCGCCGCCCCGGCGCGCTCAAAGGCGGACGGTAACCCGGCCAGCTTGTCCACAGTCGTCCCCGCCCGGGGGTGTTCATCACGGTCCGCGACGATCTCGCCGTCGCTGTCGCGCACCGTGATGATCGAGCGGTCGAAGTAACCGGCCGCGATCGCGGCCGCCGCGCGGTCCTGGCTCGACACCGCGAACGCGTCGACATCGGCTCGGCTGAAGCCTTCCACTGACGCGATCAGATCAGCCGAAATACCCTGTGGCACAGTCGGAAAGAGCTGACGGAAGGCGGGGTTGGCGCCGTCGATCGTGGGTGCGCCTACGGTCACGCCCCAGCGTGACATCGATTCCACGCCGCCTGCCACCACCAACTCCTGCTGCCCGCTGCCGATCCCGGCGGCTGCCACGGTGACGGCTTGCTGGCCTGATCCGCAGAACCGGTTGAGCGTCATGCCCGGCACGGTTTGCGGCCAGCCGGCCAGCAGCAGCGACAACCTGGCGATGTCGTCGCCGTGCTCGCCGGCCATGATCCCGTTGCCGGCAATGACGTCGTCGACCTCAGCGGGGTCGAATCCCACCCGGTCGGCGGCCGCGGTCAGGCACTGCGCCAACAGATCCTGCGGGTGCACGCCGTGCAGGGCGCCGCCGGCCCTACCCCGGCCGCGAGGAGTGCGCACCGCGTCGAGAATGAGCGCGTCTCTGATGTCCAGCTCCTTCATTGGAATGCGGCCTCGCCAGAAGTGAGAATATCGTTCTCGCCGCGTCTGTCAATGAAGGGGCCGCGGGGTGAGACAAACGCCGACCGCAACGAGTCCGCCATGCCAAACTGAGCCATGAGGTTCGTCCGTTTGGGGTCGGCGATCGCCCTGGCAGCGGTATGTGTGGCGGGTTCTTCAGCCCCGGCCGGCGCCGACGAAGGGGTAATGCACCAGGTCACCTATAGCGTCTTCGCCGAGAAGCCGTTCCGGGCCGCCGACATCTACTACCGGGACACCGAGCCGGCGAACTGGTCGGACTACAGCCACGACCCGTACGTGTTCAGCCCCAAGGTGGAAGCCGACATCGGCCCCACTCAGAAGTGGGTGCTCAACGTGCAGCTAGCCAACCCCGACGAATGGGCCATGGTGGCGGCCACCAGCGGGCTGTCGGCGACCCCGCCGAATTTTCACTGCGTGCTTGCCGTCGACGGGGTTGTCGTCGCGGAGAACTCCGGCGCCAAGGGCGCACTCTGCTCGCTGCGCCACTGGTGAGCTGAGTCGTCCGTCGATTGCGGCGGACCCTCCATCACGGTCAGGAAATTCTCGACGAGTTCCAGGGTTTCGGCGTGCCCCGACGTGACGCCGAGCGCCTCGCCCAGCATCACCACCGTCGACACGCCGGTCAGCAGGATGGACCAGACCACCGGCGGAACCTCGGCCGGCAGCACGCCCTTGCGCTCCAGCACGGTGACGAACACTTGGCGCTGATCCTCGCGGAAACGCTCCGCATACCGGGACATCTCGGCACGGAGGACCTTGCGGTGATTGGCCAGCGCGGCCATCTCCATCGTCAGCCGGCTCGCGGCGGGGTTGATGCCGAATCGCCATAGCGCCCACAGCGGTTGGGGCGATGCCAGCGCATACCGGTGGGCTTCCATGCCCTGGTCGGCGTAGCGGCGGAAAACCTCGAGGAACAGGTCGTCCATCGTGCGGAAGTAGTAGTGGACCAGCTGGGGTTTGAGGCCCGCCTTCTCGGCAACGCGACGGGAGGTGACCGCCGCGTAGCCCTCCTCGATCAGCAGCTGTTCGGCGGCATCCAGCAGCACCATGCGATTTTTCGCGTCGGGCGCACCGATCCGCCGAGCCGATGCCATGTGCCACCTCGATCTCGTTGACGTCGCCGATTGAACACGCCGATAGTACGTGGGCCGATGGGATCCATCCTTGACCACGCACTTTACGCCATGCTAAGCAGGTGCACAGCAATCAGCCCGCTCGGAGGAAAAACACGCCCATGACCGATTTCGCCACCGTTGACTTCCTCACCGATCAGTCGCTGGTTCCGGACCCGTATCCGTACTACGACTACCTGCGGGAGCAGAGCCCGACAGTGCGGCTGGAGCCGCACGGCTTCGTGGCCGTCACCGGGTACGAGGAAGCCCTCGAGGTCTACAAGAGCCCCGAGGACTTCTCCAACATCGTGGCCCTCGGCGGCCCTTTCCCTCCCCTGCCGTTCACGCCCGAGGGCGACGACCTGAACGCGCAGATCGACGCTCACCGGGCGTACTTCCCGATGAACGAGCACATGGTCACCATGGACCCGCCGGACCACACCAAGGCCCGCTCGCTGCTCAGCAGGCTGCTCACCCCCAAGCGGCTCAAGGAGAACGAGGACTTCATGTGGAAGCTGGCGGACCGCCAGCTCGACGAGTTCATCTCCCTTGGCCACAGCGAATTCCTTGCCGAATACGCAAAGCCGTTCTCGCTGTTGGTGATTGCCGACCTCCTCGGCGTCCCCGAAGAGGACCACAAGGAGTTCCGCACGGTGCTCGGCGCCGACCGGCCCGGCGCCCGAGTCGGCTCGCTCGACCACGAGCACGTCGGCACCAACCCGCTGGAGTTTCTCGACGAGAAGTTCTGCAACTACCTCGAAGAACGTCGCAGCAACCCGCGCGGCGACGTGCTGACCGATCTGGCCTCGGCGAAGTACCCCGACGGATCCACCCCGGAGGTCATCGACGTGGCCCGCACCGCGACGTTCTTGTTCGCCGCCGGCCAGGAGACCACCGCCAAGCTGCTGTCCGCGGCCATCAAGGCGCTGGCCGAGCGCCCCGAGCTACAGCAGGGACTGCGCGACGACCGTACCCTGATCCCGACCTTCATCGAGGAGTCGCTGCGACTGGAGAGCCCGGTCAAGAGCGACTCGCGGCTGGCTCGCCGGACCTCGAAGGTCGGCAACATGGAGATCAAGGCAGGCACGGTGGTCATGGTGCTGCCCGGCGCGGTCAACCGCGATCCGCGGCGCTTCACCGATCCGCACGAGTTCCAGGTCCGGCGCCCCAACGTTCGCGAGCACATCGCGTTCGGCCGCGGCGCGCACTCGTGCCCCGGTGCGCCGCTGGCACGGGTCGAGGGTCGGGTGTCCCTGGAACGGATGCTGGACCGGATGGGTGAGATCACCCTCGACGAAGAATTCCACGGACCGGCCGGCAACCGGCGGTACAACTACGAGCCGACATACATCCTGCGCGGGCTCGCCGACATCCACGTCCGGTTCACCGGCAGAGGCTAGGGGTCCTTGCGATTTCGGCGCGCAAACCGCCGGGGCTCGGACTGCTGGGGCGGTTGTAGAACCGTTCGGGGTGGGCGACGCAGTAGGCCTGGTGGGTTTGGCTCAACCAGCGTGGCAAACAGGGTAGGCGGCGGTTTCCGCGCCGAAATCGCTAGGTCAGGTCAGACCGAGCACGCACTCGCGGCCGGCGCGGCACCCGAGATGTCGATCGGCGCCGCGCAGACCTGCAACGCCTTAAGCAGCACCAGCGATTCGAGCAACTTCAGCGAGAGCGACTGAAAGAAGTCGAGCGCCACCGCGGGCACCGGCAGGATGTGGGCGCGCGCGATGCCGGCCATCGTAGATATGTCGATGGTCGAACCCAACTCGCCGTACACGCCATCGTGGGTGCCCGCGAACCAGTCGTTGATCCAGCCGACCGCGAGATCCTGTGCGGCACGCGCATTTTGCGCAGAGGCAAGACCACCGCCTGCGAGTTGTCCCCCGAACTGCACCAGCGGGTTACTGCTCTGCAGTGAGTCGGCGTGCGTGCCACCGACCAGTTCGACACCGATGAACTGGTCCGGACGTGCTTGAGCCAACACTTGGCTGCCGCCGCCGTAGGAATTCAGCAGATTCGGCGCGGCAGAAATGCTGTACACCGGAACCGTGTCGGGGATGTTGCCCAACCCACGCGCCAATGCTCCGCCCACCGAATCGGTGTCGAACAGCAGGACCCCGACCAGATTGTCACGCTCGTCGGGACCGGCCAGCTGCTCGAAGAATCCGCCACTATCGACGGCCAGCAGGCTGCCTGCTGAATGACCCGCCAGGACGAACTGGTCGGGCAGCACCAGCTCGGTATCGCCGGAGGCCAGCCGCGCACTCTCGGTCAACGCGGCACGATCACCCAGGAAGAGTTGGGCGACAGCGAAACTCATCTGTTCACCGCCGATCTGGCAGCCGTAACAGTCAAACAGGTTGCCGGAGATCGTCGGGGCAACGACGATGCTGTGGGTGCGTTCGGCCAAGGCTGCCGCGGTGTAGTCGTACATCGCCCCCGTACCGGGCCAACCGTGACCGAAGAGGATCAGCCTGGTCGGCGGTGGACCCGTTGTCGGGAAGTACCAGTCCGCCTTGACGGTCACCCCGGGTCCGCAGTCGATCGCCAGAGGTGCTGAGCTAACTTCGACGTTGCTGTTCGGCGGCACCCTCGGCGGACCGACGATCGCGTTCTCGAACGCCTCGAAGACCCGGAACGCCAGCGTGCCGAGGACGTTGATGACGGTCGGCCGAGCCGCCACGTTGACCAGTGTCGGCCGCGCGGCAAATGTGGGTTTCGCGGTCCCCACCAATGCCGCCCCGCCCGTCGCCGGCGGCGCGATCGGCGCCACCGGTGTGGCGACCGCCGCCTTCGTCCGGCGTTGAGTCCGGTCAGCGACGTGCTGTTGTGCGACGGCCGTCCCCTTCGCTCTAGGTGACGCCGCTGCGGACGGCCGGGCCCGGTGGCTGGCGGCGGCTTGTTTCGGGGCCGATGCCGCATTGGTGCCGCCCTGGGCGTGCGAACCCGCGTCGGCCAGCGCGCTACCGCAGCCGGTGAGCGCCGCGAGCGCCAAGCCGCCCGCAACGCCGATCATCGACAGCCACAGCGAACACCGACTCAGCACCAGACCCCCTACTTTGGACACGGAGGCTACTCCGTAACCGAACCGGAGGTGGCAGAAACGGGGGGCGGGACGCGGCCGATCCTGACCTGCGTGATTTCGGTGCGCAAACCGCCGCTAGGCGAACGAAAGCGCGCCGAAATCGCTCAAGGGTTACAAGGGTTAGGCGTCGCCCTGCACCCAGCGGGTCGCCCCGCCGGCCGCGACGCACGTCAGGAACATGCCGTCAGGGCCCTGCGCGACGGAATTCTCGTACCCGACGCAGGTGTCGTTCAGATTCTTGACGCCGACCATGGGCGGGGACCGGAAGTATCGCGGTGCCAAGCGCCGTGGCGACCCGCAGAAGATCAGCCGGCCCCAGTCGTTTCGGGTGTCGACACCAAACACGTAGTACGTCGTGTTGGCGCACGGGGCACCGAGTTCGACACCGGGCGTGATGCCCGGCGTGCAGAACGCGTCATTGCACTCAGTGGCATTGATCGGCACTACCGCGGGGTCCGCGGCGGCCGACGCCGGCATCAAAAATCCGGCTGTCAGGACTGCAGCAAGAACTGGCACGGTCGATCGCACTCGAACACTTTCGCATACTCGGTAAGCGAATTCTCCGGCTCAGAGAAGAAACTGGGACGAAAATCCGCGCTAGCGTCAGAGTTACCCGCCGGACCACCCCGAATAGGGTGGAACTGCCACTGTGGAATGCTGGCCGGCAGTGTTAGCGTCGCTCTTCGCCATGCGACCGTGATGGACGAGGAGGTCCCATGCCGGACAAAAATGAATCCGAGGCATCCGACGCCGACGGCGCCGTGTCAGCCGACGCGGCAGAGGCCGCGGCCGCTGCGGCCGAGGAGCGTGCCGAGGCCGCCCGGGCTCGCGCAAACGAATTGCGCCGCAAGCTCGAAGCCGCCAGCGACGAGACGCCGGCGCCGTCGGAACCAGTGGTCGATGTCGTCGATACCGAACCATCGCAGCCCACCGACGATGAGTCGCCGAAAAAGAAGCGCGGGCTGCGCCTGACGACCGTGGCCGCCGCGCTCGCGGTTCTGGTGGTCGTCGCCGCTCTCCTTGGCGGCACCGGATTCATGCTCTGGCAACACCGCAACGCCGATCAGCTACAGCATCGCTCGGCCGAGTTCGCGGCGGCCGCCCGCCAGGGCGTGGTGAATCTGATGTCGCTCGACTACACCCACGCCCAGGAGAGCGTCCAGCGCGTCATCGACGACTCGACCGGCAAGTTCAAGTCGAATTTCGAAGACGGCGCGCCCGACCTGATCAAGGCGATGACGCAGGCCAAGATCGCCACCAAAGTCACCGTCAACAACGCTGCCGTCGAGTCGATGGACAAGGACTCGGCAACCGTCCTTGTCGCGGCCACCTCTCAGCGAACCGGTCCCGACGCACCGAAGGAAGATCAGCAGCCACGGGTATGGCGCGTGGTGGTCAGCCTGGTGCGTGAGGGCGATCAGGTGAAGATGTCGGACGTCGAGTTCGCCTGACGGCGACGTAACCTGCCAAACCCGTTCTCCGGAAAGCCCAGAGACGGTATTCTCCGATCACGAGAATGCCAATCTCGCAGCGTAAGCAGCTTGGCTCGAAGGTGGAGGAAGCCGGTTTGAAGTCCCTCGTCATGACCACGGCGCTGATGGCGGCCGCGGTGACCCTCGCGCCGCCCGCGGCCGCCGACATGAATCTTGGCAATTACGACCTGATCATGCCCGACCGCAGGGACTTCCACACCTGGGTGTGGTCAGCGATCACCCCATGCAAAGAGCCGAACACGAACACCAGCATCCCCCACTGCATCCATATCCTCACCCTGCCGCGACCGATCGCCAAGGCCGTCCAGAGTGTTGGCGATGCCCTACTGGTCAACGGCCAGTACACCTTCACCATCGACGATCCGTTCGGTCTGCGGTGCGGTGACATCTATTACGGCCCAACCATTCCCACCCACGACGTGTACACGTGGGACGCGACGACGCTTGCCGGATCGATGGTTTCCACGTTCGACGCCGGCTGCGACGGCGCCCCCGGCGGTGCGTTCACCTACCCGTTCAGCCTGAACCGGATGTGACCATGCGAACCCCTTCGAAGATTTCCGCCGTCGCCTTCGCTGTTCTCTGCGCCGCAACCGGTCTCGCATCGCCTGCGCTGGCCGACGACCCGCCACCGGGCGATCCGCCTCCCCCGCCGGCATTTAACGTGCGATACACCGTCACCGCCGACAAGCCGGTCAATGCCGAGATCTATTACCGGGATACCGATCCCCCGACGTTCTCCGACTACAGCCACGACCCGTACGTATTCAGCCCCAGCGCCGAAGCAACAGTCGGACCGGGCAAGCCGTGGGTGCTAGAGGCCACCCTGACCGATCCGATTCAGTGGGGCATGGTTTCCGTTCAGGCCCAGGGCGCACTGCCCAAGGCGACGGCCGGGTTCAACTGCACGATGGCGATCAACGGTGTCGTCGTGAAGCAGAACAGCGGGCCGAAGGGCGCGCTGTGCTCACTTCGGAATTGGTAAGGCGCTAAAGCTTCTTCATGTAGAACGGCATCGAGATCACCGGCCACTGGTTGCGGCCGCACGAGCCACTCGGGCCGATGACGCGGTTCTGGCCGGTGTATTCATCAGCCGCGGTGTCATAGTGGCCATCGCTGCCGACCGGATAGATCTTGTACTCCTGGAACCCCTCGATCGCCGCTCCGTCAGCGCAAAACCGCCAATTCGGGATCGTGCGCTTGACGTACCACAAGCTGTTCGTGGTGTAGATCGGGGCGGCCCAGCCCGCGTCGCTCTGCACCGTGCCGCTGCACTCGGTCGGTGAGACGCACGTGGTCGAAATGGTCCAGGTGTTGCGTTCGGACGGTTGGTCTTCGTAGCGCTCGTTGACCTTCGCCCAATCGCCGTTCGACGACACCTCGAATGTACCGTTGATACCCCAATTCGGGTCCGCCGCAGCGGGTGCGGCGCAGTTGAGCCCGGCCAGTGTGACGGCCGCACAGACGGCCGTCACTGCCTGTAATCCACGAATACGCATCGACATACCCCTTTCAGCTCTGCAGCATGTCCTGCCAGGTCGTTGCCGGCTTGGCCAAGTTGGTCTGGCGGTACAGCGTGCCGTCACTGCCCATGTACTGGCCCGTGCGCCGGTCATACTTGGTGATCTGCACGGCAGGCGCCTTCTGACCGCCGCCGTTGAATCCGCTCGGCGCCGCCTGTGGCGCAGCGCTATCCGTGGGTGGAAGCTGCTTGTCAACCGGCAGCATGTTCTCCGGCCCCGGCAAGTTGATCGGCGCCGGGCCGATATTGCCCTCCGGACCCGGCGGCGTCACGGGCGGCGTCTGATAGATGGGCTGCCCGGGCAGCAGCGGCCCGGGACCGGTACCCGCGAAATTCGGCGGCGGGGGATCCACCGGCGGTGCACCCGGCGGTGGCGCAGCAACCCCGGGTGGCAGCGGCGTGCCCTGCAACGGTCCAAAGATGTTGGAATCCGGAAGCGCTCGGCTATCGATCGGAACGCCCTGGGCAACCAGCCCCGGATCAAACGGGGCGGGCCCGAGGACGTGCTGGCGCTGCGCCAGCGGCTGGTAGCCGTTGGGGTCATTGCACAGTTCGACGGTCGGGGCACGCTTACCCGGGTGCTCTTGGCACGGGTAGTTACGCGCCCCGCGGACCGCCACCGGGGAGTCCTGCGGCAGCTTGCAATACAGGTTGTCCGGGGTGTCGATGACCGACGTGTCGGCGGGGTTGCGCCACGACGACGGCGGAAGGAACCCGACCGTACATGCCGCCGGATCGCCAAGGCCGAGCGAGAAGTCACCGTTCGGCAAGCCGGTGGGGTTGTTGGTCGGCGCGTACGTCTGAATCTGCGCGACGAACGGTGGCACCAGCACCAGCAGTTGCTCGACCGACTTGTTGTAGGTCAAGAAGATTTGACCGAAGGTGGTCATGTTCGCCAGAAGTATTGGCAACGTGGGCTTTATCTGCTCCAGAAGCTTCGAGGTCTCCTGCGCGAAGCCCGGTCCGTTGCGCAGGATCGACCGGAACTCCGGGTCGTTGTTCGCCACCTGTTCGGTGACGCCGGCCAGGCTTGCTGCCCAGGTTCGGATCGAATCGGTGGTCAACTCCTGCGCCCCGAGGAACGGCCGCGCATCGTCGATGAGGGCACGGGTGTTGTCCGATATCCCGTTCGCGTCCCTGGTGATGGTCGAACCCGAGTCGATCAGCGACCCGAAATCGTAGCCAGTTCCGTTGAAGGCCTGGTAGGACTCCCCCAGCAGCTGACTCAGCTTCTCCTTCGGGATGGTGTCCATCAGCTTGCTGACCTGGTCGAGCATCGGCCCCACCGACTGCGGAATCGACGTGTTGCCGACCGCGATGACCGAACCGTCCTGCAGATAGGGTGCTTTGTCGTTGCGCGGCAACAGCTCGACGTACTGCTCACCCACCGCCGACATGCTGCGCACCTCGGCCTTGAGGTCCGCGGGGATCTTCGGCGAGGTGTCCAGCGACAACGTCGCCTGGGCGCCGTTCTCGGTGAGATCGATCGAGGTGACCTTGCCGATCTGCAGACCCCGATAGGTCACATTGCTGAACTGGTAGAGGCCGCCGGTGGCGGGCAGGTCGAGCTTGACGGTGAGACGGCCCACTCCCAGCAGAGTGGGAACCTGGATGTACGCGAACAGCATGATCGCCACCCCGACGATCGAGGCGATCGTGAAAATGATCAACTGAGTTCGGACGAAACGCGTGAGCATCAGCCACCCCCTCCCGCCGGCGGAGCCGGTGGTGTGTTCGCCGGCGGATTAGGTTGTGCCCCATAGGGTCCGGCAAAGATCGGTGCCACCCCGGTCGCGGCCAGTTGAGCCTCGGTATAGATCTGGGCACCCGGCACGTTCGCCGGCGCGGGTGGCACGAACGGCAGGATCGGACCCACAGCCGCCATCAGCGACGGCGGCGGCGCTTGCGGCGGGGCATCATCGAAGACATCCGGCGGCGGCGGGAGGACCCCGGTTTTGAGCGGGTCGTAGGTGTAGTTCAGGTAGACCGGATCACCCGGGGCGGGAATGAGCTGCGCGCCTGCGTCTCCCCACCGGGTGCCCAGGAACGCCGTCCGCTTCAACCTCGGAATGGTCAGGTCGATGATTGCGAACAAGTTGTAGGCGTCCCCCCGGATCGCACGATCCATGAAGCTCTGGGTGAACGGGAAGTGGACCGCGTATTCCAGGAGCGCATCCAGATCCGGACCGACATCGGCGAACGCCTTGAAGGCCGGTTCCAGGTTCTTCAGATTCGCGACCAGGTCGGCCTGCGACTCGTTGACCAGTCGGTTGGCGGTATCGCTGAACGTGCCGAGTTTCTCCAACGCCGTTGTCAGCGTAGGCCTTTCCTTGATCAGCACGTCGATGGCCGGCGGGATCTTTTGGAGGGCCGCGGCGAGGTCGTCGCGCTGGCCGGCGAACGTCGACGTCATCCGGTTCAGTGACTGGATGATCGACACGATGTTGTCGCGCTGCCCGTCCAGTGTTCCGACGAAGGTGTCCAGCCGGGTGATCAGGTCGCGGAACTGGGCCTCATTTCCACTCACCGCCGTACTGAAGTTGTGGATGACGTCGCCGATCTGCCCGAGGCCGCCGCCGGTTACGACCGCCGCCAGTGATGCCAGCGTCTGCTCGGTCGTTGGGTAGGTCGAGGACGCGTTCAGCGCGATCGTCCCGCCCGGACTGAGCTTGCCGCTCGGGGTTTGTCCGACCGGGGTGCTCAGCGACAGGTGCATGGAGCCCAGCAGACTGGTTTGGCCCACGCTGGCAACGGCATTGGCAGGCACCACAACGTCGGGCTTGACTGAGAACTCGACATCGGCGTGCCAGTTCTTGACGGTCAGCTTGCGCACGCTACCAACGACGACATCGTTGATCATGACCGGCGAATTCGGTTCCAGTGTCGCGATATTCGCTATCTCGGCATGGTAGACGCTGGCATCGGACCCGCGGCCCACCGCACCGGGCAGCGGGAGCGAGTTGACGCCCTGGAACGCGCAGGCACTGGTGGTGACCGCGACGCAGGAGCCGGCGATCACCGCCCTGCGCAAGGATTTTCCGCCGATCATGGCGTCCCTCCTGCTTCTGCTGGCATCGGAGCGCCAGGTGCCGGACCGGGCGCGGGTCCCCCCGGACTCAACATGCTGGGCAGCGACGAGATCACGCTCGGTGGGATGATCGGTCCCGCCCCGGGCAGGAGCTGCGCCGCACCGGGTGGAGCGTCCCCTGGTGCTCGGCCGGTGAACGGCGGCGGTCCCGGCGCCACACCTTCGTATGCCGAGATGGCCGGCGCGATCGGCGGCACGTCGGGGGTTGGACCGCCAGCACCGGGCGCGAGGTTCGGCTGTGAGTAGACGATTTCGTCCGGGGCGGCCGAAGGCATCAGGTAGGGATCGATCCCTATTGGCAGATAGTTGAAGTTGAGCAGGCGAAGCGCCGGTCCCAGGTACTGGCTGCAGAGCTTGGCAGTCTCGGGAGCGGTGGTGTTCTCGATCGCACCGATTGCGCCGCAGATGAACTCGGTCGGATTGGAGAAGTTGTTCAGCACGAACTGCCCGACTGCGCTGCCCGAGGATGGGTTGTAGATGTTGTAGGCGTTGGTCAACGCGTTCGGCGCGATATGGAGAACGTTTTCGATCTCCATCTTGTTGTCGAGCAGGTTCGTGGTGACATTGGTCAGGCGCTGAAGCTGCTCGGACGTCTGATTGCGGCTGCCGGCGACGAACCTCTGAATGTCGACGATCGCCACCGACAGGTTCGTCAGCGCGCCGTCGAGGTCAGACCGGCTCCCGTCGATCACGCTGGTCAGCGTGGCCAGCCGGTTCTGGAACTGCACCACCTGATCGCTGCTGTCACGCAGCGTCGTGATGAAGGTCTGCAGGTTCTTAATGATGTCGACGATATTGCCGCTGCCGTTGGCCAGGACGCGGGAGACACCGGCCAGCTCGGTGATCGTCTGACGCAGCTTGTCGCCATTGCCGTCAAGCGCATTGGCAGCGCTGTCGATGAAGCGGGACACCGACGTACCCGAGACGCCACTCTGCGGCCCGAGGTCGGTGGCCAGCCGCATCAGCTGTGCCTTCACCTCATCCCACTCCACCGGTATGGCGGTGCGGTCCAACGGGATTAGCGCATTGTCGGCCATCTTGGGCCCAACGTTGTTGCGGTAGGCCGGCGCCAGTTGCACGTAGCGGGCAGCGACCAGGTTCTGCGCGACGATCACCGCCTTGGCGTCGGCGGGGATGGGCACGTCGCGGTCGACGTCGAGCACCAGCTTGGTCTGAGTGCCCTCCGGCACAATCGCCTTGATCGTGCCGACCTTGACACCCGAGACCCGCACGTCATCACCCGGGTAGATACCGGTGGCCGTGGTGAACACGGCGGAGATGGTCTTCGGACCGAAGAAGACTTTGTGCACCAGGAATGCGGCCCCCACAACGAGCACGCCAGCCAGCGCGACTGCCAGCAGCTTCACCCAACGTCGGCTCATCAGCGCGAACCTCCCGGAATTCCGTTGTAGGGCAGCGGCAATTCGGCACGCGGCCCGGCGTTGTCCGGCGGTCGACCGGCGTTGACACCGCGCCGGAAGCCGAATGCGTAATCCATGAACGGCTGCAGCAACTCGGCCGGCTGCAGGTTCGGCACGTAGGCGTTGTAGTACGGGCCATTGGCCAGCGTCTCACCCTCGGACAGGATGAACTTCTTCACGTTCGGCAGCATCTTTGCGATGTTGTCTTTGTTCTTCTCCAGCACGGCGACAACCGAGTTGAGCCGCTGCAGCGTCGGAGCCAGCTTGTCCTCGTTGTCGTGGACCAGACCGGTCAGCTGCTGAGACACCGCGGATGTGTTGGCCAACAAGTCGACGATCGCCTCACGCCGGTCGTTGAGCACTCCGAGCAGATCGTTGGCGTTGAGGATCAACGTATTCAGCTGCTGACTGCGCTGGCCCAACACGGTGGTCACGTCGGCGGCGCTCTTGAGCAGGCCGGCCAGGTTCTCGTTGCGGCCGTTCAGCGAACGCGACAACCGGCTCAGCCCATCGAATGTCGGGCCCAGCTTGGGGGCGAGTTGATCGATCGTTGCCGACAGCGTGTCCAACGACTGGTTGAGCGAGGCGGTGTCGGTGCCCGCCGTGTTGCTGGCCAGGTCGCTGACAGCTTCGGTGAGCGAATAGGGCGACGACGTGCGGGTCGTCGGGATCACATCGCTGGAGCGCAGGCTTCCGCTGCCGGCTGATTCGAGGGTGATCACGCGCTCACCCAATAGTGAGCCGGTGCGGATGTGTGCGGCGGTCTGCGACCCGAGTGGGTATCTGCCCGCGGTGGTGAAGGTGACCAACGCGTCACCGTTGTCCAGCGCAACGTCGGTGACCTTGCCGACTTTGATACCGGAGATCGTCACGTCGTTGCCGACGGTGATCCCCCCAGCCTCACTGAACACCGCCTGGTGGCGGACCGACGTGGCCAACTCCACCAGCCGCTCGGGCTGCAGCCCGACGGCGATCACCAGCAGGATCAGCATGGCGCCGATGAAACCGGCGCGGAACAGGTTTGAATCGCGATATTTCAACATCAGGGCTCTCCGCACCTACCGGATTCTTGTTTGATCATCGGGAAGACCCCGGTCCGTCCCTGGAGATCGGTGACGCGGATAGAAAGACCGCAGATGTAGTACATGATCCAGCTGCCGTAGGACCCGAGCCGAGCCATCTTGCGGTAGTTGTCGGGACCGCGCTGCAAGCCCCTGTCAAACACGATCTTGTTGTCGTCGAGCAGCGGCGCGAGCCTGTTGAGCTGGTCGATATCGCCCTTCAACGGGGCCCGAGCCTGGTTGAGAAGGCTCGTGAGCGAGGCGGTTCCGTTATCCAGCTGGGTGATCGCGGTGCCGATGGGATTGCGATCCTGCGCCAGGCCGGTGATCAGTTTCTCCAGCTTGTCGATGGCTCCGGAGAACTTGTCGCCGTCCTGGGCCAGCGTATCGACGACCACCTTGAGGTTGTCGATCAACTGCTCGATGGTTTGACTGTTCTCGGCCAACGCATTCGAGAACGACGAGGTCTTACTCAGCAGTGAATCGAGCGTGTCGCCCTGACCCTGCAGGATGTTGATCAGCGACGCGGTCAGCGCGTTGACGTCCTGCGGGTTGAGCCCCTGGATCACCGGCCGCAGGCCGCCGAGCAGGAGGTCCAGGTCCAGCGCCGCCTGGGTGCGGTCCTTGGGTATTTGCGCCCCCGCGGGCAGCACCCGGGCCGAGCCGGGCCCGTCGATGAGTTCCAGATACCGGTCACCGGTCAGATTCAGATAGCGCACTGCCGCTTGGGTTCCCGTTGTCAAGACGACGTCGCGGTCGGCGTCGAACTTGACCACCACGCTCTTGTCCGGTTGCAAGTCAACGCTGTCGACCGTGCCGACCCTGACTCCGGCGACGCGCACCGTGTCGCCGTCCTTCAGCCGCGATGCATCACCGAACACCGCCGAGTACCCGGACGTGGAACCGCTGCGGTAGTTGCTGAACGTCAAGAACAGGAAGGCGGTCAGGACCACCATCACGACCGCGAACACGCCGAACTTGATGAGTGTGCTTGTGGTGCGCATCATCCCGGTTGTCCGATCTGTGCGGTGTTGCGCGGCGGGCCGTCAAGCGGGCCGAACAGCGCCTGCTTGAGACCGTCGGAGTTGAGCAGGATGCCCTGGTTGCCGTACTGCCAAGGATTGCTGCCAACGTCGGTGACCAGGTACTTGGACTTGTTGCCGAAGCCGATGTAGGGCAGTCCCATGCACTGCGGGCCGCCCGTGGCCGCCACCTTGGGCAGGTTCGAGGGGTAGCGGTAGCGGTCGATGCCGAGCGTGAAGGCGACGTTCACCAGGACGCCGGGGTCCATCAGTGGGGGCTGCAGCCGGACGAAGTTCATGCCCTGGAGCGTGCAGTTGATGGCCGGCGCATATTCGTTGAACAAGTCCGTGGTGGGCACGAGCAGGTGGAGCACCTTGCTCAGCGCAGGCTGGTTGGTACCCAGCACGTCGTTGCCCTGATCGGCCAGCCCAATCATGTTGACCAGGAAGGTATCCAGGTTCTGCTGCTCATCGACGATGCTCTGGCTGACCTTGTTCGCATTCTGCACGGTGCGTACGAGATCCGGCGCGGCGTCGGCGTAGGCGGCGGCCACCGGTGCGGTGAGCTCGATATCGCGGGCCATGTTGGGCAGGCTGGGCTCCAACTTGGCCAACAGGCTGTCGAAGTCCGCCACTGTCTGGCCGAATTGCTTGCCCCGCCCGGCGAATGCCGACGAGAGTGCACCCAGTGTCTCGTTGAGCTGTGCCGGGTCGATCTTCTTCAGAATCTGCGTCAGCTGCTGGAACACCGTATTGATTTCGACGGTGACATGCTGACCCTGCAGAACCTGCCCGGAATACATCGGTTTTGCCGACGGTTCCGCGGGTGGTTCGAAGTTGACGTACTTGGCGCCGAAGACCGTCGTCGAGGCGATGTCGGCAACCACGTTGGACGGAATCTTGCGCAACTGTCCGGGATCCATCGCCAGGTGCAGGACGGCCGCACCGTCGGGGCGGGTCTCGATCGAGTCGACCTTGCCGACCTGGACACCGCGCATCTTCACTCGGGCATCAGGGTTCATCACCAGGCCGGCGCGGTCGGAGATCACCGTTACCGGAACGGTTTTGGTGAAGTCCCCACGGAACAATCCGACCGAGACCGCGACGATCGCGGCGACGACCAGAACGGTGGCCAGGCCCGCGATTGGGCGTGCCCACCCGCGTGCCCCGAAGTTGGTCCCAGTTCTGGCCGCCACCGGCGCAGCATGGGTTTCGGTTTCTGATCGGTCGGATGGTCCCGGACCGAGATTTCGCGTCACGTCATCTCCCTATCCGGACAGGTTGAAGTTGCCGTTGGAGCCGTAGATGGCCAGGGAGACCAGCAGGGTGACCGAGACGACCACGATCAGGGAGGTCCGTACCGCGTTACCCACCGCGACGCCGACTCCTGAGGGGCCGCCGGTGGCGAAGTAGCCGAAGTAGGTGTGGATCAACAAGATCGTGATCGCCATCAACACCGCCTGCAAGAAACTCCACAGCAGGTCGATCGGATTCAAAAACGTGTTGAAGTAATGGTCATAGAGGCCCCCGGACTGACCGAACAACACCACCGTCGTGAACTGGCTGGCGACAAAGCTCAGGATCACCGCGATCGAGTACAACGGGGTGATCGCCACCATGCCGGCCACCAATCGTGTGCTCACGAGGTACTCGACCGGTGGGATGCCCATCGATTCCAGGGCGTCGATCTCCTCATTGATCCGCATCGCCCCGAGCTGCGCGGTCACCCCGGCACCGAAGGTGGCGGCCAACCCGATCCCAGCGACCACCGGGGCACTGATGCGCACATTGATGAACGCCGCCAAGAACCCGGTCAACGCTTCGATGCCGATATTGCCCAGCGAGGAGTAGCCCTGCACCGCCAACGTGCCACCGGCAGCCAGGGTCAAAAATCCGACGATCACCACGGTGCCGCCGATCATCGCCAACGTGCCCGCACCCATCGAGATCTCCGCGATCAAACGGATGATCTCCTTACGGAAATGGATCGTCGCGTGCGGCGTCCCCGCGATCGCCCGCCCATAAAAAATCGTGTGATCACCAATACGACTAAACGTGCCCAGTGGACGCCGAAGTTGGCGAGCCACACGCGGATATAAAGCCTGCGATGCCATCGTGATACCCCCTCGCCCTACCGTGCGCTCATCCGGATGCCGATGGCTGTCACCACGACGTTGACCACGAACAACGCCATGAACGCGTACACCACCGTCTCGTTGACCGCGTTACCCACCGCCTTGGCGCCACCACCGGTGATCGTCAGGCCGCGGTAGCAGGCCACCAGCCCGGCAATCAGCCCGAACAGGGCGGCTTTCACACACGAGATGATGACCTCGGGCACCCCGGTCAACAAGGTGATCCCCGCGGCGAACGCACCGGGATTGACGTCTTGGACAAAGACGGAGAAGACGTAACCACCCAAAATCCCGATGATCACCACCAAAGAATTCAACAGCAGTGCAACAAGACCCGAGGCCAGCATCCGCGGGGTCACCAACCGCTGCACTGGATTAATGCCCAGGACTTCCATCGCGTCGATCTCTTCACGGATCGTGCGCGACCCTAAATCCGCACACATCGCCGTCGCGCCCGCACCGGCCACGATCAACACCGTCACCAGAGGACCGACCTGGGTCACCGCACCAAAGGCGGCACCAGCACCCGAGAGGTCAGCAGCACCCAACTCCCGCAACAAAATATTGAGCGTGAACGAGACGAGCACCGTGAACGGAATCGCCACCAACAACGTCGGCGCCAACGACACCCGCGCCACAAACCACGACTGCTCCAAAAACTCCCGCCACTGAAACGGCTTCCGGAACACAAACCGCACCGCGTCTGCTGACATCGCAAACAACCCGCCAATAGCCTGCATCGGACCCGCAGCACTCTTCAACGAAATGCCCGTCGACCAACGTTCCGGTCCCTTACCTGCCATCGGTTCCCGGTCCTTCCAGAATCGTCACCGCGGATACCGCCGTCGGCCCACCGATGTTGTGGGCCAGACCGATTCGGGCACCGTCCACCTGGTTATTGGCCTCACCACGGAGTTGCTCGAAAAGCTCGACGCACTGGGCCACACCGGTGGCACCGGGCGGGTGTCCCTTGGCCTTCAGTCCGCCGCTGGGATTCACCGGCAGCGCTCCGCCAACACAAGTCACTTCGGCCTCCATTAATTTGTAGGCCTCCGCAGGTTCGGCGAAGCCGAGATCTTCATAGCTGATCAGCTCGATGCCGGTGAAGAAATCGTGAACTTCTGCCACATCGATATCAGCAGGTGCCAAACCTGCCATACTGAACGCTCTTTTGGCCGCACGAACCGTCGCGGGAAATGTCGTCAGGTCGGCCTTGTGCTGGTGCATCACCGAGTCCAGGCCAAGACCCACGCCCCGGATCCACACCGGCCGGTCCGTGTAGCGGTCCACCGCGTCTTCGGACGCCAGCAAAAGTGCTGCGGCGCCATCACTTTGGGGCGCACAGTCGTAGACGCCGAATGGCGTCACCACCGGCGGTGCCGCAAGCACCTGTTCGAGGGTCACCTCGAAACGCAGCCGCGCTTTCGGGTTGGACACTCCGTGCCGATGGTTCTTCACCGCGACCATCGCCATGTGCTCACGGGTGGCCGGGGTTTCGTGCAAATAACGCGCAACATGAAGGGCGAACCCGGCCGGCGACACCAGTCCGAGCGGGTAATCCCACGCCATATCGCGGGCCATCGCCTCCCACTCCCACAGCAATTGCTTGGAAGCGGTCTCGCGCACCTTGTCCGCACCCATCACCAGCGCCACGTCGGCCGCCCCGGACGCGACGCCATAGAGGGCATTGCGGACCGCGTCATTGCCGGTGGCACAGGAGTTCTCGATCCGGGTGACCGGGAGGTCAGGCAGGCCGAGCGAGTCGGCCAGGATGCCGGCCGGGAATCCGTCTGGGGTTCCCATCGCGCCGAACCATGCCGCATCGATCTCAGACTTGTTGACGCCCTTGTCAACACGGGCGGCGCACTCGGCGAACGCCATCGGAAGCAGGTCCTTGAGACCCAGAGCGAAATGCTCACCGAACGCCGTCATACCGGCGCCGACGACCGCGACGCGCCTCATGCCGCACCCCATGCGCGGGTGGCCCGTTCCAGGGGCGCTGCCGGCTGATACGGCTCGAACGAGTACCCGTAGTCGGGCACACCGGATCTCATCGCGACCCGGCGCAGCGTGAGCCGTCCGCGATGGCCGATCCGGACCGTGCCCGCCTCGACACCGGTGACCTTCACCAGCGCGCGGACGCCGACGTCGTCGAGTTCGATGAGCGCCAGCGAGTAGGGGGTACGCAGGCCCGGCACCGGAATGTGAACGGTGACCTCGGTGTAGACCGTCCCCACTCGCGGCAGCGGCACCAACGCGTAGTCGGTGGTCAGCCGGCCGTCCTCGTCGAGGCGGTAGCGGGGCGGAAAGTCCAATTCGTCGCTGCCACTGTGCCTGCCGGCTTCCCACCGCACTTTGGCTTCGAAGGCGCGCTCGTAGGCAGCCAGCGAGATCGGGATCTCGGGGCCCGCGGTGATCTTGGTCTGCGGACGCGGACGCGCCACCGGCTCGCGCCGAAAGACGGCGGCGTCGCCACCCACCACGGTCACCCCGGACAGGCTGGCCTGTTCGACGGCCACCAGCGGTCCGTTGGTGCGTGACTCGGCGAGCGCCGCCAAGGCGAACAGCCCCGCGCTAGCCCCCGACGTCGGCAACATCGGCGGGTCGCCGCCGCACAGTTCGGCGACGCGGTCGTGGTCGACCCCGGCGAGCGCGACCGGCGTGTCGAGCCAGGCTGCCGCCAGCGAGGCGACCAGACCGCGTTCGTGAAGCAGTCGCGGGTCGCCGTAGTCGTGCAGCACGCCGCTGGCGTTGCGGGTGCGAACCGGAAGGCTGCGCGCCACCCGCGCGGCGGTGCGCACCTGCAATCCGCTGTCGGCAATCAGGATCGCCGCCGCCCCAGCCGGATCCAGATCGGTGCCGATGACCAGCGTGCGCGACCGTGCCGAACTGACCGCATCCAGCGTGGCAGGCGCTCCGCCGAGCCGCTCGACGACCTCGAGCTCGGGGTCGAGGCCAAGCCCGGCCAGCAGCACCGCGGCGTTGCTGCTTTCCAGCAGCGGCAAGTCCCGACTGACCAGCACGACTCGTTCGACGGAGCCGCCCTCGGACAGCGCCGCGCGGCCCGCTTCAACAGCGAGTGTGATCGCGTCCTCGTCATCGCCGGCAATGCGATGTGCATCACACCCCCACGAGGGTAGGTATGTGCCAATGGCGATGATGTGCGGCATGAGTTTCTCCGGCGCTACCTAGGTGACCGCGCCGGCGGTCTTGAGTTCGATGATGCGGTCCCAGTCCAGTCCGAGTTCTTCCAGGATCTCGTCGGTCTGTTCGGCGAATCCCGGCGCCGGCCCGGTGTGCGGTGCCGCGACGTCGAACTGCACCGGGTTGGCGACGAGCTCCAATTCGCCTGCCTGAACGATGTATTCGTTGGCACGGATCTGCGTGTCCTGGGCCGCCTGCAGCGTGTCCTGCACCGGCGCCCACGGCCCGGCCAGCGACGTGAACCGCTCGCTCCACTCCAGTAGCGGTCGCTTGGCCATGGCCTCGCGCAGGATGTCCACCGCGGCCGGGGTGTTCTCCGCGATCGATTCCGCGGTGGCGAACCGAGGATCGTCGGCCAGCTCGCCGAGCTCCATGTGCGCGCACACGTCGGCCCAGAACTTTCCTGGCTGCATCATCACAAAGGAGATGTAGCGGTTGTCGGCCGTCTCGTAGAGCCCGACCAGAGGGTTGATCGGCGAGCCGTGCACACCGGGCGCGGGTTGCACCATCCGTTGTTGGAGGTGCTGGGTCAGCGCCACGGTGTGGCCCATCGCCCACAGCCCGCTGCCGAGCAGGGAAACATCGACGGTCGACGGTTCGCCGGTGCGCTCACGCTGGAACAGTGCGGCGGCGATGCCGCCCGCGAGGTTGGTGCCCGAGATCGTGTCACCGTAGGCCGGCCCCGGCGGGGCGATCATGCCCTCGATGCCGGGCGGCGTGATCGTCGCGGCGGTGCCGGCGCGGCACCAGAAGGCGGTCATGTCGTAACCGCCCTTCACCGACTCCTCGCCGCGCGGACCGAGCGCACTGCCACGCGCGTAGATGATCTTCGGGTTGACGGCGCGGATGTCGTCGACGTCGATGCCGAACTTCTGGCGGTGTCCTGGCAGAAAACTGGTCAGGAACACATCGGCACGGCGCGCCAGTTCCAGCAGTACCTCTTTGCCTTCGGGCACCGACATGTCCAGCCCGATGCTGCGCTTACCGCGATTGGCGTGCTCGATGTTCGGGTTGGGATCGCCTTCGACACGCAGCGGGCCGGTCTGGCGCAGCCCACGCTGCGGGTCGCCGGTCACCGCATGCTCGACCTTGATGACATCGGCGCCCCACTCGGCGAGCACCGCGCCGCAGGACGGCACGAAGCCGTACATCGCGACCTCGAGGATGCGAATCCCGTCCAGCGGCCTCACGAGACAACCGCCGCGAGAGTCTTGCGCTCGAGGAATTCCTCAAGGCCTGCCACACCCATCTCGCGGCCGACACCGGACTGCTTGTAGCCGCCGAACGGGCTGTCCGGACCAAAGTAGTTGCCGCCGTTGATCCCCATCGTGCCGGTGCGAATCCGGCGGGCGATCGCCAGCGCGCGGTCGTGGGCGCCGAACACCCCGCCGGACAGGCCGTAGATGGAGTTGTTGGCGATCCGGACCGCGTCGTCGTCGTCGGAGTAGGCGAGGACGGCCAGCACCGGCCCGAAGATCTCCTCCTGAGCGAGCTCACTGTCGGGGTCGACGTTGGTGATCAGAGTCGGCTCGTAGAAGAAGCCCGGCCCGTCGACCTTCTTGCCGCCGGTGACCAGGGTGGCGCCCGCGGCAACCGCCCGCTGGACCATGCCGTCGACCTTGTCGCGCTGGGCGTCGTTGATCAGCGGTCCCATGTAGGTGGCCGGGTCGGCCGGGTCGCCGTAGCGGACCATGCCCATCATGTTCTTCACCAGCTCGACGATCTCGTCGTGGTGCTGACGCGGCACCAGCAGTCGCGTAGTGATCGCGCAGCCCTGGCCGGCGTGCGAGCAGATCATGAACGCCGCCATCATGGCGCAGTTGTTGAAGTCGGCGTCGTCGAGCACCACCATCGCGGACTTTCCGCCGAGCTCCAGGAAGACCTTCTTGATGGTGTCGCTGGCGGCCGCCATGATCTTGCGCCCGGTCGCCGTCGACCCGGTGAAGGTCACCACGTCCACGTCGGGGCTGGTGGTCAGCGCGGCACCGACAGCGGCGTCGGTGGAGCTGATCACGTTGATCACACCGGCCGGGATGTCGGTGTACTTCGCGATCACCTCGCCGAGCGCCAACGTGGTCAGTGGGGTGTCCGGGGCGGCCTTGAGGACGACGGTGCAGCCGGCGGCGAGCGACGGACCGAGCTTGGCCAGCGCCAGCTGGTTGGGATAGTTGTAGGCGATGATCGCGGCCACCACTCCGGCGGCTTCCTTCTCCACCCAGCGATGGTGGCGCTGCCCGCGGCTCTCGATTTCGCCGAGGTCCTCGCTCATCGAATAGGTCTTCAGCAGATTCGCGTAGTAGCCGACGATCCTGATGGGGTCGTCGAGCTGGGCGCTCTCGGTCAACGCGCGGGTCGCGCCCACTTCGGCGATCGTCAGCGCACGCAGTTCGTCGCTGTGCTCCAGCAGGGCGGCGTGCAGCTGCTCCATGCACCGGATCCGCAGTTCGACGTTGGTCGACCACTCGGTGTTGTCGAAGGCGTTGCGGGCCGCGGCGATCGCGCGCTCGGCGTCGGCGACGCCCGCGTTGGGCGCGTAGCCGACGATGTCACCGTTTGCCGGATTGATCGACGGATATGTGTGCGCAGCCCCGACGAGCTGGCCGTCGATCAGCATCTGCCGGTCGGACACCTGGCCCTCCGCCGCTTGCTCGCCGCTCGCGATGGTTGCCGTCGCGTCCTGGGCCGGCATCAGCAATTCCTCCAGTGGGTGGATAACTCGGTTCTCATCTCCGGCGAATCATACATTCGGCCCATGAGAACTCAAGCCGCGTTGGAGGAACATCTCGTCATCGGACACACGTCCGATGTACGTGACTTCACGTTGCATCTCCGCAGTTAGACACATTGCGCCGAAGTGTCTTGCGAAATGGATCACACCGAGAGTAGCGTTCTCATATCAGAAAGGGAGATTCTTGACATCCGAGATCCGCTGGATCGGCGACGCTACGGTGCGCGGGCGCCGTGGTGACCTCTGTCGTCCCTCCTTCTCCTGCACTGGAGATCGTCTGTGAAGACGGCGTTGGTAACCGGTGGCGGTTCGGGGATTGGTGCGGCCATCGCCGATCGGCTGCGCTCGGACGGCTACCACGTCGCCACGATCGACCTGAATCCCAGCCAAGACCCTCCCAGCCAAGACCCAAGCCTGACCGACTTCTCTTATATCGCTGACGTCACCGACCGCGCGCAGATCGACGCCGCGCTCGCCGAAGTCCACGCCGCCCTGGGACCGGTCACCATTCTGGTCAACGCCGCGGGCCGCGACTCATTTCGCCGATTCACCGACATCAGCTTCGACGACTGGAAGAAGATCGTCGACATCAACCTGCACGGGGTCTTCCACACCACCCAAGCCGTCCTGCCCGACATGATCGAGGCCGGCTGGGGCCGCATCGTCAACATCTCCTCGTCGAGCACACACTCCGGCGCGCCCTACATGTCGGCCTATGTGGCGGCCAAGTCCGGCGTCAACGGCCTGACCAAAAGCCTTGCGCTGGAATACGGCCCGGCCGGTATCACCGTCAACGCCGTCCCGCCCGGCTTCATCGACACCCCGATGCTGCGCAAGGCCGAAGCTCGCGGCAACCTCGGATCGGTCGAGGAGGCCACCAAGCGGACCCCGGTGGGCCGCATCGGCAGGCCCGAGGACATCGCCGCCGCCTGCGCCTTCTTCATCTCCGAGGAAGCCGGCTACATCACCGGCCAGATCCTCGGCGTCAACGGCGGCCGCAACACCTGAGCACACCGCAGTTCGAAGACTTTTCGACACATCGACACAAAGCAGTTAGAGAGAGGAACACCTGTGGGACGAGTCCAAGGCAAGGTTGCCTTCATTACCGGCGCTGCACGCGGGCAGGGGCGTAGCCATGCCCTGAGGCTGGCCGAAGAGGGCGCCGACATCATTGCTGTCGACCTGTGCAAGGACATCGAGACCATCGGTTACAAGATGGCCACCCCGGAGGATCTCGAGGAGACCGCCGAACTGGTCAAGAAGACCGGGCGGGGCATCGTCACCGCACAGGCCGACGTGCGCGAGGCTGCCCAACTCAAGCAGGCACTCGAGCAGGGCCTCGCCGAGTTCGGCAAGGTCGACATCGTCGTGGCGCAGGCCGGCATCGCCGGCATGAAGGGTCAGCCGCCGCTGGAGGCCTGGTGCGACGTCATCAATACCAATCTGATCGGCACGATCAACGCGATCCAGGTAGCGCTGCCCCATCTGGAGGAGGGCGCCTCGATTGTCGCGACCGGCTCCACCGCGGCGCTGATGGACGCCCACCAGAAGGCCAGCCCGGGTGCCGACCCCGGCGGCATGTCCTACATGGTCGCCAAGCGGCTCCTGTCCCACTACGTCCACGACCTGGCGACCGAGCTTGCGGTGCGGGGCATTCGGGCCAATGTCGTGCACCCGACGAACTGCAACACCGACATGCTGCAGAGCGAGCCGATGTACCGGTCCTTCCGCCCGGACCTCGAAAACCCCACCCGCGCGGATGCCGAACCGGTGTTCGGAGTCCAGCAGGCGATGAAGGTCAACTTCGTCGAGCCGTTGGACATCAGCAATGCCGTGCTGTGGCTGGTATCCGACGAGGCCCGCTATGTCACCGGCATGCAGCTGCGCGTCGATGCCGGCGGCTACCTCAAGTGGTACGACTACCACGTCTGACGTCTGACGAGCATTCGGTACAGGGAAGGAAAAAACTGTGAAGGTCCGGGTTGATCAGGAGAAGTGCCAGGGGCACACGCTGTGCGCCATGATCGCTCCAGATATGTTCCAGCTCAGCGATATCGATGGCAGCTCGTCGCCTGTCACCGAGGTGGTCCCAGACGACCAGATTGAGCTCGTTCGCGAAGCCGCGCAGTCCTGTCCCGAGCAGGCGATCCTCATCGAAGAGGACTGAGAACCCCTGCCCAACCATGAACTATCAAGGGAGACAATGCCTTGAGCATCGATGACGTCACCGACGACACCGAGCGGAAGCAGCCGACCTATCACTTCGATCGGCACACTCCGGAGTATCGGCAGCAATTCGAGAAGGTCACCGAGGAAATGCAGTCCCGGTGCCCGATGGCGTGGACCGACGTCTACAACGGCCATTGGGTAGCCGCGGGCAGCAAAGAGGTGTTCGAGCTGGCGCGCTGCCCGGTGGTGTCCAACGACCACGACATCAACGGTGAGCGGAAGGGCTACCAGGGCATCACGATCCCGAAAGCCCAACGGGCGACGGTGGTTCGCGGCGGCATCCTGGAGATGGATGAGCCTGAGCACAGTGACTACCGCGGGGCGCTGAACCCGTACCTGTCCCCCGCCGCGGTCAAGCGGTGGGCACCGTTCGTCGACGAGATCGTCCGCGCAGCTCTCGACGAAAAGATCGAGTCGGGGCACATCGACTTCGTCGATGACCTCGCCAACATCGTGCCAGCGGTGCTCACCCTGGCCATGATGGGTATCGAGCTGGAGAAGTGGCCGGTCTACAGCGAGCCCGCCCACCTGTCGGTGTCCACCCCGGAGCATTCCCCCGACGCCCCGCGCGTCGCTGAGATGAACCGCCAGATGGGCATCGACATGATCACCACCATGATGGAGATCCGGGAGAATCCACGGCCCGGCCTGGTGAACGCGCTGCTGCAACTGCGCATCGACGGCGAGCCCGCCCCGGATCTGGAGATCTTGGGCAACCTCGGGCTGATCATCGGTGGCGGCTTCGATACCACCACCGCGCTGACTGCCCATTCACTGGAATGGCTGAGCGAGAATCCGCTTGAGCGCGAACGCCTCAGCCGTGAACGGGACAAGCTCCTGGACCCGGCCACCGAGGAATTCCTGCGCTTCTACACGCCCGCGCCGGGTGACGGACGCACCTTCTCCGGTGACGTGGAGGTCGAGGGGCATCAGTTCAAGGAGGGCGAGCGGCTCTGGCTGTCATGGGCGATGGCCAACCGCGACCCGTCGGTGTTCGACAAGCCCAACGAGGTAGTTCTCGATCGAAAGGGCAACCGGCACTTCAGCTTCGGCATTGGCGTCCATCGCTGCGTCGGGTCGAATGTGGCACGCACGGTATTCAAGGCGATGGTGACCGCCGTGCTTGACCGCATGCCTGATTACGTCTGCGACCCCGAAGGCACCGTGCACTACGAGACCATTGGCGTCATCCAGGGCATGAAGCACTTGCCTGCCGATTTCACGCCGGGACCGCGGCTTGGCCCCGGGCTCGACGAGACGCTGACGTTGCTCCAAAAAGCCTGTGTGGAGCAGGGACTCGCGCGTCCGATCACCGAGCACAAGGAAGCAGCCGTCATCGACTGGCGCTGACCCGCTGCGCTGAATCTTCTGCCTGGATCGCCTGAAAGGCGAGCCGTGGCCCCTCCTTTCGGAGGGGCCACGGTTCGTTTTCGGGTGTTAGGCCCGGGTGTTAGGCCCGGGTGTTAGGCAGCGCCCTTCTTGGACCCAGCGGACTTCTTCGCCGGGGCGGAACCCTTGTCGGAGCTGCTGCTCTTGGTATCCGTGGACGCCTTGGCATCCGAGGATCCCTTCACCGACGGCGGCTTCGGCAGCGACGGCAAGGACAGCTTCGGCGGCGCGGGCAGCGACAGCTTCGGCGGCGCGGGCAGCGTCAGCTTGGGCGGCGCAGGCAGCGATACCTTCGGCGGCGCGGGCAGCGACGGGGCCGACACCTTCGGGCTTGAAGGCAGCGACGGAGCCTTGTTCGCAACCGGCGCGGGAACCTTCAACGCGACCGTCGGCGCGTTGCCGGCGATGCTCGTTACCGTCTTGTTGATGCTCGCAACCGTGGCCGCTCCTGCGGCACCGGCTGCGGCCAGGGCCGCCGCTCCGCCGCCGGCGTTGACGCTGCCGCCGATGTGGATACCTCCGAGGTTGAAGCTGATGTTGATCCCCAGGCTCGCGTTGATCGACTTGACCAGGGAGTTCAGCCCTGCCGCGAAGTTCGCCCCTGCCGACGCCAGTGCGTTGACGACTGCCTCCGGTGACGGGAAGGCAGCCAGCGCGGCATTGATCGCGGTATTTAGTGCTACCCCACCGACGACCAACCCATTGCGGAGGCTGTCGATCAACGCGTTGCCTGCTTCCACACCGGCAGCAAGGCCGGCCTGGAGCACCGCAGCGCCGTTGTTGAACAGCGTCTGCCCGGCCGCGAGCGCCGTCTGCAGACCGCCGCCGAGCGCTCCGCTGAGCGCGTTCACGAACACCGCCGGGTTCGGGAACGCCGCCACCGCTGCGTTGAACGCGGCGGCCAGCTGCGCACCGCCGTTGGCCAGCGCGTCGATGATCGCCTGTGCCCCACCCAGGTTCAGGTTGAGTGCGGCTTGCAGGGCCAGCGCGAGGTTGACGTTGATGTTGCCGATCGCGTCAACCAGCGCATTGATGAAGGCCTGCGGATTCGGGAAGGCAGCCAAGGCCGCCTGGAAAGCCGCGGCCAGTGCGCTGGCGGGATTGCCGAGTGCGGCGATCACGGCCTGGAAGGCGGTCGACCCGGCGGCAATGCCGGCCCGAATCGTCTCCCCCAGCTGACCCGTCAACGTCGTCAACGTGTTGGCCAGAATGCCCAGCGTCGGGTTGATCGCCCCCAACGCGTTGGCGAAGGCGTCGACGAAGGCCTGCGGGCTCGGGAAGTTGGCCAGTGCGGCGTTGAACGCCGCAGCCAGTGCCGCACCGCCGGAGATCAGTGCGTTGAGGAACGCCTGCGGTCCGTCGATCGTCGCGTTGATGACCGCCTGCAAGGCCAGCCCGAGGTTGACGTCGATGTTGCCGAACGCCTGCACCAGTGCGTTGATGAACGCCGCCGGGTTCGGGAAGGCCGCCAACGCTGCCTGGAACGCCGCGAACAACGCACTGGCCGGGTTACCGAGCGCATTGAGCAGCGCCTGGAAACCGGTGAGCCCAGCGGCAATTCCCGCCTGGAGGGTCGCATTCAACTGGCCCGTGAACGTGGTGAACGCGTTGGCGAGGATGCCGAGGGCCGGGTTGATCGCGCCCAACGCGCTATTGAGAGCCGCCACGAACGCCGCCGGGCTCGGGAAGTTGGCCAGTGCGGCGTTGAACGCCGCGGCCAGTGCCGCCCCGCCGGAGATCAACGCGTCGACGAACGCCTGCGGTCCGTCGATCGCCACGTTGAGCAACGCCTGCAGCGCCAGTCCCAGGTTGACGTCGATGTTGCCGAACGCCTGGACCAGTGCGTTGATGAACGCCGCCGGGTTCGGGAAGGCCGCCAAGGCCGCCTGGAACGCCGCGAACAACGCACTGGCCGGATTGCCGAGCGCATTGAGCAGCGCCTGGAAACCGGTGAGCCCAGCGGCAATTCCCGCCTGGAGGGTCGCATTCAACTGGCCCGTGAACGTGGTGAACGCGTTGGCGAGGATGCCGAGTGTCGGGTTGATTGCCGCCAGCGCACCGGTCAGAGCCGCGACGAACGCCGCCGGGCTCGGGAAGTTGGCCAGTGCGGCGTTGAACGCCGCGGCCAGTGCCGCACCGCCGGAGATCAGCGCGTTGAGGAACGCCTGCGGCCCGTCGATGGCCACGTTGAGTACGGCCTGCAGGGCCAGCCCGAGGTTGACGTCGATGTTGCCGAAGGCCTGCACCAGCGCGTTGATGAACGCCTGCGGGTTCGGGAAGGCCGCCAGCGCCGCCTGGAACGCCGCGAACAACGCACTGGCCGGGTTACCGAGCGCATTGAGCAGCGCCTGGAAACCGGTGAGCCCCGCCGCAATTCCGGCCTGGAGGGTCGCATTCAACTGACCCGTGAACGTCGTCAGCGCATTGGCCAGCACCCCGAGAGTCGGGTTGATCGCCGCCAGCGCACCATTGAGCGCAGCCACGAAGGCCGCCGGGCTCGGGAAGTTGGCCAGTGCGGCGTTGAACGCTGCGGCCAGTGCCGCACCGCCCGAGATCAGCGCGTTGAGGAACGCCTGCGGTCCGTCGATCGCTACGTTGAGTACGGCCTGCAGAGCCAGCCCGAGGTTGACGTCGATGTTGCCGAAGGCCTGCACCAGCGCGTTGATGAACGCCGCCGGGTTCGGGAAGGCCGCCAGCGCCGCCTGGAACGCCGCGAACAACGCACTGGCCGGATTGCCGAGCGCGTTGAGCAGCGCCTGGAAACCGGTGAGCCCAGCCGCAATTCCAGCCTGGAGGGTCGCATTCAACTGACCGGTGAACGTGGTGAACGCGTTGGCGAGGATGCCCAGCGCCGGGTTGATCGCCGCCAACGCGCCGACGAATGCGTCGACGAACAGCTGCGGGGACGGGAAGTTGGCCAGTGCGGCGTTGAACGCTGCCGCCAGTGCCGCCCCACCGGAGATCAATGCGTTGAGGAACGCCTGCGGCCCGTCGATCGTCGCGTTGATGACCGCCTGCAAGGCCAGCCCCAGGTTGACATCGATATTGCCGAACGCCTGCACCAGCGCGTTGAAGAACGCCGCCGGGTTCGGGAACGCCGCCAAGGCCGCCTGGAACGCCGCGAACAACGCACTGGCCGGGTTACCAAGCGCATTGAGCAGCGCCTGGAAACCGGTGAGCCCCGCCGCAATTCCAGCCTGAAGCGTCGCAGCCAATTGACCCGTGAACGTGGTGAACGCGTTGGCCAGCACCCCGAGGGTCGGGTTGATCGCCGCCAACGCACCCGTGAAGGCCGCGACGAACGCCGCCGGGCTCGGGAAGTTGGCCAGCGCCGCGTTGAACGCCGCGGCCAGTGCCGCACCGCCGGAGATCAATGCGTTGAGGAACGCCTGCGGCCCGTCGATCGTCGCGTTGATGACCGCCTGCAAGGCCAGCCCCAGGTTGACATCGATATTGCCGAACGCCTGCACCAGCGCGTTGAAGAACGCCGCCGGGTTCGGGAACGCCGCCAAGGCCGCCTGGAACGCCGCGAACAGGGCGCTGGCCGGATTGGAGAGCGCGTTGAGCAGCGCCTGGAAACCGGTGAGCCCAGCCGCAATTCCAGCCTGGAGGGTCGCATTCAACTGACCCGTGAAGGTCGTCAATGCGGTCGCGAGGATGCCAAGGGTCGGGTTGACCGCCGCCAGCGCGGAGGTGAGCGCCGCAACGAAGGCCGCCGGGCTCGGGAAGTTGGCCACCGCAGCGTTGAATGCCGCGGCCAGCGCGGCACCGCCGGCGAGGAGGGCGTTGGCCAGATCAGCGGCACTGTGAATGCTCACGTTGAGCGCGGCCTGGATAGCCAGCCCGAGGTTGACGTCGATATTGCCGAACGCCTGCACCAGCACGTTGATGAAGATCTGCGGATTAGTGAAGGCAGCCAACGCATTGTCGATGGCGTGGCCCAGGGCGCTTCCGCCGTTGAGCAGACCGTCGACGACGGCCTGCAATGCGGTGTTGCCCGAGTCGATTCCCGAGATCAGGGCGGCTTGCAGCGCGTCACCCAACTCGGTGATCGCCGTGTCGGCCGCGTCATTGAGGGCATTGAGCCCGGGGCGCACTGCGTTCCAGCCCTCGCTGAGGGCATCGATCACCAATGTCAGCGTGGACAGCGACACATCGGCCAGGGCCGACGCCGCCCGGCCTTGGGCGAAGTGCAGGTTTGGTGGCGTCACCTGAATGGGCGCAAGCGCAATCGCGCTCGCGCCGAAAACTGCCACCCCCGCGGTCAGATACGACCGAACAGCAACGTCCATGACAATCCCTTCAACAATGGCTTAACCCTCGACACGATGAACGTACCTGAGAGGAACCTAAGTAGCCAAGCGATTGGACTGAGATTTTCTTAGTTGCTGTGTCGTTTGAGTGAACAAATTCATCAATGTTGCTGGACGTCAATTAACTGCAATTATTTGACGTACATGCATATTCACGGTCAGCAAAGAATGGAGCGTCTGCCGACGGTTTCGGCTCACAGAGCGTTTGGACCCAACCCCACGTCCGGTGCCGTTGCCGTTGCCCACGTGGTCACGGGAGGTAACGCGGGAGGCGAACGTGGTGCACTGCCGGTCCCGCCACCGACGCCCCCTCGCGAGCTCAGATCGTGCGCTCGGCCGACTAACAGCAAGGGATCCGGACTCCGCAGCTCCCCGGGCCCTCGTTCGCTACCTCCGACGCGCGGCGCAGGCCAGTTCAGGAAATATTCACAGAGATTCACTGGGCCGACACGCCGCAGCGACTCAAGGAGCCCACGTCTGGTTTGGTCCGACACCACCGAGGACGCGATACCCGAGCTGGCACCACAGGAGTGCCGCGACGCCCTGGCCCGGGCAATACCGCACTAGTTTGCAGAAAGCGGTTTGAACCGCGCGGGTGCTGGGAACAGAGTGATCAGTGTGTTCAGCCTGGCGGCGCCGAAAGGGGCCGGACCAGCCCAGAGCGCAGAGCATCGCCAACCACGCGAGCCACCCCTGCAATTTCCTGTGTGCCCGATAATTGGTATTCGCTGTGAGTTTTGCCGAATGGGCGCATTGTTGATGAATCAGTTAACTGGGCATCGCCAGATCGGATCTCGGCGCGCAATACCCTAGAAATTCCTGAGAGCGTCAGTATCCACCGCTGAATACGCTCAGCAAACATATGCCGTAGCGGCGCCAGGTGGCTTCCGACGCGCCACAGCACAGGCCGACATGGGCTATACCCACCGTCGCGCCACAATTAACCTCTGCGCAGAACATGCGCGCGACCAGGGCGCCTTCGCCCGCGAAGTCAGGGCATGGCGGAGCAGACGAGCGCGGTGCGACGCGGCCTATTTGCCGCGCGGTAGGCCCAGCACCTGCTGGGCGATGATGTTGCGCTGGATCTCCGAGGTACCCCCGGCGATCGTCCCCGAGAAGCTTCGCGCGTGACGCTCGAACCAGCTGGCGAAGTAGTGGTCCAGATTCATGTGCGCGTACGGGCCCGTGCTGGACGGATGTACCAGACCATCGGAACCTGCTGCCACCAGCGCGTATTCGGACGCCCGCAGCTCGGCTTCGGATCCGAACAGCTTGACCACCGATACCGATGCCACGTCGGATTCGCCGCGAGCGGCCTTGCCCAGTCCGGAGGATCCCATCAGGCGCAACGCCTGATAGTCCATGATCATCGAGGCGTACTGGTCTTTCTCCAGAGGCGTCACCGGCTTGAAGTCGCCGATCATGTTGGCGATCCGATCGGCGAATCCCAGCCACATCATCGTGCGCTCGTGGCCCAGTGATCCGTTGGCCACTCCCCAGCCGCCGTTGAGCGGGCCGACCAGGTTCTCAGCCGGCACCCGCACATCGGTGAAGAACACCTCGTTGAAATCCTTGTCGTCGATCCCGCAGATCGACGCGAACGGCCGACAGACCACCCCGGGCAGGTCGGTCGGGATGATCAGCACACTGATGCCCTTGTGCTTGGGCGCATCCGGATCGGTGCGAACGAACGTCAGCAGGAAGTCGGCATCGTGGGCGCCGGACGTCCACACCTTCTGGCCGTTGACCACGAAGTCATCACCGTCGCGTACCGCGCGGGTCCGCAGTGATGCCAGGTCCGATCCCGCGCTCGGCTCGCTCATGCCCAGTGACGCGGTCTTCTCGCCCTTGAGGACCGGCACCGCCCAGCGCTGCTTCTGCTCATCGGATCCGAACGAGATCAGGGACGCCGCAATGATGTTGACGCCCTGCGGGTTGAAGCTGTGGTAGATCCGCCGGTTGCACAGTTCCTCGAGGTGCACGAACTGCTGCAGGATCGACGCATTGCGGCCACCGAACTCGGGCGGCTGGGCGGGCAACAGCCAGCCGTTGTCGAACAAGAGGCGTTGCCAGCGTCGCGCCCAGGCCGGCATGTGCGACACCGATCGTGGCCGCTCCAGGGTCTCGGCCTCGGTGGGCAGATTGGCGTCGAGGAATGCGCTGAACTCGTCGCGGAAGGATTCGACGTCGGGATCGAATGAAAGCTGCATCTACAGTTCCCTGTACTCCTGGGCGATGAGGGCACGGTGTTCGGCGGCACCGCCCAGCATCAGCTCTCCGGACTTGGCGCGCTTGAGCGCGAATTGGACGTCGTTCTCCCACGTGAAGCCCATGGCCCCGAAGAGTTGCAGGCCGTGGCGGAACACCACCGACTGGCAATCGCCGGCCGCGGCCTTCGCCATCGAGGCGGCCAGCCGCCTGCGGGGGTCGTCGGCGCTGATGGTCAAGGCGGCGAAATACGCCAGGGCGCGGGCCCGTTCGATGGCGACATGCATGTCGACCGCCTTGTGTTGCACGGCCTGAAACGAACCGATCGGCACGCCGAACTGGTGACGGTCACGCACGTGTTGCAAAGCCAGGTCGAGGATGCGCTGACATGCGCCGACCGTCGTGATGGCCAGACCGGTCAGCGCGATATGCCGGGCCCGCTCAGGATCGGAGTGCACGCGGTCTTCGTCGGGGACATGCACAGCGGGGAAGGTCACGTCGGCGACGTGCAGTACCGGGTCGAAGACCGGGATGGGCGTGATGGTCGCGACCGCGGCCTCGACGAGGAACACCCCGGCGTCGGTCACCACCGCCAGCTTCTGCGCCCGGTCGGCATCCAGGACGTAGCGAGAGGTCCCCGACAGCACCCATCCGTCGGCATCACGATGCGCGGTGACCCCGCCGAACACCGCGGCGCCCGCCTGCTGCGGGTCGAAGCGATCCCCGGCCAAGGGGGCGAATTGCGTGAGGGTGGCCAGGAAGGGGGTTGGGTCCGTCGCGCGGCCGAACTCCTCGAGCACGATGGCCAGCTCGACGGCGTTCTCTGGGTCGGCCAATTCGGTCCAGCCCGCCTCGACATACGAGTCCCACAGCGGGCCCGGGTCGGCGCCGTCCTCAACGATCCCGCGGATCAGCGAGGCCGGGCACTGCTTGGCCACCGCGTCGCGCACGGTGTCCTGCCACAACCGCTGATCAGCATCGAATTCCAGTAGCACCCGCTGCCTCCTGCCCGAACCGGAACGATATGAATGGAAATCTGATTCTCCATTCTTGCGTCACAGGTTCTCCCTACACGGTATCGCACTCTACCGGCTGATTTGCTTGCTGCCTACGTCCGGTTGAGGCAAAGTGGTAATGAGGTTCTACTCTCAATCACGAGAACAGTATTCTTGCTCTTGAAGAACTTGGATTTACGCTGGGATAGACACCCGGAAGGTGGGTTTGGTGATAGAGCACCGCGACGGGACGACGACTCCCGTGATCGACGCGAGCGTGCACATCTTCTTCGGGTCGAGCCCCGAGTTGCGCGGCGTGATGCGGGAGCCGTTCAAGAGCCGCGGGTTCCCCGACTACGAGATGGATTGGTACGGCGCCCCCGGCGGCGAATACCTCAAAGAGGCACGCGGGCCGGATGGGCAGTACCCCGGCTCCGACCCGGCCATCGTCGCCCAGCATCTCTTCGCCGACCGTGGGGTCGACGTCGCCGTGCTGCACCCGATGGGCCGCGGCATCATGCCCGACCGGCACCTTGGCACCGCGATCCTGGCCGCGCACAACGAGATGCTGGTCTCGCGCTGGCTGGATCACCCCGAACTCGGTGAACGATTCCGCGGCACCATCCGGGTCAACCCGGACGATATCCGCGGTGCGCTGCGGGAGATCGACAAGTACAAGGACCATCCCCGCGTTGTGCAGATCGGCATCCCGCTGCAGTCGCGGGAGCTGTACGGCAAGCCGCAGTTCTGGGATCTATGGGAAGCCGCCGTCGACGCCGGCCTGCCGGTGGCCACGCACATCGAGACCGGTGAGGGCATCGCGTTCCCGCCGACCCCGTCCGGGCACACCAGGACGTTTGAGCAGTACCTGGGCTTCATGTCACTGAACTACATCTATCACCTGATGAACCTCATCGCCGAGGGCGTCTTCGAGCGCTGGCCGGACCTCAAGTTCGTCTTCGCCGACGGCGCTGGCGACATGATGACACCGTTCATGTGGCGGATGGACTGCTTCGGGCGCCCGCACCTGGAGCAGACACCATGGGCGCCGAAGATGCCCAGCGACTACCTACCGGGACACATCCACTTCATCCACAACAGCCTTGACGGGCCGCCGCCGGAGGCCGACTTCGCCGACGAATGGCTGTCCTTCACCGGCAAAGAGAACATGGTGATGTTCGGCTCGAGCTATCCGCACTGGCATTGCACGGACATCCACTCCCTGCCCGCCGCGTGGACGGCCGAACAGCGCGAAAAAGTGTGCTGGCGCAACGCCGCGCAGCTCTACGGGATAGACATCCCGGCCGGCGTCGGAACACACTGAGTCGCACAGCAAGTACAAGGAGATCACGATGACTCTGACCCACAGCCAAGAGCGAGTCGCTCCCGCCGAGCGCGTAGCCATCCGGTGCGTCGACTCCGATGTGCACCCGGTGCCCAAACGTGGTGTCCTTCAGCAGTACATCCCGGAACCGATTCGCACCAAGTACTTCAAGAACCACCGGGTCGGCGAGACGATCTACTACGACTCACCGGACTATGCGCACGCCTACGCGATGCGGGTCGACTCCTTCCCCGACGACGGCGAGTTCGCCTGCAGCGACCCCGATATGGCGCTTCGGCAGGCAGTGATGGAAGCCGGTGCCGACGTCTGCATCCTCGAGCCCGCGTTCGCACCGTGCCGGATTCCGGAGGCGACCGCAGCGTTGGGCTACGCGCACAACGCCTGGCAGGCCGAGCACTGGCTGGACGACAAGACCAACTGGCACGAGCGCTGGCGCGGCTCGATCTGCGTGGCCATCGAGGACCCCGAAGGCGGGGCCCGCGAGATCGAGAAGTGGGCCGACCATCCGTATATGGCCCAGGTCATGATCAAGGCCGAGCCCCGGCCCTCCTGGGGCGATCCGAAATACGACCCGATCTGGGCGGCCGCCACCAAGATCGACAAGCCCGTCAGCTGCCATTTGTCGCGGGGCTTCTTCGAGACGCTGCCGATCCCGCCGGTGGGCTTCCCGAGCTACAACCACGATTTCATGGTCAGCTACTCGCTGCTGGCCGCCAACCAGGTCATGAGCATGATCTTCGACGGTCTCTTCGACCGCTTCCCCACCCTGCGCATCGTGTTCGTCGAGCACGCCTTCAGCTGGATCCTGCCGCTCATGTGGCGCATGGACGCCATCTACGAGGCCCGCAAATCCTGGCTCGACATCAAGCGCAAACCATCCGAATACGTCAAGGACCACATCAAGTGGACCACCCAGCCGCTGGACTACCCCGAAGACAAGACCGAACTGCTGCGGGCCTTCGAGTGGATGGAATGCGAGAAGATCCTGCTGTTCTCCTCCGACTACCCGCACTGGACCTATGACGACCCGCGCTGGCTGATCAAGCACCTGCCCGAGCACGCCAGAGAAGCGGTGATGTTCCGCAACGGCATCGAGACCTACGGGCTGCCCGAGACCGTGCCGGCCCTCGAGGGTCAGACGCGGGTGTTTTGAGAAGATGACAGAAGCGCAGAAGAAGCCCCGCCTGGCGCAGGGCCGGGAGCACGTCGTCGCCACCGTCGACGAAATCCCGCCCGGCACTCACAAACTCGTGCCGATCGGCAGGCACGGAGTAGGCGTGTACAACGTCAACGGCACGTTCTACGCCATCGCGAACTACTGCCCACACGAGGGTGGTCCGCTGTGCTCGGGACGCCCGCGCGGGCGCAACATCGTCGACGAGAGCGTGCCCGGCGACGTAGTGATGGTGCGCGACATGGAATTCATCTACTGCCCGTGGCACCAATGGGGGTTCGAATTGGCAACAGGCACCACGGCGGTCAAGCCGGAGTGGAGCATCCGCACCTACCCGGTACGCGTGGTAGGCGACGACGTTCTCGTGACGGCATGAGCACGCCGGTGACCGCCGTTCCGCAGCTGCGCGAGGGCGAACAGGTTCTCGAGATCAACGGCGGCAACGTCGTCTACGAAATCCTCGGTGAAACAGGCGATTTCATTGCCTTGACCCCAGGCGGCCGCTTCAGCAAGGACATTCCCGGCCTCCGACCTTTGGCGGAAGCCCTGGTCGCGGGCGGATACCGGGTGCTGCTCTGGGACCGGCCCAATTGCGGTGCGTCCGATGTGCAGTTCTACGGCCTGAGCGAATCCCATATGCGCGCAGAGACTTTGATGAAGCTCATCACCCAACTGGAGATGGGACCGTGCATCATCGCCGGCGGTTCCGGCGGTGCCAGGGATTCGATGATCACCACCATGCTCTACCCCGAACTGGTCACGAAGCTGGTGGTGTGGAACATCGTCGGCGGGGTCTACGGGTCATTCGTGCTCGGCGGGCACTACATCGTGCCGAGCATCCTCGCGGTCCGGGGAATGGGAATCGGCGGCCTACTGCACGTCGGCGAGTGGAAAGAACGAATCGCCGAGAATCCGGACAACGAGAAGCGGCTGCGCGCGCTGGACGTCGACGAGTTCCTCAAGGTGATGTTGCGCTGGCTCAACGCCTTCGTGTCCAAGCCCGGCCAGACCATCCCCGGCGTGCCCGACGAGATGTTCGACAACATCAAGGTCCCGTCGTTGATCATCCGGGGTGGTGAGAACGACTGGGATCACCCCAAGCGGACGTCGCTCGAAGTCAGTTGTCTGATCAAGGGTTCCGAGCTGATCGACCCGCCGTGGCCGGAGGACGCCTGGGAGCGGGCTGGTGAGAAGTTCGCGGCCAGCGGCGGTAAGGACTTCTGCCTGTTCGACACCTGGGTGCAGGCGGCCCCGGCCATTCTGGACTTCCTCGGCCGATGAGCAACCGGTTCCACTCAGACCATGCGGAGGTGGACCTCGCAATTGGTCGAGGCCTCAAGCGCGGTGTGCACCCGGCTCTCCGGGATCCGAGTCATGTCGTCCTTGCGCACCGTCACGACGATGATGTCGTACCCGTCGTCGCCGGCGGTTCGGTCGATCTCACCGCTCAATCCGAAACCGGCCAGGACCCCGTGGGCATCCTCGTCGGTGCCACGGCTGACATAGGTCATCACCCCGATGACCGGCTCGGTGCCGAATGCCTTGGCACACAGGGTGATCGCAGCGCTCTTGAGTACATCGGGATCAGTGGCTTCGGTGCTGCTGATCAGAAACTCGGCTTCGCGGCGCCCACGCGGCATCGCCGCCAGGTTGTTGTCGATCACCGTCACGCCATCGTGTTCGGCAAGCGTGCGCAGCGCCGCAACCCCATCGGCGAGCTGCGCCGGCGCCAGCTCACCGGACGGGTCGACATCGACACGAACCACAGCCGTTCTCATGCGCCTCAGCCTAGCGACCGCGTGCCAAGTGCCCGAACCAGAAGAGGTGACCGATGAACGCGACCGCACCCGCGGGCACGGCCTTGACCGTCGCCACCGCGCCCGGCTGTACACCCCGGTTACTGCGCCTGCCTGCCACCGTGGAGACCCATAGCGCCTACGTGTCCGCCGGCGGCTACGAGCTGCTGGAGAATGTCGAATCGCTGCTCGCCGAGGTGGAGAGCTCCGGCGTGTTGGGTCGCGGCGGTGCCGCGTTCCCGCTGGCGGTCAAGCTGCGGACCCTCCGCGCCGCGCACACCCGGGGCCACGAGACGGTGGTCCTCGCCAACGGCGAGGAAGGTGAACCTGCGTCGGTCAAGGACCGCTGGCTCCTGCGCCACCGCCCGCATCTGGTGCTCGACGGCGTGCGACTGGCCGCGCGACTGGTCGGGGCGACGCGGGCCTATGTCTACGTATCCGATCTGGACGCCGCGCGCACCATCGATACCGCACTCAACGAGGTCGGCTTCGACACTATTGGCGGCCTTGATATTTCGATCGTGACCGTGGATCCCGCCTACGTCGCCGGTGAGGAAACCGCGGCGGTGCGGGCTATCAACGGCGGGCCGGCCAAACCGACCGACAAGCCGCCGCGACCATTCCAGCACGGCGTCTCCGGACATCCCACTCTGGTCAGCAACGTCGAGACCCTGGCGAACCTGCCGTATCTGCAGCGCCACGGCGCAGCGGCCTTCCGCTCGGCCGGCACGGCGGCGTCGCCGGGCACCTTCCTGATGACGATTACCGGTGCGGGCCGGCCACCCGCCCTCTACGAGGTCCCGCACGGCATGCCGTTCACTGATCTGCTTGCGCTCCACGGTGTTTCGCCGGACTCGGTCAAGGGTGCGCTCATGGGCGGCTACTTCGCCGGATTGCTGAACCGCGATGTGCTCGCCACCACGCTGGACCACGAGACGTTCCGCCAGCTCGGTTGCGGGCTGGGCTGCGGTGCAATCGCGATCCTGACCGACGACTGCCCGGTGGCGGTGGCCGCCGCGGTGCTGGCCTACTTCGACCGCGAGAATGCCGGCCAGTGCGGGTCGTGCTTCAACGGCACGGCGGCAATGGCCGCGGTCGCCGGCGCACTGCGCGACGGTGTGGCGACTGCCGAAGATGTGGCCCGCCTGCAGCGTTGGTCGGTCGTGCTTCGTGGCCGGGGCGCCTGCGCCACGCTGGACGGGGCGGCCAATGTCGCCGCCAGTCTCCTGAAGCACTTTCCCCAGGTTGTCGAACAGCATCTGGGCGGTGCCTGCGATCCCTGCGGGTCGGCTACCTTCAGCGCCCAGCGGCCCTACGAGGTGGAGGCGGTGACCCAGCGATGAGCGGCAAAATGCGAATCCGGCTGGACCGGACGATCTGCGACGGTTTCGGCGTCTGCGCCAAGCACGCACCGAAGCACTTCTCGCTCGACGACTGGGGGTACGCGTCCCTGATCGGTGACGGCACCATCGAGGAGGCCGATCACGACGATGTCCTGCGGGCGCTGTTCGACTGTCCGGTGCACGCGATCGTGGAGATCAGCGACAACGAATTCGACGGCGAGGCACGACCGGCCCCGGCTGCGCCGGCAACCGACGAGGCTCCGGTCTTCGAGGCCCGCTGGGGCTTCGCCCAGTGAGCTCCACCGGCAACCGCGCTCCCCTGCCGCAGATCACGGGCGAGAACGAGTTCTTCTGGACCTCCGGTGCCGACGGCATGCTGCGCATCCAGGAGTGCCAGGGCTGCAGTTCGCTGATCCACCCGCCCCAGCCGGTGTGCCGGTACTGCGGCAGCCACGATCTCAAAGCCAAGCCCGTCAGTGGCCAGGCGGTGCTGTCGGCGTTCACCGTCAACCAGCGCTTCAGCATTCCGGGGCTGCCGGCGCCCTACGTGGTAGCCCAGGTCGCAATCCAGGAGGACCCGCGAGTTCGGTTGACCACCAACATCATCGAGGCCGACCCCGAGGACCTGGAACTGGGCCAGCTCGTCGAGGTCGTCTTCGAGCAGAACGACGACGTCTACCTTCCCCTGTTTCGCCCGGTGACACCCAAACAGATCGTCGAGACGCCGGCCGACGAGATCGCCCCGCAGGACTTCGCCAAACATGTCCGGCCGCCACTGACCGCCACCAAGTTCGAAGAGCGTTCCGCGATAACGGGTATCGGCGCATCGCGGCTGGGACGTCGGCTGATGGCCAACCCGCTGGCGCTGACCATCGAGGCGTGCGAGGCCGCCGTCGCCGACGCGGGATTGACGTTCGCCGACATCGACGGCCTGTCCACTTACCCGGGCCTGGACATCGCCGGTATGGGCGAAGGCGGGGTGACCGCACTGGAAGGTGCGCTAGGCCTGCGCCCCACCTGGATCAACGGCGGGATGGACACCTTCGGCCCCGGCGGATCGATCATCGCCGCCATGATGGCCGTCGCCACCGGGATGGCCCGACATGTGCTGTGCTTCCGCACCCTGTGGGAGTCGACGTTCCAAGAACTGCTCAAGCAGGGCAAGGCGGCTCCCCCCGGCGGGCTGCGTACCAACAGCTGGCAGATGCCGTTCGGCGCCATATCGGCCGCACACACGTTGGCGCTCAACGCCCAACGCCACTTCGCGCGGTATGGCACCACCCGCGAGACGCTGGGCTGGATCGCGATCAACCAGCGCGCCAACGCCGGACTGAACCCGACCGCCATCTACCGCGACCCCATGACGATGGACGATTACCTGTCAGCGCGACCGATCACCACACCGTTCGGGCTCTACGACTGTGACGTCCCCTGCGACGGCGCCGTTGCGGTGATCGTCTCGGCGGTGGAGGCCGCGCGCGACCTACCCAAGCCGCCGGTGCTGTTCGAGGCGGTGGGCACGCAGATCATCGAACGCACCGACTGGGATCAGACGACACTGACCCACGAGCCACAGGTGCTCGGCCAGTCGGCGCACATGTGGACACGAACATCCCTGCGCCCCAGCGATGTCGATGTCGCCGAGCTCTACGACGGATTCTCGTTCAACTGCCTGTCGTGGATCGAGGCGCTCGGGTTCTGCGGGATCGGCGAGGCCAAGGATTTCCTGGACGGCGGCACCAATATCGCCCGCGACGGGGTGCTTCCGCTGAACACCCATGGCGGTCAGCTCTCTCACGGCCGCACCCACGGCATGGGCCTGATCCACGAGGCGGTCAGCCAGCTGCGCGGCGAGGCCGGCGACCGGCAGGTGGCCAATGCCAAAGTCGCAGTGGCCAGTAGCGGCGGGCTGACGCCGAGCGGCGTGCTGCTGATGCGGGTCGACGGGTGAGTGCTTCGGCGCCCACCCGCCGGGTGGTGCCGGTCGACGGGATCCCGATGTCGGGCCTGTTCGCCGAGGCCCCCAATCCGCGCGCGGTGATCGTCGCGCTGCACGGCGGGGCGTCCTCGGCGGCCTACTTCGACTGTCCCGGACATCCGGAGCTGTCGCTGTTGCGTAGCGCTGCCGCAGCCGGTTTCACCGCGGTGGCCCTGGACCGGCCGGGCTACGGCGCGTCGGCGCCCTACTCCGACTCGATGTGGGAGCCGGAGCGCCGGGTCGAACTGGCGTATGCGGCAGCCGAAGCGATGCTCGGCGCGCGTGACCGTGGCGCGGGCCTGTTCATCCTGGCCCACTCCAACGGCTGCGAACTGGCATTGCGGATGGCTGTCGACGGGCGCGGGGCTGACCTACTGGGTCTCGAACTCGCCGGTACCGGTCTGCGCCAATACCCTGCTGCCGCAGCGATTCTCAAGCAGGCCACGCCCGCCTATCGGCCCGCGGGTATCCGCGAGCTGATCTGGGCCCCCGAGGAGCTCTACCCCGCCGACGTCGTCAACGCCGTCGGCTCCGCCGGTGCCCCGCCGCAGGAAGGCGAGGTGTCGACCCACTGGGCCGGCCGCGACTTCCCGGCACTGGCGGCCCACGTCGTCGTGCCCGTCCGATTCACCGCCGCCGAGCACGAGCGGGTGTGGGACTCCACCCCCGAGGCGCTGGCCGACATCGCCGCTCTGTTCGCCGCGTCGCCGCACGTCGAGATACACCATCAGGACGGCGCCGGCCACAACCTGAGCCTGGGTGTCACGGCGGCGCAATACCATTCGAGCGTTTTCTCATTCGTGAACCAATGCATCACTGCTGATGTGAACCAGGAGGCTGGCTAATGCGCGTCGGATTCATCGGGCTCGGCAGCCAAGGCGCGCCCATGGCACGCCGCATCGTCGAGGGTGGTTACCCGACCACGCTGTGGGCCCGGCGGGCAGCGTCGCTGGAGCCGTTCGCCGACACCGCGGCGACCGTCGCGGCCTCACCGGCGGAGCTGGCCGCCAACAGTGATCTGGTGTGCCTGTGCGTGGTCGGCGACGCCGACGTGCTCGAGGTCGCCAGCGGCGACGACGGGGTGCTGTCCGGATTGCAGCCCGGCGGCATCATCGCGGTGCACGCCACGGTACATCCGGACACCTGTCGTCAGCTGGCCGAGACCGCGGCCGCCCAGGGCGTGGCCGTGGTGGACGCGCCGGTCAGCGGTGGCGGCCCGGCAGCCGAAGAAGGCAAGCTCCTGGTGATGATCGGCGGTGACGAGGACACGGTGGAGAAGGTCCGCCCGGTCTTCGCCACCTACGCCGACCCGATCGTCCACCTCGGTGGCGTTGGCGCCGGGCAGGTCACCAAACTGCTGAACAACCTGCTGTTCACGGCGAACATCGCCACCGCGAAGACCACGCTCGACCTCGGAGCGGCGCTGGGCGTGGCACCGGAAAACCTCTCCGAGGTGATCACCCGTGGCTCGGCGAACAGTTTCGCGCTGGGCAGCGTGGCCCGCTTCGGTGGCAGCCTCGACATTCTCAAGCAGGTCGCGGCGGGGCTCTTGCACAAGGACGTCAGCCTGATCGCCGGTATCGCCGAGGAAGCCGGCGCCCATCCCGGCGCGGTGCTTGATGCCGCCGACGCGGCGTTGAGGTTGATGGACAACCCCCGGTGAAAATCGGCTTCGTCGGCGCAGGCCGGATGGGCGCACCCATGGTGCGCCGGCTGGCCGACGCCGGCCACGACGTCACGGTGCTGTGCCGCGAGTCGGAAAAAGTCGCTGCGGCACAGGAATTGGGTGCCACACCGGCCGAAAACCTGGTGGAGCTGGCTCGCGACGCCGACGCGGTGGTGGTCTGCGTGTTCACCGACGAGCAGGTGCGGCAGGTCTGCCTGACCGATGATCTGCTGGCTGTCATGCGGGCAGGCTCGGTACTGGTCTTACACACGACGGGCAGCCCGCGCACCGCAGAAGCCATCGCCGAGCGGGCCGCTGCGTACGGCGTCAGCGTGATCGACGCGCCGGTCAGCGGCGGACCCCATGACATCGCCGCGGGGACGGTGACGTTGTACGTCGGCGGCGACGCCGAGGCGGTGCAACGGGCACACCCGCTGCTGTCCAGCTATGGCGACCCGGTGCTGCACGTCGGGCCGCTCGGGTACGGCCAGCGCGTCAAGCTGATCAACAACACCCTGTTCGCCGCCCAGATCGGGATCGTGGCCGAGGCGGTGCGACTGGCCGGCCGGCTCGGCGTCGACGAGGCCACCCTGTTGACGGCGCTTCCCCACGGCAGCGGCACCAGCCGGGCCCTGGACTCGATTGCCCGCGTCGGCTCGGCCGCCGGATTCATCGGCGCCGTCGGCGAATTCATCGGCAAAGACGTCGCCGTCGTCCGCGCGACGGTGGCCGATCTCGGCAGTGACCTCGGTCTGCTCGACCAGGTGGTCGACGCCGGTCTCTACCGCGAGAAGGTTGGGTGATTCAGCCATTTTCCGCTCTCCCGATACCCCCACTGTTAGCGTTACAATCAACCAGCCTTCCGTAACGCTTCTGGCCCAGCTCCCGCCTCGGAGGAGAATGCAATGACCCAAGCAGAACTCGTCTTCGATCCGTTCTCGCAGCAGTACTTCGAGAATCCGTTCGACATCTACCGGCGCATGCGGGACGAGGCGCCGATCTACTACGACGCCAAAGAGGATTACTACGCGATCTCGCGCCACGAGGACGTCGCGGCGGCGTTGAAGGATCACGACAGTTTCTCGTCGACCCGCGGCTGCGATCTGGCGATGGTGAAGGCGGACGAGCCGCCGCAGAAATCCATCATCTTCATGGATCCGCCCGAGCACCGGCACATGCGCAGCCTGCTGAACAAGGCCTTCACGCCGCGCGCGGTGCAGTCGCAGAAGGATGTCGTCAACGAACTGGTCGACAAGTATCTCGCTGCGGTCAACCCGGACGCGTTCGATGTCGTCCAAGACTTCTCCGGGCCGTTCCCGGTCGAGGTCATCACCCGGATGGCCGGCGTGCCGGAGGAATACCGCCAGCAGGTTCGGCACTGGATCGACACCAGCCTCAGCCGTGAGCCCGGGCAAGTCGGGACCAGCGAGGCCGGCATGCAGGCCAATATCGACACCGCGATGTATTACTACGGCCTGGTGCAGGAGCGGCGCGAGAATCCGCAGGATGACATGATCAGCCGCCTGATCGCCGCCGAGATCCCCGACGACGACGGCAACCTGCGCCGCCTCGACGACATCGAGATCTGCGGTTTCGCAACACTTCTCGGTGGCGCGGGCGCGGAGACCGTGACCAAGCTGATGGGGACTGCGGCGGTCAACTTCGCCCGCTTCCCCGAGCAGTGGCAGAAGCTGCTCGACGACCGGGACAAGGTCGGCGCGGCGGTCGAGGAACTGCTGCGCTACGAGGGCCCGGTGCAGTACAACGTGCGCTACACCCTGCGGGAAGCGACGCTGCCCAGCGGGACCATTCCGGCAGGCAAACCGGTGTTCCTCCTGTTGGCATCGGCGAACCGGGACTCGGCGGCCTTCACCGACGCCGAAACCTTCGACATCGACCGCGACCGCACCGAGGCGCAGAACCTCGGCCTCGGCTACGGCATCCACAGCTGCCTCGGCGCCGCCCTTGCCCGCATGGAGAGCGCCATCGCGCTGGAGAAGATGCTCGACTTCATGCCCCGCTACGAAGTGCAGTGGGACGGCTTGCGGCGAGTCCAGATGCAGAACGTCGCCGGTTTCTCCCACGTCCCCGTTAAGGTGCTGCGATGAAGATCGAAGTGGACTTCGGCCTGTGTGAGGCCAATGCGATCTGTATGGCGATCATCCCCGAGGTGTTCGAGGTCGACGACCAGGACTACCTGACCGTCCTCAACGACGAGGTGACGCCGGAGAACGAGGCGCAAGTCCGTGACGCGGTGCGCCAGTGCCCCCGGCAGGCCATCTCCATCAAGGAATAACGCTCGAGGTCGAGCTCAGCTAGCCGGGACCAAGTCGGCACCGATGGCCGGACAGCTCATCGCGCCGCTTCGAAAGGTCTCGGTTGGCCCCACCGCGAGATCGCTGACCAGGGCGGCCGCCAGCGCCTGCGCCTTGAACACCCGCGCCGCGGAGCTCAGCCGGTGCTCGACCGAGTCCACGTTGCGGTCGAGTTCGGCCGGCCGCGCCTCACCCCACAGCGCCACCTCGGTCATGCCGTAATCCAGCGCCCGCAGCACACCTTCGCGCACCCGGGCATCGGTGTCGACGAGATCGGCTGCCACGGCCAGTGCCTGGGGGTGCGGCTGATCATCGCCGGCCGCGAGCATGGATTCGAAGTCGGCCGTCTGGGCCCCCAGAATCGACAAGGCACGGGTGTCACCGGGTTGAGCGAGCAGGACGTTGACATCCCAGCCGGCCATGACCCGGTCGAAGATCCAACCGCCGGCATGCTGCACCGCCTCGGCGACACTCGGTGCGACGATGTCGAGGCGGTATCTCATGATCCGGCGGCCGGGTTCAGCTGGGTCGCCAGCGACCTCGAGTATTCCCTGAACACTTGCGTCAGCGGTATTGACGGGTCGAGTAGCCATGAGGTCTCCATTCCGTTGACAAATGCCAGGATTTCCACGGCCTTGCGGGCCGCGTTCACGTCTGTTCGGTAGCGCCCCTCGGCCTGACCGCTGCGGATGCGCTCGGCGATGATCTCGACCGCCTGCCGGTAGCGGTCCACAAGGCGATCGTGCAGCGGGGCGTCGGGGGCAATGTTCTCCACCATCAGCACGGCGAACGTCCCGACGAGCTGCGGTGACCGGTCAAACCGGTCGGCAGCATTCGCGATGCCCTCGACAAGGTCGCCCGCCAGATAGTCGGCATGCTCACTGTCGTCGGCATCCCGGGCGTCGAGCACCGCGTGCAGAAGCTGCTCCTTGGATTCGAAGTGGTGCAGCAGTCCGGCCGCGGTGACGCCGGCTTCTCTGGCGATCTGAGCCAGGGTGGTGTTTCGCCAGCCGTTGCGCGCCAGCAGCCGCTGCGCGACATCGAGAATGCGCTGCTTGCGATCCTCACCCTTGGCGAGAAGGGTTGCGTACGGACGCGTCGCCGTCACCGCACTCCCTTCCTCAGACCAACCTAGTGAACACACAGTAGGTTGGTTGGGGCCGATGTGACAAGGGTCTCAGCCGAAATGGTGGGAATCGCATGGGCTACAGGCAGCGCGCTGATGTCCAGGGACCGATTGTCCGGGCAGATCAGCAGAGCGGACGGCGGATCACCGCCGTGCCACAGCCGCCAGGATGACGAGCACAGCAAACCCCACCGCACCCGCGACCGCCCCACAATCAGGCAGCGGCGCGCCCACCCCCGCGGTGGTCTGGACGGTGGTACCGAACGCACGGCCGGAACGCCGCAGATACGGTCATCCACCCCCGCCCACCGAGCGAGCAAGGCAACCGATTTCGGTCCACGTCCAGTTCAGGACCGAGCTGGCACCATTAGTGTCGTCGCCGACCCTCAATTGCCACGGGACCGAGACAGCGGCGAAACGCCAATGGCCAGCTGCGCCAGTACTTTCCAACGAAACGTGCTCGTGGTGGTCCGCAGACGAGATCAAAGCAGTGGCTCACACAATAAATAGGCTCCCGGCAAATACCTGTGCTGGACACCTGCCGAGCCGTTAGCGAGCGCTACCACTATTGCCATGAAATGGTGCTGGCAGTTCAGCCGCCGATCCGTGCGCCTCAGGCGTTTTCGCACCGCACTGACACAGCGCATTGTCGGCCGCTGGAGGTTGCTGTGGGACGAGCCGGCCTCGTTTAATGCCAACCTGACGGGGTAACCCGGGCTGTGCTCGCCGCTCCGACGTGACGACCGCCGCCGCAAGTCTCCGACTGACCGGCGGTTACAGCACTCAACGGTCCCGCACTGCCACCGTTCCGAGGCAGACAACCCAAAACCGGTGCCCACCAAAGGAGGTCATGGCTCCCCAGACACACCGCGCCGGTGTCGGTCGATACATAATCGTCACCGCTGTCCTATAGACTTGCCACGTCTCCCACTGAGACGCTGGCCTCAAGCGAGCGACGAGGTCGGGCCCGCGTCGCTGTGACATGCATTCGCGCCCAGGAAATCTCGCAAGGAACCGTTGGGATGACGACGTGGAACGACCCGAAGCGGTACGTCTGGTTCTTGGCCGCCCTGGTGCCATTGCTGGTCATGGCGTCGTGGCTTCTGGTGAAAACCACCGGAATCGCCTTGTTTTGGTGGCTCGGCCCCCTCCTGGTGTTTGTGGGGTTGCCGATCATCGACTACTTCGTCGGCATCGACAGGACCAGCACACCCGGTGATGCACATATCGATCTCGACCGGGATCACCCTCTGTATGGGCTCGCGACATTTCTGTACCTGCCCAACCAGTATTTGTCGCTGATCTTCGCTTGCTGGTTGTGGAGCGGCGGGGGGTGGTTGTCGATGTCGCTGAGCGACAAGCTTGGGTTGATGGTGACAGTCGGCATCAGTGGCGGGATCGGCATCAACGCCGCCCATGAACTCGGCCACCGACGCGTGCAGATGGAAAAGCGGTTGAGCAAACTAGCCTTGGCGCAAACGTGCTACGGCCACTTTTTTGTCGAACACAACCGCGGCCACCACGTTCGCGTGGCCACACCGCAGGACAACGCCAGCTCACGACTCGGCGAACACTTCTACAGATTCCTTCCGCGCTCGGTGATCGGAGGCGTGCGCTCGGCGTGGAAGCTGGAGACCCGCCGCCTCGCACGACTGCACACCTCGCCGTGGACCCTGAAAAACGACAACCTGAGCGGCTGGCTGATCAGTGCGGTTCTCATTGTCGGACTCACCCTGTGGTTTCGCCCGGTGGTTCTTCCATGGCTGGCCGGACAAGCCGTCATCGGCATCTGTCTGCTGGAGATGGCCAATTACGTCCAACATTACGGTTTGCGTCGCCAACTTCTGCCGAACGGCCGCTACGAGCGCATCGACATCCAACACAGTTGGAACTGCAACTACCTGATCACCAATATCTTCCTCTTCCATCTGCAACGCCATTCTGACCACCATGCCAATCCACGGCGCCGATTCACCTACCTCCGCGGTAGCGAACTCGCGCCCCAACTACCCGCTGGCTACCCCGCGATGTTCCTCCTAGCAGCGATACCCCCGCTTTGGTGCCGTGTCATGGACCCGCGGGTGATCAACTACTACGGCGGTCGCATTGATCGGGCGGCGTTGGACCCCCGCCGAAGGAAGGCCTTGCTGCGCAAATATTCCGACCGGCAAGCCGTCCTGTCGTGAACCAGTTGTCACGGCGGCAATTTGTCGGGGGCACTCTTGCGATCGCTTCGGGCGCACTGGGACTCGGTTGTTCGGCCAAGACATTGCAGCCCGGATCTGCCCCACGGGCTCACTATGACGCAATCGTGGTCGGTAGTGGCTACGGTGGTGGAGTATCGGCGTTGCGGCTCGGACAAGCAGGGGTGAACACCCTGATCCTCGAAAAGGGCCGGCTATGGGATGCTCCCGACGCCGACGGTCGGCGGTTCACCAAAATGCTGCCCGCCGACACCCGTGCAGGGTGGTTCACAGATGTTCCCCCAAGTCTGGTGACCTCGTTTCAGGGCGTCTCGATCGACGACGTCGCCAAACACGCGCCGTCGCCGCAGCCGATACAGGCGGGCATCTGTGCGAAGGAAACACACGGCGCTCACCGAGTCTTCCGGGGAATCGCCGTCGGCGGCGGGTCGATGATCAACGCTGCCGTCGCTGCCATTCCGACCAGTGACCAGATCACCGAGACGTTTCCCGATATCCCGCCATCGGAGTTTCTCGGGACGTACATCGAGCGGGCGAAGGCCACGCTGCGTATCAGCTATCGCGACATGGATTGGTTTGAACAAACCCCGTGTTACCAATACGCGCGTGTCGGACGGCAGTATGCCGCTGCCAGCGGCTACCCGGTTGACTACACCGGCAGCGCATACTCCTTCGACTACATGCAACGAGAAGCAGCCGACGCCGTTCCCCGCTCGGCGCTCGCCGTCGAGCAGCAATTCGGGAACAACTACGGACGTGTCGGCAGCGTCGATCAGACCTACATCGCTTCAGCTCTTGCCTCTGGCAAAGTGACGCTCAAACCGCTGACCGAAGTCGTCGGGATCCGCCGCGAGCCGTCAGGCGAGTACGTCGTGTCCACCCACTCGATCGATCGGTGGGGACACGACGCCGGCCGCGACGAAATCGGCTGCACCCACCTTTATCTGAGCGCAGGTGTGCTGGGGACCAATCACATTCTGCTTCGCGCGCGAGAGTCCGGCGCACTGCCTAATCTCGGCGAATCCCTAGGCCACGGCTACGGGAACAATGGCGACATCATGGTCGCCCATTCACTCAATGACGCCGACCCTGCGGGCACCGAGCAGTCGCTACTCGGCTTGATCAACATCGACGGTCGAGCCGACCCGGACAATCCCGTCTACGCAACCATTTTCTCGATGCCGTTGCCCGTCGAAACACACATGCTCGGCTACTACGTCATGGTCAAGACCGGTGACCGGGCCGACATCAGATATAACCAAGCCACAGACTCGATCGCCATCGACTGGCCTGCCGCCTACACCGAGCATCTCACGCAGCGGGCCCGAGCAGTGTTCGACAAGATCACGCAAGCGAACGGGGTTGACTACCGCGACGACATCTTCTCCGGTGAGGTTTTCGCGCCCAACACCGTGCACCCGTTGGGCGGTTGTGTACGCGGAACCGTGACCGACGCATTCGGCCGAGTCAACGGCTACAAGAACCTCTACGTCAACGACGCCTCGCTCATCCCCGGCTTCATCGGCTGCAACCCGTTCATGTCCATAACTGCCCTGGCCGAACGAAACATCGAAGCGATACTTCAGGACCGCCACTAGCCTCTGGACGGCAGCAGCTGGGACGCCCGAGACCAGCTCCAGATCGCGATCGTCGCGTGAAGCGAAGTCGGGGCTATAGCCCAGGGACTTGGCGATGATCACCTTCATCACTTCGCTGGTGCCGACAGGATCACCTCGAGCTGGGTGCGCACCGTCGATAGCGTCACTCTTCGGGCAGCGTGGAGTTTCGTACCTATCGGTGCAAAACCGGTACGGTCGATCGCATGAAAGGTGTCGAGAAGCCGGCGATCGGGCGCCCGCGGGCATTCGACGCCGACCAAGCGCTCGATAGCGCCATGCGCGTTTTCTGGGAACAGGGCTACGAAGGTGCGAGCCTCACCGACCTGACGGAAGCAATGGGCATCAGCCGTACCAGCATGTACGCCGCGTTCGGCAACAAGGAAGAGCTGTTCGCTCAGGCCCTGCGGCGCTACTCCGAAGGCCCGGCCTCCTACGGCCCGCGCGCGCTGGAAGAACCGACCGCGCGACAGGTGGCCGCGGCTGTCCTGCAGGGGTCGATCAAGGCCACCACCAGTCCGGCCGACCCAGCGGGCTGCCTGGCCGTTCAAGGTTCCCTCGCCGCCGGCGAGCCCGCCCGCGCGATCCGCGACATGCTCATCGGATGGCGCAATGAGGCAGTCGCTGCGCTGCGCGACCGATTTCAACGCGCACTTGACGAAGGCGACCTACCGCCGCACGCCAACCCCGGCGTGCTGGCGCGCTACATCGTCACGGTGTCCAACGGCATCGCCGTTCAGGCCGCGGCCGGCGCCAGTGCCGACGACCTCTACTCCGTCGCCGACGCTGCGCTGCGCAACTGGCCACCCGCCTGAGGCTTGTCCGCTTCGCGCATCACATCTTGGCGACCGCGCGCGTGATGGTGTTCGGAGTGATCCGCAGCATCGTCGGGAGCATCTTGGTCGAGCCCGGCAGGGCCATCGGCCGGCGGCGCGCCAAAGCCTTGAGAGTTACCGCCGCCACCGCGGCCGGTGACATTTTCTTGCCAACGAGGTCCGCGTTCATGGGCGTGTCGGTCGTGGGTGGAAGGAGTTCGAGGACATGGGTTTTCGTGGGCTCAAGCTGGCGGCGCAGGCCTTCGGCGAAGCCGTGCAATCCCGCCTTCACCGCGCCGTAGGTCGGCGCGCGGGTGGGTGAAACCAAGGCGAAGCCCGACGTGACAAAGACGATCGCAGCGAGCGCCGGCCAGCGATTCAGCACTGCGCCTGTCAGCTCAATGGGCGCCGTAAGATTAAGGGCGACTTCGTATTCGAGGCCGTGGGTGGCGTCGATGTCGGAGACAAAATCGCGTTCGACGAACGTGCCCGCATTGTTGATCAGGACGTCAAGTCGACCGAACCGAGCGGCTACCGCGTCGAGCAGCGCAGCCCTCGCCTCGGCGATCGTCACGTCAGCCTGGACGGCCAACGCATCCGGGTGAGCGCGGGAAAAACTCTCCAGAGCCGTCACCGATCGTCCGCAGACCGCTACCGCAGCGCCCTGACCCAGGAAGGCTTCTGCCAGGCTCAAGCCAATGCCCGACGTGCCGCCCGTGATGAGGACAACCTGTTTCGTCTCCTGATTCGCCGCCATGGCGGGAACCATAACACTTCCGCACCGATCGGTACAGAACAGCGCCGACGGCTACAGCCCGAGCGACTTCGCGATGATCACCTTCATCACTTCGCTGGTGCCGGCATAGATCCGGGCCACCCGCGCATCGGTGTAGAGGCGGGCGATCGGATACTCCATCATGTATCCGTAGCCGCCGAAGAGTTGTAGGCAGCGGTCGATCACCCGTTGCTGCATCTCGGTGCAGAACAGTTTGACCCGGGCGGCGTCGGCACCGCTGAGCTCGCCCTCGACGTGCAGCGTCACCGCCCGGTCGAGCATCGTCTGGGCGGCCTCCACCTCCGTCGAGCAGGCGGCGAGTTCGAACTTGGTGTTTTGAAACGAGGCGACGGGCGTGCCGAATGCCTTACGGCTCTTGGTGTATTCGATCGCGGCAACGATCGCCGAGCGGGCCTGCGCCACCGAGCCGACCGCCACGGTGAGCCGTTCCTGGGCCAGATTGTGCCCCAGGTAGCTGAAGGCCTGACCCTCCTCCCCCAGCACGTTGGCGGCCGGCACGCGGACGTCGACGAACGACAGCTCCGCGGTGTCCTGCACCTTGCAGCCCATCTTCTCCAGCTCGCGCCCGCGGGTGAAGCCCGCCATCCCGTCCTCGACGACCAGCAGGGTCAGCCCGGCGCGGCGGTTATCCGGATCGGTGGAGGTGCGAGCCACCACGACCACCAAATCCGCCTGCATGCCACCGGTGATGAACGTCTTGGCGCCGTTGACGATGTAGTCGTCTCCGTCGCGCACCGCCGTCGTGCGCACGCCTGCCAGGTCCGATCCGGTGCCGGGTTCGGTCATCGCGACCGCGGTCAGCAGCGTGCCTGCGGCAAGCCCCGGAAACCACCGGGTGCGCTGTTCGTCATTCGCGTAGTGCAGGAAGTACGGCAGGATCACCTCGAGCTGGGTGCGCACCGTCGACAGCGTCACCAGGGCACGCGCCGCTTCCTCCTGCAGCACCACGTTGTAGCGGTAGTCGTCCTGCCCGCCGCCGCCATACTCCTCGGGCAGGGTGATCCCCATGATCCCGGTCTCCCCGAGCTTGGCGAACGTCTCGCGCGGCATCCGTCCCGCCTTCTCCCATTGCGGGTATGCGGGAACGACCTCCTTCTCGATGAAGTCTCGAGCGAGTTCGCGGAACGCCTCGTGGTCCTCGGTGAACAGGTCGCGGCGCATCAGGCTCCTGTGTTGATCAGCTCGACGACGGTGGCGTTGGCGGTGCCGCCGCCTTCGCACATCGTTTGCAGTCCGTAGCGAATTCCGTTGTCGCGCATGTGGTACAGCATGCGCGTCATGAGCACCGCACCCGAACCGCCGAGCGGGTGGCCCAGCGCGATGGCCCCGCCGAGCGGGTTGACACGGTCGGCGGCCGCACCGGTGTCGGCCTGCCAGGCCAGCGGGACCGGCGCGAACGCCTCGTTGACCTCGAACACTCCGATGTCGTCGATACTCAAGCCCGTCTTGCCCAGAACCTTCTGCGTCGCCGGGATCGGACCGGTGAGCATCAGCACCGGGTTGGCGCCGGCGACCGCGCCTGCGACATAGCGAGCCAGCGGTGTCCACCCTTGGGCTGCAGCATATTCGGCGGTGGTCACCAGCAATGCGGCCGCACCGTCGGAGATCTGCGAAGAGTTGCCCGCGTGAATCACGCCGTCCTCGGTAAAGGCCGGCTTGAGGCCGGCCAGTTTCTCGACAGTGGTACCGCGGCGGATACCCTCGTCGGCGCTGACCACGCCACCCTCGGTAGCCACCGGGACGATCTGATCGGTGAAGGCCCCGCGATCCTGTGCGGCGGCGGCGAGTTCGTGCGAGCGCGCCGAGAACTCGTCAAGGTCGGTGCGGCCCAAGCCCCACTTTTCAGCGATCATCTCCGCCGAAATGCCTTGGTTGAACGCGAAGTCGTCGTAGCGCTCGAGCACCTTGGGGCCGTACGGCATGCCAGAGGCACGCGCCGAGCCGAGTGGAACGCGGCTCATCACCTCGACGCCGCCTGCCACGACCACGTCCTGCTGCCCGGACATGACCGCCTGCGCCGCGAAATCGAGTGCCTGCTGGCTGGATCCGCAGGCCCGGTTGACCGTGGTCCCTGGAATGGACTCCGGCCACCCGGCCGCCAGGACGGCGAACCGGCCGATGTTGCTGGACTGGTCACCGACCTGGGACACGCAACCCCACACCACGTCGTCGACGGTCGACGGGTCGAGTCCCGTCCGCTCGGCGAGCGCGTTCAGCACCAGCCCCGACAAGTCGGCGGCATGCATGCCGGACAATCCGCCGTTTCGCTTGCCGACCGGAGAGCGCACTGCCTCGACGATCACCGTTTCCCGCATGGCTATTCCAGCTCCTTCGTATTTTTCACGCGACAACTCCCTGCTCACGCAGGCGGCCGATCTCGTTGTCGGACAAGCCCAATTCGGCCAGCAGGGCGTCGGTGTGCTCACCGAGGCCCGGCACCGGCCCCATCGGCTGCTCGTAGCCGGAGATGATCGGCGGCGGCAGGATCGCCTGGATCGGCCCGGCCGTGGTCTGCACCGTCCGCCAGCGGTCGCGATCCGACAGCTGGGGATGCGCCAGCACGTCGCTGGGCAGGTTATAGCGGGCATTGCCGATGCCCGCGGTGTCGGCGGTCTTCTGGATGTGCGCGAGATCGTGTTGGGCACACCAGGTTTGGATGGCCTCGTTGAGGACATCGCGGTTGGCGACGCGATCGGAGTTGGATGCAAAGCGCGGATCGTCAGCGAGGTCGGGTCGCTCGATGATCTCGCGAGCCAGTCGTTGCCACTCGCGGTCGTTGGTGGTGCCGAGCACGACCGTCTGATTGTCGGCGGTGTCGAAGGAGCCATACGGGGCGACCGCCGGGGAGTTCATCCCCAAAGGCTGCTGATCGATTCCGGAATGCTGGGCATAGGTCAGCGGATAGCCCATCAGGTCCATCATCGTGTCGAACAGGCTGACGTTGACCGCTGCACCGCGGCGCTCCCGGCCGTCCCGCGAGATCAGCATTGCCATGATCGACAGCGCCGAGTACAGCCCGGTGGAGATGTCGGCCATCGGGGGCCCGGGCTTGGCGGGCATGCCGGGATAGCCTGTGACCGCACATGATCCGGACTCAGACTGCGCCAACAGGTCGTAGGCGCGCTTGTTCGACAGCGGACCGCCGGCCCCGTATCCATCGATCTCGACGGCGATCACGTCGGGGTGCCGGTCGCGCAGCTGCTCCGGTGAAATGCCGAGCCGGGCGGTCGAGCCCGGCGCCAGATTCGAGACGAGCGCGTCGGCGCGGTCGAGCAGCCGATGCAGGATCTCGAGACCCTCGGCCGACTTGAGGTCCAGCGCGATCGATTCCTTGTTGCGGTTGGCCCAAACGAAATGGGCGGCAAGGCCACCGGGGCCGTTGACGACATCGTCGTAGTGGCGGGCGAAGTCCCCACCGGCGGGGTTCTCGACCTTGATCACGCGGGCACCGAAGTCGGCCAGCACGCGTGAGCACATCGGCGCCGCCACCGCCTGTTCCAGGGCCACGATCGTGATACCGGCCAGCGGGGCTGCCGGTCCTTGCGCAGAAGTCATCGGATCACCATACGGTCGGCCGGCAAGAGAGCCACTAGTAGCTCTTGGGCAGGCCGAGCACGTTGGCGGCGAGGAAGTTCAGGATCATCTCCTGGCTGACGGGGGCGATCTTCATCAGGCGCGATTCGCGGAAGAACCGGGAGATGTTGTATTCCTCGGAGTAGCCCATGCCGCCGTGAGTCTGCAACGCGCGGTCGGCTGCGGCGAATCCGGCGTCCGCACACAGGTATTTGGCCATATTGGCCTCCCGGCCGCACGGCTTTCCGTTGTCGTAGAGCCAGGTCGCCTTGCGCAGGATCAGCTCGGCGGCGTCCAGGCGCGCCAGCGAATCGGCCAGCGGGAACTGGATGCCCTGGTTCATCCCGATCGGCCGGTCGAACACCACCCGTTCGTTCGCGTACTTCACCGCCCGGTCCAGTGCCACCCGCCCAATGCCCAGCGCCTCGGCAGCGATCAGCATTCGCTCCGGGTTCAGCCCGTGCAGGATGTAGGAGAAGCCCTTGCCCTCTTCACCGATGCGGTCAGAGACCGGGACCCGTAGGTCGTCGATGAACACCTCGTTGGAGCTGACGGCGTTGCGCCCCATCTTCTTGATGGGCCGGATGTCGACGTGGTCGCGGTCGATGTCGGTGAGGAACAGGGACATGCCGTCGGTCGGCTTGCCTCCCCGCTTTTCCACGTCGTCGCGGCTCTCGGTTCGCGTCAGCAGCAGGATCTTCTCGGATTCCAGCGCTTTGGAGATCCACACCTTGCGGCCGTTGACCACATAGTGGTCGCCGTCGCGTTTGGCGAACGTCGTGATGCGCGAAGTATCCAGTCCGGCACCGGGTTCGGTAACGCCGAAGCAGACGTGCAGGTCTCCGTTGACGATCCGCGGCAGGGTCGCGGCCTTCATTTCGTCGGAGCCGAACACCACGACCGGCTGCATGCCGAAGATGGACATGTGGATCGCGCTGGCGGCGTTCATGGCGCCACCGGAGCGGGCGACCTCCTCGGCCAGCAGCGTGGCCTCGGTGATGCCGAGCCCATGGCCGCCGTACTCCTCCGGGATGGTCATGCCCAGCCAGCCGCCCGTGGCGATGGCGTCGTAGAACTCCTGGGGGAATTCGTGCCCCTGGTCCTTGTCCATCCAGTACTGGTCATCGAAGCGTGATGCCAGCTCCCGCACCGACTTACGGATCAGCTCCTGATCGTCAGTCAATTCGAAGCTCATGCCTGAAGACACACCCACACTCCTCTATTCAGTCGCCGGCACAGCCGACGACACCGGTGCGATCGGCATTCTGCGCACCGGCGCACCATCGCTGTTGCGGACTTTTCAGTCCGTGTTGCCGCTCATTTCCTTGGCATTCGCCGCGAAATCGGCGAAGTTGGCGCCGGTCTTCTCCTTCTTGGACAGCGCCTGGGTGGAAACATCATGTCCCTCAGCAGATTTACGTAGCGCGCCGATGGTGGCCTGTTCCCTGGCGATGTGCGTGAACGGATCCCAGTGATACCAGCGCATCGCGTTCTCGTACGTCATCTTGTTGATCTCGTCGTCGGGCACGTTGTGCTTCTTCAACACCTCATCGAGCTGCTCGGGGGCGCCCGGCCACATCGAGTCGCTGTGCGGGTAGTCCGCTTCCCAGCAGATGTTGTCGATACCGACGTCGTTGCGCAGCTGCACCCCGACGTTGTCGGAGATGAAGCACGTCAGGAAGTGATCCCGGAACACCTCTGAGGGCTTCTGTTTCCCGAAATCCTGGCCCGTCCACGTCGAATGCATCTCGTAGGTCCGGTCGGCACGCTCCAGGAAATACGGAATCCAGCCCGTGCCACCCTCGGAAAGCGCGATCTTCAGATTGGGATATTCCTTGATCGGACGCGACCACAACAGATCCGCCGCCGCCTGCACGATGTTCATCGGCTGCAACGTGATCATCACGTCCATGGGCGCATCCGGGGCGGTGATCGCCAGGCGGCCCGACGATCCGATATGCACGTTGAGGACCGTGTCGGTGTCGACGAGCGCGTCCCACATCGGCTTCCAGTGGTCGAAGTCATGGAAGCTCGGATAACCCATCGCCGAGGGATTTTCGCTGAACGTCAGGGAGTGCACACCGCGGGCGGCGTTGCGGCGGATCTCGGCCGCACAGGCCACCGGATCCCAGATCACCGGCAGCGTCATCGGGATGAAGCGGGCCGGATAGGCCCCGCACCACTCCTCGACATGCCAATCGTTGTAGGCCTGCACCAACGCCAGCGAGAAGTCCGCATCCTCAGTCGCAAACAGCCGGCCGGCGAAGCCGGGGAACGATGGGAAGCACATCGACCCGAGGATGCCGCCGGCGTTCATGTCCTTGACCCGCTCATCGACGTCGAAGCAGCCAGGCCGGATCTCATCGAGGCCCTGCGGCTCCAAGCCGTACTCCTCCTTGGGCCGACCGGCCACCGCGTTGAGCGCGACGTTGGGGATGACGATGTCGCGGAAGCGCCACATGTCCGAGCCGTCGGGGTTGTGGACCAGCCGGGGCGCGTCGTCGACGTACTTCTTCGACAGATGGTTCTTGAACATGTCAGGCGGCTCGACGATGTGGTCATCGACGCTGATCAGGATCATGTCCTCTTTGCGCATGGCACTTCCCTTCGCTGGCGGCCCTCTACTGAAAACTAGCTTCTCATTCCGCGAGAATCAACATCCGGTAATCGCCTTACCGGCGGTTCACGGCCGTAGGCTGACCCTCTGACACGCCCGCCCGACCTCGATTTTTCGCCCTGCTCACAGGCGGGGATTGACCTTCCGGCAAGATCATGGAAATCTGTTATCCGGATTTGAGAATGCGATTCTCCACCTTGAGAGGGGGTTACCGGTGCGCCTGACGCCGCTACCAGCGGAACAGTGGGACGACGAGGTGCAGTCCGCCCTGAAGGGCATGCTGCCGCGCGACCGGCAAAACCCCGAGGGTGCCGGGACAGCGTTGTCCACCCTCGTACGGCATCCCGACCTCACCAAGGCCTACCTGGGCTTCAACGTCTACCTGTTGTTCCGCTCCACGCTTCCGGCCCGGATCCGTGAGGTGGCGGTGCTGCGGGTCGCGCATCGTCGCGACTGCGCGTACGAGTGGGCGCACCACGTCGAGATGGCCAAGGCGGAGGGGCTCACCGACGCCGATGTCGAGGCCATCCGGCGCGGCGAGGCCAACGACGAGCTCGACCGGCTGGTAGTGAAGGCCACCGACGAGCTCGAGGGCGCATCAAATCTCACCGACGAAACCTGGGCAGCACTCGGCGAGCACCTCAACGAGCGCCAGCGTATGGATTTCGTCTTCACCGTCGGCAGCTACGGCATGTTGGCCATGGCGTTCAACACTTTCGGCGTACAGCTCGAGAATGAAAGGTAAGTGCGTTGGCATTTTTCCCGAAACCAGCTGCGGGTAGCTGGACAGAGAACTGGCCCGAACTGGGCACCGCTCCGGTCGATTACACCGATTCGATCGACCCGGAGCAGTGGAAGCTCGAGCAGCAGGCGATCTTCAAGAAGACCTGGCTGCAGATGGGCCGCGTCGAACTCGTCCCCAAGAAGGGCAGTTACGTCACCCGTGAGCTGCCGTCGGTCGGCCCCGGCGTGTCGATCATCATCGTCAACGACGGTGACGAGGTGCGCGCGTTCTACAACTTCTGCCGCCACCGCGGTAACAAGCTGGTGTGGAACGACTTTCCGAACGAAGAGGTCTCGGGTTCCTGCCGGCAGTTCACCTGCAAGTACCACGCCTGGCGCTACTCGCTGAAGGGTGACCTGACCTTCATCCAGCAGGAGGGCGAGTTCTTCGACGTCGACAAGGCGGACTACGGGCTGGTGCCGGTGCGCTGCGAGGTGTGGGAAGGCTTTATCTTTGTCAACTTCGACGACAACGCGATCCCGTTGCGGGAGTACCTCGGCGAGTTCGGCGAGGGCCTCGAGGGCTACCCGTTCCACGAAATGACCGAGCACTACAGCTACCGCTCAGAGGTCAACGCGAACTGGAAGCTCTTCATCGACGCGTTCACCGAGTTCTATCACGCACCGATCCTGCACATGAAGCAGGCGGAGCGGGAGGAAGCCGAGAAGCTGGCCAAGTTCGGCTTCGAGGCGCTCGCCTACGACATCAAGGGTGACCACTCGATGGTGTCGTCGTGGGGTGGCATGTCGCCGCCGAAGGACATCAACATGGTCAAGCCGATCGAACAGATCCTGCACAGCGGGCTGTTCGGACCGTGGGACCGGCCCGACATCAAGGGCATCCTGGCCGAGGAGTTGCCGCCGGCCATCAACCCCGGCCGCCACAAGACCTGGGGCACCGACTCATTCGAGTTCTTCCCCAACTTCACGCTGCTGTTCTGGGCGCCGGGGTGGTACCTGACGTACAACTACTGGCCTACCGCGGTGGATAAGCACATCTTCGAGGCCGACCTGTACTTCGTTCCCCCCACCAACCTGCGGCAGCGGCTCTCGCAGGAGTTGGCGGCGGTGACGTTCAAGGAGTATGCGTTCCAGGACGCCAACACGCTGGAGGCCACCCAGTCGCAGATCGGCACCGGGGTCATCAAGGACTTCCCGTTGTGTGATCAGGAAATCCTGCTGCGCCACCTGCATATGACCGCGCACCAGTACGTGGACAGGTACAAAGAAGCGATGGCCAACGGCAACGGGAACGGCTCAGCTGCCGCACTAGCCCCGAAGGCTGAAGAAAAGGATCCAGCAAATGCCTAAGCTGCCAGAGGAATTCGCCGACCTGGAGCGCTTCAGCGACTGGTGCCTGCCGACCGAGGAAGAGCGTTATCAGAAGCGGCTGAGGTCGACGATGGCCGAGATGCAGGAGTTGTACGACGCCGGCATAGCGCGCCTGGAAGAGATCATGGTCTACGTGGATGCGCGCTTCCCGCTCAAGGGGATGCCCGAAGATGCCAAAGCCCTGGTGCATCTGGGACAGTCGATCGTCCAGGTCAGCTTTCCGATCGAGGTATGGAAGCAGCCCCGCGTGCTCGACAGCGGTGCTGCCTATATCGAACTGATCAAGGAGCCGGTGGTCTGAGCGTGCTGACCCTGAAGGCTGCCGGGTACGTCGATGTCGACGCGGGCGAGATCGTCCGCCCCGGCATCGTGAAGGTCGAGGGCGACCGAATCGTCGCAGTCGGGGGCACTCCCGAAGGTGACATCATCGATTTGGGTGATGCCATCCTGTTGCCCGGCCTGATGGACATGGAGGTCAACCTCCTCATGGGTGGCCGGGGTGAAACCCCCGGTCTTTCCCAGGTTCAGGACGACCCGCCGACCCGGGTGCTGCGCGCGGTCGGCAATGCCCGCCGCACGCTGCATGCCGGCTTCACCACGGTGCGCAACCTCGGGCTGTTCGTGAAGACCGGCGGCTATCTGCTCGACGTCGCATTGGGCAAGGCCATCGACGCCGGCTGGATCGAAGGTCCGCGCATCGTCCCGGCCGGTCATGCCATCACCCCGACCGGCGGACATCTGGACCCGACGATGTTCGCCGCGTTCATGCCCGGCGCCCTCGAGCTGACCGTCGAGGAGGGCATCGCCAACGGGGTCGACGAGGTCCGCAAGGCGGTGCGATACCAGATCAAGCATGGCGCTCAGCTGATCAAGGTGTGTGTTTCCGGCGGTGTCATGTCGTTGACCGGAGAGGCCGGCGCGCAACATTATTCGGATGACGAGCTGCGCGCGATCGTCGACGAGGCACACCGGCGCGGACTGCGGGTGGCCGCGCACACCCACGGTGCCGAGGCCGTCAAGCACGCGGTGGCATGCGGCATCGATTGCATCGAGCACGGCTTCCTGATGGACGACGAGGCGATTCAGATGCTCGTCGACAACGACCGGTTCCTGGTGACCACTCGTCGCCTGGCGCAGGCGATGGACGTTTCCCATGCGCCGAAGGCTTTGCAGGACAAGGCGGCCGTGATGTTCCCGAAGGCCGAGACGTCGATCAAGGCGGCCTATGAGGCCGGGGTGAAGATCGCCGTCGGCACCGATGCGCCCGCCATCCCGCACGGCAAGAACGCCGACGAGTTGGTCACCCTGGTGGAATGGGGCATGCCGCCGGCGGCGGTGCTGCGGGCAGCGACCGTGGTGTGCGCCGACTTGATCAACGTCACCGACCGGGGCCGCATTGCCGAAGGGCTGCTGGCCGACATCATCGCCGTGCCCGGTGATCCGTTGTCCGACATCACCGTTACCAAGGACGTTCGCTTCGTCATGAAAGGCGGGAAAGTCTATGTCCACAAAGAGGACTGACGATATCGTCGAGATCCAGCAGCTGCTGGCCCGCTATGCGGTGACCATCACCCAACTGGACGTCGAGGGCCTGGTCAAGGTCTTCACCGAGGGCGGCACGTACAGCGCCTTCGGCGAAACCTATTCGCTGGGGCGGTTTCCGGAGCTCGTCGAGGCCGCACCCAAGGGGTTGTTCATGACCGGCGAGTCGCTGATCGAGTTCGACGAGAGCGACCCGGACGCGGCCACCGGAACCCAGCCGCTGTGCTTCATCGAGCATTCCGCGCACGACATGCGCATCGGCTACTACCGCGACACCTACCTGCGGACCGAACAGGGCTGGCGGCTGCGCACCCGCGCGATGACATTCATCCGGCGCACCGGTGTGCACGATTCGGGCCGTCCGCATGCGATCGGCCGGCCGGCGGGCGGATGACCACGGTAGCCGAATCCGGTACGACGATCGAAGAGTTCCGCAGTCGCCTGACGGCCTGGCTCGACGCCAACGACTTGACCCCCGGCCCGGATCATTCCCTGCCTGCTCACATCGAGCAGATGAGCCGGGTCCGCCGCGCCCTGTACGACGCCGGATGGATGCGCTACGGCTGGCCCGAAGAAGTGGGCGGCCTAGGCGGATCGGTGATCATGCGAATGGTGGTTGCCGAAGAAGTGCTCGGCCGCAACATCGCCGAGCCGGGCCCGTATTCGATGATGGAAGTCCTTGTGCCGACCATGATCTCGTATGCCCGCCCGGAACTGGCCGCCGAGATGGTGCCGCGCTACCTGCGCGGCGAGGAGCACTGGTGCCAGGGCTTCTCCGAGCCCGGCTCGGGCAGTGACCTGGCGTCGTTGTCCACCAAGGCCACCCAGCGCGGTGACGAGTGGGTGATCAACGGCCAGAAGGTGTGGACCAGCTTCGCCCAGTTCTCCAAGCGCTGCGTTCTGCTGACCCGCACCGGATCACCGGAAACCCCCAAGCACGAGGGCATCACCGCCTTCTTCATCGACATGGATTCACCGGGTATCACGGTGCGGCCGCTGCACACCATGCACGGCGTCGACGAGTTCTGTGAGGTCTACTTCGACGACGTGGTGGTGCCGGGAGATCGCATGCTCGGCAATCCCGGCGACGGCTGGCGACTGGCCAACGACCTGTTGCCATTCGAGCGATCCACCTGCTTCTGGCAGCGAATCTCGTATCTGTTCACCCGGTTGGACCGGCTGATCGCCGATGCCACCGACGCCGGGGACGCCGAACTCGGAGCGGCCTACCTGGCCCTGCACACCGTCCGCTGCCGGTCGGCGAGCACTCAGCACCGCTTCGCCGAAGGGGCGAAACTGGGCGCGGAGACCTCGATCGACAAGGTGCTGCTCGCGGGTGCCGAACAGCGCCTCTACGAGACCGTGCGCGATGTGTTGCCGGGAGTCCTCGAACTCGACGAGACGCCGTGGCTTTCGGAGTTCCTTTACTCGCGGTCGGCCACCATCTACGGCGGCACCGCGGAGATCCAGCGCAACATCATCGCCCGCCGACTCCTCGACCTTGGGAAGGAGTAGACGTGGACGACGGCGAACTCGGGATGCTGGCCGACACCCTGGAGAAATCGATGACCTCCGCGGCGGCCGCAGGCACACCCAATGTCGAGGATGTCCTCGCCGACCTCGGCTGGCTGGAGATGCTCGACGAGATCCCGGCCGAGGCAACCGCTCTGGTCTTCCGCCTGTTGGGCAAGACCGGCACCCATGCCGGTGTGGTCAACGACGTGGTGCTCGCGGCGGCCGGGCGTGAGCCGGGCGGCACGATCACGCTTCCGTACACCGGCGGGCGCTGGGTGACCTGGGAGCGCACCGACGGCCCGCAATCGGCGATGGATCCCGAACTGCCCATCCACCGCACCGACGCCGGCGACGACGTCCCGCTGGCGAAGGGGCGCCTCGCGCTGGGGTGGTGGCTGGCGGGTTCGGCCCGGGCGATGTTGGTGCTGGCCCGCCAGCACGCCGTGGACCGGGTCCAGTTCGGCAGGCCCATCGCGTCGTTCCAGGCGGTGCGCCACCGGCTCGCCGAGACCCTGGTCGCCGTCGAGGGCGCCGAAGCGGCCCTGTTCGCGGCCCAGGACAACGGGAGCGACCTGGGCTGCCTACTGGCCAAAGCGGCGGCCGGTCAGGCCGCGCTGACCGCGGCCAAGCACTGCCAGCAGGTGCTCGGCGGTATCGGCTTCACCGACGAGCACGACCTGCACCGCCACGTGAAGCGCGTCTACGTGCTCGACGGTCTGCTCGGTTCGGCACGCGACCTGACCCGGGAGGCCGGTGCGCTCGTTCGTTCGCTGGGGCACGCCCCGCGGCTGGGAAATCTGTGACGTACGCCATGACGGTGAATGCGCTGGTCACCCTTTAGACTGTGCGGAACGAAAATTTTGGTCCTTATTGGATTGAGAACGTAATTCTCGCCGCTGAGAGTAGTACTCTACTCAGCGTGAGCTACATCCGAACCGCTGATTCGCGTTCGTCTAGAGCCCGGCTGTGAACAGTCCGAGCGAAGAACCGGCCTGGAAACAGCGCGCTGTCGAGCGGTCCATCCGGACCGCCAAAGTGCGTGCCGGGCAGCGGGTGCAGCGATTCTTGGACGCCGCGCAGGCCATCATCACCGAAAAGGGCAGCACCGACTTCACCGTGCAGGAAGTGGTGGATCGGTCGCGCCAGTCATTGCGCAGCTTCTACCTGCAGTTCGACGGTAAACACGAGCTGCTGCTCGCGCTGTTCGAGGACGCGCTGAGCCGGGCCTCCGATCAGATCCGCGCGGCCACGTCGGCGCAGAAAGATCCGCTGGATCGGCTCAAGGTGGCCGTCACGCTGCTCTTCGAGCTCTCCCGGCCGGACCCCACCGCCCGTCGGCCGCTGTTCACCGACTTCGCACCGCAACTGCTGATCTCGCATCCCACCGAGGTGAAGGTCGCCCACGCCCCGCTGGTCGCGCTGTTCTCCGAGCTGATGATCGAGGCCGCCGCGGCCGGTGAGCTGCGCGAGGACGCCAATGCCCGCCGCATGGCGGCCATGACGATGCAGACCATCATGTTCATCGCCCAGTCGAGCTCGGTGGAAGACGAAGACAACCACATGCCGATCAGCGGCGACGAGGTGTGGACCTTCTGCTCCCAGGGCTTCGCCCGCAAGTAGCGCGCGTGCTCACTGCGGTTCGATCGGCGACCCGCCCGCAGGCAAAACTCTTGGCGTGATGAGCGTTTCTGCCGCGGTATAGGGATCGCAACGACCGTCGGCAACGGCGGCGGCCAAGGCATCGAGATCCGGGTGGCTGTGCAGGCGGCTCTGCGCGAGTGACAGCACCTGTGCCCGGGCCCGTGCGGCGCGCCTGGCGGGCGTATCGGCTCGGCGGTGGGCCTCGATCGCGTCGACGAGCTCCGCCACGCCCTCCGCCCGGGAAGCGACCAGCGTCAGCACCGGAACGTGTGTCTCGAACTTCAGGTCGCGCACCGTCTGCGTGGCGCCCTCCCGGTCGGCCTTGTTCACCACCACCAGATCGGCGACCTCGAGCAGGCCCGCCTTGGCGGCCTGGACCGCGTCGCCGGCGCCCGGATTGAGGATCACGATCGTCGGGTCGGCGACCGCGGCGATCTCGATCTCGGACTGCCCGACTCCCACGCTCTCCAGCAACACGACGTCATAGGCCAGCGCACCGAGTAACCGGATGGCGGCGGGCACCGCGGCGGCCAGGCCACCGAGATGACCGCGGGTGGCCACCGACCGGATCAGCACATCGGGATCGTTGATGTGCTGAGCCATCCTGATCCGGTCGCCCAGTAGCGCCCCGCCGCTGTACGGCGACGACGGGTCAACGGCAAGCACCGCGACCCGTTGTCCGCGTTCGCGATACGCCGCGGCCAGCACCGCGATCGTCGTCGACTTACCCGCGCCGGGCGGACCCGTCACGCCGACCACCGGCACCGCGGCCGAGCCGACCTGGGCGAGCACCTCGTCACGGCGGGCGCTCTCGACGAGGCTCAGCAGCCGCCCGACCGCGCGGGTGTTCCCACCGCGGGCCGCGGCGATCAGCTCGGCGACGTCCATAGTGGGCAACGCTAGCGCGGAGACGGTCACTGTTTCGGGTTGACCAAGTTCGGGCGACATGAGAATACTATTCTCTCAAGTAGAGAGCGTCAGTTGCAAGAAGGGTAATGCTATGCAGATCAGTGGGAATTCCGCCGTCGTCTTCGGTGGCGCGGGCGGACTTGGCGAGGCGACCGTGCGCAAGCTGCACGGGGCGGGCGTCAAGGTCGTCATCGCCGACCTGTCCGATGAGAAAGGCGAGGCACTGGCCGGCGAGCTCGGAATTCCCTACGTGCGCACCGACGTCACCAACGACGACGACGTGCTTGCCGCCATCGCCGCGGCCGAGGCGCTCGGCCCGCTGCGCGTCTCGGTCGACACCCACGGCGGCCCGGCCGGCGGCGGCCGGCTGGTCGGCAAGGACGGCTCCCCCATGGAGATGGAGGCGTTCACCAAGACCATCACCTTCTACCTGACCGCGGTGTTCAACGTCATGCGGCACGTCGCCGCAGCGATGGCGCGTCAGGAGCCCGACGAAAACGGCGCCCGCGGCGTCATCATCAACACCGCGTCGATCGCGGCGTTCGAAGGCCAGATCGGCCAGCTGCCCTACTCGGCCGCCAAGGGCGGCGTCGTCGCGATGACACTGGTTGCCGCACGCGATCTTTCGCCACTGGGCATCCGAGTGATGTCGATCGCGCCGGGAACCATCAACACCCCCGCATACGGCAAGGCCGCCGACCAGCTGGAGGCCTACTGGGGACCGCAGGTGCCGTTCCCCAAGAGGATGGGGCGCTCAGTCGAGTACGGCGCACTGGCACTGTCGATCGCCGAAAACGACTACCTCAACGGCGAGACCATCCGGCTGGACGGCGCACTGCGCTTCCCGCCGAAGTAGGTCACCTCTCCGAGCGCGCTACTTCTTGGCGATCAGCCCGTCGACGATCCTGTTGAAGTCGGCGGTGCCGAACGACACGTACTCGGCGAGGTTGGCGTAGTCCAGCGAGGCCATCACCGACTTCTCCAGCTGGATGTTCATCAGCCGCTTGGTGGCTTCGACCGCCTGCTGGGGCAGTTCGATGATCTTCTTGGCGCACGCGATCGCCTCGGCTAGCGGGTCGGCGACAACATGATTCGCCAGACCGAGCTCCACCGCGCGTGCAGCCTTGATGCGCACGCCGGTCAGGGCGAACTCCTTGGCCTGCAGCAGCGAGATCTGCGATCCCCACACCAGCGGGCCACCGTCGGCCGCGACCAGGCCGATCGAGACGTGCGGGTCGGCGAAAAACGCGTTCTCGGCGATGTAGACGATGTCGGACAGGGCGGCCAGGCTGCAGCCCAGGCCGACGGCCGGTCCGTTGACGGCCGCGATCACCGGAATCCGGCAGCGGACCATGCCGATCACCAGATCGCGGCCGTGCTTGATCGTCTTCTGCCGCAATGCTTCATCGTTGCGCAGCTCGTCGAGGTAGTTGAAGTCGCCGCCGGCCGAGAACGCCCGCCCCGCACCGGTGATGACGGCCGCCCGCGCGGAGGCATCCTCGTTGAGCGCCTCCCACACCTTGGCCAGCCCAACGTGCAGATTGTCGTTGACGGCGTTCAGCTCGTCGGGACGGTTCAGCGTGATGATGCGCAGTGCGCCATCGGCCTTGACGTCGATTTCGTCTGGCATGTCGTACATGAGCTAAATCCCCAATCCAAGGATGCGTCCGGCGATGATGTTCTTCTGAATCTGTGACGTACCGCCCATGACACTTTGGGCACGGCTGTAGAGGTAGGCACCGAACAACTCCTCGTCATCGGTGCCGACGGTGGCCAGCGCGGCATGCCCGACCGATTGCTCGGTCCAGGTCATCAACAGCTTGTCCAGCGAGCCGTCCGGCCCGTGCTTGATCCCGTCCAGCTGCTCGGAGAGCCGCCGCCGCACGTGCAGGCGCAACATCTCGGTCTGCACCCAGGCCCACGACAGTTCGTCGGGGGCCGGGCCGTCGACCCGAGACGCCATCTGGCGCACGAGCTTTCCGTACCGAGCCGAGAAGCCCAGCGTCGAGGGCTCGCGCTCATGGCTGACCACGGTCATGGCCAGCTTCCAGCCATCGCCCGGCGCGCCGACCATATTCTCGGCCGGAACGCGGGCGCCCTCGAACTCGACCTGACCGAACTCCTTGGTGACACCGCTGATCATCTTCAGCGGCCGTTGCACGATCCCGGGCTGATGCATCGTGACGATGAATGCCGAGATGCCCTTGTGCTTGGGCACATCCTTGTCGGTGCGCGCCAGGACCAGGCACCAGTCGGCGCAATCGGAGTAGCTGGTCCAGATCTTGTGACCGTTGATGATGTAGTCGTCACCATCGCGGGTTGCGGTCGTCGTCAACGAGGCCAGATCCGAACCGGCCCCGGGCTCCGAAAAGCCTTGGCACCAGCGTTCGGTGCCGTTGATCATGCCGGGCAGGAAGCGCTGGGCCAGTTCCTCACTACCGTGATGTCGCAGGCCGACGACCAGGTAGCCCAGACTGGGGCGTGCCGGTGCGCCGCCTTTGGCGATCTCCTCGTCGACGATGACGTCGAAGACGGTCGGCAAGCCCTGGCCGCCATACTCTTGCGGCCACGATGTGCCGAAGAAGCCGGCCGCATACAGGGCCTGGTGCCACTCCCCCGCTTTTGCCCAGTAGGCGTCACCGGAAGTAGGGAATTTGCCCTTCTGTTCTTTCAGCCAGCCACGCAGCCGCTCCCGGAAGGCGGCTTCGTCCGGCGAATCACGAAAGTCCAATGGTCAACTCCTCCAACTTGACTGGCCAAGCCTCCGTGGCTGCCAGCACCCGACGCAGATAGATATGGGCGAGGCACTCCCAGGTGTTGCCGATCCCGCCGTGCACCTGGATCGACATCTCAGCAACCGCAAATGCCGCCCGCGCACAATAGATCTTGGCCACCCGGGCGGCCTCCACAGCCTGCTCGACGGGAAGTTCGTCGACCGCCCAGGCAGCATGACGCAGGACACTGACCGACCCCTCGATGAGGGCCAGGCCCTCGGCCAGCATGTGCGCCACAGCCTGATACGAGCCGATGGCCGAGCCGTACTGTTCGCGCACTTTCGCGTATTCGGTTGCCAGCGTGTGGGTACCGCGGGCCGCACCGACCAGATCGGCCGTCGTGACCACCAACGCCAGGGCGTACCAGCGCTGCGCCTCCTCGGTGGTCAACTCCCCCACCGCATCGGGCGTGCCAGCGACCACGGCTGTAACCCTGGTCAGATCGGCGGCGTCGCGGGCGTCGCCCACGCCGACCGACTCCACGGTGATGCCGGTGAGTCGCAGCGCCGTACCGATACCGTCGGCGTCGATCACCGCGTCACCAACCGCGATGCTCGCCGGGAGCGGATCGGTGCCGAGCAGGCGGTACAGGTCATCGGCGAGCACGGGTCCCAGGAACGGGACATCGACCAGGCCACGCGCGAATTCCTCAGCGACCAAGGCGACTTCGACGCCACTGGCCCCATCGGACCGAAGTGACCGCCAGCCGGTCGCGTCGACGGTTTTGGCCAGCCGGGCCCGACGAGACTCGTCGTCCAGGTCTGCGACGGACCCGGGGCCGAAGTCGTCGGCCAACTTGGCCGCCGCGGCGCGCAGCTGCTGCTGCTCACTGGTCAGACGTACGTCCATACTGCTCCTTGAGAACTCGCCGCAGCGCCTTACCCGATGGCAGGCGCGGGATTTCGGGCACGAACACAATCTCACGTGGGCGTTTATAGGAGGCCAGCCGGCCGACGATCAGCGCGTCCAACTCCTCGGCGCTGACCTGCTCGGCGGTGGCCACCGCGACGATGACCGCCTCGCCGTCCTTATCGTCGGGCACCCCGAACACCGCGCAGTCCCGCACAGCCGGGTGCCCGTGCAGCACAGATTCGATCTCGACGGGGGCGACCTGGAAGCCGCGCACCTTGATCATTTCCTTGAGCCGGTCGGTGATTCGCAGCCAGCCGTCGTCGAGGTAGCCGACGTCACCGGTGCGATACCAGCCGTCGCTGAACGCATCGGCGGTGGCCTCCGCGGGGAGATACCCCGCCATCGCCGTCTCCGAGCGCACCTGGATCTCGCCGGTCTCGCCTGCCTGCACCGGCTCACCGGTTTCCGGCGACACGATGCGTACCGCCGGAATCGGCCGGCCCACGGTGTCCAGCCGGGCCTGGTCCCGGGGGCAGCATGCGATGACGGGCACTTCGCTGGTGCCGTAGGCCGAGATCCAGCCGATGCCGGTCCGCGTCGTCACCTCGTCGGCAACGCTGGCGGTGACCGGCGTGGCACACCACATGATGTAGCGCAGCGACGACAGGTCGAACGTCTCCAGTTTCGGATGCGACGCGATCGCCAACGCGATTGGGGCGACTGCCATTTCGACGGTGATGCGGTCATCCTGGATGTGCTGCAGCATCGTGTCGATGTCGAACCTGCGGTGCAGGCGCATCCAGGCACCCGCGTCGAGAACGGTGGCGATATTGAGCAGACCGAGGATGTGCGAGGGCGGTGTGACGATCTGCATGCGGTCGACAGCCGTCAAGCCCAGCGCCTGGCGCCATTGCCGCACACTCGCCGCCAGCGAGCGGTGAGTGTGGCGCACCGCCTTGGGCATTCCCGTGGTGCCCGAGCTGAAGACCAGCACCGCATCGGAATCGGCCACCGGCTCCCACGGGGTCGGCTCCGCCGGGTTGATCGGCTCGTCGAGGCTCAGCATCGGCATCACGTCGGCCAGCAGCGGGCTGTCGCCAACAGCGTGGTCGGCTTCCGCCACGTCCAGAGCATGACCGACATCGGCGGTCTTCCAGCTCGGACTGATCAACACTGCCGACGCCCCAAGACGCCAGATAGCCTGCACCGCGAAGATGAACTCGGGCCGGTTCGACGACATCAGCGCGACCCGCTGCCCGGCCTGCACGCCGCGGCGCGCCAGCGTCTCGGCCAACCCGGCGGACAGCGCGTCGACCTGGGATCGTGTGTAGATGCGATCCTCGAACGCAAGCACCCTCACGTCGCTCACGGCGCGGTCCGCTCGCACATGGTCCGTGACAATCCCATCGACAGGTCGGTAAGCCGAGAACATACTATCGCTAGTAGAGAATTGAATTCTCGTCTGGGTAGAATGATAGTGCTCAAAACCCGAGGAGAGAAGTAGATGGCCACGGCCACCATCACGCTGGATGGCAAGACCGTTACGGTGCCGGCCAATCCCGGCGACACACTGCTGGAGACCGCGCGACGGGCCGGCCTGTCGCCGCCCTACAGCTGCGAAGCCGGCAACTGCGGCACCTGCATCGCCACCGTCACCGACGGCACCGTCACGATGCGGGTGAACGAGGTGCTCGAGGAAGACGAGATCGCCGACGGGCTCGTGCTCACCTGCCAGGGCGTGCCCGACACCGACGTGACGCTCACGTACGACGACTGAATGGGTTACGACGACTGAAATTCGTCGAGCGCAGGCGGCGGCCGATAGTCGGGCTGATAGCCCACCACCCGGACGGGGCTGCCGACCAGGCGGTAATCCCCCGCGGTCACGATGACTTCCGGCGTCGCCTCGAGGGCGTCGGGAAGCGATCGCACCGCAGCAGCGGGAATGCCCAGCGGCCGTAGCCGCGCCTCCCAGCCGACCGCGGAGTCGGCGGCCAGTGCGTTCGTCACGATCGCCAGCACTTCGTCACGGTGTGCTGACCGCTCGGCCATCGTCGGGAAGCCCTCGATACCGGCCTCGGCCGCGAAGGTCCGCCAGAAACCGTCGTGGGTCACGAACAGCGCAAGGTACCCATCCGCGGTGGCGAACAGCTGGGCGGGAACATAGAACGAATGCGCGCCGAACGGATGCCTGCGCGGGTGCACGCCGTCGTTGAGGTATGCCGAGGCTCGATAGTTCAGCTGCGAGAACATCACGTCGCGCAGCGAGACGTCCACCTGCCCACCCTCGCCGGAGACGATCATCGCGAGAAGCCCCAGCGCCGCAGTCAATCCGGTGGAGTTGTCGGCCGACGAGTAGCCCGGCAAGGTCGGCGGCGCGTCGGGGTCACCGGTCATGGCCGCCACCCCCGTCGCGGCCTGGATCACGTAGTCGAACGCAGGGTCGTCGCCACCATCGAGTCCGTAGCCGGTCAGCGCGACACACACGATCTTCTCGTTGTGCACCCGTAGGGCGTCGTAGGTGAGACCGAAGCGCCGGATCACCGAGGGCTTCATATTGACCAGCAGCGCATCGGATTCCGCCGCCAGCTCCCCAAGCCGTTGCTGACCGGCCGCGGAAGCCAAGTCAAGGCATACGCTGCGTTTGTTGCGGTTGAGGCTCGCGAAATAACTCATCCCGACCTGACGAGAAATTTCCCCGCCCGGCGGCTCGATCTTGATCACCTGCGCACCGAGGTCGGCGAGCAACATGGTGGCGTACGGGCCCGCCAGCATCGTGCCGACCTCGAGGATCCGAATGCCGGCCAGTGGCCCCTTCATCGAACTTCAGCGGCGAGCTGTGAAATCACCTCTCGGGTGCGGTATTTCGAAGCCACCAGCTCGTCGCGGGTCTCCCCGATCGGCAGCAGCCGAACCGACAGATCGGTCACGCCGGCGTCGGCGAACGCGCGGAACCGCGTCAGGATTGCCTCTTCGTCACCGGCCGCGCAGAGATCACCGACGGTCTGGGCGTCACCGCGGTCGAGCAACTTTTGATAGTTCGGCGACGTCTCTGCCTCGGCCAGAATGCGGTTGGCCCGATCCTTGGCTGCGTCGATCTCGGAATTGGCGCACAGGCACACCGGGATTCCCGCCACGATGCGCGGAGCTTTGCGCCCGGCGTTGTCGGCGGCCTTGGTGATCCGGGGGGCGATGTGATCGCCGATCGCCCGCTCGTCGGCCATCCACAGCACGGTGCCGTCGGTGAGTTCGCCCGCGATCTGCAGCATCACCGGGCCGAGTGCGGCGACCAGCACCGGAAGCGGTGACTCCGCCTGCAGCACAGTCGGATTGTGCACGGTGAAGTTGGTGTTCTCGACGTCCACGTCGCCGGGACCCGCGAACGCCGCGTTGAGCACCTCAAGGTAGTCGCGGGTGTAGGCAGCGGGCTTGTCGTAGGGCAACCCCAGCATGTCCTGGATGATCCAGTGGTGCGAGGGACCGACGCCCAGCGCCAGCCGCCCGCCGCTGCCCGCATGTACGGACAGTGCCTGGCGGGCCAGCGCGATCGGGTGCTGCGCCTGCAGCGGAACCACTGCGGTGCCCAGCTCGATGCGCGACGTCCGAGCACCCATCAGCGCGACCATGGCCAGCGCGTCGAAGTCGTTGGGCACCTGCGGCATCCAGGCGGTATCGAAGCCGGCGGCTTCGGCCCACTCGATGTCTTCGATGAGCTTCTTCACCTTGCGGGCCATGTCGCCACGCTCGGCACCGATCATCACGCCAAGACGCATTACTCGGCCACCTGTTCTGAGGTCAGCGCACGGACGTCCCGGACAAGGGTGTCCAGCGACGTTCCGGTCGGAAAGACTGCGGCCGCACCGGCTTCCAGCAATTTGGGTACATCGCTCAGTGGGATCGTGCCACCGACGATGACCGCGATGTCACCCGCATCGGCGGCGCGCAGCGCGTCGACGGTGCGTTGGGTCAGCGCGAGGTGTGCGCCCGACAGAATGGAAAGCCCAACGACGGCAACGTCTTCCTGAAGAGCGATCGACACGATGTCCTCGATGCGTTGCCGGATTCCGGTGTAGATCACTTCGAATCCGGCGTCGCGCAACGCGCGGGCCACGATCTTGGCCCCACGGTCATGTCCGTCGAGGCCGGGTTTGGCGACTAACACACGGGCGCTCACTAGAAGACCACCGGCTGCTGGAATTCGCCCCAGACCGACTTCAGCGTGGAGACCATCTCGCCCACGGTGCAGTAGGCGTTGGCACAGTCGATCAGCTTGTGCATCAGGTTGTCGTCGCCTTCCGCCGAACGGGCCAGTGCGGCAAGGGCTTCCTTCACCGCGACACCATCGCGGTCAGCCTTCACTTTAGCCAGCCGTTTCAGTTGCTTGTCGCGTCCTTCAGCGTCGAGCTCATAGGTGGCCAGATCCGGCGCGGGCTCGTCGACAACGAACTTGTTCACGCCGACGACCGGACGCTCACCCGATTCGACCTCCTTATGGATCTTGAAGGCCTCGTCGGCGATCAGACCCTGCAGGTAGCCATCCTCGATGCAGCGCACCATGCCGCCATGCCCTTCGAGATCGGCCATGATCTCGATGATGCGTTCCTCGGTCGCGTCGGTCAGCGCCTCGACGAAGTAGGAGCCGCCGAGCGGATCGGCCACTCGGGCGACGCCGGTCTCGTAGGCCAGGATCTGCTGGGTGCGCAGCGCCAGCGTCGCGGACTCCTCGCTGGGCAGGGCGAACGGTTCATCCCAGGCGGCGGTGAACATCGACTGCACCCCGCCGAGCACCGAGGCCAGCGCCTCGTAGGCCACCCGGACCAGGTTGTTCTGCGCCTGCGGGGCATACAACGACGCACCACCGGACACGCACCCGAAGCGGAACATCGAGGCCTTGTCGGTCTGGGCGCCGTAGCGCTCCCGCACGATGGTGGCCCAACGACGGCGTCCGGCACGGTATTTGGCGATCTCCTCGAAGAAGTCGCCGTGGGTGTAGAAGAAGAACGAGATCTGCGGGGCGAACTTGTCGATGGTCATCCGGCCGCGTTCGACCACCGTGTCGCAGTAGGTGACACCGTCGGCCAGGGTGAACGCCATCTCCTGGACGGCATTGGCACCGGCGTCGCGGAAGTGCGCGCCCGCCACCGAGATCGCGTTGAAGCGCGGCACCTCGGCGGCGCAGAACTCGATGGTGTCGGCGATCAGTCGCAGCGACGGCGTCGGCGGCCAGATCCAGGTGCCGCGGGACGCGTACTCCTTGAGGATGTCGTTCTGGATGGTGCCGGTCAGCTTCTCGCGCGGCACACCCGCCTTCTCGGCGGCGGCGACGTAGAACGCCAGCAGGATGGCGGCCGTGCCGTTGATGGTGAAGCTGGTGCTGATCTGGTCTAGCGGAATGCCGTCGAAGAGGATCTCGGCATCGGCGAGGGTATCGACGGCCACGCCAACGCGGCCGACCTCCTCGCCGTACTCGGCGTCGTCGGAGTCGTACCCACACTGGGTCGGCAGGTCGAGCGCGACCGACAGCCCGGTACCGCCCTGTTCGAGGAGATAGCGATAGCGGCTGTTCGACTCCTCGGCGGTGCCGAAGCCGGAATACTGGCGGAAGGTCCACAACCGTCCGCGGTAACCGCTCGAAAAGTTGCCCCGGGTGAACGGAAATGCACCCGGAGCGGGAGGATCGCCACTGCGGTCGGCCGGTCCATACACCGGCTCCAGTGGGATTCCCGACGACGTTTGGGATTGGTGGTCCATCGGTGGATACCGTACTTGCAGTTTAGGAGAATGCCAATACCGCTTTGGGCAAGTCGTGTGCAGTTTCCACCGTCGGCGCTGGTGAGGACTGCGAGCCCTAGGAGCGGAGTCGGCCCGACAACGCGTGCGCCTGCTCGAGCAGCAGGGTCCCCAGTTCGTGGCGGCGGTCGGCCTTGAACCGCGTCTCGACGCCGGTGAGGCTCAACGCCCAGGACGGCCGGCCGCTCTGGTCGAACACCGCCGCGCCGATGCCCCAGCTGCCCTCCACGATCAGGGCGGGATTCACGGCATAGCCGGTGATCCGGGTCGCCTCGATCCTGGCCCGGATCGATTGTTCGCTGTGGTCGGCACCCCAGTCCGCCACCGGGCGGGCACGGGAGAAGTAGTCGTCGACCTCCTTGGCCGGTAGGTGACTCAGGATCGCCAGGCCGGCGGAGGCCACGCCGAGGGGAAAGCGGATGCCCTCCCGCAGGACGTGGGAACGCAGCGGAAAGCTGCCCTCCGCGCTGAGGATGCAGACGGTTTCGTCGCCGCGGCGGGCGGACAGGAAGGCGCTCTCGCCGGTTTCGGCGGCGAGCCGATTGACCACGTCGCGGGCTTGGCCGCTGACGTCGTACCGGTTGGCCGCGACGGCGCCGAGCAGATACATCTCTGGGCCCAGCGACCAGCGGCCGGTCTTGGCGTCGCGGTCGATCAACCCGACCTCGGCCAACGACGTGAGTAACCGGTGGGCGGTGGGGCGGGCGAGGCCGGCGCCTTTCCCCAGCTCCGTCGTCGACGCGCCCGCAGGTTCGGCGGCACTGACCGCACCCAGCAACGCAGCGACCCGCGCGACCACGGGCGATCGGTCCGGACGGGCAGTCACGGAAGCCGATCTTAGGCGTTCATCAGATGAACACTCAGGCAATCGGTTATCGCACTGCGAACATCTTCGGCACGGAATGTCGCGGGTGGTTGACTGCTCAGGACCGTACTTGTTGAGTGGATACCGGCAAGGCATTGCGTTTACAGAGTGGACGCCCGCTGGTTTTGGGAAGGTGCGATGACATCGAAGGTGTATGAGTCGGCTGCGAGCGCAGTTGCCGATATCACCAGCGGCGCGACGCTGGCGGTCGGCGGATTCGGCCTGTGCGGGATTCCCGACATGTTGATCCAGGCCCTGTCCGACGCCGGCGTTACCGACCTGCAGGTGTTCTCCAACAACTGCGGGGTCGACGACTACGGGCTGGGAATCCTCTTGTCCGACAAGCGCATCTGTCGCATCACCGCGTCGTATGTCGGGGAGAACAAGGAGTTCGCCCGGCAATACCTGGCCGGCGAACTCGAGGTCGAGCTCACCCCGCAGGGAACCCTGGCCGAACGGCTGCGCGCCGGTGGTGCGGGGATACCCGCCTTCTACACTCCCGCCGGGGTCGGCAGCGTTGTCTCCGACGGCGGACTGCCCTGGCGCTATGCCGACGACGGTTCGGTCGCGATCGCGTCACCGCCCAAGGAGACGCGGGTGTTCGGCGACAAACGGTACGTCCTGGAAGAGGCGATCAACGCCGACTTCGCCCTGGTGCACGCCTTGCGCGGAGACACCGACGGCAACCTGGTCTTCAACCGATCGGCGATGAACTTCAACCCGTTGTGCGCCATGGCCGGTCGCATCGCGATCGCTCAGGTCGAGGAACTGGTTGCGCCGGGCGAGATCGATCCGGCGACCGTGCATCTACCGGGGGTGTTCATCTCGCGCATCGTGCACACCGGAACGCAGCACAAGCGCATCGAGAAGCGAACCGTCCGCGCCGCACAGGAAGCGAACTGATGACTGAAGCACCAGCCACGGCAGGGTGGAACCGCGAGCAGATGGCGGCACGCGCCGCCGCCGAGATGATCGACGGCGAGTACGTGAACCTCGGCATCGGGTTGCCCACCCTCATCCCGAACTATCTGAGCACCGATGTGCGCGTGACATTGCACTCCGAGAACGGGATCTTAGGTACCGGGCCTTACCCCGCCGAGGATGCGGTCGACGCCGATCTCATCAACGCGGGCAAGGAGACCGTGACCGTCAATCCCGGTGCGGCGTTCTTCGATTCGGCGCTGTCGTTCGGGATGATCCGCGGTGGCCACATCGACACCGCGGTGCTCGGCGGCATGGAGGTGTCCCAGACCGGGGACCTCGCCAACTGGATGGTCCCCGGAAAAATGGTCAAGGGCATGGGCGGCGCGATGGACCTCGTGCACGGGGCGGCGCGCGTCATCGTGCTGATGGAACACACCGACCGCGCCGGCAACCCCAAGATCGTGAAGCAGTGCTCGTTGCCATTGACGGGCGTCGGCGTCGTCGACCGGATCATCACCAACCTGGGCATCATCGACGTCGTCGGCGACGGCACGCTGGTGCTGCGCGAACTAGCTCCCGGCGTCGAGGCCGCCGACATCATCGCGGCTACCGAACCCGAACTGACGGTGGCGCTGTCCTGAGCCGGCTTCAGAAGCCGGTGAGGATCACCGCGTTGCTGTCTGCGGCGGCTTGCCGGAGCACGCGCGCGGCGCTGTAGGCCTCCGAGTCGTACCACGCCTGGGCTGCCTCGACCGATTCGAACTCCAGCACGACCGTCTGGTGACCATGCCAGTTGCCCTCGAGCACTTGTGGTTTGGTGTCGACGGCCAGGACCTTGACCCCGCCCATCGCGGCGCCGGCGGCCTTCCCGTAGGCCTTCATACCCTCGGGGTCGTGGATTTCCTCGGTGACTATGACGTAAGCCTTGGCCATGCCGTTCCTCTCGTGTGAGAATCAGGTTCTCGCATTTCGAGTGACAGGTTTCCACGCCATTAGGGGTAAATGCAATGACCAATGTCGACGCTGACACGGGTGTGCTGGCCGGCGAGCAGCGGATGCTCATCGATGGGGAGCTTCGCTTCACCGATTCCGGGGCGACGTTCGACGTCGTGCATCCCGCCTCCGAGGAGGTCGTCGGCCAAGCCACCGACGGCACCGTCGCCGACGTCGAGCGGGCGACCGCGGCCGCCCGCCGGGCGTTCGACAACACCGACTGGTCGCGCGATCTGGAATTCCGCTACCACTGTCTGAACCAGCTGCATGAGGCGCTGACCGCCGAACAGGAGCGGTTGCGGCGCATTGTGATCACCGAAGTCGGTTGTCCCGTCTCGGTCAGCGGCTCCCAGATCGAGAGCCCGATCGCCGAGGTGCGGCACTGGGCCGAGCACGGCCGCGGCTTCGACTACCTGGTCGACACCGGAATTCACGAGACCCAGATGGGCCCGGCGCGGCGCAAGATCCACTACGAACCGGTCGGCGTCGTCGGCGCGATCACCCCGTGGAACGTCCCGTTCTACCTCAACATCGCCGAAACGATTCCGGCGCTGATGGCCGGCAACACGGTGGTGCTCAAGCCTGCGCAGCTGACCCCGTGGTCGGGCACCGAGCTCGGCCGGATCATCGCCGAGAAGACCGACATCCCGGCCGGTGTGTTCAACGTCGTCACGTCCAACGCCAACGAGGTCGGCGCGGCCCTATCGGCCGATCCGCGGGTGGACATGATCACGTTCACCGGCTCCACCGCCACCGGCCGGGCGATCGTGGCCGCGGGCGCCGCGACGGTGAAGAAGACGCTGCTCGAGCTCGGCGGCAAGTCGACCCACATCATCTGCGACGACGCGGATTTCAACGCCTGCCTACCGATGGCGGCGATGTTCGCCTGCGTCATGTCCGGCCAGAGCTGCATCCTGTCGAGCCGAGTCCTGTTGCCGCGCAGCCGCTATGCCGAGGGTCTGGAGATCCTCAAGACCATGATGGAGAATTTTCCGGTCGGCGACCCGTGGACTCCTGGCAACCTGCAGGGCCCGCAGATCAGCGCCATGCAGCGCGACAAGACCCTGAGCCTGATCCAGTCCGGCATCGCCGAGGGCGCCACCCTGATCACCGGCGGCGGCATTCCTGAGAATCTGCCCACCGGGTACTACGTGCAGCCGACCCTGCTCTCCGACGTCGACCCCACCTCCACGATCGCCCAGACCGAGATCTTCGGGCCGGTGATCACCGTGACGCCCTACGACACCGACGACGAGGCCGTCGACATCGCCAACAACACCATCTACGGGCTCTCCGGTGACGTCACCAGCGGCGACGACGAGCGTGCGCTGAACATCGCCCTGCGGCTGCGCACCGGCAGTGTGACCACCAACGGCCACTCGTTCTTCGGTATCACCAGCCCGTTCGGCGGCACCAAGCAGAGCGGGCTGGGGCACCGCAACGGTGACGAGGGCTACCGGGAGTACCTCAACATGAAGACGATTGGCGTGCGGCCGTAGGGATTTCGGCGCGCTTTCGTTCGCTCAGCGGCGGTTTGCGCGCCGAAATCGCTAAGAACGCGCGACGTTGTCGCGCCGCAGATCCCGTACCGACGCGACTCCCATCAGCAGCAGGGTCTGCCTGATCTCGGCGCCGAGGATGTCCAGCACGGCACCGACCCCGTCGCCTCCCGCGACGGCGAGGCCGTAGAGGAACGACCGTCCGATCAGGACCGCGTCGGCGCCCAGCGCCAGTGCGGTGACCACATCGGTGCCGCACCGAATTCCACCGTCGAGCAGGACCGTCGCCCGGTCACCGACCGCGTCGGCGATGGCCGGCAGCGCATCCAGGGACGCGCTCGCCGCATTGAGCTGGCGCCCACCGTGATTGGAGACCACCACGCCGGTGGCGCCCACCTCGTCGACCGCACGAACCGCATCGGCGGGATCCAGGATGCCCTTGACCACAAACGGTCCGTCCCACCTGTCCCGCAGCGACGCGACATCCCGCCAGCTGATGTCGGGGCGGATCTGGCGGCTGTGCAGGGCCACCGATTCGACGGCCCCGGCCGCGCCGCGGACGTCGGTGATACTGCGCATCGTCATCCGCCGGTACCGCAGCAGGCCGTACCACCACCGGGGCCGGATCGCCGCGTCGGCAATCCGGCGCGGGGTGAGGATCGGCGGATGCCCCATACCGGTGCGGCGCTCCCCGATCCGGTTGCCCTGCACCGGAACATCAACGGTGACAACCGCGGTCCGGTATCCGCCATCACGGGCGCGGTCGAGCAGCGAATCCATGAACGACGACCCCGGCACGGCGCGGTCACCCCACGGATACAGCTGGAACCAGTGATCGGCCTGCGTACCCGCGGCCACCTCTTCGATCGAATACGACGACGCCGTGCTCAGGATCAGCCGGGTGCCGGCCCGCTCGGCGGCGCGGGCCGCACCAAGCTCTCCCGACCAGTGCGCCAGGCCCGCCAGCCCGGTGGGCGCCAACACCACCGGCAGCGTCAGGCGCTCCCCTCCGAGTGTCACCGAGGTATCGATTCCTGTGTTGCCGGCCAATACCCGTTGCCGCAACACCCATTTCGAGAACGCGTCCCGGTTCGCGCGCAGGGTGCGTTCGTCCTCGGCACCTCCGTCGAGGTAGGCCCACACCATCTTGGGAAGCGCGCGCAGCGCCGCGCGCCGGTAGTCCTCGACGCAGACCAGCGGCCGAGGCGTACCCAGCCGATAGGAGAACGCGGGGCTCATTTGATGGCGATCGGCGTGGTCGGCGATCCGACCGCGTTGCTGATGTGCAGTGGCGGTGCGACGAACAGGAAGCTCCAGCGTCCGTCGGCGACGCAGTCCTCGGCAAGCGCCTCAAGGTCGAGGATCTCGGCCAGCGGCATACCCATGTCGCGAATCAGCACACAGTGCAAGGGCATGACGGCACCGTCGATGCCACTGGGCATGACCTCGATACCCCAGTTGTCCGAACCGACAGCGGCCACTCCGCGTCGGTGAAGCCACTGGGCGCAGTCGATGTCCAGGCCGGGTTCGCCGCTCATCCAGCCGTCGCGCCCCTCGGCCAAAAAGCGTGTCCGCCAGCCGGTCCGGACCAGGAGGAAGTCGGCCTCCCCCACCGTGACACCTTGCGCATGTTCGGCGGCCGCCAGATCCTTTTGCGTGATAGGCGTACCCGCCTCAAGCCAATCGACGCCGTGCAACCTGGCGATATCGAGAAGGACGCCGCGACCAGCGATGCGGTCGGTCATCGCGTCGACGGCCAGCCGGCGCGCGCCGAATCGGGTGCTGACCTCATCAGCGGGATAGCCGTTGTACAACTTGTTGTCATAGCCGATGTGCGACAGGCCATCCCATTGAGTGCCCGACTGCAGCGGCATGATGATCCAGTCGTCGGACACCTGCAGTCCGTGCGGATCCCAATCCTGCGGCTGCATGGACATCAGATGCACCGGGTTGAGCCGGCCACCCATGCCGCTCTGCGGGCCGTCCTTGCCGACGGCGATGCTCAGTTGGAAGACCTTGCCGCTGGTGACCTCGGCGGCAGCATCCCGGACGTGGTTCGGGCCAACCAGGTTCAACGTGCCGAGCTGGTCGTCAGGACCCCAGCGGCCCCAGTTGGACAGTTCGGCACCGAGGGCCTTGAAGTCAGCAGTCACGCGTTACAGAATTGCACAATGTTGTCAATGCGGGGACCATCTACCCGATGACCGCTGCCAGCCTTCCGCGGCTTGCGTTCGACACCGCCGACCCGGCCTTCGTCCGGCTGCCGTGGGCCCGCTACGAGGAGATCCGGGCACGCGGCGGAGTCGTCTTCAACGAGCGGGTGAACCGGTGGATGGTCAGCGATTTCGCGCCGGCCAAGATGATCATGACCCGCACCGAGCTGTTCGGCTCGGAGAAGGGGCAGGCCGAACAGGCCGGCGTGTTCGGCGGCCCGACGATGGAGTTCTACGACGGTCCGCACCACGACCGGATCCGGGCGATCTGGTCGCACGACTTCCGGGCCAAGGACCTGGCGGACCTCCGAACAATGGTCACCGACATCGTTCGCCGCCGCCTCGAGCCGGTGCTGACGCGGCTGCGGGCCGGCGACACGGTGGAGATCATCTCCGAGCTGACCCGCGGTATCCCCACCGAAGTCATTGCGCGCATGCTGGGCATCGAGTCGGAGATGGTCGACCAGTTCTCGGCATGGAGCGACGCGATGGGTGCCTCGGCCGAGGGGTACACGAATCCGGGCGAGCGCGGCGATGAGTTGATCGCGGCGGGACGCCGAGCGACCGCCGAGCTGAACGCCTATCTGCGCGAGGAGATCACCCGGCTGCGCGGCTCGGCGGCCGACGAGCCCGGGTTGATCGCGACGATGGTTCGCCACCAGTACGCACGCGACCACATGACCGAGCAGGAAGTCGTCGCCGGCAACACTCAACTGGTCTTCGCCGGCAACGAGACGACCGCCAAGTTGCTCGCGCAGATCGTCGTCACGTTGGCCGACCACCCCGAACAGCGCCGCGCCGTGCGGGCGGACCGGTCGCTGATCCCGGCGGCGGTCGAGGAAGTGCACCGCTACGAGACGATCACCCACTCGGTGTTCCGCGATGTGATCGCCGATGACGTGTCGGTGGCCGGGGTCGCGATCCCCAACGGCGCACGCATCACGCTCCTGCTCGGGGCGGCCAACCGTGATCCCCTCCGGTGGGAGCGTGCCGACGAATTCGATGTGTCGCGCCCCAAGCTGTCCCACCTCGGCTATGCGTTCGGACTGCACAGCTGCTTGGGTATGAACCTCGCGCGGTTGGAGGCCCAGATCTTCCTCGATGAGCTCATCGACGCACTGCCGGACTGGCAGGTCCACTCTCCCGTTGACTTCGGCACCAATTACGCGGTGCGCGGGCCGGCGGCCGTGCGCGTCTCGGCATCGGCGGGCGCAGCGTCTACATTCGACAAGAACGGCTCTGGAGGCGCACATGATCAAGCTCGAACTGCCCTACGTCACCGTGACGGTTGACGACCGGTTCCGCAACCGCCTGGCCCGTGCCGGCGACCGGCTGCGCATCACCCTGACCTCGTACTTGCGCAACGCCGCCGACGACCTCGACGGGCTGGGCCGCAAGGCCACCGTGGCCTGCCAGACCGCCGCGGTCCGCGTCGACACCGCGATGGCCGCAGCCAACGACCGCATCGCCCAGGAGCCGGCGCCCGTCACCCCGCATCTCAAAGTCGTATGAATTCACCCGGCGTCTTCGTCACCGGAGCCGCTGCGGGTATCGGCAGGGCAACCGCGCTGACCTTCGCGCGGCACGGCTACCGCGTCGGCGCCTACGACATCGACCTTGGCGGGTTGGCCTCGCTGCGTGACGAGATCACCCGGCACGGCGGCGAGGCCGTGATCGGCGAACTGGACGTCACCGACGCCACTGATTGGTCGACGCGACTGGCCGAATTCACCAGTGCGACAGGAAAACTCGACATCCTGGTCAACAATGCGGGGGTGCTGACCAACGGCGCATTCTCCCACATCCCACTCCAGGCGCACCGCCAGATGATCGACATCAACGTCTACGGCGCGCTGGCCGGGCTTCATACCGCCTTCCCCTACCTGCGCGATACCGCACACGCACAAGTGGTCAACATGTGCTCGGCCTCGGCCCTCTACGGCCAACCCGAACTGGCCACCTATTCGGCCACCAAGTTCGCGCTACGGGCACTGACCGAGGCACTCGAGCTGGAATGGCGCCGCTACGACATCCGGGTCCTGGCGATGTGGCCGCTGTTCGTCAAGACCGCCATGACCGACGGCATGGAGACCGGCAGCACCAAGTCGCTCGGTATCAACCTCGGGCCAGACGAGGTCGCCGCCGCCGTCTACGCGGCCACCCGACGCGGCCGCGGGCGGCTGCCCCGGGTGCACTATGCCGTCGGGCGTCAAACCAAAGTACTCGCGGCGATGTCGCAGGTGACGCCCAATTGGATGCAGCGGTTGCTCACGAAGATGTTGGCGCGGGCCTAGCTAGCCGATCGCGGTGTACGGCTTCCTCGGCGGTTGCTGATTCTGCGTAAACGACTGGCACAGACCACGATTGCTCGCCACACACGGAACACCGTTGATGGTGGGGGCACTCCCCTGCAGATAGCACTGGCCGGTGTACTGGTTGTTGATGTGTCCGGGCGGGCAACCTTCCGCCGCTGCGATGGGAGCCACCGGCGCCACGACGATCATCCCCGCCGCCACCGCGGCGCAGGCCAGTGTTCGCCCCACGCGCATCGTCGTTACCACAGCCTGCCTTTCCGCAGCCAGACTACGCTTCGGCGGGGTTGCCAGACCGCGTGATTAGGATCGGGACCATGCCGGAGCAGACCGCAAAGTCGACCCACGCCCAATCCCCATCCTCGCCGCGTTGGATCGCGATCGCGGCTCTGGTGATCGCGGTGATCGCCGCGGGGGTAGCCGGCTGGGCCCTGCTGCGACCGGCACCATCGAGCCCAACACCTGCCGCCGCATCGCAAAGCGGTGACCCCAAGGCCAACGCCTGTGCCGCCTACAAGACCGTGAGTTCCGCCGTGTCGTTGCAGAGCCACGCCGACCCGGGGACTGAGTTGCAGGGCGTGGCAGCCAACGCGCGCCTGGCGATGTCCGGCGGTGCAACCTACCTCCTGGCCCACCTCAATCCCGGCACGCCGGCCGATCTCGCCGACGCGATCCGCTCCTTCGCGACCGGATTGCAGGATATTTCGATGAATGCGTTAGCCGGGGTTGCCAACAACGAGCCGGCACAGGCCGACCGCCTGCGCAACACCGAGAGTCTCAACACTCGGATCGCCGACCTCTGCAAATAGCCACTACGGCGCGTTTTACAGGTTGAGTTCAACTGCCGTTAGCGCGAAGTTCGGCAGTGCGCTTTGTGGGGGCCAGCCCTGAGTAAGGGGCATCTCCTTGGATTTCCATGGCAGTGAAACACTCGGCGCATTTGCCGGTTGATCTTCTTCTCCGAAGGGAATTCCGACCTTGTCCAAACACCGCAAGAAATCGACCCGTGTGGTGACCCCAGCCTTCGTCACCACGGGCCTCGCCGGTGCTGCGATGGTGGGCGCGGGTGTCCTGTTCGCCACCACTGATGCATCCATCCCCACGGCTTCACCGGCCTACAAGCTGACGTCCACGGAGTCCACCCTCTGGTGGGAGACCTCGCCGACCGGCGGCAACGGCCTCAAGAACGCCGTCGGCGCGGTGACGGCCAACGCCACTGGTGGATTCGGGGCGCTCGTCGGCAACGGCACCGCCGCGCATCCCAACGGTGGCCTGCTCATCGGCAACGGCTACAGCTACAGCGCAGCCGACGGGTTATCGGGTGCCCTCAACGGCGGCAAGGGCGGGCTGCTGCTCGGCAACGGCGGCAACGGCTATAACGGCGGCAACGGCGGAAGCGCCGGGCTGTACGGCAACGGCGGCAACGGCGGCGACGCCCTCGATCCCACCATCAACGGCGGCAAGGGCGGCAACGGCGGCAACGGCGGCCTGATTGCCGGCAGCTCCGCGTCCGGCGCGTTGTTCGGCGGCGGCGGCGGCAACGGCGGCAAGGGTATCGCCGGCGGTGCCGGCGGTAACGGCGGCAACGCAGGCCCCCTGGCCGGTAGCGGCGGCACCGGCGGCGCCGGCGGCGCCGGTGGCGCGAGCACGACGACCGGTGTTGCCGGTGGTGCCGGCGGCAGCGGCGGCAATGCCGCGAGCCTGCCGGTGGTCGGCAGCGGCGCGGCCGGCGCCGGCGGGGCCGGCGGCGCCGGCTACGGCGGCGGTGCCGCTGGCACCGACGGCGGCAAGGGCGGCAACGGCGGCAAGGGCGGCTACTTCGGTTCGGCGTCCGGCGGCGCCGGTGGCGCTGGCGGCGCTGGCGGCGCAGGCACCGCGACCGGCGGTTCCGGCGGTGCCGGTGGCACCGGTGGCACCGGTGGCCTGGCATCCGGTAACGGTGGCGCAGGCGCTGTCGGCGGTGTCGGCGGCAACGGCGGAACCGGCAACGCCGGCAACGGCGGCTTGGGCGGCAGCGGTGGCGCCGGCGGCGCGGCCGGTAACGGCGGCGCAGGCGCGACCGGTGGCGATGGCGGCACCAGCACCAACGCTGCCGGCGGGAGCGGCGGTGCCGGCGGCACCGGTGGTCTGGCCGGTAACAACGGTGGCGCGGGTGGCGCCGGCGGCAAGGGCGGCAAGGGCGCAACCGGCGGCACCGGCGGCAGCGGCGGGACCGGCGGCTTCGGCGGCTTCAGCGGTGGCGCCGGCAATGCCGGCGGCAACGGTGGCGACGGCGCGACGACCGGTACCGGCGGCAAGGGCGGCACCGGCGCCACTGGCGGCGGCAGCGTGATCTCCGGCGGCAAGGGCGGCAACGGCGGCACCGGCGGCAAGGGCGGCGCTACCGCCGGCAGTGTCGGCCAGGGCGGCTCGGGCTCCATCGGCGGCAAGCCCGGCAAGGGCGGCACCGGCGGCGCTGGCGGGTAGGTCAACCAACAACGAATCGGCCCCCTCCGAAAGGAGGGGGCCGATTTCGTTGGTGCTAAGTGGGTGCCTTCGTTAACGCCAGCGATCAAGCACGCCCGCCGTTGAGCGCGCACGCCATCTGTGCGTTCTTCGCGTCGGTGTTCATATCGCCGGCCGTCGAATTCAGCGAATCGCCGCCGCCCCGAATCCCCATGAGCAAGAGCAGCTTTGCGGCCCGCATCGACCACGACCGCATGGGCGCCGAGACGTCGCCGGGCAACCCCGGCGTGTTGGCGGCATCAAGGCCCGTCGACGCGGCCTCCCGCAGTGCGGTGCGGCCGCGGACGTTCGAGTTCGCGACGTTCGGATCGTCGTAGTTCACGTTGTTGCCACCACCGGCGGTGTTGTACGCGAAGTCTTCGTAGTTGTTGGCCGCGAAGTCCAGCGCCACGCCGAACTGCTTGCAGGCGGTGAGGACGGCATCGTAGGCGCCCGGGTCCGGCGGTTGCGCCGCGTCCGGCGGCGGCGGTGGCGCGTCCGGCGGCGGCACGTCTAACGGTGGGGCCGCTGGCGCCGCGTTGGCCGAGGCGGGACCGGGTGCGGGCCCCGGCGCCTGGGTCTGCGCATCGGGGTCAGCAGAGGCGACAGGGACTGCGCCCCATGCCAATCCAGACGCCAGCACAGCGGCAGTAAGCGCGCGGCCGCACAGCAGTGATGTTTTCATCGCTTCCTCCTGGATCGTGGGCTCCCCCGAACCGTCCGGCTGGAAGTTCCATACCAGCCCAAACCCGAAACCCGTGGCGTCAGGGTTCCTCATGGTCAGGACACAGTGATGATCAACGGGATAGTTGACGCAATGGTGAACAGACAACGAACAACGGGCACCCTCGCGGGATCCATCCGGTGTCACCTTTACCGACGTCGCGCCTAGCTGGTATCTCTTTGAGACCGAAAACGGCGCGTCAGACCATGCACCCAGCGAAATGACGCCCGGTAGACGGTAATCGGGTGGGAGTTGTTGGCACGGTGTTTACCGCCCCGACACCCTCCAACTCAATGATTCGTCCGAACGAACTGTGGATATCAACGACGAGAGGCGCCAACACGACATGTTGAAACGCTTTGCCGCATTGGCTGGAGTATGCCTGCTGGTCCCGACGGGAGCGACTCCGCTCGCCCTCGCCGACCCGGCGGCTGATCCCAACGTGGCACCTGCCGCCAACGCCGGGCCTGCGGGGCCCGTGCCCTCCGCCGCGTCCGGAGTTCTCAAGACGCCCGACGGCTGGGTGCTCAGCGTGACGGGCAAGAACGAGTCCATGGAACCCGTGGCGTCGCTCACCAATTCGCCGTGGTCGCGCGAGTACCTGGTGGACGGAACCTTCACCGGTGACGTCACCGGCGGCGGCAGCACAAAGCTCGCCGGTGGCAGCTTGGAGGCCGGCTACCAGATTGGTTGCGGCATCATCCAGGACGACATCGAATCGATCACCACCGGTGGTATCACCCCGGGTGTCGGCATCCCGCTCGTGAACGGTTCGCTGCTGCCGATCACCCTCGGTCTGTCACTGTCCGAGCAGATCAAGATCGACCTCAAGCCCGGCACCGTGAACATCGTTCCGGTGGGCAAGAAGTCGTTCAAGGGCACCAAGCCCCGCGTCTCGATCACCGGGTTCCGAATCAAGATCGACGGTTGCGCCGGCCAGTCGTTCATCCGCTCGTACGCAACGCTGACGAGCTCGACCGACAACACCGACGACGTGGTGACCTACCTCGGCGTCACCAAGGCCGTTTAACAACTTCACATTGTCGTTTTTCGAAATCGGCTGCCCGTCACCACGCGGCGGCGGGCAGCCGATTCGCACCACCGAATCAATCATTTCTCAGGGAAAATCCCCGTGACATACGGAAGGCGCCGACAGGACATGTTGCATCGCTTTGCCACCGCGGCTGCAGTTTGCATGCTGTTCCCGATGGGAGCGACCCCGCTCGCGTTGGCTGACCCGGCCGACCCAGCGGCACCGCCCGTCGCTGACGCTGGCGCTCCCCCACCACCACCGGCGGACAACGGCGTCGTCGCCTCCGAGATTCCCGGGATCGCCAAGACCCCCGACGGCCGCACACTGACGGTCGCCGCCAAGGATGAGACCCAGCTCCCGGTCGCGCCACTGACGACGTCGCTGTCGTCTCGCGACTGGCTGGTCGGCGCAACGTTCACCGGCACCACGACGGGTTCGGTGTCCGGCGGAACGCTGGAGGCCGGTTACCAGATCGGCTGCGGCGTCGAGATGGACAAGGTCAAGCTCAATGGCTCGATCGGCGCGACCTTGGGTAACAGCAGCCTGACCACCACCGGCGTCTCGCTGCCGGGCTCGATCAGCTTCCCGATCCAGGGCCAGGTCGAGGTGGAGCCCCGTCCGGGCACCATCACCAACGTCGTCGTCGACAAGAAGACGTTCAAGGGCACCTCGTCGCGCATCACGCTCAAGGACATCCACATCAAGGTCGACAACTGCGTCGGCGCATCATCGCTGCGCTCCTACGCGGTGCTCACCAGCTCGGGTACCGACGCCGACGACATCGTCGCGTACTACGGCGTCACCAAGGTCTTCTGACGCCGTAATGCGCTACTTCTACCGAACGCTCGTCACGAGTGCGGCCGCGGCCGCACTCGTGGTCGGGGCGGCGGTCACCGCCATGGCGACCGCCGCCGCCGACGACCTGCCCCCTGCCGATCCCGGCGCGCCCGCGCCGCCACCCCAGCAAGGGTTCGTTCCCTCGGGAGTAGCGCTGCAGGATTCGCTCAATGGTTTCGCGGGCATCTTGGGCGGTCCCGCGGGCAACCAAATGCTGCTCGGCCAGACACCGGCGCCGGCTGTCGCCCCGGGCGGCAACGCGCCCGCCACACCGCCGGATGTCCAAGTCCTCGACGGCACGCAGCTGCTGCTGCCGCGGAACTACCGCACGCAACAGGGTGCTGACGATCCGACTCCGTCTCCCTACGATCTGCAACAAGGTGTGCCCCCCGGCCCCTTCGCCAGGGTCGATGGGCTCAAGGGCGTCCACGCGATGGTGCACGGAGCGCTGGGTCGCATGCCGGCTGACCAACTCGGCCAGCCGTTGCCAGGAACGGCGCCGCCGCCAGGGACGAATATCCCGGCCGGCCCCGAGGATTTCCTGCCCGATCCAGCGGCCCTGCCTCCCCCTGGAGCTCCCGCGGTTCCCGGAGTTCCGGCTCCCCCCGCGGATCCGGCGCAGCCGCTGCCGCCGCCGCCTCCGGTCGGCTGACCGCGTCCTCCTCGTTGCCGTTCGCGGCGTCGTCACCCACCGAGCCGACTACGGTGTGACGAGGATCGAAGCCAGGAGGGGCGATGGGCACGGGCGATCGGACGTTTGCGCCGAAGGTGATGCTGGCGGCCGCGATCGCGGTCGGCGCCGCCCTCGCCGGGCCGGCGCTTGCGATAGCCGATCCCGGCCCGGGCGACCCGCCGCCGATTCCGCCGGCGCCGCCGACAGTTAACGTTCCGCCCAACGCAACGGTCGGCAGCGTGCTGGCTCAGGCCGGTGCGCCGTCGGCCGGGCCGGTCGGCCTGCCCGACCTGTCCGCGTTCGCCTCGGGACTTCTCCTGGGGCAGAACCCGGTTCCGTCGGCGCCGGGAGCCCAGGGCACCGTCGCGACCCCGGATCTGCACGCGTTCAACAACGAGTACCTGGTGCCGCAGAACGTCACGCCCGCCGCGCCAGGGCAGGGCGTCGCCGACGTCGGTATCGGCCCGTCGGCGGAGGCGCCGGGCACGGGCCGGCTGGCATTCCTGCGCCGACTTCACGAGATGCATCAGGACGGCGCACTCGACGGCGCGCTACTGGGGCAGGCGCCGTACGAGCAACTCGGCGAACCCCTGCCGGGCACGGCTCCCGGCCCCGGCATCGACGTTCCGCCCGGACTCGGCTTCGGCCTGGCAGATCCGGCCGAACCCGCACCGGCCCCGTGACTGCGACGCGCAGCCAACATTCACCCAACGGCAAAGTGCCGAGGGGGTTCTGGTGCTAGCATCCGAAACCTATGCCTGCTAACGCCCCGCGCGTGATCGTCGAGCCAGACGACGGTTTGGACCCGGTCCTCGAATTCATGATGAGCGCGCAAACCTCGCTTCTGATAAAGCAATTCACCTTCACCGAGCCCAGCTTGATGGAAGCTGCGATCGATCGGAAGAAGGCAGGCGTCGACGTCCGGATCATGCTGAATCCGCAACGGTCGGGCGGTGATCGGGCTAACGACGAGAGCTACGAGGCGTTCAAGAGCGCCGGCATCGATGTCCAGTGGTCAAGCCCCAAATTCTATGTGACGCACGAGAAGTCGATTGTCGTCGATCAGAGCGCGGCCATGGTCGCGACCTACAACCTGATGATCAAATACTTCACGCTCACCCGCGACTACGGGATCATCACCCACGACCCTTGCCACGTGCAGCAGATCATCGATGTGTTCAACGCCGATTGGGAGCATCGCGACTTCACACCCCCCAGATACGAAGGACTGCTGTGGAGTAACTCCAATTCGCGTTACCACATGGCGCGTTTCATCGACACCGCTGAGCACAAGCTGTACATCCAGCACCCGAAGTACGTCGACGCCGTCATCCTCGACCACATCGCCGCGGCCGCGCACCGCGGCGTCAGGGTGAGGGTCTTGTGCGGCGGTAAGCACGGCATCAGCGAATGGGACATCCTCGATACGTTCGCCTCCCTGCGGACCCTGCGCCGGTTCGGTGTCGAGGTACGTAAGCAGAAGAACCTGCGAGTGCACGCCAAGCTGTTGATCATCGACGGCAGAGAGGTTCTGGTCGGGTCGATGAACATCGACCGCAGCGCCTTCGACCTCCGCCGCGAGCTCGGCATCACCACCGACGACCCGGACGTCGTGACTCGACTCAAAGAGGTCTTCAAGAGCGACTGGCAGATGTCCAACCACTACGAGCCGCCCGACCCGCTCGAGAAGAATCGTCCCGTCGAGGACGAGTTCCCGCACGACCACGATCTGGTCCATGAGTGAGCCCGGCCCCACCCTGGAGAAGGTCTCCCTGCTGGAGATCGCCCGCACGTTCAACCACATCGCGCTCGCATCGTTCGGCGGCGGGCTCGGAGCCTGGTCCCGTGAGGTCATCGTCGTCGAGAAGAAGTGGCTGGGCGAGGAGGAGTTTCTCAGCGCCCTGACGATGTGCCGGATCGTGCCCGGCGCCAACCAGGTGAACCTTGCGGTCTTCGTCGGAACCAAGATGAAGGGCCTTGCCGGCGCCGTCGCCGCGTTGATCGGACTGTGCCTGATACCCGTCGCGATCGTCCTCACGCTCGGCTTCGTCTACTTCACGTTCAAGGAAATACCCGCGGTCAAGGGCGCACTGCACGGCGCCTCGGCCGCCGCCGTCGCCCTGACTCTGGCGATGGTGATCCAGACCGGCCAGAAGTGTCTCAAAGGCGTGATGCCGGTCGTCTTCTTCCTGGCGAGCTTCGTGCTCAACGGCCTGCTGCGCTGGCCGCTGTTGGAGACGCTCGCGATCCTGGCACCGCTGAGCCTGATCTGGGCCTGGCCGAGGAAGAAGCCGGTCGCGGCATGAAAACCCTCCTCGCGGTCGTCGGCATGTTCGGCTCGTTGTCGCTGCTGTCGATCGGCGGCGGTAATACGGTGTTGCCCGAGATGCACCTGGAGGCGGTGACCGGTCACCACTGGCTGACGAACTCGCAGTTCGCCGACATCTTCTCGATCTCGCAAGCGGCACCGGGGCCGAGCATCCTGATCGTGGCGCTCGTCGGCTATGCGGCCGGACTCGGCGTGGCAGGGGTCTTCGGCGGCATCGTCGGCGGTGTGCTCGCCACGGTGGCGATGGTGGTGCCCGCGGCGGGGCTGATGTACCTGATCACCCTGTCCTGGCAGAAGGCCCAGAAGTCCAAGCTGCGGTATGCCGTGGAGAAGGGTTTCGCGCCACTGACCGTGGGCCTGGTGCTGGCCAGCTCCCTGGTCATGAGCAAGGCCGCCGACCATGACTGGCGGGCCTATCTGATCACCGGCGTCGCGACGCTCATATTCGTCCGGACCAAGACCAACCCCCTCATCGTGGTGGGCGCCGCCGCGCTGCTGGGGTATGTCGGTTTCGTCTGACTGCTGTCTGATCGCCGCCCGGCGGCTGGCCAATGAGACCTCCCGGCGGCAACTCGGGATAAGTTGCACCGATGCGAGTTGACGGGCGCGAGGTTGCCGTTTCCGGCGACGTCCTGCTCCCGTTGGCCCGCCGGACCAACGACATCGTGCGACTCGGGCTGGCGACGCTCTTCCTGGCCATCATCATCACCAGTTCACTGATCACCCGTAACGACTGGGTCGGGCTGGAGAAGTCGGTGTCGCGGATCGTGGGGGTGCTCACCCCCACTCAGTCCAACCTGGTCTATCTGGCCTACGGCGTGGCGATCCTGGCGCTGCCGTTCGTGATCCTGATCGGGCTGATCGCCGCACGGCAGTGGAAACTGTTCGCGGCCTATGCGGCGGCCGGGTTCCTGGCCGTGTTCTCCCTGTCCATCACCGGCAACGGGATCGCCGCGCCGCGCTGGCATTTCGACCTCTCGGAACGATTGTCGACGACCTTGTCGCAGTTCCTCGACGATCCCCGCTGGATCGCGATGCTCGCCGCGGTCCTGACCGTCTGCGGGCCATGGCTGCCGGGTCGCTGGCGCCGATGGTGGTGGACGCTGTTGCTGGCGTTCGTGCCGATTCACCTCGTGGTCAGTGCAGTGGTCCCGGCCCGCTCATTGCTCGGACTGTCGGTCGGTTGGTTCGTCGGTGCGCTGACGGTGTGGGTGGTGGGCACCCCGGGTCTCGAGGTGCCCCTCGACGGGGCGGTGCGGGCGTTGTCTCGCCGGGGTTTCCTCGTGACGTCGCTGACGGTGGTGCGCCCGGCCAGCACCGGTCCGTTGGAGTTGGCGGCGGCCGACGACGCCGGTGCGCGCGTGGTCGTCGAGATGTACGGGCCCAACCTGCGCAGCGGCGGCGCGTTGCGCCAGTTCTGGCGGTGGCTGATTCTGCGCGACGCCGAAACCGCACCGCTGCAGGCCTCGATGCGTCGGGCCGTCGAACATCGCGCGCTGATGACGATCGCCGTCGGCGATCTGGGGGTGTCCAACACCACCACGATGGTCGTCGCGGCGCTGGAGCGCGGGTGGACGCTGTACGCGCACACCCCGTCGCTCGGCACCCCGATCGGGACCGCCTCCGACGAGGCTTTGGTGACCATGATCTGGGGCTCGCTCGGTGTGCTGCACCGTCACCAAATCGCCCATGGCGACCTGCGTTTCAACGAAATGACGGTCGAATCCGGCAAGGTGTTGTTCGGTGGCTTCGGCAGTTCGGAGTTCGGGGCGACCGACGAACAGTTGCAGTCGGATATCGCGCAGCTGTTGGTGACGACGACCGATCGGTTCGGCGCCGAGCCGGCCGTCCGGGCCGCCGTCGACACACTGGGCAAGCAGGTCGTGCTCAACGCGTCACGTCGCCTGACCAGAGCAGCGGTGCCGGCCCGAATCCGTAAGTCGCTCAACGATCCCAAGGCCGTCATGGCCGCCGCGCGCGACGAGGTGAAACGGCAGACCGGCGCCGACGAGATCAAGACCGAGACCATCACCCGCTTCACCCGCAAGCAGGTCATCCAACTGGTCCTACTGGTGGCGCTGGTCTATGTCGCCTACCCCTTCATCAGCACGGTGCCCACGTTCTTTTCCGAGCTGCGCAACGCCAACTGGTGGTGGGCGCTGCTCGGGCTTGCGGTGTCCGCGCTGACGTATTTCGGTGCGGCTGCGGCGTTGTGGGCGTGCGCTTCGGGGTTCGTCAGCTTCCGCAACCTGGTGATCATGCAGTTCGCCAACACCTTTGCCGCCACCACCACACCGGCCGGCGTCGGCGGCTTGGCGCTGAGCACGCGGTTCCTGCAGAAGGGCGGACTGGGCGCGTTGCGCGCCACCGCGGCCGTCGCACTGCAGCAGGCCGTGCAGGTGATCACCCACGTGACGCTGCTGATCTTCTTCAGCGTGGCCGCCGGGGCCACCGCCGACCTATCCCATTTCGTGCCGAGTGCCACGCTGCTGTACCTGATCGGTGGCGTCGCGCTTGGCATGCTGGGCACGTTCCTGTTGGTGCCGAGGGCGCGCCGGTGGCTCGGTACGGCCGTCCGCCCGCGGATCCAGGAGGTCGGTACCGAACTGCTCGAACTGGTCCGCGAGCCCAAACGGCTGGCGATCATCGTGCTGGGTTGTGCGACAACAACTCTCGGCCAAGCGCTTGTTCTGTGGTCCAGTATCGAAGCCTTCGGCGGTGACACGACGTTCGTCACCGTCACCGTCGTGACGATGGTCGGTGGCACCCTCGCGTCGGCGGCACCCACCCCCGGTGGTGTCGGCGCGGTGGAGGCGGCACTGATCGGTGGGCTCGCCGCCTTCGGCGTGCCTGCGGCTGTCGGGGTGCCCGCGGTACTGCTCTACCGGGTGCTGACGTGTTGGCTGCCGGTATTCGCCGGCTGGCCCATCATGCGGTGGCTGACCGCAAGAGAGATGATCTAGCCCGGACTGCGTAGCGTGGAGGCGTGCTGGCGAAGCGTGTCGTGGCGGTGCTGTCCGCGCTGGCACTTGTGCTGACAGCATGCGGTGCGCCGAACAAGCCCGCCGCCGACCCGACGTGGCCGCCATCGAGTGGCCGCGGCCCGTGCGGGGTCACCAAGCAGACCGACGTGGCGGCGCCGATGCGTGATGGCACGATCCTGCGCGCCGACGTCTACCGGCCGGACACCGCCGACGCCGTCCCCGTGATCCTGATGCGCACCCAGTACGGAAAGTCGGGCGCGCAGGTCCAGCCGTCGCGCTACCAAAGCCCCGATTGGTTCGCATCGCACTGCTATCTCGTTGTCATTCAAGATATTCGGGGCCAAGGCACCTCGGGGGGAACCTTCAGCGAGTTCACCCATGACGGCGACGACGGTTACGACTCGGTGGAGTGGGCCGCAGGCCTACCAGGGTCGAACGGCAAGGTGGGCATGTACGGCTCGTCGTACGTCGGCGCAACGCAGTGGCTCGCGGCGACAACCACTCCCCCGCATTTGGTCACGATCGTGCCGGCCAACACGGCCTCGGACTACTTCGACGGCTGGATGTACGAGGGTGGCCAATTCCGGCTGGCGTTCGTCCTGCCGTGGGCGATCGGCTTGGCCACCAGCGCCGCGACCAATCGGCACGACGACGCCACCGCGGCCGCGCTGAAACTGGCCGCGGCAGACCCCACCCGATGGCTGGACCTCCGGCCCTACCGCGCTCTTCCGGCGCTACAACCCGCCAATCCCGCTGTGGCCCCGTGGTATTTCGACTGGGTCACCCATTCGTCACGTGACAGCTTTTGGCGGCAGTGGAGCATCCGTGACCGCTACGCGTCGGTGCGGGTGCCGGTGCTCGACGTCGAAGGTTGGTACGACGCCTTCCTCGCCGGTGGCATCGAAAACTTCACTGGGATGGTGAATTCCGCGGCCACGCCGCAGGCCCGGTCAAACCAACGGCTGGTCATCGGCCCATGGGACCATGTCGACTGGGGCCGCCGCGGTTCCGAACCGGCACCGCTGCTGAAGGACATCGGCAGCGTGGGCGAAAGCCCGATCAACGAGCTGATGCTGTCGTGGTACGACCACTTCCTCAAGGGCGTCGCCAATGGCGTCAACGGGACCTCCGGCGGCACGCCTCGGGTGGACTACTTCGTGATGGGCGCCAACAAGTGGAAGACGGCCGACAGCTGGCCGTTGCCTCAAACCCGGTGGAGCCGATACTTCCTGTCCGGCGACGGCCAGATGGACTCGCGCAGCGGCACTCTGAGCACGGCGACGCCCGCCGCGGATCAGGCACCGGACCGCTACGTCTACGACCCGACCGATCCTGCCCCCAGCGCGGGCGGGCATTCCTGTTGCGGCGCACAGTCGGGCCCGCAGGGACCCTACGACCAGACCCCGATCGAGCAGCGTTCCGATGTGCTCGTCTACAGCAGCGATCCGCTTCCGGCAGACACCGAGGTGACCGGACCCACGACCGTCGACCTCTGGGCTTCATCGTCGGCCATCGACACCGACTTCACCGCGAAGCTGATCGTGGTCAAGCCGGATGGCGAGGCGATGAACCTGAACAACGGCATCCTGCGGACGGCATTTCGCGATTCGTTGACCGAGCCGCGGCCGGGCATTCCGAATCAGCCCTACGAGTACCACATCGCGATCTGGCCGACGAGTTACCTATTCCGCGCCGGCGATCGGATCCGGCTCGAGATCTCCAGCAGCGACTACCCGCAGTTCGCGCCCAACCCGAATACCGGTGAACCGTTCGGGCAGAGCACCACGACACTGCCAGCAACGCAGACGATCCTGCACGACGCCGCGCATCCGTCGGCGGTGGTCCTTCCGCTGATCCCGGCCAACGGCGAGGGATCCGACCGCTTCCCCACACACTGACGCGGAGTCAGTTGTGACATACAGGCGTGGACGACAGCGAGAAATGGCCCCCCGCACACATCGGCGGGAGGCCAGAAATCTCTGATGACTTGTCGTGCAGTCGCCCGGGAAGACCCTTAGCGAACTCGGGTACTACCTGGGCCGAACAGTGTCGGCGGCCATGCCAATGAATACGGCGTACGCGGCCGACATCGCGATCTGATCGATCATGTCGGCGTCGCCACCAAGTTCACGTACCTGGTCCTTGATCGCATAGCGGATCAAATCGACCGAAGTCATCATGGGATCGCTCATCGGTGCAGCCACTCGCTCTCGGTGCTATTCACTTTCGGCTGTCAGGCAGAGCCACAGTGCCGCTACTACAAAGAAGACGACGTATGCAACTTTGCCCAACTCGATCACCGTAGCTCCGATCTCCCATAAGCACCTGAGACCGACCTTAGAGTTCTAATGTTAGATTAGCTATCAGATTTGCAGAGTCGCCGACGTGAGATCCGGCCGGCACGGCAGGAGCAGTGACCCAGGTCACTTGTTGGGAACAACATACGCTACCGCGACAGGATTGTCGCCGAGCCTGTGCCAGGCGCGCCGTCAACCTGGGCGATGCGCACTCGCGGGTGGGCCGGAACCTGACCCTCACCGCCCTGACCTCGCAGTTGTCCGACCAACTCATGGACCTGACGTGAGCGATGTCGACACCTCAGGCGCGCAGATCGTCAGCGGGTAAACCTCCATCGAGCGGCACTCGCCCCACACGTCGGTGAGAACAGCCTGGGGGTCGCGATCGGGCGACTCGCCCCATCCCCCGCCACGGCCGAAGATGCTACACAGGTTCCATTGCGTGTAAACCCCCGAATCGGTGCGATCATCGTCCGTCGGCCGGTGCGGACGGCACGTCTGCGGATCTTGCACAGCGATATCGACAAGAGCTATCGCTGATCCCGTGAGCGAACGAGTTACTCGCGTGTCCGTGTAAGACCGATCTGGCAGACACCGACGGCGTTCGATGTTCGTGCAGATAGCTTTACATTGGGCATATGTTTCGTAACATGTGTAGGGCATACCGTTCAAGTAGGGAGACCCATGGCCTTCGACCCTCAAGTCGTGCACGAGAAGTACCGTGCGGAGCGCGACAAGCGTCTCGTCGCGGGTCGTACCGCCATCCGTGATCTGAACCATGACCAGTACGTCGCCGGCTATCGGGTTGACCCGTTCACGCCCTATACCGAGCGCGAGGGCATCACCGATGATCCCGATGTAGTGATCGTCGGCGGCGGCATAGCTGGACTCCTGGCGGGCGCTCATCTGCGCAAGGCGGGCGTACGACGCATCACGATTGTCGACCAGGCCGGCGGTTTCGGCGGAACCTGGTACTGGAATCGCTATCCGGGGGTGATGTGCGATGTGGAGTCGTACCAGTACCTCCCGATGCTGGAGGAGCTCGGCTACATCCCCAGCCGGCGCTACGCCTACGGCGAGGAGATACGCCGGCACCTTCAGTCGATCGCCGACCGCTTCGATCTCGAGTCCGACGCCTTGTTCCATACCGGTGTCACCCAGACGATCTGGGACGAAAGCGCAGGTCGCTGGGCGGTCCACACGGACCGGGGTGATGTGTTGACGTGCCGCTTTTACGTGCTGGCGGTGGGCATCCTCAACCTCATGAAGTTGCCCGCCATCCCAGGAATGGACGAGTTCACGGGCCCGGCATTCCATACGGCGCGATGGGATTATGACTTCACCGGCGGCGGCCCCGGTGAGCCGCTGACCGGGCTCGGCGACAAGGTCGTGGCGTTGATCGGCACGGGAGCGAGCGGCCTACAGTGCCTGCCGCCACTCGCCGAGGCCGCCAAGCACGTCTATGTCTTCCAGCGCACCCCATCCGCGATCGGGGTTCGGGGCAACGGACCTACCGATGACGCGTTCGCCGAGGGACTGCAGCCGGGCTGGCAGAAGGCGCGGATGGACAACTTCCAATCGATCATGTTGGGCCGGGCGGTCGATGTGGATCTCACCGACGATGGCTGGACTCATCACTACGCCGCGGTCCAGAATCCGCCACGACGCAAAGGCATGAGCACAGAGGAGTTCATGCGAACGGCGGAGGAGCTCGACTTCGGAATCATGGAGCAGCATCGGGAGCGGATCGATCAGCTGGTCAACAAGCCCGATGTGGCTGCCGCACTCAAGCCGTACTACCGCTACCTCTGCAAGCGGCCCTGCTTCCACGACGAGTACTTCGACGCCTACAACCGCGATAACGTCACGCTCATTGATTGCCCCGCGGGCATCGATCGGGTCACCGAACTGGGTCCCGTTGTCGGCGGACAGCAGTACGAGGTGGACGGCATCGTGTATGCCACCGGTTTCGAGGCGGAGGTCACCCCGCTGCCCCGCCGCGTCGGCCACAACGTCATCGGAAGGGATGGCATCTCACTCGCCGAGAAATGGGCCGACGGGGCCGCAACCCTTTTCGGTGTGACAAGTCGGGGTTTCCCGAACATGTTTGTCATGCCGGCCCCCGGCCAACAATCGGTCGTGACGGTCAACTACACCCAACTCGCCGAACTGGGGGCCGAGTTCCTCGCGGGCTTGGTGACGTTGGTTGAGGAACGGGGCGTACGGAGTTTCGACGTAAGCGCCGCCGCGGAGGCCGATTGGATCAAGCAGATCGTGGAGACCTTCGTCGATCCCAGCGCCGTCATGTCCGCGTGTACTCCATCGCGCCTCAACAACGAGGGCGATCCCGGTGGCCTGCGCGCCCGTGATACCAACTTCGGACGAGGATTCGGCGACTTCTTCGCATACCGGGAGTTGCTACAGGGATGGCTCGCATCGGGTGAACTCGACGGCCTGGACCTGACATGACCGATCGGCAACGGGTCGTCGTCGTAACCGGTGGCGGCGGCGGAATCGGTGCCGCGATCGCTGAATCAGTTTCGCGTACAGGTGCTTTCGTGGTCACAGTCGACCCGCTGGTCTCCGTCGACGGCGCGCAGAGACTACCGCAGCCCCAACAAACTACGGCCGACCGCATCGTTGCCGCAGGCGGAGCCGCGCGGTCCTCGGCCGTGTCCGTGACCGATGAATCGGCCATCGTCCGATTATTCGGCGAGTTGGCCGACGAATTCGGTGGGCTGGACGCCGTGGTCAATGTGGCTGGCATCAGTCGTCCCACTGGCTTCGCCACCGGCAGCGACAAGGACTGGCTCGACGTGTTGTCGGTACATCTCGACGGCTACCGCAACGTCCTCACCGCCGCGCTGCCGATCATGGCGGCGGCGGGGCGTGGTCACATCCTCGGAGTCACCTCCGGGTCAGGTTGGCGCGCGGCCGACTCCGGTGCCTACAGCTGCGCCAAGCGCGCCGTGGCGTCACTGACCTGGCAGTTGGGCCGCCATGCCCCCGATGGTGTTGTGGTCAATGCCATCTCGCCGATCGCGGCCACCCGCATGGTGGCCGCCGCGTTGGCTCGCACGGGACAAGGAGATACCCCGTCGACGGGCGGGCTATCACTGGGCGGCATGCCCGAAGCCGATGACCTCGGTCCGATCGGCGCACATCTCGTCAGCGAAACGTTCACTTCGTGCCACGGGCGAGTGCTGTTCCTCGGTGGCTCCGAAGTAGCGGTGATTGACGAGCCTCGGCTGATCGAGGTGGTGCAGGGCGACGAGGTGGCCGCACTGGGCCGGCTGCTGGAGGTCGCGACCACCGTTGCGCTCGCGCCAGCGGAGGCGAATCAGGTCAGCGGTGGTGGTAGCAACGCCCGGCTGGGGTCCGCCTTTGACCCATCACCGAACGCGGATCTTCCTGCCCCCCATGCTCAGTCGTGCGCAGTCGCCGCCGGCCAGCCCGAAGTGGCGGCAGCCATATCACGTGCTTTACACGCACGTGGCGTGACGACTCATCAGATCGATTCCCCTGCCGCGCTGGCTGACCTTGATGCGCTCGACGCCGTGGTGATTGTCGCCGCGGGTGGGCCCGTCACCGCAGGCGCGTCGCCTGGGTGGACGCGTGTCCTTGACGAGCACGTCGGGATCGTCGCGGACATCCACGCCGCTGCCCAGTGGTCGCGCGCGGTGGCCGACGTGTCGATCAGCAGCAGCCGACCAATCCGGCTGGTGACCATCAGCGATGGCACCACCGGCGGAGGCCGCAGCCGCGCTCAGGCATCGGCTCAGCTCTCAAGGTCCGGCCGGCAGGCCACCGGCGATCTCGTCACGCCGTTCGCGGTGAGCGCGGAATCCGGCGACATTCCCGCTGAACTCGTTGCCCACCTGGTGTGCAGTGACGCGGCCGGTCCTCTCGCGGGTGCCGAATTGGTCTCTGGCGCAGGATGGTTCGGACTGCGCAGCCACCCACGCCCGATCGGCAGCATTAGTTTCAGCGGCCCCAGGGTGCCCCGCTGGTTCGATGAGACACTCCGGGAAGTGGTGCAGCCACGATGACCGAGCCCATACCGAAGCCGCAACGCATCGTCGATGCCCATGTGCACCTGTGGGATCCGGCCCGAACAGATTGGTATCCCTATCTCTCTGGCAAGCGTGAGTTGAACATGGGCGATGTTTCCACCATGTCGCGTAAGTTCGATGCGGCGACGTACTTCGCGGAGTCCGCGGGCTGGAACGTCGAGAAAATCATCAACGTCGCTGCCGCCACCGGCTGGAACTCGATCGACGAAACCATCGAGTTGGACCGACGGGCGCACATCGAGGGCCACCCCGATGCGATCGTCGGCGGACTGCCACCCACCGAGTCGGTGGCGGAAACGATTGCCGCTCTTGACAAGCAGCTGACCGCACCACGGTTTCGGGGTGTCCGCCCGATGGGGGCTGCCGAGGGTCCGCTTCCCCCGATCGAGGTCCTTCGCGCGCTCGAGGAGCGGGACCTTTTGGTCGAGGTGATGGTGCATCCCGATCTGCTGCTGTCGACGGCAAGGCGACTGGAATCCAACGACTCCCTCGTGGTCGTCATTGAACATGCAGGTTGGCCGCGCAACGGGTCAGAGCAGGAGCGTGCGCTCTGGACCGAGGGGATCAACGCCCTCGGTAGCCTCGGCGACAACGTGCTGTGCAAGCTCTCCGGCTTGGCTGTGCCCCTTGGTTCGATGACCACCGAGGTGTTGGCCCCGTGGCTCGAATACGCGATCGAGGCGTTCGGCGCCGACCGCTGCATGTTCGCGAGTAACTTCCCCGTGGACGGCATGCGCGGCACCTTCGACGAGCTGTATTCGACCTATTCCGCCGTCACCGCCCGCCTCGACATCGACGCTCGCGGAAAGATATTCGCCGGCAACGCCGAGCGGATCTATCGCTGCTAACCCACGTTGACGACTTGCTGACCGAAGCGCTCGATGGCTTCGAGTGCATGGGAAAGGGAGTCGCCGGGCACCGGCACCTGCACCCAGGTGACGCCGACGGCGGCAAGTTGTGCGATGCCGCTGAGATAGTCGTCCGCGTTGAAATCTTCGTCACCCGGACTCCCGCCACGGAGATTGGTGAATGCGACATCGACGTCGGCCCAGTCACGCCCACACTCGTCGAATCGGCGCCGCAGATCGCCGATTGCCTCGGCCAGCCCTTCGACGTTATCCAGGGAAGCAGTGCCCGTGGTCTGCGCCAACCCGGGAGTCGCGGGAAACGGGCACCATCCTTGACCGATCGCTGCCACCCGCTGACGTGCGCGCCCGCTGTTGCCCCCAATCCAGATGGGCGGGTGCGGCGTGCTCGGCGGCCGTGGATGGGCGGTGATGCCGCGCGCCGCGAAATGCCGCCCTTCGTAGGAGACGTCGTCACCCGTCCAGATCGCCCGGATGACCTCCAGACTTTCGTCGAAGAGCATGCCACGTTCGTCGTAATCAACTCCGAGCGCTGCGAATTCACGCTTGAGATAGCCCGCGCCCACTGCGAGGGTGAACCGGCCCCCCGACAGCAGATCCAGCGTCGCGCTGGCCTTCGCCACGAGGAACGGATTGCGGTACGGCAGCACGACGATGTTGGGAATCAAACGCACCGTGGATGTACTGGCCGCCGCGAATGACATCGCCACGAACGGGTCCAGCGCGTCGTGGCCGCCCGAGTCGAGCCATCGCTGGGTGGGTGCCGGGTGATCGGTGAATCCCAGTCCGCTGAATCCCGCTGTCTCCGCGGCCACCGCGATGGCGGTGACCCCCGATCCCGCGGCGATTTCGGCATCGTAGGGGTGACCGGTCATCGGGTGTGTCAGGGCATAACGCATGTAGTCCTCCGGATCGGTTGATGTGGAAGCGATGTGGGCAGGTGTCCGTCTCCCTATACGACTTCCGAAAACAGCCCTGTGACAATGCGAACGAGGTGCACGCGTGCGCGTCGGCGAGTCATCTGGCCGCCGTTGATGTGGCGGGCCGCCAGCATCCAGAAAGCGGCGTGGATGGTACTGGCATCAAGGTCGGGGTCCGCGTTAGTGATCGAACCGTCGCGCAGGCCGCGATCGATGGCTTCGGCGAGCACCATCACTTGCGGACTGGCCACCGCTTCGAACTGCGTCGGGTAGGCGCTGCGCAGCCAGAAGCCATACCGCCACAGCGCTTCGAAGGCCGCGCTACGTGGGGAGGCGAACGCTGCGCCGAGCCGGTCGTCGATCCATGCCATCACTCCCGCATGGCCGCTGGCCGCGCGATCAGTCTTCCCCCGAAGACGCCGGACTGCCTCCTCGGTCTCGCGGAGCCAGACCGCAAGGACGAACTCGTCTTTCGAACCGAAGTGCCGGTAGAAAGCGCGCGTTCCGAGCCCCGCCTGGTCCAGGATGCCGGCGAGGGTCAGGCTTGTCGCTCCTTGCTCGGTCAGCAGGGCCAGGCCGGCGTCCAGCAGTGCACCGCGCTCGGCGTCGGCGGGCGGCGGCGAGGGCCCGCGGCGCGTGCGCGTCGACGTCGTCACGAGTGCAGGACCAGGTCGGCGACGCGCCGATCATGCCAGCTGCGGCTTCCGTAGAGGACATCGTTTTGTTTCGCACGCTTGAACAGCAAGTGGGCATCGGAATCCCAGGTAAATCCCGCGGCACCGTGGATCTGGATATTCTCGGCGGTGACATAGACGGCTGCCCTGCCCATGGCCGCCTTGGCAATTGCGGCGCTCTCCGGGAACGAGGAATCCCTGACGTCGGCCGCCCACGCCGCTCGGTGCACACCGACGCGACCCAGTTCGAGTTGGTGGAGCATGTCGACGAATTTGTGTTGAATAACTTGGTGCGATGAAATCGCGACATCGAACTGCACGCGTTGGTTGGCGTAGGCAATTGCCATGGCGAGCGCTGCCTCGCAGACCCCCACCAACTCGGCGGACAACGCGACCGCGGCGATGTCGACCACGCGGTCCCATAGTTGTGAGTGATCACCGACCGGACCGATCCGCACGGCTCGGCGCCCATCGAGGTGGAGCGACGCGGCTTGCCGTGACGGGTCCAGCGTCGGCACCGCGTCCCCGATCGGCCCGTCCAGCAAGAAACTCGCCAGGCCCTCGCGAGTCTGGGCTGCGACAATCACGTGGTCGGCAGCGGGATCGAGCACGACCGGCTTACTTCCCGTCAGTGCCCAACCGGATCCGCTTCGGGTCGCCGTTGATCTGACGTGCCGCACGGGGTCGCCCGCGCCGCTCTCCTCGAGGGCGACGGTCGCCCGCCGCTCACCCGAAATCAGGCTGCTCAGCAGGTCCGACTCACCCAACTCGACCAGCGCGCTAGTAGCCACGACCGCGGACGCCAGAAATGGTCCGGGCAGCGTGCAGCGGCCCATCTCTTCGAGTACGACCACTGCGTCCACCAGGCCAAGACCGAGGCCGTCGGCTTCACCCGGTATCAGCAGAGCATGCCAGCCCAGTTCGACAATTCGCGCCCAAAGTTTTTGCTGTGCAACGAGGTCGCCGTCGATGGCGGCCCGGACCGTTCCCTTCGCCACTGCATCGGCCAGCACTGACCGGACGGACGCCCGCATGTCGTCCTGATCTTCTGAAAACGTGAAGTCCATGGATGCACCTTACTGAAAGTATCGCTTTCAGTATATGGTGAAAGTATGGATTTCAGTTTCACCGAGGAGGATGAAGCGTTTCGGGATGAGCTTCGCGGGTGGCTCGGCAGTCAACTGCCACCCTTTCTCGAGCAGTGGAACCGCGACGATGGCGTCTCAGTCACGAGCGACTTCAATCGGAGCCAGGAGCGGCGCCGCGATTGGCAGCGCAGGCTCAACGAGGGCCGGTGGGCCGCCATCAACTGGCCACGCGCGTGGAACGGGCGTGAAGCGACGCCCGTGCAGAACGCCATCTATGCCGAAGAGATGGCTCGCGTCCGGGCGCCCGGCCTCTACAACCCCAATGGGATCTGGCAGATCGGTCCGATGATCCTGCAGTGGGGAACCGAAGAGCAGCAGCAACTTTGGCTGCCGTCGATCCTCACCGCCGGCGATCACTGGTGTCAGGGATTCAGTGAGCCCGACGCCGGCTCGGACTTGGCCAACATCGCTACAACCGCGATCGCCAACGGCGATGGCTACGTCATCAACGGTCAGAAGACCTGGATCTCTTCGGCCCACCTGGCCACCTGGGGGCTCTTCCTGCTACGGACCGATCCGACCGCCATCAAGCGGGGAGCCAAGCACGAGGGGATCACCGCGTTCATCCTCAATCTGAAAACCCCGGGCATCCACTGCTCCGCCATCCGCGACATGACCAACGACACGATGCTCAACGACGTGTACTTCACCGACGTGCGTATCCCGCAGTCCTACCGACTTGGCGAAGAGGGCCAAGGCTGGTCGGTGGCGATGAGCACATTGGGCCACGAACGAGTCGGTACGGCAGGACTTTCCGTGACCATGGCGGGTGACCTCAAGGCTCTCATCAGCCTTGCCCGCAGTCACAACCCCGACGCGTTGAGTGACCCGGCGCTGCGTCACCGGATCGGTCGGCTGCACGCCGAGATCGAGCTCACCCGGCTGTTGAACTACCGGGCACTCACCAAAATCGTGAAGGGCCAACCTAACTGGCCCGAGGTGCCGCTGGCCAAACTGCAGTGGTCGAGCATCTCGCAGTCCCTGGCCGAACTGGCGATCGACGTGCTCGGCCCCGCAGGCTTGTTGGGCCCGAATGCGTCAGGCGCGATCGACAACGGCAGCTGGGTCCGCAATTACGCGTGGCAGCGCTATACGTCGATCGGCGCAGGGGCGACCGAGATCCAGAAGAACATCATCGCCAAGAAGGCGATGAAACTTGCCGCGAGCCGGTGACGGATCCTGGCGGGGGCGCCCTGCCGCTCGATTCCGTTCGTGTCGTTGATTTGTCGTCGTCGCTTGCCGGTGCGTATTGCACGAAGTTGCTCACCGATCTGGGTGCTGACACCGTGGCGTTCCGCGGCGCCCTCGGCGGTGGCCCCGTCGCAGGATCGAGTGAGCTGAACGACTACCTTCGAACGTCGCAGAGCATTGCGCTGGTCGATGATGAAGCGAAGTTGGATGATCTGATTGTGGGCGCGCACATCGTCGTCGACGACGCGCTCGCCGGCCGAATTCTCCCGCGCAACTGTCCCGTCACCGTTGTGATCTCGCCGCTCGGTGGAGGCGGGCCAGACTCTGCGCTCGATCTTCCCGAGGAAGTGTTGCAGGCCCGCTCGGGATCGATGGCCGGCCACGGGCACAAGTGGAAACCGCCATTGCGCGTTGGTGGTCGGCTCGGTGAGTGGACCTGCGGTGCGTATGCCGCCCTGGGCGCCGTGACGGCCTGGTACCGGCGCGGACCCGGCGCATCGGAGATCGTCGACGTCTCAGTGCTGGAATCCATGCAACTCACCCTGCTCTCGGCCCCGACCTTATCGGCGACCTTTCCGGGCGGAGCCAAGCGCGCTCGCCGATTCGTCATGGTGCCATCGATCCATCGATGCGCCGACGGCGAATTCATCGGGTTGAGCACCTTCTCGCCGCAGCAGTGGTTTGCGCTACTCGACGTGATTGGTCGGCCGGACCTCAAAGCCGATCAGGCCCTGAGTATTCCGATCGTTCGGATCAAGCGTCGCACCGAAGTCCTTGCCGTTGTGGATCACTACCTTGCCGGGCAGACCGTTGACGAGGCGGTGGCCGCATTCGAGACCGCCAGGGTGCCGGTGGCACACGTCGGCCCGGCATCAAGCTTGCTGCAGCTTGAGCACGCCCGGGCGCGTTCGATCTTCACGTTGCAACCCGGCAGCACCTATCTCCGTCCGCGGAGTCCATTTCGCTTCAGTAGCAGCGCCGATCGGCCCATGGTGGCCCCCAGGAACTTCGACGGCTGGTCCGGGTCAGCGACGGTTGCGCTGCCTGACGGCTCGCCACCGACACCGGCACGACCACTCGCGGGATTGCGCGTCGTTGACTTCACCCAATTCTGGGCTGGTCCGTATGCCACATCCTGGCTGGTCGCGATGGGCGCGACCGTCATCAAGATCGAAAGCGCGAAACGCCCAGACTCCATGCGCTATTCGTCGTTCGTCCCTCACGATGATCCCGAGTTCGCCGAGAAAAGCGCCATGTTCCATATGAACAACCTCGGCAAACGAAGCGTCTGTCTTGATCTCGCCGACCCGGCAGACCTGGGACAGGTCAAAGCCCTTATCTCCGACGCCGACATCGTTGCCGAGAACTTCACTCCGCGAGTCATGGAGCGCTTCGGCCTCGGTTGGGACGGCGTCCAGTCGCTCAATCCGCGCGCGATCTACCTGAGGATGCCCGCGTTCGGGCTCGACGGACCGTTGCGGGACCGGCCTGGCTTCGCCACGACGATGGAGCAGTTAACCGGCCTGGCCTGGGTGACGGGATACTCCAATGAAGAACCCATCGCACCCGGTGGAATCATCGACCCCCTTTCGGGTGTGCACGCCGCCATCGCCGTCATCGCAGCGCTCGACCGTCGGCGTACTACCGGCACCGGGACTCTGATCGAAGTCTCGATGATCGAGGTGACCTCGGCCATCACCGCAGATCAGATAATCGACCACCAGGTGAGCGGCAAAGTCCAAGCGCGGCAAGGAGAGCGTGGAACCTACCAATGCACCGGCGACGATAGCTGGATAACGGTTGACGCCGACAACGATCCCCTTCCTCCGCGAGACCGGGCCACGTGGTGCGCGCTACGAGAAGCAGAAGTGGCCCTGGCCGGATTGCGCGAAATCGGGCTGGCCGCGGCGATCGTCGCACCGCCATGGGCACCGCTCGATGACCCCCAACTGGTCGCCAGGGAATTCTTCACCAGCATCAGCCAACGCATCGTCGGCGAGCACCGTTATCCGGGATTCCCGATGCGAATGAGCAGAGGCCAGCTGCCGTGGTGGTCCGCACCGGCACCCACGCTGGGCGAGCACACCGACGAGGTTCTGGCAACGCTGGACGAATCGCACCCTGGGGGCAAGTAGCGGTTCGGTCGGGCCGGTGGTCTATATACCGAATGGCGGTTGGAGTATTCCTGCACGCTTACCAGCGAGCCGGCGCCGGCGTATCAATCGACAGCGGGCGGGCGTAGGACAGGTCTGAACGATCCCGCGTACCAACGAGGTAGCCCTTCTCGATGAAGAACGACGATTGCAGAACCCGGGCGTCGGCGATAAACATGCCTTCGACGGTGGAACGTCGAACATCGATGCGCCACTGTCCTTCCCGTCGCTCCAAGCGATCGATGTAGCGGCCGGTGATGAATTGGGCCGTTTTTCCATCGGTACCGATCAAAACGACGATGGCATAGCTCTCAGCGTGCGCGGTGTCGCCATCGATTTCGCACGAGTGGGTGGTGATGTTGTGAGTGTGCACGCGCGACGTTTCGGCATGCGTCGCGTTGGCCCACTCCGCGTACTGCGGGCCGGCATTGACCGCGTGACCGTGTTCGTCTACGCCGTCAGCATGGTAGGCCGAGGTGATCAAGTCGATGTCGTGCCGGTCGCAGCCGCGCGCGTGTCGCGAGATGCAGTCGAGGATCTCAGTGCGGTCCATGAGATAACGCACGTCTCGTCGGAGGGTTTCGGTTTCGGCATTGGTGTCAGTCATGCCACTCCTCGTGTGTGGGATGTCAGCGCATGTTGTCGCGTTGAGAGTCGCAAAGTCGACGCCCAGCGACACTGTACGATCGTACAGCATGGGTCGAGTGTCAGAATACGACTAACCGACGGAGCGAGGAGACATGGCGACATCGTCGCGGCGCGTTGGCGCCGAAACGTCCAAGACTCGAGATGTGCTGCTCGATTGCGTCGAGAACCTCATGCTGCAGGAAGGGTATGCGAGCGTCACGTATCGGGTGCTAGCAGCGAAGGCGGGCGTGACACCCAGCTTGGTTCAGTACTACTTCCCCACCCTGGACGACATTTTCATCGCCGCCATCCGCCGATACTCCGAGCGCGGCCTTGCGCACCTCACTGACCTTATGGAGCGCCGGACCGAAGATCCTCTCCGGGCGGTGTGGGAGTACAGCTGGGACGAGGCGACCGGCGCGATGATCACCGAGTTCATGGCCCTGGGCAATCACCGAAAATCGATCCGCGCCGAGATCGCCGCGGTGACCGAGAACGTTCGCAAACTTCAACTGGACGCACTCGTCGCGAAGTTCGGCAAGAACGCGAAACCGATCGGCGACTTGTCCCTGCCAGCTCTGCAGCTCTTGATGTCGGGACTACCGAAGTTCCTCAACCTCGAAGAGGGCATTGGTGTGAAGTCGGCACATGCCGAAGTGACCGAAGCTTTTGAGCGATACATCGATTCGGTTGAGCCACCGGCAGCCTCGAACCGGAAGCGCAAATCCCCCGGCCGCAAACCCACGACGGGTCGCTAAGCGCTCATTGCCCTGCGTACATCCCGCGGTATCCGTACGCAGGATGGCGCTCACTTATGTTGGGGCCGCCGCCAAATAGCTTCTCCCGGAGTGTGCCGGGCAGGTATTCGGTTTGCATCAATCCCCTCGCCTGCAGAACGGGCACGACGTGTTCGAAAAACTCCTCATAGCTTTGCGGCATCAACGCATTCATGATCTGCACCCCGTCGACCCCGGCCGCCTGGTACTCGAGCAACCGGTCCGCGATGGTTTCGGGTGAACCAACGACCATCTGCGGAAGGGACAGTGACGTCAGGAAGTCCTTGACGGTCGGTTTCGCTCCGGCCGGCCAGGCATTGATCATCGACAGGAAGGCACCACGGATTCCGGGGATCTCGTCGATGATGTCCTCAAGTGGTGTCGCCGGATCGTAGCGCCCCAGATCCATGCCACTCAGACTGGAGAAGTACGCCGTCTGCGCCTCTTGACTGCGAAACTCCTCCAGTTCGCCCCATTTACGGTAGGCCTCTTCATCGGTCGATCCGGTGACGAACATCATGCCTTGCAGGAACAGGATGTCGCCGTCGCTCCTGCCCCGTTGCCGGGCCAATCCTTGAACTGTATCGATCTGTTGGGCAATGGTTTCCAACGACATGGCCGACAGGAACATGAGTTCGGCATGGCAGCTGGCGAATTCGAGGCCTGCGGGGGAACCTCCGGCTTGGGCCAGGACGGGTGTTCGTTGAGGGGACGGTTCCATCAGGTTGAAGCCCTCGACGCTGTACCGCTTGCCCTGGTGGTTGATGTCATGCACCTTCGCCGGATCGGCGTAGCGATCTGCTGCCGCGTCGTTGACGATGGCATCGACGTCCCAAGACCCTTCCCAGAGCTTGTAGGCGACGTCGACGTACTCATCGGCCCAGGCATAACGTTCTTCGTGAGAGAGATTGCCGGGCAGCCCGAGGTTGCGGAAGGCGCGCTCGTTCGCCGAGGTGACGATGTTCCACCCGATGCGGCCGTTGCTCAAGTGATCGAGCGTGGAAGCGGCGCGGGCGAAGACAAACGGGTGATGTTGAATCACCGAGCTGGTGTAGAGGAACCCGATGTCGGTCGTTTGGTGCGCCATGGCTGGGATGACCATGGTGCAGTCAGCGATCGGGACGTTCATCGCCATCTCGAAGATCACGTCGCGCGATCCGTTGTATTCGCCGTGCACGCCGATCACGTCGGTGAAAAAGAAGGCGTCGATCTTGGCATGCTCAGCCTTTATCGCCAGGTCCACCCACAGGCCAAAGTTCTTGAATTCGCGGTTGCGCGCGTCGGGATGACGCCAAATGCCGTGAAAGTTATGTCCGATGGAATCCATCACGAGCAGCGTGAAGATCATGCGTTTCGACATCGCAACCTTGTCTCGGAGCCTGTAGCCAGCCAAGCCGTACCAAACACTCGCTGTACGATCGTACAGTATCGGCATTCGTGGACGGCAGAGTTCAGTTTTTCTCTGCCGGAGCGCAGTTCACGAATTCGTCCATCCGAGACGACTATCAGCCGCGCGGCAATCCAAGTAATCGCTGAGCGATGATGTTGCGCTGAATCTCAGAAGTACCTCCGGCGATGGTCGCCCCGAAGCTACGGAGGTAACGGGTAAACCAACTACTCGTGTACGCCTCCAGGTGGTACGGCGAGAATGAGCTGGTCTGACCCGGGTCGCACAGCCCATCGCTGCCGGCGGTTGCCAGCGCAGCATCTGCTGCCGCTTGAATTGCCTCGGAACCAAGCAGCTTCAGAACTGACATGGCCGATGGATCGGAAGCACCACGTGCGGCGCGACTCATTTCGGCGGACCCCATCATGCGTAGCGCCCACGTGTCCATAACCAAGGTGGCGTACGCATCCCGATCGAGCGCACTGCGGGGACTCCAGTCGATGAGGAACTCCTGCAATCGATCGGCGTAGCTGAGCCACAACAAGGTGCGTTCATGCCCGAGAGACGAATTAGCAACCGCCCAACCCTCATTCAGGTTGCCCACCAGATTCGCGACCGGCACGCGCGCATCGGTGATGAACACCTCGTTGAAGTCGACGTCGTCAAGTCCGCATGCGGAGGCGAACGGGCGTCGCGTCACACCCGGGGTGTCCGTGGGAATCAGAAGGACGCTGATCCCTTTGTGCTTGGGCGCCGAAGCGTCGGTGCGCACCAACGTGAACAACACATCGGCGTCATGGGCACCCGAGGTCCACACCTTTTGCCCATTCACCACGAAATCGTCGCCGTCGCGAACCGCTCGCGTACTCAGCGACGCGAGATCCGATCCAGCACCTGGCTCGCTCATGCCCAGCGCGGCAACGATCTCAGCGCGCAGAATGGGTATCGCCCAGCGCTGGTGTTGTTCTCGGGTGCCGTGTTGGATCAGTGAAGCGGCGATAATCCCGACACCCTGCGGGTTGAATGTCTGATAGATGCGCCGACGGGACAGCTCTTGGAAGTAGACGTATTGCTCCACGATTGTCGCGTTGCGGCCGCCGAAGCCGGGCGGATACCCCGGGTGCAGCCATCCGTTGTCAAACAGCACGCGCTGCCACTGACGGGCCCACGGGGGAACGTCAGCACTGGAATGCGGACGTTGGGCAGCCGCTTCGCGTTCACCGGGCAGGTGTTCGGTCAGAAATTCCACGAACTCGGCTCGAAACGCCTCGACATCCGCATCGAAGTCCAGCTGCACCGCTCCTCCTAGATAGTCGCCACCGACCGCCCTAGCGCATCATGTGTGGGTACTGGCTGTGCGGATGTACATCGAACATGTCCCGGTAGGACGGCGGCTGACGGCCGTCCTCGTCGCCGATGCCGTACAGGGCGGCCAACTCCGCACCGATCAGCGTTCGGCCGCTCACCCCCATCAAATCCGGATCGTTGTACAGCGCCCAGACGACATGGCCGGTCAGCTCGGGTGTTTCCGCGCTGTCGAGGATGTGACCGAACTTCTCCGGATTGCTGGCGATAATCTTGCGGACCCGGTCGGTGAGCAGCGACCCCATCCAGATCGACACCGTGGCGATGCCGAACTCGCGGAAGTCGACGGCCATGTCGGCGGCCATCTTGTCGGTGCCTGCTTTCGGTACGCCGTAAGCGGGTCCGAAGGCGTAGTGCACCGCACCCGAAGAGGACGAAAACGCGACCAACCCCTTACCCTGGGGGACCATCAGCGGTGCCGCGTACACCGTGGCGACGTAGCTGCTGCGCAAACCTACGCCGAGGGTGTCGATCACGTTGATGGGTTCTTCCCAGAACTTGGTGCGCCCCATCATTTCATCGCGAATGACGGCGGCGTTGTTGACCAGAATGTCGACTCGGCCGTGGTCGCGGCGCACCTGGTCAAAGAGCGCCTCGACTTGGGCATCGTCGCCGTGGTCGACGGCGACGGGAATGCCGGTGCCGCCGGCGTCGGTCACTCGAGCGGCGGTCTCGTCGATGGTGCCCTTGCGACCTGATGCTCCTGCGTCCCGGGTGCGGCCGGTGACGTAGACGGTGCAGCCGTGGCTGCCCAAGGCGTGGGCGATTCCCGCACCGGCACCGCGACTTGCGCCGGTGACCACCGCGACGAGGCTGCTGTCAGACATCGATTTTCGCCGTTTCTCTCAGTTCGGTGATGGGGCGAGCCAACCCCTGTTCTTCGCAGATGAGTTGAAGACGGTGGACAGTTTCGGCGACACCGGGTCCGATCCGCTCGCCAGGTGTGAAGGTCGCGGGTAGGTGGCGCATCCCCTGGATCACGCCGATGCTGTCGTAGTGCACGGTCCCGTCGGCTGTGCACCGGTAGTCCGGTATCCGGTCGAAGACCGCGGTGAGCATGGCCTTGAACACTGTGCGCGCCACGTTGGACCCGATGCATCGGTGCACTCCGAGTCCGAAACTGAAGTGGCGATTGCCTTTCCGATCAAGGATCACCTCATCGGGTTGACCGAACACCGCGGGGTCGCGGTTCGCCATCGCCCAGGACAGCCAGAGCCGCTGCCCCTCGCGCAGTGTTGTGCCATTGAGGTCCGTGTCCGCTGAAATCGTGCGCGCATCGCCGGGCGCTGGGGTGAAGTAGCGCAGGAACTCTTCGGTGGCGGGGTTGAGGAGGGCCGCTCTTTCGTGGCTCAATCTGGTGCGCTCATCGGGATGGTTGGACAACCACTCCAGCGCGTGCGCGGTCAATGCCGTGGTGGTGTCGAATCCCCCGCCGATCAGCAGGTTCAGCATGCCGAGTAGTTCGATGTCGGGTGGCGCCTCGCCGTCGATACGCAGCCTGGCCAAGGCGTCGATGATGCCGGGACGGGGGTTCTCGCGAATTTCGGCAAGGTTGGTGAACAGGTCGACACCCATCGCCATGTAGAGCTCCCGAACGCGTGCGGCGTCCGGTGAGTCGGGCGGGGTATAGACCGAAGCGTGCGCGGGCTCGTTGTAGAGAGTCCACTTCTCTAATCGGACACCGAGCATGGCCAGAGTCAGCACAGCCGGCACCACATTGGCGAGGTCATCGACGAAGTCGATCTCCCCCGATTCTATGTGGTCATCGAGACAAGCCCGGACGATCTCGTCGATGAACGGCTCCCAGCGCTTGACCGCCGCCGGCGATAGGTAGGGGTTCAGCGCAGTCCGGTAATACCGGTGCTCGGGATCGTCCATCTCCAGCATGCCGCCACGGAAGCCCTCCGCCTCGACCATCAGTGGAATGGAAATGCCCTTGTAGCCCCGACGCTCGTTGTGGACGTCGTGATCATTCGACACATGGGGACACCGGGCCAGCTCGAATACTTCCTGGCTTCCCGCGGCGACCCAATGTCCGTCGTAAGCATCCGTCCAGGCGATCGGGCACCGTTGATGCATCTCGTGGGTGATATCGAGGAATTCATCTCGGTAGTCGGCAGCGTGACGGTCAAAGTGATAGCGCGCTCCTCCCGCGGGATCTTCTGGCAATGCACTCACGTCATCGCTCCAGGGGGCGGCCGTGGGCCGCGCGCCCAGCTTCCACACGATCGATCATCACGGCGACGGCTCGCTCGAAACCGACAGCTTCGGCCAGGCCGGGCGAATCTGGTGGTGCATCCTTCTCAATGTGCACATTCTCTCCTGAAAGTCATTGCAAAAAACCGCTTTACCCGAGCAGGATCAAACGACGGCTCCACCGTTGACGCCGATCACCTGCCCGTTGACGTAGCCCGCACCTTCTGAGCACAGGAAGGAGCACACCGCTGCCACTTCTTCGCCTACGCCGAGTCGGCCAGCCGGAATTGCTTGGGTGAGAACCTCGGTGGCAGGCAGCTTGCCCTCCTTCTGTTGCTGCCTGAGCATGGGTGAATCGATGACGAATGGCGGCACGGTATTGGCGGTGATCCCTTTGCGCGCGTAGTCCAGCGCCACCGTCTTGGTCATGGCGATGACGCCACCCTTCGTCGCCGAGTAATGCCCCTGTGCCGGAGCGCCTTGTTGTCCGGCGGCCGATGAGATGGTCACGATGCGACCCCACTTGCCAGTCACCATGTCCGACAACGCAGCTCGGATGCAAAGGAACGTTCCGGTGAGGTTCACCGCCAAGTAACGGTTCCATTCGTCGAGAGTGATCTTGTCGAACCGCGTGAAGCCGGCGATCGCCGCGCTCGTCACGAGTATCTCGATCGGTCCGAGCGCGCCACGTACGGTCGCGAACGCAGCCTCGACAGCGTCCTCGTCCGAGATGTCGACACCGATCGCAAGGGCGTTGCCGCCCGCCGCCTGGATGGCCGCAACGACCTTCTCCGCAGCTTCGGTGTTCACGTCCATCACCGCCACGCGATGGCCGTCGGCGGCAAGATGCGCGCTGATCGCTTGGCCCAATCCGGATCCGCCGCCGGTCACTACTGCTGTTCGGCTCATGTGGTCACACACCCGCCGGTCCGGGCGCCCCATGCATGTACAACGTCTGCCCTGAGCAGAAGCTTGATGCGTCCGACGCGAAAAACAGAACGCCATAACCGATTTCGTCAGGCTCACCAAGGCGGCCCAGCCCATTGGTCATGGCGATGGCTTCCGGGTCGAGCCCATACCTCGCGGCGTCGTCGGTCAGCGTCGCGGCACGCACAGCGCCCACGGCGATGGCGTTGACGCGGATTCCCTTCTTGGCCCACGCGGCCGCCATCGACCCCGTCAGGTTATTCACCGCGGCCTTGGCTGCGGCGTAAGGCGCCGCTTGCGGCATAGCGAGAAGACTTGCACCCGAGGAGATGTTGACGATCACGCCTTTGCCTTCGGCCATCATCGGCTTGGCCGCCGCTTTCGACAGGTGCCAGACAGCCTTGAAGTTGAGCGCCAACACGTTCTCGAAATCGTCGTCCGGCCATTTAAGGATTGATTTGGTTTCGGCGCCCCCAGCGCAGTTGATGAGGATATCGAGCCGCCCGAACTCCGCCAGGGTCGTCTCGACAAGGCCTCTACACGCGTCTGCTGTCGTCACATCCGTGGACACCGCCAACGCGCGCCGGCCCATCGCCGTCACTTCCTTGGCGGTCGACTCAAGCGGATCGGGTCGACGACCGGCCAACACGACGTCGGCGCCGTGCTCGGCCAAGACCAGCGCAGCACCACGCCCGATCCCCGTACCTCCACCAGTGATGACGGCGACGCGGCCATCGAGTGAAAACCGACTGCTCATTGGGCTCCCTCACGTCGCGCAGTTGCGTTGTACGATCGTATAGCAATGACATACAGTCGTACAGCACACGTGCCACGTGCCACGTGCATGGGAAGAACCGCTGCGGAGGAGCAGATGTTGAGCGACTTGTATTACGACCCGTGGGACTTCGACATCGACCTGGACCCCTACCCCACCTATCGACGTCTGCGCGACGAATGCCCGGTCTATTACAACGAGCGGCATGACTTCTGGGGGGTCAGCCGGCACGCCGACGTAGATGCGGCGCTCAAGGACACCGCTCGGCTCAGCTCAGCCAAGGGCGACATCCTCGAGGTCGTGATGACCGATCCTGTGATGCCGCCCGGCATCTTCATCAACGAGGATCCCCCGCTGCACACGATTCACCGTGCGATCGTGTCCCGAGCATTCACACCCAAGAAGATGCGGGCGATCGAGGACAAGATCCGCGCCTTCTGCGTGGCATGCCTTGATCCGCTCGTCGGCGGCAATCACTTCGACTTCGTGGAAGACCTCGGCGCTGAACTCCCCATGCGCACGATCGGCATGCTTGCCGGAATTCCGGACGCCGAACAGCCCGCGGTACGTGCCCACGCCAACCAAGTGTTGCGCAATGAACCCGGCAAGCCGATGGCGATCAAGAAGGACCGTTACTTCACCGGCGAAATGTTCGGAGAATACGTCGAATGGCGAGAGAAGCACCCTTCCGACGACTTGATCACCGAACTCCTCAACGTCGAATTCGACGACGAAAACGGGATCGCGCGCAAGCTCACCAAGCAGGAGCTGATCGTGTTCCTCGCCGTCGTCGCCGGGGCGGGCGTCGAGACCACGGGTCGACTGTTCGGCTGGATGGGCAAGGTGCTGGCCGAACATCCAGACCAGCGCAAGGAATTAGCCGAGGACCACACGCTGATTCCGACGGCGATCGAGGAACTGCTGCGCTACGAACCGCCCGGTCCGCACGTGGCGCGCTATGTCACCACCGACGACGTGACCTTCCAGGGTCAGGTCATTCCATCGGGCAAGCCCCTGCTACTCATGCTCGCCTCCGCCAATCGCGACGAACGGCACTTCGAAGAACCGGATAGGTTCAACATCCACCGAAAGCCTGGTGGTCATTTGACATTCGGGCGCGGAGCGCACTTCTGCGTGGGCTCTCCCCTGGCTCGACTGGAGGGTCGCGTGGCACTCGAAGAGGTCCTCAAACGATGGCCCGAATGGGAGATCAACATGGCAGACGCGCGTCGGTCGCGGACCTCAACCGTGCGCGGCTGGGACAGCATGCCTGCGGTCATCGCCTGACATGAGCTCGCCCACCAACAAGGTCGCCGTCATCACCGGCGCCGCCCGCGGCCAGGGGCGCAGCCATGCAGTCGCGTTGGCTTCCCTGGGTATGGACATCATCGCCATCGACCGCTGCGCGGGCATCGCGTCCATTCCGTACCCGCTGGCGACGCCAGAAGACTTCGAAGAGACGGCGACGTTGGTGCGCGCCGCCGGGGGCCGGATCAAGACAGTCACCGCCGATGTCCGGGATTCACCCGCGTTACAGGCGGGAATCGATTCAGGCATAGCAGATTTCGGTGATGTCGACGTCCTGATTGCCAATGCCGGTGTCGTGGGCATCGGCTTGAAAGATCCGCTCGACGCAGCGGTATTCGACGATATCGTCGGCACCAACCTGCGCGGGGTGTGGCACACCATCGCCAGCACCGCACCATCGATGATCCGCAATGGCGGCGGTTCCATGGTGCTGATCAGCTCAATGCAGGGCCTGGTCGGGCGGGGCGGCGATGGCAGCGCGGCCACCTTCGCCTACGCTGCGTCCAAGCACGGTGTCGTCGGACTGATGAGATCGGCCGCCAACGCCTATGCCCAGCACAACATTCGCGTCAACTCGGTCCACCCCACCGGCGTCGCCACCCCGATGATCTTCAACGAGCACATGGCACGGGTCTTCAAAGCCGATCTCAATGGCAGCTCGATGACGGGCAACCTGCTTCCCGTTCCGTTCGTCGAGCCGGTCGATGTCACCAACGCAGTGCTGTACCTCATCAGCGAGACGGCGCGCTACGTCACGGGTATGACGTTGCCCGTCGACGCCGGCTTCGGGGTGATGTAACGGCCTCAGCGGCCGTTGAGGATGAAGTCGGCTGCGCGCCAAGTCATCGCCATTATCGGCCCGTTGAGATTACCGGCCACCATGGCGGGCATCACCGAACAGTCGACGACCCGCAGGCCGTCCACCCCTCGCACCCTGAGTTGGTTGTCGACGATGTCATCGTCGCCGGGACCCATCGCGCAGCTGCCGGCAGCGTGGTAGCCGCAGTAGCCTCCGTCGAAGGCGGCGGCGATGAGCTCGTCATCAGTGCGGACACGCGCGCCCGGATACGTTTCGTGGCTGATGCGTTGCGCGATAGGAGATTGCTCGAAGATCGTCCGCATGGTGCGCAGCAGGTTGGCTGCCGTTTCCCGGTCGTAATCGGTGTCCAAGTAGTTCGGGTTGATCCGCAATGGCGCATCCGGGTCGTTGGACGTGATCTCCAGTGATCCCTCCGACGTAGGGCGCAGCACCATCCCGAGGCAGGAAAGACCGGCCTGACGGTGGATTTCGACCGGTTCGCCAGTGTTGTACGGCGGAATGGTCCACGGGCCCATCATCAGTTGCCCGTCGGGACGGTCGGCATCCGGTTGAGATTTCACGAAGGCGACGATGTCGAACGAAGGTGCGGCAAGTGGCCCTTTGCGAGTTGCCAGGTACCGGATGCCGGTCATCGCCTGTGCCAGGCTGCTTGACAGTTGCCTGTTGTACCCGAGGTCTTCGTTGAGCTGAAGCCTCAGGGTGGCACAACGGTGTTCGCGGAGTTTACGGCCGACATTGTCCCGTTCGAGGTACACGTCGACGCCAGCCGCGGTCAGGGCGTCACGGGGCCCAATCCCGGAGAGCTGCAACAGCTTAGGCGTGTTCAAACTTCCCATGCTGAGAATGACCTCGCGGTTGGCACGCAACACGGCGATCCTGCCCCGATGCGAGACCTCGACGCCGACAGCCCTGCCGTTTTCGAAAACCACCCGCTGCACTTCTGCGTGGGTGCGGACGGTCAGGTTGGGCCGACGCACGACGGGCTTCAGGAACGCGGTAGCGGCGCTGACCCGTCGTCCGTTCTTGATCGTTGAGGTCGCGTACCCTATTCGTTCGCCGTCCGACTCGTTGAGGTCTTGCACCCGGGACAAGCCGACCGCTGCACCGGCTTCGACCATCTCCTCGCACAGCGGGTCGGGATCTCGCGGCACCGAGACGTGGACGGGCCCACCGGCGCCGCGGGTAGGCGAAGCGCCGAACTCGTTGTCCTCAAATTTGCGGAAGATGGGAAGCATCTCGTCCCAGCCCCAGCCCTTGTTGCCGAGGCGTTCCAGACTGTCCCAGTCGGCTCGGCCTCCGCGGTTGTAGATCATCCCGTTGATGGAGCTCGAACCCCCGAGGACCTTGCCTCGCATCCACCTCTCCGAGTGGGGATTCCGACCGAAGGGTGTGGTCTCGTAGTGCCACATGTGCTTCTCGCTCTCGAAAAGCTTGCCCGAGCCCTTCGGCACGACGAACAGTGGATTGCTATCACCCCCACCAGCTTCCAGCAGGAGGACCTTGACCATGGCGTCCGCTGACAGCCGGTTGGCCAGGACACAACCTGCAGAGCCCGCACCGGCAATGATGTAGTCGTAAGTCGTCATACGTTCTTGCCGTTCAGCGGATCTGACCGAGGCCGCCAGCGACCACCAGGGATTCGCCGGTGATGTAGCTGGCCTCTCCACTGAGCATGAACACGGTCGCATAGGCGATGTCCCACGCCGTTGCCTGCCGCCCTAACGGGAATTGGATCTGTGAGCGGGACTTCACGTTTGCGCTTCCGTATCGTCCGAGAGGAGTGTCGACGGGACCGGGAATCACATGGTTGGCGCGGATCCCGCGCGGAGCACCCTCCAGCGCCACGTGACGGCACACACCGAATAGCGCCGCCTTTGACGCGTCGTAAGCGGGGAAACGGGTGCCCGCGCGCAAGCCGGCCGCCGACCCGATGAACACCATCGAGCCGCCGTCAGCCAGCACAGGCATGGCCGCCCGGGCAACCAGAAAATGGGACCGGACGTTCAGAGCGAACAGGTCATCCCAGAGTTCGGGCGTCGTCTCGGCAAGTCCCTGCCCGGAACCGAACCCGACATTGGCGACGACACCGTCGAGTCCGCCGAGTCCTTCACCAGCTTCCCCGACGAGGCGTTCACACGCGGCAGCATCCCGAACGTCGGCGACGACGGACACTACCTTCGTGCCTTCTTGCTTGCAGAGTCCTGCAGTGCGCTGAGCGGCTTCTGCGTCGACGTCGACGCAGGCGACGTCGGCACCCTCCCGCGCACACAGGACAGCGATGGCACGGCCGTTCCCCATCGGTGCGTCAGCGTCATCCGATGCTCGGGTCCCCGCACCGACGACAACGATGCGCCGGCCAATCAACCTGCCGCGTCCGGCTGCGGTACCCAATGATTCGGGAGTGAGCGTCATGGCGAGCACGGTACTCCTGTGCTGTACGACTGTACAACCATCGAGTTCGGGACGTACATTCGGCGGATGACGCAACCGGCCCGCTTGAAACCCTTGCACGTCGACGAGTGGGACGGCGAAGCGCTGGACGCACTGCGGCAGGCTTTTCCCGCGGGTGTCATCGATCAGATGCGAGTGTCGGGCCAGGCCCCGAATGTCCTGGCGACCATGCTCCATCACCCAGGGCTCGCAGGACCGTTCACCATCTTCGGAAACGTACTGCTGAGGAAGCCGGCGATTGGACACCGCAACCGAGAATTGATGCTGCTACGTGTCGCATGGCGGACCGGCGCGCGCTACGAATGGGTGCACCACGTACGGCTCGCATCTGAATACGAGATCACCGACGATGACATCCGCGCGATCGTCGATGGCACGTCCTCCAAAACCTGGACGGCACGCGAACAAGACCTCGTCACCGCAACCGACGAGATGCTCGACGCCTATCGAATATCGGACGATACCTGGCGACGGCTTGCACAGCACTTCAATGAGAAGCAGCTAGTTGAGATCCCCTTCGTCGTTGGCACCTACACATGTCTCGCGATGGCATTCAACAGCTGGAATCTGCAACTCGAGGAAAACGTTGATCTGCAGTCGATTCCGCTTCCGAGGGTCTGAACAGACGATAACTACGCAAGCTTCCAGCCGCGTCTCGCTGGGCCGTTTCCAGCGCCGTCCTTATCGCCAAACCCGCTGATGGCATCCTTCGGATCACTCCGCCTCGACTACCGCGACAGGATTGTCGCCGAGGCTGTGCCAGGCGCGCCGTAGACCTGGGCGATGCCCACCCGCGGATTGTTCGGGACCTGGCGCTCACCGGCCTGACCGCGCAGTTGTCGGACCAATTCATGAACCTGGCGCAACCCCGAAGCGCCGATCGGCTCACCGTTGGCGATCAGACCACCGTCGGTGTTGACCGGCAGTGAGCCACCGATCTCCGTGGCGCCGTCGGCAAGTAATTTCTCCTGCTCGCCGTCCGCGCACAGACCGGTCTCGGCCATATGGATGACCTCGGCCCCGGCGTCGGTGTCCTGTAATTGAGCGATGTCCACATCTTCCGGCCCGATACCGGCGGCCTCGTACGCCGCCCTGGCCGCATAGACCGTCGGCGAGCGGTCCTCGTCGACGGCCGCCGACGTGGCATGTACCTCGTAGGCGCCGTACCGACGGGTGCGAATCTCGCTGGCACGGACGAACACCGGGGTGTCGGTGAACTTGTGCGCGATGTCCGCGCGACACATGATGACGGCCGCCGCCCCCTCGTCGGGCGCGCAGAACATGTACTTGGTCAGCGGGTAGTTGAGGACCGGTGAGTTGAGGATCTCCTCTTCGGAGAGCGTCTGACGCCGGAAGGCATTCGGATTCAGCATCCCGTTGCGGAGGTTCTTGGCGGCCACCTTGGCGAGCGTGGCCTGCGAGATGTTGTGGTCGTGGAGGTATCTGTTCGCTTTCATGCCAAAGAATTTCGTGGTGACGAACTGCCCGTTCTCGCCATACCAGCGCGGCAGGCCGAGAGTGGCCGGCTCGTCGGTGAACGCCCCGCGGGGATGCTTGTCCATGCCGAGGGCGATACCGATGTCGTATTTACCCAGCCGGATCGTGTCGGCGGTCTGTTGAATCGCGCTCGCCGAGGTGGCGCAGGCGTTGAACACGTTGGTGAAGGTGATGCCGGTCAGCCCGACCAGGCGGGTCACCGCGTCGGGGTTGGAGATCTCGTGGCTGCCACCGAAGCCGAACTGGATGTCTTTCCACTGCACGCCTGCGTCGTCGAGTGCAAGCTGAATGGCTTCGGCGCCCATCTGCATGGCGGACTTGTCGAAGCGGCCGAAGGGATGCAGACCGACCCCGATGATCGCGACCGCGGTGTCAATGCCCGTCATGGTTGTGCCTCCGTTACTACCGGTCGAAATGCAAAAGTGATGATCTCGTCGCCGTTTTCGTTCGTCGCCAACGGCACCATCGTCAGCTCGACCGCCATCCCGAAGGCCAGCCTCGCAGGATCGCTTTCGGTCAGTCGGCCTTCGACACGCACGACATCGCCGAGTTGCACCAGACCGACGCCGAAGGGAGTGAAGTCGGCACCGGTCGGCCCGGCGTAGGGCGGGCCGGGCGGAAATCCCTGGGTCGTCCACGCCACGACCGTGCCGCGGCGCGGCAGTAGAACGTCAGACATGTTGCCGGCGCTGCATTGTGGGCAGCGAGCCTGGGACGGAAAGGTCACCGCCTGACACTCGCCACAGCTGCTCCCGATGAGCTGCGGATCTTTATCAGGCCACGTCGAGATCTCCGGGGCGAGCGCTATTGCCATCTGGCGTCCTTTTGGGCTGGGCCGGAAGTCCGGCCGTGTCGTGAGTGTCGCGGCGGTACAGAGGGTCATGCCTACTGCTGCGGGGGCGCGCTGCCCGGTGCAAGGGCAGGCAGCTTGCCTGCGCTCACGACGGTCTGCAGTTCGGTGTATTCGGCCAGGCCTTCCTCACCGAACTCGCGACCGATCCCAGACTGTTTGAAACCCCCGAAGGGACTGGCGATGTCGAGCATGTACATGTTGATGCCGTAGGTGCCGGTCCGGATCCGCCCGGACAGTTCCAACCCGTGGGCAACGTCTTTGGTCCAGACCGATCCGGCCAGTCCGTAATCGCTGTCGTTCGCGATGCGTACGGCGTCGTCTTCGTCACGGTATTTGATCACCGTCAGCACCGGGCCGAAGATCTCTTCACGCGCGATGGTCATATCGTTGGTGGCGTCGACGAACAGGCTCGGACGGACAAACCAGCCGCGCTCACGCGGTGAATCATCGCCGCCGACAACCAACTTTGCGCCGTCGTCTATGCCGGCGCGGATGTAGGACTGCACCCGGTGCTGTTGCCGCTGCGAGACGAGTGGGCCGATGTCGGTGGCGGGATCGGCCGGGTCGCCGATGACCAGCGATGACATCATGTCGCCGAGCGCGTCGACGAGTTCGTCGTGTCGGCGTTCGCTGACCAGGATTCGCGTCTGGGCCACGCACGCTTGGCCGTTGTTCATCAGGCTGGCCATCTTGAGGCCGGCCACGGTCTTGTCGATTCGGGCGTCGTCGAGCACGATCGCCGCCGATTTGCCGCCCAATTCAAGGCTGTACCGCTTGAGTTCCTCACCGCACACCGATGCGATGTGCCGGCCGGTCGCCGAGCTGCCGGTGAAGGCGATCTTGTCGACGCCGGGATGGCGCACCAGCTCGTCGCCGGCCTCCCGCCCACCGGGAATGACGGACACCACCCCACTGGGCAGACCCAGTCGTTCGACCATCTCGGCGACCCAGAGGCTGTCCAGCGGTGTCTCCGGCGCCGGCTTGATGATCACCGGGCAGCCCGCTATCAACGCCGGAATCAGCTTGGGCATCAGCAGATTTTGCGGAACATTCCACGGGATGATGATGCCGACGACACCGACTGGGACGCGGCGAACATGGACCTCACCCAACGTGCCTTGGCGCCGTTCGTTCCACGGGAAGCTGCGGGCAGTCTGCGCCGCCAGGCGCATCATCGTCGCCGCGCCGGCAGCCTGCCCCAGCCTGCTGAAGCTCGCCGGCGAGCCCATCTGCGCGGTGATCAGGTCGGCCATCTCATCGACGTGCTCGGCGTAGATCGCCGCCAGGCGTTCGACGACGTCGATTCGTTCAGCCACCGCCAGCCGTGGCCATGGACCGTTGTCGAAGGCATCGCGCGCGGCCAGAACGGCGCGGTCGACATCGGCGCTCGAACTTGCGGGCACATGCGCGATGGGTTGTTCGGTGAACGGCGAGATCACCTCGATCCGCTCATCGCTTGACGGCTCCTGCCATGAGCCACCGATGAAGATCCGTTCGTAAGAAGGAACTTTCACGAGCTCACCGCCTCGGTGCTCGAGTACGACCGCTCGGCCCAGTTCCGGAACTCGGTGATGGCGCGCTCCCCACGGGCCAGCGCCGGCTTGTCTCGATAGATCTTGGCCTCCCAGATCGGAATATCCTGCTCGATCTGCTTACAGAAGTCGCGGGCGAAGCCCATTCCGAGGCGGGTCTTTTCGCCCGTCTGTGGATCGAGTGATACGAAGAATGTGTAGCGGGCGTCAACGAGTTCCCCATCGATTGGGGTGACGGTGAGCACCGTGCAGGACTGACCGAGGCCCCGGTGGCGCACCACATCAATGCCCATCCCGAACAACTCGGAATCCACCGCTCCGTTGACTGGCCCTCGGGGCGTCTCGAAGTTGACCTCCGCCACCGCGCGGAAATTCGCACCCTCGTGTTCGACATCGAGATTGCCGAATGCCGAGACCCGTGCACGGTCGCGAAATGCGCGATGTCGACGGTGTTCTCGAAGACTTCCTGGGGGTGTGACCGAAAAATCCAGCGCGCGTCCTCCGGAGCGTAGAACTCGAACGCGGCGTCGTCAGCTTCGGGGATCTTGGGCAGTTCCCATTCGGGTTCGCCACCGTCTTCGCTGTGCCAGACGAAGATCATCCCGGCGCGCTCGACCGTCGGCCACGCGGTCAGCTTGGCGATTCGGTTGGGGCCCTTCGCATATGGAATCTCGACGTTGGACCCATCGCCTGTGAACCGCCAGCCGTGGAAGGGACAGACCACGCAGTCCTCGCGGACCTGGCCGCCGACCGCGATATCGGCGCCGAGGTGGGGACAGTATGCGTTGAGGACGTGCACAGTGCCCGATTCGCCGCGGTAGCAGATAAGTTGCTGCCCGAAGTAGTGCAGCGAGACGATCGCACCGGCGGCGACGTCGCGGCCATAGGCCACTTGGAACCACCCTTTGGGGTAGTTCGAAAAGGGGAACCGCTGCGGCTCCGGCATCGCACCACCCTTTCAGAACACCGGCCAGATGTCTATCATACTATCATAGTAAAGAAAGACACTTGAGGGCTAAGATGTAACGCGGAAGGGGATCGCTTTGACCGGCAAGCCAGTGGTCGACATCGACTTCCGATTGGCCACTGACACAGCGCGATTGGCTCGCCTCGGTGCGCCCGCCGCGACCAATGCTGTTAATTTAGTAAGATTGCCAGATCCCCATCCAAAGCGACGTGGCCCGCGGCGACCACCGAGCTCCCATAACGCCGCTGGTGGTCAGGCATGAAGAACGTCTCTGCAGGGCGTGAGACAAGGCGCCGGTTGACGTCACCGCGTATTGCGGAGACGGTGGCCGATGAGTTGCGCCGTCAGATCGTGGATGGCGAGCTCGCCGACGGGGACCTGCTTCCACCACAAGCCGTGCTGGTCGAGCACTTCAATGTCAGCCTGGTCTCACTGCGTGAAGCACTGCGCATCCTGGAGACCGAGGGCCTGGTCTCAGTGCGCCGCGGCAATCAGGGCGGTGCGGTGGTGCACGCGCCAACCAAGAACAGCGCGGCCTACATGCTGGGGCTGGTGCTCCAGAGCAATCAGGTGCAGCTTCGCGACCTGGGCGATGCGTTGCGCGACCTCGAGCCTTCGTGCGCCGCGCTGGCTGCCCAGCGCGCCGACCGGGCCCGAACCATCGTGCCCGAATTGCGCCGGATCAACACCGAGATGGCCGAGCACATCGACGACGGACCGTTGTTCACCGATCTGGGCCGACAGTTCCACGACGCCGTTGTGCGCGGCTGCGGCAACGCCACCGTCACCGCGGTGGTCGGTAGCCTTGAGGCGTTGTGGAGCAGCCATGAACAGCGTTGGGCCGAAAAGGCCTCGGCCTCTGGCGAATATCCGTCGCCGGCGCAGCGCAAAGCAGCGCTCAAGGCCCACACCGCATTGACGGAGGCCATCGAATCCGGCGATGCCGAGCGGGCCCGGCGGGTCGCCACCCGCCACCTGGCCGACGCACAGACGTTCGTGTTGTCCGATGACGCCAGTACCCGGGTCATCACCGCCTCGCCGCCACAGGCGTTGGCGCGCTGGCGTTCGTAGTAATCGACAGGAAGGCTGGCGCGTGCGCAATGCGATTGTCACCGGTGGCAGTGGCGGTATCGGCAAGGTAGTCGGCCGCCGCCTGGTCGAATGCGGGTACGACGTGCTGCTGACCGCGCGCCGGGAGGGGCCGCTGCAGGCGGCCGCAGACGAGATCGGCGCCCGGTGGGCGGTGGGAGACGCCTCGGATCCCTTCAGCTTCGCGATGGCGCTGCGTGACTGCGAGCGGGTCGATCTGGTTGTGCACGCTGCCGGGGTGCTGGGTGGCACCTACGCGCGCAAGCAGACGTTCGAGCAGTGGCGCACCATCATCTCGGCCAACCTCGACTCCTGCTTCGTCGTGACCCAGGCGGCCCTGCCGCTGATGCAACCGGGTTCCCGGTTCATCTTTCTGTCGTCGTCCGCCGCCCACGAGCCGATGCCCGGGCGGACCGCGTATTCAGCATCGAAAGCCGGAATGAACGCGTTCGCCCGTGCGCTGGCCCTCGAGGTCGATCGCGACGGCATCGTGGTCAACATCGTCACGCCCGGCCCGGTGGAAACCGAGATGCTGGAAGATGTTCCGTTCGAGATGTACGCGATCACCGCAACCGATGTCGCGGACGCCGTGGCGTGGCTGGACACCGTGGCACCCTCGGTCGACCTGCCCGAGATCCGGCTCAACGCCATCACCCGCGGGCCCTCCGCGCGCCCCCCGGTGGTGCCGCCGGAGGCTCATCGCCGCGCGGTCAGTAACTAACCACTCGCCCGCCCACACCACATCCTGCCGGGTGAGTTTGACGTCGCATCATCTACTTTACTATTTTAATAAAAAAAGGGAGATGGATGCAGATCGGGCCTTCAGCGGATCAATTGAGCCTGCGCGACGGTGTGCGTGAGGTGCTGGCTGCCGACTGTCCGCTGACGCTGGATCGGCGGGTCTACGACGATAAACCGGCGTGGCAACCGTTGTGGCGCAATGTCGTCGACCTTGGCTGGACATGGTTGGCCCGGCGAGGTTACGACGAGGGCAACGACGATCTGGGACTGACGACCCTGGATCTGGTACTCACCCTCGAAGCCCTTGGGTCGGCCCTGGCGCCCATACCGTTTCTGAGCAGCGTGGGGATGGCCGCCGGCGTGGCCCGAGCCGGCGGCGCGGCCGCCGACGAGCTGCTGACTGCCATCGCCGGCGGCACGGTGGCAACCCTGGCGGCGCAATCAGGCACCGAGCGGCTGCCCGGCGTGACGACGACACTGTCCGGAGGGCGAGTGCGCGGCGTGACCACCGCTGTCCCCGACGCGGTCAATGCCGAACTGTTGGTCGTGCTGTGCGCCGATGGGGAGGACACCGCGATGGCCGTCGTAGCGACGGCCGATTCCGGGGTCGTGATCGATGGGGTTGACTCGGCCGACCCGGCACGCCCGCTTGCCACCGTTACGATCGATGCCCCCGCCGGGCTGACGGTACCCGTCGAGGTCGAAACCGCCTTGGGTCCTGCACTTTTGGCGATCGCCGCCGAGCTTGTCGGGGTGGGCCAGGCGGCGTTGGACATCGCCGTCGAGCACGCCAAGAATCGCTACCAGTTCGATCGGCCGATCGGTGCGTTCCAGGCGATCAAACACGCATTGGCCGACAACCACGTCAGCGTCGAACGAGCCCGCAGTCTGTCGTATCTGGCCGCGGCGCGAGTCGACGATTCCTCTGTCAGCGCGGCTGAACAGTGGCGCAGCTGCGCACTGGCGAAGGCCGCCGCCGGTGATGCGGCCCTTGCCTGTACCCGGACGGCCGTGCAGGTGCTCGGCGCACTGGGTCAGACCTGGGAACACGACATCCACCTGTATCTGCGCCGAGCCTGGGTCGGCGCCGCACAGCTCGGGGATTCCTCAAGCCTCTATCACCTCGTGGGGCGCCGATTCATGGCAGGAGCGGGCCGATGAATCAGGTTGCGCTGCGGGACGAGTTCGCCGGCTGGCTCACCTCGGTGCTGCCTGCCGACTACTACCAGAATTACTCCACCTATCGGTGGGACATGAGCCTGCGGCGCACCTACCAACGGGCGAGTTTCGACGCCGGCTGGATCCAGCCGACCTGGCCGCACGGGCAGGGTGGGCGCGGACTGACCTCCGCGGAGGCACTGGAGATCCGGTTGGAGGGCGCGCTGCGATCGGCACCCAAATTGCCCAATATCGCCGGACCCAATGTCGCGGCAGCCAGCATCCGGGCCTTCGGCACACCCGAACAGGTGGACCGCTTGCTGGCGCCGTGCCTGGCCGGCGACGAGTGGTGGGCGCTGGGCATGTCGGAGCCCGAAGCGGGATCGGATTTCGCAGGCCTGCGCACCCGCGCCGTCCGCAACGGCGACGTCTTCGTGGTCAATGGCCACAAGATCTGGACCACGCAGGCCCATGAGTCGCGCTGGTGTCTGCTCTATGCGCGGACCGATCCGCAGGCACCCAAACACAAGGGCATCTCGTGCTTCGTGTTGGATCTGCGTGCACCGGGAGTCACGATCAATCCGATCCGGATGGCATCGCGATCCGACGAGACCTTCTGCGAGGTCTTCCTCGAGAACGTCGAGATCCCGGCCACGGAGTTATTGGGCCCCGAGAACGGCGGCTGGGGTGTGGCCATTTCCTCGCTTGGCCATGAGCGCCAAATGATCTGGGTGATGAACTGGGTCGAGATCCAGCGCGGCCTTGACTCGATCCGGGCCACCCAGTCGGGGTCGTGCGATGACCTGTACGGACCGGTCGGAACACTGATGGCCGATGCGGAAGCGCTGCGCGCCAGCGGATATCGGGCCATGGACAACGACCAGGCCGGTAGGCCCAGCCCGGAGGGCGACATCCTCAAGCTGCTGGGTTCGACGACGTTGCAGCGCACCTGGGAGATCAGTGCGGCGGCGCGTGGAAGTGCCGCAGTCACGGACGCGGACCTGGAGTTCGAACGCCACGATGCCCTGGCGGCGGGAATCTATGGCGGCACGTCCGAGGTTCAGCGCAACATCATCGGCGAGCGACTGCTCGGCCTCCCGAAAGGATGAGACGTGGACTATGCGTTGGGAGATGACGCGGCCGCCCTGCGGCAGCGGCTGCGCGACCTGATGAAGACCCACTTGCCGGAGAAGTTCCACGGTGCGTTCACCGACGACCCGCAGGATCTGGCCACCACGGAGGCGTTCTGCCGACTCCTGGCCAAGGAGGGTCTGCTGACCTTGGCCTGGCCCAAAGAGTTTGGCGGCGGCGGTGGTTCGGTATGGCAGCAGACTGTCGTGCGAGAAGAGATGTGGGCCGCTCATGAGCCGCGGGGCGCGCAGTACATGGGGGTCAACTGGGTGGGCCCGGCGATCATGCGCTACGGCACCCCCGAGCAGAAGGCCACCCACCTGGCGGCCATCTCGGCCGGTGAAGTGATCTGGTGTCAGGGCTTCTCCGAACCCGAGGCGGGCACCGATTTGGCGTCGCTGCGCACGCGTGCGGTGCGCGACGGTGACGGGTGGGTGATCAACGGCCAGAAGATCTGGACGTCGTACGCGCTGATGGCGCGCTGGTGCGTACTCGCCACCCGCACCGAGCCGGCCGAGGGATCCTCGGGGCGGCACACCCTGTTCCTGATCCCGATGGACCGGGCCGGGGTCACCGCACGGCCGATCAGGTCGATGCTGGGACCCCATCACCTCAACGAGGTGTTCTTCGACAACGTCCGGGCCAGTGACGCCGATGTGCTCGGCGAGGTCGGCGGCGGTTGGCAGGTCATCCGCGAGGCGCTGGCCTTCGAACGCGTTGGCATCGCCCGCTATGCGCGGTGCGAATCGCTGCTGGAGCGCTTACGCGCCGAGCTCGGGCCACAATGGGCGGAACTCCCGGAGTCGATCCGGAGCCGGTGGGCGCGGGCACTCGTCGACCTGCGGGTGGCCAAGCTGCTCGCCTACCGCGCGGTGTCGCTGCTCGACGACCCAGGTGCCCCGGCCGCCGCGAGCTCGGCCCGGATCGCGGCCACCACGTGCGACCAGAAGGTCGCCGAACTGCTCTTCGACGCGTTGGGTGCGGCAGCGATGGACGCCACACCCGATGCGGTGCTCGATGGGGCGATCGACGACCACTGGCGCTACGCACAGGCGGCGACGGTCGCGTCGGGAACCATTGAGGTGCAACGAATGCTGGTCGCACGCGAACTGCTGGGAGGCCGATGATGGAAACGTCACTGCCCGAACACATTCGGGAATTCGGCCAGGTAGCTCAGCACCGCTTCGAGATGCTCGGCGGCCCGCAGGAGTCATCGCTGCCTGCCGAGCGGGACGGGTCACTGCGCGAGCTGGCGGCCGCGGCGCTGGCCGAGATCGGTGTCGCCGAGCTCGACGTGCGCAACGATCCGGAGGATCGCCTGGCCGGTGCGGTGGTGGCCCGGGCCGCGGGTGCGGCGCTGCTGCCCTACCCGGTGGTGGAAGACCTGATGGCAGTCGGCGGTGCGCGGCTGAGTCTGGTCGACCCCCGGACCCCGCGCGTCGATCACGGTGACCTGGCGGGCCCATGGCTGCTCGCCGATCTTGACGGAATTGCCTATACCGCCACGCTGGGCCCTCGCCAAAGGGCAAAACTCGGCCCGTTTCTCGTGAAAGCCGCCGATCTGTCGCCGGTCAGCACAGTGACCCGCGCCGACCTCGCATTGCACCTGATCCTGCAGTCGTGGCGCATTCTGGGTGCCCTGGAGCGCGCGCTCGAGATCACCTGCGATCACGTCAAGGCGCGCACCCAATTCGGGAAGACACTCTCGGAGTTCCAGTTCGTCAGATTCACGGTCGCCGACGCCAGTGTCACCCTTCGCGGCCTGGAAGAACTGGCCAAATTCAGCCTTTCCCGGTGGACTGCCGAAACCGATGTGATCGGGTGGACCGACGCGCTGATGCTGAAGATCAAGGCCGCCGAGGCAGGCATCCAATTGATGCGCACCAGCCATCAACTGTTGGGCGCGCTGGGCTTTTGCGACGAGTCGGACATCAGCGTCATCGACCGCCATCTTCAACCGGCGCTGCGGCTTCCTGAAAGCGTTGAAGCGCTGGCACTTCGACTCACTCCAGAGGTCGGCGCCGGACACGTGGAAACACTGTTCTCGTGATTTCGACGCCCGCCTCGGCTCCCCGATTGGATACTCCCCTTATGTCTGAGTCCCCGCAGCAGCCCGTCGCCGATGGGATCCCGTTCGGCCGTCAGCTGAGCATCCGTGCCGACGCGGACCCCGATGGGCCAGCATTGATCGTGGTCGGCAAGGACGGCTCGGACACAGTAGTCAGCTGGTCGGAGCTGGAGCGATACGCCAATCAGTGGGCCCGTGCACTGCAGAGTGCTCCCGTGGCCGAGGGGGCGATGGTCGCGCTGTCGGTGCCGAATTCCGTTGAGCTGGTTGTTGCGACGCTGGCGACGTGGAAGCTGGGCGCCACACCGGTACCGATGCGGTGGGACCTGCCCGGCTGGGAACAGCAGCGTCTCCTCGATGTCATCGATCCCGCCGTGATCATCACCGAGGACAACCTCGACAGCTGGGCCGGGCGTGCCGCCGGCCAAGATGACAGCCCGCTGCCCGATGCGGTGTCCCCCGCTGTCAGCGGCATTTGCAGTTCGGGCTCGACGGGCCTGCCAAAGGTCATCCTCAACACCTCGCCTGCGTTGTGGACCCCGGCGCACAGTGTGCCGTTCATGGCGCAGTGGACGCCAGTGACCCAGCCGCAGACGATTCTGGTTCCCGCGCCGATGTATCACACCAACGGGTTCGTCACGATGAGCTATCTGCTCGGTGGCGATGTGTTGGTGATACTGGAGAAATTCGACGCGCAGGTGGCGCTGGATACCATTGAGCGGCATCGTATTACCACGTTCACCGCGACCCCGACGATGCTCTCGCGTATCGCCGATGTGCCCGACGTCGCGAGCCGAGACCTGTCCAGCATCGAATGGATGCTCCAGGGCGCCGCGGTGATGCCGCCACATCTGTTGCGGCGGTGGTTCGAGCTGCTCAGCCCGCAGCGGGTGCTGATGGCCTATGGCATGACCGAGAACCTCGGTCTGACGGCGCTGCGCGGAGACGAATGGCTCGAACACCCTGGCAGCGTCGGCCGCGGTTTCCGCGACACCGAGATCCGGGTCCTTGGCGAGGACGGCCAGCCGGCGGCACCCGGAGAGTTCGGCGAAATCTATTTGCGGGCACCGATGAACGATCAGTATCGGTACATCGGCGGCGCCAAGCAGCTACCGAGAACTCCAGACGGCTTCGCCACCGCGGGCGATATCGGCTATCTCGACGCCGACGGTTATCTCTTCATCGCCGATCGCCGCACCGACATGATCGTCACCGGCGGCGCGAATGTGTTTCCGGCTGAGGTGGAATCGGCGCTCATCGAACACCCGGAGATCGCCGACGTCGTGGTGATCGGTATCTCGGACGCACAGTGGGGCCGCCGCGTGCACGCCGTCGTTCAGGCCACCGAGATCAGCGCGCCACCCACCGAACACGAGGTGATCCTGTTCGCGAAGGGCAAGCTCGCCGGCTATAAGGTGCCCAAGACCGTCGAGTTCGTCGAGGAGATCCCGCGCACGGCCGCCACCAAGGTGAACCGTTCGGCCATGGTCGAGGCCCGCGGCGGCTAGCTGTCACTTTGGGATTTGGCGCGCGCCGTCAGGTGTGGCATCAGCTCGACCATCACCCCATCGGGATCGACGACCGTGGCCGCAATTCCGCCGCGGGGCACCGCCATCGTGCGTGGTGTCCCACCGAGTCGCAGTTCCTCGAGCCGGCTCAGCACCGCGGGCACATCGGCCCGCATCGATAGCAGGAACAACCCCCTGGCCGGTCCTGCCGGGCCGGGCCCGCTGGCTGTGATGCGACTGCTGCCGAGGTCGAGTAGTTCGACAATGCCCGCTTCGGGCGAAGCCGGGTCGCCCAGGAAGATAAAGCGCACTTCTTCGGTGTGCACACCCAGCAGTGAATGCAGATCGGCGTTGAGCACCTGGTCCGATATCACTTCCAACCCGAGGCCGTCGCGGTAGAAGCGCAGCGATAGTTCGATATCCCGCACGCACAATCCGGCGTGGTGGAGCAGGGGCATGGTTCTCTCCGCTGTTCGGACGCTCCGCGGCGGAGTCGGCGGGCGATAATGGGTACCGGACACTACCGGCACAATGTGCGACAACAGCGCGGCTAGTGTGACATTATGTGCGATTGATGTAAAGCGATAGGAGTCGTGTTCCCGTGGCCGCAGAGGCTGAGCCGTCGACCCGGCGCCGAATACTGGACGCCACGTACGTCGTGCTGTCCCGCAGCGGCCGCCGCAATCTCCTGCTCGCCGATGTCGCCGCCGAAGCCAAGGTCTCACGCCCCACCTTGTACCGGCACTTCGGTTCTCGCGAAGGCCTGCTGGAGGCGTTCAGCCAGTACGAACAGGACAATTTCGACGCAGGCATGGCCCGTGCCATCGCAGGCCTGCACGGCGAGGACCGCCTCGACGCCGCGTTGCAATTCGTCGTCGACTTCCAGAACTCGCACTCCGCACGGCATATCGTCGACCTGGAGCCCGAGCACATCCTGGTGCAGATGCGACTGACCCTGCCGGTCATCGAGAAGCGCATCCGCCAGGTGTTGACCGGCGACAATGCCGACACCGCGGCGTCGGCGATCGTGCATATCGCCATCTGCCATTACCTGATCCAGGGCGGCACGCCCGAGCAGTTCCTCGCCGAGCTGCGGCTGGCCGCGGGACTGGATCCCCGACGGCGCCGGGCGCCGAAGTCGGCTGCCAGCTAGCCCAAAATCCGGGTTTACATGAACCGGGTTCCATGTAACATGCTACTCATGGCGACACCCACCCCGAAGCACCTTCTGATCGGCGCGGCTCGCCATCTGATCGTCACGGGGGCTGTCGCCTGGACGGTGGATAGCGTGCGCCGCCGGAAGCGCGCGGCCCGGCGAGACTGTCAGGACCATCGCACTACCGGTCTGGCCTGCGACACCGTCGAGGCGGTGCGCTCGACACCGGCCGCCCCGTGCTCCCCCCTGCCCGCCGGGGAGGATTGGCTGCCGACGGTCCATCGGGAGATCGCCGAGTTAGGCGCCTTTGCAGGGTATTTCGACCAGTCCGACAGCCTCGGCAGGCATGAGGGCGATATGGCCGACGACGTGTTCGTCCGGCTCGACGACCTGCGGTGGCTGCTGGCGGACTATGTGCTTCACGGGGCACGCGTGCGGCGCCTCGTCGAATTGCCGGTGCTGGTGGAGTCCGGCCTGCGGGCGGTCGCGGCCGATCTGCTGTCGTCGATCCGAACCACCAACGAGGTCATGTTCGACTGGCTGCTGACCCATCGCGTTGTCATCCCCGATCCAGACTTCGTCGACACCAATGCTCTGCTCGACCGCTATCGGCGGATGGAGCTCGAGCCGCACGCGATCTCGAGTGATCCGTTGTATCTGTTGGTCTGCCTCATCCACGACGCACTAGAGGCCGCGGAGCAGTTCGAGAATGTCGAGGACGCGATGCTGGAACGATTCGAGGCGCAGCTCACCAAGCCGCTGGCCGCAATTGAACTCGAGATCGCCGCCGCGATGGCGTTCAACAACGCGCTGGTCGGCATGTTCCGCGATCCGCATCCGACCGACGCGGCTTGAGGTCTCTTACCAGCGGGCTTCGTTGCAGGTGCCGTCGGTCGTGACCACAACGGATTGACCGACCAGTTCCCGCGATTCGGCATCGGCGAGCAGTTCGGGATCCTTGACGCGAGCCAACGCGCGCCCGTCCGGAGTGTCCAGCACCACCAAGCCCTGTTCAGCGGAGCCATCTCGACCGTGCGCGACGGTGTAGGCCAAGACCGTCGCCGGCCCTGCCCAGCCGGCCAGAACCGGGTGCCGGGGCTGATCGGCATCGACGGCCGCCTGCAGTGCAGCCAGGTCTGCCATCTCGGGTTCCCCGAGGGGCGCCGAGGACCACACCGCCGCAACATGTTTGGCCAGATGCATGCCGACCCCGGTGATCAGCGCGTGTCCATCCGCGGCGGCAAGCTCGTCATAGGCGCTCGCGATGGCATGGGTGACGTAGCCGCTGGCGGGACCACCCGCATAGGGCAGTCCACCGGTGATCGTCGTGCCACGCTCGTCGTCGAGTGCCAACCCGAGAGCGTCACAGCCGAGCCGTACCGACGACGGGAAGCATGAGTAGAGATCGAACGCGGTGATATCCGGGAGCGTGAGCCTCGCGGAGGCGAGGGCTTGGCGACCGGTGACCGCCATGGCCGCGGACTTCGACAGATCATCACGTTCGGCGACGGTGGCCGGATCTTCGGCATAGGCCCACCCGGACAGATAGAGCCGTTGATCCTCCGGGATGCCAAGCGAATCGGCCTTGGCCCGCGTCGCCAGTAGCAGGGCGGCCGACATGTCGACATCCATCACGGCGACTTCATGTTTGGTGTACGGCCACCCGACATATCGGTTGGCGTCGGTGACCGTGCCGACGGCTGCCGCGCTGAGGATGTCCGGACGCCACGCGTGCGGATTGACCGCTGCGACGCGGGTCATGGCCGCCATCACCTCGGCGGCCTCGACGGCATCATCGGCCAGCGAGGCGCCGCGACGTGCCCGGCGCGCGGTGTCCCAGAGCGGAAACGTCTCCCAGGCTTGGAAAACCGAGTGGTTGGCCTCCGAGGCGTGCGGTGGCTCCCACGGGAACGGCGTGGACTGGCGATACTGCCAGGGCAGTCGTATGCCCCGCTTCTTGGCCTGGCGGACCGTCGCCAACGCTTCGGCACTACAGATCAGGGCCAGGTCCAGGTCGCCGCGCAGCATCGCTTCCGCGGTCCGATTGACCAACTCCTGGGGCGTGGTCCCGCCGATACCCGAGTACACGCGGTGGCGGGGATCGGCGCCGATCGATGACGCCAGACGCCCGACCGGATCGTCGTAAGGCCAGCTTTGGCAGTACACGACTTGCAACGACTCGATGTGCGTGAGGATGTCGGGCATGCCGGCCACCGCAGCGGCCTCGTGCGCCCGCTGTGCCCAACTCACAAGTGGCTCAGGTGCTTCGGCGTCGCGAACCGTATGCTGCGCTGCCCCGATCACACAGAGCTGGCGAGAATTGCCCATCGCGGCGGATGCCCTACTGACCGGTCCACCGCGGCGGTCGCTTCTCGGCGAACGCGCGCGGACCCTCTTTGGCATCCTCGGTGGCGAACACTTCCCGGGATATCGCGCTCTCGTTGCGGTAGGCCTCGCGGAGGTCCATCTTCAGGCCTTCCATCACACTGCGTTTCGTGGCCCTGATGGCCAGCGGCGCGTTCTTGACGATCCGCGCTGCGTACTCGAACGCCTTGTCCAGCAGTTCATCTTCGGAGACGACGGCATTGAGCAGCCCCATCTGGAACGCCCGCTGCGCGTCGATGCTATCGGCGCACAGCAGAAATTCCATGGCCTGGGCGAACGGAATCTGGCGCGGCAACCGAACCGTGGTGCCGCCGCCGGCGAACAGCCCTCGGGCCGGTTCGAGCACACCGAAGGTGGCGTGTTCACTGGCGATCCGGATATCGACGCCGCCGAGCATCTCCATGCCGCCGGCCACGCACGGCCCGTTGATCGCCGCGATGATCGGTTTGTAGATCTTGCTCCCCCGCAGCACGGCATCGGTGCCGTCGGACAGCGCATAGCCTTTGACCGACGTGGCGGTACCTTCTTTGAGTTCTTTTGCCAGCGCCGTGATTTCGGGCACATAGGTCTTGAGATCGGCACCGGACATGTAGGAGCGCCCGACGCCGGTGAAGATCGCCACCCAGGCGTCGTCTTCACTGTCGAAGCGCTTCCAGGCTTGCGAAAGCTGATGGAAGTGCTCGAGGTCGCAGGCGTTCTTGGCTTCTGGACGGTCGAGCGTGATGAGTGCGACGTGCTCCGCACCCGGGCGCGTGGCGAGCTGATAATGAACCGGCACCGAGTTTCCCTTCGTATTGTCTACAGTCGCTCGGGCGCCGCAGCGCCCGATTGCGGATAGGCCTGAATCCTGCCGTGGGTGACGAACTGTTCGCGCCAGCCGTCACGGTCGTGAGTAGTGAACGGGACATAGATCAGCAACCGATCCGGCCGCCACCAGATGGGGTCGTCGCAGAGCCAGGCATCCCGCCGCAACGGCTTCTTGTCCACCTTGCCGTGGCCGACGACGGGTATCGCCGGTGTCACGCGGACGAAACGCGGTGCCCACTTCGTTCCCAGATCAGCCTGTGTGCCAAGGAATTCGGCGAAGTCCCCCGGATCGAACGCGTGGCCGGGCGCGGTCTCCAGGACGGCCATCACCTGGTCACCGCCGGCCGGGTCGGGTACCCCGAAGACCGCCGCGGCGGCGGCGTGCTCGTAGCGGCCGACGATGCGCTCCACAGGCCCGGCGGCGAAGTTCTCCGAGTCGACCCGGATCCAGTCCCCCACCCGGCCGGCGAACCAGAAGACTCCGTCGCCGTCACGGTAGGCAAGGTCACCGGACCAGAACCAGCCGCCGCGTAGTCGATCCGACTGCGCTTCCTCGTTGTCCCAGTAGCCCTCAAAGGAGCCGGCCGCGTCTCGGCGTACCAGTTCGCCGATGGCCTCGGCAGCGTTGGTCAGCGCGCCGTTTGCGTCGAATTCGGCGACAGCACAATCCTTGCCGTCCTCGTGGACGACGGCGATATCGGCCCCTTTCGGCGCAGTGCCCAGTGAACCCGGCTTGGCTGCGGGCATCAGCGAAATGCCGCCTTCACTGGACCCGTAACCGCTGAGGACTCGGACACCGAAGCGCTCGCGGAAAGCATCACAGTCCCGAGGCGACGCTTCCGGGGCGAGGACCACCCGCAGTTTGTGGTCGCGGTCGTAGGGGGTCGGCGGGGTGGCCAGGATGTATCCGAGTGCTCGGCCGACGGTGCTGGTGAACGTCACCCCGTTGCGGCGGACGTCGTCCAACCAGCAGCTGGCCGAGAATCTGTCGCGCAGTACCAGGCTGCAGCCGCTGGCCAGTGCGGGGAAAAGCGTGGCGCTCAACGCATTACCGTGCGACAGCGGCATCGGGCAGTACAGCACGGCCTCGGCACCAAACCCCAGATTGGCCGCCACACCGGCGAGCCGGCTCTGGCTGCATTTCGCAGCCTTCGGCGCCGAGGTGGATCCCGAGGTGAACAGCAAGAACAGCAAGGTCGACGATGACGGCTCATCGTCGGGCAGCCCCGCATCGGTGTAAGCAGCCCACGGCGCATCGGCGACCAGCACGCTCTCGTCGACAAGGTCGGCGTAGGTCGGGTCGGCGATGACGAATTGGCAAGCGGTGTGGTCGATATCGCGGACGAGCTCGGCACCGCGGCGGGTGGCGTTGAGACCGACGATGCAGGCGCCGGCCAATGCCGCACCGAGGATCTGGAAAACGTATTCAGGCACATTGGGCAGCAGGACGCCGATGTGGGGTGGGCGTCCGCGATGAAGGGTGCCGCGCATCCATTCCGCGCGGACTGCTGCCTCGACGACCACTTCACGCCACGTCCAGGTCTGATCACCGGAGATCAGCGCGACGTTGTCGTCGTCGGCGCGCGCCTTGACCAACGCGGCAGCGGTGATCTGGGGCTTATCGGTCATGCGTCGGGACTCCCAGGAGGGCAACGGGTGACACCTGGGGGCGCCACCTTCTATCTGCGGATAATAGCAATATTGCATCCATTGCCTATCCCATCAGCGGATCTCGCGGCAAACCGAGCAGGCGTTCGGCGATGGTGTTGCGCATGATCTCCGAGGTGCCGCCGGCGATGGTCAGGCAGCGGGCATAGAGATAATCGTGGGTCAACTCAGGGACAACACCCGCCACGCCGGCCGTTCCCGCCAGGTCCATGCCCAATTCGGTTTGATGCTGTGCACTTTCAGCGGTGAGCAACTTGGCGACGTTGGCCTCCGGGCCCGGCGCGGCACCGAGGATGGCGCGACTTGCGCGCCGTCGGTTGAGCAGGGTGATGGTGTGCGATTCGGCGATCACCTCGCCGGCCCTACGGGTCATCGCCGCAGCCGTGTCAGGGGATGCGTTGTCCAGCAGCGTGATCAGTTCGTCGGCGTCGACACCGGGCAGTCCATCGCCGCCGGCGATGGAGACCCGCTCGTTGCCAAGGGTCGCCCGGGCGACGGCCCAACCCCGGCCGATCTCCCCGACGACATCCGCGTCGGGAACCAACACCTCGTCGAAGAACACTTCGTTGAAGAGTGCTTCGCCGGTCATTTCGCGCAGCGGGCGCACCGTGACACCAGGGCTGGACATGTCGATGGCCATCATCGTGACACCCGCATGCTTGGGGGCATCGGGGTCGGTACGGACGGTGGCAAGCCCCCATTGGCATTTCTCCGCCAGGGTCGTCCACACCTTCTGGCCGGTGATCCGCCAGCCACCGTCGACACGGCGGGCCGCGGTCCGCACGGCTGCGGCGTCGGAGCCGGCCCCTGGCTCGGAGAACAACTGGCACCACATGGCCTTGCCGCGCAATACCGGCTCCACCCAGCGGCTGCGCTGCTCCTCGGTGCCGGCCTCACTGATGGTCAGCATTACCCAGCCGGTGATACCCAGCGTGGGCATATCGACACCGGTGAACTCTTCTTCGATCACCAGCTGCTCAATGGTGCCGGCCTCACGCCCCCATGGCGCACGCCAATGTGGCACAAGGTAACCCGAATCGACCAGGAAGTCGCGGCGCTGCGGCTCGGGCATCTCCTGCAGCTTCGCGACGGCCTCGCGGGCCGACTGCCGGTAGGTATCGGCCTCGGCGGGTAATTCGAACGTCGCACCGCGAGCCATGCCCGACCTGTGGGCCCGGACGACGTCACACCAGGGATCGGCGCCGTCGGTGCTCAGCGCGGCCAGCGTCCGGGCCCGGCGCAAGTACAGGTGTGCATCGTGTTCCCAGGTGTAGCCGATACCGCCGTGCAGCTGGATGTTGCACTGGGCGGTGAAGACCTGGGCACGAGCGGATTGCGCCGACGCCACCGCGGCAGCGAACCAGCCGCTGTCGAGCTCCGTGACGCGAGCCGCATCCCAAGTCGCCGCGGTGGCTTGCTCAGTGGCGATCAGCATGTTGGCCAGGTGGTGTTTGACCGCCTGGAAGCTGCCGATCACCCGGCCGAACTGTTCGCGCGCGGTGACGTATTCGCGGGCCATCTCGACACAGGCCCAACTGGCGCCGACGGACTCGGCTGCCGACAGGATCCGCCAGAGCGTGCGGGCGGCACGGGCAGCACCTGGTAGCACCCGGTCTGGGGTCAGCGCCACCTCGCGAAGGACGACCGCGCCCACCGATCGGGTGCGGTCCAACCCGGGCAGGTTGGTGATCTCGACGCCGTCGGCGTGGGCGTCGACGATGACAACCGCCTCCCCGCTGATCAGGAGCACAACATCGGCGTCGGGTGCGCCCAGCACCGCGGGGCTCGTACCGGTGACCCGCAGGTCGGGGCTCACCGTCACGTCACCCCCGAGGCCAAGAGCGCCGATGCTGCTGCCGTCGGCCAGGCCGGGCAGCACGACCGATCGCAGTTCGGCGCCGCCGATCCGGTCGATGACCGTGCCTGCGACGACCGTGGGCAGGAACGGCCCCGGGCTGATTTCGCGTCCGAACGCTTCGAGAACGATCGCGAGCTCGGGCAGGCCGAACCCGGAGCCACCATATTCCTCGGCGACGGCCAATCCGGTCCAACCCAATTCAGCTGCGATGCGCAAGATTCCATCGGAGTGCTCGGCGCTGGACCCGTCCTGCGCCGAGCGAGCGCGTTCCCGGCTCTTGGCCCGCTTCAACGCACCGATGGCCGCGTCAGCCAGGTCGTGGTGTTCCTCGGTAATCGCCAGCATCGAGGTTGTCACGGGCGGCGTCCCGCGGCAGGGCGCCCACCCGATCCCAGAAATCTCATCTACTTCTCCATCACTGCGGTAACTGCTATCGTTGTGATTACCGTAACGATAGCAAAGCGAAGGTGTCGCTAATGGATGTGAACGACTTGGTGCTCGTGAGTGTTGACGACCATGTGGTGGAGCCGCCGAACCTGTTCGACGGACGGCTGCCGGCCAAGTACGCCGACCTGGCACCGAAATTCATCACCCGCGCCGATGGCACGGATGCCTGGGAGTACAACGGTGAGACCGTCGCCAACGTCGCGCTCAACGCCGTCGCCGGCCGGCCCAAAGAGGAGTACGGCATCGAGCCGACGTCGTTCTCCCAGTTACGGAAGGGCACCTACGACCACACCGAACGGGTCAAGGATATGAGCGCCAACGGCGTTCTCGGCTCGCTCTGTTTCCCGTCCTTCCCCCAGTTCTGCGGCCAGCTGTTCGCCAGAACCGCGGACAAGGATGTCGCGTTGGCGATGGTCCAGGCCTATAACGACTGGCACATCGACGAGTGGTGCGGCAGCAATCCTGGCCGCTTCATCCCCTGCGCCCTGCCTGCGATCTGGGATCCGGAGGTCATGGCCACCGAAATCCGGCGGGTCGCCAAAAAAGGGTGCCACGCACTGACATTCAGTGAGAATCCCTCCAAGCTGGGTTGGCCCTCGATTCACGATCCGCACTGGAACCCCGTCTGGGAGGCGTGCAGTGACGAAGCCGTCGTGGTCTGTATGCACATCGGCTCCTCCTCGCAGCTGACGATCACCTCACCCGACGCACCGATGGACGTCATGATCACCCTGCAACCGATGAATATCGTGCAGGCCGCAGCGGATCTGGTGTGGTCGAACATGCTCCGCAACTACCCCGATCTGAAGGTCGCGCTCTCCGAGGGCGGCATCGGCTGGATCCCCTACTTCCTCGAGCGCATCGACTACAACTACGACCGCCATCACGCGTGGACCGGGCAGGATTTCGGTGACAAGTTGCCAAGCGAGGTCTTCAACGAGCACGTCCTGACCTGTTTCATCGACGACAAGTTCGGACTCGCCAGCCGCGAGCACCTCGCCATGGACAAGGTCATGTGGGAATGCGACTATCCGCACTCCGACTCCAACTGGCCGGAGTCACCGGAGATCCTTACGCAGTCGCTGGCAGGGTTGTCCGATGCCGAGATCGATCAGGTGACTCACCTGAATGCCATGCGGCACTTCAATTTCGACCCCTTCACCGTCCTGGGCGGCAGGCAGAACTGCACCGTCGGCGCACTCCGCAAACAGGTCGAAGGCCACGACGTGACGATTCGTGCGCAGCGCCGCGCCGACGATGACGGTTCGCATGCCACGAAGGCGACCGACCTGTTGAAAATGGCGATGTCGCATTCTGATTAACCAACGATCCAGGAGGTACGGCTCGGTGCTTACCGTCGATTACACTGCAGCGAGAACGGTGAGGATTCGGTGAGTGCTACCGCGATGACCCAGGGAGCGACCATGCCAGAACCTGTCGCGGCGAAATCCCGCACGGTCAAGCCGAAACGGCGCCCGCGCGGCTCACTGGCCCTCGATGACATCGTCACCGGCGCTTTCGAGCTAGCCGAAGAAGTCTCGATCGCAGGGCTGAGCATGCCGCTGCTTGCCAAGCACATGGATGCTCCCGTCACCAGCATCTACTGGCACTTCCGCAAGAAGGAACAACTGCTCGACGCGATGACCGAGCGCGCGATTCTCCAGTATCACTTCAGCAGCCCGTTCATCGACGGGGGAACCTGGCAGGACGGCCTCCGCAACCACTTTCGGGGAATCCGCCGCGTGTTCCAGGAGAGACCGGTGCTGTGTGAGCTCATCCTGATGCGCACCGGCGAACTGAGCCCGGAGGCCACTCACACCTCGGTGGACAATCTCGAGGCGGCAGTGGGCACCCTGGTCGAGGCCGGCTTCAAACCCGATGACGCGCTGAGCGTGTATCTGGCGCTGTCGGCGTTCAGTCGCGGCACATCGATGATCGAGCATCTCAATGCTGTGCAACGCCGGCAGCCCGGACGGCGCGCCACCGGCGTCACGACCGAGCATCCAGTCCTGTATGAACTGGAATACCAGGGGCATTCGATCGAAACCCTGGAATTCGAGTTCACGCTCGAGGCTCTGATCAGCCGAGCGGAAGCTGTCTTGGCCGACACTGGCGGGGCAAAGAAGACCCGCAGGCGCTAGAACACGCCTCGATCACCGGTGGCACCGGGCGCGCATCAGCGGCCGATGCCGCGTTTTAGACAGCTCAATCGAGGAGCTGAAAGTTTTGTTGCGTCAGCATCTTTGATGATTCGCTGATATTTCCATGCGCCCGAAATCGTCCACCCCAGTTTGACGATTCCCTTGACCAAAAGATGGCACTTTACTATCTTTATAAAAACAAGGAGTTATGGATGGGATGCTGTACCGGCTGGGCTAGCGGCGATGAGAACGACCCGTGGTGATCATCGGGCCATCATCGACGCGGCGCCTCTTTGGCCCACCCCTAGCCGGACTGATTACCGTCCTCGTGATCGCGGCCATCGTGGCCGGCGCCGCCGCAATGTTCCGCGGAGACTTCACCAAAACCGTTCCACTGACTGTCATGTCGCCGCGGGCCGGGCTGGTGATGAACCCCGACGCGAAGGTCGAATTGTTGGGTGTTCAGGTCGGCAACGTCAAATCCATCGAGACCTTGCCAAACGGGCAGGCTGCTCTCCATCTTGAGATGGATCCAGTTCAGCTACAACAGATTCCATCCAACATCGTGGCCAGTATCGCCTCCACGACAGTGTTCGGGGCCAAGTTCGTCCAGTTGCTTCCGCCACAAGACCCCTCCCCCACCAGCCTGAAACCCGGCCAAGTGCTCACCGGCGACCACGTGACCGTCGAGATCAACACCGTATTCCAACAACTGACATCGGTGCTCGCCCATATCGATCCGACCAAGCTCAACCAAACTCTCGGTGCGATCGCGTCGGCGTTCAACGACCGCGGAAACAAGATCGGCCAAAGCCTGGTGGATCTCGACACGATCCTGACCAAGCTCGACCCGAGCCTCCCGACGTTGGAACATGAGCTTGCGACCGCTCCTGCCGTTGTCGATTCCTATGCCGATGCCGCACCGGACCTGCTCGACGTCGCCCGCAACTCCACCCGAATCAGCCAGACACTCGTCGATGAGCAACGCAACCTCGATGCATTGTTGGCGAGCACCATCGGATTAGCCGACATCGGCAATGACGTCCTCGGCGCCAACGAACAGCCCCTGGCGAAGGTGTTGCATCTGCTGGCGCCGACGACCGACCTGACCAACCAATACAGCCCGGCGTTGAACTGCGCCCTGGCCGGAATGTTGAAGCTCTCGACCAATGCCCCGCTGTCCGAACCCGGTGCCGTGGACTCGGTCGGTCTGCTGCTCGGCCGGGAGCGCTATCACTACCCGGCCAACCTCCCGAAAGTCGGGGCCACCGGGGGGCCCCAATGCACGGACCTCCCGAACGTGCCGTTCGGCGCCACGCCCCCATTTGTCGTCTCCGACACCGGCGCGAACCCCGCCCAGTACGGCAATCAGGGAATTCTGTTGAACTCCGACGGTCTCAAGCAGCTGCTCTTCGGCCCGCTGGATGGGCCACCACGCAACAGCGCGCAGATCGGCCAGCCCGGATGAACCCGTCCCGGGGCGCAGGAGTCAAATTCGGCATCTACGTGACGATCATGGCGCTGCTCACCGCATCGCTGTTCTTTATCTTCGGTCAGTACCGGACCGGGGCGGCCACCCCGTACAGCGCCTTGTTCACCGACGCATCCAGGCTCAAGGCCGGTGACACCGTCCGGGCCGCCGGCATCCAGGTCGGCACGGTACGTGAGGTGTCGCTGCAGCCCGACGGCAACGTCGCGGTCGCATTCGACGCGCACCCGACCGTCGCGCTCACCGCGGGATCGCGTGCCGCGGTTCGCTACCTGAACCTGGTCGGAGATCGCTACCTCGATCTGACCCAGGGCACCGGATCGGGCCGGATCCTGCCGCCAGGCGCCCAGATCTCGCTCGATCACACCACGCCGGCTCTCGATCTGGATCTCCTGCTCGGCGGGCTGAAACCCGTGATCCAGGGACTCAACCCGCAAGACGTCAACGCGTTGACCGCGTCACTGCTGCAGGTCTTGCAGGGACAAGGCGACACCCTTGCGTCACTGCTGTCCAACACATCGTCGTTTTCCAACGGCCTCGCCGACAACGGCGCCACCATCGACCGGCTGATCACCAACCTCAACACGGTGATGGCCACGATGACCAAGGACGGCGATCGGTTCGGGGGCGCCCTCGACCGGCTCGAGCGCCTGACCACCGAGCTGTCCCAGCAGCGTGACCCGATCGGATCGGCGATCGACTCACTGAGTACCGGCACCGCGTCGATCACCGATCTGCTGACCACTGCCCGGCCACCGTTGGCGGCGATGGTGGACCAGTTGCACCGGGTTGCTCCGCTGCTCGACGAACGCAAGGACTTAGTCGACGTGGCGCTGCAACGGGCGCCGGAGAACTACCGAAAGCTGTCGCGGCTCGGGTCCTACGGCAGCTGGATCAACTACTACCTCTGCGGAATCGCGGTGCGCGTGACGGATCTGCAGGGCCGTACCGCGGTGTTCCCGTGGATCAAGCAGGAAGGCGGGAGGTGCGCTGAATCATGATGCTGAAATACCGCGGGCCTCACATCATCCGGGCGGGCTTCATCGGCGTGGTCCTGGTCGTGCTGATCATCATCGCGGGTCTCAACTCCCAGACGCTGACCACCTGGGCCACCTCGGTGCGCTTTCAGGCATTGTTCGCCGACGCCGGCGGACTGGCGGTCGGCAACGACGTGACCCGATCGGGCATCAAAATCGGTTCGGTATCCGATATTTCGTTGCATCAGGGCCTGGCGCTGGTGACCGTGACCGTCGACGGCCAGTACCGACTGGGCTCTCAGACCACCGCCCACATCCGAACCGGGAGCCTACTGGGTCAGCGGGTTGTCACACTGGAGTCGGCCGGTTCGGGTCTCATGCGGCCCAACACCGTCATCCCCGTTGCCCGCACGTCTACTCCCTACTCGCTGACCGAGGCGGTGAGCGATCTCGCGTCCAGGACCGCGGGCACCAACACACAGAGCCTCAACCAGTCACTCGACACCCTGTCGAGCACCATCGATGCGATCGCACCGCAGGTCGGTCCGACTTTCGACGGGTTGACCCGGCTGTCGCAAGCGCTCAACGAGCGCAACGACACTCTGGGCGAACTGCTCACGCACGCAGCTGATTTGACTGGCGTGCTGTCGCAGCGCAGCGAGCGCGTCAACACCCTCATCCTCAATGCCAACGACCTGGTCGGTGTCCTCGACGAGCGGCGCCAGACCTTGGTCAGTCTTCTCGAAAGCGTCGCCGCCGTTTCGAAACAACTGTCCGGACTGGTCGCCGACAACAAATCCAAGCTGGCACCCACCCTGGACAAGCTCAACACGGTCACCGCGATGCTCGAGAAGAACAGCGACAATATCGCCAAAGCGCTTCCGGGCCTGGCGAAATACGAACTCACTCAGGGTGAAACCGTGTCCAGCGGCTTCTACTACACCGCGTTCATTCCTAACCTGATCCCGGCTCAGATGCTCCAACCGTTCATGGACTACGCACTCGGGTTCCGGCGCGGTATCGACGCCGGCCAACCGCCGGACAATGCCGGGCCGCGCGCCGAACTCCCGTTCCCGTACAACGGGATTCCTGGAGGCAGCCGATGATGCGCTCGACGTGGCTGGTTCGTGGCCTGGTCGCCGTACTCGCGTTGTTGATTGCCGCCGGGGCAACCCTCGTCGTAAGGAACACCTTCTTCGGGCCCACAACGATCACCGCGTATTTCGCCAGTGCGACCGCCATCTATCCCGGTGACGACGTGCGGGTATCGGGGGTGAAGGTCGGCACCATCACCGCAATCGACCCAGAGGGTCCGCAAGCGAAGATGACCCTGCAGGTCGATCGCGGCGTCGCCGTCCCCGCCGACGCCAAAGCGGTTGTCGTCGCGCAGAACCTGATTGCCGCGCGCTACGTGCAGTTGACGCCGGCCTACACCACCACCGGGCCGACGATGACCGACGGAGCGGTCATCCCGCGTGATCGCACGGCAGTCCCCATCGAATGGGATGAGGTCAAGGCACAGTTGATGCGCCTGGCGACTGACCTGGGCCCCAAGGCTGGAACCGATACCACCTCGGTGGCACGGTTCATCGACTCCGCGGCCAGTGCCCTCGATGGCAATGGCGACAAGCTGCGCACGACCCTGGGCCAGCTGTCGACCATCGCGCGGGTATTGGCAAGCGGCAGTGGGAACATCGTCGACATCATCACCAATTTGCAGGTCTTCGTGACCGCACTGCATGACAGCAACACCCAGATCGTGCAGTTCGAAGACCGGCTGGCCACGCTGACCAGCGTGCTCGACAACAGCCGCAGCGACCTCGATGCAGCCCTGACGTATTTGTCGGCGGCAGTCGGCGATGTCCAGAGCTTCATCGCCGACACCAGGGACAAAACCTCCGAGCAGATCCGCCGCCTGGCCGCCGTCACGCAGAATCTGGCCGACCACAAGATCGATCTGGAGAACGTTCTGCACGTCGCGCCCAATGCGTTCGCCAACCAGTACAACATCTATGGCCCCGACAACGGCGCACCGATCGGCGCCTTCGTGTTCAACAACTTCTCCAATCCGGTCCAGTTCATCTGCTCCCAGATCGGTGCGGTCCAGAACACCACCGCACCCGAGACCGCCAAGGCCTGCTCGCAATACCTCGGTCCGGCGCTGCGCCTGTTGAACTTCGACTACCTCCCGTTCCCGGTGAATCCGTATCTGATGAAGTCAACCGATCCAGACAAGCTCATCTACACCGACCCCAAGCTGGCCCCGGGCGGCAGCGGACCGCAGCCCGGACCCGCCGAAGAGCCACCAGCGGTGTCGGCGTACACCGGGCTCGATGGAGACGTGCCCGCGCCGCCGGGCCTGGGGCAACCGCCGGCCGTCGGCCCCGGCTCGTCTGCGCCCAATCACCTTCCGGCCGCACCATCCCCGGCGTTGTTCCCGGGAGCGCCGGTCCCGCAGGGAGTGCCACCCGGCCCCGGACCGGCCAACCTGCCAGCCATGTTGCTGCCGGCCGAGGGAGCGACACCATGACCGGATTCGGGCCGGTACGCCGCTTCGTCGCCGTCGCCACCGCCGCGCTGGTCACCAGCGGCTGCGGCTTTCACGGACTGAACTCGCTGCCGCTGCCCGGTACCGTCGGGCAAGGCCGCGGCGCCGAGGTCTATCACGTCGAAATCGCCAACGTAGGGACGCTGGAATCCAATTCTCCGGTGATGATCAACGATGTCGTGGTCGGCAGCGTCGGGAAGATGATCTTCACGAATTGGCATGCCAATGTCGAGATTTCACTGCGCCCCGGGGTCGCGGTGCCCGCCAACGCGGTAGCACGCGTCGGTCAAACCAGCCTGCTGGGATCGATGCACCTGGCGCTCGACCCGCCGGCGGGTCAGGCGCCGCAGGGACACCTGCAGCCCGGCAGCACCCTGACGTTGAACCAGTCCTCGACCTATCCGTCGACCGAACAGACGCTGTCGGCGTTGTCAGCTGTGGTCAACGCGGGCGGTCTCGGCCAAATCGGTGACATCATCCACAACTTCAATGCCGCACTGTCGGGCCGAGAACCTCAGATTCGAGATCTGTTGTCCCGCCTGAACGACTTCATCGGCGCCCTGGCGCGGCAGCGAGACAACATCATCGCCACCATCGACGGGCTGGACCGGCTCTCGGGTACCCTGGCCGGTCAAGTCGGCGACATCGACACTGCGTTGGAGAAGATTCCGCCGGCACTCGACGTACTCATCCGCGAGCGCCCCCGCATCACCGATGCATTGGACAAGCTGCGCGGGTTCAGCGACACGACAACCACTCTCGTCAACGACACGCAGGCCGACCTGGTGCGGAACCTGACCAACCTCGGGCCCACCATCGCCGCCCTCGCCGATGTCGGCCCCGGCCTGGACCGGGCGCTGGCGTTCGCGACCGTCTTCCCCTTCGGACAGGACCTCATCGACCGGGGAGTCAAGGGTGACTACATGAACCTGTTCACCATCATCGACCTCACCATTCCCCGGCTGAAGCGCTCCCTGTTCCTCGGCACCCGTTGGGGCGATGCCAATGCGCAAGTCGTCGCGGCACCCGGTGATCCCATGTATTTGAACTACACCTACAACCCACTCGGTGTCGGTGTGCTGCCGCCGGACGCGCCTCCGCAGGCACCTCAGCCGCCGAGCCCGGTGCCATCGGCGACACCGTCCGCGATCGCACCGACCGACGAAGGCGGTCACTAGATGCTCACCCGTTTCGTCCGCATACAGCTGATCATCTTCACGATTGCCTCGGTCGTCGGGCTGACCGTGATCGGCGTCAAGTACCTGCAGGCCGCAACGCTGCTGGGGGTGGGCCGGCTCACCGTGACCCTGCAACTGCCCGCGAGCGGCGGACTCTATCGGTTCAGCAACGTCACCTACCGCGGTGTTCAGATCGGCAAGGTCACCGAGGTCAAAGTTGTCGACGGACGGCGCGTCGAAGCCACACTCTCACTGGATGATTCGCCCCGGGTGCCCGTTGATATGGTCGCACGCGTGCGCAGCATCTCCGCGGTCGGCGAACAGTTCGTCGACCTGCAGCCGAACACCCTGGGGGCACCCTACCTGTCCGACGGATCGGTGATCCCGATGAGCAAAAGTTCTGTCCCACAACAAGTCGGTCCGATGCTCGATCAGCTCAGCAACCTGGTGACCAGCATTCCCAAAGAACGAATGCAGGATCTGCTCGACGAATCCTTCAAGGCGTTCAATGGTGCCGGATACGATTTCGGATCGCTGATCGACTCAGGCACCACGTTGACCCATGACCTCAGCGGTATCGCCGACCGCAACCGCACGCTGGTCGACGACAGCGCTCCGCTGCTGCGCTCCCAGACCGACAGCGTCGATGCCATCCGGACCTGGGCGCACAGCATCGCGGGCCTCACAGGCCAACTGGCGCAGAATGATCCGCAGATTCGCACCGTGCTTGATACCGGCCCTGGATTCGCCGATGAGGTGTCCCGGCTGCTCGCCGACGTCAAGCCGACCCTTCCGGTGCTGCTGGCCAGCCTCACGACGGTCGGGCAGGTCGCCGTCACCTACCACGCGTCCATCGAACAGCTGCTGGTCCTGCTCCCGCCGACGGCGGCCAACTACCTATCCATCACTCCGAGCAATAACGCCAGCGGGCTTCCCCTGGGTGATTTCGGCATCTCGATCGCGGATCCGCCGGCCTGCACGGTGGGCTTCCTGCCGCCCGCGCAATGGCGTTCCCCCGCCGATCTCACCACGATCGACACCCCGGATGGTCTGTACTGCAAGTTGCCCCAGGATTCGCCCCTGGCCGTTCGCGGCGCGCGCAACTACCCGTGCATGGGCCATCCCGGTAAACGCGCACCCACCGTGCAGATCTGCGACAGCGACAAGCCCTACGAGCCGCTGGCGATGCGCCAACACGTGGTCGGTCCCTATCCGCTCGACCCGAATCTGATCGCACAGGGCGTCCCGCCCGATACCCGAGTCAACCCCGATGACAACATCTTTGGACCGCTGCAGGGCACTCCGCCGCTGGCCGCGCCTGCCCCGGACCCGGCACCGTCGGCCGCGCCAAGTGCCTTCCATGACTCCGCCACCATCACCCCGTCGGTGGCGATCGCCCACTACGACAGCCATACCGGTGCCTACATGGCTCCCGACGGCCACCTCTACCGGTCGGCGGACGCGGTGAATACCGCGCCGAAGACGTGGGCCGACCTCGTTCGCGGGCCCCAGTGATAGGCCGTGCGGCGGCGATCGCGGTGACCGTCGCCGTGGCAATGGGCCAGGGCCTGGCTTCCGCCGACGTCCAGTCCAGCGCACCGCTCAACGGCCGGTTCATCGCGATCTCCAACGGCGACTGGGCCCAGACCAACGATTCCTATCATGACGAGGCCACCGTCCGCAGCACGTGGACGATCAGCTCAACGTGCACCCAGGGCGACGAATGCACCGGACAAGTCAGCAGCGACCTGGGCTGGACAGCGCCGCTGCGCAAGCAGAACGACACCTGGATCGTCGACCGCGATCTTCCCGACTGGGAGACGTGTGCCGATGGCACCTCGGTTGCCGGCCACCAGAAAATCCGGTTCTGGCGAGTCAACGCCGCCGGCATGCAGGACTACTCCGGCCAGTCACCGATCTTCGCCGGCGAAGACAAGACGGTCGGCCCCAGCGGCGCCTGCGGGAAGAATCAATGGCTAGCCATTCGGATGCCGTTCTCGCTGCAGCAGATTGGCTGATTCGGCGACTGTCTAGCGCAGCACCCGCACCGGGGCATGGTGCCAGCCGACGACATTGGTCATGGCCACTCGCTTGAGACGGTCGCGGTGAACTTCGAAGCGCGGCATGAAGTCCAGCAGTTTGTCCAGCGCGATCGCGCTCTCCATGCGGGCCAGGGCGGCGCCAAGACAACTGTGCACGCCATAGCCGAATCCGAAGTTCTGGGCTTCGGCGCGGCCCCGGGTGATGTCAAAGGTGCCGGCGTTGGTGAACGCCCGTTCGTCACGGTTGGCCGAGCCCAGGCACAGCAGCACCGGGTTGTTGGCGGGAATGGTGGTTTCGTGCAATTCGATGTCGCGGGTGCTGTACCGCACCAGGTATTGCGCCGGCGCCTCCCACCGCAGCAACTCCTCGACCGCACCGGGGATCAGGCTGCGGTCATTGCGCATCATCTCCCATTGGTCGGGGTGATCGTCGAACGTCACAATGGCGTTGCCCACCAGCTTGGTGACCGTCTCGGCACCGGCGCCACCGAGCAGCGAAGCGAAGCCGGTGATCTCGATGTCGTCGAGTTTGGTCATCTCGCCATCACGTTCGAGCTCGACGTTGATCAGGTCGGTGATCATGTCGTCCTGCGGGTTGGCGCGGTGTTCCTGAATGATCTCGTAATACATCATGCCGGTCTCGATGCCAGCGGCGATGCCCTCTTCCGGCATCTCGACTTTCCCATATTCCCGTGCGAGCTGCTTGTCCAACAACAGGCGGACTTTCTGCCGCCGCTCGACGGGGACACCCAGCATCGCGGTGATCACCTCCACCGGGAACAGCGCTGAGAAGTCTTGCACCACATCGAAATTATCCGGGTCGGCGGCATCGAGGAACCGGTCGATCTGGGTGATGACGGTCTGGCGTTGCCGTTCGGTGGCCCTCGGGGTGAACACCTTGTTGACCAGGCTGCGCATCCGCCGGTGGTCGGGCGGATCCATCATGATCATCAGCGGCGGTACCGGATCATCGGATTGCACCATCTGCAGGTCGATACCGCGCGCCGACGAATACGTGACGTGATCCTTCATGGCCACCGACACATCGGCATGGCGGGTCAGTGCGTAGAAATCGTACTGCTCGTTGTAATACACCGGCGCTTCATCGCGCAGCCGCTGGTAGGTGGCATAGGGCGAGTTGAAGAAGTCATCCGAGAACGGGTCAAAGACCACCTTCGATGTTGTCAACATATCCTCCTACAGCGCTGCGCTTTTCGACGTTGAGATTACGGTGGTCATAGGATCGCCCCGGCCTCTTTGGCCTTTTCGATGTCGTCCCAGTCGATGCCGAGCTCCATCAGAATCTCCTCGGTGTGCTGGCCGTGTTCGGGTGAACGGGCCGGCGAAGGCGGAGTCTCGTTGAATTGCACCGGTGCTGCCACGGTGCGGTATTCGTTGCCGCGATCGTCGACATTGGTGACGACGTAGCCGTTGGGTTCGACCTGCGGGTCGTTGAGGGTTTCCCTCGAGGTGGCGTAGCTCGCCCACACACCGGGTTCATCGGCGAGGGCTTTTTGCCAGTGCTGCAGGTCTTCCTCGCCGAATCGCTTGTTCAGGATGTCGATGCCCTCGGCACAGTTGGCGAGGAGGTTGGCCGACGGGACGAACCGCTCATCGGTCGCAAGCTCGGGCAGCCCGATGCGGTGGCAGAACCCGGCCCAAAACTTGTCGGGTTGCAGGAACACCAATTGCAACCAGCGCGCGTCGCGGGTCTTGTAGCGGTTGACCACGGGGTTGAAGGCAACCCCCGGCGGCGCGCTGGGAATCCCGTCGGCATCGAAGAGGTCGGCGACCGCGATCGATGGTGCGCCGGCCCACATCGCCTGTGCCAGAAGGGAAGAGTCGACCACCGCGCCCTCTCCGGTGCGCTCCCGGTGGAACAGGGCCGCACAGACGCCACCGGCGAGGGTCGCGCCGGCCTGCAGGTCTCCGAAGGCGGGCCCTTGACCGGCGGGGTATTCGGCGCCGAAGGGCGTCAGCGTGTAGCCGACGCCGCCGCGGGCCAGGTAGGTCGCCCCGTCGAAGCCGCCTTGATCGCTATCCGGGCCGCGAACCCCCAGGCCCGATCCGCGAGCGATGATGATGTTGGGATTGAAAGCGCGGATGTCGTCGACCGTGAGCCGGGCCCGTGCCAGCGCCCCGGGCAACCAGTTGGTCAGCAAGACGTCGGCGGTGCCGAGCAGCTTGCCGAACAGCTCACGGCCCAACTCGGACTTGAGATCCAAGGCCAGGCTGCGCTTGCCCCGATTACCCAGTTCCATCATGAAATCGACGTCGGCCCTGGCCACGTCGCGCGTGAACCCGCCGACAACCAGCGCCCGACTCGGGTCGCCGAACTCGACGCTTTCCACCTTGATCACGTCGGCCCCCCAGTCGGCGAGGGCGGCACCCGCAGATGGCACATAGGTCCACGACGCCATCTCGACGACACGAACCCCAGCGAGCACCCCTGACATAGACATCCCCTCTTCGACCGGCGTTGACACAACGTTACCGTAAGACATACGGTTGCAATTCACAACGGTGGCGAAGCGGAGGATTAGTTGAACGTCAAACCCGTTCCGATTCCCGACCCGGTGAGTGCCTACTACTGGGAGCACGCCAAGAACGGCACGCTCACCGTGCAGGGTTTCGAGGGGCTCGACGTCCGGCAGCATCCGCCGGGACCGACACCCGAGATTCCCGGCGGCGGGCCGGCGGGTGCGGTCCCGATCGCGGTCGAGGTCAGCGGTCGCGGCACGCTGTACTCGTTCACGGTGCTACGCCAGCCGTTCCATCCGGACTTCCTCGACGCGGTCCCGCTACTGATCGGGTTGACCGAGCTCGACGACGCCCCCGGCGTCCGGATCATGACCAATATCGTCGAGGCCGATCCGGACGAATTGACCATCGGCATGCCGATGGAGGTGGTGTTCGAACCGCGCGCCGACATGGCGATCCCGCAGTTTCGGCCGATACGGACAGCACGGTGACCCACGATAAGGCGGCTGTCGTCGGTATCGGCTACTCAAGCGTGCACCGGGCCAAGGGGGTCGACGGGCGCGGCTTGGCCGTCGACGCCGCCCGCGCCGCGATCGCCGATGCCGGTCTGCAGATCTCCGATGTCGACGGAATCTTCGAGTACGCCGGAAACGAACAGTCCTACGACATCGCCAAGATGCTCGGCATCGAAAACCTGGTTGTTTTCGGCGATTTCGGCCCGTGGGGTCCCTCGGCCATGAGTTCGGTCGTCGGCGCGCACATGGCAGTCCAGTCGGGCGCGTGTGAGGTCGCGCTGGTGGTGCGGTCGGTCACCAGGGAGTGGGGCCAACAGTCCGCGGAGAAGATGCTGCCGCCGCCGTCGGGTATGTGGCAGTGGGATCTGCCCTACGGCATCGCCGGCGGGATGATCCCGGTAATGGCGATGAAGATGCGCCGCAGATTCCACACCCTCGGCGGCTCGCCAGAAGACTACGGTCATATCGCGGTCAACGCGCGGCGCTGGTCGAGCCTCAACGAGCGCGCCGTCCTGCGGGACCTGATCACCATCGACGACTATCTGAACTCACGGATGATCTCAGATCCGGTGCACCTCTTCGATTGTGACTATCCGGTCACCGGCGCATGCGCGGTCGTCATCACCTCCGCCCAGCGGGCTGTCGACACACCCAAGACGCCGGTGTGGATCGACGCGATCGCGATGGGCACCGGGTGGAAGCCGGATTGGACCTACACCGACGACTTTCTCTTCGGCGGGACCCGCCGCTGTGCCGAGACCATGTGGAAGCGCTCATCGGTGAGCGCAGCCGATGTCGATGTCGCACAGCTCTATGACGGCTTCACCCACATCACGCTGTCGTGGATCGAGGCGATGGGCTTTTGCGGCATAGGGGAATTCGGCGACTGGGTCGACGCCGGCTCCGCGATCGGCCCCGGCGGCACACTGCCGCTGAACACCCAGGGCGGCCAACTGGCCGAAGGCCGGCTGCACGGTTTGAGTTTCCTGGCCGAGGGTGTGGCGCAGCTGCGCGGTGAATGCGGCGCCCGCCAGGTCCCCGATGCCCAAGTCGCCGTCGTTGCCAACGCCCATGGACCGCACTGCGCCTCACTGGTGCTGACCACATGACCATCTCCCACTGAGCCCACCAGGAGCGCAATGACAGCGACCTCGACCGTCACCGATCGCGAGCCGACCGAATCCACGGCACTCAACCATCGGGCTGCCGAGCGCGCGGAGTCCCGGATGTACGTCGACGGTGAACTCCGTGATGCTCACTCCGGCAGGCAGTTCGACAACATCAGCCCCGCCACCGGCGCGGTGTTGGGCATCACGACTGCGGCAGGCCCCGAGGACATGGACGCGGCCATCGCCGCCGCGCGGCGTGCGTTTGACGGAACCGAGTGGAGCACCAACCACGCGCTGCGCAAACGATGCCTGGTGCAGCTGCAGGAGGCCCTGGAGAAGGAGTCCGAGGAGCTGCGCGAGGAAATCGTGGCCGAAGTCGGTGCACCGCTGATGACGACGATGATGGCCCAGGTCGACTGGCCGCTTGCCGATGCCCTGAGGTTTCCCACCGACCTCATCGACTCGTTCGCATGGTCACGCGAGCTGGGCGTCGGCAAGGCCGGCGATGGTCAGCGCCGCGTGGTCAAGGAGCCCGTCGGTGTGGTCGCGGCAATCGCGCCATGGAATTACCCGTTCGAGATCGTATCCAACAAACTGGGTCAAGCCCTGGCGACCGGGAACACCGTTGTGCTCAAACCGGATCCGAACACGCCGTGGACGTCGACGCGGTTGGGCCGTCTGATCGCTGAGCACACCGACATCCCGCCAGGGGTGGTCAACGTGGTCCCGACCCCGGACAACGACGTGGCCGCGCTGTTGGTCAGCGATCCCCGGGTCGATCTGGTGTCCTTCACCGGGTCGACCGACGTCGGGCGTCGGATCGCAGGCAGGGCCGCCGAGACCCTCAAGCGAGTGTTTCTGGAATTGGGTGGCAAGTCCGCACTCGTCCTGCTCGATGACGCCGACCTGGACACGGCCATCCCCTCGACCCTTCAGGTGTGCTTCCACGCCGGTCAAGGCTGCGCGATCAACTCCAGGCTGCTGGTGCCGGCGCAGCGCTACGACGAGGTGGTCGCCCGGGTCCTCGAGCTGTTCGAGATGATCAGGCCCGGCGACCCGGCGCGCGGCGACACACTGCTCGGCCCGGTGATCAATCCCACGCAGCGCGATCGCATCCTTGGATTCGTCGACCGCGCGAAAGCTGCTGGCGCTCAGATACTCACCGGCGGTGCGGCCCCAACCGATCTGCATCCAGAGCTGGCCGGCGGCAGCTATGTCCTGCCGACATTGGTGGCCGGGACAGACAACTCCGCTGAGATCGCCCGGCACGAGGTGTTCGGCCCGGTGATGGTGGTGCTCCCCTACTCCGATGATGCCGAGGCACTGGCCTTGGCCAACGACAGCGACTACGGACTGTCGGGATCGGTCTTCACCACGTCTCCGGATCGGGGCATGGCGTTCGCAAATCGGATCCGGGCGGGATCGTTCAGCGTCAACGGCGGGCTGTTCTACGGGGCCGACGCCCCGTACGGCGGCTACAAGGCCAGCGGCATCGGACGCCAGAACGGTATCGAGGGCTTCGAACAGTATCTCGAGACCAAGACCATCGGCTACCTGTAGCCCCGCTAAACACACTGCACATAACCAGCATTCACCAACATCAGGGAGAACACCATGGGACGAGTTGACGGCAAAGTCGCCATCATCAGCGGCGCAGCGCGCGGCCAGGGCCGATCGCACGCGCGATTGCTGGCCGCCGAGGGCGCCGACATCATCGCGATCGATATCTGCGCCGACATCGAGACCAACGATTACCCCCTGGCTCGGCCCGAAGACTTGGACGAGACGGCTCGTCTGGTCGAGAAGGAGGGGCGCAACGCGTATACCGCGATTGTCGATGTGCGGGACCGCAACGCCGTCGCCGCCGCGGTCGAGGCCGGGGTGGCCGAATTCGGCAAGCTCGACATCGTCGTCGCCAACGCCGGTATCGCTCCACTGACCAAAGGTGGTCCCCGACAAGCCTTCGTCGACGCCGTCGACGTCGACCTCGTGGGCGTACTGAACCTGGTGCACGCCAGCCTCAAGCACCTCACGGCCGGCGGATCGATCATCGCGACTGGTTCCCTGGCCGCCTCGCTGGCCTCGCAGAACACCAGTGGCATGGACGCCGGTCCCGGCGGAGCCGGCTACGGCTTCGCCAAACAGGTTGTGGCGCACTACGTGAACAACCTGGCGTTGCAGCTGGCGCCGGAATTCATTCGGGTCAACGCCGTACACCCGACCAACGTCAATACGGCGATGCTGCACAGCGCGCCGATGTATGCCGCGTTCCGGCCCGACCTGGAGAACCCGACCCGTGAGGACGCCGAGCTGACGTTCCCGTTCCTCAACGCGATGCCGGTGCCCTACGTCGAACCCGAAGACATCAGCGAAGCGGTGCTCTATCTGGCCTCCGACGCGGCGCGCTACGTCACGGGACAGCAGCTGCGCATCGACGCCGGCGGCACGATCAAAGCCGTTGCCTGGTCCGGATAGCCGAACCCACCGCCATCGACCGATAGGACACCACAGCAGTGAAGTTCGGCATCACCCTGGCCAGAGCCAACCCGGGGATCTGGAGCACCCTGACCCAGCGTGCGGATGAACTCGGATTTGAATCCGTCTGGATCCCCGAGCATCTGGTCCTGCCGGTGAATATCAGCGGCAGCCCGCACCACGGCGCCGAACATCCGCCCATACCCCCGCAGACCCCGGTCTTCGACGCACTGAACTACTTGTCGTTCCTGGCCGCTCAGACCCGCTCCATCCGGTTGGGCACCCACGTCTACAACATCGGGTTGCGCCACCCGTTCGTCAGCGCCCGCGCCGCGGCGACTCTCGACGTGTTGTCGGCGGGCCGGCTGGACTTCGGGATCGGCGCAAGCTGGCTGCGTGAGGAATGGGACGCGGTGGGATGGGACTTCGACACCCGCGGCGCCCGCGTCGACGAGGCACTGGAAATCTGCCGCGCACTGTGGTCGGAACCGAAGGTGGCGCTACAGGGCCGTTTCTTCAGCTTCGACGAGGTGATGTTCGAACCCAAGCCGGTGCAGCCGGGCGGCCCGCCGATCCATGTGGGCGGCGACGGCAAGGCGGCCCTGCGGCGGGTGGCCCGCTTCGGCGACGGCTGGTTACCGATGAATCACACCCTCGACATGCTGCCGGCCTCGTTGCGCACATTGAATGAACTGTGGGTCGAGCACGGCCGAGTCGGCCGCCCGCAGATCACCATCACCCACTCGGTGACCACCCGCGACGACGTTAAGCGACTCGCTGACATCGGCATCGACCGGGTGATCGTCGACCCGTGGCAGCGCACCAGCGGAGCACTTGACGGAATTGCCCGGTTCACCGACGAAATCATGAGCAAGATGTGATGGCACCGCGACGACTGAGGGGCAGCAATGAGTGAACATGGCGCAATTCTTCGCGCGATCTCCGAGCCCCTTGTGCTCGAGGAGATCAACCTCGCCCCGCTGGCCCCCGGCCAGGTCCGGGTGCGCATCGCCGCCAGCGGCGTCTGCCATTCCGACCTGTCCCAGGCCACCGGGGTCCTGCCTGCCGGCACGCCGTGCGTGCTGGGCCACGAGGGCGCCGGGATCATCGAAGAGGTCGGCTCCGAGGTTACCCATGTCAAGCCGGGAGACCATGTCGCGATCGCCTGGACCGCAGCATGCGGCCGGTGTTGGTACTGCTATCGCGGCGAGGTACACCTGTGCCGCAATGCGATTCGCGATGTCTACTCGATGCCGTACGCCACCGACACCGAGGGCACACCGCTGTTCACCTCGATGGGGGTATCGAGTTTCGCGACGGCAACCAACTGTCTGGCGCGGGCGGTCGTCAAGATCGACGACGACATTCCGTTTGACATCGCCGCACTGGTGGGCTGCGGCGTGGCCACCGGCGCCGGGGCCGCACTCAACACCGCTCCGGTCCAGCACGGCAGTGCGGTGGCGGTGATCGGCATGGGCGGAGTGGGCCTTGCCGCGTTGATGGCCGCCCGCGTCCGGGGCGCGGCGGAGCTCATCGCCGTCGACCCCGTAGCGTCCCGCCGCGAGATCGCCGTCGAACTCGGCGCCACGCACGTCATCGATCCGAGCACCGAGGACGTTGTCCAACAGATCAAGGCCATCACCGGGCGCAGGGGTGCCGACTCCGTGTTCGAGGCAGTCGGGCGTGCCGCAACGATCGAGACCGCATTCAGCGCCACCCGCCCGGGCGGCACCACTTGCGTGGTGGGTGCGGCTTCGCCCGCCGAGAAGATCTCGCTGTCGGCGCATGACCTCTTTATGCAGGGCAAGACGGTGGTGGGTTGTCAGTACGGATCGGTGGTGCCAGGACGCGATTTCCCGATGCTGCTGAACCTCTGGCGCACGGGCGCGCTGCCACTGGACAAGCTGATCACCCGGCGAATCGGCCTCGACGAGGTCAACTCGGCATTCGATGACCTGATGAGCGGCAACGGAATTCGATCCATGATCGTGAACGACGAAGTAAGGGGCGAGTGACATGACCGAAGCGTGGCGGCAATACCCCTACGAGTTGGTGCCCGGTGAACCACTGCTGCACTTCCCCGCCGCCGAGGGCACTCACCCCGAATTCCAGTCAGACACCTGGTATCTGGCAGGACACCTGACCGGAACCGATTCCGGCCGCCGGTACGCGTTCATCACGATCTTCAACCGCAACCGGCCGGGCGGCGACGTGGTCGCCGACTTCTACACGTTCGCGCTGTTCGATACCGACCACGGCGCGTACGGCACCTACACCGACTACGACATGCCGCCGAAGAACATGGCGCCGGGCGCGGTGCCGAAGCTGACCAGCGCCGAGGGTCATCTCGACCTGCGCTACGACAGCAGCGCGGGCACCGTCACATGGTCGGCCAACCGCGACGACGCTGGTGAATTGGTGCCCTACACCTACGATTACAACGCGGTCGGCACCGACAGGAACGGTGCACCCATGCAGCTCACCCTCCATCTCACGCCAACGCGGGGCCCCGTGCCGGTCGGTGGTTCGGTGCACAACGGCCGGATCGATGCGTGTCTGCAACCAGACACCTACTCGTACTTCCAGACCGGACTCAGAATGACCGGCACCTTGCGGTGGGGCGATATCGAGGAACGGGTGCACAGCGATTCGGCACACATCGACCGGCAGTGGTTCCCCCGCTACGCCGGCGGTGGGGGTACTGGCGGGGACGCGCGCGGGCAGGCCCACGAATGGCACACGATCGCCCTCGACAACGGTGTGGACCTCAGTGTGTGGCGGCAATACGACCGGCGCGGGGCCAACGTGTTGGTGCCCTTCACCGGTATCACCGCCACGTATGAGGATGGGACACAACCGGAATGCATCGATGACCTCGACGTCACCACCACCAGTTACGTGCGCTGGCCCGACGAGGTGCGCAGTCTGATGAAACCGCTTGCTGCGGCACGGTATCTGCCCGAACGGCATGTCGTCCGGTCCAAAACGCTCGACCTGGAACTCTTTGGCGACCCGCTGGTACGCGCCCCCGGCCACGCCCTGCCCATCGAATACCTGGAGGGCCCCTACGCCTACGTCGGCACGATGGGGGGCGCACCGGTCACCGGCGTAGCACTTTATGAAGCGTCCAACGCGATGTATCGCGATTGGGAACTCGTCGATGTTCTCGAGACCCAAATCGTCTATCAACAAGCCGAATCGGCCGCGCTCCTCGAGGATGTGGGGACAGCCCGGACGCTGATCGCCGACAACGACAAAGCCGCCGCGTTGGCGCACCTCGACGGCACGGTGCGCGCGCAGCTGGCTGAGCTCCCAGCGCCGGTGTCAGCCGAGCTGCTCGAATTGCTCGACGGACTCATCGAGGCTGTGCGCAATGACCTCCACTAACGAGCGAGTCCTGACCGCGTTGACGTCGCGACCTCACCTGGCACCACCCTGTTCATCCGTACACCCTGCTACTGCAAGCCCCGGGCAAGCTCACGTGCACGCGATGACCGTCGTCATCGATCGTGTCGGCGATGCCGTCCGGGATGCCGGCGGATGGATGTGCGACCGGGTGTGGGCCGGATGGGATGTCACGGCATGGGTGCCCGCCGGCCTCGACATCACACCCTTGCGGATACTCGGCGTGTCAGTGAGAACGCTGGACGACGAACGAAGTGATCTGTGGCCAGGGCCGAGGCCTGCCGCGGTCGCCATCGGGAGTGGTGTGACGGCGTTGCCGCATCGGATTCGCACCAGGATCGATGCGTTGATGCATAGTCCCGGAACCGAAGTCACCATATGGGGTGATGGACGATCCCTGCCGGGCGACCGCTTTCACGATGTAGAACACCGGCTCAGCGCGGCCGCGATCGCGTTCAAGACCCAAGCGATGCAAGCCGCGTCGCTGCCAGGAACATGCGGGGCGACGGAAGACTTTCGCGGCTACGCACCGTGGCAACCGCAGCGCGCCGTGGCGGACACGCAACGCATCACCGGCTCTTAGTTGTTGGGCTGCAACAGGATCGGCAGTTTCGTGGTCTCGCGCAGCAGTGTCGAGGCCCCCAGTTCCACCCCGTCGAGCACCTGGTAATTCGGCCAGCGGCGCAGGATCTCAGTGAAGACGATCTTGGCCTCGAGGCGGGCCAGCTGTGCCCCCAGGCAGAAATGCTCACCGATCCCGAAGGCCAGATGCGGATTGGGTGAGCGTGTCACGTCGAAGGCATCGGCGGTGTCGCCGAAGACAGCTTCGTCACGGTTCGCGGCGGCGTACAGCATCACCAGGTACTCGTCTTCGGAGACCTGTGTGCCCCCGAGGTCCACCGGGCACGCGGTGGTCCGTCCCATCGCCAGAATCGGTGTGACCCAACGCAACATCTCCTCGACGGCGGCCGGGATCAGCGACTCGTCGGCGGCCAGCACCGCGCGCTGATCGGGGTGCTCTGCCAGCGCCACGAGACCACCGCTGATCAAGTGGCGGGTGGTCTCGTTTCCGGCCACCAGCAGACTCATACAGAAGCCCAGCTGCTCGCTGCGGGTCAGGTCGGAGTCGGCGGTGATCGCGGTCAGCAGATCCTCGGGCGGATCGGTCTCGGCAATCCGGGCGTCGAGTTTGGCGTTGAAGTAGCCGAAGAAGTCGATGGCGGCCATGGCCCGCGGATCGGTGGGGTCGGTGGCGGCGATCGCGATCGCGTCGGACCACTTCCGGAAGGTCGGTATGTCCTCGCCAGGCACCCCGAGCATGTGGGCGATGATCAGCAGCGGCACGGGAGCACTGATAGCGTCGATCGCATCGACGGGCACGGTCGGGTCGATGTCGTCGAACACCGTGGCCACAATGGACTCCGCAAGATCGGCGAGCTGGGCAACGCGGCGAACAGTGAAGCCCCTGTTGACGATTCGGCGCATCGTGACGTGGCGCGGCGGGTCGACGTACAGGATCGAGTCATTGCCCGAGACGTTCCTCTTGACGTCGCCGATCAGCACGCCCTTGGAGGAGATGTAGGCGGTGGGGTCCTTGCTCATCTCGGTGATCTGCGCGTGACCGGTGACGGCCCAGAACCCGGAGTCGGGCAGCTCGGCGACCGGGCAGCGGCGACGAAATTCGGCCAGTTCGCGGTCGGGGCGGTCGCGCCAGAAGTCCGGGTCGTCGATCTTCGGGGCCGTCATCAGGTACCTTCCGCCGGGCAAAGCTCATCAACCGTATTGATTACGGTAAGCATACAAAACGGTGGCGCGGGGTCGACACGGGTATCAGCTGGTGGGCAGGCCGACGATGGCGCGGATCTGCCGGCGCGCGGCGGCGGCATCCTGGTCCGGAAACGTGTAGTGGCTCAGCACAGTGCGCGCGATCGCCGCAGCGAGGTCCCGCGGAGCCGCCGCCAGATGCATACCGTCACGCTGACACTGCCGGATCACGCCGACAAGCCCTTCGGTGATCACCGGTAGTGCCCCGACAATCTGCTCGTGCGCGAATCGCGGATCCAGGTCAACCATGCGTCGTGGGGGCTGGTCCTGCAGCACCGTGGCCACCACGTCGAGGGCTGCCTCCATGCGGGCCGGACCGGTGCGCCCCTCGATCGCCCGCGCCATCGCGGCATTGAAGCGCTGGTACTCATACTTGCCGAGCGCGTCGATGAGTTCCTCCTTGGAGAGGAAGTATCGATAGATGCTCTGCCGCGACACTCCGGCGACGGCGGCCACTTCAGTCAGGGACAGCTTGCGCGTCCCCGACTGCAGAACCAGCCTGCGCGCGGCATCGAGGATCCGGCCGGTCAGATCACCGTGATCCGACCGGGCGTTCTCGGCCGCACTCGTCATGTCAATCGCCCGAGTTTACGCAACCACGGGATGTAGGCGCGCAGTCCATCGTCGAAGGAGATCGGGTCATAACCCAGACGGCGGCGGGTCGGGTTGTCCGCCGAGCGAGGCGGGCGAACTTCCTTGGCCGCAGCTTCGGCGATCGCCATCAACGTCGGACCGAACTCGGCAGTGAAGCGATCGGGATCGGCGCGGTAGTCGAGGTCCTCCACCCGGTGGTCGACCCCGGCGATCTCGCACGCACGGTTGATGCCGGCCGCGGTGCTGACGGTGTCCTCCGGACGGCCGATCAACAGGTAGCGTTCGCCGGCCACACCACGGTCCAGGGCCGCGATCGAGCCGCGTGCGACATCCGCGCCGGCCACCCAGGTGACCGGGAACGCCAGATAGCGGGCGATCCGGCCGCGCATGCCCGCCAGCAGGACGCGGTTGAAGCTGGTCCGGTGCAACGCCCGCTCGATGACAACGCCCGGTCCGAAGATCGCTCCCGGGTGACACGTGAGCACATCCTCGCCGGCGGCGGCGCGCTCGTGGGTCTCGAGAAACGCGGCCAACTTGGTCACTGTGTAGGGGTCGTCGGGCGGATTCGCCAGCACCGGAGCATCTTCGAACTGTTCATCAGTGGTCTGGTCGATGAAGGTGGCGGTGCTCAACGCGACGACACGGCGCATCCCCAGCTTCTTGGCCGCGTCAAGAACATTCGTGGTGCCGGTCATGTTGACCGCCCGGAAGTCGTTGATGTCCTGGCTGGCTCCGCCGAGCAACGCCGCGCAGTGGATGGCGGCCTCGGCGCCGGTGGCCGCGCGCAGCACGTCGTCGGCATCGCTGATGTCTCCCTTGATCAACTCGACGCCGAGGTCTGCCAGAGCGTGGGCTTCGTCGGGGTTGCGCACCAGAGCCCGGACGTGATCGCCGCGCTCGATCAGCTGCTCGCACACATTGCCGCCGGTCTGTCCGGTGCCCCCGGTGACAAAAATCGTGGCGCTCATCCCACCCTCTCGAGTTGTTACATATACGACAGATTAAGTCTTGAATGTAACAGCCGAACTGGGCATGGTCTACATTCGCACCATGTCTATCGATCCTTCTCACATTCTGTTGACCGACCGGGTTGCGGTCGTCACCGGCGGCGGCGCCGGCATCGGGCGCGGTATCGCGGCCGGCCTTGCCGCGTTCGGGGCGCGGGTGGCGATTTGGGAGCGTGACCCCGACAGTTGTGCGTCAGCGGCGCAAGAGATTGGGGCACTGGGAATTCCGGCGGACGTCCGGGACAGCGCGCAGGTCGACTCCGCGCTGGCCCAGACAGCGGCCGAGCTTGGCCCGGTCACCATCCTGGTGAACAATGCCGGTGGAGTGTTCCACTCAGGCATCCTCGAGACGTCCGAAAATGGTTGGGACGCTCTGTATAAGGCCAATCTGCGCCACGTCTACCTGTGCACGCAGCGGGTGGCCAGAGCCATCGTGGCGCAGGGGTTGACCGGCAGCGTCATCAACGTCACCTCGATCGAGGGTGTCCGCGCCGCACCTGGTTACGCAACGTACGCGGCCGCCAAAGCCGGTGTGATCAACTACACCAAGACGGCCGCCCTCGAGCTGGCGCTCAACGGCATTCGCGTCAATGCGCTGGCACCCGATATCACCCTCACCGAAGGAATGATGCAGGTCGCTCCGCCGGGCGGTGAGCGGCGCTTCGGCTTCACCGTCCCGATGGGGCGAGCCGGTCACGTCGATGAAATGGCCGGAGCTGCCGTGTTTTTGGCATCCGATCTGTCGAGTTACATCACCGGGCAGACGATCCACGTCGACGGCGGAACGCAGGCCAGCAGCGGCTGGTATCACCATCCCGAAACCGGCGACTACGCCCTGGGGCCCAGCTCGTAGGAAACGAATCGCGGGCGGCTCAGATGAAGTCCGAGCCGCCGTCGACGTTGACGGTGGCACCGGTGACGTAGCCGTTGCGCCGAGACGCCAAGTACGTGGTGATCGAGGCGATCTCTTCGGGCAGTCCCGCGCGGCCGAGGTCGCAGGGTTGGTGGAAGTTGTCGTCGATCCAAGTCATGACGTCCACCGGATCGGTGGCATCCAGACCGTCGGCGGCCAGGATGTCTTTGAGGTTCTCGGTGAAGCTCGCGGTCACGATCGTGCCCGGGCATACGCAATTGACCAAGATGCCGTCTTTGGCAAGGCTTTTCGACAGGTTCTTGGTGATGCTCGTCAGCGCTGCCTTCGACGCGGTGTAGGCGACGATGCGCGGGTTCTGCCGCTGGATCGAGTGCGCCGCGAACGTCACGACGCGGGCCCACTCGGCCTGGCGCAGGCTGGGCAACGCGGCCCGGATACTGCGCACACCGGACATGGTGCCCAGTCCAAATGCGGAGTCCCAGTCGGTGTCGGTCATCTCCTCGAAGTACCCGTCGCCGGGGCCGATGGTGTGCACCAGGCTGTTGAGACTCCCCCACCGCTCGGCGACTTCGGCGAACGCAGCGGCGATGGATTCCGGGTCGTTCATGTCCACGGAAATCCCCACCGCGTCAGGTGATCCGGCGGCGCGCAGCGACTCCGCCGCGGCGTCGAGCGGTCCTTGCTCTCGAGCCATCACGGCCACCCGCGCGCCCTCCTCGGCCAGGGTTTGGGCGATCGCCAGCCCCATCCCCTTGCTGCCACCGGTGACCACCGCGGTCGCTCCAGCCAGTCCCAAGTCCATCGCTGTTCCCTCTCGTCAGGTTTGATGAAATTCCCGTAGTACGTTGGCAATCGCGTCCGGTGCCACGCCAAGTCCGCGCAGACAGAAGCGCAGCACGCGTTCACGCAGACTGCTCAGCTCGCAATCACCGGTGGCCCAGTGCCGCTCGACATTCGCCCACACGGTGCCCTGGATGCACAGCGCTTCGGCATCGGGATCGATGCCGACGAAAACTCCTGCCTTGCTGCCGCGTTCGAGCTGCTCACGCAATGGCAGCAGGATCTCGGTGTAGGCCGGCCCGACGAGTTCGGGTTCGGCGAACATCTGGGACTGCGCCTCCAGCGACATCTTGCGCAGGTCCGATCGGATCTGTTCGTTGAACGCCAGGTCGAGGCGGCCGTCGATCCACTCGGCCACCGCGCGCACCGGGTCGTCATACTCGGCCATCCGACTGCGCAGTCGCAGCTTCTCGACGCGAGCCATCTCCACGAACACCGCAGCAACCAGTTGGTCCTTGGAGTCGAAATGCCGGTAGAACGCCCGTGTGCTCAGGTGCGCACGGGACAGGACGGCGGCGATGCTGAGTGCACGAACACCCTCTTCGCGCACCAACTTCGACGCCGCGGACAGGATCTCGATGCGCACGCGCGGATCGGGGTCGAGTTTCTTGCGGCCAGCCGTGGTTGTCGGTTGCATGTCCTGTAATTACCACGCTGCCGCTACGCCGACGCGTCGTACGCCGTGAGATAGTCGCTGAACGTTTCCTGCACCTGGTCGGGCGTCAGGCCGTAGTCGGCCAGATCGTAGCTGTGGGTGCCGCGCTGTCCTGGCTGATGGCTGTCCGCCCAGCCCGCGACCCTGGCGCGCGACTCGGCCGAGAAATCCAGCCCCAGCTCGCGGTAGCTCTTGGACACGGTGCCAACGGGGTCGTTTTGCAGATCGGCAAACGAGACGTCGACGAAGCGGTCGTCACCGAATTTCGTCCGGAAGTCCATCGCCCGCTTGATGCCTTCGGACCACCACGCCAATTGCTCGGCGCCCAGCTCGGCATTGTTGACGTAGTCGCTACTCCAGCTGCGGACGTAGGCGATGAGACTGCACACCGAGCCGAGCACCTTGGCCGGATCCCGGTGGCTCCAGAGGAATTTTGCGTTGGGATAGGTTTCAACGAAGGCGTCGAGAGCGAACATGTGCACCGGCGTGCGCAGCAGCCACAGATTCGGCTTGCAATGCCACTGCAGCAGTTTGAGTGCCTCCTTGTGGAAGCCGTAGGTTTCGCGCATATCGCAGTCGAGCAGCCACTCGACATATCCGGGAACCCGAACCACACCGTCGAAGTGGAAGGTCCGGAAACTCATCCCCATCAGGTCCTGGCATTCGGTGGCGGCTTCGGCCTCGGAGTTGATGATGGCCCGGAAGTCCGGGAACATCTGCTGGATCATCGCGATGCCCTCGGCGGCCTGCGCGATCCGGGGATCGGTGCGCTGGGTGGCCGCCTCGGGCGGCGGGGTCGGCGCCTGAGATTCCCAGGTACGCAGGAACCGGAACTGTGGGTCTGCCGAAACCAGTTGGCCCAGTGCGGTGGTCCCGGTGCGGGGCAAGCCCAGGACGACGATGGGTCCGTCGACGACTTCCTCGCCGATCTCGGGATGCTTCTTGAGGGTGTCGACGATTCGCAGCCGTTGGATCAGAGCGTTGCTGATCGTCGCGTGCTGCATCACCCGCCCGAGGTCGTTGAGCTCGGCTTCGGTGTTGAGGCCATCAACGGTGCGCTCGAGGCCCTCGCGGTAGTAGGTCGACTCGAAATCCTCGAGACCGGCCGCCGCACGGGCACCGGCTTCAAGCTCGTCAGCGGAGAAAGTCATCGATAGAACCTTTCGTGAACGGCACGGCGCCGCCGTGCGATGACGTCGACACGTTCGGCTGGGGTGGTCGTCGTCGTGTCGCCGGGCAGCGCGGCGAGCACCTCGTCGGTGGCCACGATGCGCGTGGCAGGCACCGGTGCGGTCTCGGTGCGAACGCAGCGCAGCAAGATGGCCCCGTTGCTATGGCCGGCGGTATCCAACCAGTTGGCCACCCCGGGGTCCTCGTCGCTGAGCACGAAGCGGGCGATCCCGTCGGCGTCGACGATCGCCTGGTGACCGTTGAGGCTGGACTGGTGGCGACCGTAGTGGATGGTCTCCAGCCATGGGTTGCCGAGCGAGATGCTCCAGTACACACCCTTGGGCGGCTCGAATTCGACGATGAGCGCTTGCCCCGGGTCGAGGGCGAATCGTCCGATGACAGGCCGGTTTTCGGCGGCCGCACCCATCTGAGTCATGTCGGCCGGCTCAAGGAACCCGTTGCTTGGCGGCATCGCACCGAAGTCGAGGAAGAACTTCAGGTTGTCGTAGACGAAGTCGCCGAGGGCGAAGAGCTGGCGGGAGACGAACGTGGTCGGCTCCACCGCGGCGCTCTCGACGTCGACCTTCGGGCCGATCCGTTCGATGCGCAGCGATGCGGGTTCCTCGGTGTACCAGTCGTAAAGGAAGTTGCGCACCGTCAGCGTCGGATGCTCGCCGGTGAGTTTGATCCAGTTGGCGGGGTGTTCGTCCGCGGACAGGATCGCCTCGAAGGTCCCGTCCGGATTGACGTCGAGATCGTCGACCAGGTAGTTGGCGGTCGCGGCGATGCCGTCCATGGTTTGGATGCCGACATAGCGGGCGGTCCCGCGGGATCCGTACAACCGGTAGCTCTCCCCAGCGCGCAGGCTGGCGTTCAGATACACGCAGTCGGGACATTCCAGACCCCACGTGACGATGTCGTCCATGCTTGCGCGATTGACGGCGAGCACCGGGTCGGGATCGACGCGCAAGGCCATATCGATGCCGACGGTGAGCAGGATCATCAGGTGCCGCATCCCGGCGGCGAAGTCGATGTTGTTCTTGTTCACCGGATCTGACATCACCAGCTGCGAGGCAGCCTCGAGGCGCTCCTGCAGATGCGCCCATGCGGCGGGCAATTCGACGTCATGACCGGTGCCGGACAGGGCCGCCTCGGCAATGGAGTGCGGCAGCCAGGACAACGGGTTCTTCCAGGCGGGCGGGTCCGATTCGGCGGCCACGGTGCGCTCCTTCGGTCCAGCTCGGCGGTGAGATTTCGAAAACGTTGTTTTCGATTCAACGGCCTGATCGTGACACCGCGAATCCGTCGTGTCAATGGTTTGGCCGGAAGTCGCGAAGGTTCGCCAGGCCGACCAGCGCCAATGCCGTTAAACCACAGTACGATTCGCGATTCACCCACCGTAGCGATCCGCCGGGCGGCTCAGTCGGAGTGCAGCCTGGGCCGCAAGTATTAATCTCGGTAGAAACTACCAAGTTAAGTGTGGGAAAATCCCCAAAAAAGCACCGCTGACCTGCAGCGGGCGCGCTAGCCCTGCGGCGCTACGCAGAACGCATTGCCCTCGGGGTCGGCGAGCACGACCCAGCCGAAGTCGCCGAAGCTGTTACGACCGGTTTCGGTGGCGCCGAGCTCGACGAGCCGCGCGACCTCCGCCTCGACGTCATCGGTGGAGAAGTCGAGGTGCACCTTGTTCTTCCCCGGTGTCGGATCCTCCACCTGCTGGAAGGCCAGACCCGGCCCCTCGAGTCGACTGACCACGACGAAGAAGGGCGGCGCAATGGGATTCACCTGACCATCCAGGGCACGTGCCCACCATGCGGCCAAGCCTTCGGGATCGGTGGTGTCGAACGTGATGTTCTCGGTCTTGAGTGCCATCCTCCGACGCTAACCCCGGCCTGTGACACATCTCAATGGTGCGGGCGGAGGGATTCGAACCCACACGCTCTTTCGAGCAATGGCACCTAAAGCCATAGCGTCTGCCATTCCGCCACGCCCGCGTAACGGTCGATTCTAGCGTCGGCGACGCACCATTCTTGTCGGTGGTGGCTCATATGTTGTGTTGAGGACACCCGAATAGGACGCAACGTGCGCTCAGCCAAGGAATTCGAGCTCGTACGCGGCCTCATCGAGGCTGGCTTGAATGATTGCGCGATCTCGAGACAGACAGGGATTCCGCGTCGCACGGTGCAGGTTTGGCGCACGCGGCCGCCCAGGTGGGATCGTGAACGACGATCGGGAGTCTGTGCTCGCGTCCACGACTTCGGCAACCTGCCGGCTGATGATTACTGCTATCTGCTGGGTCTGTATCTCGGAGACGGCTGTATCTCGAAGACCGCACGAACTTGGATGCTCAGGATCACCTGCGATACGAAGTATCCCGGAATCATCGATGACTGTCGCAGAGTGATCGACACCGTGATGCCGGGACAACGGGCGGGCCTGTGGACGCGGCCGAGTGGCACGTACGCGGATGTGTACCTCTGCTCCAACCACTGGCCATGCCTGTTCCCTCAACACGGTCCCGGCGTGAAGCACCTCCGGCCGATCACGTTGGAGCCGTGGCAAGAGCAGCTCGTGGAGCAAGCACCAGAAGAATTCATTCGCGGCCTGATACACAGCGACGGTTGCCGCGTGATCGCCAACGACCGTGGCGTCAAGAGCATCCGCTACCACTTCACCAACCACTCCGAGGACATCCTCGGTCTCTTTACCCACACCCTCGACCAGCTCGGCATCACGTGGACCCGGTCGACCAAGTACGTCGTCTCGATCTACCGCAAGGCAGCTACCGCGAGACTCGACGAATTCATCGGTCCGAAGTGCTGAGCGTCACGCACCCATGAACCCATAACCGCTGGCACGGTACCGTCGTGGTGTGTCCACGACCCGCCGCCGCAGGTTCACGCTGATCATCGGAGTGATCATCGCTGCCAGCGGCTGCCTGGCTCTGGGCTGGTGGCAGTGGAGCAGATTCGAGTCGACGTCGGGCAGCTTCCAGAACCTGGGCTACGCCCTGCAATGGCCCATGTTCGCGGGGTTCTGTGTGTACGCCTATCGCAAGTTCATTCGCTACGAGGACGCCCCACCTGTGCCGCCGTCGGCCGCGGAATCTCTCACCGAGATTCCCGCCGGGCTGCTGCCCGAACGTCCCACGGCCCGAGCCACTTCCGGTGAGCTCGACCCCGCCATGCGCGAATACAACGCCTACCTCGCTGAGCTGGCCCAGGCCGACAAGAACCCAGAAGAGCAGAACAGGACCACCGCATGAGTGCACCCGAGTCGCCCGAAGCCCACACACAGGCGGGCGAGCCGAACGAGACGATCCGCAAAGCCCTTCTCGGCTACCGGGTCCTGGCCTGGACAACCGGTATCTGGCTGATCGCGCTCTGCTACGAGATGGTCATGAAGTACATCGTGAAGGTCGACGACCCGCCGACCTGGATCGGCGTGGTGCACGGCTGGGTCTACTTCATCTACCTGCTGTTCACCGCCAACCTCGCGGTGAAGGTGCGCTGGCCGATCGCCAAGACCATCGGCGTGCTGCTGGCCGGAACGATTCCGCTGCTGGGCATCATCGTCGAGCAGGTGCAGACCCGGGAACTGAAGACCCGGTTCAACCTCTGATCAGCGGATCATCCTCGAGCTCGAGCTCATCGGGCGACCAGTCCTCGACCGCGGCGTCGGCCGCCGCCGGAAGCGTCAGCACGATCGCCGCAGCCAGCGCCGCCGCGCCGGCGGCAATCAGCAGCGCGACTCGGAAGCCTGCCAACGACGGCACGACGTGACCGGCGAACGAGATCGACATCGTCGCCAGCACCGCCCCGATCACCGCACTGGATATCGACGTCCCCAAGGATCGCGCCAGCGCGTTGATTCCGTTGGCGGCAGCGGTTTCCGACATGGGCACCGCCGCGTTGATCAACGCCGGCATTGACGCGTATGCGAAGCCCACGCCGAAGCTGATGACGATGTTGAACACCATCACCTGAACCGGACTGATCAGCAGGTAGGCCCCGGCCAGATACGCGCTCGCGATGATCACCGAGCCGACGATGAGGGTGAACTTCGAGCCCCGCCTCGCCGCCACCCGCGCGGCGATGGGCGCCGCGGCCATCATCGCCAGACCGCCGGGCGCCATCCACAGACCGGCCTGCAGCATCGTCTGACCGAGCCCGAAGCCGGTTTGGGGCGGCAGCTCGAGAATTTGCGGTCCGACCAATGACATCGCGAACATCGCGAAGCAGACCGCGATCGAGGCGATGTTCGTGGTCAGCACGGACCGTGTGAGCGTGGTGCGCAGATCGACGAGGGGCGCGTCCACCCGGAACTGCCACCACGCAAAGAGCGCGAAAACCGCCAGGCAGCCAACGAACAGCCACACGGTCGTCGGGCTCGTCCACCCCCACGTCGACCCCTTGGAGATCGGCAGCAGCAGTGTCACCAGTCCGACAGTCAGCAGCACCGTGCCGAGCGGGTCGAACCGGTCGTTGGACGTGGCGGGGACCTTCGGCACCAGGAAGTGAAACAGCAACATCGATCCGACCCCGAGGCCGGCCGCGCCCCAGAACAGCGTGTGCCAGTCAGCCTTCTCGGCGATCACCGCCGAGAGCGGCAGCCCGAGCGCGCCGCCGACGCCCAGCGACGCGCTGATCAAGCCCATCGCCGAGCCGACCCGGTCGGCCGGTAGCGCGGCCCGCAGCACACCGATGGCCAGCGGGATGATCGGGATGCCGAGACCCTGCAGCCCACGGCCGACGATGAACGGCAGCAGGGAACTGGTCATCGCCGCGATCAATGAGCCGACGGTCAGCGTGGCAGCGCAAATAATCAGCATCGGCTTGGGGCCGTACATGTCGCCGAGCCGGCCGAATACCGGCGTGGTCACCGCGGCGGTCAGCAGCGTCACCGTGATCGCCCACGAGGCATTGGCCGGACTGGTGTGCAGCAGCGTCGGAAGCTCGGGAATCAGCGGAATCATCAGCGTCTGCATCAGCGACACACTGATACCGGCAGCCGCCAGAACGGCGATCAGAACACCGGGGTGCGCCGCCCGGACCGAGTGACGACCCACGCGAGCATCATGACACAGTTAGATGCGCTAGAAAAATTTGCGGATACTCAGCTGACCAGCGCACGCAGCGCCGGAATCAGCAGCGCCAGCGCCCGGCCGCGGTGTGATGCCGCGTCCTTCTCCGCCGGACTGAGCTGCCCGGCGCTGCGGGTCTCCCCCTCCGGGACGAACAGCGGGTCATAGCCGAAGCCGCCCGCGCCGCGCGGCTCGCGGGCGAGCAGCCCGGGCCACTCGCCGCGCACGACCGCGTTGTCGGCGTCGCCGGGACCGTAGACCAGTGCGCACGCCGAGACGAAAGCCGCCGCGCGCCGCTCGTCGGGGACGTCGCGCAACTGAGCCAGCAGCAGTTCGTTGTTGGCGGCATCGTCACCGTGCGCGCCGGCCCACCGCGCCGAGAGCACACCCGGCATTCCGTTGAGGGCAGCGACCGTGATCCCCGAATCGTCGGCGACGGTCGGCAGACCGGTGGCGGCGTAGCCGTCCCGCGCCTTGGCCAACGCGTTCTCCTCGAAGGTGGCGCCGGTTTCAGGGGCCTCCTCGAAGGGTGGCACGTCGTCGAGCGACACCAAGGTCAGCCCGGACACGCCGGCGGCATCGAGAACCCGGCGCAGCTCGGCCAGCTTCTTGGCATTGCGGCTGGCGACCAGCAGTCGCGCCATGGTTACGAGCCGAACGCCTTCTTCGACGGCGGGCCTTCCGGCAGCACGCCGGGATAGGGCAGCTCCAGCGCTTCGCGCTGCACGGCGAACAACGTCTCGCACGACGCCAGCGCGGCGTCGAGCATCTTGTCCAGCGTCGAGCGCGGGAAGGTCGCACCCTCACCGGTGCCCTGGATCTCGACGAGAGTTCCGGTGTCGGTGGCGACGACGTTCATGTCGACCTCGGCGCGCGAATCCTCTTCGTAGGGAAGGTCGACGCGCACCCGGCCGTCGACCACGCCGACGCTGACCGCCGCGATGGCACACGACAGCGGGCGGGGATCGGACAGCTTGCCGCCCGCGGCCAGAAAGGTGACGGCATCGGAGAGCGCGACGTAGGCGCCGGTGATCGCCGCGGTGCGGGTCCCGCCGTCGGCCTGCAGCACGTCGCAGTCGATCGCGATGGTGTTCTCACCAAGGGCGGCCAGGTCGATGCAGGCCCGCAGTGAGCGGCCGACCAGCCGGCTGATCTCCTGGGTGCGCCCGCCGAGGCGGCCCTTCACCGATTCACGATCTGAACGCGTGTGGGTGGACCCCGGCAACATCGCGTACTCCGCGGTGAGCCAGCCCTGGCCCGACCCCTTGCGCCAGCGCGGCACCCCGTCGGTGACACTGGCCGTGCACATCACCCGGGTCTCACCGAAAGTGATCAGGACCGAGCCGGCCGGATTGGACGTAAAACCGCGGGTGATGGTGACCGGCCGCAGCTCGTCGTCAAGCCTGCCGTCTTTGCGTCGGGACACCTCGCAACCCTAGCGGAGCGGGTCAGTGCCGATGGACCTCGATGGTCTCCCCGCAGACCACGGCGTGGACAGGACCGTCGAACTCGGCCTTGGCCTCACTGATCACGTCCTCGCGGGACGTCCAGGGCGGGATATGAGTCAACAAGAGCTCGCCGACACCGGCGCGCTTGGCCATCAGGCCCGCCTCGGTACCCGACAGATGCAGATGCGGCGGCCGGTCCGGCGCGTGGGTCCAGGACGCCTCGCAGAGGAAAACATCTGCGCCGCTGGCTAATTCGACGAGCGAGTCACACACCCCGGTGTCACCGCTGTAGACCAGGGTGGCACCACTCGGGTCGGTGATCCGCATACCGAACGACTCGGTCGGATGCGTCACCAATCGTGGCAACACGGTCAAGGCGCCGAATTGCACCGGTCGCTTGTCCTGCCAGTGATGGATATCGAAGATGTCGGAGAAGTCGTCGAGCTCGCCGCCCATCGGCGAGGACGCCGCGGCAAGCCGGCTCCAGGTATCGCTGGGGCCGTACATCACCCCGCGGCCCTTGGCCGGGCTCGGGTGGTAGCGGCGCCACACGAATAAGCCGGGGAGATCCAGGCAGTGATCGGCGTGGAGATGCGACAGCAGAACGTGGACGTCGTTGGGGTCGGCGTGGCGTTGCAGGGCGCCCAGCACCCCGCCGCCGAAATCCAGAACCAGCGGTGGCGTGTCCGGTGCCGTCAGCAGGTAGCCAGACGCCGGCGAATCAGGCCCGACAACACTGCCGGAGCAACCGAGGATCGTGATTCGCACACCCACTAGCTTGCCATGTCCGGATGCCGCAAGAGGAAAACATGACGGGTTTCGCTACGAGATTCACTTCGTCGCGGCGACGTGACGCTGAACAGGGTGGACACCGGTGATCGCCGGCCCAAGGAAGCGTGCCGCCAGGGCCGTGAATGCCTCAGGATCGCCGGTCGCCTCGAACAGTCGGGTCGCCGCCGGAGCCTCATGGGGCCGCAGCAAATCGCCCTCGGTCAGCACTTTCAGCAAGTCTTTTGCCGTCTCCTCGGCACTGGACACCAGCGTGACCGAATCCCCCATCGCCAGCTGAATCAGCCCGGACAGCAGCGGGTAGTGCGTGCAGCCCAACACCAGCGTGTCGACCTGCGCGTGCTGCAGCGGCTCCAGGTATCCCTCGGCCAGGTTCAGCACCTGCCGGCCGCTGGTGACGCCACGCTCGACGAAGTCCACGAATCGCGGGCACGCCACCGCCGTGACGTCGACGTCGCGGGCCGCCGTGAAGGCGTCCTGGTAGGCCTGCGAGGCGATGGTCGCCTGAGTCCCGATCACACCGATATGTCCGGTCCGGGTGGTGGCCACGGCGCGTCGCACCGCGGGCAGGATCACCTCGACGACGGGCACGTCGTAGCGTTCGCGGGCATCGCGCAGGCAGGCCGACGATGCGGTGTTGCAGGCGATGACGAGGGCCTTCACCCCGCGTTCGACGAGGTCGTCGCCGATGGCCAGGGCGTGCGCCCGGACCTCGGGGATCGTCAGCGGGCCGTACGGTCCGTTGGCGGTGTCGCCGACATAGATGATGTCTTCGTCGGGCAGCTGGTCGATGATCGAGCGGGCCACGGTCAGCCCGCCCACGCCGGAGTCGAAGATCCCGACGGGTGCGAAGCGGTCGCTCACGAAGTCAGCCCGGGGAGTTGACCGGACTTCTTGCGTTCCCGGGCCTTGCGTTCCGGGCCGGACAGCAAATAGGCCGCAAACACCCCGGCGACCGCGCCGCACAGGTGCCCCTGCCAGGAGATGCCGGTACAGCCAACCTGGGGAAGCGCGCCAAACAGGACAGTGCCGTAATACAGGAGCACCAGGATGCCGACGACGATCTGCCACACCGTGCGGGTGAAGAACCCGAACACGAGCAGGAATGTCAGCCACCCGAAGATCAGGCCGGACGCGCCGATGATGTTCGGCTCGCCGCCGCAGGTGCTGCCCACATTCCCGATCAGCCAGGTGCCGAAGCCGCCTGCGATCCAGATGAATGCAGACGCGAAGATGAACCGCGACATGCCAAGCAGCGTCATCAGAAAGCCGAGCACCAACGCGGGCACGGTGTTGGAGATCAGGTGCTGCCAGTCTGCGTGAAGCAGCGGCGCGAACAGGATGCCCCACAGTCCATCCGAGTCCAGCGGCCTGATACCGCCGCTGTAGTCAAGACGGTCGCCGGTGGCCTGATTGACGGCTTCGATGACGTAGAGAAGCGCGACGAACGACAGGATGGTGATGCCACCCGTCATCCACAGCGGTCGCTTCTTCGGCTGCGGCGCCTGTGCCGGATAGCCGGCCGGCCCGGTCATGCCCATAGCTGCCCTTCCAACGCCTGCTCGGCTTCGTCCAGGCTACCGGCGTAGGCACCGGTGGACAGATACTTCCACCCCGCGTCACACACGGTGAACGCCACGTCGGCACGCTGACCGGCCTTGACGGCCTTGGCCGCCACCCCGAGCGCGGCGTGCAGGATCGCGCCGGTGGAGATGCCGGCGAAGATGCCCTCGACCTGAATCAGCTCCCGGGTGCGGCGCAGCGCGTCGATCGAGCCGACCGAGAAACGGGTGGTCAGCACGTCGGGGTCGTACAGCTCGGGGATGAAACCCTCGTCGATGTTGCGCAGCGCGTAGACGCCCTCGCCGTAGCGCGGTTCGGCGGCGACGATCGCGATGCCGGGGACGTGCTCGCGCAGGAACCGTCCGGTGCCCATGAGCGTGCCGGTGGTCCCGAGGCCGCCGACGAAATGCGTGATCTCGGGCAGGTCCTTGAGCAGTTCGGGCCCGGTGCCGTAGTAGTGCGCGTCGGCGTTGGCCGGATTGCCGTACTGGTAGAGCATCACCCACTCGGGGTGCTCGGCGGCGAGCTCCTTGGCCCGGGCCACCGCGGTGTTCGAGCCGCCCTCGGCGGGCGACGAGATGATCTGCGCGCCGTAGAGCTCGAGGATCTGCCTGCGCTCGATCGAGGTGTTCTCCGGCATCACGCAGATCAGCCGGTAGCCCTTCAGCAGCGCGGCCATCGCCAGCGAGATCCCGGTGTTGCCGCTGGTGGGTTCGAGGATGGTCGTGCCCGGTGTGAGCAGCCCGTCCCGTTCGGCCTGCTCGATCATCCGCAGGGCGGGCCGATCCTTGATGGATCCGGTCGGGTTGCGGTCCTCGAGTTTGGCCCACAGCCGGACATGCGGGCCGTCGTCCGTCTCGTCCCAGCGCGGCGACAGCCGCGGCAACCCGACCAGCGGGGTGTCGCCGACCGCCTGCAGCAGCGAGCCGTAGCGCGTCAATTCGTCTCCCGCTCAGCCACCGGCCACCGCGGGCAGGATCGTCACCGAGTCGCCGTCACCGATCTCGGTGTCCAGCCCACCGGAGAACCGGACGTCCTCGTCGTTGACGTAGATGTTGACGAACCGGTTCAGCTTGCCGTTCTCCACCAACCGCTCGGAGATGCCGGAGTAGTTGGCCTCCAGATCGGCGATCACGGCCTGAAGCGTCGAGCCGTCAGCGTTGACGCGCTTCTCGCCGCCGGTGTGGGTGCGCAGGATGGTCGGGATGGACACCTCTACAGACATGGGTGGCTCCTTCTTCAGTTCTCGTACTGCTCGACGATGGTGACGGGTTCTTCGGTGACGACGCCGTCGACGATCCGGTAACTGCGCAGCTCGTGCTCCTCGGGATCCCGGGTGGAGACCAGGACGTAGTGCGCGCCGGGTTCGCCGGCATACGAGATGTCGGTGCGGCTGGGATAGGCCTCGGTCGCGGTGTGCGAGTGGTAGATGACGACGGGAGCCTCATCGGCCTGATCCATCGACCGCCACACCTGGAAGTGCTCACCGGAATCGAACCGATAAAACGTCGGCGACCGCTCGGCGTTGATCATCGGGATATGCCGCTCGGGACGATCGGACCCTTCGGGCCCGGCCAGCACTCCGCACGCTTCGTCGGGGTGGTCGGCCCTGGCGTGGGCGACCATGGCGTCGACCAGGTCGGCACGGATCACCAGCACGGCGGGGCTTCCTCCTGTGGTCGGGCTCAGCGGGCGGATGCGCCGAACGCACCGGGCAACATGTCGCGGTAGGTCGGTATTCCGGCCGCCGACTCCGCGGCCAGCACAGCGACCAGTACCGCGCGCGCCAAACAGTCTGCCCCGGCCGCGCCCAGCCTCGCGAGCGGCTTGGTCTCCGGCGCCATCTGCGCCGGGGTGTCGGCGTCCGGTTCGAGCTCGATGGCACCGGTGGCCAACGCGAAAACGGTGTCCCCGTCCAGCGGGGTGTGCGCCGGCCGGATGGTGTGCGCCAGGCCGTCCTGCGCGGCCACCGCGAAGCGCCGGCAGGCCGACGGCGACAGCGCGGCGTCGGTGGCGACCACCGCGATGGTGGTGTTCAGCGGGCTGGACTCGGCGTCGAGGGCGGTGAGCGCGGCGATCTGTTCGGCGGGCGGTGCGACCAGCCCGAACTCCTTGACGAGATGGCTCATCCAGGGCAGGCCGGTGGCCGGGTCGACGACGTTGCCGGCACTGTTGACGATGACGATCGCGCCGACGGTCACCCCGGAATCGAGTGTCATCGATGCGGTGCCGACGCCACCCTTGAGTACCGCGGCGCGCGCGCCGACGCCCGCTCCGACGGTGCCGACCGCCACGTCCACGCCGGCCGACTGCGCGGCCGCGTATCCGAAGTCCGCGGTCGGCCGGCAGCCCCAGCCGCCGACCGGAAGGTCAAAAATCACCGCGGCCGGAACGATCGGAACGACGCCCCCGTCCATCGCCACACCGCGGCCCTGCTGCTCCAGCCAGGTCATCACGCCGTCGGCGGCGGCCAGTCCGTACGCGCTGCCGCCGGTCAACACCACGGCATCGACGTGCCGGACGCTGTTGGACGGGTCGAGCAGATCGGTCTCGCGGCTACCGGGCGCACCACCCCGGACGTCGACGGCCCCGACCGTCCCCGGCGGCGCGACGATCACCGTGGTGCCGCAGGCCCAGCCCGATCCCAGCGTCGCGTCCGCGTCGAGGCGACCGTGATGGCCGACCAGGATGCCGTCGACGTCGGTGATCGATCCGTGACTCATCGGTCCGGGACTCATCGGATGGGCTTACCCATCAGCCCCAGCACCAGATACTCCTGCAGGACGGTCAGCCACTGATACACGTCGAGGTGCCCGGCCAGCGGGTGGTCGGCGGGCAGCCGGTCGGGACCCTCGGGTCCGATCTCCAACATCGCGCCCAGCGCAAGCCGTACGTCGTTGATCGCCGATATCCAGGCATTCGCGTCGCCCTCGGTGATCTCGAACCTGCCCCCGCCGTCGGGAAGCGTGTCCAGAACACGTTGTGCCGCAGCCTTTTTAGCATCGATGATGTCGGGCTCATGCAGGCTGCGCAGGGCGCCGTTGAGGCTTTCAGCGGCGGCCGAGCCGGCTGGGTGATCGCGCTGCGGTTTGAAGAAGTCGGGCAACAGTCGCCGCATGGTGGAGTCCTCGGGCGGCTGCGGATTGCCCGCGCGGATGCCGGTGATCTGCTCCAGCGGGTCCGACGGATTCGCGGCCTCGCGCTCGTCGAGCATCCCTTGCACCGAGGACACCATGTTCTTGAGCAGCGCCGCTTCGTGCGGAGCCAGTGCTGAACGGAAACGGGGACCCTCGGCGGTGTCGACCCGCTTCCATTTGCGCACGTTATTCCTGACCGATAGACCGGGTGGCCTTGCTCAGCGATCCTGCTGCATGGTCGCCCACAACCCGGCGGCGTGCAGCTTGGTCACGTCTACTTCCATGGATTCCCGGCTCCCCGCCGATACCACTGCCTTGCCCTCCTCATGAACCTGCAGCATGAGCTTCGTCGCGTGCGGCTCGCTGTAGCCGAAGAGCTTCTGGAACACGTAGGTCACGTAGTTCATGAGGTTAACCGGGTCGTCCCAGACGATCGTCACCCAGGGGTTGTCCAGAGCGCTGACGGTTTCAGTCTGTTGCTGTCCTGCTGCGTCCGGCTTGGTCGGAGCTGCTTGCGAGCCCATGCGGATAAGGATAGCGAGCGGGTTCAATCGCTATCCAGCCCGTGGGGCGGCCGATACGGTTGCGCTGTGACCGCCGCCCTGCTGACGGACAAGTACGAGCTGACGATGTTGGCCGCCGCGCTGCGCGATGGTTCAGCCGGACGCAGGACGACATTCGAGGCGTTTGCTCGCCGGCTGCCCGACGGTCGCCGCTACGGAGTGGTGGCCGGGACCGGGCGGTTCCTGGAAGCCTTGAGCGAGTTCATTTTCGACGACGAGGCATTGGAATCGCTGTCGTCGTTCCTCGACTCCACGACCCTGGACTACCTTCGGGACTTCCGCTTCACCGGCGACATCGATGGCTACGCCGAAGGTGAGTTGTACTTCCCCGGCTCCCCGGTCCTGTCGGTCACCGGCACCTTCGCCGAGTGCGTGTTGCTCGAGACGCTGGCGCTGTCGATCTTCAACCACGACACCGCGATCGCCTCGGGCGCCGCGCGGATGGTCAGCGCCGCCGCCGGCCGGACACTGATCGAGATGGGTTCGCGGCGCACCCACGAAATTGCGGCGCTGGCGTCGGCACGGGCCGCCTACATCGCCGGCTTCACCGGGACATCCAATCTCGAAGCCCACCGCCGCTACGGCATCCCCGCGATCGGAACCAGCGCGCATGCGTTCACCATGCTCTACACGACTGCCGACGGCCCGGACGAGCGGGCCGCATTCCGCGCGCAGGTCGACGCACTGGGCATCGGGACGACTCTGCTGGTCGACACGTACGACGTGACGACCGGGGTGGCCAACGCGATCGCCGTCGCCGGACCCGAACTCGGCGCGGTGCGCATCGACTCCGGTGACCTCGGCGTGCTGGCCCGCCGGGCGCGCACCCAACTCGACGACCTTGGCGCGACCGGCACTCAGATCGTGGTGTCGGGGGATCTCGACGAGTTCTCGATCGCGGCGCTGCGCGCCGATCCCGTCAACAGCTATGGTGTCGGGACTTCGGTGGCCACCGGCTCCGGCGCGCCCACCGCCAGCATGGTCTACAAACTCGTCGAGGTGGACGGCCTGCCGGTGGAAAAACGCAGCAGCCGCAAGGAATCTCACGGCGGCCGCAAGGCAGCCCTGCGGCTGTCCCGACCGACGGGCACGATCATCGAGGAGGTCATCTACCCGGTGTCCGCACCTCCCGAGTTGACCGAACCTTCGCGGGCGCTGACCGTGCCGCTGGTGCGCGGCGGGCAGCCCGTCGCCGTACCGGACCTGGCTGCGGCGCGCGCGTTGGTGGCGACCGGGCTGCGCAGCCTGCCGTGGGAGGGTCTGGCCCTGTCCCAGGGCGAGCCGGCGATCCCGACCCGTCAGGTGCCGATGCGGTGAGTGCGGACGAAGTGCCGCCGGTGACCGAGTTGCTGACGACGGCGGTGGCCGCTTTGGGCGGCAACGAGCGGCCCGGCCAGGTGCAGATGGCCGAGGCGGTGGCGCAGGCGTTCGCCGGCGGCGAGCATCTAGCGGTGCAGGCGGGCACCGGAACCGGCAAGTCGCTGGCCTACCTCATTCCGGCGATCGCCCGGGCGGTCGCCGACGAAACCCCCGTCGTGGTGTCCACCGCGACCATCGCCCTGCAACGCCAGCTCGTCGATCGCGACCTGCCACGACTGGTCGACGCCCTTGCCGACAGCCTGCCAAGGCGGCCCACGTTCGCTCTGCTCAAGGGGCGCCGAAACTATCTGTGCTTGAACAAGATTCACAACGGCGGCGGCGAAGAAAATGCCGAGAACCCGCAGGAAGAGCTGTTTGAACCCGTCGCCGCGACCGCGTTGGGCCGCGACGTGGCCCGGTTGACGGCGTGGGCGTCGTCCACCGAGACCGGCGATCGTGACGAGCTGACGCCGGGCGTGCCCGACCGGTCCTGGTCGCAGGTCAGCGTCTCGGCCCGGGAGTGCCTCGGGATGGCGCGCTGCCCGTACGGCACCGACTGCTTCTCCGAACGGGCGCGTGGCGAGGCCGGCCGCGCCGAGATCATCGTCACCAACCACGCACTGCTGGCCATCGACGCGATCGCGGACGCCTCGGTGTTGCCCGAACACAGCTACCTGGTGGTCGACGAGGCGCACGAATTGGTGGATCGGGTGACGTCGGTGGCCACCGGCGAGCTGACCCCCGCCCCGCTCGGGGTGGCCACCCGGCGCATCTCCCGGCTGATCAGCCCACGGCTCGTCCAGCGGATGGAGGCGGCGGTGGCGACGTTCTCGTCGGCGATCCACGACGCCCAGCCAGGCCGGCTCGACTATCTCGACGACGAACTGGCCACCTACCTGACCGCGCTGCGGGACGCCGCCACCGCCGCCCGCGGCGACATCGATCCGGCGCCGAAAGACCCGAAGGCCGCGGCGGCGCGCAGCGAGGCGATCGCGTCGCTGACCGAAATCGGCGACGCCGCCTCGCGGGTGCTGGACTCATTCGTGCCGGCGATCCCGGACCGCACCGAGGTGGTGTGGCTGGACCATGAAGACATCAGGGGAAATCTCAGACCCGTCCTGCGGGTGGCGCCGCTGTCGGTCGCCGGGTTGCTGCGTACCCGTCTGTTCGACAGTGCCACAACAGTTTTGACGTCGGCGACGCTGACCGTCGGCGGCTCGTTCGACGCGATGGCCGGCGCGTGGGGACTCGGCGACGGCCCCAAATGGAAGGGCCTCGACGTCGGCTCCCCGTTCGAGCACGCGAAGTCCGGCATCCTCTACGTCGCCGCCCATCTGCCGCCGCCGGGCCGCGACAGCGCAGGCAACCCGGAGCAGCTCGACGAGATCGCCGGACTCATCGAGGCCGCGGGTGGGCGCACCCTGGGGTTGTTCTCCTCAATGCGCGCCGCCAAGGCGGCAGCCGAGGCACTGCGGGCGCGCATCGACACCCCGATCCTCTGCCAGGGCGACGACGGGACGGCCGCCCTGGTCGAACGTTTCGCCGCCGATCCCGAGACATCGCTGTTCGGCACGCTGTCGCTATGGCAGGGCGTCGACGTGCCGGGACCGTCGCTGTCCCTGGTTCTCATCGATCGCATCCCGTTCCCGCGCCCCGACGATCCCCTGCTGACCGCGCGGCAGCGGGCCATCGCCGCGCGCGGAGGCAACGGGTTCATGTCGGTCGCCGCCGCCCATGCCGCACTGCTGCTGGCTCAGGGCGCGGGCCGGCTGCTGCGCCGCGTGGACGACCGGGGCGTCGTCGCGGTACTGGACTCGAGGATGGCCACCGCCCGGTACGGCAGCTACCTCCGTGCGTCGCTGCCGCCGTTCTGGCCGACCACCGATCCCGACCGCGTCAAACAAGCACTTCAGCGCCTACGCGACGACGTCGGGCCATGAATTGGGATCGGTAGAGCCGGGGCCACGGCACTATTGTGAGAGCAATTTTGCACACCCGCCGGTCTGACACCCCTGAGAGAGTGGCCCTCATGCACCGACGATCCCTTGCCCGCCTGCTCGCGCTTGCGGGCACCGCTGTGGTGCTGGCCGGCTGCGGCTCCACCATTTCGGGCAAGGCGGTGTCGGTGTTCGACGACCCGTTCAAGGTCGGCGGCCTGCAGGCGGTCGACGGGACCAGCGGCCTGCGTTCCGATGCCGAGAAGCCCACCCGCAAGGTCTCCCACACCGACGGCGGCAAGGCCGACGAGATCGCCGCGCAGTCGGTCAGCGACCTGGAGTCGTTCTGGGCGGATAACTACAGCGGTACGTTCGACGGTCAGTTCAAGCCGGTGAAGGACCTCATCTCCTGGGACTCCGACGCCTACGACGGCGAGTTCTGCGACGACACCACCTCCGGGCTGATCAACGCCGCGTTCTGCGAGGACGACAACACCATCGGCTGGGATCGTGGCGTCCTGCTGCCGGCGTTGCGACAAGCCAACGGCGACATGGCAATCACGATGGTGCTGGCGCATGAATACGGCCACGCGATCCAGAAGATGGCCAATCTCAACAAGAAGGGCACCCCGACGCTGGTGGCCGAGCAGCAGGCCGACTGCTTCGCCGGGGTCTACATGCGCTGGGTGGCCGAAGGCAACTCGAAGCGGTTCACGCTGAGCACCGGCGACGGGCTGAATAACCTTCTGGCCGCGATGATCGCGTTCCGCGATCCGCTGCTGAGCCAGGACGACTACTCCGACACCGGCGACGAACACGGATCGGCGTTCGAACGAATCTCGGCCTTCCAGTTCGGGTTCACCGACGGGCCGTCGTCCTGCGCGGCCATCGACGCCCAGGAGATCGGTCAGCGCCGCGGCAATCTGCCCATCGAACTGCAACGCGACCAGACCGGTGAGTGGCCGGTGACCGAGGAGTCGACCCGGGCGATTGTCGAGGCGATGAACATCCTGTTCAAGCCGAAGAACCCGCCGACGCTGAGCTTCGATGCCGCCTCGGCAGCCAAGTGCCCCGACGCCCGGCCCAGCTCGCCGGTGTCCTTCTGCCCGGCAACCAACACCATCGTCGTCGACCTGCCCGGCCTGGAGAAAATGGGCGCCTCGAACGAGGGCCAAGACAACGTTCTGGTCACCGGGGACAACACCGCCTACTCGGTGCTGGTGTCGCGCTACATGCTGGCGGTCCAGCACGAGCGCGGCGGCCTGGTGCTCGACAACGCCGAGGCCGGGCTGCGCACCGCGTGCCTGACCGGGGTGGCCACCACGAAATTGTCCAAGGAAGTCACCACATCCGACGGCAACACCGTCGCCCTCACTGCGGGCGACATCGACGAAGCCGTGTCGGGTCTGCTGACCAACGGTCTGGTCGCCAGCGATGTCAACGGTGAATCGGTGCCCGCCGGGTTCAACCGCATCGATGCCTTCCGCATCGGGGTGCTCGGCGATCAGGACCGGTGCATCAAACGCTTCCCGTAGCGCCGAGCTCGCCGAGTGTGCGAAGAGATCGTTGCGCCGCCTGGTTTCGCGATCTGAGCGCACACTCGATGTCATGCATGACGAAAGCGATCCGCTCGAGTTGGTGCGTGCAGCGCGCGAGGCTCGGGACCGAGCGGAGGCATCGCTGACCGCGGCGGTGCAGCAGGCGCGCGAGGCGGGCCGAAGCTGGCAGGAGATCGGCGAGGTCATGAATACGAATGCACTTCCCGAGGCCGAAGAGCTGGCACGCACGGTCATCGATGATCTTGCTCATGCCCGGTGGGCTGATGTCCGCGCACGGTTCGACGCCACGATGCGCGACGGGCTCACCGAGGAGGGGCTCGCCGAGGGATGGGCGCACATTGCGGGGTTGGCCGGGGCCTACGAAAGCCACGGGGACACTGACGCCGTACGGGCGGGCGACTTCACCACCACCAACACGCCATTGAGCTTCGAGGCCGGCGAATTCGTCGCTCGCATCAGCTTCCGTGACGATCAGTCGATTGCCGGGCTGTACATCCTTGATCCCGATGCGGCTGGCGCCCAGGCTCGTTGAGATAGCGGCTAGATCTTTTTCGTCACGCCGTACCAGGACAGGATCGCGTCGCCTTCGTCGGTGGACTTGGACAGCGTCGCGTAGGAGCGGATGAACGACTCCCCCACGCAGCCGTCGATCTTCACGTGGAAGTTGCTGATCGACACCCAGGGGCGGTCGCCCTTGTACTCCTTCTTCGTCACCGGAACCATGTTGATGATGCCCGGCTTGAGACCCACGGTGATGGCGCCGCCGACGTTGCCGCCGATGCCGGGCAGCAGACCGTCCGCCGCGTTGTTGGGGAAGTCCAGGCCGATGAAGCCCAGCGACGCATTGAGGCCCATGGTGCCGCCCAACGCGACACCGTTGGACGTGCTCATGTCGATGCCGCAGCCGATCTGGTAGCCGACCTCGAACACGCCCTTGGGCATGTCACTGGGTCCGTCGAGCGCACCGTTGAAGACGCCGCTGACGGTGTATTCGCGGGACGAGATCGCGGTGGTCAGCGGTGCGATCGGCATCTGGAGCTCATCCTTGGCCGAGATCGTCAGCGTCCAGCCGTCGGGCGACTTGGTGCTGATCGGCGGCGTGGACATCACCTTTCCGTCATCGACGGGTGGTGGGAGGGCCGGGTCGGCCGCGGCGACGGGCTGGGCCAGATCAGGGCCGCCTGGATCGGGATCGGCCCATGCGGGTACCGGCGTCGCCAACAACGTGCCTACCAGCGCCATCAGCACCGCACGACGAACAAACACTGCCCCGAACGCCTTCCCGGATGCCGGTGGTCCGCCCCGATGCGGGACCCCTCGACGCTCCTGTTGGGAACCTACAGGTGGCGCCCATGCCCTGCTAACCGGTTCCGCAAGTCCCAGCGTTACGCCAGCGTGACGAGGCCGAGCTCGTTGTCACCGGCCAGCAACCGATGATGGGGCAGCACTCGCACCGTGTAGCCGAGCGACCCGGCCAGCTGCAGGGGCGTCGTCGTGGTGAAGATGTCGGTGCCGCCGTCACCGGAACCGGTATGGGCCATGGCGACGGTGACCGGGTCCTGCAGGGCATCCGCGGCGTCGACGCGGCCCAGTACCGCCTGTACCACCACCTCGTCGGGCCGCAGCCCGGCCAGCTGGACGGCGGCCGTCAGCGTCAGCTCCGACCCGAGCAGCGGGGTGTCCGGCAGGCCGGTGCTGTCCACATCGGTGATCTGGATCTTGGGCCAGGCTTCTTTGGCCCGAAGCCGGTAGGCCGCCAGCTCGCTGGCCGCACCGGGCGCGCTGGTCCGGGTGAATGACTGGGCGGCCGGCGCGTAGTACTTCTCGGTGTAGTCGCGCACCATGCGCGACGCCAGCACCTTGGGGCCCAGCGTCTGCAAGGTGTGCCGCACCATCTCGACCCACCGGTTCGGCACACCGTTGTCGTCACGGTCGTAGAACCGCGGCTGCACCGAATTCTCGAGCAAGGCGTAGAGCGCGGCGGCCTCGAGGTCGTCGCGGCGTCCCTCGTCGGCCAAACCGTCCGCAGTCGGTATCTCCCAACCGTTTTCGCCGTCGTACCACTCGTCCCACCAGCCGTCCCGGATGGACAGGTTGAGTCCGCCGTTGAGCGCGCTCTTCATTCCGGACGTGCCGCAGGCTTCCAGCGGCCGCAGCGGATTGTTCAGCCACACATCGCAACCCCAGTACAGCAGGCGCGCCATGGACATGTCGTAGTCGGGCAGAAAGGCGATGCGGTGGCGCACTTCTGGGCGATCGGCGAACTTGACGATCTGCTGGATGAGCGCCTTACCGGCATCGTCGGCGGGATGGGACTTGCCGGCCACGATCAGCTGGAGCGGCTTGTCCTCGTCGAGCAGCAGCGCCTCGAGGCGTTGCGGGTCACGCAGCATCAGCGTGAGGCGCTTGTAGGTGGGCACCCGCCGGGCGAAACCGATGGTCAAGGCGTCCGGATCGAAAGCCGTTGCGATCCAGCCGAGTTCGGCCTCCGATGCGCCACGCTCCAGCCAGGACCGGCGCAGCCGGAGCCGAACGTCCTCGACCAGCAAGGCGCGCAGCTGAGAGCGGATCCACCAGATGTGACCGGTGTCGACCTGTTGCAACCGCTGCCAGACACTGGGCTCGCGCAGCGCCTCGGTGGAGCCGGCCAGCTCGCGGCCGAGCTGCAGCCATTGCGGGGCCGCCCAGGTGGGGCCGTGCACGCCGTTGGTGATCGACCCGATCGGCACCTCGGAAGGGTCGAAGCCAGGCCACAATTCGTCGAACATCGTCCGGCTGACCCGCCCGTGCAGCAGGGATACCCCGTTGGCGCGCTGGGCAAGGCGCAGACCCATATGTGCCATGTTGAACTTCGACGGGTCATCCTCGGCCCCGAACGCCAGCACCCGCTCAACCGGAACACCGGGCAGCAACCCGGTTTTGCCGTCGTCGCCGAAATAGCGCTGCACCATGTCGACCGGGAACCGGTCGATGCCCGCCGGCACCGGGGTGTGCGTGGTGAACACCGTCGCCGAGCGCACCAGGGTCAGCGCGGTGTCGAAGTCGAGCTGCTGCTCGGACATGTACTCGCGAATCCGCTCCACGCCAAGGAAACCGGCGTGGCCTTCGTTCATGTGGAACACGTCGGGAGCGGGCCGGCCCTCGATCGCGGTGAACGCGCGAATCGCCCGTACCCCGCCGATACCGGCCAGCAGCTCCTGTTTGATGCGGTGCTCCTGGTCGCCGCCGTACAGCCGGTCGGTGACGTTGCGCAGGTCATGCTCGTTTTCGGGGATGTCAGAGTCCAACAGCAGCAACGGAATCCGACCGACCTGCGCCACCCACACCCGGGCCCGCAGCACTTTCGCGTCCGGCATCGCGAGCTCCACCAGGACTGGCGCCCCGGCAGCGTCGGCGAGCAACCGCAGGGGCAGCCCCTGCGGGTCCAGCGACGGATAGTTCTCATGCTGCCAGCCGTCGGCGGTCAGTGACTGCCGGAAATACCCGGACCGGTAGTACAAGCCGACGGCGATCAGCGGCAGACCCAGATCTGAGGCGGACTTCAGGTGGTCGCCGGCCAGAATGCCCAGACCGCCCGAATAGTTGGGCAGCACCTCGGCGACGCCGAACTCCATCGAGAAGTAGGCGATGCCCGTCGGCATGCTGGCCGCGTCCTCCTCCTGAAACCACATCGGCCGGTTCAGGTAGTCGTCCAGATCGGCGGCGAGCTGGTCGAGGATGTTCAGGAACGGCTCGTTGACGGCCAGCTCGTCCAGGCGGGCCGGGGCGACCGCGCCCAGCAACGCCACCGGATCCTGACCGGTCTGCAGCCACAGTTGCGGGTCGATCGAGGCGAACAGGTCCTGCGTCGGTTTGTCCCACGACCATCGCAAATTGGTGGACAACCGACCGAGGGCGGCGAGCCGATCGGGCAAATGGGCGCGGACCGTGAACCTGCGGAGTGCCTTCACGTTTTCCAACCTTACTGAGATCGGACCGTGCCGACGGGCGACCGTGTGCTTCTTCCCCCCGCATTCACTCGGGCTACTACGGTGTGAATAGAGCGCGATGCGGTTACCCCGAGGAACGAAGACCGACGAGAAATAGACCGACGGAGCCGGCGCGGGGCAGACCACGCCGCACCGTCAGGAATGGAGTGGTTGGGTGCCCGGTCGTATCGAGATCGATGACGTCGCGCCCGTCGTGTCCTGCGGAACCTACCCAGCCAAAGCGGTCGTCGGCGAAGTCGTGCCGGTGTCCGGGACGGTGTGGCGGGAGGGTCACGACGCGGTGGCGGCGACGTTGGTGGTGCGCTACCTCGGAACGGCCTACCCGCAGCTCGGGCAGAGTCCCGCTCGCCGGGTCAAGGCGTTAGAGGGGTCCGACCTGGCCGAGGCGGCGCCTGCGGCCAGCCGGGTCAAGCCAGCGCTCTACGCGATGTCGACCGGACGCTCACCGGATCTGTTTCACGGCCAATTCGTGCCCGACCGGGTGGGGCTGTGGACGTTTCGGATCGACGGCTGGGGTGACCCGATCACCAGTTGGCGCGGTGCGGTCACCGCGAAACTCAACGCCGGTCAAGGCGAATCGGAACTCGACAACGATCTACACGTCGGCGCGCGCCTGCTGGCACGGGCTGCCACCGGTGTTCCGCGCGATCACCGCGCGCCGCTGCTCGATGCCGCGGCCGCACTGCGCGAGCCCGGCGACCCGCTGACCCGTGCGGCGCTCGCGCTCTCGCGTGAGGTCACCGACCTGCTGGCCCAATACCCGCTGCGCGAGCTGGTCACCCGGGGCGCCACCTACGGCGTGTGGGTGGATCGGCCGCTGGCGCGCTGCAGCGCCTGGTACGAGCTGTTCCCCCGCTCCACCGGCGGCCGCGACGAGAGCGGCAAGCCGGTGCACGGCACGTTCGCCACCGCGGCCGCGGCGCTGCCCCGGGTCGCCGCGATGGGATTCAACGTCGTCTACCTGCCGCCCATTCACCCGATCGGCAAGGTGCACCGCAAGGGCCGCAACAACAGCGTGACCGCCGAACCCGGCGACGTGGGGTCGCCATGGGCGATCGGCAGCGCCGAGGGTGGCCACGACGCGGTTCACCCCGATCTCGGGACGATCGACGATTTCGACAGGTTCGTGGCCGCCGCGGGTGAGAACGGTCTGGAGGTGGCACTGGATCTCGCACTGCAGTGCGCCCCGGATCACCCGTGGGCCAAGGATCATCGGCAGTGGTTCACCGAGCTGCCCGACGGCACCATCGCCTACGCGGAGAACCCGCCGAAGAAGTACCAGGACATCTATCCGCTGAACTTCGACAACGATCCCGGCGGCCTGTACGACGAAGTTCTGCGGGTCGTGCGGCACTGGATGGACCACGGCGTCAAGATCTTTCGGGTCGACAACCCGCACACCAAGCCACCGAATTTCTGGGCGTGGCTGATCAGTCAGGTCAAATCGGTCGATCCCGACGTGCTGTTCCTTGCCGAGGCGTTCACCCGGCCGGCCCGGCTGAACGGGCTGGCGAAACTCGGCTTCACCCAGTCGTATTCGTACTTCACCTGGCGTACCGCGAAGTGGGAGATCGAGGAGTTCGGTCGCGAGATCGCCGAGCACGCCGACTACACGCGGCCCAACCTGTTCGTCAACACCCCGGACATCCTGCACGAGAGCCTGCAGCAGGGCGGTCCTGGCATGTTCGCGATCCGGGCGGTGCTGGCATCGACGATGGGCACCTCGTGGGGGGTCTACTCGGGCTTCGAACTGTTCGAGCATCTGCCGGTGCGAGCGGGCAGCGAGGAGTACCTGGACTCCGAGAAGTACGAGCTGCGACCGCGCGACTTCGAGGGCGCACTGGCGCAGGGACTCTCACTCGAGCCATTCCTGCAGCGCCTCAATGAGATCCGACACGTTCACCCGGCGTTGTGTGAGCTGCGCACCATCACGTTCCATAACGTCGAGAACGACGCATTGCTGGCCTACAGCAAGTTCGATCCGGTATCCGGCGACACTGTGCTGGTGGTGGTGACGTTGAACGCCTTCGGTCCCGAAGAAGGCACCGTATGGCTGGATATGGCTGCACTGGGTATGCACCCCTATGACCGGTTCTGGGTCCGGGACGAGATCACCGGAGAGGAATACCAGTGGGGACAGTCGAACTATGTGCGGTTGGAGCCCTCCCGGGCCGTCGCGCACATCTTGAACATGCCGTTGGTACCGCAGGAGCAGAGAGCAAGTCTGCTGCGACGGGAATGACGGGAACTACAAAGGAGCCCTGGCAATGACGAGAACCGACAAACTCGCCAGCCCGCATCTGGCACCCGACCCCGCCGAGCTGGCCCGGCTGGTCGGCGGCGTGCATCACAGCCCGCACAGCATTCTGGGCGCCCACGAGTACGACGATCACACCGTGATCCGGGCGCTCAAACCGCATGCGGAGGAGGTCGTGGCCTTAGTCGGCGACGAACGTCACCCGATGACGCACCTCGACTCCGGTGTGTTCGCGGTGGCCCTGCCGTTCACCAACCTGGTCGACTACCGGCTCGAGGTCACCTATCCGGGCGGGCACACCGTCACCGTTGCCGACGGCTACCGGTTCCTGCCCACGCTGGGCGAGATGGACCTCTACCTGTTCGGCGAGGGACGCCACGAGCGGCTATGGGAGATCCTTGGCGCCCACCCGAGGTCCTTCACCACCGCCGACGGCGTCGTGGAGGGCGTGTCGTTCGCGGTGTGGGCTCCGAATGCCAAGGGAATCAACCTGATCGGCGAGTTCAACCATTGGGACGGCAACGACGCCCCGATGCGCGTGCTCGGGTCCAGTGGCGTGTGGGAGTTGTTCTGGCCCGGGTTCCCCACCGACGGGCTGTACAAGTTCCGGGTGCACGGGGTCGACGGCTCGGTCACCGACCGGGCCGATCCGTTCGCGTTCGCGACGGAGGTCCCGCCGCACACCGCGTCGCGGGTGTTCACCTCGGACTACACCTGGGATGACACCGAGTGGATGACCCAGCGGGCGGCGAAGAACCCGGTGTTCGAACCGATGAGCACCTACGAGGTTCACCTCGGTTCGTGGCGGCCCGGCCTGAGCTATCTCGAACTGGCCGAGCAACTCACCGATTACATTCTGGCCCAAGGCTTCACCCACGTCGAACTTCTGCCGGTGGCCGAACACCCCTTCGGTGGCTCGTGGGGCTATCAGGTGACGTCGTACTACGCGCCGACGTCGCGGTTCGGCACGCCCGACGAGTTCCGGTTCCTGGTGGACACCTTGCACCGGGCCGGCATCGGCGTGATCGTTGACTGGGTGCCCGCGCACTTCCCCAAGGACGCCTGGGCGCTGGGCCGCTTCGACGGCACCCCACTCTACGAGCACTCCGACCCGCGCCGCGGTGAGCAACTCGACTGGGGCACCTACGTTTTCGACTTCGGCCGCGCCGAGGTGCGCAACTTCCTGGTCGCCAACGCGCTGTACTGGTTGCAGGAATTCCACATCGACGGTCTGCGGGTGGATGCCGTCGCCTCCATGCTCTACCTGGACTACTCCCGCCCGGCCGATGGCTGGACGCCCAACATCTATGGCGGGCGGGAGAACCTGGAGGCGGTGCAGTTCCTGCAAGAGATGAACGCGACCGTCCACAAGATGGCGCCGGGCATTGTCACGATCGCCGAGGAGTCCACCTCATGGCCCGGCGTCACACGCCCGACCAACCTTGGCGGACTTGGTTTTTCGATGAAATGGAACATGGGGTGGATGCACGACACCCTGGACTACATCGGCCGCGACCCGATCTATCGCACCTATCACCACGGCGAGCTCACGTTCTCGTTGCTCTACGCGTTCAGCGAGAACTTCGTCCTGCCGATCAGCCACGACGAGGTGGTGCACGGCAAGGGCACACTGTGGGGACGCATGCCGGGTAACGACCACGTCAAAGCGGCCGGACTGCGCAGCCTGCTGGCCTATCAGTGGGCCCACCCCGGTAAGCAGCTGCTGTTCATGGGCCAGGAATTCGGCCAGCGCGCGGAATGGTCGGAGGAACGCGGCGTCGACTGGTATCAGCTCGACGAGAACAGCTACTCCACCGGTATCACGCGATTCGTCGCCGATATCAACGCGCTGTACCGCGACCGCCCGGCGTTGTGGAGCCAGGACAGCCGGCCGGAGGGCTATTCCTGGATCGACGCCAACGACTCGGCCAACAACGTGCTGAGCTTCCTGCGCTACGGCAGCGACGGTTCGGTGCTGGCATGTGTGTTCAATTTCTCCGGCGCCGAGCACACCCGCTACCGACTGGGCCTGCCGCACAGCGGAACCTGGCGTGAGGTGCTCAACAGCGACGCGACGATCTACAACGGGGCGGGGGTCGGCAACTTCGGCGCCGTCGAGGCCACCGACGAACCCTGGCACGGCCGGACCGCGTCGGCGACGCTGGTGCTGCCACCCACCTCAGCGATCTGGCTCGAGCCCGCTTAGGGGGTCAGTACAGCGCGTTCGCGAGGTTGCGCCGCCCGGTGATCACATCGGGATCAGCCGGGTCGAACAGCTCGAACAGCTCGATCAAGCGGGTGCGCACCTTGGTGCGGTCGTCGTCGGATGTCTTGCGCACCAACGCGATCAGCCGGTCAAAGGCGGGGATGACGTCCTGGTTGAGGATCTGCACATCGGCAGCGGCGAAGGCCGCGTCGATGTCGTCGGGCGCCGCATCGGACGCGGCAACCGCGTCGGGCGTGTGTGTCGTGGCGCGTTCGAGAAAGGTCATCTGCCGCAGCGCGCCCTTGGCTTCGGCATTCGCGGGGTCGCCGTCGAGGATGGCCTGATACGCCGTCGCCGCACCCGCGAAATCGCCGGCCTCCAGAAGATCACGGGCCTGCGCCAAAACGGGATCGACGGCCGCCTCGTCCTCGGGATCGGCGGAATCAGCGAGCTTTCCTGCGGTCGCCGACAGCAGCGAATCGACCCAACGACGCAGCTGATCGGGGGGCTGCGGTCCTTGGAAGCTGGCCAGCGGCTGCCCGCCCGCCAGGGCCACCACGGTAGGCACCGCCTCGATGCCGAACATCTGGGCCACCCGCGGCACCACGTCGACGTTCACGGTGGCCAGCGACCACGTGCCGTTGTCGTCGGCAGCCAGCGTGCCCAGTGCCTCGGCCAGCTGCACCGAGGTATCGCTGCGAGGTGACCAGAGCACCACCACAACCGGCAGCTGACCCGACCGGACCAGCACCTCGGCTTCGAAATTCGCTTCGGTGACCTCCAGCCCACCGCTGGGGGCGGTCGGACCGCCGGACGCAGGCTGCTGGGCCCGCTGCTTGAGGGCGGAGAGATCGACGGCACCGGCGGCCAAAGCGGGGCCGATCGAAGGGCGTGGGCGTGTCACGTATCCAAGTCTGTCACGTCGTCGACGGCGCCGAATCTCGCGGTTGAGAAGAAACCGCCGGAGCCGCCTCACCACCGAATTTAGCCGTCCGATCAGCCCATATGAGGAAGATCACACTTCCGAGCGGCACGATGCTCCCCAGCAACGCCAGCAACCACGTGGCCACGCCCCAGGAGTAGGCGATCCCGGCCAGCAGAGCAGTGATCACAAAAGCGATGAACACCAGTCCGTGCACCATGCCGAAGACCTTGACCCCGACCTCGGTGCGCGGGCTGCCCAGGTACTTGAAGTACATCCCGACCAGCAGTCCAACCCAGCTCACCGCTTCGGCCAGCGCCACCACGCGGAACCGCCCCGCCGTGCCGCGGATATCAAAAGTGCTCGTCATGCCGCCATTGTGCCGCAGCCCCGAGCCAGCTACTACGCTGCGTCGTTGCTGCGGTCGCCGCTACCCTCGCCGGCTAGGCCCGCAGGATCAGCGCGTCACCCTGGCCGCCAGCGCCGCACAACGCGGCCACGGCGTAGCCCGAGCCACGACGGGAGAGCTCCAGCGCCGCGTGCAGCGTGATGCGTGCGCCTGACATGCCGATCGGATGACCGACCGCGATGGCGCCACCGTTGCGGTTGACCCGCTCGGCATCTACCCCGAGCTCGCGAGTCGAGGCCAGCGCGACGGCGGAGAACGCCTCGTTGATCTCAATGACACTGAGGTCGTCGAGGCTGATGCCCTCCCGCGCGATGGCCTTCTTGATCGCGTTGGCCGGCTGGGACTGCAGCGTGGAATCCGGGCCGGCGACCACACCGTGAGCACCGATCTCGCACAGCCACGTCAGGCCCAGTTCCTGCGCCTTGGCCTTGTTCATCACCACGACAGCGCAACCGCCGTCGGAGATTTGGGAGGCCGAACCGGCGGTGATGGTGCCGTCCTTGCGGAACGCGGGCCGCAGGCCGGACAGCGATTCGGCTGTGGTGTTGGCCCGGATGCCCTCGTCCTCGGCGAACTCGATCGGGTCGCCCTTGCGCTGCGGAATCTTCACCGGCACGACTTCGTCGGCGAACACCCCGTCCTTCCACGCCGCGGCGGCCTTCTGATGCGAGGTGGCGGCGAATTCGTCCTGCTCGAGGCGGGTGAACTTGTCGGTGTCGTTGCGCTGCTCGGTGAGGGCGCCCATCGGCTGGTCGGTGAAGACGTCGTGCAGGCCGTCGTAGGCCATGGAATCGAGCACGGTGACGTCGCCGTACTTGTAGCCCTCACGGCTGTTGACCAGCAGGTGCGGCGCCTTGGTCATCGATTCCTGGCCACCGGCCACCACGACGTCGAACTCACCGGCCCGGATGAGCTGGTCGGCCAGCGCGATCGAGTCGATCCCGGACAGGCACATCTTGTTGATGCTCAGGGCAGGCACGTCCCAGCCGATCCCGCCGGCCACCGCCGCCTGGCGGGCCGGCATCTGACCGGCACCAGCGGTCAGGACCTGGCCCATGATCACGTACTCGACCAGCGACGCGGGAACCTTCGCCTTCTCCAGAGCCGCCTTGATGGCGATGGCGCCCAGATCGCTGCCAGAGAAATCCTTGAGGGAACCCATCAGTTTTCCGATGGGAGTGCGAGCTCCAGCAACGATCACCGACGTCGTCATTCCTACCTCCATGAGCGTTTCGAGCCGCCCCAGTGCGGCTATTCACGGATCCTCCAGCTGTTGAATCCGATGTGGTTAGGTTACCTTTGCGTTATGACCGCCGAGCAAGTTGACGCCCGTCCAGTCCTGGCCAGTGCGCTCGTCACCGCTGTCGACCACGTCGGCATCGCGGTGCCGGATCTCGACGCAGCCATCCAGTGGTATCACGAGCACCTCGGCATGATCCTGGTGCACGAGGAGATCAACGAAGACCAGGGTATTCGCGAGGCCATGCTGTCGCTGAAGAACGCCGCGCCCGACTGCGCGCAGATCCAGCTGATGGCCCCGCTCGACGAGACCTCGACGATCGCCAAATTCATCGACAAGCGCGGCCCCGGCATCCAGCAGATGGCCTACCGGGTCAGCGATCTGGATGCCATCTCTGAGCAGCTGCTTGGCCAGGGTGTCCGGTTGATCTACGACGCGCCGCGACGCGGAACCGCGAACTCGCGCATTAACTTCATCCACCCGAAGGACGCCGGCGGCGTCCTGGTGGAACTCGTCGAGCCCGCTTCCCACTAACGGTTACGACCACTAACGGGTTACGACCACCTGCGGGTCGGTCCGCGCGTTGCACGATTGGTCCAGCATGTGGTGTGCCAGTGCCGCCTGTCCTCGAGCCCAGCCTCACCCTGATCGACCGGCCACACCACCACATGTGCTGTGCTCGAACGGATTTCGTGATCACAGCCGGGGCACCGATAGTTCTTGACGGCACGCGCCCCCGGTATCGGCCGTACCTCGTAATCGAATCCGTCGGCGCCCGTCTCAACTCGACGCTGCCCGAGCAGGGGCGGCGGTAGATCGCTGCCCTTCCGACGATCCGGCCGGCGCCGCGGCATCAGAAGAGCCGGAACTCGTCGCTGTCCATACCGCGCATGACGTCGTAATCGAGAGTGACACAACGTATCCCGCGATCGACGGCGAGCGTGCGCGCCTGCGGCTTGATCTGCTGGGCGGCGAACACGCCGCTGACCGGAGCCAGCAAACTGTCCCGGTTGAGCAGTTCGAGGTAGCGCGTGAGCTGCTCGACGCCGTCGATGTCACCGCGACGCTTGATCTCCACCGCCACCGTGGCGCCCGTGTGGTCGCGGCACAGGATGTCGACCGGACCGATCGCGGTCATGAACTCCCGGCGAACCAGGGTGTAGCCGTCACCCAGCAGCTCGATGTGCTCGGCCAGCAGCTTCTGCAAATGGGCTTCGACACCGTCCTTCACCAGCCCGGGATCGATCCCGAGCTCATGGCTGGAGTCGTGCTCGATGCCTTCAATGGTGATGCGAAGCTGCTCACCGGTCTTGTTCTCCACGACCCACACCGGCAAAGAATCGTCCTTCGCCTCTTCAGTGAGCCAGCAGGGCGGGCTCATCCAGTTCAGCGGCTTGTAGGCGCGGTCGTCAGCGTGCACGCTGACCGAACCATCGGCCTTGATCAGCAGCAGCCGGCGAGCCGAAGGCAAGTGGGCGGTGAGACGGCCGACGTAGTCGACGTGGCATTGAGCGATCACGAGGCGCACCGCACAAGCTTAGGGTCTACGGTCCGCGACGAATTAGGCTGACGCCACCATGAGTTCCCACCCGAGCTTTGCGCAGCGGTTGGGCCGGGTACTCGAACGGGTCACCCGACAGAGCGGTCGGCTGATCGGCACACCGGCCTACGGGTCGCTGCTCCTGGGCAAGGTGACCGAAAGTCCCGCCCGCCGGCGGGTCCGGATCCAGACGCTGGTCACGGTGTCATTGATCTCGGTCAACCTTATCGGGATCCTGGTGGCGGCCTTGCTGGTGACCGTGGCGTATCCGGTGCCCAGCGTGTTCACCGACGTGCCGGCCTGGCTCACCTACGGACTCGCGCCGGCCTATGCCGCGTTCGCGCTGGCGTTCGGCACCTGGTGGATCACCACGCGCACCGTCAACGACCTCCGGTGGGCGGCCGAAGGGCGCGCGCCGACCCGGGCCGACCAGCGCAATGCGTTCTTCACCCCGTGGCAGGTCGCAAAGGCGCAGCTGACGCTCTGGGCGGTGGGCACCGCCGCGTTCACCGTCCTCTACGGGCTCTACGACACCGACTTCATTCCCCGGATCGCGCTCGGGGTGGGCTTCTGCGGCGTCCTGGTCTCCACCGGCGCCTACCTGTTCACCGAGTTCGCGCTGCGCCCGGTGGCGGCCCAAGCACTGGCGGCGGGACCGCCGCCGCACCGACTGGCGCCCGGGATCATGGGCCGCACGATGACGGTGTGGATGCTGGGCTCCGGTGTTCCCGTGATCGGGATCGGGTTGACCGCGCTGTTTTCGCTGGTGCTCGACAATCTCAGCAAGACACAGCTGGAAGTCGCGATCCTGATCGTTTCGTTGGCCACCCTGGTGTTCGGGTTCATGCTGATGTGGATCCTGGCCTGGCTCACCGCAACTCCCGTCCGGATCGTGCGTTCGGCGCTCAAACGCGTCGAAGACGGGGACCTCAGCGCCAACCTCGTCGTCTTCGACGGCACCGAACTCGGTGAGCTGCAACGGGGTTTCAACTCGATGGTGAGCGGGTTGCGGGAACGTGAGCGGGTGCGCGATCTGTTCGGCCGCCACGTCGGACGGGAGGTCGCTGCCGCAGCCGAATTGCAGCGACCCACGCTCGGCGGCGAAGAGCGCCATGTAGCAGTGCTTTTCGTCGATATCGTCGGATCCACCCGATTGGTCAGCGCGCTGCCGCCGATCGAGGTGGTCGAACTGCTCAACCGGTTCTTCGCCGTCATCGTCGAGGAGGTCGACCGCCACCGCGGCATCGTCAACAAGTTCGAAGGTGACGCGACGCTGGCGATCTTCGGCGCCCCCGTCACGTTGGACAATCCGGAAGACGACGCGCTGGCCACGGCGCGCACGATCGTCAAGCGGCTCGAACGGGAGGTACCCGAATGCCCCGCGGGCCTCGGGGTGGCGGCCGGGCAGGTCGTCGCCGGAAACGTGGGCGCCAACGAGCGATTCGAGTACACCGTGATCGGCGGCCCGGTCAACGAGGCCGCACGCCTGTCCGAGCTGGCCAAGTCCACCGACAGCCGGGTGCTGGCGTCGGCGGTGGCGGTCGAGAACGCCAGTGAGCAGGAGCGTGCTCGCTGGGTCCTCGGTGACGCGGTGACGTTGCGCGGCCACGACCAGCCGACCCGGCTTGCGGTTCCGGCGTGACGTCCGCGGCCATCGTCGAGGTACTCGCGACGCCGAGGGTACGCGGGTGGATTCACTTCATTTCGGCCGTTGTCGCCGTCATCGCCAGCGCCGCCCTGGTGCGAATGGCCTTCACCGCGGCGTCACCGGACGCCGGTTGGGCGACAACGATTTACACCGCCACGATCATCGCCATGTTCGGTGTGAGCGCGACGTATCACCTTGTCCGGTGGCGCTCGGCGAACGCGCTGATGTGGATGAAGCGCGCCGATCACTCGATGATCTTCGTCTTCATCCTCGGCACCTACACGCCCGTCGCCGTCCTGGCGATGCCGGTGCGGAGCGCAACACAGGTGCTGACCATCGTCGGCATCGGTGCCGCGGCGGGAATTGCGCTCAAGGTGCTGTGGCCCTCGGCGCCTCGATGGGTCGGTGTGCCCCTGTACTTGATGCTCGGCTACGCCGCGATCGGTTTCGCCCGAACACTTCTCGACGGCGCCGGGCTGACCGTCGTCGTCCTTCTCGTGGCCGGCGGCGTGCTGTACAACATCGGCGCGGTGCTCTACGGGCTGCGCTGGCCCAACCCATGGCCCGCATCGTTCGGCTACCACGAGTTCTTCCATGCGTTCACTGCCGCCGCGGCGACCTGTCATTTCATAGCGATCTGGCTCATCGTGGTCTGACCCAGCGCCGGGCTGATGTCCTGATCCGAGGGGTACCGGGCCTGCGAGCCACTGGTGTGCCGGGCCCACGTTGGGCACCGTGGTGGCATGACAGTCAGCGACTCGGCCCCGTGGGGCCTCCCGGACTCCGATATCTGTTCAGCGGCACTGCAGCTGGCGACCGACGTGTCCCCCGCATTCATCACCAATCACTGCATCCGTAGCTACCTGTTCGGCCGCGAACTCGCGGCCGCCAATGGGCTGCGCGCCGGGGTCGACTACGACGACGAACTCGTCTTCCTCAGCTGTGTGCTGCACGACCTGGGCGTCACCGAATACGGCGGCGGGGATCAGCGCTTCGAAGTCGACGGGGCGGATGCCGCAGTGCGATTCCTGCGCGAGCGCGGAGTCGGCGAAGAACCGGTGCAGACCGTGTGGCAGACGATCGCCCTGCACACCAGCGTCGGGTTGGCGCACCGGTTCGGCGCAGTCCAGGCGGTGTCGCACCTCGGAATTGCGTTGGACATCAACGGGTTCGACAAGCAGCGACTGTCGGCCGGGTTCGCCGAACGGGTGCACGCCGCGTGGCCACGCCACGATCTGGGATACGCGATCGCGGCGGCGATCGCCGATGGCACCCGGGCCAACCCGATGAAGGCCCCGCCGTTTTCGTTTCCCGCGCACCTGGACCACCTGATCAACGGCGGACCCGCGCCCACCTTCTTGGACCTGGTGAGCACCTCGGGCTGGGGCGATCAGCCGGTGCGTACCGTCGTCAGTTAGCGGCCGCCGACCACGATGTCGGTTTTCCGCCAGTACTGTCGGTGCCGGCGTGTAAAGGTCGAGATATGCACGACGACTTCGACCACTGCTACCGGGCTGTTCAGTCCAGGGACTCGCGGTTCGACGGTTGGTTCGTCACCGCGGTCAAGACCACCGGTATCTATTGCCGGCCCAGCTGCCCGGTGCGCCTGCCGCTGGCCCGCAACGTGTGCTTTTATCCCAGCTCGGCGGCCGCCCAGCGAGCGGGTTTCCGGGCCTGCAAGAGATGCCGTCCCGACGCGTCGCCGGGATCGCCCGAGTGGAATGTTCGCGGTGACGTCGTGGCCCGGGCCATGCGGCTGATCGCCGATGGCGCGGTGGACCGCGAAGGGGTCACCGGATTGGCCACCCGGGTGGGATACACGACCCGCCAGCTGGAGCGCATGCTGCAGGCCGAGGTGGGTGCCGGTCCGCTGGCCCTGGCCCGGGCCCAGCGGGTGCAAACGGCGCGGGTGCTCATCGAGACCACCGACATGCCGTTCAGCGATATCGCGTTCGCGGCGGGCTTCGCCAGCATCAGGCAGTTCAACGACACCCTTCGAGCGGCCTGCGACATGACTCCGACGGCGCTGCGGCACAAGACCATCCACCGAGATCGGCAGAACAGTGCACCGGGCGGGCAAGCGCTGTCGCTACGGCTGCCGGTACGGACGCCGTTCGCCTACGAGGGTGTGTTCGGCCATCTGGCCGCCGGCGCGGCGCCGGGCTGCGAAGAGGTGCGCGACGGCGCCTACCGCCGCACGCTGCGCCTGCCCTCGGGCTATGGAGTAGTCAGCCTGACACCGCAGCCCGACCACGTCCGGTGCACGCTTGTGCTCGAGCAGGTCCGCGATCTGTCGACCGCGATCGCCCGGTGTCGGCGGCTGTTGGATCTCGACGCTGACCCCGAGGCCGTGATCGCGGTGCTGGGCGCCGACGCCGACCTGCGGGAGGTGGTGGCCAAGGCGCCCGGGCAGCGCATCCCGCGGACGGTCGACGAAGAGGAACTGACGGTGCGGGCGGTACTCGGGCAGCAGGTGTCCACCAAGGCGGCGCGCACCCACGCGGGCCGGCTGGTCAGCGCCTACGGCAGCCCGGTGACCGATCCGCACGGCGGCCTGACCCACACCTTCCCCAGCATCGCCCAGCTGGCCGATATCGACCCGGCCCATCTGGCGATGCCGGAAGCCCGCCGACGGACGCTGACCGCGCTGATCGGGGCGCTGGCCACCGGCGAGCTGACCGTGAATCCCGGCTGCGACTGGGAGCAAGCGCGTCAGCAGCTGCTGGCGCTGCCCGGCATCGGGCCGTGGACCGCCGAGATTGTGGCGATGCGGGGGCTCGGTGATCCCGATGCCTTCCCCGCCAGTGATCTCGGCGTGCGGCTGGCGGCCGAACAACTCGGCCTGGCGACCGAGGTGCGGGCGTTGACCGCGCACAGTGCACGCTGGCGACCGTGGCGGTCGTACGCGGTGCAGCATCTTTGGACAACTCTTGACCACTCCGTGAATCAGTGGCCACCGAAGGAGACGATGTGATGACGACGATGCACTACCGAACGATCGACAGCCCGGTCGGGCCGCTCACGCTGGCCGGCGCCGGATCGACCTTGATGCATCTACGGATGGTGGATCAGACCCACGAGCCGGACCGCTCCGCGTGGCAGCCGGCCGAAAGCGAGGTATTCGCCGAGACGGTCGAGCAGCTGGCGGCCTATTTCGCGGGCGACCTCACCGAATTCGAGCTCGACCTTAATCTTGCCGGCACGGAATTCCAGCGGAAAGTATGGGGTGCGCTTCGCACCATTCCGTATGGGGAGACGCGGTCGTATGGCGAAATTGCCATGCAAATCGGATCACCGGGCGCCTCGCGCGCGGTGGGATTGGCCAATGGCCGAAATCCAATCGGCATTATTGTGCCGTGCCATCGCGTTATCGGTTCCACGGGTGGGTTGACCGGATATGGCGGCGGAATTGATCGAAAGCGTGCGCTTTTAGCGCTGGAGAGAAGCCGAATGCCGGCCGATCTTTCACTCTTCGATTAGACCCAGATACACAAATGCCTGGGCCCCCAATCGAAATTGGGGGCCCAGGACTTAAATTGTGTTCGGCGGTGTCCTACTTTTCCACCCTTTTGGGTAGTATCATCGGCGCTGGCTGGCTTAGCTTCCGGGTTCGGGATGGGTCCGGGCGTTTCCCTGCCGCTAT
>NZ_JAPZLA010000007.1:0-331653 GCF_033804465.1 Mycobacterium sp. RTGN5
ATCGGTAAAAACCAGGCATCTCAGATCGGCACCCTCGTGGAGCGCTCCAGCGGATTCGTCCAATTCGTGCACCTGCCCCAACGTCGCGACGCCGCCACCGTCGCTGACGCTTTGACCGCAGTGATCCAGACACTGCCCGACGCGCTGCGCCGATCACTGACGTGGGATCAAGGCATCGAAATGCATCACCACAGCCGGGTCAGCATCGACGCCGACATCGACGTCTTCTTCTGCGATCCGCATTCTCCGTGGCAACGCGGGAGCAACGAGAACACCAACGGCCTGGCACGGCAATACTTTCCGAAAGGCACTGACCTATCCGTGCACTCCGCGGCTTACCTCGCTGAAGTCGCCGACGAACTCAACGAACGACCACGCAAACGCTTCGATTGGGACAACCCCGCCGAAGTCCTCGACAGACTACTGTCACCCCCGACAGAGTCCACTGTTGCAATCATTCCTTGAATCCGCCCGAGTAGCGGTGTCGCTAACTACAGGCTCGCGGGCAGCTGCTGCCTAGCGCTTACCGGGTGGGCGTGCGCCCCTGGCGATCCCTAGACCCTTCACCGGCGGCTCCTCGGCCTTCGGTTCGGGCGCCGCGGCAGGCTCAGGCGTCGCTGCGGCTTCCGGCTCAGCTTCGGCTTCAGCCTCAGCAGCGGGTGCGGCGGCTTCGGCAGCGGGTGCCGCAGCCGGAGCCTTCTTGGCGCCCGGACGACGGGCGCCGGCAGCGATGCCGAGACCCTTGACCGGCGGTTCCGCGACGGGCTCAGCCTTGGCCGGCGCTTCAGCTGCAGGTGCCTCGGCAGGTGCGGCGGCCGCCGGAGCGGCAGCCTTCTTGGCGCCGGGTCGCTTGGCGCCCGCGGCGATGCCCAGGCCCTTGACGGGTTCGGCGGCAGTCGGTGCCTCGGCAGCAGGAGCTTCCGCGGCGGGTGCCTCAGCGGCAGGTGCTGCCGCGGCAGGAGCAGCGGCCTTCTTCGCGCCGGGTCGCTTGGCCCCGCCCGCGATACCGAGTCCCTTGACCGGCTGAGCAGCGGGAGCCTCGACAGCAGGAGCCGCAGCAGCCGGGGCTTCGGCAGCAGGCGCTTCGGCCTTCTTCGCGCCGGGACGCTTGGCCCCACCCGCGATACCGAGCCCCTTGACGGGCTGGGCCGCGGGTGCCTCGGCGGCGGGAGCCGCAGCAGCGGCCGTGGCGGTTTCGGCGGCGGGAGCCGGCTCGGGCTCCGCCTTGGGCGCGGGGGGTGCTTCGGCCGGTGCTGCCGCCGCGGCAGCTTCAGCCTCGCGGGCAGCGGTGCCCTTCTCCGGCAGCGTGACCGTGCTCAGGTCGAGCGAGCTCAGCAGAAGCTGCGCGACGTCGAGCACTTCGATCTTCTCGATGTCGCGCGCGGCGGCGACGTCGTCGACACCGTCGGAGATCATCACGCGGCAGAAGGGGCAGCCGGTGGCGACCTTGGAGGCGCCGGTGTCGATGGCTTCCTCGGTGCGCTCGGTGTTGACGCGCTTGCCGATGTGCTCTTCCATCCACATCCGCGCACCGCCTGCGCCGCAGCACAGGCCACGGTCGGCGTGGCGGGGCATCTCGGTCAGCTTCGCGCCGGACGCGCCGATCAGTTCACGGGGTGCGTCGTAGACCTTGTTGTGCCGGCCCAGGTAGCACGGGTCGTGGTAGGTGATGTCCTGACCGACCGGCTTGACCGAGACCAGCTTCTTGTCCCGCACCAGGCGGTTGAGCAGCTGGGTGTGGTGCAGAACCGTGAAATTGCCGCCCACTTGCGGGTATTCGCGGCCCAGGGTGTTGAAGCAGTGCGGGCAGGTCACCACGATCTTGCGGTCGACCCGCTCGACTCCCTCGAACAGGTCGTTGAGCGTCTCGACGTTCTGCGAGGCCAGCTGCTGGAACAGGAACTCGTTGCCCGAGCGCCGTGCCGAGTCGCCGGTGCAGGTCTCGCCGGTGCCCAGGACCAGGAACTTCACGCCCGCGACGGACAGCAGTTCGGCGACGGCCTTCGTGGTCTTCTTGGCGCGATCCTCGTAGGCGCCGGCGCAGCCGACCCAGAACAGGTATTCGTAGCCGACGAAGCTGTCCACGTCCTGGCCGAACACCGGGACGTCGAACTCGACCTCGTCGATCCAGTTGGTGCGGTCGGAGGCGTTCTGCCCCCACGGGTTGCCCTTGTTCTCCAGGTTCTTGAACAGGACACCGAGCTCGGACGGGAACTCGGACTCCATCATCACCTGGTAGCGGCGCATGTCGACGATGTGGTCGATGTGCTCGATATCCACCGGGCACTGCTCGACGCAGGCACCGCAGGTGGTGCAGGACCACAGGACGTCGGGGTCGATCACGCCGAGCTGTTCGAGGGTGCCGACCAACGGGCGAATGGCCTGCTCGGGGCCCGACCCCATGACGCGCTCGAAGCCTGACTCCGGCACGTGCTCGTGCTCGTCGTGCTTGGACTCGACGAAACCACCCTCGGTGGAGACGATCTGCTCGGCTTCGTTCTCGCCATCGGGCATCGGCTTACCGCCGATGATGTAGGGCGCCTTCGCGAACAGGTGGTCGCGCAGGTTCATGATGACGAGCTTGGGAGACAACGGTTTTCCGGTGTTCCACGCCGGGCACTGGGACTGGCAGCGACCGCACTCGGTACAGGTGGTGAAGTCGAGGTAGCCCTTCCAGGTGAAGTCCTCGATCTTGCCGCGGCCCAAGATGGCGTCCTCGGCGGGATCCTCGAAGTCGATCGGCTCACCCTTGAATTCGACCGGGAGCAGTGGGCCCAGGCCGTTCGGCAGCCGCTTGAAAGTGACGTTGATCGGGGCCAGGCCGATGTGCAGGTGCTTGGAGTGCAGCACGATCAGCAGGAACGCCAGCATGACGCCGATGTGACCCATCAGCGAGATGGTCTCGATCCACACGTTGGCGGTGTGGCCCAGCGGGGCCAGCAGCACGCCCATGCCGTGCGAGAAGAACGCGCCCCAGCCGTAGGGGAAGTCCTCGCCGAGAGCGTTGACCGAGGCGCCGCGGAAGAATGCGAAGGTCAGGATGACCAGGAAGATCATGAACAGGATCAGCCAGGCGCCGCCGGTGTGTGAACCGTAGAACCGCGAATCGCGGCCGTAGTCCTTGGGCTCGGAGCGCAGCCGGATGATCGAGAAGACGATGATGCCGAGCAGCACGGCGACAGCGAAGAAGTCCTGCAGGAACCCGAGCGCATTCCATTGGCCGACCAGCGGAATATGGAATTCCGGATTGAACAGAACGCCATAGGCCTCGAGGTAGACCGAGCCGAGGATGAAAAAGCCCCACATGGTGAAGAAATGCGCGAGGCCCGGGATCGACCATTTCAGCAGCTTCTTCTGCCCGAAGACTTCGGTGAATTGCGCTTTGATCCGAGCGGGGATGTCGTCCTTGCGGCCGCTCTCGTCGCTGATCGGCTGACCCGACCGGATCAGGTTGGTCAAGAACTGCACGCGGCGTGCGGCGAAGACCAACACGATGGCGGTGGCCAGCAGGCCGACTACCAGCCTGCCCCAGTCGAGAGCGCTCACGGACTGCCTCCCTGTCGTAAGTTACCCAATGGTAACTTAGTACAAGTTACCGACCAGTAACTTGACTCCAAATCCAGCTCATAGTTGCATCCCGGCTATTAACGGCGCTACAAAGGCTGACCTAACTAGGGTCATGAGTGGTCGACGTCTCAGCTTTCAGGCGTCAAGATCGCCCGCAACATCGACAGCATTTCCGACCGGGATTCCGCACCGAGTCGACGCCGAATGCGTGCGACGTGATGCTCAACGGTCTTGGCCGAGATAAACAGTTGCGCGCCGATATCGCGGTACGGCATGCCCAGCAACAGAAGCTCGGCCACCTCGCGCTCTCGGTCGGACAGCGGCGACGACATCGCCCGACCGCCGGCCGCCGCCGGCCCGCCGGGCTCGGGTGTCTGGGGCTGCCCGTCGTCGCTCGTGCTGTCGCCCACCGACAGTTTCAAATCCCGGGCCACCTGCAACATCAACCCGGACACCTTGGGGTCGGAGGTCTGCAGCGCCGCCTGCCCGGCCAGACGGGTGGCGTCCGCGGTGAGGCCGAACTGGGCCAGCCCTCGAGCGGCGACGGCGACTTCGTCGGCGTCGACCTGCCCGGCCAGCACCCGAAGCCACGTCCGCCCGGCCACGGCCAGCGCCTTGGCGAACGGGCTGTGCGCGGCGGCCGCAGTCAGGGCCTGCCCGTGCGGGGCCACCGCCGCGGGATCGTTGGCCAGGATCCCGGCGTGCACGCCCGCCCAGCGCAGCGGCACTGACCAGGTGAGCGGATTGCCCAGCGAATCGAGCAGCGCGAAGGCCTGCTCGAGCGCGGGCATCAGCCGGTCTTGCTGGCCGATCCGGGCCGACGCCACCCACAGTTCACCCAGCGGCAGCAGGGAGAACAGATCGACCGAATACTCGACCAGCACCTCCATCGCCGCATACCAATGCTTGTGCAGTGCGCCGGCGTCGCCACCGCGGCGCGCCAACGCGGTGCGCAGAGCCGCCGACCACAGCGCGTCGCGGCGGTACGAACCGTCGATGCCGGTGATGTCGGAGGCCGCGGCGGCCAGCTGACCGTCCTGCATCTTCGTCCAGGCCAACAGAAGCCGGTGCCGGTGTCCGTACAGCGGGTCGTCGGTGTCCCGATCGGTGCGCACCGCCCTGGCGATGACGCTGCGCGCGCGGACCGGATCACCGCCGTGCAATGCCGCCAGCGTGACCAACGCCGCGGGGCTGTCCGGCAGCACCTGAGCCGCCGAATATTCCGCAGCCATGGCCGCACCGAGTTTGACCGCCGCAGTCGAGTACGGCGCCCGCAGTGTCGACAGCAGGCCCTCCGCCAGGCTGCGGGCGCCGCGAGATGCCGCGGTCGGCGGGCCGGAACTGTCCACGGCCAGCGCGCGTTCGGCCGCGGCGGCATCGCCGGTCGCGGCCAGCACGATCGCCGCCGCGGCGCTCACGGACGCGTCGGGGTAGGGCCCCAGCCAGCCGAACAGATCAGCGGACTGTGCGGAGTTGCCGTTGTGCATGGCCACGCTGGCGGCCACCCGCACGGCCGCCGCCCGTTCGGCGGGGTCCTCGGAGGTGAGCAGATCGTCCGCCTCGCTGGCGGCATCCGAACACTCGCCGGCCAGTGCCAGCGAATCGGCCAGTTGCGCACGCAGTTCCACCGCACCGGCGTCGACCGCGGCGCGGTAGAGCTGAGCGGCCGAGGCGGGGTCGGTGCGCCCGCCGCTGGCCTGCCGTCGCAGGACGTCGGCCAGTTGCTCGTCGCGCACGCCGTGCTCGGCCAGTCGAAGCGCGAGATCCGGTGAGAGCGTGGACATCGCGATCTGCGAGCGAAGCAGCGCCGTCTCGATGTCGTGATGGCGGGCGTTGCCGAGGATCTGTGCGGTCGCGCGGTGCACCGAACGCAGGAAGTGCGGACTGTGCGCGGGCTCGACCAGCCAGGTGGCTCGGGCTCGGTCGATCAGAAGCCGAGCCTCGTCGCCCGGAATATCCAGTGCCGCAGCCAGATCAGCAGCACCGAGGTCACGGCTGAGCGATGCGATCAGCAACGCGTCGAGTTCAGGTTCGCCGAGCCTGCGTAACCGGTCGATGAGTGCGAACACCGCGGCCTGCGCGATCGATCCGGCCGAATAGGGGCGAGCCGACGCCAGCGCGGCATCGACCAGAAACGGGATTCCCGCCGTCGCGACGAGAATGTTGGTGACCAACTCGGTGCGGGGTGGATGCCCGGACGGATCGGTCATCGTCCGGGACAGCTCACCAGGTGACATCGGCGCCAACGTGATTCGTGGCTGTTCGCGCTCGATCGTGGTGATCAGCGCTTGCAGGTCCTCGTCGTGGTCGCGCGGCTGTACCGCCACCACCACCGTCGAGGACGGGTCGCCGGCCAGCTCGGTGAGCTGACGTAATTCCGCGCCGCTCAGCAGATGGGCATCGTCGACGACCACGGCCGCATCCGCGGGATCGCCGGGCGCGGGTGGCCGGGTCAGGACGGCAACACCGGCGTCGCGCAAGGCATCACGGGCGGCGACCAGAAGCGTGCTCTTGCCCGTGCCGATGCCGCCGGTCACCAACAGCTTGACCGGAACCGATCCCAGTCCGCTGACCGCGTCCCTGGCGATCGGCGAAATGCTGTGCACCGCAGTCGGATCGGCCACCATCGGATTAGTTCGTCGGAGGTGGCGTCACGCCGGTGATGATCTCGCGCGTCGGCGGGGCGACGGTGGTCGTCGGCGGCGCGACGGTGGTGGTCGGCGGGGCCACCGTCGTCGTGGGCGGCTGCGTGGTGGTCGTGGGCGGCTGCGTCGTGGTGGTCGGTGGTGGCGTTGTCGTGGTCGTCGTCGGGGGTGTGGTGGTCGTGGTGGTTGTCGTCGTCGTGGTGGTGGTGGTGGTCGTCGTTGTCGTCGGCGAGGTGGTCGTGGTCGTCGTGGTCGGCTCAGTCGTCGTCGTGGTCGTCGGCACGACGGTGGTCGCCGGGATCGTCGACTCGGTCGGGTTTCCATCCGAGCCGGTGACGGTAACCGTCTGCTCCGGTATGACACTCGTGGCCGGCACGTCGGCGGGCTGCTCGCCGGGTTTGGTGACCCGGGTGGTCGTGGTGGTGGGGGTGCTGTCGGAACTGGTCAAGGTGATCGCCAGCCCGCCGACCGCAACCGACGCGAGAACCGCGGCGATACCGAACAACAACGGCGGGCGCCGGTACCACGGCACCGGCGCGTCGACCAGCTCGGTCTTGGCGTCCTCCTGCTCGAACTCGATCATCGGGCGGGGACCGCTCGCGCCCTGTGCCTGCTGGGCGTAGTCGAAGGTGTAGTCCTCGCCCGAATAGGGCACCGGCTCCGACCCGGGCTCATCGTCCTGCGACCAGGCCAGCGCGCGGAACGTCGCCGACGGTGAGCCGTCGGTCGCCGACTCGGTGGCGGCCGCTCCCGCGGTGCCCACCGCCCAGGCCGCCGGAGCCAGGCCGGTCGGTGCGTCGGCGGCGGCGACCGCCATGCCCGTCGGCGCATCCGGGGCGCCATCGCTCGCGCCGATCACCGCGGCGCCGATGGCAGCGTTGAGACCCGCCAGGGGTGTGGTGATGACCGGAACGCGTAGCTCTTCGGAAAGTCGTTGGGTGAGAAGCGGTATCGCCGCGCCACCGCCGACGGTGGCGACCGCGGACAGGTTGACAGCCGGAATCCTGTTGTGTTCCAGCGCGTCTCCGAGCGCATCGAGGAATCCGGCGAGCGGCTCGGCGATCAGGGCTTCCAATTCCGGACGGGTGACCCGGATGTCGGAGCGGAAGCCGGGCAGTTCGACCGGCACCACGGTCGCGGTCTCAGACGACAGCCGCTCCTTGGCCTGCCGACATTCGTCACGCAACCTGGTCAGCGCGCCGACCGCGTTGGTGCTGGCCGGGTCGAGGTTGGCGGAGTCGCGAATGCCCGCGAGCACATGCGTCAGCAGGGCCTGGTCAATCTGGTCGCCGGAGAACTCGGCGAAACGCACCGTCTCGCCGATCTGCTGGAGGTTGGCTCCGGCGTCGGCGAGGGTGATGTTGGCGCCGCTGCCGCCGAAGTCGCACAGTGCGATCACGCCACGGTCGGGCAACCCCGGGTCAGCGTGGAGGGCGGCCAGCGCGGCCGCCGAGTCGGAGATCAGCGCCGGCGGTACACCGTTGGGCGACAGGGTGGGCCTGGTGCGCAGCGCAGCGCGCAGCGATCCGACCGCTCCCGGACCCCAGTACGCCGGAACCGCGATCACCAGGCTGGACGGGGGTGAGCCATCGTCGACCGCCCGGGTCATCGCCTCGAGCGCCTCGGCGATCAGATCGTCGCTGCGATGCGGCGAACCGTCGGCCGCCACCAGTGGCACCGGATCGCCCACCCGTTCCACGAACCCGCGGAACACCTGGCCGGCCTCGGTGAGGTTCGGGCTCGTCAACTCCGGATTCTGGGAAGGGACACCGACCTCGGCGGGCCGATTGGCCCACAACGTGAGCACCGATCGGCGGGTCACCGGCTGCCGGCCCGGGCGCGCTGCCCCCAGGTTGGTCGCGCCGATCGACAACCCCAGCGATTCGCTCAATTCACACATCCCTTCGCCGCCGCGTCGGCGGCCGTGTTCACCTTAAGTGCTGCCCATGCCAAAACCCGGCAGCAATCCCCTAACGTCGCCGAAACCCCTAAGGTCAGACCCCCTAATGCCGCTGCCCATCGGGTGGGTTCGACACCGATCACGGCGGACCTGCTGCCCGATAGCATTCTGGGCAGTACCTGAAGTTCCACTGTGACTATCGCAGCTAGGGGGAAAGGCGTTCCATGGCAAACTCGTTGCTCGACTTCGTGATGTCGCTCGTGCGGGATCCCGATGCCGCCGCGCGGTATGCCGCGGATCCGGCCGGCGCCATCGCTGATGCGCATCTTCCGGACGTGACCAGCGCCGACGTCAATAATCTGATTCCGATGGTCGCCGACTCACTGTCCGGTCCGCTCTCGGCGGGCACATTCGGCCCAGGCGCAGGTGCCGGTGGGGACGGCAACGTGTGGGCGAGCGGGGCCGCGACGGCCGCCTTCGACGCGTTCGACGCTCACCTGCCCTCCGCGGCCGTGCCCGACGCTCACTCGGTGATCACCGATGCTGCCCAGCATTTCGGCCCGGATCCGGGTTTGATCACCGATCCCGGCGTCGATCCCGGCGTTATCGACGCCTCGCTGCCGGATCCTTCGACGCAGGTCACCGACGTCGGCTTCGAGCATGACGCGGGCACCGACGCCGGACCGGACTGGGTGGACCACACCGCCTGGAACCACACCCACATCGATGACACCCATGGTGCGGCGTCCGATGCCGCCGACCACTCTGGTTTCGACCTGTTCTGATCTCCGCCAGGAAACCCCACGTCCGTGTGACGTGGGGTTTCTCTATGTCTGAGCACATCCCTAGGGATCCCCTAATCCCCTAGGAAATCACCCCTAGCGAGCCCTAGTGGGGGGTCGACGAAGAGGGGTTGCGACCCCGTTTTCGGTTGACGCCGGCGTCCATAACGTCATCTCCAGATCGCCGGAGACACCGGCGAACACACCGAAAGGCCCGACAATGCTTACTCTCCTCGACTGGATCATCGACCTGTTCCGCAACGAAGACGCCGCACGTGCGTTCGTCGCCGCACCGGATCAGACCATGCGCGACGCCGGGTTCGCCGGTGTGTCGGCCGCTCAGGTCTCGAGCATCGCCGCCACGGCGGTTCCGGGTCTGGTGCTCGGCGGCGGCGACCCGATCGTCGGCCTGCAGCGCGCGGTGTCCAACCAGTACGGCTTCGCCCCGGCCTACGAGCCGACCTTCCAGCCGGTCTACGCGCCGTCGCCGACGTTCGCCCCGCAGACCGACACCTCGCTGCTGAGCCCGCACCAGGACGCCGGTGCCAACGCCCAGCAGGGTGCCTTCAACCTCGGCTTCGGCGATATCACCTTCGGCAACAAGACCACCAACACCGCTACCAACGGCGGCGTGGTCGTCGACGGCCACAACCACGGCGACATCGTCAGCGGTGACGGCGCGGTGCTGGGCAACGGCAACGACGTCAACAACGGCGATGTGCTGGCCGGAACCGGATCCAACGTCGCGGTGGGACACAGCCACATCGACGACAACGGCACCACCGCCACCGGCGGCAGCACCGTGATCAAGGACAACGGCGGCCCCGTCTTCCACAACGTCGACGCCAGCGGCGGCAACGGCGGCGGAGCGTCCGCAGGCGGCAGCCTGATCGGCCTCGGTGGCGGTCACGCCTCGGGTGGCAACGCCGGTGGTGGCGGAATCACCATCATCGACAGTCAGACGTCGACGAACAGCGGCAACCACGCCAGCTCGCCGGCCTACACCCAGACCGACACGCACACCACGACCACGGTCACCGACCACAGCGACAACTCGGTGCACCAGGCCACGATCAGCGACAGCTCGACGCACGACGCGTCCAGCCACACGTCGCTGGACGCCAGCCACGACACCACGCTGGTCAACAGCCACCTCGACGCCAGCCACGACATGGCGCTGGCGTCTGGCAATCACCTGTTGGGTTTCTGAGCAATCCGGCGACGGCGGGGGTCTCCAGGATGTCCTGGAGGTCCCCGCCGGTTCGTGCGCATACGGTGTAACCGCGAGTACTGGGAGGGCACGTGACGCAACCGCAGGACCCGCGCCGGGTCAATGTGATCGTCGAGCTGATCGATCACACCAGCGCGATCGCCGACCTCAACGAACGTGGCGACTTGGTGGCCCGGCTGGCCGTCGCCAAGGAGCGCATCACCGACCCGCAGATCCGGGTGGTGATCGCGGGCCAGCTCAAGCAGGGCAAGAGCCAGCTGCTCAACTCGCTGCTCAACATGCCGGTGGCCCGAGTCGGTGACGACGAGACGACCGCGCTGGTCACCGTGATCAGCTACGCCGAGCAGCCGTCTGCCCGGTTGATCGTCTCGGTGGGCGACGGTGTGCCACCGCAGGAGATCGACATCCCGATCGACGACATCCGCCATGATCTCCGCCGCGCGCCGCAGGCGCAGGGCGCGGAGGTATTGCGGGTCGAGGTCGGTGCGCCCAGTCCGTTGCTCAAGGGCGGCCTGACGTTCATCGACACACCCGGCGTCGGCGGGCACGGCCAGCCGCATCTGTCGTCGACGCTCGGGCTGCTGCCCGACGCCGACGCGATGCTCATGATCAGCGACACCAGCCAGGAATTCACCGAACCGGAGATGCGGTTCATCCGCCAGGCGCACGAGATCTGCCCGGCCGGCGCGATCGTGGCCACCAAGACCGACCTGTACCCGTTCTGGCGCGAGATCGTCGCCGCCAATACCGCGCATCTGCAGCGGGCCGGCCTTGCGCTGCCACTGATCCCGGCGTCGTCGCTGCTGCGCAGCCACGCGATCGAGATGAACGACAAGGAACTCAACGAGGAGTCGAACTTCCCGGCGATCGTCGCCTTCCTCTCCGAGAAGGTGTTGTCCCGGGAGAGCGATCTGGTGCGTGACCATGTGGTCGCCGAAATACGCGCGGCCGCAGAACATCTCAGCATGTCGGTGAACTCCGAATTGTCCGCGCTTGGCGACCCGGACCAGGCGCGCCGGCTCACCGAGGACCTGGAACGGCGCAAGCTGGAAGCCCAGGACGCGCTGCAGCAGACCGCGCTGTGGCAGCAGGTGCTCAACGACGGCATCGCCGACCTGACCGCCGATGTCGAGCACGACCTGCGGGCTCGGTTCCGGGCCATCACCACGCACATCGAGAGCGTCATCGACGACTGCGACCCCACCCAGCACTGGGCGGAGATCGGTGCGGAGGTGGAGGACAGCGTCGCCAACGCGGTCGGCGACAACTTCGTGTGGGCCTATCAGCGGGCCGAGGCGCTGGCGGAGGACGTCGGCAGGACCTTCGTCGAAGCAGGCCTGGACGCCGTCGACATGCCGGAGGTGAACGCGGCCGAGATGGGTGCCGGTGTGGGCCGGCTCAAATCGCTGGCGCGTCTGGAGTCCAAGCCGATCGGCAAGGGGCACAAGGCGATTACCAGCATGCGTGGCTCCTATGGTGGCGTGCTGATGTTCGGCATGCTCACCTCGGTGGCCGGCCTTGGCATGTTCAACCCGCTGTCACTAGGTGCCGGTCTACTCCTCGGGCGCAAGGCCTACAAAGAGGACATGGAGAACCGCATGCTGCGGGTGCGCAACGAGGCGAAGACCAATCTGCGCCGGTTCGTCGATGACGTGCTGTTCGTGGTGTCCAAGGAGTCTCGCGACCGGCTCAAGAACGTCCAGCGCCAGCTGCGCGACCATTACCGCGGGATCGCCAACCAGACCACCCGCTCGCTCAACGAGTCGCTGCAGTCCACCATCGCCGCCGCGCGGATGGAGGAGACCGACCGCAACAACCGCATCCGCGAACTCGAGCGTCAGGCCAACATCCTCACCCAGGTGATCGACAACGCCGAAAAGCTTTCTCCCGCAGCGCTATCAGCTAGGGCGAGGCCGACCGAGTCTCGTTGAGCCGGGGGCCGGGGCGGGTATTGCGTGTTCCTGGTGGGTTGGTGACGCGGGTCGGGAACGTGCCAGGGAACGTCGGAGCGGTCCGTTCGGCCGGCGGGGTCTCCGACGTGGACTCGGCACTCGACGATGTCGTGCCGCTGGTCGTGCTCCCGCTGGGCACCCCGATGTCGGTGGTGGATAGCCGCACCTGTGGGTACGACGTGGTGGTCGAGGATTTGGAGCTGCCCGCGATGTGCGGAGCCTCGGGCACATAGGTGCCGGGCGGCACGACAGTGTCGGTCTCTTCGGTGCTCCACTTGCTCGACATCGTCACTACGGCGTAGACGAGAATCGCGATCAGTGCCAGCCCGAGCAGCCCCGCGGCGGAGGTGGCGGCCGCCGTGCGGTACCACGGCGTCGTCTGCTGGGGCATGGCGGCTGATCCTAGCTGCGATGCGCCGGGGCCGCCGAACCGTAGACTCGTCGTTCGATGAGCACCAGCGATCAGGTTCGCGCGATCCTGGGCGGCACCCGTCGCGCCTACCAGGGTGAGCCCGCGTACCGCGAGCGGCCCGACGTGTTCAACGAGTTGGACCGCATCTCCGGACGGCTGAACCAGCCGATTCGCATCGCACTCGCCGGCACACTCAAGGCTGGCAAGTCCACTCTGGTCAATGCCCTGGTGGGGGAGAACATCGCACCCACCGATGCCACTGAGGCCACCCGCATCGTCACCTGGTTCCGCAACGGCCCGACCCCGAAGGTGACCGCCAATCACGTCGGCGGGCGGCGTTCCAACGTGCCGATCGCCCGCGGCTCAGCGGGGTGGGCCGGCCTGACCTTCGACTTCGGTCGCCTCGACGCCAACGACATCATCGACCTCGACGTCGAGTGGCCGGCCGCCGAGCTGATCGACGCCACCATCATCGACACGCCCGGCACGTCGTCGCTGTCGCGGGATGTCTCCGAACGCACGCTTCGCCTGCTGGTGCCCGAGGACGGCGTGCCCAGGGTCGATGCGGTGGTGTTCCTGCTGCGCACGCTGAACGCCGCCGATATCGCGCTGCTCAAGCAGATCGGCGAGCTGGTCGGCGGGTCGTCGGGCGCGCTCGGTGTCATCGGGGTGGCCTCCCGGGCCGACGAGATCGGCGCGGGCCGCCTCGACGCGATGCTGTCGGCCAAGGACGTCGCGACGCGGTTCACCGGCGAGCTGGACCGGACCGGCATCTGCCAGGCGGTGGTTCCCGTCTCGGGCCTGTTGGCGCTGACCGCCCGCACACTGCGCCAAAGCGAGTTCGCCGCACTGGAGAAGCTGGCGGCCGTCGACACCAATGAGTTGAACAAGGCGATGCTCAGTGTGGATCGCTTCGTCCGCGAGGACAGTGCACTGCCGGTCGACGCGCCGGCCCGGGCTCAGCTGCTTGACCGGTTCGGCATGTTCGGCATTCGGATTTCCATCGCGGTAATACGTTCGGGGATAAGCGATTCCGTCAGGCTTGCCGACGAGCTACTGGAACGCAGTGGGCTGGTCGCACTGCGGGACGTGATCGACCAGCAGTTCGCGCAGCGATCCGAACTACTCAAGGCACATACCGCGCTGGTCTCGTTGCGCCGGTTCGTCGAACTACACCCGATCACCGCGACGCCGCACATCATCGCCGACATCGACCCGCTGCTGGCCGACACCCACGCGTTCGAGGAGCTCCGGCTGCTCAGTCAACTTCGTTCGCGCCCAACGAGTTTGACCGAAGACGAGATGGTTTCCCTGCGCCGCATCATCGGCGGCTCGGGGACCGATGCCGCGAGCCGGCTGGGCCTCACCCCAGAAGCACCGGACGACGGGCCGCGCGCCGCCTTTGCCACGGCCCAACGCTGGCGCCGCCGTTCGGAGCATCCACTCAACGACCCGTTCACTACCCGGGTGTGCCGAGCCGCGGTGCGCAGCGCCGAGGCGCTGGTCGCGATGTACGCGGCTACTGACCGCCGTTAAGGCGCGGCAACGGCAACGTCGGCAGGATGCGCTCCCGCGTCGTCGGGGTGACCGTCTCGGTCACCGTGCTCACCGAGGTGGACACCGTGGTGCTCGTACTCGTACTCGTACTGGTGCTGGTGCTGGTTGACGGGGCCTCGGTGGTCGTCGTGGTGGTCGGCGCCTCCGTCGTCGTGGTGGCCGGGGCCTCAGAAGTCGCGGTCGGGGACTCGGTCACCGTCTGCGTGACGCCCGGCTCCGGGGCGACCGACGCCGACGTCGCCGCCGAGGTGGAGGTCGCCGGGGAGGTCGTCGTCGTAGTCGCTGGACTGGAGCCACCGCTGCCGGTGAACTTGACGATCGCGTAGACCAGCAGGGCCAGGATGACCGCGGTCAGTACGCCAAGGCCGACGAGTGCGGCCGGCTTGCGGTACCACGGGGTGGGCTCGGGCGGCGGCGGGTAGTCGCCGTAACCGGTCGGCACCCCGGGGCTGGCCTGCTGATACTCGCTGTAGGCCTCGCCGCCGGTACCGCCGTAGTTCGCGTACTGCGTCGGGTCACTCTCGGAGTAGTTGCTCGAGTCGTCTGAACCGTCACGTGCCACGGGTTCCGATAGTAACGGTCAGCCGCCGCCGGACTGGTTGGGGAATGCCGGGCGATGGGTGGGACGGACGCTGATCTGCGGTGGCCGGGTCTGCGGCGTGGTCGCGTGGGGCCGGTCGCCGCCGTTCTGCGGGTACTGCGGGTACTGCGGCCGCCAGGTGCCCTGCGTCTCCGCCGAGGGCGGGGATTCCGGGGGTGGCGGAGGTGGTGGCGGTGGCGGTGGTTCGGGCGCTTCTGAGCTGGTCAGGCCCGTGGTGGTGGGCTCGCTGGGCACTGTCGCCGAGGGGGAGTTGTCGGAGCGCCCGGAATCACCGGAGTCGAGCGATACCAGCAGCACCGCCGCCACCACGATCGCCACCACCGCCACGCCGATGGCGCCCACCGCGAGGCTTGCCTGCTTCTTGCGGTACCAGGGCCGCTCCGGGAACCAGAACGCGTCGGGCGCGAACGGGTCGAAACCTTCGTCGACGGCGATCGCGGGCAGGGCCGGGTCGGTCGGTGGGTCCGGGTCGTCACCGCGGGCAGTGGTCGTGTCGGTCGCAGGTGCCTGCGCCTCCGCCGACGGGACCGATCCTGGATACGGCTGTTCCGGATAGGGGCCGAACGGATCCCCGTAGGCGACGGGCGTTACTGCCTCGTCGATATCCCCTGCAGGGTCCCCCTTGCGCATAGCTACCAATGCTAATTGGCTTGCCAGGCCAGACGCAGCTTTCCGCAATCAGGCGAGTTGGGGCACCACCTCGGTGGCGAACAATTCCACGTGGTCGAGGTCGGACATATCCAGCAGCTGGAGGTACACCCGCTGCACGCCCGCTTCGATGAAAGGCCCTAGCTGGTCGACGATTTCGGCCGGTGTGCCGACCAGCGGGGTGTTGCCCCGCAGCTCGTCGACCTCCCGCGATATCGCCTGCGCCCGGCGGCTGATCTCGGCGTCGTTGCGCCCGGCGCAAACCACGAATGCGGCCGAGTAGACGAAGTCGTCGGGCGCGCGGCCGGCCGCCTGCAGGGCGGCGCGCACCCTGCCGTACTGGGGTTCGACGAAGTCGAGCTTTGGGAACGCAAGGTTGTATTCCGCGGCGAACTGCGCGGCCAGCGCCGGGGTGCGCTTGGCGCCGCTGCCGCCGATGATGATCGGCGGATGCGGATCCTGCACCGGCTTGGGCAGCGCGGGGGAGTCCTTGACGGTGTAGTACATGCCGTCGTAATCGAACGTCTGGCCCGACGGAGTGGTCCACAGTCCGGTGATGATGTCGAGCTGCTCGTGCAGCCGGTCGAATCGGTCACCCAGCGGAGGGAACGGGATCGCGTAGGCCAGGTGTTCTTCGTCGAACCAGCCCGCGCCGATCCCGAAGTCGACCCGGCCCGAACTCATCGCGTCCACCTGAGCGACCGAGATCGCCAACGGTCCCGGATAGCGGAATGTCGCGGAGGTCACCAGCGTGCCGAGCCGGATCGTGGACGTCTCGCGGGCGATGCCGGCCAGGGTCACCCAGGAGTCGGTGGGCCCGGGCAGCCCGTCACCGCTCATCGCGACATAGTGGTCGGAGCGGAAAAACGCGGAGTAGCCCAGGGATTCGGCGGCCTGAGCCACCGCGAGCTGGTCGGCGTAGCTGGCGCCCTGCTGGGGTTCGACGAAGACACGGAAGTCCATGCCGTCCAGCTTAGAAAACCTTGACCCCTTCGGTACTGATGAACATTCCGTGGCTGGTGCCGTCGTTGGTGAACCGGGTTCCATCGGAGCTGGCATCGATGGTCCAGCCGACCGCGTGATAGATCGCGTAGTCGAGCGGGGTGGTGGGGATGTCGCCGAGATTGCCGGCGATCCAGCGCACACTGCCGCCGGCGGTCAACTCGATACCGTTGGCCGGCTCGCCGTTGACGACGGGCGGATTGGTGAAGTCCGATTCGCAGCCGACCGTCTGTGCGTTGATCTGGCAGCGGGTCAGGCCCGACTTGGTTTCGATGTAGACGTAGCCGCTGTCGCTGGGTGCCAGCGTCTGGCCGCCGCCGAACGGCGGCGACTGGGTCGGGGTGGGCGTCGGGCTGGCCGACGTCGGCGGTGCGACGGTCGGCCTGCTGGTCGGAAAGCTCGGCTCACCGCCGGGCCCGCAGCCGGGGCACCTTGCCGCACCGTCGGTGGTGGTGCTGCACCCGGCGGCGGCTACGGCGGTCGTCAGCCATACCACCGCCACAGCGGCTCGCATGCCGTTGGATATCCGCACTGAAGAACTCCTGCCGTCGGATGTCAGGGTACGCAGTAGTGACGGAAGTGACTTGAGTGACTCGCGGGGTCGAGGCCGACGGGCATCGCTCGAACGGTGGATTCGGTGACGACGATCGCGTTAGATTCGACGCCTCGATGACGGGAGGGCACGCCATGGCGAGCACCGGTGGGCTGTTGTTCAATCCGAACACCTATGACCCAGGACAGTTTGACCCCGGCACGCGGCGCCAGCTGCGGGCACTGATCGACTGGTTCGAGGAGCGCGGCAAGACCCGGCTGTTGCAAGACGATCTGGACGCGGTGTGGGTGTCGGACTTCCTGGATTTCATCAAGCGGGAGCGGATCTTCGCGACGTTTCTGACCCCGTCGGAATTCGGTCTCGGCGACGACAACAAGCGGTGGGACACCTCCCGAAATGCCGCGCTCAGTGAGATCCTCGGCTTCTACGGGCTCTCGTACTGGTACGCCGAGCAGGTCACCATCCTCGGGCTCGGCCCGATCTGGCAGAGCGACAACATCAAGGCCAAGCAACGCGCCGCCGAGCAGCTCGAAGCGGGCGGAGTGATGGCCTTTGCGCTCTCCGAACGTGAACACGGTGCCGACATCTACAACACGGACATGATCCTGACGCCCACCGAGGGCGACGACGAAGGCGTTGTCTTTCGTGCGACGGGCCAGAAGTACTACATCGGCAACGGCAACGTGGCGGGCATGGTGTCGGTGTTTTCCCGCCGGGCCGACATCGACGGCCCCGACGGTTACGTCTGGTTCGTCGCCGACAGTACGCACCCCGCCTACCAACTGATCGGCAACGTCGTACACGGCCAGATGTATGTGAGTAACTTTGCGCTGCAGGACTATCCGGTTCACGAGGAGGATATCCTGTGCACCGGGCCCGAGGCCTTCTCGGCGGCGCTCAACACGGTGAACGTCGGCAAGTTCAACCTGTGCACCGCCTCGATCGGGATGTGCGAGCACGCCTTCTACGAGTCGATAACCCATGCCAACAACCGCATCCTGTACGGCAATCCGGTCACCGATTTCCCGCATGTGCGGGCCAGTTTCGTCGACGCCTATGCCCGGCTGATCGCGATGAAACTGTTCAGCGACCGCGCGATCGACTACTTCCGCAGCGCGAGCCTCGACGATCGCCGCTACCTGCTGTTCAATCCGGTAACCAAGGCCAAGGTGACCTCGGAGGGCGAGACGGTGGTGAGATTGCTGTGGGATGTGCTGGCCGCCAAGGGCTTCGAACGCACCACCTACTTCGCCGAAGTCAAAGATCTGATTGGCGCCCTGCCCCGACTGGAGGGGACCGTGCACGTCAACGTGGCGCAGATCCTGAAGTTCATGCCCAATTTCCTATTCAACCCGGGCTCCTACCCGCAGGTCGGCACCCGCGACGACCCGGCCGACGACGTGTTCTTCTGGGGGCAGGGCCCCGCCAAGGGGGCGTCGAAGGTGCAGTTCGCCGATTGGGTTCCGGTCTTCGAGAAGGCCTCGGGCATACCGAATGTCGCCCGCTTCACCGAACAGGTGCGCGCCCTTCAGGCGCTTCTGTCCACCGCGGCACCCGACGCCGATCAGCAGCGCGACCTCGACTTCATGCTTGTGGTCGGTCACCTGTTCACCCTGGTGGTCTACGGTCAGTTGATCCTCGAACAGGCCGAATTGCGCGGACTCGACCACGATGTGGTCGACCAGATCTTCGACATTGCGGTCAGGGACTTCTCCGGCTACGCGGTGGCCCTGCACGGAAAGGCGAGTTCAACTCCGGCGCAACAGGAGTGGGCGCTATCCGCAGTGCGTAAACCGGTGACCGACACCGACCGCTTCGATCGAATGTGGCAGCAGGTGCGGGCCTACGACGGCGCATACGCGATGCGTCCCTGAGCCGCGATCAGCGGACCGTCACCGCGGCGGTGAACGACCACGCGTTCTTGGTGCCGCCCGGCCACAGCTGGCCATAGCTGGTGGATACGGTGGTACTCCCGGCCGCCAAGGCCTGGAAGGTCCAGGTTGCCGTACCAGGGGCACCCGGCAGATGGACGCCGGAGGGCCCGGAGTCGTAGTGGTCGCGCTGCGCGATCACGCCCTCATCGCTGATCTGGGCCTGCGCGTCCCACTGGTAGCCGGTGGATGGGTTGGCCGCCAGGTTGACCCGCAACGTGTCACCGACGCCGAGCGAGACGTTGAGGCGGATCTGCTTCTTGTTCAGCAGATCGTCGTAGGACACGTCGATGGTGGTGGTTCCCGGCGGCTTCTTGATGTCGCCGCACCCGGCCAATGTCAGCGCGAGCGCCAGCAGCGCGATCAGCCGGATCATGGCGAGAACTTCTTGAATCGCTTGAACCGGCGCAGGTAGGGCACCAGCCGCCGGGCCGGCACTGAACCCGGCCAGTCGTCGGCCCGGAAGTACGCATCGGACCCACCGTCGACGAAAATGACGCTGCCACAGAGGAAATCAGCCGCGTCGGACAGCATGAACACCACCCAGTCGGCCAGTTTCCCGGCGTCGCCGAAACCGCCGATCGGCACCGGGAACGAGTCGATGGCCTTGGCCTCCGCCGGAGTGGACAGCTGCTTTTCCAGCAGCGGGGTCAGGATCGCACCCGGGGCGATGGCGTTGAGACGGATGCCTGCCCCCGCCCACTCGCGGGTCACCGCGTGGCGCCGAACCCACCGGCTCACCGCGACCTTCGACGCTCCGTAAGCCATCGACGATGCGCCACGGCCGAACAGCTTTAACGTCCGCACCGCCTTCTCCCCGTCGCCGGCCAGCAGCGCACGGATGGCACGCCCTGGGATGACCGGTATGGTCGTGGTCGAATTGCTGGAGAACACCACAACTTTCGCGCGCTCGCCGGCGGCCAGGGCGGGCCGCCACGCCTGCAGCAGCTCCACGACACCGAAGTAGTTGACCGCAGTGATCAGCGCCGGCTGGTCACGCCCCGGCGTCGGCCCGAGCCCGGCCGCCAGTACCGCGCCGTCCAGTCGCCCGCCGCAGATGCTCCGCACGGCGTCGGCCGCGGCTCGGCGACCGGCGGGTGTCGCGAGGTCGGCCACCACATCGGCCGGCTGGATGTCGACCCCGATCACGGTGTGGCCGTTGGCCCGCAGCCGCGCCGCGACGGCCTTGCCCATGCCCGATGCCGAGCCGGTGACGGCGTAGATACCCATCGGAGCGATTATGGCCTACCGATGTCGTGCGAGGTGTCAGGCCACCAGCACGGACGGCACCGAAGGCTTCGTCGCCGCCGTCGGCGGGGGCAGCGGATGGCCTTGCGGGAAGATGTCCACTCCGGTCATCCAGGCGATCAGTTCGGCCAGCACCGAGGTGGCCGTGACCCCGACGTCGCCGAGGACCTGCACCACCACCGCGGAGACCGCGGCCAGCTGGCTGATCAGGAAGATGTTGTCGTTGGCGACCCCCTGCAACGCGGCGACGATGCTGTCGATGCCGCCGTTCAGGAAGTACGGGATGCTGGCGAAGATGGTGCGCACGCTCAGCGCCACATTGGTCTGGATGTCGGGCCAGCCGTTGCGCGCGATGGCGTCGTTGAGCGCCTGGTCCAGGTCCACCGGAAGCACATCGCTGTTTCCGAGGGTGGTCAGGGAAACGCCTTTGGAGCCCGCAGGCGGCGGTGCGCCGAACAAGGACAAGACGGTGGGCGTGACGTCGACGATCGAATACGCCAGGTTTACCCGGCCGGGGTCGAAGCCGGCGCCGTTGGCGATGACCCACGTCGAGGTCTCATCGGGAGACTGGAATCCGTGCCCGAAGCCCAGCTGCGGCTGGTGGCCGTGGTCGGTGACGACGATGACCGTCCAGTTCTCCCCGGAGTTGTTGACCGCCTCCATGATGGCGCCGATGTTGGTGTCGGTCCGGTTGATGGCCGCCTCGTATTGCGGTGACGCGCCGCCGTATTGGTGTCCGGCCTCGTCGACCTGCACCAGGTAGGAGAACAGAAAGTTCGGCGGATCGCCGCTTTCGATCGCCGCGACCGTCTGCGTGGTGACCTCGGCGTCGGTCAGTGACCAGTTGGCGTCGCCGGGGACCTGCGGGACGAGCGAGTACGTGTCGACGGGGTACTGCCCGGCCTGGGCGATATCGGTGATGACATCCCAGTCGGCGATCGCCATCGTGTCGATCTCGGAGTTGAAGTACTCGAGCTGGTTGAACACCGTCGGCCACTTCATATAGGTGCCAGGCGTGAAGATGTTGTTGATGACGCCGGTCTGGTTGTCCCATGCCCCGGTCAGGATGGCCGTCCAGGACGGGTTGGAGATCGTGGTGTGGCCGACGATGCTGGCGACCCCGGTGACACTGTCGCCCATCAACGCGTCGAAATTCGGGTTCTCGCCGGCCAGGATTCGGCGCAGGTTGGTGCCGTCGACGCCGATCACCAGCACATGGACGTTGGTCGGGTCGGCGACGTCGTTGGTGACGGAGATGACCGTGGTGCTGGCGCTGCCGGCACGCGCGTTGCCGGTCGCGGGAATCGGCGCCGAAAGGGGCGTTGCCGCTGCGAGTCTCATCGGTTTGATGGTTCGGCTTGTTGTCGGTTTGGCTATCGATGCCGCGGCCGTCGGGGTGCGACCGGCCTTCGGCGCCGGCTTGCGCGACCGGGCGGTCGATGACGACGACGACGGCGATGCCGGCGAACTCGACGCCTTGGCTGGACCCGGTGAATTCGGGGAACCCGTATCGGCGGAGGCTACGGCGGTCGCGACCGCCGAACCGGCGCCGGCGAGCGCGCCGGTGATCGCAACTCCCAGACATACCTGCTTGATCGTCGTCACGTCGTCGTCCCCGATCTGTTTCCAGTTATTGCACAGCTGTCTCACAGACTAGAACGGTGACGAGCCCACGGATGGCGTTTCCACATGCCCGCTACGATTCGTTCGGTGGACGTCGACGTCATGACCACCGCCCTTCCGCTCGGACAGATCGGCGGTCTGGCTCAGCGCACGCGGGCCGCCGGATTCTCGGGAATGTTGTTCACCGAGACCGGCCGAACTCCTTACCTCAACGCCGCGGTGGCCGGGCAGGCCGCCCCGGGCCTCGAGCTGTCGACCGGTGTCGCCGTTGCATTTCCGCGCAGCCCGTTCATCACGGCGGCCACCGCGTGGGAACTTCAGGAGGCGACCGACGGACATTTCCGGCTCGGACTCGGCACCCAGGTGCGCACCCACGTGACGCGGCGCTACGGCGTGCCGTTCGAACGCCCTGGTCCGCGGCTGCGGGACTACGTGCTGGCCGTCAAGGCCTGCTTCTCCGCATTTCGTACCGGCACGCTCGATCACCACGGCGAGTTCTACAACCTCGACTTCATCACCCCGCAGTGGAGCGCCGGCCCCATCGATGCACCCGATCCCAAGGTCGACATCGCCGCGGTGAACCCGTGGATGCTGCGGATGGCCGGTGAGGTGGCCGACGGCGTCCACGTCCATCCGATCGGCGAGCCAGGCTATATCGCACGTCATGTGGTGCCGAAAGTGGCTGAGGGAGCGGCGAAGTCGGGGCGGTCGCCGGCCGATATCGCGCTGATCGTGCCGGTGATGACGATCGCCGGCGACACTGACGAGGAACGCGCGGCCGAGCGTGAGCGGTTGAGGTTTTCCATGAGCTTTTACGGCAGCACGCCCAACTACGCGTTCATCTGGGACGAGGCGGGCTTCGAGGGCACCACGGCGCGCATCCGGGAGAAGCAGAAGGCCGGCGACCTGCCAGGGATGGCTGCTCAGATCACCGACGACCACATCGCCACGTTCGCCACCGAATCGACCTGGGACGGGCTGGCCGCCGCGCTGGCGGAGAAATACCAGGAAACGGCCAGCCGCATCGTGCTGTACAACGCGCTCGGTGACGACGAGCGTTTCGAGCGCTACGGCGAGGTGGCACGCCAGCTCACCCAGGGCACCCGCTAGAGAAGGCGCACGGTGGCGGCCCTGATGTCGTAGACAGCCCCGACGATCTTGAACGCACCCGATTTCTCGGCGTCATTGAGCAGCGTGCTGGCGCTGCGCACGTGGGCGATCGCCGAACTGACATTGCGGGCGATTGCGTCGCTCTCGTCTCGCGCGCCGGCGATGCCGGGCTTGATGGCGTCGACGATTGCCTGGATGTTCGCACCGGGGGACTGGTTCTCGTACGCGGCCTTGACCGCCCCGCATGACGAATGACCCAGTACCAGCAAGGCTTTCGCTTTCAAGACCGCATGCCCGTACTCGAGGCTACCCAGGTTGGTCGGCGATACGGCGATGTTGCCGGCTTCGCGAACCACGAAGATGTCGCCGACGAACTGGTCGAAGATGAGCTCCGGCGCCAGCCGGCTGTCGGCGCATCCGAGGACGATCGCGAACGGCTCTTGGCCGTTGACGATCTCCGTCCACAGAACCTCGATATCCGCGGTGTCACGAATCTGCGGCTGATGGGAGGCGAACCGGGCATTGCCCTGCATCAACACGTCGATCGCCTGGTCAGGTGTCGCCGCCTTGGGCGGGGGCCCGGCGTCGTGGCGGACCTCGTCGACCGAACGGCTCGGCTCGGCTGAGCTGCACGCCGCGGCGGTCAGAGCCAAGGCAGGAAGCGCAGCCATGGCGGCGCGGCGGGACCACCGGGTGGTCTCACGGGGCGGGTGCTCGGTCACGGGACTCCGATCATCGGCAGATGACTGATCCAAGCAGGCGCAGGTCGCGAACAACCGAGGATTGCGTTGGTCGTGCCAATGAGCTCTCCGCAGTCGGCGGGAGTAACCTGCGGGCCATGCGCAGAGGCGTTCACCGACGGCCCGCCCGGCGGCGCCTGTGAGCACACACATCGCCGTTATCGCGACCCTGGCGCTCGCGTTGCTGTTCAGTCCCGAGACGCTGGTCCTGGGACTCGTCGTCGCCAGCGACAAGGTGGTGCCGCGGCAGGCGACGTTCGCCTTCGCCGCGGGCGCGATCGCCGGCATCGCGTTCGCCACCGGCATCGGTGTGGGCATCGCGGCCCTGACCGGCGACCCTGACGCGTCGAGTGCTCACCACGCGTCCTGGCCCGGCTTCGTCGTACGACTGCTGATCGCCGCCGCGCTGCTGGCAATCGGGGTCAGACGAGCGCTCGGCGCCATCCGGCACAAACCGATCGCCGACGTGTCCAAACCCGAGCGCCCGCCGAGCAAGTTGCGGACCCGGCTCGTCGAACGCTTCCCCGGGCTGGATCCCAAAGCCGATCTGCCAGCGCGCCAACGGATTACCCGAGCCGGATTGGCCGGCTTCACCGTGTGTGGGCTGCACCCGAAGGTCTTCCCGATCGCCATTGCCGCCGGTCATCAGATTCTGGAGATCGGTGCTCGTGGCGAACGCACGCTCGGCGCTGTGGTGTTCGCGGTGATCGCCGTCATTCCCGCGCTGGCGCCGACGGTCATCGAGATTGTGCGACCGGGGGCCGCCGGAAAAATCAAGGACGGCTACGAGCGCATCATGAAGGTGCATGGGCGCTGGATCGTCGCGGTGCTCCTCCTGGCTGCCGCCGCCTTCGTGGCCCACAATGCGTTCGACCATATGCCGGGACGCTGACCGCGTGAGCCACCCGACCGACACCGATTCGGTCCGTCTGGGCGGGTTGCTCAGCGGTGTGCTGCTGACCCAGATCGTCAACAGCGCCGTGCATCTGGCGCAGCCGCTCCTGGTCGCCGACCTGTCCGGATCGTTGGGCAGTGCCGCGTTCTTCGCCGCCTTCGGCACCGGGGTCCACATGCTCGGCACCTTTCTGGGCGGTTGGCCGACCGATCGGTGGGGCGCCCGGCTGGTCCTGGTGTTCTCGACGCTTCTGCGGGGTGTCGTGCTCGCCGGCATTCCGCTCGCCATGGCGTTCGGGTTCGCCACCCTGCCCGTGGTGATGGGGTGCTACACGCTCGAGGCGCTGGTCCGCGGATATGTGGACACCGCCGTGCACACCGTTCCCCTCGACTTGGTCGGCCATCGTCGAGATCTGCTGGACCGGATCAACTCTCGCTACGAAGTGGCGTTCGAGGTAGGCGCGGTGGCCGGGCCGTTGATGCTCGGCGGTCTCATGGTGTGGGCGGACGGCATCGTCCCGCATATCGTGATCCCGATCGGCTTCGCCGTCTCGGCGGCGTGCTATCTGCTGATCCCGAAAACGACGGCGGCGGCGGCCGCGGCCGACACCAAGGCCCACGGCGGATCGTGGGCGGGCCTGAAATACGTTCTCGCCCATCCGTATCTGCTGCTCGTTGTGGTCGGGCTGATGGTGTTCCATCTCTACGAACTACGCAAGATCCTCAGTGCGTTCTTCGCCAAGGGGCTGCTTCACCATCCCGCCGCGGTCGGTCACATCGGGTCGGCGTTCGCGCTCGGCGGGGTGGCCGGTGCACTGCTGTACGCGATGACGCGGCACAAGAAAACGGGAATCGGCTGGGTGGTCGGCGGCGCGGTGGGAACGCTGGTGCTCGCGGTGGGCTGGATACCGGTGAACCTGCCCATCATGGTCGTTGCGGTGTTCCTGTTCGGTGTCAGCAATGTGTGTGCCCGACTGGTGCTGACCCGGTGGCGACAGGAACTGACTCCGCTCGAACACGCCGGCGGTGTCACGGCCGCGTCGGAGTTCGGCCGGACGGCTGTCTCAGTGGGCGTCAATAGTGCTGTGGGCGGGGCATTTTCGTCGGGCGCCAGCGTCTACGGCGCGTTCGGGATCGTGGGCGGCATGTTGGGGGTCTTCGCCGTCGCACAGTTGGCGCTGGCCCGGGTCTACGCGCGCAAGGGAAACCCGCAGCTGTAGGTCGCTGTAAATCTACGCCGCGTCGATCGTTACGGTCGCGGGATCCACCGTCGGCAGTGTGAGTTCCATGTTCGTCACGGTGACCTGACCCAGCGCCCCGACTGCTCGGTACGAGGCTGACGACCCGAACAACTGCACGGTCACCTTCTGGCCGGGCTTGAGCGTCTGCGCGACCATCTCCAGGTCGATGCTTGCGATCTGCTCGGTGCCGTCCAGCGTCACCAGGATCGGCGTGACCTGGTTGCCCAGTACCTGGCCGGTGGAGTCGTCGACGAGCTGGGCGTAGAGGTGGTTCCCGCTGCCGGTGCCTGAATACGTGAAGGTGAGGTGCGGGGCGCCGACGACGTAGGTGGTCGTCGTGACGGCCGGCGTCGTGAGGTTCAGCGAATTGATCGCCGGCGACGACCCGATGGGCAGCACCCCGAGCAGGCCGCCGGCTCCGAGGAAGGGCACCAGGTGCAGCACCCGGGTTTTGGTGCTGGTTGCGACGACCGGGGTGGCGGGCGTGAGGTCGTAGGACGCCGACGAAAGATGTTGGCCCCGTTGGTCAACCCACTCGAACTGCGGGCCGGTCGACACCGAGGTGTCGCCCTTGACGTACCGGTCGAGCCACTCGAGGGTGCGCTTCTCGATCAGCGTGCCGCCGGTGTTGAACAGATCGTTGGTGCACACGCCGTGCCCGCCGCAGAACCACAGCACCTTGGTCGGGACGTTACCCATCAGCACCTGCGCATTGGCGTTGGCTTCGGCCAGGGTGAACAGGGTGTCGACGGTGCCTTCGATCAGCAGTGTGGGAGTGGTGATCTGGCTCAGTAGGTAGTCGGGGCCGCGCTCACCCAGCAGGTCCTGGTCTGCCTGCGTCAGCATTCCGGTCAGGTCGCCGTAGATGGTGGCGGGAATGACCTTCGGGTTCACGCGGGCCAGTGTGGCCACCAATACGCCGGCGAGGATCGTTCCCCAGCCGCTCTTGAACGACTGGGACTTGTACAGCGCGGTGTTCAGGCTGTTCCACGCGATGGTGGGCACGATCGCGTCGACGCGGTGATCGATTGCGGCGGTGACCAATTGGATGCCACCGCCGTAGGACGCGCCCACCATGCCGATTTTGGGATCGAGGTCGGCGGGATCGCCGTCGAGCGCGACCTCCGGCTGGGTGGCGAGCCAGCTGATGATCGCCGACATGTCGCGTGCCTCGTAGTCCGGTGAGTCGATCTGCAGGGTGCCACCCGAGCTGTATTCACCGCGCGGGTCCCACGTCACCACGTTGTAGCCGGCATTGCGCAGGGCCAGGATGCTGGGCATGCCAAGCGCGTTGGTGAGCACGCCGTCCAGGAAGCTGCCGTCGATGCTGGTCATACCGGGCATTCCCAGTCCGGGCCCGTCCAGGATGGTCGGGGCCGGGACGCCGTTCTGCAGTCCGGTGGCAGGCATGAAGTGGACGTAAATCTGGTGGCCGTCGAACGACACGATCTTGACGTCGCGCGGCTGCGCGGCGTTCGGCGATGCGCCGGGTTGCACGGGGTAACCGAGCAGCGGATGCAGGATGTCGCCGAAGACCGGGATCTGGTGGATGAACGCCACGACCGGGGTGAACAGGAGCGGCCCGAGTACGGGGATGTGCTGCAGGAAGGCCAGGGGTGGTGTCTGCGGGATCGCGACGACGCCGGTCGGAATGGCGGGATCGGCGGCGGCGGTGACCGGAGCCGCGGCCGCAGTGAGGGTGCGCTGGGTCGTGGCCACCGACTCCCGCCGTGTTGCCGCGGCCAGCGCCAGCGTCACCGGGTTATCGACCGGTGCCGCCGGATTGTCCTCCGTGGTGCGCGCTTTGGTGACCGACCCCGTCGCGCCGTCGCGGGCCACGGCTCGAACCGATGCCGCCCGCGTGGCCTTGCTCGCCGTGGCGGTATCGGTCGTGGAGCGGGCGGCCGAGGACGGGCGCGCCGCGGCGGCGTGATGGGCCCCGGACGAGGAAGAAGAGGAATCCGATGAGTTGGACGGCGCGGCCGTGGCCTCTCCGGCTCCGGAGGCGATCGCCACCCCGATCCCCAGCGCTACCGCCAAACCACCGACCCGACCCACATACGCCGCTGCACCCATTCGTCTATAGGTAGCCTGACCTGCCCCGGTGTGTCTGGCAGTTCGTCCAAGTCGCGCCCAACTCTGACGGTTCCGTCAAAAAATGACACCCACGTTTGGGCTGCGATTCCCGGTCATCGGGCGTTTACTGCTTTTCATCCGCGGGTGGGAGCCCGCACCACACGCCGCGAGGGAGCCCGTAATGCCCACCGTCACCACATCGGACGGCGTCGAGATCTTCTACAAGGACTGGGGTTCCGGCCAGCCCATCGTCTTCAGCCACGGCTGGCCACTGACGGCCGACGACTGGGACGCCCAGATGACGTTCTTCCTCCAGAAGGGCTACCGGGTGATCGCCCACGACCGGCGCGGACACGGCCGCTCCGATCAGGTCGGCACCGGCAACGGTATGGGGCACTGGGTGGCCGACCTCGCCGCGCTGACCGAGCATCTCGACTTGCGCGACGCCGTGCATATCGGGCACTCCACCGGCGGCGGCGAAGTCGCCCGCTACGTCGCTCGCTACCAGGATCGGGTCGCCAAGGCGGTGCTGGTCGCCTCACTGACACCGAACATGGTGCGCAGCGAGTCCAACCCCGGCGGTCAGCCGCAGGAATTCTTCGACTCGGTTCAGGCGGGTGTGTTGGGTAACCGGGCGGAGTTCTACCGGGCGGTGCCGGAGGGTCCGTTCTACGGCTTCAATCGCCCGGGTGCCGAGCCGTCCGAGGCGGTCATCGCGAACTGGTGGCGGCAGGGCATGGCCGGCAGCGCCCAGGCCCACTACGAGACGGTGTTCTCCTGGCTGGAGGACTACAGCGAGGACCTGCGGAACATCACCGTTCCCGTTCTGGTGATGCACGGCGACGACGATCAGATCGTCCCGTTTGCCAGCTCCGTGCCCCGCGCCGTCGACCTACTCACGAACGGTTCGTTGAAGACCTACCCCGGCTACCCACACGGCATGCTGACCACGCACGCGGACGTCCTCAACCCCGACCTGCTGGCGTTCATCGAGTCCTGACCGGAGGCCCTCAGGTCAGCGGTTCGCCGCCGTCGATCTTCAACGTCACACCGGTCATGAAGGTGTTGGTCATCGCGAACAACACTGCATCAGCGACGTCCTCGGGTGTTCCGATCCGGCGGGCGGGATTACTGGCACTGACGTGGTCGAAATAGTCGCGCTTTCCCTCGTCACCGAGCGAGTCCCAGGCCCCGGTATCGATGACACCTGGTGAGATCGAGTTCACCCGTAACGGCGCCAATTCGACTGCCAGCGAGCGGGTGAGGAAGTCGACGGCGCCGTTGGTGATCGCCACCCCCAGGTAGCCGACGTTGACCTTGAACGCGTTGACGCCGGAGAACAACGCAAACGATCCGCCCGGATTCATATGCGGGGCAAAGTATTTGGCCAACATGGTTGGCCCGATCACCTTGGTATCGAACGACAGCTGCAGATCCGTGCGCTGCAGGTCGACGAGCTTTCCTCTGGCGCGCGCAGACGCCGTCGACACCACATGATCAACGGGGCCGACTCGCTCTGCCAGGGCGGCGATCGATGCGTCGTCGGTGACATCGACCGTCTCGGCGCTGATATCCGGATCGGAGTAGGTGCCGGCAAGCTTGTCCCTGTCGCGGCCTGCCACCACGACCCGTGCGCCTTCTGATCGCGCCCGCAGTGTGATTGCGCGCGCAATCCCACTGCCCCGACCGACCACGACAACTGTCTTGTGTTGCAACAGGTTACCCACTGAAGTCACTCCTGGGATCTTAGGTGGCTGCCCGGCGTCATCGCGATACTGGGATGAACAACCCAGAATATGCACAGCCCGACCACAGGGTCAACGTCTGGATCGGATGGCGATATCGATGCATAATGGGATATACAACCCAAAACAGCTCAGGAGGAATTGCTCATGGCGGCTGTTCATCATCGGTATGCCGTTGTCGACGGACATCGGCTGTTCTTCCGTGAAGCAGGGGACCCACAGGCGCCTGCGGTCGTTCTGTTGCACGGGTTTCCGTCCAGTTCGTACATGTTCCGTCACTTGATCCCCACTCTGGCCGACCGCTATCACGTGATCGCTCCCGACCATCTGGGCTTCGGACTCTCAGACGCACCACCCGTTGACGATTTCGACTACACATTCGACGCATTGAGCACGTTGACCGCGGGCCTGTTGCGCACCCTCGGTGTCGATCGTTACGCGATGTATGTGCAGGACTACGGCGCGCCGATCGGCTGGCGCTTGGCGCTGGACCGGCCGGACGCGATCACGGCGATCGTCACGCAGAGCGGTAACGGCTACGACGCGGGCTTCGTGGAGAGCTTCTGGAAGACGTTGTGGGACTACCACGCCGCACAAACGGCCGAGACCGAGGCGGCGGTGAGGCAGTTCTTCACTCTGGACGCCACACGATGGCAATACGTCACCGGTGTACCTGACGAGACACTGGTCGACCCGGAATCCTGGTATCACGATTACGCACTGATCTCGCGGCCCGGCAATGACCTGGTACAGCTCAAACTGTTCGGCGACTATGCGACGAATTCACCCTTGTACCCGCGGCTGCATGACTACTTCCGTGCGAGCGGGGTGCCCTTGCTCGCGGTGTGGGGCCGCGGCGACGAGATCTTCGGCCCGGCAGGTGCGCAGGCGTTTGCCGACGATTTACCCGACTCCGAGATCCACCTTCTCGACGGTGGGCATTTCCTGCTGGAGTCGGCACTGGAGGAGGTGGCCGGGCTGATGCGGGGTTTGCTCGACCGACACTTACCCACCAGCGGAGGCGTCTGATATGGGATTGGCTTGGCAGCAAGGGCCATTGGGCGCAGGGTCGGTGGGTCACTTCCTCACCCCGCAACCCATGCCCGAGCATGTGTTGTTCGCCGAGCCGCTGCGCAGACGCATGCGGGTGCAGTTCGGCGACCAGTGGATTGCCGACAGCGAAGATGTGCTGCTGCTTCACGAACCGGGCCGGTATCCGGTGGCCTACTTCCCGCAGGGTGATATCCAGCCCGGCGTGCTCGATCCCATCGATCGGGTCACCCAGCACGGTGAACTGGGCGATATGCGGTGGTTCACCGTCGGGTCGGGTGAGCGCGAGGCCCGCAATGCGGCATGGGAGCACACCGCGCTGCCGGACTATGCCAGCGTCCTCGCGGGCCGGGTGGCCTTCGCCTGGCGCGCGATGGATGCCTTCTATGAAGAGGACGAACGTATCGTCGGGCACGCAGCCGACGCCTACCATCGCATCGACATCCGCTCGACGTCCCGCCACCTCGTCGTGCGCGACGGTGATCGCGTGATTGCCGACACCCGAAGCCCTGTTGTCTTGTACGAGTCGGGTTTTGCGCCGCGCTGGTATGTCTCGCGCGACGACGTGACCGAATCCGCACTGGAACCCGCTGACGGACAGACGTTCTGCCCGTACAAAGGCCTGGCGAGCTACTACACCGTCGGCGACCGCGGGCGTGCTGCGTGGTCGTACCCCGACGCCTGGCCCGAGGTTGGACGGGTGCGCAACCTGGTGTCCTTCGAGCCCGACAAGATCGACGTCTACCTGGACGGCAAACAACTGCATCTCGAGCCCGGGCAGAACGTCCTTCCGCACGGCGTCGACCGCGGGCTCGATCCTGATGAAATCCTGCGCACAACACCGGCTTAGGGGGATGGGGTGAAGGCGCAGTTCGAAGTCGTCATACTGCCCGTAGCCAGCCCGGACGAGTCGCTGCGGTTCTACCGTGACCAGGTCGGCTTCGGCCTCGACGTCGACTATGCACCTGCACCCGAATTCCGGGTCGTTCAGTTGACACCCGAAGGCGCCACCGCCTCAATCCAATTCGGCGTCGGGCTGACCGACGCGCCGCACGGCTCTGTTCGCGGCCTGTATCTGGTGGTAGTCGACATCGAAGCGGCCCGAACGGAATTGATCGATCGCGGCGTTGCCGTCAGTGAGATCCGGCACAAGCGCACCGATGGTGGATGGCGCGGCGGGTTCAGCCCCGGCGTCGACCCACGCCGTGCCGACTACGCCAGCTTCGCCGACTTTCGGGACCCGGACGGCAACGAGTGGGTCTTACAGGAACGCGGTCACCACCATTGAAAACCATGACGTACCAAATGAATCGGAGCGAATGAGTATGCAATCGGACGGACGCGAGTTGGACGTGATCGTGATCGGGGCAGGCCCGGTCGGCCAGACGTTGGCCGCGCGCGCTCGCTCTGCCGGGCTCTCGGTGGCGGTCGTCGAACGGGAACTGGTCGGAGGGGAGTGTTCGTACTGGGGGTGTGTGCCGAGTAAGGCCTTGCTGCGCCCGGTGCTCGCGGTGTCGGATGCCCGTCGGGTAGACGGTGCTCGCGCTGCGGTCAGTGGATCCATCGATCCTGCAGGGGTTTTCGGCCGCCGCAACCGCTACGTGACCGATTGGGACGACACCGGACAGGCCGATGCGTATGTGACGGGAATCGGTGCCGAGTTGGTGCGGGGCCACGGCAGGCTGGCCGGACCGCGCCGGGTCGCCGTCGCCAGAGCCGACGGTGAGGCGGTGACGCTCACCGCCCGCCATGCGGTGGCGATCTGCATCGGCAGTGGCGCCGTTCTGCCCGTCATCCCCGGCATCGCCGAGGCACTTCCGTGGACCAACCGCGAGGGCACCGACAGCAGCGCGGTGCCCGGCCGGCTCGCGGTGGTCGGCGGGGGAGGGGTGGCGGTGGAGCTGGCGACGGCATGGCACGGCCTCGGCTCGTCGGTCACCATGCTCGTGCGCGGCTCGGGCCTGCTGCCGCGAATGGAGCCCTTTGTCGGCGAGCTTGTCGGCCGCGGACTCGCCGAGGCCGGTGTGGACGTGCGGGTCGGCGTCGAAGTCGCCACGCTGCGCAGGCCGGGCGGCGCCGGACCGGTGACCCTGGTCCTCGATGACGGCGACAGCATCGAGGTCGACGAGGTTCTGTTCGCCACCGGTCGCAGGCCGCTGACCGACGACATCGGCTTGGACTCCGTCGGCCTGACCCCGGGCAGCTGGCTGGACGTCGACGACACCTGCCGGGTGCGCGACATCGAGGAGGGGTGGCTGTACGCCGCAGGCGATGCGAATCACCGGGCGCTGCTGACTCATGAGGGCAAGTACCAGGCGCGGATCGCCGGCGCGGTGATCGGGACCCGCGCCGCCGGAGCGCCCGTGGACGAAAGGCCATGGGGTGCGCACGCAACCACTGCCGACCACCATGCGGTGCCGCAGGTGTTCTTCACCGACCCGGAGGCGGCAGCCGTCGGGATCACCGCCGCGCAAGCCGAACAGGCCGGGCATCGGATCCAGGTTGTCGACATCGAGATCGGCGAGGTGGTGATGGGCGCCAAGCTGTACGCCGACGGCTACGCCGGCCGGGCCCGCATGGTGGTCGATCTCGACCGGGATTATCTGCTCGGAGTGACATTCGTCGGCCCGGGCGTCTCCGAGCTGCTGCATTCCGCGACGATCGCCGTCGCCGCGCAGGTTCCGATCGATCGGTTGTGGCACTCCGTTCCGTGCTTCCCCACGATCAGCGAAGTGTGGTTGCGCCTACTGGAGAAGTTCCGCGACACCCGCGCCGACTAGGCGATCAGCTGGTGCTCACTCGGGCCGGCCCCAGGCTGACGGGAAGATGTTTCACTCCGTGCAGCAGCGTGCTGTTGTTGAGCGTCGGTGTGCCGGCGAGGGTCAGCTCGGGGAATCGGTCGAACAGGGCGCGGAGACCGATCTGGAGTTCCATGCGCGCCAGCGCTGCGCCAAGACATACGTGAATCCCGTTGCCGAAGCCGAGATGTTCGCGGGCGTTGCTGCGCGAGGCGACGAAGTCGTCGGGCCGATCGAAAAGGCCTGGATCGCGGTTCGCGCCACCGGCGAGAAGAAAAATCGCCTCACCCTTCTTGATCAGGTGGCCGTCGATGCGCAGTGGTTCGGTGGCAACCCTGACGGTCATCTGCAGGACCGAGTCGTAGCGCAGCACTTCCTCAACCGCGTTGGGCCAGCCCTCAGGATCTGCCTGCAGACGAGCCAGCTGCTCGGGATGACGGACGAGGGCTACGACCGCGTTGCCGAATGCGTGGGCGGTGGTGATGAACCCGGCACCCAGCAGCAGACCCGCGAACATCTTGATCTCCATGTCGGTCAGATCACCGTCCTCCAACACCATCGACAGGATGCTGTCGTCCGTGTCGCTTCGGCGGAGCCGCTCGATATGCATGCCGAGGTAGTCCTCGAACTCGTCCAACGCCTCGGCTGCGGTCCGAAAGTCGCGCCAGGACGGCGAGGTGCTGCTGATCAGTTTGGTGCCAGGATCCGCGAACCGGTAGAGGTGCTCAAGCTCGCTGTGCGGAACCCCGAGCATCTCGGCGATCACCGCGATCGGAATTCTCATGGCGAAATCGGCGACCAGATCGCAGTCGCCTTGCCCGTCAAGACCATTGAGTGCCTCGTCGGTGATTTCCTGGATGCGATCGTGAAGGTCGTCGATCGCCCGCGGCTTGAATGCCCGCGACACCAGGCGCCGCAAGCGGGAATGCTCGGGTGGATCGAGGACGAGGATCGATGGCGGTTCGACAGGATTCATGACCTGTGGATCGGTTTTGGCGACGATCCACTGGATAGCCCGGAACGGCGACCGGTCCCGCTGCTTGACGGTCCGGAACCTGCCGTCACGAAACACCTCACGCACGATCTGGGCATCGGCGGTGGCCCACCCGCTTCCGCCGAGGACCGGTGAGATGCGCCCCCGCTGACGTATCTGCTCAATGAGCCGGTTGGCGTTCTCGGGGTGTCTGCTGTCGATGACCAACTGGGCAAACGGATCGCCCGTGCGTGCGAGCAATTTCAGCGTGGCGCGGGGGATGCCGTACCCCATCAGCCAATGCGAACGCTCTCTGATGCCTGATCTCATGAGCTCGGCCCCTGTCGGTCAGTGAGCACGACGCTAGCAGTGGAGCGGGCGGTATAGCCGTCAACGATGCGGTTGGAACGGGGTCGGGAACAAATCCGGAATCACCGCCGTTGACCGTCCTGACAACTTGAGTGAGCCCGACTCAACTCTGGCTTGACAACCACGCATCAGCGGGGGCAGTCTTGAGCCTGGTTCGCTCAGATCCAAAGACGTAACTATCAGGAGGATTCATCATGGCTCGTGCGGTCGGCATCGACCTCGGGACCACCAACTCCGTCGTGGCGGTACTGGAGGGTGGCGACCCTGTCGTCGTCGCCAACTCCGAAGGAGCCCGTACCACGCCGTCCGTGGTCGCCTTTGCGCGCAACGGCGAAGTGCTGGTCGGCCAGCCCGCCAAGAACCAGGCGGTGACCAACGTCGACCGGACCATCCGTTCGGTGAAGCGACACATGGGCACCGACTGGTCCGTCGAGATCGACGGCAAGGACTACACCGCTCAGGAGATCAGCGCCCGTGTGCTGATGAAGCTGAAGCGGGACGCCGAAAGCTACCTCGGCGAGGACATCACCGACGCGGTCATCACTGTGCCCGCGTACTTCAACGACGCCCAGCGTCAGGCCACCAAGGAGGCCGGCCAGATCGCCGGCCTGAACGTGCTGCGCATCGTCAACGAGCCGACTGCCGCCGCCCTGGCCTACGGCCTGGACAAGGGCAGCAAGGAACAAACCATCCTGGTCTTCGACCTCGGTGGCGGTACCTTCGACGTTTCGTTGCTGGAGATCGGCGACGGCGTCGTCGAGGTCCGCGCGACCTCGGGTGACAACCACCTCGGTGGCGACGACTGGGATGACCGGATCGTCGAATGGCTCGTGGACAAGTTCAAGGCCACCAGCGGCATCGACCTGACCAAGGACAAGATGGCCATGCAGCGGCTTCGTGAAGCCGCCGAGAAGGCCAAGATCGAGCTGAGTTCCAGCGGAAGCACCTCGATCAACCTGCCCTACATCACTGTCGACGCCGACAAGAATCCGCTGTTCCTCGATGAGCAGCTGACCCGCTCGGAGTTCCAGAAGATCACCCAGGATCTGCTCGACCGCACGCGTGCGCCGTTCCAGCAGGTGATCAAGGACGCCGGCATCTCGGTGGGCGATATCGACCACGTGGTGCTGGTGGGTGGTTCCACCCGTATGCCCGCAGTCTCCGAGCTCGTCAAGGAGATGACCGGCGGCCAGGACCCCAACAAGGGCGTCAACCCCGACGAGGTCGTCGCCGTGGGCGCAGCCCTGCAGGCCGGCGTGCTCAAGGGTGAGGTGAAAGACGTTCTGCTGCTTGACGTCACTCCGCTGAGCCTTGGTATCGAAACCAAGGGTGGCGTGATGACCAAGCTGATCGAGCGCAACACCACGATCCCGACCAAGCGGTCGGAGACCTTCACCACGGCCGACGACAACCAGCCGTCGGTGCAGATCCAGGTGTTCCAAGGCGAGCGCGAGATCGCGGCGCACAACAAGCTGCTCGGCAGCTTCGAGCTGACCGGCATCCCGCCGGCCCCGCGCGGTGTGCCCCAGATCGAGGTCATCTTCGACATCGACGCCAACGGCATCGTGCACGTCACCGCCAAGGACAAGGGCACCGGCAAGGAAAACACGATCAAAATCCAGGAGGGCTCCGGCCTGTCCAAGGAAGAGATCGACCGGATGATCAAGGACGCCGAAGCGCACGCCGACGAGGATCGGAAGCGTCGCGAAGAGGCCGACGTCCGCAACCAGGCCGAGTCGCTGGTCTACCAGACGGAGAAGTTCGTCTCTGAGCAGCGTTCCGCCGAAGGTGGGTCGAAGGTTCCCGAGGACACCTTGACCAAGGTCGAAGCCGCGGTCACCGAGGCTAAGACGGCATTGGCCGGCACCGACATCGGTGCGATCAAGTCGGCGATGGAGAAGTTGGGCCAGGAGTCTCAGGCTCTTGCTTCGGCGATCTATGAGAACACTCAGGCTGACCAGGCCGCGGATGCCTCAGGCCGCCCGTCTGACGACGACGTCGTGGACGCCGAGGTCGTTGACGACGACGATGTCCAGGAGAACAAGTGAGCGAAGGTCGCGAGGACGAACCGGTAACTGTCACCGACAAGCGCCGAATCGACCCCCAGACCGGAGAAGTTCGCGAGCCCTCCGGCCCGGCCCCCAGTGGGTCGGTGCCGGAGGCTCCGAGCGCCGGTGGGGAGCAGGCCGACAAGGTTGCCGAGCTCACCGCTGATCTCCAGCGGGTACAGGCCGACTTCGCCAACTACCGCAAGCGCGCACTGCGCGATCAGCAGGTGGCCGGTGAACGTGCCAAGGCCACGGTGGTGAACCAGCTGCTCCCAGTGCTCGACGACTTCGACCGCGCCCGCAGCCACGGCGACCTGGAAACCGGTCCGCTGAAATCGGTCGCCGACAAGCTGACGGCCGCCTTGGCCGGACTGGGCCTGACGGCCTTCGGTGCCGAGGGTGACGAGTTCGACCCGTCCCTGCACGAGGCAGTGCAGCACGAGGGCGAGGGCTCCAAGCCGGTCATCGGCACGGTGATGCGGCAGGGCTACAAGCTCGGCGACCTCGTGCTGCGGCACGCGCTCGTCGGGGTGGTCGACACCGTCGACGATGGGTCCGCGGCACAAGCCGGGACGGCCGACACGCCCGTCAACGGCGGGCAGAGCGGCGCACAGAACGCAGAATCGAACTAACACGATGACGAACGGTGAGAGGAGGTGACGCGGCATGGTTCAACGAGAATGGGTTGAGAAGGATTTCTACAAGGTGCTCGGCGTCTCCTCCGACGCCAGCGAGGACGAGATCAAGCGGGTGGCCCGCAAGCTGCTCGCGGAGAATCACCCGGACCGCAACCCGGACAACGCCACAGCCGACGACCGCTACAAGGAGGTCGGCGAGGCCAGGGATGTGCTGACCGATCCGGCCAAGCGCAAGGAATACGACGAAACCCGGCGGATGTTCGCCGGCGGCGGCTTCGGCCGTCGCGGCAACGGCGGCGGCGGTGGGTTCGGCGGATTCAGTAGCTACGGCGCCGACGGCGGCGAGTTCAACCTGAACGATCTGTTCGACACCGCCGGCCAGACCGGCGGCACGAACATCGGCGACCTGTTCGGTGGTCTGTTCGGGCGCGGCGCCCCGCCGCGACCCAGCCGGCCGCGGCGCGGCAAGGACCTGGAGACCGAGACCGATCTCGACTTCCTGGAGGCGACCAAGGGTGTCGCCATGCCGCTGCGCCTGACCAGCCCTGCCCCGTGCACGAATTGCCATGGCAGCGGCGCACGTCCGGGCACCAGCCCGAAGGTGTGTCCGAACTGCAACGGCTCCGGGGTGATCAACCGTAACCAGGGTGCGTTCGGGTTCTCCGAGCCGTGCACCGACTGCCGGGGGAGCGGCTCGATCATCGAGCACCCCTGCGACGAGTGCCACGGCACCGGGGTGACCACCCGGACTCGCACGATCAATGTCCGGATCCCACCGGGCGTCGAGGATGGTCAGCGCATTCGGCTGGCCGGTCAGGGTGAAGCCGGGCTGCGCGGTGCGCCGTCAGGTGACCTGTATGTCACCGTGCACGTGCGGCCGGACAAGGTGTTCGGCCGTGACGGCGACGACCTGACCGTGACGGTTCCGGTGAGTTTCACCGAACTGGCCTTGGGCACAACGCTTTCCGTTCCCACTCTGGAGGGCAAGGTCGGTGTGCGGGTGCCCAAGGGCACCTCCGACGGCCGGATCCTGCGGGTGCGCGGGCGCGGCGTGTCCAAGCGCGACGGCGGCCATGGCGACCTGTTGGTCACCGTCAAGGTCGCGGTGCCACCCAACCTCGAGGGCCAGGCGCTCGAGGCGCTGGAGGCCTATGCAACCGCGGAGCGGGTGAGTGGCTTCGACCCCCGTGCTGGATGGGCGGGTAATCGGTGATGGCTTCGTCAGAAGAGACTCGAACGTTTTTGATTTCGGTGGCCGCCGAGCTGGCCGGTATGCATGCGCAGACGCTGCGCACCTACGACCGGCTCGGTCTGGTCAGCCCCCGGCGCAGTTCCGGTGGCGGACGGCGGTATTCGGAACGTGACGTCGAGCTGCTGCGCGAGGTGCAGCGGCTTTCCCAGGACGAGGGCGTCAACCTGGCCGGCATCAAGCGGATCATCGAACTGACCAATCAGGTCGAGGCGCTGCAGTCGCGGGTCGAGGAGATGATGCGCGAGGTGGAGTTGTTGCGCGCCAACCAGCGTCGTGATCTGGCGGTCGTGCCGAAGAGCACGGCGCTGGTGGTCTGGAAGCCGCGCGCGAGCCGCTAACTCTCTGCGCCGAGATCGACGAAATGGTGCGAATTACTCGCACTTTCGCGCCCGTTTGTCGGTTTGGGCGCAATCAATCCACGCGGATGGTGAATACCGCGGTGGCAGGCTGGCCCTGTGTCGCCGTTCGGTAGGCACCGGTGCGCAGTGAGTTGGCCGGTGCGGTCATCGGCTCGATGGCGACGAGATCGTCGTTGGCGGGGGCGAAGATCTGTGCCGCCGAGAATCCCTGGTCGTAGACCACCTCGATGCGGCGGTCACCGCCGGCGAGGGTGAACACCGCGCCCTGCGGCACTTCGTCGAAGCCGTCGTCAAAGGTCTTGTCGCCCAGCTTCTCCGAGTACGCCGGCCATTCCTGAGTCCCACCGGTCGGGATGCCTCGGTCGTCCAGCGCGAGATGCTGCAGCCGCGGAGTGTGCAGTGTCCACTCCGACCGTGGGACTCCGGCAATGGTGAAATACGGGTGGAATCCGTAGCACAGCGGCACCGCCACCGCAGTCGTCGGCGTCACCGTCGTCTGCACCGTGAGCGCGCGGTCGGCCAGCGTGACATCGAGGGTGAGCACGTGCGGGAACGGGAAGCTGGCCAGCAAGCCCGGGTGGTTGCCGAAGTTCACGTCGGCGGTCAGCCGGTTCTCGGATTGTTCGGTGACCAGCCAGCTCGGGTAGGCCGCGAGCACGCCGTGCATCGGCAATCCGTTCGTGTCGGTGCGCACACCGCCAACCCCGGTCGTCAGCGTCACGGCTCCACCGTCGACGTCATATCCGTTGGCGCTCAGTCGATTAGCCCACGGATACAGGATGGGGATGCCGAACGTCTTGGCGTCCGACAGGTAGGCGCCCAGCCCGCGGCGCTGCCCAAGCAGTTCCACACCGTCGTCGGATAGCGACGTGCAGACCATCCCCGCCGACGGCACATACGTGGCGGTCAGGGGTGAGGACGGATCGCGTAGGACAACGGACGGCAGCGGGGCCATCGTCGGAGTCTATCGGCGCGGTGGGGACAGAACGCCCTCGCGATGGGCCCGTTCCAGATTGGCCATCACGCGGTCCACCACCGTTGCGTAGGCGGCACCGTTGTTCAGGATGTCGTCACGACCTTGATGGCGCAGGTAGGTGTCGAGGCGCCGCTCCAGCGTCCAGTCCCAGTAGGTCCGTCCGGTATAGGGCGAGCAGAGAAACTCCCACGCGATGGCGTCGAGTTCGTGGACGTCGGTCTTGGCCAGACCAGCAGACGTCATCTCTGCGCCCCTCACTGCCACCCCCTCGAGCAATATTGGTCCCAATCGCGACCGATGGGAAGGGGCAAATTCAGATTGGGTCGTGCTGGATGCGCTCGGGCGGTGCGCCTTTGGCGACCAGCGCGTCGTAAGTGGCGCGGACCATGGCGGGGCCGCCGCAGATCAGGATCTGGCGATCGCCCCATGCCCCGTATTTGGTCACCACATCGGGGAGTCGTCCGGTCTGGCGCACATGCAGGCCGCGAGGTGGCTGGACGTCGGGATAGTCGGCCGCCCAGGGCGGGTCACCGGCGTACTCCGACACCGGTGACACCGACAGCCACGGGTTGGAGGCAGCGATCTCCCACAGGGTCCGCAGGTCGTACAGCTCGCAGGGATAGCGGGCGCCGAAGAACAGGTGAACCCTGGGGTTCTCGCCGAACCGGCACAGGTCCATGATCAGCGCGCGCAGCGGCGCCAGCCCGGTGCTGCCCGCCACCATCAGCACGTCCTCGCCGTCGCGGTCCACCTCCATCGCGCCGTGCGGACTGGACAGCCGCCACCGGTCGCCGGGCCGGGTTTCGGCCACCATCGAATTGCTGACCATGCCACCGGACACCGCGCGCACGTGGAACTCGATGAAGCCGTCCGGGTCGGCAGGCATGGCGGGCGAGAGGAACCGCCAGCGTCGCGGCCATTGCGGAGCCTGGACGGTGACGTACTGGCCCGGGTGGTAGGGCATCGGCCGGTCCAGGTGCAGGCGGACGACGGCGATATCGCGCGAGACCCGGTGGTGTTCCACGACGGTGCCGTCCCACCATGCCGGCCCGTCCTCGGCATCGGCCGCGCCGGACATGATGCCGGTGATCAGGTTGATGGCCTGGGTGGCGGCGTCGTCGACCTCGCTGGTCCAGCTGTCGATCAGATGGCTGCGCATCGTGGAATACCAGGCCCGCCGCATGCTGTCGTAATGCCGTTCGGTGACACCGTATTTGCGGTGGTCGCGGCCGAGCTGCGCGAGGAAGGCGACCGGGGCCTGGGCGCGCTGGGCCACGAACTCGCCGAACACCCAGTGCATGGCCTGGCCGAACGCCGTCCGCTGGGGTGCGAGCTCGGGCGGGAACAGGTCGCGCACTTCGGCGTCGAGGGCGAACCACCGGGTGTAGATGCGGCGCAGCAATTCCTCGGCGTCGGCCTCGGGTGCGCCGGAATGCTCGAAGGCAGCCTGCAGCACCCGAAGCGCGTCACGATCCTCGAGGCCCACGGCCGCGATCTTAGGCCCGTCGGCTACAGGCCGTGGATGCCCTTGTAGAGCACCATGACACCGATGACGACCAGGATCACGGCGACCAGCGTCGCGTGCTGGGCCTCCATCCAGTTCTTCAGCTTGGTCAGCGGTTCATCGAGTCGGTCGCCGGCGATCAGGTAGGCCAGCACCGGCAGCGCCACCGAGGACGCCGCGACGGCGGTGAACACCGCGTCGGCCGTCCACGCACCGGTGGTGCCCAGGCCCGCTGACCCGATCGCCAAACCCGCTGCGGCACACATGAACAGGACCTTGGGGTTGATGACCACCAGGACGAGGGCGGTGCCGAAGGCGCGCGCGGGGCCGATGGTGGTCATCGATGTCAGCCAGCCAGGAGTGTGTTCCGAGCGCTTGCGGGTGAACCACCGGTAGAGCCCGAACACGATCAGGCCCGCGCCGATCGCGATGCGTACGTACGGTGCCCACGTCGGCTGTGTGTTGAGGCCGCCCAGAGCGTTGGACACCAGCACGAACCCGGCGGTGAGTCCGCCGATGCCCAGCACCCAGCCCAGCAGGAACGCCATGCTGGTGGGCCGCGGCGAGGGCGTGTGCAGCATCAGAATGCCCGGGATGATCGTCAGCGGCGACAGTGTGATGACGAGTGCCAGTGGGATCAGTTCGGTCAGTTCCGAGCCAAGACCGGTCGTCACAGGTGCCTCCCGGCGCTAGTCGGACAACGTGCGGCCCACGGCTGACCGTACTATCTCTGCCCGTGGGCATGGATGCCGACGAGGAAACGGGTGACGACGGCCGCGACGGCCAGCAGAACACCTTGATCTACGTCTCCGGGGTAGCGGCACTCGTGCTGCTCGTGATGCTGGTCTACGCGGTCATGGACACCGCGGACAGCTCGCAGCGGCACGACGGCCCGGTGTCATATGCACCGGCGATCAGCACCACGTCGACGACCACCTCGCGTACGTCGACGAGGACCACCACGACGAGGTCGACACGGGTCTCGACCACCGAACTGAACCCCACCTCCGGGCCGCCGCCGTCGCCTTCAGAGACCGCGGGCGAGCTCACGGTTCCGCCCGAAACGGATTCCTCCACGCCCACGCCCACGACGACGGTGACGATGACCAACCCGTATGCCACCACGTCGGCCCCGAATGCGGGCCATACCTAGGGGTTTTTCAGTTCCGCAGTGACCATGTCGAAGCCGCCGGTCTGCCAGGCCTTCATGAAGTCGTCGAGCGGCATCGGGAACCCCTGTCCGTTCTGCACGCTGCTGTCGTTGACGTAGATGGCGTTCTTAGCCAGGTCGACGCTGATCACGAGGAGGGCATGGTCGGCGGTGGCCGCCTCAAGGTTCGCGGGCGACTTGTTGAAATAGCGCCGCTGGTAGGCGTTCCACATGACATCGGCATTGGCGGCGACGATGACGGCCTGGCCCTGTTGCAGCGCCGTGAACAGGGCTTGCTTGGCCACCTCGTCCTGGCCCTTGAGGTATTTCGTGTAGTCGGCGTTGACGCCGTTCTCGTTCAGCAGGGTGACGGCGTCCACGAGGCTGACACCGCCCACTGCCGGGTTGTACATGTTTTTCCCGTACGAGACCCCGCTGGGAGTGGTGGACGCGCGGTCGACCAACTGCTGTGCCAGGGCGCGGATGTCCTCCGGCGCGGTGATGCCCTTGAGCTGGCTGATGGCGGCGGTGCTGGCCATCAGCGTGCACGTGCCCTTGAAGCCCCGTTGGTAGAAATAGCTCTGTTGAGTCCAGTACGGGAAATTGGCGGTGTAGTCGCCGTACTGGTTGTCTGCGGGCGTCGGCGGCTCGATGACATCGGGCCTGGCGACGCCGAGGACGCGGGCCAGATCGAAGGTCAGGTCGGAGAGGTTGTCCTGCGCCACGTCGAGCTGGTTGATGAAGGCTTGCGAGATGCCGCCGAAGAACTGTTGGGAAGTGGGAAGTGACCACACCAGCCGGGTCGTGCTCGGTGGCGGCGGAGGGGTCGAGGGGGAACTCGCCAGCTGGGCGGTGACGAGCTGGTAACTCCAGGTGCCCCACGCCGCCTTGAAGTCGTCGATGCTCATCGTCAAGGCTTGCCCGTCAGCTGCCCGGGTCGGATCGTTGACGGTCACCGTGCCGTTGACGTTGTCGACGCCGATCACGATGACTGTCTTGCCGTTCGGATCGGTTCTGCCGTCGATGGGTCCGTTGATGGTCGCAATCATCACCTTGGACGGATCCTGCAACCCGTTGGTGAGGGCGTTGAACGCGAAGCTCCACTGATCGCTGCCGTACTTGCGGATGATGACCCGAACGTTCTTGTCCTGCAGCAGTTCGAAGCTGTCGGCGAACTGGACGAACGTGGAGGGACCGACGTAGATCATCTTGCCGGGGTTCGACACGCTTGGGGTGACCTTGGCCAGGTCGAGGAACTCTTGGAAGTTGGGTACGGTCCCGGAGAGTTGCGCGTATGCCATTGCGACGGTGGTGATTGACGACGTGACGTAGGCCTCGGCGGGCACGAAGAACTGCTTGTTGAGCGTCGGGTTGCCGTACGGCAGCGCCTTGGTGATGACCTCACGCGAGAAGCCCAGGATGTGCTCGACGTCGGCGCCCAACACCTCGAGACTGTCTCGAACCCCGTGGACCTGGTTGGTCACGGTCACCTGAATGTTGTAGACGAATTGCTGGAGGTCGCGCAGGATCTGGTCCGGCGTCGGCACGACTGGTGCGGCCGCCGCGATGGCCCGCCGTGCGACGACCGGAGTCGTCGTGTTTTCGGCGGCCACCGATGGTGTTGTGGTAGCGATGCTTTCGCGACTCTGGCTCGCCGAGACGGCGCTCGAGGTGCTGAGGGTGTCCGACGAGTTGGTCTTGCGCGGCCGGTTCGGCTTCGTGGTGGACGAGGCGGCGCGGCTGCGCGCGCCGGTGGACTTGGTCGACGACGCTTTGACGCTTGACGATGCCGACGGGCGCGACCCATCCGACGCCGAACTGCTGGTCGAGGACGCGCCGTGGCTGCCAGCGGTATCGGCGGCCGCGACGGCGGCTCCGCCGATCATCGCCGCGCCCATGCCCAGGGTCATCACTCCGGCGCCGAGCCATATCCGTGGGCTGGGCGCACGCCGACTCGCGGCACTGTCACATCGATCGAATTCGTCGCGGTAATCCATCACGGCCGCCCCCCGGTCTTGGCGTGTACGAAAGTGCTAAAGCGCATCGGATGTTAGCTGGTGGTCCGTTGAATTGACTAGGGCCGGGTGGCTGAAGTTGGGTAGCAACGGCGGGTGGGACACTGAACCCATGCGACCTGCGCCGCTGGCATTTGCTGGCATGACGTCGCCACCGAATACCGGACGAACCTAGGACTCATGAGCGCAGCGACCGTCGTCACGATCTTTCATCCGTCCGATCACCCCGGGGACTTCACGGTATGGGCCGGCGAGTTGCGCGCGACCGCCCCCGAGTCGACCGATTTCCGGATCTCCGTGCTGCATGATCCGCACCTGGATTGGGGAATCGCGGTGACCTTCGCCAACGCGCGGGCCCTGCATCAGTGGCTGGACAGCGCCGCGCGCCAACGGTCACTGAGTGCCGGTCGGCAGAGTGGAATACTCTGTGCCACAGCAGATATGGTGATCGGCGAAGACGGCGGTGTGCCGTCGGGGGTGGGGTTCTTCCGGCACGCAGTAGCGCCGGGTCGCGCGGACGAATTCGTGGCGGCGGAGGCACGGCTGGCCGAGGTGAGCGTGGAGTTCAGCGGCTTCGAAGGGTGCTGCACCTTCGCGCCGGCCACCGGCGGTGAGGCGTTCGCGGTGCTGCGGTTTCGCACCGAACGCCAACTCGGGACGTGGCTGGAGTCCCCGGAGCGGTTGGAGGCGCTCGGGCCTCTTCGATCGAGCCTGATCCGTGAGTTCTCGCTGGTGTCCTCGACGACGACGTTCGGTAGCACGGTGCGTACCGAGAACGGCCACACCGCGGTCACGCCGAACTGGAAGACCGCGATGCTGATCCTGTTGGTGCTCTATCCGACGGTGATGCTGCTGTCGCGGTTCCTTGGCCCGGTCCTCGACAACGTTGGGGCCCCACCCTGGCTGACGATGTGGCTGAGCCAGGTCGTCAGCGTCATTGCGTTGCAGTGGGCGCTGATGCCGTGGGCTGGCCGGTGGTTCCGGCGCTGGCTCGACCCGATCGACGGCGCGGGAATTCGCATCAGCGTCATGGGGGCAGGCGTGCTCGTCGTCGGCTACCTGGTGACCTTGGCTGTGTTTGCGGCCGTGCGGTGGCTGCAGTACTGGGATTTCTCGCATACCTAGATGCGCCGCAGCGTCCAGGCCGGGACCCAGTGCGTCACCGCCTTGTGGTGGGCGCCGTGGGCGATGTCGTAGGTGACCAGGCCCCACCAATCGCCCTGCTCGCACAGCCCCCAGCAGGACAGCGCGCCCTTGACGACCTTGTGCATCTGCAGACCGTGCGGGTGATAGCGCCCTGACCGGTGCGGTTGGCGGGGGAACAGTACCGTGAGGTCGATCAGCACCGGGATCGGTGGGCGGACCAACCGGAACGGGTCCCGGACGGGTTGCCCGGTGTAGCCGATCGATACCCGCTCCACCATCATTCGATCATATGTTCGAATGATCCAGGGCGATCGCCAGTCGTCGCGAAAATTAATCCGGAAAGTTAAAGTTGAGCGGAACAGACTCAACCTTGACGATGTTGAAGAAGACGACAAGCATTTTGCCGTGCCCTGCCGACTGCGCGCGGGCACGGCCTGACTGAAAGTGAGGTGTCGTGGATTCTTTCAACCCGACAACCAAGACTCAGGCGGCGCTGACCGCTGCGTTGCAGGCCGCGAGTGCGGCCGGCAACCCGGAGATCAGGCCTGCCCATCTGCTGTTGGCGCTGCTCACGCAGGCCGACGGCATTGCTGCGCCGTTGCTCGAGGCTGTCGGTGTCGATCCAGCCACGATCCGCACCGAGGCGCAACGACTGGTCGACCGGCTGCCGACGAGCAGCGGCGCGACCTCGCAACCCCAGCTCTCCCGGGAGTCGCTGGCGGCGATCACCGCCGCCCAGCAGCTCGCAACAGAGATGGATGACGAATACGTCTCCACCGAGCATCTGATGGTCGGCCTGGCCACCGGTGACTCCGACACGGCCAAGCTGCTCTCCGGCCACGGCGCGTCGCCGCAGGCGCTGCGCGACGCGTTCGTAAAGGTCCGCGGCAGTGCCCGGGTGACCAGCGCGGACCCCGAGGCCAGCTATCAGGCGCTGGAGAAGTACTCCACCGATCTGACCGCCCGGGCCCGGGAAGGCGAACTCGACCCGGTTATCGGGCGCGACAACGAGATTCGTCGCGTCATCCAGGTGTTGAGCCGGCGCACCAAGAACAACCCCGTACTCATCGGTGAGCCCGGCGTCGGCAAGACCGCGATCGTCGAGGGTCTGGCCCAGCGGATCATCGCCGGCGACGTGCCGGAGAGCCTGCGTGACAAGACCGTGGTCTCACTGGATCTCGGGTCGATGGTCGCCGGTGCGAAGTACCGCGGCGAGTTCGAGGAGCGGCTCAAGGCCGTCCTCGACGACATCAAGAACTCGGCCGGGCAGATCATCACGTTCATCGACGAGTTGCACACCATCGTCGGCGCCGGTGCCACCGGCGAAGGTGCGATGGATGCCGGCAACATGATCAAGCCGATGCTGGCCCGCGGCGAGCTGCGGCTGGTCGGTGCGACAACCCTCGACGAGTACCGCAAGTACATCGAGAAGGACGCCGCCCTGGAGCGCCGGTTCCAGCAGGTGCTGGTCGGCGAACCGTCGGTCGAGGACACCGTCGGCATCCTGCGCGGCCTCAAGGACCGCTACGAGGTGCACCACGGCGTGCGGATCACCGATTCGGCGCTGGTCGCGGCGGCCACCCTGTCCGACCGCTACATCACGTCGCGCTTCCTGCCCGACAAGGCTATCGACCTGGTCGACGAGGCCGCGTCGCGGTTGCGCATGGAGATCGACTCGCGGCCGGTCGAGGTCGATGAGGTCGAGCGGATCGTCCGTCGCCTCGAGATCGAGGAGATGGCGCTGGCCAAAGAAACGGATGAAGCATCCGTCGACAGGCTGGACAAGCTGCGCGCCGAATTGGCCGATAAGAAAGAGCAATTGGCCGAGCTGACCACCCGTTGGCAGAACGAGAAGGGCGCGATCGACATCGTGCGCGACTACACCGAGCAGCTCGACAAGCTGCGCGGTGAGGCCGACCGTGCCGAGCGCGACGGCGACCTGGCCAAGGCCTCCGAACTGCGGTACGGCCGTATCCCCGAGCTCGAGAAGAAGCTCGACGCGGCGCTGCCGGTGGCCGAGGCCCGGGAGAACGTGATGCTCAAGGAGGAGGTCGGACCTGACGACATCGCCGACGTGGTGTCGGCGTGGACCGGCATCCCCGCCGGCCGGATGCTCGAAGGCGAGACCGCCAAGCTGCTTCGGATGGAATCCGAGCTGGGCAAGCGCGTCGTCGGGCAGACCAAGGCCGTGCAGGCCGTCTCTGATGCGGTGCGCCGCACCCGGGCCGGTGTCGCGGACCCGAACCGGCCGACCGGGTCGTTCATGTTCCTCGGGCCGACCGGTGTCGGTAAGACCGAGCTGGCAAAAGCCTTGGCGGAGTTCCTGTTCGACGACGAGCGGGCGATGATCCGCATCGACATGAGTGAGTACGGCGAAAAGCATTCCGTCGCAAGGCTTGTCGGTGCGCCTCCCGGGTACATCGGCTACGACCAGGGCGGTCAGCTGACCGAAGCGGTGCGCAGGCGGCCGTACTCGGTGGTGCTGTTCGACGAGGTCGAGAAGGCGCACCCCGACGTGTTTGATGTGCTGCTGGCCGTGCTCGACGAGGGCCGGCTGACCGACGGTCAAGGCCGCACGGTCGACTTCCGCAACACCATCCTGATCCTGACCAGCAATCTCGGCGCCGGTGGCACCGAGGAGCAGGTGATGGCGGCGGTGCGCTCGGCGTTCAAGCCCGAGTTCATCAACCGGCTCGACGACGTCATCGTCTTCGACAGCCTGCAGCCCGACGAATTGGTGTCGATCGTCGACATCCAGCTTGCTCAGCTGCAGAAGCGGTTGGCGCAGCGGCGGCTCATCCTCGAGGTGTCATTGCCTGCCAAGCAGTGGCTGGCCGAGCGTGGGTTCGACCCGATGTACGGCGCTCGTCCACTGCGGCGGCTCATTCAGCAGGCAATCGGTGACCAGTTGGCCAAGCTGCTGCTCGCCGGTGAAGTGCACGACGGTGACGTCGTGACGGTAGACGTGACTCCGGACGGCGAATCGCTGGTCCTGGGCTGAGTTTCGACGCAAGGGTCCCCGCACGATCGTGCGGGGACCTTTTGCGTCAGGCGTCGGGCAGACCCAGTGCGGCGAGCGCGCCGGCGATCGTCGCCTGCCGCAGCCGCTTTGGCGGGCTGTCGGGGAACTGCAGGCAACAGTCCTGCATCCCGCCGAACGCGATCACGCCGCGGGTCGACTGCTCGAGTGTCGGGCGTGACCCGAACACCAACTTGCACAGCCGTTTCTGCCACGCCAAGATCTTGTCGACCAAACCGAGATCGGCCAGCGTGGCCAGCTCGGTGACCGCCAGCACCAGATCCGCGCGGTGCCGGAAGAGGAAATCGAAGTAGCCCTCGAGCAGTTCGCGAGGGCCGGCGGGGTTGGTCGATGCCCGTTTCTCGAGTTCGACGATGAACAGTTCGCCTTCGTCGATGAGTGGGTGAAGAATGCTGCGCACCAACTCTTCCCGCGACGTGAAGTGGTAGTAGAGCGCAGGTTTGGTGATGCCAAGCCGATCGGCGATGTCCTGCAAGCTCGTGCGGTGCACACCCTTCTGGCCGAACAACTCGCGGGCGACGTCCTGAATCCGTTGTCGGGTACCTGACCTTGGCCTGCTCACGTAGCCACCCTAACTGACCGACCGTTAAGTAAACTGCCGGCCATGCGCATTCTTGTTTCGGGTGCCAGCATCGCCGGACCGGTGCTGGCCTACTGGCTGACCCGTCGCGGATTCGACGTGACGGTCGTCGAACGTGCTCCGGCACTGCGAAAGACGGGCGGCCACGCCGTCGATCTGTTCCGCCCGGCGATGAACATCTCCGAGGAGATGGGCGTGATCGAGCAGATCCAGGCCCGAGCAACCGGCACCACCCGGCTGATTCTGCAGCGCACCGGAGGACGGCGGCCGGTGGATGTCGACTACGTGAAGCTGGCCTCGGTGATGTCGGACCGGCACGTCGAGATCATGCGCGACGACCTCAGCCAGATCTACTACGACGCCGGCCGCGACCACATCGAGTACCTCTTCGATGACCAGATCACCGCGATCGCCGAGGACGGCACGGTGGACTTCGCGCGGACCGCCCCTCGCCGCTATGACGTCGTCGTCGGCGCCGACGGCCTGCATTCGGGCGTGCGGCAGCTGGTCTTCGGTCCCGACGCCGGTCAAAGCCGATTCCTCGGTGGCTATCTGGCCGTGTTGTCGGTGCCCAAAGAGCTTGCCCGCGATGGTGAATCGACGAACTTCCTGGACACCGGCCGGTGGGCGATGATCTACACCGCGGACCATCTCGACGACGCCCGCGCGGTGTTCCTCTTCCGCCCCGAGGCGCCGCTGGACTACCACCATCGTGACGAAGCCCGGCAGCGTCTGCTGCTGCGCTCGGCGTTCGCCGGCCTGAATGCGACCGTTGATCGCTGGCTGGCCGAACTCGACGCTCCGAGCACGTTCTACTTCGACTCGATCACGCAGCTGGAGCTGACCAGCTGGTCGCGCGGTCGCGTCACGCTCGTCGGCGATGCGGGCTACTGCCCGGGGCCTGCCGTCGGCGGCAGTACCAGCCTGGCGGTGCTGGGCGCCTACGTGCTGGCCGGTGAACTCGAACGGGCCGGCGGCGACCATGCCGCGGCATTCGCCGCCTACGAGCGGGTGATGGCCGACCCGGTGCGCCACAGCCGCGCGTTCGCCCGCACCGTGGCCAAGTCCCTGGTGCCGCAATCGGAGCTGGGGGTATGGGCACTGGTCACGGCCGGCCGCACACTCTCGGCGTTGCCGGGAGGATTGACCAGGGCAATCGCGCGGCTCAACAACAAGGGTGTCCGGTTGTACGACGCCATGGGCTACCCCGACTACCCGCTTGGCGCCTCTGCTATTGATTGATGGTGCCGACTACCGATCCCGTCATCACCGCCGTCCCCGGTAAGCCGAACCTCCTGATCGGGGCCTACGACCTGGCCACCGTCGGCTATCGCGCCGACGAGTTCTTCGTCGCGGGCACCGCCGCCTCCTACGTGCACGACCAATCCGCCGACTACACCACCCGCATCGTGGTCCTGCGCCCGCTCGACGAGGCCGCCTGGAACGGAACGGTGATCGTCGAATGGCTCAACGTCAGCGGCGGCATCGACGCGGCAGCCGTGTGGTTCATGGCCCACCGGGAGATCGCCCGGGCCGGGTACGCCTACGTCGTGGTCTCCGCCCAGCGCGTCGGGATCGAGGGCGGTCAAAGTCTTGTTGGCGATGCATCGCTGAAAAAGCTTGATCCGCAACGATATTCAGACTTGAATCATCCCGGCGACAGCTTCGCCTACGACATCTTCACCCAGGTCGGCCGGGCGGTGCGCAACGGCGTGATCGACGGTCTCGCACCGCAGTTCGTGCTGGCGGCGGGGGAGTCGCAGTCGGCCACCTTCCTGACCACCTACGTCAACGAGGTCGATTCCGACGCCGGTGTCTACGACGGTTTCCTGATCCACTCCCGGTTCGGGTCGGCGGCGCCGCTGGACGGGACGTCACTGCTCGACGAATCCGGTGCCTTCCACACCGTGCCGGTGCCGTTCCGCGCCGATCTGCGGGTTCCGGTGCTCACCGTGATCACCGAAACCGACCTGCTCGGCGCGCGGCTGCTCGGTTACGTCCACGCCCGCGTGCCGGACACCGACCACCTGCGGGTCTGGGAGATCCCCGGCTCGGCGCACGCCGACAACTACACGATCCGGGTCGGGTTCATCGACAACGGAGCGGTACCGCTGGACCAGATCGTCGCGGCCTACGCGCCGACCAACGACCTGATGGGTCAGCAACTGCCGCACTTCATCAACTTCGCTCCCCAGCACCACTACGTCCTGCAGGCCGCGATCGCCGGGCTGCACCACTGGGTGCGCACCGGGCGGCCCGCGCCGAGCGCGCCGCAGATCGACCTCACCGACACCGATCCGCCCGCGATCGCCGTCGACACCAGCGGCGTCGCGACCGGAGGCCTGCGAACCCCGTGGGTGGACGTCCCGACCGCACGGACCTCCGGCGCCAGCGCCGACGACAACGTGCTGCTCGCGATCTTCGGCTCGGGGGAGCCCTTCGACGCCGAGACGCTGGCCGGGCTGTATCCCGGTGGGCGGGCCGAGTACCTGGCGCGGTTCACCGCGGCGCTGGACGAGGCGATCGGCGGCGGCTACCTGCTGGCTGCGGACCGCTCGGAAATCCTCGACCTCGCGGCGGCGACGTTCCCGGCCGGGGACTAGCCGCTGCCCAGTTCGAATTCCCTGGTCTGCGCCCCGGCGTCGATGACCGCCTGGAGCAGTTGACGAGCGGCCGGCTGGGCCAGGGTTTCGCGAAACAGTTGGTCCTCGATGCGCAAACCGGTGACCCGATCGACGTCGGCGTCCAGCGCGGTGTCGACCGCCCGCTTGGCGGCGGCGATCGCCGCCGGCGCGTATCCCGCGATGCGGGCGGCCAGTCTGTCGACGAACCGGCGCAGCTGCTCCGGTGGCAACGCCCGGTCGATGTATCCCCAGGCTTCGGCCGTCGCGGCATCGACGTCCATCCCGCCAAGGATCGTTTCGAGGGCACGCCCACGGCCGATCAGCCGCGGCAGCCGCTGGGTGCCACCGCCGCCGGGGATGATGCCGACCGCCACCTCGGGATGGCCGAGAACGGTGGCGCCCAGCGCGGCGTAGCGCATGTCGAATGCCATCGCGAACTCGCAGCCGCCGCCGCGGCACACGCCCTCGATGACGGCGATCGTGGGCTTGGGCAGGGTCCGGACCAACTCCGTCGTCGCGTGGAAGAGCGACAGCTCGTCGTGAAGGCCGATGTCATCGGCCGGCAAGTCCAGGATCAGCGCCACATCGGCGTGCGCAATGAAGATCGCCGGGTCGGCGGAGTCGACCACCAGCACCCGGACCTGATCGTCTGCCGTGACCTCCCGCGCGAGGCGATCGATCTCGGTGAGCAGGGGCACATCGAGGAGGTTGATCGGCGGATTGTCGAGCGTGGCCCGGCAGATCCCGCGGTCGACGGTGATCCGGATCAGCTGGTAGTCGTCGTAAGCCATGGCGGCGAGGCTATGTGACGGGCTTGTGACCTGCTGGAGTTCTCGCTTCGGGCGGGTGAACAGATACGCTACGTGTAATGGTTCCGTTCTGGTTCACGCTGTCCGCGCTCTGCTTCGTGGGTGCGGCGGTGCTGTTGTACGTCGACATCGGCCGTCGACGTGGCTTGGGCCGCCGCCGTAAGTCCTGGGCGCGGTCGCACGGGTTCGACTTCGAACCCGAGTCCGGCGAGATCATCGACCGCTGGAAGCGCGGCGTGATGTCGACCGTCGGCGATGTCACCGCACGCAACGTGGTGCTCGGTCAGATCCGCGGCGAGGCGGTGTACATCTTCGACCTCGAGGACGTCGCCACCGTGATCGCGCTGCACCGCAAGGTCGGCACCAACGTCGTCATGGACCTGCGGCTCAAGGGCATCGCCGAGCCGCGCGAGGCCGACGTCTGGTTGCTGGGCGCCATCGGCCCGCGGATGGTCTACTCGACCAACCTCGACGCCGCCCGCCGGGCATGCGACCGCCGAATGGTCACCTTCGCCCACACCGCGCCGGACTGCGCCGAGATCATGTGGAACGAACAGAACTGGACGCTGGTGTCCATGCCGATCTCCTCGTCCCGTGCCCAGTGGGACGAGGGACTGCGCACCGTGCGGCAGTTCAACGATCTGCTGCGGGTGCTGCCCCCGACCGCCCAGCCGGCACTGCCCCAGTCCGCCGGGCGCCGCAATGCCTCCCCGGGGCGCCCGCTGGCGCCCGCCGGCCGCCGCGAGTTGCCGCCGGGACGGGCCGAGGTCCCGCCGCCGCTGCGTCCGCAGCAGCCGCGCAATTCCAGCCCGGCTGGCACACAGGCTCCCAACTACCAGCGCTGAGCCGGTAGGGTCTCGGCGTGTCCCGTCCCGTCGCGCTCGTCACCGGCCCCACCGCCGGTCTGGGGGCCGGCTATGCCCGCCGCTACGCGCGTGACGGCTACAACCTGGTCCTGGTCGCCCGCAACGTGGAGCGCCTCGACGACCTGGCCGCCGAACTGAGGGCCGCCAACGGCATCGACGTCGAGGTGTTACCTGCCGATCTGACCGAGGCCGCCGACCGGGCCACCGTGGCCGATCGGCTGACGGCCGGAGTGCAGGTGCTGGTCAACAACGCCGGATTCGGCACCGCCGGTGAGTTCTGGACCGCCGAGCCCGCCCAGTTACAGGCCCAGCTCGACGTCAACGTCACCGCGGTCATGCAGTTCACCCGCGCGGCCCTGCCGTCGATGATCGCGGCCGGTGCGGGCACGGTGATCAACATCGCCAGTGTCGCCGGGCTGCTGTCGGGGCGAGGGTCGACCTACTCGGCGTCGAAGGCCTGGGTCGTATCGTTCACCGACGGGCTGGCCAACGGTCTGGCAGGCAGCGGCGTCAGCATCCACGCGGTGTGCCCGGGATTCGTCCACACCGAATTCCACGAGCGCGCCGGCATCGACATGACGTCGATCCCGAACATCATGTGGCTCAACGTCGATGACGTGGTCGCCGAGAGCCTGGCCGATGTGGCCAAAGGAAAGATCATCAGCATTCCCGGCCTGCAGTACAAGCTGCTGACCACAGCCGGCCGGCTGGTTCCGCGCGGAGTGGTCCGCGCGGTCAACAACGGAATAGGACGAAGCCGTGGGCGCACCTGATCTCAATGCCACCGATCGTGCCGAACTCGCCGACCTGGTCCGCCGGCTGTCGGTGGTGTTCGGCCGCGTCACCCTGTCCTCCGGCAAGGAGGCCGACTATTACGTCGACCTGCGGCGGGCCACCCTGCACCACGAGGCCGCACCGCTGATCGGCCGGCTGGTACGCGAGCTCACCGCCGACTGGGACTACGCGGCCGTCGGCGGATTGACCATGGGTGCTGACCCGGTGGCTGGCGCGATCATGCACGCGCCTGGCCGCCCGATCGACGCCTTCGTTGTGCGCAAGGCGCTGAAAAGCCATGGGATGCAACGGCTCATCGAAGGTGCCGACGTGGCAGGCCAGCGGGTTCTGGTGGTCGAGGACACCAGCACGACCGGAGGTTCGGCGCTGACCGCCGTGCACGCGGTGCGGGAGGCGGGCGCGACGGTGGTGGGTGTCGTGACGGTGGTGGACCGGGCTACCGGGGCGGCCGAGGCTATCGAGGCCGAAGGCGTGCCCTACCGCAGCGTGCTGGGTCTGGCCGACCTCGGCCTGCCGGCGTCCTGACACCGAAGACAATGGCGCGCATACACGAGGAGCCCATCGAGGCTTCGGAATGGCAGTGGGACGACGTCGTCGACGTGATCTGCGTCGGTGCTGGTCCTGGCGCGCTGGCTCATGCCATCTGGTGCGCGGACCTCGACTTCGACGTCGAGTTCGCCGATGCGGAGTTGTCTTCTGAGCCTTCTGATCCCGACACCGCCGCCTACCTGCAATCGATGACCGACGATCTGGACCCGCCGGTGGATCGGGACGTGGAACTGGCCGTCGTTCACGCTCAACCGGTCGTCATCAGCACGGATCGTCGCGCCACGATCGAGCCGTTCTTCGGCTCGCGGCTGCGGGACTTCTCGGCGCGCTGCGTCGCATCGCCGTTCGGCGTCGTCTACAGCCAGATACCCGACGACATGACCGCGCTGCGCTCCGGTGGGGAGACGATCCGGGCGGCCGTGCTGGGTGACTATCGACCTGAAACTGACCGCCCCGGTTTGGAATTGGCTGAGTGGTTACGTGCGCAGGCCGATGAGCGGGGTCTTCTCGACTACCCCGGCACCGCGTTGCACCGGCTGGTCTTCGAGGAGGGGCGCGTTGCCGGCGCGGAGTTATCCACGTCGGACGGGATGCGACTGGTGCGCGCGACGATGGGCGTCGCGTTGACGATCGGGCCCGTGCCCGACGAAGCAGATTGGCCTGTGCAATCCGAATTGCCCAGCGGCACAGCGCAAGTTGCGGTTGTGAGCCGCACTGCCAGCCGGTTCGGCCTCGTCGAACTGCTGTACAGCTCCTGATTCAGCCCTTGTCGGATGCGGAAAAATCCACCGGGATAAACTTTTTGGCGAAGAGTTCGGCCATCGCCTCGCCGGGCACCGGCCGCGACAGCAGGAATCCTTGAGCGCGATGGCAGCCGTGCTGGAGCAGGGTCATTGCCGCAGTCGGTGACTCGACACCTTCGGCCACCAATTCGAGGTTGAACGCCTCGGCCAGAGCGATGATCGCGCGCACGATCGCCAGGTCCTCCGGGTTCGTGCCGAGATCGAATACAAAACCCTTGTCGATCTTGAGGGTATCCACCGGAAGCGATTTCAGATGTGTCAGCACGCTGTAGCCGGTGCCGAAGTCGTCGATCGCCACCTGTACCCCGACGTCCTTGAGACCGGCCAGCGTGATGCGGGTCGTCTCGATATCCTGCACCACAACGCTTTCGGTGATCTCCAAACACACCGATTTGGCGTCGAGGTTGAACTCGGCGATCGTGTCGGCCACCGACTCGACGAAGCCGTCGGTGACCAGCTGCACCGGAGAGACGTTGATCCGGATAATCGCGTTCTTGGCGATGCCGCGGGCATGCCAGCCGCTGAATTCCGAGCAGGCGGCGCGCATCACCCAGCGTCCCAATTCGCCTGCCAGATTGATCGATTCGGCGACGTTGATGAACGAGTCCGGCAGCAGCAGGCCGCGAGTCGGATGCTGCCAGCGCACCAACGCCTCGGTCGCCAGGATCTCCCCGGTGCGCATGTCGACTTCGGGCAGGTAGTGCAAAATCAGCGTCCCGGCGTCGATCACGCTCTGCAGGTGCAGCTCGATGTCGTTGCGAAACTCGCTCTTCAGTGACATCTCGTCGGTGAACACCGCGATCTTGTTGCCGCCGGCATTCTTCGCGTTCAGCACCGCCTGGTCGGCGCGCCGCAGCAAGTCAGATGTCGTGTCCCGACCCGGAACGCCCAGTGCGACACCGGCACTGACGGTACGGGTGAGCGTCTCACCGCCGATCGTCACCCGGTCGCGTAGCACCGCCTGCAACCGATGAGCCAGCGCCAGGGCGGCGTCCGCGTCCATTGGCCCGGCAGGGACGACCACGAACTCGTCGCCACCGAGGCGAGCGATCACATCGCCTTCGCCGGTCTCCTCGCTCAGCCGTTCGGCGAACGCCTGGATGAACCAGTCACCGGCGTGGTGACCCAGGTAGTCGTTGATCGCCTTGAGCCGGTCGAGGTCGAGGAACAGCGCCGAGACCGGCCCTGCCTGACCAGCCCGCAGCCGGTCGTCGAGGTGGGCCAGCAGTGCCCGACGGTTGTGCAATCCGGTTAGGTCGTCATGCTCGGCGAGATAACGCAGCTGGTCCTCGGCGACAACGCGTGCCTGCACCTGGGCGAACAACGAGGCGATCGCCTTGAGCGCGTTCAGTTCTTCGGGTGACCAGTCCTTGATGCCGAACTTGATGAATCCCAGGCAGCCGGTCGTCGTGTCGCCGGATATCAGCGGAACCGATGCCATCGAGGTCAGGGCCATGCCGGTGCCCTCCTCGACCAGCCGCTGGTAGTCGTCTTCAGGTATTGGGTCGGGCCTGAAGAACACCGGCTCCTTGGCGGTCTCGGCGGTAGCAAAGACCGGGTCGGCATCAGCGAAGTAGACGATCCCCAGCGGATCGGGATCGGGGATCACGGGCCGCACAGGCCATTCGGCGATCAGCTTGGTCGCCCGGATCGTGTGATCGTTGTAACGCAAGAAACTGACGTCGACACCGAAGGATGTCACGAGTTGTCCGAGGACCTCTTGACTGACTTTCGCCGAGGTCGCGGCGTCGGCAGCCATCAGTTGAGTGGCGACAAGTGTGACGAGATTCTCCAGGCTGTCAGCAGTCCCGGTCTCGGAATGTGTGGTCATCGTGCCATCTCGTGATTAGTGGAGCTTAAGAGATGGTATCGGTTTGAGCTGTGCAGGTTAGCTTCCACTCCCGTACTGCATGCCGAAGCCGCTGAACTCGTCGGAGATGGTTGCCAGCATGCGCATCTCCTTGACGATTTTGGCTAGCTGCCGAGGCTCGGCGTGGTTAGCGAAGGTGCGCCTATCCCACCACATCATCTTGGTGCGGTAGCGCTCACTGGGATAGGCGGCGGCCGGAATCTTGGTGGCGACCACACCGCCCGAGGTGCTCCACCTGTCGAGCACGTGCGCGGCGGCGGTAGCCAGGATGAACTGGGCGCCCAACAGCTCCATGGTCGGGAACGCGGTGCGGGCAAAGGTGCGGGTCAGCTCGCCGCTGCGGGCAGGGTCGTCACTCACCCAGGCCGACTTCATCTCCACCACGCCAAACGGCAGGCGGTCGGTGATCATCTTGCGGACCATGTCCTGGCCGGGCTGGCCTGCCCATTCGACGATCGCGTGCGACTCGTCGGCGCCGAAGTAGGGGCCCTTGGCCCGAAGGCCGCCCAGCATCCGGCCGTCGTCGTCGACGGCGGTGTAGAACAGAGTCGTGTCGCGCCCGTCGGCGAACGAGCCGAGGTCCAGCGCCCCTTCGACTCCGTGTTTTTCGTAGCTACGCAAGGCACCCTGCAGGTAGTCATCCCATAGCTCAGGTTCGCTGTCGGGTTGAGCGCACGTAATGGTGCAGCCCGTATCGGTGTCGCGCCAGCTAATCGTCTCGGGCAGGTGGTAGAGCTTCTGAGCAGGAAAGTCCAGGACTGACGCGTTCATCGTTTCCCATCTTTCGGGCGGCCTGCGGATAGGGTTTCCGCAGCAGATGCCGAGGGTGCGCGGGTGCTATTTATTCGAACTTGCAAATATCAGTATCTCGCCGAAAGGCGCAAAGACTCCAGCCGTTAGCTGGAAAAGCCCTGGTTACCGGGGGGTAGCCGCCGCGATCGGCGGCGAGGGCCGATTGAAAAGACCGGCTCCGTGAACACCTGTGCGCACAACATTCCAGGTCAAGGGCGGCATCGCTGTCGACTGAACGAAGGCCCCTACACTCGTCATCGTCGGAGACCGAATTGTTATTACCGATGCGTTGAATGCCGGATGGTACGTCCGGCGTGTGAACTAGGCGTCAGAAAGGCCGTTGGGTGACCTGTATCGCATCGGCGTGGCGGTCCCTTCACGGCGGCGTGCCAGAACGAAAATTCGCTCGCCGGACGGCGGTGGTGCCGGCCGCAGTTAGCGTCATCTGCGCCGGCGGGTGCTCAGAATCGCCCAGCAAATCCAGTTATGGAGCTGCTCACGCTCGCATCGGGGAGTCGTTGGCCCTGCTGGGCAGGAACGTGTCGGTTGCTGATTTTCGATGGAGAGGTGATTTCGTCGTCGTCGACACCGATGCTGCGCCCACTGCTGTGCCTGATGTCGCCGGCCCGGCTGCTCCAGCTGTGGCACCCCACGCCAAGCCCGAAGACATCCGATTCGGCCTTTCCGGTCGGCGCGCTGCCGACGGTGTTCACCGGCAATGGGTACATGCGGCTTGGATGGTCTGGGTGACCCGTGACTGACGCCGGTCCCACCGAGTGGAGCACCGGCGCGCCCGGCGTCGGGCCCTGGGTCGGCGAGCTACCCGACGACCCGCGCTACGACCCAGAACTGTTGCGCCAGGGCGATACTCGTAATGTCGTCGACGCCTACCGTTACTGGACGCGGGAGGCGATCATCGCCGACATCGACCACCGCAGGCACGGGCTGCACATCGCGATCGAGAACTTCGGCAACGACGCCAACATCGGCGCGGTGGTCCGCACGGCCAACGCCTTCGCCGTCGACACTGTGCACATCGTCGGGCGCCGGCGCTGGAACCGGCGCGGCGCCATGGTCACCGACCGCTATCAACGGCTGAGCCACCACGACAGCACCGCCGAGTTGCTGACCTTCGCGGCAGGCGCCGGACTGACCGTCGTTGCCGTCGACAACATCCCGGGGGCCGTGCCGGTGGAAACCACCACATTGCCGCGTGAGTGCCTGATGGTGTTCGGTCAGGAGGGGCCCGGCATCTCCGAGGCGGCTCAGGCCGGCGCCGCGATCACGGTGTCGATCGCGCAATTCGGCTCGACCCGCAGCATCAATGCCGCCGTCGCCGCGGGCATTGCCATGCACGCCTGGATCAAGCAATGGGCCGATTTCTCTGAGGCTTGGTAGGGCAGGATTGGCCGCATGGACCAGCTGTGGGCGAACCGCGCCGCCAGCGCCGAGGCCGCGATCGCGAAGCGCCATCTGCGCGCGCTCTGGAAACTGCCGGGAACACAGCTCGGCGTCGTCAGCTGGCCGCCCGCGCGCCGTGACCGGTGGTTCGGAACGTGGCACTACTGGTGGCAGGCGCACCTGCTGGACTGTCTGATCGACGCGCAGCTGCGCGACCCGCAGGCCGACCGGCTGGGCATGATCACGCGGCAGATCCGCGGCCATCGGCTGCGCAACAACGGCCGCTGGACCAACAGCTATTACGACGACATGGCCTGGCTGGCATTGGCCTTGGAGCGTGCTGAGCGGCTGGCTGGCGTCGATCGCCCGCGCGCCCTGGCGACGCTCGGCGAACAGTTCGTCAAGTCGTGGGTGCCCGAGGACGGTGGCGGAATTCCTTGGCGCAAACAGGATCAGTTCTTCAACGCGCCGGCCAACGGTCCGGCCGGGATCTTCCTGGCCCGCCATGGCGACCGGCTGCGACGAGCCCAGCAGATGGCCGACTGGATCGACGAAACGTTGATCGACCCCGAAACCCATCTGGTGTTCGACGGCATCATGGCCGGTTCGGTGGTGCGTGCGCAGTACACCTACTGCCAGGGCGTCGTGCTGGGATTGGAGACCGAGCTGGCGGTGCGCACTCGCGACGATCGGCACCCGGCGCGGGTGCGGCGGCTCATCGCGGCGATCGGCGAGCACATGGCACCCGGCGGGATTCTGAAGGGGGCGGGCGGCGGCGACGGCGGGCTGTTCTCCGGGATCACCGCCCGGTATCTGGCGCTCGCGGCGACTGACCTCCCCGCCGGGGACGCCGAGTCCGCCGAGAATACTTCCGCCAGAGACACCGCCCGCACGATCGTGCTCACCTCGGCCGAGGCCGCCTGGGACAATCGCCAAAGCGTGGACGGTCTGCCGTTGTTCGCACACTCCTGGGACAGCACCGCCGAGGTCCCGGCCGCCGCCGGCGGGCAGGCGCAGTTCGTCGAGGGCGCGGTCAACTCGTCGCAGACACCCGAGCGTGATCTCTCGGTGCAGCTGTCGGGTTGGATGTTGATGGAGGCTGCACATACGGTGACAGCGTGAGAGGCAGCCGGCTGGGTCGCGACCCGACAGCGAAGCGTTTCGGCGAGAACGCCGCCGCAGCACTACTGCTGACATTCACCCTGGTGGCCATCCTGTGGGCGAATTCGCCATGGGCGCACACCTATTCCGAGTTCTGGGCAACGCACGTCGGGTTGAGCTTCGGCGATGTCCATGGCGCGCTGACGGTCAAGGCGATCGTCAACGACGCGCTGATGGCGTTCTTCTTCTTCATCGTGGGCCTGGAAGTCAAGGCGCAGTTCACCATCGGCGAACTGACGGAGCGCTCGCGCGCTTTGGTCCCGGTGGTGGCCGCGATCGCCGGGCTGACCGTGCCCGCGCTGATCTTCCTGCTGTTCAACCCATCCGGCGACGACGCCAGCGCGTGGGGGGTGGTCATCTCGACCGACACCGCGTTCCTGGTCGGCGCGTTGGCGATCATCGCACCCAAGTACCCCGCCCGGTTGCGGACCTTCCTGCTGACGTTGGCTGTGGTCGACGACGTCGGAGCCCTGGCCGCCATCGCCCTTTTCTATTCGGAGCACATCCGGATCGTGCCGCTGCTGATCGCGGTCCTGCTGCTGGTCGCCCTGGTCGGCGTGCGCTACCTGCCTGAGGCCATGCGCGGTGTGACGTATTCCGTTCTGGCCGTGGCCTTGTGGTTGGCCCTGTTCAACGGTGGTGTGCACCCGACGCTCGCCGGCGTGGCGGTGGCACTGGTGATCCCGGTGTTCACCCCGGAGCGCCAGCGGGTGGAGGCGGCAGTCGATGTGATCCAGGCGTTCCGCCAGTCGCCGAACTCGGAGTACGCCCGTGCGGCCACCCGCAGCCTGCGGGACTCGATCTCGATCAACGAGCGACTGGTTACCGGGTTCGGGCCATATGTGTCCTTCGGGGTGCTACCGCTGTTCGCGTTGGCCAATGCCGGTGTGCGGCTGGACGCCGACACCGTGATGGCCGCCATGCGTTCACCGCTGACCTGGGGTGTGGTCGCCGGTCTCGTGGTCGGCAAGCTGATCGGCATCACCGGGGCCACCTGGCTTGTGCAGCGCACCGGACTCGGCCGGCTCTCCCCGGGGCTCACGTTGCGGCGGGTCGCCGGCGGCGCGGCACTGTCCGGTATCGGATTCACCATCTCGCTGTTCATCATCGATCTGGCGGTCGCCGATCCGCACTCAGCCGATATGGCCCGCGTCGGCGTCCTGGCGGCGTCGGTCATCGCATTCACGTTGGGGTGGGCGGTCTTCCGGCTCACTGACCGGTTCAGCCCGCCGGTCGCGGTCGGGCACAAGCTGGTCCGCGACATCGAGCCGGACCGCGATCACATACGCGGGCCGGTCGACGCGCCGCTGACCCTGGTCGAATACGGCGACTACGAGTGCCCGTTCTGCAGCCGCGCGACCGGCGGGATCGACGAAGTCCGTGCCCACTTCGGTGACCAATTGCGCTACGTGTGGCGGCATCTGCCCCTGGAACGGGTGCACCCGAGAGCCATGGACGCCGCCCGGGCCAGCGAAGCGGCTGCCCTGCAGGGCAAGTTCTTCGAGATGGGGACGATGATGTTCGAGTTCCAGGACTACCTGGAATGGCAGCACATCTACCGCTACGCCGACCAGGTGGGCTGTGACATCACCCGGTTCGACGACGACCTGCACTCACCGCGAGTGCTGCACCGGGTCGACGACGACGCGCAGGACGCCGAGCTGATGGACCTCAACGCGACACCGACGTTCTTCGTCAACGGCATTCGTCATCGCGGGCCGTGGGATTCGGCGAGTCTGATCCGTGCCCTGGAGGCCACCCGGCCGACCGATGTCGCAGAGGCCACCCGGCCTTCGGATTAGGGTGCGCGACGCCCGGCGATCATCATGATCGGTGAACCGGGTATCCGGCTGACATTGATGTCGACCAGATCGGGTCGATCGGCAAGCGCCCGCCCGTCATCGAGGTCGATCGCACGCCCTGCGATCCAGGTCCGGAAGATGGCAAGGTTGAACCGGTCCAGGAATCGCGGTGCCTTGTAAAAGGTGATGAACCGTTCCGCGTCTTCGAAGGTGGCGCTGCGATCCGCCTCGGTGACGAACAGCGGACCACCCCGTTTGAGCACGCGGATGCATTCGCCGATGCCGCCGCTCTGCGATGTCCAGTGCTTGATAGAGCCGTAGCTCAGCACGCCGTCGAAGGTCTCGTCGGGGAAGTTCAGATTGGTGGCGTCGCCGATCTGGAAGGTAACGCGATCGGAGTACGCGGCCATTCGCTTGGTGACGCGGTCGATCTGGGGCTGCGAGAGATCGATACCGACGATGCGAAGATCGGGGCGCTGATCGGCGAGGTATTTGGTGAAGAGGCCACCGCCACAGCCCACATCCAGGACGTAGCCGCCTTGGGGGACCTGTGGCAGGAAGTGGTCGTCGACGGCGTGGCGTGATTCAAAGACCGCTGGGGCGACGACGGTCTCGTACATCCAGGCGTGCGCGCCCGTGTAGGTAGTGGTGATCTTGTCGAACGGCGCAACAACCATGGACTACTCCTCTGTTCGCATCCGAGTGGGCTGATGGTACCAACCAGGTGTGCTAGCTGAGCGGGCGTCTTCTACTGCGCGTGGAGGCCGGACCGGCGTGGGCAAGCCGCAGCACCAGGACCAGTGATTCATCGGAACTCATGCCGGCCAGCTGGGTGAACCGTGACTGAAGATCGGTGAGCTCCGGCGTGAAAAATGGTGACATTTCCGAGAGTTCGTGGCGGTGGACGGCGTGCAGGAACACCGGCGAGATGGGGTGCACCGCTAATCCGTGTTGCTGGGCGACGATCCAGATCGCCTCTGCGGCCGAGCCGCAGTGGGCATAGTCGAGGAGTTGATCTCCGCTCGTCGTGATCACGGCGAGCGCGGAAGTCGCCTGAACACGGTCAGCGACGTCGTCGCCGAGTGCGTCGCCCGCGTCCCACTGCGCGAGGAGCGACATCACATCGGGGCGTCGCAAGATCTCCATGACCGCGAAGTCACCCGGGTCGAGTTCCAAACCACGGACGTCGATGCCGCTGTCCGTGGGCTGGTCGCCGGGCCAGCGCATCTCGGAGATCATCTCCCGGTGCAGGCGGGGAGTCAGGAAACGAAGCCGGTCGGTGGTGGCGAGAATCTTTGCCGCGCTGGCGATGTCGTCGCGATCGGTGATGAGGTGAAGCCCAGCGCCCTCCCGGGCTGCCCAAGTGTGTAGCGAGTCAATGGTATTGGCGGTGATGGGTGAAGGAGTGCCCTGATGGCGATTGGTTTCTCGCCGCAGCATGGGCTCATACAACTCGGCGAAGTCGGGGTCGGCATCGCTGCCCAGACGCAACGTCACCTCCAGCAGCGCAGGTCCGTCCGCTGCCCACTCGACCGGACCCAACACGCCCGACTTGGCCGCAGCGACCCGTGCGTTGAAGGCGGCCGCACCGACGGCCACCGCACTGCCCCGGAACGCGACGTCCATCATCGAGGTGTACTGCGGCGCAAGCCGAATGCGCACTGCCTCCGCACTGGTTTCGATGTCCCAGGGTTGAGCATTACCCCCTGACGGGGCGCGGACCGCGGCGAGGGCGATCGCGGTCACCGGGTCATTCGGCTCCTCGACGCTCGGTGGCGCATCGGTGTCCACCGGTCGCTCATCGCCGAGCGCAGGCTCACTGATGTCGTCGAGCGCCTGGCCGATGTCGATGCGGACTTGGCCGGACTCCAGTGCTTCACCCAGTCCGATGCGCCGGACGGCCTCGGCGACGATGGTGGCACCGAGAGTGACTTCGCCGGCCAGCTGAGGCCAGGTGGACAGGGTATGGCCGACCTCGACCAGTGATGCGGTCAACCGGGCGGACGAGCGGCTGGCGTCGAGATGGCGCAGCATGTAGGGAATTCGGTCCTGCTGCGACAATGCGGATAGTTGCGCAGAGTCCACTCCGCCGAGCACCCCGTGCATGACTGGACGCTGCGGCTCCAGGTCGAAGCGTTCCACGTCGATCAGCCCGCGGTCGCTGGTGGCCATGACCACCGGCAGTCGTCGTTCCCGGGCCGCCTCGCGGATCCGGACCTTCATGTCCAGCGAATCGCATTCCTCGACAACGATATCGAGGTCGCCGAGGAAGTCGTCGAGGGAATCGGCCTGCACGCCCGAGGTCATCACTTCGACGTGCAGATACGGATCGAGCTCGGCGATACGTCGCGCTGTCACGACCGCTTTATTGATCCCGATGTCGAGGATTGTCGCCGGAACCCGGTTGAGGTTGGATAGCTCCAGGTGATCGAAATCGGCGAGTCGCAGTGCGCCGCAGAGTCCTTCCGCGGCAAGGGTGTGTGCGATGACGTGGCCGACGCTGAGTCCGGCGATCCCGATTCTGATGCCCGAGAGCCGGCGCTGTTCTTCGGTGGTGATGAGGTTTCGGTTGCGGTCGGTGCGGACCGCGCGAAATCCATTGGGCCCGAGTATGGCAACGATGACACGTCGCCACGGGTAATGGGCCCACCTGGTCGGTTCGTCGAGCAATTCGGCACCGGGGGCGGGGTGCAGCCCCCGCAGATTGTCGAGAAGTGCGGCGCGGTGGTCGATGAACTCGACGGCCGGGTCATTGCGGAGCCGATCCAGTTCGGGATCCCCGTCGTTGAGGATGTGGGCGGCAAAGCTCGCTGTTTCGTCAACGGCCATCGGCTAGCGCTTTCGGATTTGGGCGCGAATTGGCGCGCCGGCGATCATTGTGAAATGCAGGGCAAGTGGGAAATCCGCTTCGGAGGAAGTGATTTCGGCTCGCCGGGTGATCGTGGCGAGGGCGAGGGTCACTTCCAGTATGGCGAAGTGGTCGCCGATGCACGAGCGGGGCCCACCCCCGAACGGGATGTACTGCCAACGCTCACGTTTCTTCATGGTGTCCGGGTGGAACCGGTCGGGGTTGAAGCGGAGTGGCTCGTCCCAGAGTGCCGGATCGCGTTGTACGGCCATCCTGCCGAGCACCACCATGGTGCCCGCCTCTACCCGATAGCCGCCGACTTCCAAGTCCTGGCAAGCCATCCGGGTTCCGGTGGGGGCCGGGGGGCACAGCCGCAGCGATTCGCGCACCACCTGAGTGGTGTATTCGAGGTTGGGTAAATCGTCGGGCGTCAGCGGCCGATCCGGCAGCGCCTCGACCTCGGCGACTACACGGCTTTGGCACTCCGGGTCGCGTCCCAGAGACCACAACGCGTAGGCCAATGTGGTCGCGGTGGTGTCATAGCCGGCAAAAAGGAAGATGATGATCTCGTCGCAGATCTCGGTGTCGGACAGCCTTTTTCCGGTCTCCGGGTCTTCGGCTGCGATGAGTGCATGCACAAGCGGTGCGACCAGGTCAGGGTCGCGCCGGCATTCGCTCACGATGTCACCGGCGAGGCGATGCAATGTGGCGCTGGCCGCCCGAGCTCGGTGCCGCGCGGGCGTGGGCAGCCATCGTGGTGCGCGCACCGGACGGGTGGCGCGAGAGATGGCGTAGGACAGGGCGACACGAAGGGGCTCGGCGACGTCGTCCGCGCGTGCTTCGAGATCCATGCCGAGCACTGAACGGCCCAGGGCGCGCAGCGTGAGCGCACGCGATTGCGCGTCGAGGTCCACCTCGCCGCCGTCCGGCCAGGCTGCGCAGACCGATTCAGCAGCCTGCGCCATATGACCGCCGAATTCGCGGACACGCTGTTTGGTGAAGACGGGCTGTAATGTGCGCCGCCGTGGTCGCCACGGTTCGAACGGAAGGTCCGCCAAGTTGGCGCCGATGATCCGGCGCATCTCGTCGAACACCGGGCTCGTCTTGTCGACCGAACCATCCTTGATGCTGAGTACGTCGCGGAGTGCGGCCGGGGAGGTCACGAGCACCATCGGGGGCATCAGCCAGCGGGGACCTACGGTGAATCGTGTGACGGGTCCGCCGGCGTCGCGCAGTCTCTCGGTGCCGGTGCTGAATTCCTTCACAGCTTTGAGCCGCTCGCGCAATGGCATCGGGTTCACCGGTGCCAGCGGCAACGATTCGAGGCCACCGCGTGGAGGGGCCTGCGACACTCGAACCTCCTGGGGTCCCCCGCTATTTCAATGAGGACCGCAGTGTACCGAGTGGTCCCAGGTTTAATGATGGGGCGCGAGTGGGCGCGGGCAGAAGGGTGTCAGGTATGGGGATTCGACCGCTGTGGCGGGTGCCGGGCATCGTCGTGCGCGAGCGGATGCATTCGCCGGGGCGCGAACGCATTCCCGAACCGATGGTGATGGACGATGCCGACTCCGTCGCCCACTTCCACGCCGGTGGCGCAGCCAATCCGGGAATGCAAGCTGTGTACGACCTGTGTGCCCGAGCGATCGATGCATTGCTGCCGCCCGGCGGCCGTCTTCTGGATCTCGGTATCGGCTCCGGGCGCGCGCTGAGCGCGGTCCTGCGTCGGCGCCCGGACGTGCATGCCATCGGTGTCGATCTGGCGCCGAACATGCTCGACACCGCGCGGGAACTGTTTACCTCCGAGGGCCTCGACGCACGAGCAGAGCTGGTGCAGGCGGACATCACCGCGCTGCCCGAAGCGCTTGCTGCGGGGCCTTGGGATGCGGTGTCGTGCATGTGGACTTTGCACCAGCTGCCGGATGTGGCGGTGCTGCGCGCCGCCCTGCGGCAGATCGCCGCCGTTCAATGCGGCAGCGGATCCGCCTTGTGGATCTCCGACTTCGCTCGACTGAAGGACCCGTCAGCGTGCCCGTCCATGTTGCAGTGTGTCGATCCGGATTCGCCGATGGGCCTGCGGCAGGACGCAATTGCCAGCGAGGCGGCGGCATTCACCCGCGACGAATTGTCAGCAGAACTTGCGGCCGCGGGACTTGGGGGATTGAGCTCGGGGCACGCCACGCCGTTGCCGTACCTGCAGGCCTATTGGATGTTCGGGGCGAACGGCAAGCCCGCTCCCAGCGGTCAGCAAGGCAGCGCCCTGCACGGCCAAACGCGCCGGGAGGCGGCGTTGCTGCGCTGGGGCTTCACGGCCAAGCCCTTTTAAGTCCTAGACGGGAAGCGTTGTGCCGGTTTCCTGTTCGGCGAACTGCACGACCCGAGCTGCGGCGTCGTAATCGCACGCCCCTGGTGATCGGCCGAGCAGTGCCGGGGCGCCCCGCAGACCAAACCGGCCGACAGGCCCGACGTAGCTGCCCGGCGGTATCGGTTCACTGATGCTGTACAGCGTGGGCACCGCGCCTTGGTCGACGTCGTTGGCAAACCGCTGGGCCAGTCCGTCGACGACCTTGTACGCCGCCGACATCAACGGCGAATCGGAGGTCTGTGCCAGGTTGGACGCGACCCAGCCCGGATGAATCAGGTGGGTGATGACGCCGGAGTCGGCCGCCCGCAGGCGCCGGTCGAGCTCGAGGCCCCACAACATCATCGCGAGTTTCGAGTGCCCGTAGGAGTTGAGCGCGGTCCATTTGGTTCGGCGCAGATGCATATCGTCGAGCCGGAGCATCGCCATGCGGTGGCCGTCGGAGGCGACGTTGATGATGTGCGAGCGCACCCGCGAGAACAACAGATTCGTCAGCGCGAACGGACCGAGCATGTTGACGCCCAACGTCGCCTCGAAACCATCGACGGTCTCGTGACGCCGGTCGTTCAGCACACCGGCGTTGTTGATGAGGATGTCGACGTCGCCGTCGAGCCGCTCGGCAAAGGCCCGCACCGAAGCCAGGTCGCCCAGATCGACTTCGAGCACCTCGGTGGACCCGCTGATCTCAGCGGCGCGCTGGGCCCCCAGCGTCGTGTTGCGGACCGCCAGGATGACGTGCGCGCCAGCCCGGGCCAGCGCCCGCGTGGTGCCGAGCCCGACACCGTTGGTCGCGCCCGTCACGATGATCCGTTTACCGGTCAGATTGCCGAGTCGACTCGGCGACCACTGCGTCACGTCGGCGAGCATAACGGGGAATCTGGACAAACAAGACCATCTAAGCAATCGCTCTGCGATCATGCCCATTGTTATGAGTGACAGTGCGCAGGCGATCAGCAACCTCATCTACACTTATGCCGACCTGCTGGATGCCGGCGACCTCGACGGGGTCGCCGCGTTGTTCACGCACGGCCGGATCTGCGGGGTGGAGAACGGTCCCCCCGAGACGGTGTTCGCCGGGCCGGAGCGGGTGCGGCAGATGTACGAGATGGCGACCCGCCTCTACGAGGACGGAACGCCGAAGACCAAGCACAACACCAGCAACGTGCAGCTCTACGTCGACGATGAGGCGGGCACCGCACGCGGCAAGGCCTACTACTGCGTCACCCAGGCGACGCCCGACCTTCCGTTGCAGGTGATCGTCACGGGCCACTACCACGACACCTTTCACCGGGTCGACGGCCAATGGTGGTTCGACTCGCGCACCATGTTCGTCGACCAGGTCGGCGACGTCAGCCAGCATCTGAAGTTCTGACCCGTGGCCGCCGAGGGAGCCTTCGCGATGGATGCGGTCCTGGCCGCCGCGGTCGCCAAGGAAGGCCTCACCGAGTGGGGCCCCGGCGACTTCCAGGAGCCCCTGGCGGTGCTGCTCGACGACTATCCCGGCGCCGGGCTCAACGTCATCGGCGAGCACATCCTGCGGTCGGGCCTCGTGCACAGCCTGCGGATGCGGCTTCGCGCCGAGGAATGGATCCGCCGCCACCCCGAGATCCTGGACGAAGAAGTCGAAGCGCCCATCGTGGTGGTCGGGATGATGCGCAGCGGTACGACCCTGCTGCAGCGCCTGCTCGCCGCTGACACGCGGCTGCACTGCGCGCGCGGCTGGGAGGTGGTGGAGGCCGCTCCCAAGTTGGACTACGACTTCGCCGGCACCGACCCACGGATCGCGATCAGCGAAGCGCGGGAGAACAAGTCACGGGAGCTGGCACCGGAGCTGTTCGCCATCCACCCGATGTACGCGCGGGAGGCCGAGGAGGAGATCGTCTTCCTGGCCGACGCGTTCCTGTCCCATGTTCCCGAGTCCGGCGCCCACCTGCCCAACTACCGATCATGGCTGAACACACAGGATTTCACGCCGGCGTACGACTACGTGCACCGGATGTTGCGGTTCCTGCAGTGGCAGAAACGCCAGCGCGGGATCACGGCCGGACGCTGGGTACTGAAGTCGCCGGCCCACCTGGGGTATCTCGACGCGCTGCGCAACCAGTTCCCCGACGTGCACGTCGTGCACATGCACCGCAACCCTCGCACGACGGTGTCGTCTGGTGCCAGTCTCAACGCGACCCTGCACGCCATGCATGCCGACAAGGTGGACATCCACCGGGTGGGCGCTCAGTGGCTCGAGCGGATGGGCTGGACCAACGACCGGGCCATGGCCGTGCGGGACAGCTGGGCCGACGAATCGCAGCGCGTCACCGACATCCACTTCGACGAAGCAGTCGGCGATCCGATCGCCCAGGTGGGCCGGGTATACGACGCGATCGGTCTGCCGCTGACGGACACCGCGGTCACCGCGATGACCGACTGGCTGGCCAATCGGCCGCGCGAAGTCGCCCGACCACCGTACGACCTGTCCTTCTATGGCCTGGCCGATGCGCAAGTAGACGAACGATTTTCCTTGTATAACAAACGCTTTCGAAAGGACAAGCAATGATTGCCGACGATGCGGTGGCGACAGCATCGCAGCACGAGCAGGAGCTGGCCGCACTCGAGCTGACCGAGCACCCGACGGTCAAGGCGGCGTATGCGACCGTCGCGGAAAACTGGCTGAGTCGCGCCAAGGCCTCCGACGCCATGCGGGAGCGGTTCGACGAGGCGTTCGCCGAGGTGATGTTCTCCGCGGCGGTGTGGTCCTCCAACCAGGACAAGCTGCGGCCGAAGGTCAGTTGCATCACCCGGCTGGCGCATCCGGTGGGCGATCGGCAGATCCCCGGATCACGGTGGGGCATCGACAATCCCGACACCGTCTACCGGGTGATCCCAATCTCGGGTGACGAACGCTACGAGATCCGCGGCCGCGTCGGTCAGAACCGGATGACGGAGAATTACTTCACCCTCTGGGACCCCAACATGGGCACCGTTGCCGTGCTGAACGGCAAGACCATGGCGGTCGACAGCGATGGAAGTTACACCATCACAGTGGATTCCGAGCCGGCCGGTGGGCGGACCAACCACGTGCAGACCACGGCGGAGGCGCACGAGTTCTATATCCGTGATGTCCTGTTGGACTGGGGCAACGACGATCCCAACCACATCACCGTGGAGCGACTCGGCGGGGCGCCGGCCACGCCGGCCCGCACCGTCGATGAACAAGCCGAGGCCACCGCGGAGATGATGGCCTACTTCGCGAACTTCACCGGCAAGCTCAGTCACGGCATCTACAAAATGCCGGCCAACAACTTCAACCTGGCCTGGTCGGCGGACAAAGTCGGCGCCATGAAGAACCAGGTCTACGTGATGGGCCGGTTTGATCTCGGTCCCGACGAGACATTCGTCGTCGACGTCAAAGACGGTGGCGCGGAATACTTCACCGTGCCACTGAGCAACATCTGGGGCACCACGCTGGATATCGTCGACCGGACGGGCAGCCTGAACAAGGCCCAGTCGGTCCCCAACGACGACGGCAGCTACACCTACGTGATCTCGCCCGTTGATCCCGGAGTGGCGAACTGGATCGACTCGGCCGGCCTGCGGGAAGGCATCCTGACACTGCGGATGGCCGAGTTCGACGAGGGTGGCCCGCGACCGGATCTCGGTGCGCACGGTCGCGTCGTCGCACTCGACCGTCTCGACGCCGAGGTGCCAACGCTGCGCCGGGTCACTGCTGACGAACGCACGGCCGAACTGGCGCGGCGCCGCGCCGCGTATCTACGCCGCCTGCCGGAAGGGACGATCTGAGATGGGTTGCTGGCTGGTTACCGGATGCTCGACCGGCATCGGGCGCGAGATCGCCCGGGCCGCATTGGAAGCCGGAAACAATGTGGTGGTGACGGCTCGGCGGATCGAGTCGGTGCAGGATCTGGCCGACGAGTTCGGCGATCGTGCCCTGGCCATTGCGCTGGACGTCACCGACAAGGACCTGATCGCCGACGCGGTGGCTGCGGCCGATGCCACGTTCGGCGGGATCGACGTGCTGGTGAACAACGCAGGCAACGGGTACCTGTCCGCGGTGGAGGAAGGTGAGGACGCTCAGGTCCGACTCTTGTTCGACACCAACTACTTCGGTGTCGTCGACACCATCAAGGCGGTGCTGCCGTCGATGCGGGAACGCGGGGCCGGCCACATCATCAACATCTCGTCGATGACGGGACTGGTGGCCAACCCGCCCAACGCGTACTACTCGTCGACGAAGTTCGCGCTCGAAGCGCTCACCGAGGCGCTTGCCCAGGAGGTCAAGCCACTGGGAATCAAGGTGACCGCCATCGAGCCCGGCGCATTCCGCACCGACTGGGCCAAACGGTCGATGTGGGAATCATCCACGCCGATCGGCGATTACGACGACAGCGTCGGCACCCGTAAATCTCTGATCAAGGATTTCGCCGACCACCTGCCCGGGGATCCACGCAAGGTCGCGGAGGCAGTGCTGATGGTCTCAGGCCTCGACGAGCCGCCGCTGCGCTTGTTGCTCGGTCGCGACGTCCTCAAGGCGGTCCGGGACAAGATCGCCACGCTGTCGGCGTCGATCGACGAGTGGGAAGCCGTCACCAAGGATGTGAACTTCCCGAGTTAGGGCTTACGTTTGAGGGCGTGCAGGACGTTCTCGCGGAACTAGCCGCGATCTGGCGAACCGGTGAAACGGCCGGGTTGGGCACCGTGGTGCGAACCTTCCGGTCGGCGCCACGCCAGCCGGGCGCGGCCATGGTCGTCGCACCCGACGGCTCGGTCAGCGGCTCGGTGTCGGGCGGTTGCGTGGAGGGTGCGGTCTACGAATCGGCCACCGACGTCGTCGCCACCGGGGTGCCCCGCCTCGAGCGCTACGGGGTTAGTGACGACGACGCGTTCGCCGTCGGGCTGACCTGCGGGGGAATCCTCGACATCTTCATCGAGCCCGTCTCGCAGGGCAGCTTTCCGCACCTCGACCAGGTCATCGACGCCATCGCCGGGCACCGGCCGGTGGCGATCGCCACCGTCATCACCCATCCCGACTCGCACCGGCTGGGCCGCCGGCTGGTCCTCGGGCCAGACCTCGTCGAGGGCACGCTGGGGTCGGCCCGCGCCGACGCCGCGGTGACCGACGACGCCCGCGGTCTGCTGGCTGCCGGCCGCAGCGAGGTGCTTACGTACGGCCCCGATGGGCAGCGCCGCGGCGAGGGCATGGAGGTGTTCGTCGCCAGCCACGCGCCGCGCCCGCGGATGCTGGTCTTCGGGGCCATCGACTTTGCGGCCGCGGTCGCCCAGCAGGGCTCGTTCCTCGGCTATCGCGTCACGGTGTGCGACGCCCGCGGCGTGTTCGCCACCCCCGCTCGGTTCCCCACGGCCGACGAGGTCGTGGTCGACTGGCCGCACCGTTATCTGGCCGCGCAGGCCGCGATCGGAGCCATCGACGCCCGCACGGTCGTCTGCGTGCTCACCCACGATGCCAAGTTCGACGTGCCGCTGCTGGAGGTCGCGTTGCGGCTGGACCTCGGTTACATCGGTGCGATGGGATCGCGTCGCACCCACGACGATCGGCTGTCCCGGCTGCGCGAGGCGGGCCTGACCGAGGCCGAGCTGGGTAAGCTCGCCAGTCCGGTAGGGCTGGACCTGGGCGCCCGTACGCCGGAGGAGACGGCGGTCTCGATCGCCGCCGAGATCATCGCCCGCCGTTGGGGCGGCCGCGGCCTCCCGTTGTCGGCTCTCGACGGACGAATTCACCACGACGACGACCGCGACAGCGCCTCGGCGCCAGGGCAATTGAACGATCATCTGATTCGCTATTGACGTCGCTCTATCACATCGGGGCCCGGCGCGTTTGGCCGCCGGAGTCCTGGCAGGCTTGAGCCCATGAAGATCGACAACGAGTTCACCGTCAGTGTCCCGATCGCGCAGGCCTGGGCAGTCCTCAGCGATATGGAGCAGGTGGTCCCGTTGATGCCCGGTGCGCAGCTGACCGGTCAGGAAGGCGACGATTTCCTGGGCAAGGTCAAGATCAAGGTGGGCCCGGTCACCACCGAGTTCGCCGGCAAGGCGCACTTCGTGGAGCGCGACGAGGCGACTCACCGGGCGATCGTCGACGGTCGGGGCAAGGAGGCCCGGGGCGCGGGTAACGCCGCGGCCGTCGTCACCCTGCAGCTGCACGAGGCCGGCGACCAGACTCGCGTCTCTGTCGAAACCGACCTGAAGATCGTTGGCAAGCTGGCCCAGTTCGGCAGCAGCATGCTGCAGCAGGTCTCCGAGAAGCTCCTCGGACAGTTCGTCGACGCGCTGGAGGCCAAGTTGGCCGCAGGCAAAGAGCCTGCCCCGTCGGACCCTGCCCCGGTTGACGTCGTGGCCACCCCGGCGACACCCGGGGCCGAGGCCCTCGGCACACCGGCGGCCACCGCTGCGCCCCGAGTCGTTCCCGTTGCCGAGCCGGAGCCGATCGACCTGCTTCAGCTGGCCGGCGGCACCTCGGTCACGAAGTACGCGGCGGCGGGCGTCGCGGCGCTGGCACTGCTGATCCTGATCGCGATCCTGGGCCGGCGACGCGGCGAGTGACTCGGCTGTATCAGCGGCGCTCAGTCACTAAGCGCGAGGCCGAGCCCCTGGTCGCACAGCCAGTCCCCGGCATCACAGTCAAGTGGGATGTAGGGAGTGGACCTCGGGACGGGTGACGTATTGCTCTTCCGGGCGTCACCTTGCGTGCACAGGGTGACGAGGTCGGGCGCCGCCGCTGAAATACAGTCGGCCGCAGCCGGCGGGGCGGCGGCGAGAGTGGCGGCCAGAGTAAAGGCCAGGGTCGCGGATGCCGCGAGCATTGCGGTGAGTGGAGTTTGCCTAATCCGCATCGCTAATCCTTCCCTCGATCGAGGTAAAGCCGCAGATTACAGCTGTATTGCGACAGTACTCGCGGTAGATTCTGCGTAGTGTGTTTTGCCGCCAACCGGCACCGGTCACGGCGGTTTGATCACGTCGTGAAGGAGCCAGCCATGTTGCCCTCAGCACGTCCCGCGCGCCGCGCGGTCAATTGCGCGATCGGCACGGGCGCGATCGCCGGTGCGATGTTGTTCGGTGGGGCCGCCACCGCGGCGGCCGACCCGCCACCCCCGGTTCCACCGCCGTGCACGGCGGCCGAAATGGCGCTCGTGATGTCAGGCGTCACGTTCGACACGTCGAACTACCTCACCCTGCACCCTGACGTGAATGACTTCTTCACCAGCCTGAAGGGGCAACCGAGGGATCAGGCCCGCGATCAGGTGCAGACCTATCTGGCCGCCAATCCCCAGATTCGGGACGAGCTCCAGGCCATCCGGCAACCCTCGGTCGACTTCCGTCAACGCTGTGGGGTACCGCCGCCGTCTTAGCTTTGCGGCGTTGCGACCATCTGCGGGCCGGTCATCGACCCGTCGACGGCCGACTTGTAGTCGCCCTGTGTGCCGTCGGAATCGATTGCCGCACCGTTGACGCCACTGTCGCCGTCCTGGACGGCAAACGTTGTCGACGGGCTAGCCACAGCAACCACGGTCGGGCCGAGCGCGGTCGCCAGTCCGATACCGGCTACCACCACGACACCCTTGAGAATTAGCTTCATAGCCCCCGAGTCCTTTCGCTTGATCAGCGAAAACTACTCGCGGTTCCTGTGAGTACCGCTGTGGATTTACTGTCAAGCGTGGCGCCCGGTCGACCGATTCGTGGCTCGCGTCGACGTCGCGAGCAACCTTTGTTAAGACTCGGTTACGGGTTCGCTCGCGGCCTTGGCGGCCTTGGCGGCTTTGCGGCGCTTGTACCACTCCCAGAGCATCGGGGCGATGGACGCGACGGCGATGAGGATGAAGATCGGCTCGAGCAGCTTCTGGATGATTTCGAACTGACCCAGCCCGTAGCCGAGCAGTGTCAGGCCGACACCCCACAGGATCGCGCCGATGACGTTGTACAGCGTGAAAACCCCGTACTTCATCTTCGCCGCACCCGCGGTGAGCGGGGCCAACGTCCGCACGATCGGGATGAATCGGGCGAGCACGATCGCAAAGGGCCCGCGCTGCTCGAAGAAGAGGTGCGCCTCGTCCAGGTAGCGCTGTTTGAGGATCCGCGCGTTCGGTTTGAACATCGCGGTCCCGAGGAAGCGGCCCATGAAGTAGCCCACCTGCCCACCGAGGATCGCGGCGATCGGGATGAGCACCAGCAGCTGCCACAGCTGGAAGTTGGCGTTCACGTCGGCGCCGCGTGCGGCGGTTCCCGCGGCGAGCATGCCCGAGACGAAGAGAAGGGTGTCACCGGGCAGCACCGGAAACAGCACGCCGGACTCGATGAAGACGACGACCAGGATGCCGACCAAGGCCCAGGTGCCGAACTGCTCGATCAGCTTGAGCGGGTCGAGAAAGTCCGGCATGAGCGCCAGGGTGGTGGTGGTCACGAGGCCCAAGGGTACCGGTGCAGGTTGAGCGCCCCGTGCCAGTCGACGGGCTTCTTGTCATACTGACTGCGTTCAGCGCCAGAGTCGAGAGGAAGTGCCATGCCCATCGCAACGCCCGAGGTCTACGCGGAGATGCTGGGCCGCGCCAAGGAGCACTCGTTCGCATTCCCGGCGATCAACTGCGTCGGCTCGGAGAGCGTCAACGCCGCCATCAAGGGTTTCGCCGACGCCGGGTCTGACGGCATCATCCAGTTCTCCACCGGCGGTGCGGAATTCGCGTCAGGCCTCGGCATCAAGGAGATGGTCACCGGTGCCGTTGCGCTCGCCGAATTCGCGCACGTGATCGCCGCCAAGTACGACATCACCGTTGCACTGCACACCGATCACTGCCCGAAGGACAAGCTGGACGGCTTGGTACGCCCGCTGCTGGCCATCTCGGCCGAGCGTGTCGCGAAGGGGCAGAACCCGCTGTTCCAGTCGCACATGTGGGACGGCTCGGCGGTGCCGATCGACGAGAACCTCTCGATCGCTCAGGAACTGCTGAAGCAGGCCGCGGCCGCCAAGATCATCCTGGAGATCGAGATCGGCGTGGTCGGCGGCGAAGAGGACGGCGTCGAGGCCGAGATCAACGACAAGCTCTACACCACGCCCGAGGACTTCGAGAAGACCATCGACGCGCTGGGCGTCGGCGAGCACGGCAAGTACCTGCTGGCCGCGACATTCGGCAACGTGCACGGCGTCTACAAGCCGGGCAACGTCAAGCTCAAGCCCGAGGTGCTGGCCGAAGGTCAGCGGGTCGCCGTCGCGAAGCTAGGGCTGCCCGAGGGATCGAAGCCGTTCGACTTCGTGTTCCACGGCGGCTCGGGCTCGTTGAAGTCCGAGATCGAGGACTCCCTGAAGTACGGCGTGGTGAAGATGAACGTCGACACCGACACCCAGTACGCGTTCACCCGCCCGCTCGCCGCGCACATGTTCACCAACTACGACGGCGTGCTGAAGGTGGACGGCGAGGTCGGCAACAAGAAGGCCTACGACCCTCGCAGCTACCTGAAGAAGGCCGAGGCGTCCATGACCGAGCGTGTCATCGAGGCCTGCAACGACCTGCACAGCGCGGGCCGTTCGGTCTCGGGCTAGCGATTTCGGCGCGTTTTCGTTCGCTCAGCGGCGGTTAACGCGCCGAAATCGCTCGTTGGACGAGGGCGAGTACGCGTTCGGGATACTCGGTCAGGTCCAGCCAGGTGAAGCGCAGCACCTGGTAACCCGCGAGGACGAGCGCGTTCTGTTTCCTGCGGTCTCGCTCGAACGCCTCCGGATCGGTATGGAACGCGAACCCGTCGACCTCGACGACCACCTTCGCGGCGCGGAACAGGACGTCGACCTCGTACCCGATTACCTGCTGGTTCGCCTTCCACCCGGAGATGCCGGATGTGGCCAGCAGCCGCGTGAACAATCGTTCGGCCTGAGACTTCGTGCCGTCGTCGGCCGCCTGCAGGAGCCGGCGCGCACCGGGGGACCCGTACCTGCCCGTGTTGCGGAGGTGGGCTGCCCACAGGTGACGGAGTTCCGTGTGGCGCTGCAGGGCTTCGTCCATCAGCTTTGGTCCGCCTCCGCGGCGTACTGCGGCCTCGATCGCCGTGAGCGGAAGGGCGGTGACGCGCAGTCCCCGACGCTCGACGATGTCGAGGTCCGAGAGGTTGCGCCGTCGTACTCGCGATCCGTCGTGGCAACGGCCATGGCTGTCCCGCGGCACCGTCACTTCGACGACGTCGGGCGCGAACCGGGTCAGTTCGAGCCACCATGCTGCCGCCAGACCACTCGCACAGGCGGAGTGTCCGTAGCTCCATACCGCCGCGCGGACGCGTGCCGAGTGGGTGAACTCGCGATCGGCCACGAAATAGACCCCCGCTGAACACCGCCGCCAGTGCCCCGCGCGGGCGCGCCGCCGTACCGCTTGTTCGGTGAGGCCGGCGTCGTTCGCCTGGGCCAACGTGATGACGCCGTCATGGCGGCGCAGCAGATCGTCGAGCACCTGAGTTCGACGCTCGCCACGCCCCGAACGGTTCCACCCTCTGTGATTTCGGCGCGCAAACCGCCGCTAGGCGAACGAAAGCGCGCCGAAATCGCTCAGGACGCCTGGCAGATCTTCCACTGGTTGTCGCGGAACTGCAGGTCGAAACTGCGGGTCGACCGGGTGGCCGGATCGAAGGCCATGAACGAGGTGACGTTGGCCTCGGCATGGTCGCCGTTGACGACGACCTCGTCGATGCTGGCCACCACCGGGTACTGCCGCGCCGCTGCCACCCGCGCGTGGGTGTCCGACCAGGCCTGATCGTCGTACTTGACGTAGCTGTCCCTGGTCTGGCCACAGGTGATGCCCCGCAGGGCGGCCAGGTCACCGGTTTGCACGGCCGCGTCGAAGCTCTGGATGGTCGTGCGGACCATGTCTTCCCGCGACGCCTTGGCGGAATCGTCGCGGGTGAGCAGGAAGGTGGCCAGTACCGCCACCGCCGCCAGCGCCGCGATGACGGCGATCACCGCGAGCACCAGGGCCCAGCTGCGCCGGCGTGTCGCGACCGGGCGCGCCGGGATGGCCTGTGGACCCGTCCGCGGCGGCCCGGAGACCGCGAAAACCTCGGTCGGCGTGGAGAAGATCTCGGTTTCCGGGTCCGGCGTGCGGTGGATGATCTGCGTCGATCCCGCATCGAATCCCGGTGCGGTGTAACGACGTTCGGGTGGTTCGTCGTTAGCCCCGATCGCCTCGGTGGCCGCGTCGGTTTCCTGGGTTGGCTGCTCGTCGTCTCGTCCGACGACGGGATTGGTCGCGTCGTCGTGGTCGGGCCCGGGTGGGTTCGACATGGGGTGCTGCCGTCCTCCTGAAGTGCTGGTGCTTCGACCCTAACGGTTGGGTGCGACCAACCGCTGACGGTGGCACCGGCACAATGGGCCAATGACATCGTTTGGTGATCTTCTGGGCCCCCAGCCCGTGCTGCTGCCCGGTGATATCGAGGCCGAAGCTGAACTCGAGGCCGGTGAGACGCCGGCGATCGTGGCCGCCGCTCACCCGTCCGCCTCCGTGGCGTGGGCGCAGCTGGCGGAGGACGCGCTGGCCGACGACAAGGCGATCACCGCGTACGCCTACGCCCGGACCGGGTATCACCGCGGACTGGACCAGCTGCGCCGCAACGGTTGGAAGGGCTTCGGCCCCGTGCCCTACCGCCACGAACCGAACCGCGGCTTCCTGCGCTGTGTGGCGGCGCTGGCACGCGCGGCCGACACGATCGGGGAGACCGAGGAGTTCGCCCGCTGCATCGATCTGCTCGACGACTGCGACCCGGCTGCTCGGGTCGAACTCGGGCTGGCCTAGCGGTCCAGTGCCTGGCGTAGCTGGGTGATGACGTCGGACAAGAACGGCGGGGGATCACCGGGCGCGGGCGGTGCATCGCCGCGGCGTACCGCGGCGGCCAGCGCCCGCAGTGCCTGGACATCCGGCTGGGCGGAGCCTTCGTCGAACAGCGACCGGCCGAACTCGACGGCGTCGCTGCGGTGCTCAACGGTCCAGCAGGCCGCGATCGTCCGGTAGGCCAGCTGCTCACTCGCCGCGACCGCCGGTAACAGCTGTTCGGCGATCGCCCGGTTCCGCTGCGAGCCGGCCAGCATTGCCTCGTCGGCTTCCATCAACCCGATGGCAGCGATCTGCAGGTCCCGCCGGGCCGCGCGGGCCGCTAGCCCGGCGGTGTCGCCGGCCGCGATGTAGGGGAAGACGTCGGCGGCCGCCTCGAGCGTGCGTCCGATCGCATCGGTCAGCCGGGTGAACTCTTGGCGGCGCGCCGCCACCAGATAGACCGCCACTCCGACCGCGCAGCCGATCAACGTGTCGATACCGCGCGCCAGGAGCAGATGGCCGATGTCGACAGCGTGGGTTCCCGACGAGATCGTCAGCGCGGTCGCCGTGATGAAAACCGTTGCCAGCGCGTAGTTTCGGACCACCAGTAGCTCGATGATGAAATTCAGTAGCGCCAGCAGCACCACCAGCCATAGGTCGTGCGGATGCAGCAACAGGATCACCCCGGCCAGCCCGAGGCCCACCCAGGTCCCCAACAACCGCTCTGCACCGCGGCGCAAGGTCCGGCTGCGGTCGGTGCCCTGATGCAGGATCAGCACCGCGGCCGCCATCGCCCAGTACGCGTGGTCGACGCCCAGCGCCATCGCCGCGGCACCGGCCAGCGGAACTCCGATGGCGACCCGCTGCATGATGTGGCGGACGTGCGAGCCGGGGCTGACGGCGCGGCGTAGCACGGTCACCACGGGCGGGCTGCCCAACGGGATCCGGTCGGCCGCCCGGGTCGCGACGGTTTCCGGTGCCAGCTGCAGCGCGCCGATTCGACGGGCCACCTCGGCCGACCCCGCGGCCGGGGCGTCGCCCTGCGCGGCGGCGGTGACTGCCGTGGTGAACAGGACATGCACTGCGTGGTTGGCGGCGCGCAGCCGGTGCAGGACGCTGGTCTGCGGCGCCGGCAGCGGCTGATAGTTGACCAGCACGCTCCACGACCTGTGCAGCGCGCTGGCAGCGCGGTGGCGGGCCGCTCGTTCCTGCGGGGAGTTGGCGGCCTCGATGTAACCGGCGACGGCCTCAGCCGCCGCGGCGACCGCGGCACGCTCGGGCCGTCGGAAGCCGAACAGCGCGCCGGTCATCTGCACCAGCCAGGCCACCGCCCCGCCGGCGAGCACCAGCACCCCGATCGTCCAGGGCGTCAGGTGAGCCGCCGATACGCCGATACCGGCCGCGCAGGCCACCACAAACACGTACGCCCCTGGCGGTCCGACGGCCAGCGCGTTGCACAGCCATACCGCCGCCACCGCGACCAGCGACACCGTCGCGACCCCGACCCACGGCACCTGCGCCGACCAGTCGCCCAGCGCGACGGCCGCCGCGAGTGACACCGTCACCATCGCCAGCTCGATCGCGCGGTTGGCGTAGGGGCGGTCGCCGCCGAAGCGCGAGGTGAACGCGCCCAGGGTGGCGATCAGCCCGGAACTCATCGCCCCGGCGGCCCAGCCGGCGGTGACGGGAATGGCCGTGCTGATGGCCGCGCGCAGGCCGATGGGCCAGCGCGACGGAGTGCTCAACTAGCTCACCAATCGGTCTTTTCGGGGCAACCGTCGGCGCATCCGGGCGGCTCGACCTGCACGGTCGCGTGGTCCAGGCCGCGAGCGGCGAGCACCGCTCTCGCGTCGTCGAGCACTTGGGCGGAGTTCCCGGTACTGGTCAGGTGAGCGGTGCACATGTCCTTGCCGGGCACCAGCGTCCACACGTGTAGATCGTGCACTTCGCTGACGCCCTCGACGGCGGCCAGTGCGGAGCGCAGCTCGTCGACGTCGATGTGCTGCGGTGAGGATTCGGACAGGATCCGCAGCGCAGCGCGGGCCAGCCCGAACGCTCGCGGCAGCACCCACAGGGCGACGAACACCGCGACCACCACGTCGGCGTAGGGCCAGTGAGTCGTCACGTTCACGATGCCGGCGATCAGCACGCCGATGCTGCCGACGGTGTCGGCCACGACCTCCATGTAGGCGCCCTTGACGGCCAGGCTGTCCTGGGATTGCGAGCGCAGCAGCAGCATGACGGCGAAGTTGGCGATCAGGCCGGCGAGAGCCACCACGATCATCGGGACGCCGGGGATCGCCGGCGCATCGCCGAGCCGGTCGATCGCCTCGTAGAGGATGAACGTCGCGACCCCGAGCAGCAGGACGGCGTTGGCCACGGCGGTGAACACCTCGGCGCGATGCCAGCCGTAGGTGCGGGCCGCCGATGCCGGACCGTGGCGGGCGAGCAGCACGGCGGTCAGCCCCATGAACATGGCGACCAGGTCGGTCAGCATGTGGCCGGCGTCGGCCAGCAGGGCGATCGAATTGATCATCAGCGCGGTGGTCAGCTCGATGACGAAGAACACGGTCAAGATGCCCGCGGCGATGAGCATCCGGCTCACCCGCGTGTCACCACCGTGGCTGTGGTCGTGTCCTGAACCCATGCCCGAAATATATGCGCAAAGACGCATATGTCGCAAGGGTTAGCGCGGACTGTTCCTGTGACGTGGGTCCCAGACCAATCTCAGAACCAAAGCTTTGTGACCAAAAGTGCGAAGTCGCTCCCAGTCGGCTCACGGCTCGCTAGGTTGAAGTTTGCCAACCGGGGGATGGAACCGAGCCGGGGGGCAACGACGGAGGGGATCGCTGCCCCCTGTCTCGGTGTTAAATCAGGGCCCCGGCGTCGATCAGACCCAGGCGGACCAGAAGCGAGTGAGCTGAGATCCGATGGATGCCAGCGGCGCGGGCACCCCGGACAGGTCGAAGAACCAGAACACCAGCGAGAAGAACCATTGGTTCAATGCCGGGGCCAGCAGCAGGACGATCAGGAACAAGAACCCGAACTGTTTGGCCGGTGCCACCGCGCGCTGCGTCTCGGGGCTCAGGTGCGGTTCCAGCGCCCCGTAGCCGTCCAGTCCGGGGATCGGCAGCAGGTTCAGCAGCAGCCCGGTGATCTGCAGGAATCCCAGAAACGCGACCGCCGACCAGAACACCCCGTGGTCGGGGTCGTAGAACGCCCGGGTGACCGCGAGCAGGACGACGGCCAGCACCAGGTTGGCCGCCGGGCCTGCCAGGCTCACCAGCGTGCGCTGACGCGGGGTCATGAACGCGGTGCGGAGATACACCGCGCCGCCGGGCAGCCCGATGCCGCCCAGCGCGATGAACAGCAGCGGCAAGCCCAGCGACAGCAACGGGCTGGAGTACTTCAGCGGGTTGAGCGTCAGATAGCCGCGTATCGCGACGTCGTGGTCGCCGAACCGCCAGGCCGTGTACGCGTGGCCGAACTCGTGCAGGCACAGCGACACCAGCCAGCCGGCGACCACGAAGATGAACACCCCGACGTAGGCCAGTGGGCGCACGGATGCGGCAGCCAGCCAGGCCAGCACCCCGCCGGCAGCGGTGATCGCCACGATCGCCAGGAAGATGGGGCTGGGCCGCACTGACTGGTGCAGCGGACGGATGTTCACCTCACGAAACTACCGGACATGCCGCCTGACCTGGGGTCACGAGACCCGCAGCCAGCCCGTGGTGTGCCGGTAGAACGCCGAGCGTTTCGCCTCGCGGGGGAGCGCCACTCCGTCGCGTACGACGCGGGCGCCGGTGCTGCCGAGCTGAACGGCCCGACCGGTCAGCCAGCGTCGCGGACGCATCCGGCCGGACACTACCGCCGCCCGCAGCCCCGGCATCGCGGCCATCGGCTCGATCCGCACGGCCGTCGCCTTGCCGTCGAACAACAGGTCGTCGTCGACGACGGCCTCACCGTGGATGACTCGATCGTCGGCGGGAGGAAGCCAGAACGCGGCGTCCGCCAGAGCCGTGCCCGTCTCGTCGCGTATCAACGGAATACGTTGCGCCACACCGGTCAACGCTCTCCTGGCACCACGCCATCGGGACGCGCACGCCACCTCGACATCAAGGCGTTCGGTGCGCATCAGCCGGGTCAGCACCGCCGCGAGATCGGCCGCCGAGCCGACGACGACCACCCGGGACGCACCCTCGATGACAGCGTCGATAACGGTCGCATCGGGGCTGTCGTGACAGGGCAACGAGGCCAGCGCGCGGGGCAGTCGACGGCCTCCGAAACGCAACACGGCGATCTCGGTGTTGGTCAACGACACTCCTGGTGCTGTGCTCCGATAGGGTAGGTCACCGGCTGCACCACAATAAGCAGGAGAAACGCGATGCCGGCAATCGTCCTCATCGGCGCCCAATGGGGTGACGAGGGCAAAGGAAAAGCCACCGATCTACTCGGTGGACGCGTCCAATGGGTGGTGCGCTACCAAGGCGGTAACAACGCCGGGCACACCGTGGTCTTGCCGACAGGCGAGAACTTCGCACTTCACCTCATCCCATCAGGCATCTTGACGCCCGGGGTCACCAACGTCATCGGCAACGGTGTCGTCGTCGACCCCGGTGTGCTGCTCGGTGAGCTGGCGGGACTGGAGGATCGCGGCGTCGACACCTCGGGGCTGCTGATCTCGGCCGACGCGCACCTGCTGATGCCCTATCACGTGGCCATCGACAAGGTCACCGAGCGCTATATGGGCAGCAAGAAGATCGGCACCACCGGCCGCGGCATCGGTCCCTGCTACCAGGACAAGATCGCCCGGATGGGCATCCGCGTCGCCGACGTCCTCGACCACGACCTGCTAGCCGCCAAGATCGGCGCCTCGCTGGAGCTCAAGAACCAGGTGCTGGTCAAGATCTACAACCGCAAGGCGCTGGACGCCGACGAGGTCCTCGAGGCGCTGCTGGCCCAGGCTGAAGGCTTCAAGCACCGCATCGCCGATACCCGCCTGATCCTCAACACCGCGCTGGAGGGTGGCGAGACCGTGCTGCTGGAGGGCTCGCAGGGCACGCTGCTCGACGTCGACCACGGCACCTATCCGTACGTCACGTCGTCCAATCCGACAGCCGGCGGTGCCGCCGTCGGTTCGGGGATCGGCCCGACCCGGATCACCACTGTGCTCGGCATCCTGAAGGCGTACACCACCCGGGTCGGCTCGGGCCCGTTCCCCACCGAGCTGTTCGACGAGAACGGCGCTTACCTGGCCAAGACCGGCGGCGAGGTCGGCGTGACGACGGGCCGCCCGCGTCGCTGCGGCTGGTTCGACGCGGTCATCGCGCGCTACGCCACCCGGGTCAACGGCATCACCGACTACTTCCTGACCAAACTGGACGTGCTGTCCAGTCTGGAGACCGTGCCGGTCTGCGTCGGCTACACCGTCGATGGCAAGCGCACCAGCGAGATGCCGATGACCCAGAGCGATATCGCCCGCGCCGAGCCGATCTACGAGGAGATGCCCGGCTGGTGGGAGGACATCTCCACCGCCCGCGAGTTCGAGGACCTGCCGGTCAAGGCGCGTGACTACGTGCTGCGGCTGGAAGAGCTTGCCGGAGCCTATGTTTCGTGCATCGGTGTGGGCCCGGGGCGGGATCAGACGATCGTGCGCCGTGACATCCTGGCGCCACGGGGATGAGTGATGAGCGCTCGCGCGAAGAGCCGACCAGAAGTGAAGAACACGACCTCGACCCCGACTATTACAAGCACGGCGGCTTCCCGAAATTCGAAGTCGCCCAACCCGGCGAGGGGTTCGGCCGGTTCCTGACCGCGATGCGCCGGGCACAGGACCTGGCCGTGTCGGCCAATCCGGACCCGGAGACCTGGACCGCGGCCGCCGACCGGGTGGAGGAACTGGTGGCGCTGCTGGCCCCGTCCGAAGCCGCGGAAGGTATCGGCCCGGCCAACCGGGTGCCCAGCCTGCCCGGCGCGGGCAGCCTGCTGATGGCGCCATACCGCGTGACCAAGTTCGATGCCGAGGCTGTCGAGTTGACGGTGCGTTTCAGCCGGTTTCACGTCGGCGGCAACTACGCCGTGCACGGTGGTGTGCTGCCGCTGATGTTCGACTCGGTATTCGGGATGGTGATCCACGCGACCGGGCGCCCGATCAGCCGGACCGCCTTCCTGCACGTCGACTACCGCAACGTCACCCCGATCGACACCGACCTGACGGTGCGTGGCTGGCTGCGGGAAGCCGAGGGGCGCAAGGCCTTCGTCAATGCCGAGCTGAGAGATCCGGACGGCACACTCTGTGCCGAATCGCACGGCTTGATGGTGCGATTGCTGCCCGGACAGCCCTGAGTCTGTCACCATGACGACGTGCAAGAAAACCGCTCGTCAACACTGAAAACCCTGACCACCCCGCGGGCAGCCGCCGCGGCCGGTGTGGCGTTCGCGTTGTTGTTCGGCGCCAGCCTGATCCTGATCCGCTCGTCGTTGCCGGAAGGCGCCGAGCCCGGCTCGGAGTGGCTCAATGCCGCGGACGGCAAGATGAAGATCGCCGCGATGCTGATGCCGTTCGCGGGGATCAGCTTCCTGTGGTTCATCGCCGTCGTGCGCGACAACCTGGGCCGGCTCGAAGACCGGTTCTTCTCCACCGTGTTCCTGGGCAGCGGATTGCTGTTCCTGGCAATGATGTTCGTGACGAGCGCGATCGGGGCGGGGCTGGCGGCCAGCAACGGTGTGGTGGGACATGACCAGCCCGGTCACGCGGAGGTTGCGCTGTTCGGGCAAATGACCGTGCTGGCGCTGTCGAAGACCTATGCCCTGCGGATGGGTGCGGTGTTCATGATGTCGTTGGCGACGATCTGGCTGCGCACCGGATTGATGCCGCGCTGGCTGGTTTATGCCAGCTATCTGCTCGCGATTTCGCTGTTGATCGTCGGCGATATCAGCATGTGGTTGACGTTGGGGTTCCCGATCTGGGTGCTGGCCGTCAGCCTGCTGCTGCTCACCCGTGCGGGTGTGTTCGAGGGGCTCCATGACGATGAGGAGCCCTGAGGATCACCAGGTCACCGGCAGTGACCGCAGGCCGTAGATGAAGTGGAACGGTTTGAACTCGATCTCCTCGAACGACTCGGCGCAGGCCAGCCGCGGAAAGCGGCGCAGCAGAGCCGGAAACGCGATCCGCATCTCCATGCGGGCCAGTGGCGCGCCAAGGCAGTGATGCACACCATGACCGAAGGCCAAGTGGCTTAACAGTTCTCGCTTGATGTCCAGCACATCCGGGTCATCGACGAACGCCGCATCCCGGTTGCCCGACACCAGTGCCGCCAGCACCAGGCTGCCGGCCGCGATGTCGACCCCGGCGATCGCGACGTCCGCGGTGGTGATCCGCGGGATGCTGCTGTGCACGATCGACAGCCAGCGCAGGAGTTCCTCGACGGCCGGGGCCACCGCGTCCGGGTCGTCGCGCACGGCCGCGAGCTGCTCGGGGTGCCGCAGCAGCGCCAGCGTGCCCAGCCCCAGCATGTTCGACGTCGTCTCGTGCCCGGCGAGCAGCAGCAGCGCGGAAATCCCGATCAGCTCGTCGTCGCTGAGTTCATCGCCGTGCTCGCGCACCAGCATGCCGAGCATGTCCTCGCGGGGCGCACGGCGAGCCGAGGCCACCAACGAACCCATGTACTCGCGGCCGGCCCGCACCAACTCCAGGCGTTCGGGGATCGGAATGGACAGGTCGAGCTGGCGCGCGCTGCGGCGCTGGAAATCGTCGCGATCGGCGTACGGGACGCCGAGCAGCTCGCAGATCACCAAAGAGGGGATCGGCAGGGCGAAGTCGGCCACCAGATCGGCTGGGGCGCCTGCTTGTTCGATCGCGTCGAGGCGGGCGGTGACGATCTCGACGATGCGCGGCTCGAGCGCCTTCATCCTGCGCACGGTGAACTCGCCGGTGAGCATCCGGCGCAGCCTGTTGTGCTGGGGCGGGTCGAGGGCCAGCAGGTTGCCGGCCCGCGCGGCGGCCTGGTCGTCCTCGGCCAATTGCGGCGCGCCGGGCACCACGAAACCGGGTGGCCTGGCGTTGGAGAAGTGCTCGTGATCGGAGAGCACCGCCTTGATGTCGTCATAGCGGGTGATCAGGTACACCTGCATGCCGAACGCGTTGACGGCGGTGACCACACCGCTGCTGTCGCGGATGTCGCGCAGTTCGGGTGTCGGGTCGAACCCGTTGCGCCGCATATGTAGTGGCGGCAGCGCGGCGGCGTGGGTCATCCCACGACGTTACGCCCCTCGGCGGGGTCGATTTCGGATCGAGTGAACGCCGGCCACCAGATCGCCGGCCCGATCAGGGTGAACAACGCCGGGATCACGACCGTGCGCACCACGAAGGTGTCCAGCAGGATGCCAAGGCCCACGATGATGCCCAGTTGGGTCATCACGATCAGCGGCAGCACGCCGAGCACGGCGAACACCGCGGCCAGCACGATGCCCGCGCTGGTGATCACCGCTCCGGTCGCCGACACCGCTCGCACGATCCCACCGCGGGTGCCGAATTGCGGTGTCTCCTCACGGGCGCGAGTGACCAGGAAGATCGTGTAGTCCACCCCGAGCGCGACCAGGAACAGGAATGCGAACAGCGGCGTGGTGTTGTCCAGTGCCGCAAATCCGAGCACGTGCACACCGACCCACCCGCCCAACCCGATGGCAGCCATCGTGGACAGCACGGTGGCCGCCACCAGCACCAAGGGCGCCAGCGCGGCCCGAAGGAGGATGTACAGCACCGCGAGCACCACGATCAGGATGGCGGGGATCACCATCCAGCGATCGTGGACCGCGGCGTTCCTGGCGTCCAACGCCTGGGCATCTGAGCCGCCCACCAATCCGCCGGGGTCGACCCGGTGTACCGAATCCCGAAGGGCAGCAATGGTATCGAAGGAAGCCGCCGACGCCGGTTCGGCGTTGACGACGACCTGCCATTGGGTCAGCCCGGTGGCGGTTTGACCCGCCGGGTTGGCCGAGACGACGCCAGGGGTGGCCAGGATCGCCTGGTTGACCGCCGCACTCCCGTCAGTGCTGCCGATCACGCGGGTCGGGTCGGTGAGCCCGCTGGGGAAGTGCGCGGCCAGCGTCCGGTAGCCGGCCACCGAGTCCGCGCTGACCCGGAACTGATCGATCTGGTTGAGCCCCACCGGGGTTGCCACCAGGCCGGTGGCCAGCACGGCCAGCACCGCGGTGGCCACGACGGTGACCCGCCCGGCATGGTGGGAGACCCAGTCCGCGACCCGATGCCAGGCCCCGGTGTCGGTGATCTCCTCGGTGCTGTGGCGAGGGATGAACGGCCAGAACAACTTCGGGCCGAACAATGCCAAAAGTGGCGGCAGCATCAGCAGCACGAACACCGCGGCGATCAGCAGACCCGACGCGGCTTGCACCCCGAGGCTGCGGGTACTGGGCGACGACGCGAACAGCAGCGTCAGCAGGGCCAGCACCACGGTGGCATTGCTGGCGGCGATCGCCGGGCCGGCGAACCGGACCGCCGTGCGCAGCGCCTCGCGGTGGCGGGGTGTGTGCCGCAACTCCTCCCGGTAGCGCGAGATCAGCAGCAGCGCATAGTTGGTGCCCGCGCCGAACACCAGCACGCTGGTGATGCCCGACGTCGAACCGTCAGCGGCCAGACCGGTGGCCTCGGCAATGGCCGAACCCAGTACGGCGGCCACCCGGTCGGCCAACGCGATCACCAGCAGCGGCACCAGCCACAGCACCGGCGACCGGTAGGTGACGATCAGCAGCAGCGCGACCACCGCGCCGGTGACCGCCAGCAGGGTGATGTTGGCCCCGGCGAACGCATTGGCGATGTCCGCGCCGAACGCCGGCCCACCGGTGACACTGACCGCCAGATCGCCGGGCAGCCCGGCTTTGCCGGCCTGCCGCAGTGCCTTGACCTTGTCGCTGAGCGCGAAGCCGGACAAATTGGTGGCGATCGGCACGGGGGCGAGCGCGGCCTTGCCGTCGTCCGAGGCGGCTACCGGGATCGGCGGACCCGCAGCGCCGGCCGCGGCGACGACGCGCCCGCGCGCCGCCTCGGCAGCGTCCAGGTCGGCCGGCGTCAGCGACCCGCCGTCGGTGCGGGTGACCACCAGGATCACCGGCGCCGACTCGCCGCCGGGAAACTCCTTCAGTAATGCCGCGACCTTGGCCGACTCCGCGCCGGGCGGCAGGGACACCGGAGATTGCTCGGCCGAGGCGCTCTGCCCGATGGCGCCCATCAGGCCGCCGCCGATGACCGCGACGATCAGCGCCAGCAGCCAGGAATGCCGGTTGCTGACCAGTTCGCCGATGCGATCCCACAGCGGTCGCCTGCCCTCGGGTCCTCGGTGCATATTGTCCAACATAGCTTCATTTTCTTAACAGTTCATCTACTTAACGGATAGCCTGGTGGGATGGATGACGCTGGCCGAACCGAGCTGGAGTCGGCCGTGGTCGCCGACGTTCAGGCACTGTCGGCCGAATCCGACCAGATCGGCCGGGCGTTCGCCGGCGTCCACCGGCTGTCTGCGAATGATTTCCGGGCGCTGGTGCACATCATGGTCGCCGAGAACGCCGGCACACCGCTGACTTCTGGGGAACTGCGCACCCGGATGGGGCTGTCCGGTGCCGGCATCACCTACCTCGTCGAGCGGATGATCGAATCGGGGCATCTGCGCCGCGACTCCGACCCGGCCGACCGCCGCAAGGTGATCTTGCGATACGCCGACCACGGCATCGAAGTGGGCCGGGCGTTCTTCACTCCGCTGGCCACCCACACCCACCGCGTGCTGGCCGACCTACCCGACGAGGATCTCGCTGCCGCCCACCGGGTGTTCACCGCCGTGCTGGGCGCGATGACCGACTTCCGCGCCGATCTGGGTTCCTGACGCCAGGTTTGCGAACTTGGCTGCGGACTTCGCCCACCAGGGGTGAAGATATTGCAGGCGAACGGGTCTTGAGCGTCCAGGTGGTTGCCCGCACCTGTCGCCGTGGGTCGTTTCGAACGAGGTCGGGAGCGGGCAATGAGTCGAGCCAAACAACTGTGCGTTGGTGTCGCGGCGGCGGGCCTCTTCGGCCTGGGAACGTCGGTTGCGACGGCAGTCGCCTACGCCGATACCGGCAGCGATGCCGGTCCGTCGGCAGGGGCCGCCAAGGCCAGCTCCGCCAGCGCCGGACCGAAAGTCCGCACCCGCACCCAGCCGCAGCGCACCACCGGCGCGGTGAGCCAACCGGCTAAGTCCTCGGCGACGAGCGGCAAGACCACGTCCTCCGGACGTACGACGACATCGCCTGCGGCAGCGGCACTCTCGCTGGCCCTGTCGACACTGGGCATCGTTCCGCCGTCGTCGTCCGCAGCGGCCTCCTCGACGGCGTCCCCGGCGGTGGGGAACAGTCGCCGCGGCGTGGTGATGACCGCAACCCGCGTGGCCGCGGCGAACAAAGGGGGATCGGTCAGCACCCTGGCGGCGGGTACGCCGACGCACGTGCTGGTGATCGGGATCGACGGCACGAATCTCAGTGCGATCCTGTCCAACCCCGACAACGTGAACCTGCAGGCCCTGATGAGCACCGGCACCACCGCCGCGTCGACGATGGTCGGGCACACCACGATGTCCAACCCGTCGTGGACGGGGATCTTGACGGGTGTGTGGAGCGAGAAGACGGGTCTGTTCAACAACGTCTTCACGCCGTGGACCTACGACAAGTGGCCGACGGTCTTCAATCAGCTCGAGGCCTATGACCCGTCCATCCAAACCACGGCGATCGCCGACTGGGAGAACATCGCTCAGATCGCCGGCGCCGGTGCGTTACCGGCCGACGTGATCAAGTTCTTCCCCAAGTACAACAACAGCTGGCTGGACACCGACGACCTCGTCGGTCAGGCGAGCGTCGACGCGATCAACGGCACCACCGCCGGGGTCTCCAGCTTCAATTTCACCTACTTCGTCGGGGTCGACGACACCGGGCACGAGTCCGACGCCGGGTCGCCGCAGTACGCCGCGGCGCTGACCAATGTCGACCAGAACGTCGGCGACATCATGCAAGCAGTCGACGACTGGAACACCTTGCACCCCACCGAAAAGTGGACGGTGCTGGTGACCACCGACCATGGCCAGGTGCCGTGGCCGACCATCAGGCTGGGCTCCGATATGCGGGCCCATGGCTTCCAGACGCCCTGGGAAACAACCACTTTCGTGATCGCCAACGGACCGGGCTTCGAGCCGGGGGCGATCAACAACACCTATTCCAACATCGACATCACCCCCACCGTGGACGCATTGTTCGGGTTGACGCCCCCGTCCTATTCGGCGGGCAACCCGCTGATGGACCTCAGCGCAAGCAATTACAAGCCCGTCGTGCCCGGCTTCGACGGGATCAACCAGGCGCTCACCGACGCCATCAACATGTACGGCTATCCCAACGTCGTCACCAACATCGCGCTGGACCTCCGGACCATCGTCGGGTTCGTGCCCTATTTCGTGTACACCGTCTTCAACGGCCTCACCGCGGACATGTCCGGACCACTGAAGCTGCCGATCCAGTTCATCGGCGCCCTGCTCTACCAGGCGGTGAACATCCCGGCGCAGATCATCGCGCGGCTGACGGGCGTGACGGGCAACCAGATCATCCCGCCGGACCTGTGGCCGTACACGACGGTGCCGGGCGTTCAGCCCTTGCCGCCCGCGCCGCCAGCGCCTGCGGTGCCGAGCCTCGAGGCCCTGGCGGTCTAGAGCCGTCTAGAGCCACAGTGAGACTGTCGGCCCCTCCTGGTTAGGTGGGACCGTGCTCGACACCGTGGCCGTGGAGAACTACCGCTCGCTACGCCGGCTGGTCGTGCCGCTGCGCGGCTGCAATGTCGTCACCGGCCCCAACGGCTCGGGCAAGTCCAGCCTGTACCGGGCGCTGCGGCTGCTGGCCGACTCGGCGCGCAACGGCTCGGTCAACGCGCTGGCGCGCGAAGGTGGGCTGAGTTCGACGATGTGGGCCGGGCAGGGCGAAAAGGGTCCGGTGAGCCTCAAGCTGGGCTTCGCGGGCGAGGATTTCGGCTACGCGGTGGATTTCGGGATGCCCGTCCCCGGCAAATCCGAGTTCAACCTGGATCCGGAGATCAAGTCGGAAGCCGTGTGGGCCGGCCCGGTGTTGCGGCCGTCGGCGCTGCTGGCGCAGCGATCCGGTCCGGTGGTTCTGCTCCGCGACGCCGAAGGTGAGTGGCGCACCGCGGCCACTCTGCGGCCGTTCGACAGCATGCTCAGCGAGGTCGCCGACCCGCAGGCGGCACCCGAACTTTTGGCACTGCGCGAACGGGTGCGGTCCTGGCGGTTCTACGACCATGTCAGGACCGACAATGCCGCGCCCGCCCGACGGCCCCAGATCGGCACGCGGACAATGGTTTTGAGTCATGACGGCGCTGATCTCGCCGCGGCACTGCAGACCATCGCCGAGGTGGGCGATTCTCGCGCGCTGGCCGAGGCGGTCGACGACGCGTTTGCCGGCAGCCGGGTGGAGATCCGCAACAGCGACGGCCGCTTCGAGGTCACCCTGCGCCAGCCCGGGATGCTGCGGGCACTGACGGCGGCCGAACTCTCCGACGGCACGCTGCGGTATCTGCTGTGGGTTGCCGCGTTGCTCACCCCGAGGCCGGCCGAGCTGACCGTGCTCAACGAGCCGGAGGCCAGCCTGCACCCCGACCTGCTGCCCGCGCTGGCCGCGCTGATCGCCCGGTCCTCGGAGCGATCCCAGGTCTTGGTCGTCACTCACGCCGACGCGTTGGTCGAGGCGCTGCGTCGCCAGCAGCGCGAGGTGAACGCCATCGAGCTCGTCAAGGAATCGGGTCAGACGGCGATCGTCGGCCAGGGTCTGCTCGACGAGCCGTCCTGGCACTGGCCTGCCCGGGGATGAGCCCACCTATCCTTGGGCATCATGCGTGTGATGCTGGTCGGGTCTGGTGAGCTGAGCCGCGAGCTGGTGCTGGCTTTCCAGCGGCTCGGGGCCGAGGTGGTCGCCGTCGATCGGTACGCCGAGGCGCCGGCCCACGACGTCGCCGACGAGGCGCTCGTCGTCAAGATCACCGACCCCGAGGAACTGACCGCCGCCATCGCCCGAGTCGAGCCGGCCTACGTCGTCGTCGACACCAACGAGGTGGCCATCGACGCGCTGCGGGCCGCCGCGGACGGCGGAACCACCCAGGTCGTGCCCGGTGTCTATGCCACCCAGCTGAGCCTGGACCGGGAGGGGATGCGCCGGCTGGCCGCCGACGAACTGGGTCTGCCGACCGCGCCGTTCTGGTTCGCCGGGTCCGTCGATGAGCTGACCGCCGTTGCCGAGCACGCCGGGTTCCCGCTGGTGGTCAAGCCGGTGATCGGGACGCCCGGTCAGGGTCAGTCGGTGCTGCTGCGTCCTGAGGACGTCGAGCCCGCCTGGCAGCGCGCCGTTGCGGCCGGCGGCCGGGTCCCGCACAACCGCGTGCTGGCCGAGACCGTCGTCGAGATCGACTACGCGGTCACCTTGCTGACCGTGCGCACCGATGGACCCGCAGGTCCCGCCCTGCACTTCTGCGAGCCGATCGGGCACCGCCAGCTCGACGGCGGTGTCCTGGAGTCCTGGCAGCCGCAGCAGATGACCGTGGCGGCGCTTGGTGCGGCGAAGTCGGTGGCCGCGCGGATCGTGCGGGCGCTGGGCGGCCGCGGGGTCTTCGGGGTGGAGCTGCTGGTTCGCGGCGACGAAGTGTATTTCTCCGACGTCAGCGTGCGTCCGTACGACAGCGGGCTGGTCACGCTGCGCACCCAGCGGCTGTCCGAGTTCGAGCTGCACGCCCGGGCCGTGCTGGGCCTGCCGGTGGACACCATCATGGTGTCGCCGGGCGCCGCGGAGGTCACCTACGGCGGTGCCGACGAGAGCGCGAACACCCCGGAGATCGACCCCGCGGTGTTGGCCGAGGCCCTGGTGGTGCCGGAGAGCGACGTGCGGCTGTTGGGCCGCCACGACGGCTCGGCACGGTCGCGGCTCGGGGTGGCGCTGGCCACCGGGTCCGACGTCACCGTGGCCCGCGATCGGGTGCGGCAGGTCTCGACGGTGCTGCACCGGGTGTGGCAGCCGTGACCGAACCGGAGGACGACGGCGCGAGCCCGATGCCTATTTTGATCGCGCTGGGTGTTGCCCTGCTGGTGCTTGGCGTGATCGGGGCCGTCTGGCTGTTCAATGACAACAAGCCGCTGAGCGAGGACCTGAAAGTCGGCCGCGCCGCCGTCGGCCAGAACGATGCCCTGCAGCGGGACAGCTACGGGGACTTCCGCAAGTACACCTGCACCGCGCAGCAGGGTGTCGAAGCCGAAGTTCTTGACCGCCAACAGAAGTCGAAGGCGGCACAGGGTGCGCGCTACGTCGACGACATCAGCGAGGTGAAAATCGACGGTGATCGGGCCACCGGCACCGTTGTCTACCACTTCGACCACGCGCCGGACAACAAGATCAAGGTGCCGATGAACTTCGTGCGTGAGAACGGCGAGTGGACCGTCTGTTCGCCCGGTCCGGTCTAGGGAGCATTCCGTCCGTCCCAGGATGATGTGGAAGACTCGGGCGGGTGAGTTACGCAGGAGATATCACCCCTGAGGCGAGCTGGAAACTGCTCAGCGACAACCCCGAGGCGGTCCTGGTGGACTGCCGCACCGACGCCGAATGGCGGTGGGTCGGGGTACCCGATCTGTCCAGCCTCGGCCGCAAGGTGGTGTTCGTGGAGTGGAATCGCGGCACCGGTCAGCGCAACGACGACTTCGTCGCCGACCTGATCGCCGCCGGCGTCACTCCCGGAGAACGGCCGGTCGTCTTCATCTGTCGCTCCGGTAATCGCTCCATCCCCGCGGCCCAGACGGCCACCGCCGCCGGAATTGCGCCGTCCTACAACATGCTTGACGGCTTCGAAGGCCAGCTTGACGGGGACGGCCATCGTGGCAGCAACGGCTGGCGTGCGCTCGGCCTGCCCTGGAAGCAGTCATGACCGAACCGACCGAACCGACTGTGCCGTCGGTGCGGATTCCCGCGCCGTTGCCCGACGGGGTCAGCCAGGCGACCATCGGGGTGCGGGGTGGGCTGCTGCGCTCGGGCTTCGAGGAGACCGCTGAGGCGATGTACCTGACGTCCGGGTACGTCTACTCCTCGGCCGCCGAGGCGGAGAAGTCGTTCACCGGCGATATCGACCGCTACGTCTACTCCCGCTACGGCAACCCGACGATCTCGATGTTCGAGGAACGGCTTCGGCTGGTCGAGGGGGCACCGGCCTGCTTCGCGACGGCATCGGGGATGTCGGCGGTGTTCACCTCGTTAGGCGCGCTGCTGGGCGCGGGCGATCGACTGGTGGCCGCGCGCAGCCTGTTCGGCTCGTGCTTCGTGGTGTGCAACGAGATCCTGCCGCGCTGGGGCGTCGAGACCGTCTTCGTCGACGGCGAAGACCTCTCCCAGTGGGAGGAGGCGCTCTCCAAGCCGACGCAGGCGGTGTTCTTCGAGACGCCGTCCAACCCGATGCAGTCGCTGGTCGACATCGCCGCGGTATCGGAGATGGCGCACGCCGCAGGGGCAAAAGTGGTGCTGGACAACGTCTTTGCCACTCCGCTGCTGCAGCAGGGCTTTCCGCTCGGGGTGGACGTGGTGGTGTACTCGGGCACCAAGCACATCGACGGTCAGGGCCGGGTGCTCGGCGGGGCGATCCTGGGCGACAAGGAATACATCGACGGTCCCGTGCAGAAGCTGATGCGACACACCGGGCCTGCGCTGTCCGCCTTCAATGCCTGGGTGCTACTCAAGGGCCTGGAGACCATGTCGGTGCGGGTGGATTATTCGAACCGCTCCGCCCAGCTCATCGCCGAGTTCCTGGAAGCACAGACCGGCGTGAACTGGGTGAAATACCCGTTCCTGGAATCGCATCCTCAGTTCGATCTGGCCAAGCGGCAGATGCGCGGCGGAGGCACCGTCGTGACCTTCGAACTGGATGGCGGCAAGCAACGGGCGTTCGAGGTGCTCGACAAGCTGCAGGTGATCGACATCTCGAACAACCTCGGTGACGCCAAGTCGCTGATCACGCATCCGGCGACCACCACCCACCGCGCGATGGGCCCCGAGGGCCGCGCCTCGATCGGGCTCGGCGACGGGGTGGTGCGAATCTCGGTGGGGCTGGAAGGCACCGAGGATTTGATCGCCGACCTGGATCGCGCGCTGAGCTAGCAGTGTCACGCAACTCCGACGCGAAGAAGGCCCGCCGCAAAAAGCGGCAGGGCGCCCGCGACGTGCGGTGGCTGCCCGACGAGGTCAAGGACTCTCTCGACGACGTGGATGTCGAACTCGCACAGGCGGTCGAGACCTTCGACGAGTGGCTGACCGCCCGCGGCTGGACATTCGACGCCGAGTTCTCCACCGAGACCTTGATCAGCTGGTTCTACGAGCCGTCGGCCGCCGCCGTCGCCGATGACGCACACGAGCCGGTCACTCGAATCTGGATCACGGCATCGGGGGCCGACGACGACTTTCCCGAACGGGTCACGGCCATCCTCGTCGGCACGGCCGGTGAGGACGAGGGCGCGCTCTACACCGTCGAGCCGGAAGTCCTGCTGGCGCACATCGCGGCGGTCGAGAACTACCGGCCCGGCGACGCCGTACCCGTGCTGGGCTAATCCTTTTCGTCGTCTTTGGGGAGTAGCCGTTCGGGGTGGTGGTAGTCGTTGGTGCCGCCTTTGAGCATGGGGAGTCCTGGGGGTGGGAGCCATTGGGTTTGGCCGTTGGGAAGTATTTGGGTGTCCCAGCCGCCGGTTTCGACGAGTTGGTTGTCGGGCGGGCAGGCCAGGGTGAGGTCGTTGATGTCGGTGTTGCCGCCGTTTTTCCAGTCTTTTGCGGCGTGGTGGACAACGGAGTGGTAGCCGGGGGCGTCGCAGCCGGGTCGGGTGCAGCCACGGTCCTTGGCGTGCAGGATGATTCGTTGGTCGGCAGAAGCGATGCGTTTGGTGCGCCCGAGCCACAACGCTCTGCCGGTGACTCCGTCGAACAGGGCGAGGTAGTGGTAGGCGTGGGCGCTCACCCGGATCACGTCTGAGATCGCGACCACGGCGCCGCTGGCGGTGATGCCGTAGCCGGTTTTGTTTTGGAGGTCTTGCAGGGTGGCGGTCACGATCACCGTGACGGGTAACCCGTTGTGTTGTCCGAATTTCGGGTCCCCGAGTTGTCCGCGCACCAGGGCTTTGAGGGCGTCATGCTGACGTTGGCCATGACTGCGCGCATCCCGCTCGACGATCTCATCGGAGGGGTTGACGGTGGGGTTGTCGTCGGCGGGATTGCCCATGCCCGGTGCGGCGAATTTGGCCATCCAGGCGTCGAGCTCTGAGCGCAACTCCGGGTCGGCGATCAGCTTGCCGACGCTCATGCCATCGACGTGTTGCCCGCCACACCATACGAATCCGCGTTTGCGGGCGCGGTCTTCATCGGAGAACGTCCCGTCGGGATTGAGATGCAGCGCCAACCGGTAGGCGACCTTCGCCAACTGATCCGGACGCAGATTCACCGCATGCCCCGCCAACGATTTCTCGGCCTTCTCGACCTCCACCGCCGGCACGTGGTCGGGCAGGTCGTGGAAGAACTTCTGGATCACCCGCAGGTGCTCGCGATCCAACTCCCCGCGGTGCCAGGCCACCGACGTTTCGGGCAGCAGCGGCGGCAGCGGTTCCCCGGTCAGCGTGGTGCGCGGCGCGAGCTGTTCGGCGTCGCGGATCCGGCGTCGTGCTTCGGGGGGACTGATCCGCAACGCATCAGCCAAGGCGATCCCGACCGGTGGGCAGCCTTCGAATTGCTCCAACCGGGCGACCCCGGCGTGAGAGATCGCCGCCTGCAGCCGCTGGGCGGTTTCCATCCGGTCCAATACCGCGAACCGCTTCGGCGGGGGCAGCGTCAAGAGATCGATCGTGGCCAGCTCCCCGACGACATCGTCGAGAGCGTCCAACACAGAGTCGATCGAACTCATGTTCGAATACTATGCCCACCCGCCGACAAAAACTGCGTCCAAAAGCAATCTGGGGATCAATCCCGAACTGTGGATAAGTCAATGCTCACAACAGAACTCAGCGGCAGTGGGCTAATCCTTATCCGGGGTCTCCACCACGCCGGTGGCGGTCTGGGCCCGCTTCTCGTAGGCGGCGCGGGCGGTGGTGTCGAAGTCGAGGAAGACCCGGTCAGTACCCATCTTGTTGGACAGCCAGCGCCGCCCACGCGGCGGCAGGAACATCACCGCGGCGGCCAGGAAGCGCGAATAGTTGGGCACCGAGATCGCGGTTGTCGGCTTGTCCAGTGCCTTGACCACCGCGGCGGCGATGTCCTCGGGCTGCACCGGTTTGGTGGCGGCGGTGGTGTGCGTACCCGAGATCAGCTCGGTGTTGGTGAATGTCGGCATGACACAACTGATGTGGACGCCCTGCGGCGCGTATTCGTCGGCCAGTCCGGTCGACAGGCCGACGACCGCGAATTTGGTTCCGGCGTAGAGCGCCTGCCCGGGCACGGCCAGCATGCCGGCCATCGAGGCGATGTTGACGATGTGGCCGCCGCGGCGCCGGACCATCTCCGGCAAGACCAGCCGGCAGCCGGTGATCACGCCGTAGAGGTTGACCTCGACTGCGGTGCGGACCGCCTGTTCGGAGTGAGAGAGGAATGGGCCGACGGGCATGACGCCGGCGTTGTTGATCAGCACGTCGATGTGGCCACCGCCGTCGGCGCGGGCCTTGTCCAGGAAGGTCGCGAACGATTCGGGATCGCTGACGTCGAGCGGGTAGCCCGAGACCGGGCCGAGCTTGGTCAGCTGGGCGACGGCCGACTCTTCCAGCGCCACGTCCCGGTCGCCGATCACCACGCGCGCGCCGCGCTGCAGCAGCGCCCGGGCGGTGGCGAAACCGATTCCCCGGGCAGCACCGGTGATGGCGATCGTCTTGCCACGGATGTTGTCCATGAACAGCGACTTTACAGGTGTCAACTTTGGGGTGAAAGGGGCAGAATGGCCCGGTGACCGGATTGCGCTTCGTCCCAGTTCACACCGACGACGAGCTGGCTCAACCGCTGCTGGCCGAGCTCGCCATTGAGTACGCCAGCCGCTACGACGGCACCGAAGCGGGCGTCGCGAGGTGGCTGCGCAGCCATCCGGCCGGAACGTTCGACCCGCCCGGCGGCGGCATGCTCATGGGATTGCTCGACGACAAACCGGTGACCGGCGGGGCGTTCTGCCGTTTCGATGACGACACCGCCGAACTCAAGCGGATCTGGACCGACAGCCGAAGCCGGCGCCGGGGGTATGCCACGATGCTTCTCGCCGCGCTGGAGGCCGAGATCGCCGATCGCGGATATCGCCGGATCTACCTGACCACCGGCAACCGGCAGCCTGAAGCCGAAGCGCTCTACGACAGCGCCGGCTACGCCCGGCTCGCCGAGCCGCTGCCCAGCCAGGGGGACGTGTTTCCGGTGGCCTTCGTCAAGGCGCTATCGAAGGCTTAGCTGGGCGAATTTGAAATCAGGGTGAGTACAACCCCGGGTTCCGGAATGCGTTCTGCCGCCGCGCGTTAGACAGTTGTGTGATGGCGCAAAACCTTCTTCATCTCGGCGTCGCACTCGACGGGTACGGCTGGCATCCGCAGGCGTGGCGGCACGCCCTGGCCGCTGATGCTTCCGCTGCGTCGGTGACCTCGGGACGGCACTGGGCTCAGCTTGCCGCCACCGCCGAACGCGGCCTGCTGGACTTCCTCACCGTCGACGACAGCTTCAGTGCCCAGCCGGGGCGCCGGGAAGAAATCGACCCGCGCCGGCTGGCCGGCCGCGCCGACGCCGTCCTGGTGGCGGCCAGGATCGCCCCGCTGACCCACCACATCGGGCTCATTCCGGTGGCCACCGTGACCCACACCGAGCCGTTTCACGTCTCCAAAGCGATCGCGACACTGGATTTCCTCTCGCACGGCCGCGCCGGCTGGCAGGCCCGGGTCAGTCCGGCGGCCTACGAGGCGGCCTCGTTCGGGCGGCGGACTGCGCCCGAGGGTGGTGAATTATTCGACGAGGCAGCTGATTTCGTCGAGGTGGTACGACGGTTGTGGGACAGCTGGGAGGACGACGCCGTCATTCGCGACGTCGCCACCGGCCGTTACGTCGACCGCGAGAAGCTGCACTACATCGATTTCACCGGACCGCACTTTTCGGTGAAGGGCCCGTCGATCACGCCGCGTCCGCCCCAGGGTCAACCCGTGATCGCCGCACTCGCGCACGCCCAGCCTGTCTACGAATTCGCCGCCGCCGCTGCCGATCTGGTCTTTGTCACACCGACCGACGAGGCGTCGCTCCTGGAGATCTTGGGTCAGGTCGACGCCGCGGGTGGCCACCCCAGGGTGATCGCCGACGTGGTGGTCAGCTTCGGCGGCGACGGTGAGTTCCGTTCCGATGCACTGGTATTCGCAGGAAGTGCGGCGCAACTGGCCGAGTTGCTGCTGGGCTGGCATGATCTCGGCCTGGCCGGGTTCCGGCTGCGCCCCGCGGTCCATGCCACCGACCTACCCGTGATCGCCGACGAGGTGGTTCCGCTGCTGCAGCGAGCCGGGCGATTCCGCACCGGTTACCGCGACGATGAAACTCTGCGCGAACGGTTCGGGTTGCCGGCAGTGGTCAACCGCTATGCCAAGGCCGGGCTGTCGTGAGCGTCCCGCTGTCGATCCTGGACCTGTCGCCGATCAGCGCCGGGTGTGACGCGGCGTCCGCGCTCCGCAACACCGTCGACCTGGCTCGCCATGCCGAGCAGTGGGGGTATCGGCGCTACTGGGTCGCCGAGCACCACTTCGTCGCCGTCGCGAGCTCGGCGCCCGCGGTGTTGATCGGCCAGATCGCCGCGGCCACCGAACGGATCAGGGTCGGCGCCGCGGCGGTCCAACTCGGCTACACCACGGCACTGGCCGTGGTGGAAAGCTTCGGCATGCTCGAGCAGTTCCACCCCGGGCGCATCGACCTGGGGCTCGGTCGCTCTGGTCAGCGGCGCAAGGAAGTCGAGCGGGGCGATCTGACGCCCCGGCCCGACGTGCCGTGGCGCGAGATCGACGGGGTGGTGGTGCCGGCACCATTCGACGTGCGGGCGCTGCTGGCCAGCCCCAGGATGCGGGCGCTGTCAACGGTTCTCACCCAGCCCGAGGCCGTCCCGCCGGACTTCGCCGAACAGGTCGGTGACATCCTGGCGCTGCTGGACGGCAGCCACACCGTGGACGGATACCCGGTGCACGCGGTGCCAGGGGAGGGCTCAGGCCTGACCCCGTGGGTCTTCGGCAGCAGCAAGGGCCAGAGTGCCGAGGTCGCCGGCGCGCGGGGCCTGCCATTCGTGGCGAGCTACCACATCACCCCGAGCTCGGCATTGGACGCCGTCGACGCATACCGGGCGGCGTTCACCCCGTCGCCGCAGCTATCGAAGCCACACGTGGTGGTCTCGGCCGACGTCCTCGTCGCCGACGACTCCGCCACCGCACGGCATCTCGCCGCGCCATTCGGTCAGTGGGTGTATTCCATTCGGGCACAGGGCGGGGCGGAACCGTATCCGGATCCCGACACGGTGGTACCGCTGGCCGACGATCAGCGCGCCGTCGTCGAGGATCGACTCGCCACCCAATTCGTCGGCGACGCCGACGAGGTGTCCGAGAAACTCATTGCCCTGCAACGCGTTACCGGTGCCGACGAGCTGGTGGTGACGACGGCCACCCACCGCCACGCCGACCGGCTGCGCTCATTCGAACTGCTGGCCAAACGTTGGGGCGTGACGGGATGATACGAGAAGGAAAGCAACGCAAGCAGATTCACCTTGGCGCACATTTCCCCGGGGTGAACAACACCACGGTGTGGTCTGACCCGGAATCCGGCAGCCAGGTCGAATTCGACTCGTTCGTCCACCTCGCCCGCAAGGCCGAGCAGGGGCTGTTCGACTTCTTCTTCCTCGCCGAGGGATTGCGGCTGCGCGAGCACCGCGGGCGGATCCACGATCTGGATGTCGTCGGCCGCCCGGACACCTTCACCGTGCTCGCGGCGCTTGCGGCGGTCACCGAGCACGTCGGCCTGGCCGGCACCATCAACACCACGTTCAACGAACCGTTCGAGGTGTCCCGGCAGTTCGCCAGCCTCGATCACTTGTCCGAGGGCCGCGCCGCGTGGAACATGGTGACCTCATCAGATGCGTTCACCGGCGAAAACTTCAGGCGCGGTGGCTTTCTCGACCACGCCGATCGCTACCGGCGGGCCGAGGAGTTCATCACCGTCGCCCGCGATCTCTGGGACAGCTGGGCCGCCGACGCCGTGATCGCCGATCCGGACTCCGGCATCTACGTCGACCCGGATCGCATCCAGACGGTGTCCCATCGCGGGCCGCAGTTCAACGTCCGCGGCGTGGCCACGCTGCCCGCCGGACCGCAGGGTCATCCGATCCTCCTGCAGGCCGGTGACTCCAGCGAAGGCCGAGACTTCGGCGCCAAACACGCCGACGCCCTGTTCACCGGGCACGGCGCGCTGGACGACGGCCAGCGCTACTACGCGGACGTGAAGGCCCGCGCCGTGGCGCATGGCCGAAATCCGGATGACCTCAAGGTCTTTCCCGCCGCGACATTCGTTCTCGGCGACAGCGCCGCCGACGCCGAGGAGAGAGCGCGGTTCATCCGCCGCCAGCAGGTCACCCCGCAGACCGCGATCGCGATGCTCGAACAGGTCTGGCAGCGCGACCTGTCGGGCTACGACCCGGACGGTCCGCTACCCGATGTCGAACCCGTCGATGACCCGAGCATCACCCAGGGCCGGGTGCGCCACGGCGACCCCAAGGCGCTTGCCGCATCCTGGCGGGAGCGGGCTGAAGCCGACAAGCTGTCGATTCGCGAACTCGTCATCGCGGTCACCAGCCGTCAACAGTTCGTCGGAACCGCGGAGCATGTCGCTGCCGAGATCGACGAGCATGTGCAGGCCGACGCCTGCGACGGGTTCATCCTGGTGCCGCACCTGACTCCGCACGGGCTGGACGAGTTCATCGACACCGTGGTGCCGTTGCTGCAGGAGCGCGGCGTGTTCCGCACCGAGTATCGCGGCGCCACGCTGCGGGAAAATCTAGGGCTCGGCTCGTCGGACAGCGCGACTCAGCGCGGCGTGGCCTGACGCGCGGCCTCGCGGATCGGCCCGACCCACAGGTCGCCGTGGCCGGGAATCAGCACATCGGTTTCCAGCATCGCCAGCGCGGACAGGCTGCGCACGCAGCCCGGCTCGTCGTGGTTGAAGACCCGGTGCAGTAGCTGGGGACCGTTGCCCCGCGACAGCGGATGCCCGGTCACCAGGGCGTCGCCGCTGACCAGCACGCCGTCGACGATGTAGGAGCAGTGGCCGCCGGTATGCCCCGGGGTCGGTATGGCCAGCGGCCGGCCGGGCAGGCGTTCGGCAACATCTTCGGTGAGTGCGCCGGTCGACGGGATGCCCTCGTGCACGAGGGCGCCCTTGCGGGCGATGTCCAGCGACCACTTCACCCACCGCGGCTGCCAGGCGTGCAACATCAGGTCGACCGGCGAAGCCTGCTGCAGGTATTCGCGTTTGGCGTGGCCCACCTCGTCGGCGTGGCAGTAGACCGGGGTGCCGTGGGTCTTGGCGAACCAGATGGCCGAGCCGAAATGGTCGACGTGGGCGTGGGTCAGCAGGATCGCCGTGACATCCGCCGGGCCGAATCCGAGCTGGGCCAGCGATGCCAGGACATCGTCGCGGTGACCGGGGAAACCGGCGTCGATCAACATGACGCCGGCGTCGTCGGTGACCACCGTCCAGTTGACCAGTGGTGTTTGCGCCATGTGGACGCGTTCGGTGATTGCTGTCAGGGCCACGGCCATGCCGCGAGTTTAGAACCCCGCGCGCGAGCAGGACCTCGTCGCTCACTGCGCGAGCGAAGAGAGTAGAAACGAGGGCGTGGCTGAACTGAAACTGGGATACAAGGCGTCGGCGGAGCAGTTCGCGCCACGTGAGTTGGTCGAGCTGGCGGTGCTCGCCGAGGCGCACGGGATGGACAGTGCGACGGTCAGCGACCACTTTCAGCCCTGGCGTCACGAGGGCGGGCACGCGCCGTTCTCTCTGGCGTGGATGACGGCGGTGGGTGAGCGCACTAAGCGGCTGGTCCTCGGCACCTCGGTGCTGACCCCCACGTTCCGGTACAACCCGGCGGTCATCGCGCAGGCCTTCGCGACGATGGGGTGCCTGTATCCGGACCGGATCTTCCTCGGCGTCGGCACCGGTGAGTCCCTGAACGAGATCGCCACCGGCTACGAAGGTGAGTGGCCCGAGTTCAAGGAGCGCTACGCGCGGCTGCGTGAATCCGTCCGCCTGATGCGCGAACTCTGGCTCGGCGACCGCGTCGATTTCGAGGGTGAGTACTACAAGACCAAGGGCGCCTCGATCTACGACGTCCCCGAAGGCGGTATCCCGATCTACATCGCCGCGGGCGGACCCCAGGTGGCCAAGTACGCCGGCCGGGCCGGTGACGGCTTCATCTGCACCTCTGGCAAGGGCGAGGAGCTCTACAAGGACAAGCTCATCCCCGCGATGCGCGAGGGCGCCGAGGCGGCCGGGAAGAACCCCGACGACATCGACCGGATGATCGAGATCAAGATCTCGTATGACACCGATCCCGAACTGGCGTTGGAGAACACCCGGTTCTGGGCGCCGCTGTCACTGACGGCCGAGCAGAAGACCAACATTCACGACCCGCTCGAGATGGAGAAGGCCGCCGACGAGCTGCCCATCGAGCAGGTGGCCAAGCGCTGGATCGTCGCCTCGGATCCCGACGAAGCCGTCGACAAGGTCAAGGACTACGTCGGCTGGGGTCTCAACCACCTCGTCTTCCACGCCCCCGGCCACGACCAGCGCCGGTTCCTCGATCTCTTCCAGAGGGACCTGGAGCCGCGGTTGCGGCGGCTGGGGTAGGTGCTTTACCCGCGGGCGTCCGGATGCTCGAAGCCCGCATAACGCAGCCATTGACCGGCGGCGGATATCAGGTCCTCGAACGGCCGAAGCTGCAAGTCCGGATAGCGTTCGGCGAATGCTGTTGACGGTAGTTTCTTCGGCGTGCCCTGAAGCCACCAAATCTGCTTATCCACAGTAGGTTTGGGAACAATGGGTTGAGCTTCGGAAATCGGCGGTGAGAGCCAGTCGTTCAACTGCTGCTTGAGCCGGCCTTTGGTGTCACCACTCATCCGGCGTTTGAGAGCGCGGGCCGGCGCGATGTTGAGGATCGCGCGCATGCGGCTGTCCCGGAACTCCATTGGTTCGAGCTGCCATATCGTCGAGGGATCAACGCCCACTTCCCGAGCAATGGCGCCATAGAAATCCGCCCAGGAAATCGTCTCGCTGTCGGCGACGTTGAAGACACCGGACTCGGGATGGGGCGACTTCCCCAGTTGAACGAGGTGCTCGATGAGGTTGTCCACGTGGATCAGGTTGCAGATCCCGCGCCCGTCGTCGAACAGGTAGGCAGTGCCGTTGATCAACTCCCTGGCCGGATTGACCAACCATCCAGACCCGGGGCCCCAGATCAGTCCCGGCCGCAGGATGACAACCTTCACGGGCCCGTCCGACTGGGATCGCAACCACGCTTCGGCAGCTGTTTTCGCTTGGGCGTAGACCATCCAATGCTCGTCGCCGGGGAAGGAATCGTCGGTCAGATCTGGTGCTTCCGCTCTTCCGAAAACCTCGGCGGAACTCGTATGTACGAAGAGGGGTACGTCAGCCTGCTGGCAGGCGGTGTGAATGGACTGGGCGTCGCTGACTGCGCGCTGGTCGTCCCCCGTCGTCAGGTTCACCACCATGCCGCATCCCTGTATCAGTGGAACCAGGGATGCCGGATCGCCGGCGTCACCGACCACGGTGCGCTTGCCGAACCGCGCCAATCGTCCTTGACTGCGCGAGGATCGGACGATGGGCACCAGGGATATGTCCCCGAGAAGTTCGGCACGCTCGATGAATCGCGCACCGACGAAGCCTCCGGCGCCGATGATTGCGATGGGCTTTGTCACGGGCCGGCCTTCCAGTGCTTAGCTCGCGCGGCTACCTGTTCTTCTTCGGACAGCCATGGGCAACTCAGTGGCTCAGCGCGCTCGTAGGCCTGCTCGATGGCGGCTTGCACGCTTGCGGCCTGGACGCCGGTCACCGGCAAGGCTTCGCCATAGCGAATGCACCTGAGCATCGCGACCAATTCGGCATCAAAGCACGGGCGGATGTTGCCGGGGCGTATCCGTTTTTCGGCTGTCGGGCTGAGGTCCGCGGGCCACGATGTCTCCGCCGGTACCAGCGACCAGCCCTGCGGCGTTTTGCGGCGGTAGGTGCGGATGTCGGCACCATCGAGCATCACTTCGCCTAGGGCGCCACGTATCCACAGCCCATTGTTCAACGGGTACTCCCAGCTGACTTGCATGATGCCGCGGGCCCGCGGAAACGTCAGCGCCAAAAGCGAATTCGTCTCGACGCCACCGTCGAAGCTGTCATCGTAAGAGCGGCTGACCACTGGATCACCGAAGATCCAGGTCAACTGGTCCAGCATGTGTACGCCGATGTCCAACAGCGCACCACCACCCGATCGCTCGCGGCGGAATACCGCATCGGTGGCAGTCGGCCAGCCGTAGGTGTTGCCTTCGCGGTAGGTGAACTCGAGTTCATCGCCGAGCTCGCCACTCGCGACAAGCCGTGCGACGTCGGCAAAATTCGCATAGAACCGCCGTGGATACGCCACTCCCAGCACGCGGTCGGCTTTCGCGGCCGCGGCGTTCATCCGATCCGCGTCGGCCACTGTTGTCGTCATGGGCTTTTCGCACAGCACGTGGCTACCGTGCTCGAATGCCGCACAGGCATTCTCGGCGTGGAAACCGGCCGGCGAGGCAACAATTGACAGCTCGTACGAGCCGTCCTGAAACGCTGCCTGGCAGTCCGGGTAGGAACGTGCTTGCTTGAACCGATCTGCGATCTGTCGTCCCCGTGATTCGTTGGGATCAACGACGCCCACAACCTGGATGGCCTTGGCTTTCTCCAGCCGGCGTAGCGGGGGCACGTAGTGCTCCTCGACCACTGCTCCTGCGCCGATCACGAGGACACGGATCATCGACAGCCTCTCTGCGCGGCGCCTGGCCCACTGGTTCATGAACAGGTCGAGCCTAATACGTCGGGGGTTGGCAAAATGGTCAATCCTGCTCAGCGTGCCCCGTTGTCGGTGACAGCAGCCGCAGGACGCGGGAAACCAGCGGCTTCACTCGGGTCGGGGCGTGCGAAATGATTCGACTTGTCAGCTCGGGGTCCACCAGCGGCATGACTTTCAGCACGCGGACGGCGACCAGGAAAACAAGGATCGCAGCGGGTATAGCAAGCACCAACGATACTGGGCCGCCGATGTTTTGGACGATGGCATAGGCGGCCCCGCCCTGTGCCAGAGCGGCAAGCGCGATCGCTCCCAGCGCGCGAAACGGTAGGTAAAATCCTAGTTTCGTTGCCGCATAGACCATTTCGATTGCTATGACCAGGATCTGGATGATCCCGCGTGACCAGGCTGCGCCCATCAAGCCGTATTGCGGTATCAAGAGAAATCCCAGCAGGATCACGCCCACCAGGCCGACAGCGTTGGATATCAACAGGATGCGAGTCTTCCCCAGGCTCAAGGTGAGCTGGAGAGCGGTTCCGCCAAGACTGTTGATCGCGATGACGACCAGCAATAGTGACGCGACCGGGACGGCGTCGGCGAAATCGGCACCGAAAACCAGCGGTATCAAAACCGGCGTGATTGCCGCGAGGCCGAGGCAGAGCGGGAACATCACCAGCGCCATGAGCGACGTCATCGTCCGGTAGAGGCGCCGCATGTCTTCGTGTGCGCCCCGGCCGCTCTGCTCGCTGAAACGCGGTAACAGGGCCGACAGAAACAGGGGCGGCAGCTGCGCCGCCATTTCGGCCACTGTCAGCGCCACCGCGAATATGCCGACGGCACTGATACTGGCGTAGTGCTCGAGGAAGACGACCTGCGTTCTGCCGAACAGGAGATTGCCGACCAGACTGATCGTCCAGCTCACCAGCGCGAACCCTACGAGTTCTCGCCTGAGTGACTGATCAACGCGGGGCTTGTGGCGTAGCAGCGGAAAGAGTCGGCTTGCCGGCAGGAAGGTTGCGGCGATACCGCCGGCCAGCGCGCCAGGAATCCCGAACAGCCAGGCGCCCACCACAGTCGTGGCAACCCTCATCAAGGCCGAGGCGCCGGACACGCGAGCGACCTTGTCGAATTGTTGCTCGCCTCTCAGATTGAACAGATACAAGTCGGACAGTCGCCAGCAGAGGAACCAGATCAGGGCGACCGTGATCACGACGATCTGTGAATGTGGAGAACCTCCTTGCAGCGCTCCTCTCCCCGGCCCGTCAAGGAAGGCGAACAACAGCGCCCCGACCGCGACCGCAGCCACCACGGACAGCCGTACGATTGTTCCGACAAGGCCATCTACCTGGTCGTTTTTGCCGGCAGCACGCAGGTTCGGAATGAATCGCTGCTGCACAACGTCGCTGCCCAAGGTTGAGGCCGCCGCAGCGACTGTCACGCACCACGTGACGTACGCAACGACGCCGAAATCTTCAGGCCCCAGCAGTCGTGCCGCAATCGCGCTGCCGACGAATCCGGACAGCGTGACAGCGGCGCCGGAAATGAAGCCAAAAAGCGTGTTGCGGGCAAAATTTTGCGCCATCAACGTCCTTCGTTGAGACGGCCGCGTCCCGGTCGATGCGCGGCGATCATGGTGCTACCTCCACGATTCGGAGCAGGAAAGATTGATTCGTCCGCGATGTCGTAGATGCCCCCTCCGATGACCGCTGCCCACAACATATCGCTGGGATGCTCATGGCACTTGGATGATGGGCAGATTTGGGATGCGCCGAACCATCAGCGACTAAACGCGGTCTGAACCGCCGTCGCGGCGCCTCTTCACAGAAGCCCAACCCAGCAGCGCCGCCGTTGCAATGCCACAGGCCGTGAGCAACAGCGCCGCGATCCATTTTTCATCAGTCCGAGGAGCGCCGTGCAGCCCGAGCAGACCAAGGGCGGCATCCGGCCAAAACCCGATTGTCGGGCCACCCCGGCACGCTCCGTCGGTCTCTCCTGGATTCTTCACCCACAGAAGGCCATCGAGTGCGCCGCCGCGGAACAGCCGCGGTGGATTTCCTAATCGAGCTCCCGGCGCGTTGCAGGTGTCGTCCTGCGGACCCGCGCCGTTCCGGCCGATGTCGATCACATAGTGCGAGTCGGTGATACCGAGCTTGCTGAGTTCGGACCGCACGCTCTCGGCGAACTGCACCTCGCCGTCCGTCGTGTTGTAGTTCGAGACATTGAGGCTGAACCCCGTAACCTTATCGACGCCAACACTTTTCAACCGTTCTGCGGTTTCCGCTGCGCTCCACCATTCCTCATGTCCCGCGTCGATATAAACCCGAGCGCCCGTGGTCGAAAGCGCGTCGACCGCATAACGCAGCATGCCAAGGCGGTCGCCCTGCCCGCACTGCCCCAGCTGCGGAAGTGCATCGGGTTCGAGGATGACGATCGCGTCGCGATGCCCCTTCAACGCTGCGGCAGCGCCGTCCACCCAGTCCTTGTACTCCTGCTCATTCCGCGCACCCGCGCTTGGCCAGGGGGTGCAATTGAGCGCAGGGATCCGGTAGAGCACGATCGCCGGGACCGCATTCGCGGCCGCCGCGCCGGCGAGGTAGTCGCCGATGTCACTGCGGACCGTCGCGGTGGTGGACCAATCGCTGAACCACTTGGCTTGCGGCGTTTTCGCGATCAGCTCGAAACGGGAATCCTCCCGCGCGGCGGCGATCGCCAGCAGATCGGGATCGGCATACAACCTCGTGTTGACCGGCGTGCTGCCCGCTACCGTCCCCGAACCGGGGGAGTCGTGCGGTCGCCGCGAATCGATGAGGGCGACGATTACCACCAGCAGAATAATCACGACCGCTGCTGCCAATGCCGTCGGGCGAACGGCGCGCCTTGCTCGTTGCTTCACCCGCTGCTCATCGAGTGTCGATCTCGTACCGCGTGTCTTCGGGTCGCGCCAAGAACAACACCGCAAGCGGGATTACCGTCACGGTCCAGAACACCGCGTTGTCGACGAAGCCCAGCGGCACCTCGAAGCAACCGCTGATGAACGTTCCGGTGACCAGCATTGCGGCGACCGCGAGGTAGCGGCTGCTCGGCACCGTGATGGCATACGCCTGCACGAGAAGCGATACGACAGCGAAGAACGCGAGCACGACCCCGCCGGTGGTAAGCCAGTGAACGAACTGATTGTGGCCAGAGAAGGCCCCATTGGGTAGCGGGGACAAGTCGCTCCCCGCGATTTGCGCATACCAGTCTCTGCCGACACCGAACACAAACCCCCGCGACCACCACTCCGTCAGCGAGCCGTTCCAGATGACGCCACGGGCTGTGTAAGCATCGTCGTCCCACCCGCCGGAAAGCCATCCGCTCAACGGCAGCACACTCATCATGACGACGGCCGCGACGGCGGCAACACGTGCCACCGCTGATGCTGCACGGCGCCGTCCGTACTCCGCAAGCGCCCAGACCGCGGCACCCACCACGAGCATCAACGCCGTCGCAAGCATGGCATTGCGACTGGAGGACCAACTGATGGCGAACCCGACGATCGCTAGCGAAGGCAGCCGCCACCTCCACCGGGGGAGCATGACCACCGCTGGGACGCCGATCGAAAGATACAGGCCCAGAATGTTTTCCGCGGTAAACATGCCCTGCAGCAAGCCAAGTGAGGGGAACACCGCCTTGTCGATGCGCTCGCGCACTGTCCCGTCTGCGTCACGCACCCGGCCGGCGTCCGGCATCAGGAAACCGAACGCAATCGCGATGACCGCCGTGAGCACCACGAGTACACCCAGCGCGACGAGCACACGAGGGCTTGGCCGCAACGCGGCCAGGGCCAACACCACGAGCAGGTAGAGAACGCTTTCGGCGGGCGGCGAGCCGGAATACAGGTTCCGAATCAGGATCACCACCCAGGGCGCCAACAGCACAACGATGCGCCACGGGCCCGGTCGGGTGACCTGGTTGATGCGGAACAGGATGATGGCGACGCTGACAACCGCGGTCAGCAGGAAGGACAGGCTCGAGACCAAGCTGGCGGCGCGCGGCCAAATGGGTTCTTGGCCGACCGGGACGAACACCTTGTCCGCAGTCAGCGATAGCGCGATGCGCGCGCCGACTGCCCGGGACCACAGGAGGACGATGAGCAGAACGGCTGCGGCATCAGGGGTGATGTACAGCCGGCCTCTCAGTTGCATTGGCCCTCCACTGGCACTGCCCGGGCCATGCCGAGGTGGCGGCACGCGGGACCCCTGGATGTTACCGGCCGGTGCGCACCGCGAGCGCCAACGCGCTCCTGGTCCGGAGCGGCCGATGCAACAATCGTGGAGTGGCCGACCGTTACCTGATCGCTATCGCTACGTACCACCGACCAGCGGGACTACAGCGAATACTCGACAGTCTGCAAGCGGCCATCGCGTCGTCGGACGTGGATGTCGTCGTCGTCGACAATGATGCCGAGGGATCGGGGCGTTCGGTCGCGGTCAACCATCCGCTTGCCCCCATATATGTGGTGGAGCCAGAGCCGGGTATCTCGGCTGCCCGCAACCGGGCCCTTCAACACTTCAGTGATCAATACAGGGCGATCATCTTCGTTGATGACGACGAGTGGGTGTCCCCAGATTGGCTGACCACTCTGACGGCCTATGCGGAACAGACACAGGCGGCCGTGGTACCAGGTCCGACCAAGAGCGTCTTCCTTGAGCCCGCACCGGAATGGGTGCAACGCGGTGGTTTCTTTGCCGGCCGTTTTCCCGCGCACGGTGATCTTCTCCCTACCGCACCGGCGGGCAACACCTTGCTGGCCCGGGATGCGTGGGTTCGTGCCGGCTCGCCCCGATTCGACCCTTCGTTCGGGGCGACGGGCGGTGAGGACACTGACTTTTTCCGCGGGATCCGAAAGTCAGGCGGCGCCATACTCTTCTGCGCGGACGCGGTGGCTTACGAAGAGGTGCCGCTCGACCGGCAGTCGTTGCGTTGGGTGCGCCGGCGAGCGATCCGCGAGGGTGCCATCGAGATCCGAGTGCGGCGCAAGCATCATGATTCGTTGTTGACAGGGTTGGGAAAAGGCGTGCGGAGCGCCGGATACGGAATCATCTTTCTCGCCATTGGGTTGGCCAGACGCCGTGGCCTCCAGGCGAGACCGTATTTCAGTCTGTTCTTTGCGTGCGGGCAATTTGCGGCGCTCTTCAACTACCAGATCGAAGAATATTCGCAATCCGGGAAGGCGAAGCGAAGCCGCTAGCGGGTCAGACTTTGTAGGCCTCGCGCCAGAAGCCCAACGGGTTGCGGATGGCTCGCCCGAGCTTGGCTCGCTGCATCCGGGCGTGCGCCTTCTTCAATTCCGGTGCGAACGGGCCGGGGCCCGCGGTGAGGTAGCCCCACAGCAGCGCGAACGCTCCGATCACGTAAGGACGTCGGGCAATGTAGCGGGCGCAATGCACGAGGAAGTAAGTGAAGTCGTAGCCGATCCACCGACTCGTCCGGCCATTGCGGTATCGCCCCTGGATCTCTCCTGCGCTTGCGCCGATAGCTCGCGTCAACTCGAAATGAGCGGCAGTGTCCACGCGGGTTTCCAAACCCGTGTGGTAGTTGACCGCGATCTCGTCGATCGCATCGAAGCCGTGTGCCGTCGCCAGCGACTCTGTCGCCCGGTACGCATCGATCGTGTACAGCTTGACCGCACCGGGCACGTGGAACTTCTGCTCGGCCATGCCCCTCGTGGCGATGACGCCGCCCGCTACGCCGACGGGACCGCTGGCAAGCGCCACGATCCGTTCGAGGTAGTCCGGAGCCAGGCGCGCGTCGGCGTCCAACTTCATCACGTGCGAATACGGTTTCTGCCCTAGCGCTCTCTCCACGCCGAAACGCCATGACCTGAACTCCGACCCGGAGAGCAGTCCGCCGTCGTTGGTCTTCGACAGCAGCGTGGCGAACTTCTCGGTATCAACTTGAGCGAGACGGTCGGCGGTGCCATCGGTGCTGCCGTCGTCGACCACTACCCAGTCAAAGTCCCGGAATCGCTGCGCCTGGAGGCAGGCGAGGAGACCCGCCACGTTGTCGATCTCGTTGTACATCGGCGTGACGATGAGCAGAGTCATAGGTCTTCCCCCCATTTTCTCGAACCGGCGTGAGACTGCCGAACAACCTGCACAAATGGAACCACGTCACCGACGTAGCGCTTCAAGAGTCGGGCGGGATCGGTCAGGATTCGGTGGAGCCACTCGATCCCGAGGCGCTGCATCCATTTCGGCGCGCGGCGGGCCTCCTCGCCGGCGACGAAGTCGATGGAAGCGCCGACGCCCATCAGCACAGCGGTCACACCCTCCGCATCCAGCAGGCATACGGCCACCCGCTCCTGTAACGGAGAACCGACACCTACCAGCACGACGTCGGCTTCGAATGCGGCCACACGTTGAGCGAGCGCACGGACGTTGTCGGCTGAACCGAGCCACCCCACGGGAGCTTGTTCCGACTCGACGAGCCAACCATTTTCACGGAAGACCGCCGACGCAGCTGCGAGCGACGATGGCGTCGAGCCACCGACGAGAAAAATGCGGCGTCCTTCGCCGCGCGTATGGGCCAGGGTCTGCGTGATGCCACTTCCGGTGGACCGGCCCGAAATCCCAGCACCCAGACTTTTCGCGAGGCGCACAACCGGCCAGCCGTCCGCGAGAATGAGCTCGGCTCGTTCGTAGATCGATGCCAACTCGGCTGAAGATTGAAGCCTCGCAACATGATTCATGTTCGGAGTCACGACAAGGTGTGGTGCTCCCGCGGCTAGCGGCGCGCTGCGCGTCAAGAGGGCGTCGATAACCTCTGGTTCGCTTATCTGGGAGATGTTGAAGCGAGCATGGCGTGTGACAATCGGTCGCGACACCCGCCACCCCATTTCTCGGTCGACGCTTCGGGCCACTATATCTTGACCGTGGATGGCCAGTGGCCGGTCGCCCTCGACGCGCATGCGCAGGCGCCTATTGGAAAAACACCTTGCGAATATCCTCGACCGGAGTCCTCGATTTCGCCGACACCATCACCGAATGATATTGCGGCGTCAGCTGCGCTTTCAGCTGCTGCAGTCCAGCCACATCCAGAGGGGCAGGATTCCAGTGGCTCAGGGTTCGGATCGTGCCGTCGTTCCAATGTCCCGAATCTTCGCCCAGCACCCGTGTCACGTACAGGCCGTAGAGGACATACTCGGAAAATCGGCTCAGCGGCGCCACGGTACGTTCCCATCTCCGATGGGCGACGCTTTCCATCCGGCGCTGCATCTCCAACACGTTGTCGCGCCGCCAGCAGATCGCGTTGCCGACGTAGTTGGTATCAGCCTCCGCTTCCGCCGGTATTCCGAGCAACCGCGAACTGACGGCCTGCCAATAATCGTTGTCGGCGATTTTGCCGCGCTGCCCGGTTTCGATAAACAACGGCACCTTGCCGTCGCGCTCGTACGCGCGGGGGTCATAAGGCGCAACGTAAAAAACATCGGAATCGGTATAGAGCAGGACGTCGTCATTGACCGCGTTGGGGATGGATAGTTTGACGATCTGCTGCAGGATCCAGTTTTTGACCGGCCGCGTGCGAAAGCTGAACCAGAATTTACGTACGCCGGGAATCCGCACCAGCCAGCTCGGAACAATGTCCTCGACGATCAGTATCTGTGTCCGTGCCGACTCGAAGCGTTTGAACATCGGTACGTCTCGGCGGTCGATGACCAGATAGTGCCGCAAATACGGTGCAGCCCAACGCTCGACGCTCTCGACCAGCAATGCGCAGCGGTCCACATCCGTGCGAAAGCTCGGCGTTACCAACGCATACGAGAGAGGCTTCGCGGCCGGGGTGTTCATCGGCGAAGTATATGGGCTCTCCCACCGACCCCGACGCTAGTCGTGCAACGAATTATTGAACCGGTGTTTCATCATCGATTTGACGCTCTTCGTCGGCCGGCGCCGACGGCTCGTCCTTGCGAACTCGCGTCAACACAACACCGAGCATCTTGGCGCCGGCGTGCCGCAATGAGCTGGTGACCTGTACCAACTCTTTGCGTCGCGTATGCGACGCTTCGGCGACAACGACGACGTTGGAAATGTTCTGGGTGTAGAGCGCTGCCTCGCTCAAGTTCGTGATCGACGGAGCGTCGACGATGATCACGTCGCAGTAGCCGGCAAGTTCTCGCATCAGCTCACCGAACTTCTCGCCGGCGAGCATCTCGCCGGCGTCAATGGCGCTCGCACCGCACGGGATGACGGTGAAACCGCCCCACTTCCACTGGAACAGCGATTCGTCGAGCTCCATGCGGCCGGAAACCAGGTCGGTGATCCCCTGCGACTGCGGGATGCCGACCTGAGCAGCCAGCCGACTTCCCCGAATATCGGCGTCGATGAAGACGACGTGGTTCCCGGCATCGGCGAGCGCACCTGCGATATTGGCGGCCACCATTGTCTTGCCGGCATCGGCCCGGGCTGAGGTGACGACGATGAATGGCGGCGTTTCACCGGCCGCGTACAGAACGTCGATGGCGATGCGATGAAATATCGCCTTCAGTGCCGGTGCGAGCTCCTTGAACTGCAAGAGCTCCCGGGCCTTGACGCCACGTACGGTCGTTATCCCGCCGAGGTACGGAACGCCCAACGCGGTGACATCACGGCGCTTGCGCACCCGGGTATCGAAGTTGTCGACGATCACCGCCGCGAATACCGCGGCGACAAACGCCAACCCAAGCGCCACGATCAGGTTGAGCATGGTCTTCGGAGATGAGGGGTGCGAGGGAATCTCGGCGGGCTGAAGCACGGTGACCCGGATTGGCGAGTCAGCGATCGTGTCGGAGCCCTCGAGGCTGGCGACGGCCCACGGCAGCTGACTGGCGATGCGATTGGCGGTGGCGGCGGCCTCCGGACCTGTCGGCGCCGACACCGTCAGGCTGACCACCGAAGTGCCCGCCGGGATCGCTACTTCTGTCCGACTGATCAGATCGGGCACCGTGACACCCAGGCTGAGCGAATCGATGACGGGCTGGAGCACTTGGTCTGTCGTGACCAGCTGTGCGTAAGTCTTCATACGATTCCCGAGATACGTCTCAGTCGTGTTGCGGGTTTCGATCTCGGTAGCTGCGGACAGGTTGGGCGCGAACACAATCCGAACGTCGGTGGTGTAGGTCGACGGGATGAGCAATGTTGCACCCACTAGCGCTGCGCCGACCACGACGAACACGGACACGAGTACAAGCCAGCGTCGCGCCAGCATACGGAGGTAGCTACGAAGGTCCATACTCCACCAAACTTGTCGGCACCAGAAATCGCGAATCCTGCACGTTAGTGGTGGCCTGCTCCTTGAATGGACAATAGCGCGATGAATCCCCGCCGGGGGGCAAGGACAACACGAGTGTCACGCACGCCGTTTGCCGCGATTGCTATTCGCTCGCTTTGTCCAATTGGCCGTCGCCGTGGCGTGGAATCTCACAGGCTCTCCTTCTCCGGAAATCGTTGCGCAGATCAGTGGTAGCGACGTGGGCGCCGGAGGGGAGAGCGGGACTGCCACCGGAGTCCGTGCCTGTCGATGACGGTAGCACTCACGGCCCGCCTGACCGCCGCGAGAAGGTTTCACAGTCGCGGCGATGTGGCTCCGGTTGATTGATCACGTTGACCAAATCGTCGCCCGGTCATGGTTAAGACCAACGGATTTGCCACACCGATCCTGCTAGAGTGCTAAGCCGCGGCGGGTTGTCAGGGGCGAAAACTCTCGAAAGTGGAACTGCGTGAATTCGATCGGTTCAGTCCGGCTTCCGGCTTCGCGTCGCGTTGTGACGCGCGCGCTCGTCTGGGTGATGGTCCTCGTCATGCCCACGCTGTTTGTGGGGTCATTCGCCGGCTCGGCGTATGCGGAACCCGGCGACCCCACGCTCGTCGTGGATACCGGACCGAATCCCGGGGGCATTACGTTGCCGTGGTCTGCCCTTGGTTTGCAATCCACGGTGAATTTGTACGGCGAGGGTGGCAACAGTTACTCGGTGCCGACACTTGCCGGACTGACCGCTATGCGGTTGCAGGGCATGATTCACACGCCGATCAATGTTACTGCCGGCTATCTCGAGATTGACGACAGCAAAGGCAATTTCCTGGCGTCGGTCGATCTGCCCGTCTTGGCTCCCGGCTCGGTAATGACCCCGTTCGATGTCGATATATCAGCGGCGCGTGTGAGGGATTCATCGGCGGACCTGACGCTCACACTTCACGCACGCGATGACCGTGACCGCATCTGTGGCCCGCTCCCGCGAGTGGAGATCAGTAATCTGGCAACGGTGTTCGCCGGGACACTGCTTCCCGTGACGACGGTCGCGAACTTCTTTGCACCCGTGCTCGGCAAGGTCACGATCTATGCGGCGACCGACGCCAATGCCGCCGAACAGCAGGCGGTGCTGACGTTGACCTCGGCGCTGGCGCGAATCTATGGGGCCCGGCTGACGGCCATCACGGTCGTCAACCAACCGCGTGGCGCGGTACCGCCGCCGGCTTCCGGGCTAGATCGTGCGGTTGTCGTAGAGACTGGCGATCCTGGTCTCACGGTCGAAAACCCCGGGGCACCCGACGCTTACCTACGGGTCTCGGGCGACGGCGACGGGATCTCGAAGCAGGTGTCGTTGATCGCCACTGAACTGCAGCCACTGGCGCAGTCGACCACGGCCCGCGTCGACAAGGCGGGAGCGGATGCTGTCCTCGGCGGAGACACACTGACGTTCAAGCAGTTGAATATCGGTGGCGAAAGAACAGATGTCTTCGGGACGGGCAACCTGCAGGTCGCAATTCAGCGGGCAGCGCTGGGGGCCAGATCTGACAATGTTCAGGTGCATCTGCTCGCCGACTACACGCCTTTCCCCGCACGCGATGCCGCATCTGTCACAATTCGCTCTCAAAAACTTGTTGTCTATCGAGCCGCACTCGATCAATCAGGACGTCTGGACGCAACGTTCAATCTGGACAGCCCGGCACTCGACGAACAAAGCATCAACCTGGAATTCGCGCTCACCTATACCCCCGATCAACCGTGTGGGCCATTAGTCGCGCCTATGACATTCCAGGTCGACCCACGATCAACGCTCACGATGCACCGTGGCGGCCCTCCGCCCGGCGGCTTCAATGCATTTCCGTCCGAGTTCAGCCCCAAATTTCTGGTAGCGCTTGACGGAAATGGCCCTAATCAGCTCAGCTACGCCGCCCGGGTCCTGGCCGCGATTGCGCGTCTCTCCCAGAGCCAACTCACGCCACAGGTTGTCGATCTCCAAAAGGCCGTCGAAAGCACTTCAGGCGCGCTGATTGTGGCCGATTCCAAAGCAATTCAACAAACGTCGCTGAAGCCACCTGTGAGCGGCAACGGCTCGAACGTTAACTTCGCGCTCTCGTCGGAGTTGCAGCTCAACATCGACAAAGGCCTGGGATCCATTCAGGCCTTCGCCGATCCGCAACACAACCGTTCTGTCGTTCTCGTCACGACGACTGCAGATTGGACGCTGCTGGATCCGCTGTTCACCTATATCGACGGGACGACCGGCGACTGGTCACAACTGACCGGTGACGTGCTTGCCGCAGGCGCGGCCGGCACTCCGGTCAACGCCGCGGTCCGACCCACCGCCACTGCGGATGCGCCGACACGTTCGGCCGCTTCCAATTTGGCGCTCTACGCCTACATTGCGGGGGGCGTGCTCGCAGCCATCGCGGTCGTCGCGGTGATCGTGTTCTTGCTTCGGCGCCGAGCCCGCGAAACTCGTCGACTGGCCGATACCCCCAGCCCAGACGATTCGGTTTGATAGAACCCGGCCGGGCACCGACGGTATTGCGGCGTTGCGGCGGCTTTCCGGCCCGAGGGACATTGCGTCAGACGAAGGTTGCTCATAACCTACGGAAATGGGGGGCCGGTAGATGAGCGACGCGGAACGGCATGAGGGCTGCGGTGCTGGGGCGGATTGAACTTCCGGGGCCGCAGCTGAGCGTGAGCGCGGTCGGGTTCGGCTGCGGTGGTTTGATGCAGTCGCCCTCCCGCAAGGAGCGGATGGCGGTCCTCGGCAGTGCCGTTGACCACGGGATGACCCACTTCGACACCGCGCGTATGTACGGGCTCGGGATGGCGGAGGCCGAGCTGGGTGCTTTCGTGCGCACGGTCGACCGCGGCAGCGTGACGATCGCCACCAAGTTCGGCATCGAGGTCGGGGGCATGGCCCAGCGGCTGGCCCGGTTTCAGGCTCCGGCGCGGGCACTCCTTCGCAAGGCGCCGGCCTTGCGGTCCGCCGTCAAGCGGCGCAACGAGCCGGCGGCGACCGCGCGGTTGTACGACGCCACCATCGCGGCGCGCAGTCTCGACCAGAGTCTCACCGCGCTCGGGGTTGATTACATCGACATCCTGTTCGTGCACGGCCCGCAGCCGTCAGACACCGTGGAATTCGACGCGCTCCGCCAATTCTTCGAGACTTCCCGTCAGCAGGGCAAGATCCGAGCCTGGGGAGTGTCCCAGGACGAGGGCCTGGACGTGGATTTTGCCAAGCCATTCGGACCCGAGGGAGTCGACCAGCTTCGCAGTGACGTGCTCCATCCGTCACCGCGCTCGGCGGACCTCACGTTCGGCGTGCTGAACCGGCCGTATGGGATCCTCGCCACCGCACTGCGGTCCGATGCCCAGTTGACGAGCCGATGGCGCGACGCCCTCCATCTCGACCCACTGGCTCCCGGTGTACTGGCGAAGCTGATTCTCGGATCAGCCGCCAGGGCAACGGATTCCCGCGCGATTCTGTACAGCACTACCAAACCGCAACGCATCGCCGAAGCGGCCAGCGCCGTCTCGTCGCCGCTCGACGGCGAGACGTTGGCACGGTTCCTCGAACTCGCCGAGGAGTTTCGACAGGGTGCCACGTGATCCGGCGTCCTGAGGAGTTCACCACGGGCTTGACGATTGAGACCGACGTCGTGATCGTCGGCGCTGGCCCGATCGGTATCTCCACGGCGTTGGAACTCGCGAAGTCAGGCGTCCGGGTGGCGCTCATCGAGAGCGGTCTCGAGCGGACTGACCACACGGCACAGGAGCTCGGCGCGTTCGACTCACGGCAGGACGATTACTTCCATACCCGCAGTGAATTGGCGCTCCGTCGGGCAATTGGGGGTGCATCCGCACTCTGGGGTGGGCGTTGTGTCGCGTTCGACCCGATCGACTTCGAGGACCGGCGGCTCACCGCTCAGTCGCCATGGCCGATCCGCTACGAGGATGTTCAGCCGTACCTTCAACGAGCCTGCGATTGGGCGCAGTGCGGGCAGGCGACGTTCAACGCGCGGGAGGTTCCGGAGCTCGCGCAACTCGATATGGTCGCCGGGCTTCCTGACGGTGACGTTCGTACGACTGACCTCGAGCGCTGGGCGCTGCCAACGCGTTTCGGGCGCGAATACCGGGCCGCCCTGAATGATGCTCCGTCCCTGTCATTGTGGACGGGCCTGACGTGCACAGAGATCGTGACCGCCGCGGGCGGCGATTCCGTTGATTATCTGGTGGTCAAGTCACTTGACGGCCGTGAAGGCAGAGTTGTCGCAACCGATTACGTGATCGCGACGGGCGGCATCGAGGCAACCCGGCTGCTGCTGGCGTCAGACCGCCATCATCCGACGGGGCTGGGAAACGCCGGCGGGCACCTCGGACGGTGGTACATGACTCACGTCGAGGGCCGGTTCGCCCGCGTGAAATTCAACACCGACAAGGTGATCCACCAGCACGAGCGTGACAACGACGGAGTCTATGTCCGTCGGCGGTTCACCCTCAGTCCAGAGGTGCAGCGCGAGCTGAATATGCCCAATGTCGCGATCTGGCTGGTCAATCCGCCGATCAGCGACCCCGCGCACGGAAGCGGGATTCTGTCGGCGGTGTATCTGACGGTGATTTCCCCGGTCGGTCGTTTTTTGCTCGCGCCCGCGATTCGTGAAGCGCATACCAAGACGGACGGCCCGCCGCAGATCACAGCGCACCTGCGCAATATCGTGCGGGATCTGATTCCGTCGATCCGGTTCGCGGTCACGTTCTCCTATGCCCGTCTCATCCGCAAGGGTCGCAAGGCGCCGGGCTTCTTCGTCAAGAGCGCCGACAACCGGTACCTGCTTCACTACCACGGCGAGCAACTTCCGCATTGGGAGAGTCGAATCGAACTCACCGATGAGTGCGACGCGCTCGGCATGCGAAAAGTCCGGACGCATCTGCACTTCTCGGACGTCGACTACGAGAGTGCCCACAAGGCAGTCGAACTCATCGACACCTACTTACGCGACAACGGTGCCGGAAGTGTGGAGTTGTTGACCGACGATGTCGGGGCATCGGTAGAGACGTTCATGCACGGGTATGCCGGTTTCCATCAGGCTGGGACCACGCGAATGTCCGAGACCGCGGAAGGCGGTGTCGTGGATCCGAACCTTCAAGTCCACGGGGTGCGCGGACTGTACGTCGCGAGCACCGCTGTGCTTCCCACGTCGAGTCAGGCCAACCCGACGCTCGTCGGGATCGCGATGGGAGTTCGGCTGGCTGACCATCTCAGCGACCTCCGTGCTCATTCGTCCCCGGATTCGGGGTCGTGAACCGTGATTGAAAGGCGATCCATGGCGACGCAGATCGGGCTGGTGCCGTGATGGCCGACAATGATGCGGTAATAGTCACGGGCAGTGCGGGTTTCATCGGCGGCGCGCTGGTGTCGCACCTTCGCGAGATCGGCCGTCCTGTGGTGGGGATCGACCGGGTCGCCACGCCGGCCGTCGACTCGTTGGGCCTTGATCTGACGACCATCACCGGGGCCGATTTGCCTTCGCCCTGCCCATCGACGATCGTCCACCTCGCCGCCCTGTCCAAGGAGCCTGGTTTTCCCTGGCGGGACTACTTCGCCAACAACGCCGAGGCGACGCGCCGTCTCTGCCGGGCCGCCGACGACGCGGGAGTGCAGAACATCGTCTTCACCAGTTCGATGATGGCCTTCGCTCCGGGCCCGTGGCGTCGCAGCGAGAGCGACTTCGGCGATGCCGACACGGCGTACGGCGCCAGCAAGCTGCAAGCCGAGGAGATCTTGCGGACGTGGCGGGCCGAGAAACCCGGGCGCCGCATACGCATCGTGCGCCCTGGTGTGGTGTTCGGCCCCGGCGACACCGGCAATATGCGCCGCCTGATCCTCGGCCTGAGCCGGGGGCGCTTTGCGTACATCGGCCGCGACGACACGGTGAAAAGCTGTATCTACCTGAAAGATATGGTGCGCCTGCTGATCCGGCTCATCGATGACGACGGGCCGCACGACACCTACCATGCTGTCTACCCGCAGCCGACGACGATTCACGACCACGTCGATGCCATCAACGCGGCCTGGGGTTGGGACCGCCGGCCGCCGACCGTTCCCTACCGTCTTGCGCTGGCCGCGGCGACACCGTTTGCGGTGGTCGATCCGAAGGGTGCACGTTTCGGCCTGCATCCTCGGCGTATCCAGAAATTGCAATTCGACACCAACATCAGTTCCGAGCGTCTCGCCGATATCGGTTTCACCCAGCAGTACTCGCTTCGCGAGGCCTTTGCTGATTGGCGCCGGGAATGCGGTGGTGGGTTGCCGCAGTGAGCGGTGCCGGGCGCCTTTCGGTGTCCGGGTACGCCGTCAACGCGGTGGCCTCGCAGGCTCGACGGCCGGTGCCGGGGTCGGTGCGCCGGCTGGGGTGACCGGGTCGACTGGCTTGCCTATCACCTCGTACACCCGGAACATCTCGTCGCTGGTCGCGCCGTCCGCCGAGTAGATGAGTCTGGCGATGCCCGCACCGTCGGACCACAAGGTCGGATATCGACGGTTGACCGCGTCAGGGATATTCAGCCGCGGATTTGTCGCCACGATGTAGCGGATTCCCATGTCCCAGGGGCGGTTCAATGCCGCCGAGAAGTCGTAATCGCTGGTGATCACGAATTGCTTGGGGTGGTCTGTGGACAGCCAGACACCCCACGCCAGGAAGGTGTCCATCAAGACCGTGCCATCCTGGAGATTCTTCGCGTCGAGCCAGTTGGCGAGTTGCCGCTCGCTGATCAACCGCCGACGTGCCGGTTGCTTCTCGGGAGGATGGCCGACCGGGTCGACGAGGGACACAAAGCTCGATTCCAGCTGCCCATACGCGATGTCTTCGTTGATGATCAGCGGTGTGGTCACCGGGATTGCCACCAGCACCGAGGCGGTGAGCAATGCGGCGGCGGCACGGGCGGAGTGCCGATCCACTGTCCCGCGGGCAGGCCGCGCCCGTGTCGATGGCCAACAGGCGACGGCGATGCAGACCACCATCGGAATGGCCAGCAGGTAGAACCGCCACCAGCCGAATGTCATTGAAAAGTGCTGTGCCACTGCGGCAAACGTCAAGGTCGCGCCGAGGATCGCGACCGGTACCAGAGCGCTGACTTGTCGTCGGAGTACAGCGATCAACACCGCCATTGCGACAGCAAACCCGGTCAGAGGTTGCATGCCGAAGAGCCGTGCCGCAATGACCAGCCACCCTGAGCCCGGGTCGATGTGACCGACGTGCGCCAACCGTTGGGCGACCTGGCTGCTGTTCCCGTACTGAGAGGAGAAGGTGGCGAACAGTTCCCCGTTGATGATCCACCCGGTGACCGCCCAGATGACGATGGTGACAGCGACGGGAAATCCGACAATGGCCGCGTTGAGGACAGTTGCCTGCACCCGGTCGGCATATCGTGAACGGTGCCAGCTGACCACCCCAACCAGCAGCACAGCTCCGGCGGCGGCCGGGACCACCTCGTAGCGGGTGAGATATCCAGTCCCCAAAGCTATGCCGGCCCAGGCAAGGTCGCCGACGCGCTCGCTCTCGCACCACCGCATCAGGTGACGCACCGACCAGACGAGGCAGAACATCTCGGCAGCCTCGCTGAGTCCGGAGGCGCCGTACAGAATGATCATCGGATGCAGGGCCACTGCGCCCACCGCGACCCATCGCCATCCTCTGGGTAGTCCTCGGTCGAGTGCGATGCCGCGAACCATGAGTGCCGTGCCGGCCATGAACAGTGAACTCTGAATGACTCCGGCGATGCCGTAGTACTTCAGCGCTGGCCACCAGTGGCTCAGTGCAACGAACGGTATTTCGACCATGCTGGGTAGCGGATTCCAGACGAATCCGATGGCCGACAGGTGTGGGTCGCGGGCAAATATCGTAAAGCCGGCATTGGCCACCCGGTTGGGTGCGTCCGGTTCAAAGATGTTGTACCGCAACACGAGAATGATTCCGATTGCGCAATAGAGTGCTGCCAGGGCAGAAAAGAGCAGCAGTCCTGGCCAACGCGAGCGGCCCTTGGCGGACCGTTCGGCGTCGATCTCAATCGGTGGTGTTAGGACCGTGTTCACGGATCAGGGGTGGTGGTGGCGCGCCGCCGCCGGCGTATCACCAAAAGTGTCGCGGCGATGACGAGCGCGGCGGCGCCGACGCCCAGACTGAGCCACCCCCACCATTTCCAGACGGTGCTGGGATTGGGCTGGTGGGCCATCGGGCCGCCCTCATTGACCGACATGTTGACCGTGTGGACTGCCGGACCCGTCGCCACCACGTCACCGACGACCGACGCCCAACGACTGGGTAGGCCGCGAATGTAATCGAACGACGCATCGACCAAAGACCAATCGCCGGTGGCAGAGATGGCCAGTACCGTTCGGTCATTGTTGGTGAACGCCTGGATTGCGCCGAGCGAACCGTTGATGTTGAGGTCGGTGGCCGGGTCACCATTGACGCCGACATCGCTCGCGCCGTTTGGCACGAGCGGTGGCTTCATGCCGGCTTTGGTCAGGGCGGCACCGTTGGTGACGGCCAACAACCCGGTACGGGAATTGGCCGCCTGACCGAAGGTCGTCACTTTCGGGCGCAGGGTCACCGACGTCTGCTGCGCCATCAGATTGATCGCCTGCGCGGCGAACCTGATGTATTCGGGGTTGTCGAGCGCCACGTTGAAGTCGGGGGTGAACGCCATCGGGAGTACGGGAAATCCACCGCGGTTGTTGGTGCCCGGTGTGACGGTGACGGTCGAGTGCCCGTCCAACGCGAACGTCATCCGATCATTCAGGGGAGCGCACTCCTGTTGCGGAATGTAGCGAAGCTCCAGCGCGAGGCCGACGTTGGACGCGATCTCCTCAGGAGGGATCACGCCGGTGATGTCCACCGTTCCCGAATTGTCCAGCTTTTGGCTGACGAGAATGGTTGAGCCCGAACGGATCAGCAGAGATGCCTGCCCGCTGCCGACCGGTGTGTACTTGGCCAACAGGTGTACCTTGGCGCTGCTGATCGAACCCGCGCCGAATGCGCTCACGTCGAAGCCGGCGTACATGGTGGTGACGCCGAGGACTGACGTTTGACCGGTGACACCAAGCTGGTCAAAGGTTTTGGTGTTGCTCGAGAGGGTGGTGTCGTCCTTGGCCGAGAGCACGACTGCGGCCGGCGCCTGGGCCAAAAACATTCTGTCGTCGGCGAACAACTCGACCTGGCGTGCCAGCGATTGCCCGGTGCCGCTGATCGCCAGTATGGCTGCCGGCGTGTCTGGGTTCTCGACGACCACCCCTGGCAGGCTGTTGTCGCGGACGTCGATGACCCTGACGTTGGGTTCCGGTGCGGGTGCTATCTCTGCGGTGGTGACGTCGATGCGGACCGGCATCGGCCGATACCTCTTCGTCAACCTCGCCACCAAGTCCAGCGCCGCCTGCTGCTGTACAAAGGTCGGGTTTGTGCCGACGTTGATCAGGATTTTGTCGAGGTAGTTGGGCAGGTAGTCGGCGACCGACGTCGGACCACTCGGCAGCCCGGCGAAGGAGCTGGCGAGCTGACTGATCGAAAGTGCCGGGATCTGAGTGCAATTGTTGACGTTTTGATTGCCGTCGCGAATGACGAAGCTCAGCTTGGCCATGCCATTGGCGACGAGAGCCGGGGAGATGTCGAGTTGGAACGGTACCGTCGACGCGTCGGGCGGGACTGGGATGGTGCCGAGCACCATCCCGCGATCGTCGAGGACGTCGACCCGTCCGTTGATCACGTTGACGATCGATCCGATCATGCCGGTGAGCACCGTGGGAGCGGTGCCGGAGGGGACGGGAATCGCGGTCTCACTCGCTTGATTGGCCCCGAGCAGATCAATCCTGTCCGGCAGGCCCAGTTGTGGCCATCCGATCAGGCGCGGAGGCTCGGGCTCCGTAGTCGCAACCAAGTCGGTTTCTGGATCGGCTTGTGCCGGTGCGATTGTCGTGCCCAGCAGCGGTGTCGCAAGCAGAACCATCACGGCGGTGATGGTGCCGAGCATCGCGAAGAATGCTCTCATGAGAGGTGGCCTGTCGACTCGGGGGCGTTGTGGTCGTGAGACAGGCCGTGGACCGTCTTCTCCCAGAAGTCTGGTCTGGTCACCAGCTGGTAGATCGCCTTCACCGCAGCGATCGACTGCAGGAACCAATACAGGGGCACCAGGGCCGCCGCCCACCAGAGGTGGGGTTTACCCAGTGCCTGCGCGACGACGAGCCCGACGAAAATCGACATCGGGGCGCCGATGAGCAGCAGCACCAGGCAGACGTAGTAGGTCAACGGTGGGAACACGACCTCCACGGCGTGGGGCCGGCCCAACATCCACGTCACGAGGATGAACCAGAACACCAGATTGCATGCGGCGGTGAGAGGCACACCACCGGTCATGTTGATGAAGCGCCAGGTGCCCTTCACGCCGATCTCCCTGCGCAGCACCGCGGGATTGCGCAGGTGTACCAGCATGGTTTGTAGGTAGCCCTTGTACCAGCGCGAGCGTTGCCGGATCCAGTTCACCACATCGGAATTGGCCTCTTCCAAGGTCACCGAGTCCAGGATCCGGGTTCGGTAGCCGCATCGAGCCAGACGAACACCGAGGTCGGCGTCTTCGGTCACGTTGTACTCGTCCCATCCGCCGATCTCGCGCCATACCTCGGTGCGCATGTGGTTGGAGGTTCCGCCGAGTGGCACCACACAACGGGCTCGTTCCACTGCCGGCAACACCACGCCGAACCACTGGTCGTACTCGAGGGAAAAGAATCGGGTCAAGAGATTCTGTCGCTCGTTGAAGTAGCCGAGCCGGGCCTGTAGGCACCCGACGTCGGCGGGGGTCTGCCGAAACGCGGCGACGGCCCGGCGCAACTGAAGCGGGTCCGGGATGTCCTCGGCGTCATAGATGGTCATCAACTCACCGCGCAGTCCAGGCAGTGACATGCCGTAGTTGCACGCCTTTGGCTTCGTCTTCGGCATGCTGTGCGGAACGATGACGACCCTGATCGAGGAAAGATTCGCATCGAGCAGCGCCATCTGGGTCGGCAGATCGTCTTCCTCGACCAGCAGCAGGATTTCTAGCTTGTCTCTGGGGTAGTCGAGGCGGCCCACTCCGTTGAGCAAATTGGCGACGATGGAGGGCTCGTCATAGACGGGAAGCAACACGGTGTAGGCCGGCAACTCTTCGTCGGTGAGTGCCAGGGCCTCTTCGTCGGAGATCGTGATCATTGCTGACGCTCGGATCCCGCGCAGCAGAAGATAATTCCGGTCGATGCTGGAGGCGAGGTAGAACGCTGCTACCAGAGCGGTCAATATGGGTGCCTCCACTGACGGAAACACCACAGCCAGGACGGTGAGAATGCCTGCGACGAGGCCGAACCCAATCATGGCGCGTATACCGAACAGATTGTTGGCCGAAAACCGCGGGTGCAAGACCGCGGGTTGGTAGGTGTCAGTCACTGCTGCCCTGGCCTTCCAGAGACGGCATGTCCAGAAACTCCGCTGATCGCGGCCGCCAGCGTTGTGGCGCGCCTACTCACCAGTGGATCGACATGATCGAGTCCCTGAGCCTGCTGGCGGGACAACCAGAGCCACGACCCCACCGAGGCGTCGACCAAGTCGGGCGCCTGAGGTGCGGGCGGGGCCTGATCACCGGCCAGCGACTGGCTGACGATAACCGTGACCCGTTGCACGACAGGGCCTGCGCGCTGGATCCAGGTCAATGCGTACCAGTCGCGGCCGCCGGCGTCCGCTGCAGCATCGGCGTCGCTGTGGAAAGACCTGGTGCCCGCTGCGATCCCGGGGGAGGAGGGGACCGCTCGATAGTTCACCGGCCGTGCCGTCGGATACCAGACCACATCGGACAGGTCGTCGAGTACGGCTCCGTTGGGCGTCGACAGGACGTCCACGGCGGCCGATGGCATGCCCTTCTCGGCTCGCGCGGCATAGCGGACAAGTGTGGCGCCGGGTCCGGCAAATCTGGTGACGAAACCATAGGACTCGACGGGGGACAGACCGCTACGTGCCGCCCAGTCCGCAGAGATCGACGGACGCGCTATCGCAGCGTGGTCCTGCATCAGCCCCGCAGCGACCAACATTGCGGTGGCGACGCCGAGGACTCCTACCGTGCGCGCGGAGCGGTATGGCATGCCGGTGGCGATCGGGCGGTTTGCGCGGTCAACGGGCCGGCGATCGGGTGCCAGTCGTGCGCCGACGACCACCAGGACGGGGACGACTCCGGCGGCAACAATCACCGTTGGCAGAAACCAGACGATGCAGCTGATCACCAGTACAGCGCCTATTGCGAAGCTGACGGCCGCGGCCAGCAGCCGTCGATGCCTCGGAGTGGTGCGAGTCGCGAGAAATACCGCCACGGCACCGATCGCGGCGGCGACCAGTCCTGCGGCTATGTCAGTCCCGCCGAGGGCCGCTGTGACCGCCTGATACGGCACCGGCGTCGCGAAGCACGCGATGAACAGCCACAACGACCACATCCGGAGGGCCTGCCGCATTCCGAACAAGATGATCACGCAACACACGGCCCACACCAGAACGGACAGCGACTCCAGGCGCCACCACGCGGAAAGCGTCGGCATCCGGCTAACAAGCAAATAGATGGCCGACAACCCGAGAATGCCGACCAACGCGGCCACGATCCAGTCCGCTTCGCCGTCGCCGACACCGTGGGAGGTGGCGCGATGCCCAGCGGCGATCAAGACAGCAAGAACGGGCACGACGACCAGGTACGCGAGTCTCGAACCGGCGAGCGCATCGTTTACCTGATGTGCGTAGCTGGTGGCATAGGCAACCAGGCACAGCAGGGCCACGGAAATGCCACGCGGCAACACGCCGAGACCGGGCGACCGGTCTTGGGCGGAGGTCGGAATATCATCCGGGAGTTCGTCGTCGGCAACGAGCCGGGGGGCAGCGCTAACCGTCACGTTCATGTCTGACATTGGTCCATCCACCATCCGGTCACGAGAGTCAGCATTATTTGCGCAACCGAATTCAGCGGAGTTCGCTTCTTTCTCAAACATGGCCTCTGACTTGCCAAAAGTCACAGGATATACAGATACAGCAAACGTATGAGAAATGGCTGTAATCGCACATCGATGTGGTGTAACTCACGTTATGCCGCGCTTCGCGGGCGGGCGGCACGGATTCGCTGTGGATACGGAAAGCTGGTGGGGTGACCGCCGCCCGCACCACGTCGATCTACATCGCGTCGCCTGAGGGTGACACCGGGAAATCCACCGTCGCGCTCGGCATCCTGCACCGGTTGACCGCGATGGTGCCGAGGGCGGGGGTGTTCCGCCCGATCACCCGGCGGGAGAACCGCGACTACATCCTGGAGTTGCTGCTCGCGCACAGCAACGCGGGCCTCACCTATGACGAAAGCGTCGGGGTGACTTACCAACGACTGCACGCTGACCCTGACGGCGCGATCGCCGACATCGTCGACCGCTATCACGAAGTGGCTGCGCGCTGCGACGCCGTGGTGATCGTCGGGTCGGACTACACCGACGTTGCTACGCCCACCGAGCTGAGTGTGAACGCCCGCATCGCTGCCAACCTCGGTGCGCCGGTGCTGCTCTCGGTGCGTGCCCGCGACCGCACCCCCAGCGAGGTCGCCGAGGTCATCGAGCTGTGCCTGGCCGAACTGGCCACCCAGCACGCCCATACTGCGGCGGTGGTGGCCAACCGCGCCGACCCGGCCCAGCTGGACGCGGTGGCCGAGGCCTGCGCGAACCTGGGGCCACGCGTCTACGTCATTCCCGAGGAACCGCTCCTGGTCGCCCCGACTGTCGCGGATCTGAGCCAGGCGGTCGACGGCGTCCTGGTCCATGGCGACTCGTCGCTGCTCGGCCGCGAGGTGCTGGGGGTGCTTGTGGCGGGCATGACCGCCGAGCACTGCCTGGAACGACTCACCGAGGGCGTCGCCGTCGTCACGCCGGGCGATCGCTCCGACGTGGTGCTGGCTGTCACCAGTGCGCACGCCGCAGAGGGTTTCCCGTCGCTGTCCGCGATCATCCTCAACGGTGGGCTGCCGCTGCACCGCTCGATCGCCGAGTTGGTCACCGGGCTGGGCTTGCGGCTGCCGATCATCGCCACCGACTTGGGCACGTTCGAGACGGCCAGGGCGGTGGCGGCTACCCGTGGGCGGGTCACCGCCACCTCGCCGCGCAAGATCGACACCGCGATCGCGCTCATGGAGCGCTACGTCGACATCGACGATTTGCAGGACCGGCTCAGTCTGCCGATCCCTACGGTGACAACGCCGCAGATGTTCACCTACCAGCTGATGGAACGCGCGGGGGCCGACCGTAAGCGCATCGTCCTTCCGGAAGGGGAGGAAGACCGCATCCTGCAAGCGGCCGGACGGCTGCTGCTCCGTGGTGTCGCCGAGTTGACCATCCTGGGCGACGAGTCCCAAGTCCGTTCCCGTGCAGCCGAACTCGGTGTCGACCTGACCAAGGCCACCGTACTCAACCCACGCACCAGCGAGCTGTGCGACGAGTTCGCCGCGCAATACGCCGAGCTTCGCAAGAAGAAGGGCGTGACGCTGGAGCAAGCCCGAGAAATCATCCACGACGTGTCGTATTTCGGAACGATGTTGGTGCACAACGGCATCGTCGACGGCATGGTGTCCGGTGCCGCACACACGACGGCGCATACCGTGCGGCCGGCCCTCGAAATCATCAGGACCCAGCCCGATGTCTCCACGGTGTCGAGCATCTTTCTGATGTGTTTGGCCGACCGGGTCCTTGCCTACGGCGACTGCGCGATCGTGCCTGACCCGACCGCCGAGCAGCTCGCCGACATCGCCATCAGTTCGGCGCGCACTTCCGCGCAGTTCGGCATCGACCCCCGAGTGGCGATGCTGTCCTATTCCACCGGAGAATCCGGCACCGGAAGCGGTGTCGAGAAGGTCAGGACCGCAACCGAATTGGTACGCGAGCGAGCGCCGGAGCTCTTGGTGGAGGGGCCGATCCAGTACGACGCCGCCGTCGACGCAACGGTCGCCGCGGCCAAGATGCCAGGCTCTGCGGTGGCCGGTCGAGCCACCGTGCTGATCTTCCCCGACCTCAACACCGGCAACAACACGTATAAGGCTGTGCAACGCAGCGCGGGTGCCATCGCCATCGGCCCGGTGCTGCAGGGACTCAACAAGCCGGTCAACGACCTCTCTCGTGGGGCGCTCGTCGATGACATCGTCAACACGGTCGCGATCACCGCGATCCAGGCTCAGGGGATGTGATGTCGGCTACCGTTCTGGTACTCAACTCCGGCTCGTCGTCATTGAAATTCCAATTGGTACAACCCGATACGGGAACATCGCTGGCACACGGGATCGTGGAGCGAATCGGCGAGGAATCCTCGACCGCGACGCTGGTACTGGGCAACAACGAGATTCGCCGCGATGGCCGGATCGCCGATCACGAGGCCGCCCTGCGGACCGCCTTCGACCTGTTCGCCGAAGCTGGTCAGGGTTTGGCGGGCCTTGGGCTGGTCGCGGTCGGTCACCGGGTGGTACACGGCGGCCAGGACCTCTACCGCCCCACCGTCATCGACGATGCGGTGATCGCCAAGCTCGAAGAGCTCGCGCCGCTGGCGCCGCTGCACAATCCGCCCGCGGTGCTCGGAATTGAAGTCGCCCGCCGGGTTCTGCCCGACCTGCCGCACGTCGCGGTGTTCGACACCGCCTACTTCCACGATCTGCCCGCCGCCGCGGCCACGTATGCGATGGACCGAGAGCTGGCCAGCCGCTGGCAGATTCGCCGCTACGGCTTTCACGGCACGTCACATCAGTACGTCAGCCAGCAGGCCGCACAGTTCCTCGGCGCTCCGCTCGAATCGCTCAACCAGATCGTGCTGCACCTCGGCAACGGTGCGTCGGCGTCGGCGATCGCCGGCGGGCGTCCCGTCGACACCTCGATGGGCCTGACCCCGATGGAGGGGCTGGTGATGGGAACACGATCCGGTGATATCGACCCGGGTGTGCTGGTCTACCTGTGGCGAACCGCCGATATGGGCGTCGAGGAGATCGAGACCATGCTCAACCGGCACGCGGGAATGTACGGTCTCAGTGGCGAGATCGACTTCCGGGTGGTGCACCAGCGGATCGAATCTGGTGACGAGGCAGCGCAATTGGCCTACGACGTCTACATCCACCGGCTGCGCAAGTACATCGGTGCGTATCTGGCCGTCCTCGGCCACACCGATGTGGTGACGTTCACCGCTGGGGTTGGCGAGAACGACGCGCGGGTGCGACGCGACGCGCTGACCGGGCTGGCGCCGCTGGGTATCGAACTCGACGAACACCTCAACGAGAGTCCGGCAAAGGGTGCGCGGCGGATCTCGGCCGACAAGTCGCCGACGACCGTGCTGGTGATCCCGACGAACGAGGAACTGGCGATCGCCCAGGCCTGCCTGACGGTGCTCTGAGGCCGCGCGGCGTCGCTAGCCGGGGGCGCCGCGCATCGGGATCGGGCGGACGCCCGGGGTGCCGATCTTGCCGGCCAGCCACGGCAGCGCGTCGGCGAAGGCAAAACCCGCTCCCTGGAAATCGTGGGACGCGTGGTGGTTCACGACCGCGCACTCGATGCCGTAGCTACTCACCAACGAGCACAAGGCCTGAGCGATGTCGCCGTGGTCCTCGGAATTGGTATCCCATTCAGCGGGGGGCGTGGGTGGAGTACCGGTGTTCCCCGGCCGGTATTCGGACGACGTATCGGAGGACACCGCGAACCATGCCGACAGTCCGGTGTAGGGACCGTGCCGGATTATCGCCGACCTCGGGTCGAACGCCGCCCAGGCGGATTCGTCACCGCCGAACAACCGCGCAATGGTCTGGTCGCGGGTTCCGGCGTTAGGGCCGAGCTGACCGTCGACGTCGACGATCGCACTGAACACCTCGGGATGCATCACCGCGAGCATCAGGGCGCAGGTGCCGCCCGATGACCAGCCGACGATCCCCCAGTTTGCCGGCTTCGGGCTCACGCCGAAGGTCGAGACTACAAAGGGCACAACATCTTTGATGAGATGATCGGCGGCGTTGCCGCGGGGTCCGTTGACGCATTCGGTGTCGTTGCTGAATGTTCCGCCGACGTCCGGGAATACCATCACTGGAGCATTGCCGCCGTGCCTGGCGGTGAAATCGTCGAGTGTTTTGAGCGCATCGGCCGAGCGGAGCCAGTCGTCGGGGCGGCCGAACTGGCCGCCGAACATCATCACCGCCGGCAACTGGGGTGGGGGTGAGCTCTTGAACCAGGCCGGCGGCAGGTACACATACTCCTGCCGGTGCGAAAATCCCGACTCTGTATCGGGAGTCGTCACTTTGACGACAACTCCCTGGGTCGGGATGACCCCGTTGCGCTGCATATCGGTCAGCGTCGACATGTCGATCCACCGTGCCGGTTCGCTCCCGGTGGCCCGGTCCCAGACCGACTGCACAGTGGGGAAGTAGGACACCCAGCAGTTGACCGCCAAGGCAGTGCACAGCACGCAGAGCGGAACGGAAAGCAATGCCGCACTTCTGCGCGGCCATCCTGCGCTGCGCCAGCCGGCGATCAATACGATGACCGCGACCCCAAAGCAGACGATCCACACCCAAAAGATCACCGGGGCCGGATCCTGCGACCACCCTTGATAGTGGATGAACCAGTAGACGAACGCTGCCGCCGCTGCCCCGGTGACCGCGGCGACGGGTAGCCAGATCTGAAGCCACCGTCGGGGTCGCCGCCCGATCGCCGCCAACAACACCGCACCAGCGATGATCTGAACTGTGATCAGCAGCCAGCCATGCGTCAGGGTCACGATATACGGCCTTCGCAATCATTGGGTGCCGGAACAGAATTGACCCGCTGGTTCATCCAGTCCAACGCCTCGGACATGTCGAGCTGGTCCGGGGCATCGCTGGGTAGGCGACGGATCGTGATGGTGTCGCCCATTGCGCAGGCGCGATTCAGCGCGGCATCCGTCCATGCCGCGGGGACCAGCGGATCGTTATCCCCGTAGATCACCAGCATCGGGCCCTGCGCCGGTGCCTGCGGAAGGCTGGTCTTCTTCAGGAAGCCGCGAAGTGTGGCGGTCGCAGCTGGCGAGTGGGGCCGGAGATCGTCAGGTGTGATCTGACCCGCGATCGTGGTGCGCTCCTGGAGGCCCGCCGCGTCGCAGGCCAGCAGGGTGTCCCACTTCTGCGCGATGATTCCGCTGCGGTAGTCGTCGAGGTGGAAGTCATCGAAGTAGGAGTTCTTCACGCCGGCGAGAAACCCCTGGAGAGCGAGTTGCTGTTGGGTGTTGAGGGACCCCGCCTCCGCCGCGTCGGCTAGGCCGGTGATATCAGCTACCGGGGAAATCGCGACCGCGCCAATCAATGTCATGCTCCAGCCCTGGTTGGCCGCCAGCTCATTGGCCGCCCATGCCGCTTGGCCGCCCTGGCCGATTCCGAGAGTCAGCCACGATGTGGAGGCTTTACCGCCGGCCTGATCGATCAGCTGGCGGGCCGCGCGAACCGAATCGATCAGGTTGTATCCGACCGTCGTCGATTCGAGGAATGGATGGTAGATGTCTCGGTCTGGCCGGTCCTGAATCTTGTCGAGGCTGCCAAGTCCCTGGTAATCCGTCATCACCACGGGGAAGCCGGCTTGCAGCAGTTGTTGCACCACGGCTGCCGAATTGAGCAGCGTCGGCGACGTCGAGGGTCCGCATCCAGGTTGAGTTCCGGTCGCGGGATGGCCGTACGCGACGACACGCCATCCTCCGTCAGGGGGACTTCCCTTGGGTACCAGGAGGATTCCAGTGACGTGGGTGCCGCTGTCGTTGACGCCAGATCGGGAGTTGTAGATGAAGCGCTGCGCCCAGCCGACCGCGGACTGCAGCGACGGGTCAAGATCCCGCGCAGCCTCGCTGCTGAAGACGTCGCCGTAGTTCTGCCATGGACTGGTCTCCGTGGGGGCCTGCGATGTGCGGCTACCACAGGCCGTGCCAATGAAGGCGACGGTCATGAGAATGGACAGGGCCGCCAGTATTCGTCGCACGTCCCAGATGTTAGTGGTCGCCGGTGTGGTTCCGGCGCGGGTTGGGTGGCTGGAAGTCGTGCTGGCTCGCGTCTATACCGTCTGACATGGGATAACGCTGCTCCGCTGCGCTCTAGCCCGACGGCCGCGGATCATTCGGATCGTCGGGGTCGGGATCACCGAACCATCGTGACGGCGTGTGCTCGGGGTAGTTGTCGTGCCAGCTCCACCATTCATACGGCTTGCTCTGCGGATAGTCCTGCGGTGAGTCCTCCCAGATCTCCTGACGGCCTAATGCGGTCATGTCGAGGAAATGCCATGTGTTGACGAATATCTCGTCACCGCGGCTGTCGATGAAGTAGGTGCGGTAGATCTGGTCGCCGTCGCGGATGAACGCATTGGTGCCGTGCCATTGGTCCACACCGAAGTCGACGTCAAAGGCCCTGTCGGCGCGGTCGACGTCGAAGTCCGTGTCGGGGCGGGGCAGGATCGTGTACCAGGGGATGTCCCAGCCCATCCTGGCCTTGATCTTCTGGACGTCGGGCTGTGCACCCCGGGAGGCGTAGACCAGCGTGGTGTCGCGAGCGTTCAGGTGCGCCAGGTTGCCGATGTGATCGGCCATCAACGAGCATCCGACGCAACCGTGGTCGGGCCAGCCGTGAACTCCCGGGTCCAGGAAGGCGCGGTACACGATCAGCTGGCGGCGACCGGCGAACAGGTCGAGCAGGCTGACTGTGCCGTCCGGGCTGTCGAACTCATAAGACTTGTCGACCCGCGTCCAGGGCATTCGCCGTCGCAGCGCGGCCAATGCGTCGCGGGCCCGGGTCAGTTCCTTCTCCTTGACGAGCAGCTGCTGGTGGGCGACGTCCCACTCCTGTGCCGACACAATCTTGGGCGTCTTCATCGGTGCTCCCTCCAGAATATTAAACATATTGGTTGAATATCCGACTCCAGCGAACCATGCCCGGCGGTCTATAGTCAACAAGATGGTTGAAGATCAGGTTCTGGATCGTGCGTACGCCGCACTGGCCGACCCGACGCGGCGCCACCTGATCGAGGCGCTGCGAAACGGCGACGCCCGGATCACCGATCTCGCCGCCCCGCTGCCGATGACGTTCGCCGGTGTGTCACGCCACATCGGCGTGCTGGAATCGGCCGGGCTCATTCAACGGGATGTCCGCGGCCGCGAACACTGGGTATCGCTTCGACCGGAAGGCCTTACCGCGGCACAGCATTGGATCGACGAGCAGACGCAATTCTGGTCGGTGCGCGCCGACGCCCTTGCGGCACGACTGCGGCGCAAGAAGGGGCAGGGTCGATGACCGACACGGTGACTGTCGTCGTCCAGCGAGTCATGCCCGCCACTCCGGAGGCAGTATTCGACGAGTGGCTCGACCCGGAAGCGCTGCAGGAGTGGATGTGTCCACACCCGGTGCGCGTGGTCGACGTCGCCGTCGACCCCCGGGTGGGTGGCACCGTGCGCTTCGACGTCGACGACTCGGGCACCCGGGTGCTCATCAGCGGGCAGTTCCTGGCCATCGAGCGTCCGCATCTGCTGCGGTTCACCTGGAGCAATTCCAACTGGGAGGACCCGACGCAAGCCAGCATCGTCACCGTGACGTTCGCACCGGCAGGCAGCGAGGAAACACTGATGTCCATCGAGCATTCCCTGCTGCCGCCAACGGAATTCGAGTCCTTCCACACCGGCTGGATCGCCACGTTCGACCAACTCGCCGGCAAGCTGGCCCGCTGAAAGCTCAGCAATCGCACGGCAACCTCCAAGCTGATCGGCGTACGGTCGGCAGCCGTGGTGCTCGGAGCGTGGACGCGTGGGCAGGCAGTGTGCTTGATGGCGGGCGTCGCGGTGTGGGGGGTGGCCACATTCAGCGCCGTGGGCGTATACGCGCCGGTGCTGTTCTGGGTTCGCTCAGTCCAGGTCCTACTGCTGTTGCTCGTCGCGCCGTTCCTGCTGGCACTTGGTCGTCCGGTGGCGGTGCTGTGCGCGGCCTCGGCGCCGATGAATCGGGTTGTGGAGGCGGCACTGAGCTCGAAAGTTCTTCGGGTGGCCTGCTCACCGCTCGCGACGTCCGTCGTCATGCTGGCCACACCGTGGCTGCTCTACTTGACCCCCTGGTATGTCGCCTCGATGACCGGATGGCTGGCGTCGGCGACTCGGCTCCTGCTCGTGCTCGTTGGCTTCGGGTACTTCTACGCCCGCCTGCAGACCGATCCGGTGCCGCGACGGTTTTCGCCGCTGCTGTCGCTCGGGATCAGTGTGGTGGAGTCGTTGGCTGACGGGCTGCTCGGCATTGTGCTGTGGCTGGGCCCGCTGATCGCTGTCGGCTATTACGCGTCATTGCAGCGCAATTGGGGGCCAAGTCCGCGGATCGACCAATCCATCGGCGCGGGCATCCTGTGGATCGCCGGCGACGTGCTGAGCATCCCGTTCGTCGCGGTCCTGATGCGCCAGCTCGGATCCCACGAGCGCCGCCGAGCCGCGGAGGTGGACGCTGAACTGGACGAAGCGACCGTGGAGCAGAGCCACGCGTCGACGCTGTGGTGGGAGAACGATCCCCAGCTGCGCGACCGATTCCGTTCCTAGAACGTGCTGGTGGGCCGCACGTTGTTGGCCATATCAACCAACGCATACCGGTGCGCCTGGCTGGTGGCTACCCGGGCCAGGCTGCGCAGCGAGGCCTCAACGCCCAGGCGCAGACCATGTTCGGTGAACGGGAAGCCGAGGATGTGATTGGTGCTGGCGGTGTTCTCGCACATCCAGTCCATCGCCGTGCCAAGCACCAGTGCCCGGATCTGCAGCACCCGCGGCTCGGAATCCGGCAGTGCCTCCACCCGGTGCGCGGCGTCGCGGATCTGCTCCTCGGTGAGCTCGTGCGCCGATCGCCCGGAAAGTAACGTCACCGCGCTGGTCAGCCGCGCGGTGGTGAAATGCCTTGACGCAGCAGGAACGTCGTCCAGGGTGTTCACTGCGGCTTCGCGGTCGCCTTCCACCGACTGTGCTCGGGCCAGGCCGAACGCCGCCGAGATCGAGTTGTTGTCGGTGTGCCACACGGTTCGGTAGAACGGCAGCTCGTCGGACGTTGCGGCCAGCTCGGCGGTGGCGGCCAGCGCCAGCTTGGGCGCCAGCTCGCCCGGGAAGATTTCCAGCACCTCGGTGAAATGCTTTGTCGCCGAATCATAGTCACCGGTGAGGACCTCGGAGACCGCCTTGAACCAGATCAGCCGCCAGCGCCAGCCCACCCGCTCGGACAGCTCGTCGAGCTTGCGGTTGGCCTTGGCGACATCGCCGAGGTCGAGCAGTGCGCGCACCTCCATCAGCGGCAGCTCCACCGATTCCGTCAGATCGACGCCCTCGGAGTCCAGCACGCCGTGCCGGGCCGCGCGCAGCGAGTCCAGTGTCTGCACGGGTTGTGACAGCACCGTCGCAGACAGCACCGTCGCCGCGATATCGGTGGGATCCACCAGTGGAACCGGCAGCGCGGTAACGATTTCGGTCGCCGTCAGCTTCTCGGCATGGGCCAGTCCGTCGAGATACACATCGGTGTGCGCCACCAACAATTCCACCCCGAAGGCGGCGCGAGTGCGGGTGAAGACGTTCGACAAACCTGGCCGTGGCACACCGGTGTCTTCGGCGACCACCTCACGCAGCACACCCAGCAGTTGCGAGGACATCTCTTCGGAGCTGGCGAAGCGGCGGCGCGGGTCGGGGTCGATGGCCCGGCGCAGAAGCCGCGCGAACGAGTCGTACTTCTTGAGCACCGGATCGTCTTCGGGCAGGCCATCGACATAGCGGCCCTTGCGGGTTCGCAGTTCCACCGTCAACGCGGCCAGGGTACGACCCACCGTGTAGATGTCACTGGCGACGGTCGGGCCGGTGCGCACGATCTCCGGTGCCTGGTACCCAGGCGTGCCATAGAGGTAGCCGAACGAGTTGATCCGCGACACCGCACCGAGGTCGATCAGCTTGAGCTGCTCCTCGGTCACCATCACGTTCTCGGGCTTGAGGTCGTTGTAGCACAGGCCGATCGAATGCAGATAACCCAGCGCGGGCAGGATCTCCAGCACGTAGGCGATCGCCTCCGACACCGGAAGCTTCTCGCCCTTGGGTGTTTTGAGCGACTTACCGCCGACGTACTCCATCACGATGTAGCCGACCGGCTCACCGTGGGAGTCGGGATGCTCGACGAAATTGAAGATCTTCACGATCGACGGGTGAACCACCTCGGCGAGGAATTGCCGCTCGGCCATCGCGATCGCCTGCGCCTCCGCGTCCCCGGAATGGACAAGACCTTTGAGCACCACCGGACGTTCGTTGACGTTGTGGTCGACGGCCAGGTAGACCCAGCCCAGGCCGCCGTGCGCGACGCAGCCTTTGATCTCGTACTGGTCGGCGACCATGTCACCGGGAACCAGCTGCGGCACGAACGAATACGCGCTGCCGCAATGCGGGCACCAGCCTTCCGAGGCCGCCTTGCCGTCCTTGGTCGAGCGTCCCACCGGGCGTCCGCAGTTCCAGCAGAATCGCTTCGACTCCGCGACAACCGGATTGACCATCAACGCGGTCAGCGGGTCGATCTCCGGGAAGCGGGGAATCTCCACCAGTCCGCCGCCGAGGCGACGGGTCGGGGAGAGCTTGCGGGCCACCGTCGCCTGGTGCATGGCCTCCGGCTCGGTGCCCACGCTGCCGACCGCGTCGTCGTCGTCATCGTCGAAATTCGGCCGGAAGATGGCCTGGGTGGCCATTGGCCGCATCGTCGACATCGTATCCACGGTGAGGTCGTCGAGGGTCGCGGGCTGGGTGCCGACGTCGACATCTGGCTGATCCGGGATGTCCATCAGTCCAGGTACCTCGGTGTCGGGGGAGCCGGAGCAGGCCCCAGCACCGTCAACCACTTGCGGTACAACGTGTTCCACGTGCCGTCCCGGCGGATGCGTTCCAGCGTGCCGTTGACGAACCGCACCAGGCCGGTGTTGGTCAGGTTGATGCCGATCCCGTACGGCTCCTGAGCCATGTTCGGTCCGATGATGTGCAAGTAGGGATCCTGGGCCACCAGGCCCGCCAGGATCGAGTCGTCGGTGCTGATCGCGTCGACCTCGCGCTGCTGCAGCGCGACCAGGCAATCGGCCCAGCTGACCACCGTGACAATGATCGGCGGCGGGGCGATCTGGCGCACCCGGTCCAACGACGTGGTGCCGCTGGCGACGCACACCCGGCGCCCGGACAGGTCGGATGCCTGCGAGATGGCCGACTCCCGCGGCGCCAAGATGCGTTGATAGGCAGTGAAATACGCGGTCGAGAAGTTCACGTCCTTGCGGCGGTCACAGGTGATCGTCATGGTCTTCACCACGATGTCGACGGTGTTGTTCTGCAGGGCGGTGATCCGGTCGGCCGACGACAGGATGCGGTACTCGACTGCCGACGGGGTGCCGAAGATGTCCCGGGCCACCTCACCGGCGATGTCGACGTCGAAACCGGTGATCTCCCCGGTGATCGGATCCCGGAAGGAGAACAGGTTGCTCCCGACGTCCAGCCCGACGATCAGCCGGCCGCGGGCTCGGATGCCGGCCACCGCCGCATCGGCCTCCGCCCTGGTGGCGAAGGGCTTCAGGCTGGCGGTGCGGTCGCAGTTGTTCTCGGTCGGATCCGGCGGCTGGGGTGGCTCGGGCGCTAGTTCCTGCATGCCGGCCGGCGTGGGCGGCGCCAGCGTCGGTACCGCCGGCGCCCCGATGTACTCGGTTTTGCCGCAGCCGGACAGCGTGATTGCCGCAGCGATCACGATGCACATCAGCCGTCGTGACTTCATCATCTGTACTCGCTAAGCCTGGGCCACAATCCCAGCGCCACCGCCAACGCCGCGCCGATCGAGAGCACCACGCCGCCGACCGTCGTCCCCGACAACACCCGGCGGGCGGACAGGATGTCGTTGCGCAGCTGGTTGCGGCTCTCCCGGATACCCGTCGACAGTGCGGCGTCGAGCTTGTCGAACGCCGGCGTCGAATCGTCCTCGCCGGTGCCGAGTGCCACCTGGGTGGCCGCCTGGTAGTTGCCGACCGAGATATAGGCGTTGATGCGCTCGTCGGCCTGTCGCCACTTCGTCAGCAGCTGGTCGGCGTTGGCCAAGTCGCCCTTGGCGATCGCGTCGCTGCGGCCCAGGTAGTCGGCGAGCTGAGTGTGCATGGCTTCCACGCGTTGGTAGTAGGACCGCTTGCGGACGAGTTCGTCGCCCCGCCGGATCAGCGACAGCGTCTCGTCGGCGCGGGCCTGCTGGGCGGTGATCGCCAGGCTAGTGACGGTTTTGAGCGACTCGGCGGCGGTGTTCTTGGCAGCGCGGCTGCCGGCGGTGGAGATGATCAGCGCCGAACCCACCCAGATGATCATCACCACGATCGCCAGGCCGCCGGCGATCAGGCCGACGTTGACCCGACGCCTGGTCCGGTCGGCCAGCCACCGGTGCCCGAACACCCCGAACAGCAGGGTCGCGGCCACCACGATGAGCACCGGCGCCGGGATCCGGGTGGAGGCCGTGGTCTCGGCATCGACGCGCGCCGACGTCTCCTCGTAGAGCCGCTGCGCGTCCGGCAGGATCTGCTGCTGCATCAGCGCCGAGGCCTCCGAGAGGTACGACGAACCGACCGGGTTGCCCATGCGGTTGTTCGTCCGTGCCGTCTCGATCAGGCCGGTGTAGACGGCCAGCTGCGCATTGATCCGGCCCAGCAGCTGGATCAGCGGCTCGTCGGTGAGCCCGCTGGCCGCCCGGGTGACCGCGACGGCCGCGTCGGTGATCGCCTGCTCATAGCGCTGCCGCACGGCGCGCGGCTCGGAGCCGGCGATGAACGCGGTCGCGGCGGCGGCGTCGGCCACCGACAGCGTGGTGTAGAGCTGGCCGGCAGCGAACGACAGCGGCTCGGTGTGGTTGAGGACGGTGGTCAGCTGGGTCTGCCGATTGGTGATCGTCGTCGAGGTGGCGAAGGCACTGACGATCCCCAGCATGGCCAGGATGAGACCCAGGGTCAGGATCCGTCCCGGGGTGGTGCGCAGGAACCACCACCGGGGGTGAGCGGGCAGGGTCGGCGTCCGAAGCCCCAACGGCTCGGTCGACGGGTGCGCCAGCTCGACGGTCACCTCTCGCGGACCTCATTCCCTATTGCCCGGATCCACTGCTGTCCCTTGCCGGGTGTACCCGGCACGCATCCTGAGACAATCCTAAGAGGTGTTGTGACAGATGGGGCGGGATCGACCGACCTACTCCGGCGTGGCGTGCTTATCCTGAACGCGTGCGTGGGGATGGAGACGGCTGGGTGGTATCCGATACCGGCACGTCCTATTGGGGACGGCACGGTGCCGCCGGACTGTTGTTGCGAGCTCCCCGCCCCGACGGTACCCCCGCCGTGCTGCTTCAGCACCGCGCGCCGTGGAGCCATCAGGGCGGCACCTGGGCGTTGCCCGGTGGTGCCCGCGACAGCCATGAAACCCCCGAGCAGGCCGCGGTCCGGGAAGCCCACGAGGAAGCCGGCCTGCTCGCCGAGCAGGTGCTGGTCCGCGCGACGGTGGTGACGGCCGAGGTTTTCGGTACCGGCGGAGCCCAGTGGAGTTACACCACTGTCGTCGCCGACGCCCCCGAATTGCTGAGCACTATCGCGAACCGGGAGAGCTCCGAGCTGCGCTGGGTGGCCGAGGACGAGGTGGTCGAATTGCCGCTGCACCCCGGCTTCGCCGCCAGCTGGGAACGGCTGCGCATCACCGCGATGCTGAGCTCGGGTGATCATGACGAATGCCAGCAGCCGGTGCCGCACACCGTCGAGATCCAGTCCGGGGTCTTCGCGTGGTGCACGTCGGCGGCCGCAGAGGTCAGCTAGCTAGCTAGCGAGCGCGGCACGCAACCGCGTCGCGGCGGCCTTGGGGTCGTCGGCGGCGGTGATCGCCCGTACCACCACTATTCGGGTCGCCCCGGCAGCCAGCACGTCGGGCAGGCGCTCCTCGTCGATCCCGCCGATCGCGAACCATGGCTTGTCGGGTGCCAGCGCCGCCACCTCACGCACCAGGTCCAGGCCGGGCGCGGCGCGACCCGGCTTCGTCGGCGTCGGCCAGCACGGGCCGACACAGAAATAGTCGACGTCCTCGGTCAGCGCGCGGGCGGCCTCGCCGATCGCGTGCGTGGACCGGCCGATCACGGTGTGCGGGCCGACGATGTCGCGGGCCACCCCCAGCGGGAGGTCGTCCTGGCCCAGATGCAGCACCTCGGCGCCGGCCGCGCGGGCGATGTCGGCGCGGTCGTTGACCGCCAGTAGCGCGCCGTGCCGGCGGGCCGCGTCGGCCAGGGTCTCCAGTGCCGCGAGCTCGCCGTGTGCCTCCAGCGGCCCGAACTGCTTCTCGCCGGGGGAGCCCTTGTCGCGCAGCTGGATGAGATCGACGCCGCCGGCCAGTGCCGCCTCGGCGAACTCGGCCAGATCACCGCGTTCGCGGCGGGCATCGGTGCACAGGTAGAGCCGTGCGGTCGCGAGCCTGGTCTGAGGTTCGTGCACACCGCGACGGTAGCGGCTAGCGTGGTGGGTTGGCACGGGAGCCCCGGGAGCGGGGCTGAGAGTGGAGCGCAAACCCTCCAGACCGTCACCACCTGATCCGGGTCATGCCGGCGAAGGAAGCGAAAGGGATATGTCGAACGAATCTCTAGCCGTCATCGGGGGCGGCGTCATCGGTCTCGCGGTGGCCCGCCGCGCGGCGCTCGACGGGTTGTCGGTGCGGGTACACCGGACACCCTCCTTCGGTGCGTCCTGGGTGGCCGGCGGGATGCTGGCCCCGCACAGCGAGGGCTGGCCCGGCGAGGAGAAGCTGCTGGCGCTGGGCCTGGAATCGCTGCGGCTGTGGCACGCCGGTTTCCTCGACGGCCTGCCCGACGACGTGGTCACCGCCCGCGCGTCACTGGTGGTCGGTGTCGACCGGGCCGACGCGCAGGACCTGCGGACCGTCGCTGACTGGCTGTCGGCTCAGGGCCACCCGGTCACCGTGACGACCAGCGCCCGGGACATCGAACCGCTTCTGGCTCAAGGTATTCGGCACGGCTTCGTCGCCAATGATGAACTGGCGGTGGACAACCGCAAACTGGTGGCCGCCCTCGAGGCGCACTGCGAGCAGCTCGGGGTTCGCTGGGCGCCGCCGGTGGAGCAGCTCGACGACGCACGCGACGGCGCGGACACCGTGGTCATCGCCAACGGTATCGACGCGCCCGCGCTGTGGCCCGGCCTGCAGGTCCGGCCCGTCAAGGGTGAAGTGCTGCGGCTGCGCTGGCGCCGCGGCTGTATGCCGATGCCGCAGCGCGTGGTTCGGGCCAAGGTGCACGGCCGCTCGGTGTACCTGGTGCCCAGGGCCGACGGCGTGGTGATCGGCGCGACGCAGTACGAACACGGCCGTGACACCGCCCCTTCGGTGTCCGGCGTGCGTGAGCTGCTCGACGACGCCTGCGAGGTGATGCCGGCGCTGGGCGAGTACGAACTGGCCGAATGTGCGGCCGGGCTGCGGCCGATGACCCCGGATAATATGCCGATCGTGGGCCGGCTCGACGAGCACACACTGGTGGCCACCGGACACGGCCGGTCGGGATTCCTGTTGGCGCCGTGGACCGCTGAGCGGATCGCCGCCGAGTTGATTGGAGCACGGGCGTGAAGGTGATGGTCAACGATGAGGAGCTGGAAGTCGACGACGACACCACGGTGTCGCGGCTTCTGGAGACCCTCGGCTTTTCCGAACGAGGCATCGCTGTCGCCGTGAACTGGACGGTTCTGCCTCGCTCGCAATGGAATTCGGCGCTGCCAGAGGGCGCCCGGGTCGAAGTGGTGACAGCGGTGCAAGGTGGTTGAGCAACTGACGATCGCGGGCCGCACGTTCGGCTCGCGGCTGATCCTGGGTACCGGCGGCGCGCCGAACCTGACGGTGCTGGAAGAGGCATTGGTGGCCTCGGGTACCGAGATGACCACGGTGGCCATGCGCCGGGTGGATGCCGAGGGCGGCACCGGGGTGCTGGACCTGCTGGCCCGGCTGGAGATCACGCCGCTGCCCAACACCGCGGGCTGTCGCGGCGCGGCGGAGGCGGTGCTGACCGCGCAACTGGCGCGCGAGGCGCTGGGCACCGACTGGGTCAAGCTCGAGGTCATCGCCGACGAGCGGACGCTGCTGCCCGACGCGGTCGAATTGGTCCGTGCGGCAGAACAACTGGTCGACGACGGATTCGTGGTTCTGCCCTACACCAACGACGACCCGGTGCTGGCCCGGCGGCTCGAGGACATCGGCTGCGCTGCGGTGATGCCGCTGGGCTCGCCGATCGGAACCGGGCTGGGAATCTCCAATCCGCACAATATCGAGATGATCACCGCCGCCGCCGAGGTGCCGGTGATCCTCGACGCCGGGATCGGCACCGCCAGCGACGCTGCCCTCGCGATGGAATTGGGTTGTGACGCCGTTCTTTTAGCGAGCGCGGTGACTCGCGCCGCCGATCCGCCGGCGATGGCCGCCGCGATGGCCGCCGCCGTCACCGCCGGGCTGCTCGCGCGGCACGCCGGGCGCATCCCGAAGCGGTTCTGGGCGCAGGCGTCGAGCCCGAGCATCGTATGAGTCGTTATGTTGCGCTGGGAAGTTCGATGGCCGCCGGGCCGGGGATCCGACCAAGGGCAGCGGGCTCACCGGTGGCCGCCGGGCGCTCGGCCCGCAACTATCCACACCTGGCCGCCGAACGCCTGGGCCTCGATCTGGTCGACGTCACCTATTCCGGGGCCACCACCGCCAATGTGCTGCGTGAGCGCCAGCACAGCGCACTACCTCAGATCGACACCCTTGACGGCTCTGAGGAACTGGTCACCGTCACCATCGGCGGCAATGATGTCGGCTACGTCCCCTTGCTGTTCGCCGCGACCCTGCCAACGATGCTGCGGGCCGTGCCGATACTCGGCGAAAGATTGCGTGAATTCTTGGATCCCGCGGCCCGCGGCGCCGCGCTGGACCAGGTCGGTGCGTCACTGCGGGAAGTCGGTCAGGCGCTGCGCGAGCGGTCACCGCGGGCGCGAATCATGTTCGTGGACTACCTGACTCTGTTACCCCCGTCGGGAACGCCTGCCCCGCCGCTGTCCGATGACGTCGCCGATCTGGGCCGCCTCGTCGCGACGCGACTGGCCCAGGAGACGGCCGACGCTGCCAAGGCCACCGGCTGCGAGGTCATCCACGCCGCCGACGCCAGTCGCGATCACCACGCCTGGTCAGCCGACCCGTGGACGATTGGCGCCGGCTCACTGCTGCCGTGGCGGCCCAAGCCGTTTCATCCCAACGCCGCCGGCATGCGGGCGGTCGCCGACCTGATCGCGGCGAGGTTCCGTCAGCCGTAGGTGTTGGCGGGCGGGCCGATGCGCGTGATGCTCGACACCTCCAGCGTCGGGATCGACGATGTGCCCGAATAGGTTTGGCCTGCCGGCACGGTGCCTTCGATCCGAAGCCAGGTGTTCTCCGGCAGCGCGGCCGCGCTCGCCGCTGCGGGCCCGGACAGATGCAGCCGGGCCAGCTGCGCGTCGGCCGCACAGCAGATGATGACGATCTTGGCCAGGTCGACCCGATCGCCGTCGCGCATGGTGAATCCGGTCGTGGTGATCTGCTTACCGTCCAGGCCGCCCACCTTGCCGACCGCGACGCGCATCAGCACCTCGGGCAGCGATACCGTCGGCGCCGCCCCGGCGGGCAGCGGCGGAAACGAGCGCGCGCCGGTCACCGTGGCCGGCGTTGCCGCCCTGGCACTCAACGCCGGTGGCACTACGAAGATCAGCAACACCACCGGCAGCACCAGCAGCCAGACGATGCCGTTGCGGTGCACATGCCCGGCGTGGTCGTGGTCGGGTTCCGCACCGCCGCGTCGGATGTCCCGTGCGATCGCGACCAGGGCGAGCGCGATGAGAACCGCCGACGACATCGCCAGCCACGGCAGCATCGCCGGTTTGACGTACCGGGTGTACGCCCCCGTGACTGTGACCATCACCAGGGCGATCCCGACGATCAGCAGCAGGGTGTTCTCGGTTTCGCGCCTCACAGCAGCACCAGGCCCACCGCCGTCGCCAGCACGGTCGCGACCACCAACGTGACCGGGGCGAAGCGCAGCGCGAAACTCCGCCCGAACATACCCGCTTGCATGGCAACGAGTTTCACGTCAACGGCCGGGCCGACCACCAGGAAGACCAGCCGCGGTATCAGCGGCACCATGGTGAGGCTGGCGGCCACGAAGGCGTCGGCCTCCGAGCACAGCGCCAGCACGAACGCCAGCAGCGCCATGGTGACCACGCCGATCAGCAGGTGACCGGCCACGTGTTCGAACATCCACGGCGGCACCACAACTCGCAGTGTGGCGGCCGCCGCGGCGCCGATCACCAGATACGAGCCGGCCTGCAGGAAGTCGTGCCGAGCGGCCTCGGTGAACACCGTCCAGCGCGACTGGCCGGCACCGTCGGCGCGGGGCAGCGTGCGGGTCACCCAGGCGGGCCGTCCCCATCGTGACCACAGCACCCCCATCACCACCGCGGTAGCCAGCGAGGCCAGGCAGCGGGCCGCCACCATCTCCGGCTGGCCGGGGAAGGCGACCGCGGTGGCCACCAGCACCACCGGATTGATCGCCGGTGCGCTGAGCATGAACGTCAACGCCGCCGCGCCCGTCGTCCCGTCGGCGAACAGCCGCCGGGCCACCGGAACCGACCCGCACTCACAGCCCGGCAGGGCCGCGCCGGCCACCCCGGCGGCCAGCACCGCCGCGGAGGCCCGCTTGGGCAGCATCCTGGCCAGCCGCTCCGGGGAGACGAACGCGGCGATCAGGCCACTGATCACCACACCGAGCACCAGAAACGGCACGGCCTGCAGAAACACCCCGGCGAACACCGTTCCGGCGGTCGCCAGCTGCGGATTGCCGGCGACGCCGTCGCGCATCCAGGTGCCCACCAGCGCACACACCACCAGCCCCGCCACCAGGACCTCGGTCGAGGTCACCAGGCGGCGGCGCGGGGCGGTCACGGTCATCGAGCACATGGTGCCACCCGAACCTGCGTGCGGGGGGTTGCGTCTAACCTGGGCGCGATGACGTACAGACACCGGGCTGTGGCGACGCTCGCCGTCGCGGCGGTCGCCGTGGCGGGATGCAGCCACCCGGCCAACTCCGTGCAGCCAGGAACGGCGCAGAACCCCGCCGCGCAGTTCGCCGACGGACTGCGCAAGCAGGTCACCACCGACGCCGTGTTCGGCCACCTGCAGAAGCTGCAGGACATCGCGAATGCCAATAACGCCACCAGAGCGGTTGGCACCCCCGGGTTCGATGCCAGCGTCGACTACGTGGCGGGCGTGCTGCGCGGCAAAGGGTTCGACGTGCAAACCCCCGAGTTCCAGGCCAGGGTCTTCCAGTCCGGCACCCCGGAGTTGCGGGTCGGCGGTACCGGGGTGACGGCCCGCGCCATGGAATTCAGTCTGCCCACCCCGCCCCAGGGCGTCAGCGGACCGCTGGTCGTCGCACCGGCCGAGGACACCCCCGGCTGCGCCCCCGCCGACTACGCCGGGCTGCCCGTCACGGGCGCGGTGGTACTCGTGGACCGGGGGAGCTGCCCGTTCAAGGACAAGCAGGCCATCGCCGCCAAGCTGGGAGCCGTTGCGCTGGTCGTCGCCGACAACGTCGACGGCCAACAAGCGGGCGCCACCCTCGGCGAGGACACCGACGTCAAGCTTCCGGTGGTCACGGTGACGAAGGCCGACGGGGCGACCCTGCGGGCCAATCCGGGTCCGACCACGCTCAAACTCGAAGCCAGCACCAAATCCGTCAACGCGCGCAACGTCATCGCCCAGACCAAGACCGGCTCGACCAGTGACGTCGTGATGGTCGGTGCCCACCTGGACAGCGTCCCCGAAGGACCCGGCATCAACGACAACGGTTCAGGCGTGGCCGCGATACTGGAGACCGCCGTGCAGCTCGGCCCCAGCCCCGGCGTGAAGAACGCGGTGCGCTTTGCGTTCTGGGGAGCGGAAGAACTCGGCACGATCGGATCCAATAAGTACATCGCGTCGCTGAATGTCGAGCAGCTCAAGGACATTGCGCTGTACCTCAACTACGACATGATCGGCTCACCGAACCCCGGCTACTTCACCTACGACGGTGACCAGTCCACGGTACCGGGGCCGGGCGGCCGGATACCGCGGGTGCCGGAGGGGTCGGCGGGGATCGAGCGGACCATGGTCGCCTATCTCAAATCGGCTGGAAAGGCCGCTCAGGACACATCATTCGACGGCCGATCGGATTACGACGCCTTCACCAAGGCCGGGGTTCCCTCCGGTGGGCTGTTCTCGGGGGCCGAGGAGAACAAGACCGCCGATCAGCAAAAGCTGTGGGGCGGCACCGCGGACGCACCGTTCGATCCGAACTATCACAAGAGCACCGACACCCTCGAGCACATCGACAAGACCGCGTTGGGCATCCTCGGCGGGGGAGTGGTGTTCTCGGTCGGTCTCTATGCCCAGGACATGGACGGCCGCAACGGAATTCCGCTGCGCGAGGACCGCGTCCGCCACCTCGTGACCGGGCCGTAGACTCATCGAGTGTGCGTACAGATCGTGTGTGAGCATGGGATTTCGATCTGAGCGCACACTCGACGCTCCGAATGCAGAGTCAGCGGCCGCACACTCGCCAAAGCTCTTCGGCAGCATCGAGCTTGGCCGAGGCGAGGCGCTCACCGATCACTGACTGGCGTAGCCACCGCAGTATCTGGTCCTTGACGGCGGGTTCACATGGCTCTCGCATCGTGAACGCCGAGTCCACAAGGTCGCCGAGGTGGTGTGCGGCCGCCGTCGTGTCCATCGTCTGCCAGCGGTTCAAGAACGGCTGCAGCGGCTGGTCGCACCAGTAGGTGAAATCGATGAGTGTGGGGCTATCGGAGAAGTAGCCCAGTTCGCCCGGATAGGCTTCCAGCAGATGCCGCCACAGATTGTCAACGAGGTCTCCGACCGCGTTTGCCTCCGGCGCCGGCCAGGTCGCCACACGGCCTCGCAGCCCACTTAGGTTGAAGGCGAACACCGGTGACTTGTCGTTGATCAGCAGCTCGATGAGCCGCGGAAAGAAGTGACGAAAGTCGCTGTCGCCCATCGACATCGCGTGCAGGGCTTCCAGCTGCGGCAGCGACAGCGACCGTAGCGGAGTCGACCGGATGTCGTCGGTCGACCACTCCGGCCCGCATTGGTCGCAGACCACCACTTCGTGTGGCAGCGGATACCGGGCGAAGCGGGTGTAGAGATCTTCGACGACGGCACGCATTACGACGACCGCGCGCCCCGCAGCACCCCCAGTGCCCGCATGCCGTGATAGATGACCAGCGCGGCGATCGAGCCGAGCGCAATACCGGTGAACGTGAGATTGCCGATGTGCCAGGTGAAGTCGGCGATCCCGATGATCAAGGCGATCGCGGCGGTCATCTGGTTGATCGGCAAGCCGAAGTCCACGTGGTTGGTCAGCCAGATCCGCACACCCAGCACGCCGACGAGTCCGTAGAGCACGATGGTGGCACCGCCGAGCACGCCGGGCGGGATCGCCGAGATCGTCGCTCCGATCTTGGGGCACAACGCCAGAAGGATCGCCGTCACACCGGCCACCCAGTAGGCCGCGGTGGAGTAGACGCGGGTCGCGGCCATCACGCCGATGTTCTCGGCGTAGGTGGTGGTCGCTGTGCCGCCACCCAGGCCGGCTAGCACCGTCGCGACGCCGTCGGCGGCCAGCGCGCGACCGGTCAGGGGATCGGTGTCGACCCCGGTCATCTGTCCCACCGATTTGACGTGGCCGATGTTCTCGGCGATCAGCGCGATCACCGCTGGCAAAAACAGCGGCAGCACCGACAGGTTCAACGTCGGGGTCTGGAAGTGCGGCAACCCGATCCAGCCGGCTGCGGCGATCCCTGAGGTGTCCACCTCACCCAGCGCCAGGGCCAGCAGATACCCGGCGACCACCGCCAAGAAGATCGCCAGCCGGCCGATGATGCCACGGAAGAACGCCAGCACCACCACCAGCAGCACCAGCGTGACAATGCCGACGAGCGGACCCTTTTCGAAATTGTTCTTGGCGGCCGGTGCCAGATTGAACCCGATGAGCGCGACGATCGCGCCGGTGACCACCGGGGGCAGCGCGATATCGATCCAGCGCGTGCCTGCCACGTGTACGGCCACGCCGATGAGGATCAGCAGCACGCCCACGGCGATCAATCCACCCAGCGCGCTACCGGCACCGTGCGAGGCCACCGCGGCCGTCACCGGTGCGATCACCGAGAAGCAGGAGCCGAGGTAGCTCGGTAGCCGGTTGCCGGTGATCACCAGGAACAGCAGCGTGCCGATGCCGGAGAACAACAGCGTGGTGGCGGGCGGAAAACCGGTGAGCACCGGCACCAGGAACGTGGCGCCGAACATGGCGACCACATGCTGGGCGCCGATGCCCAGCGTGCGCGGCCAGCTCAGCCGTTCGTGCGGGGCGACGACGAATGTCTCGTCGGCGCGGCTTTCCACCGGTGTCCAGCTCATCGGAATCACGGTCCTACCGTAACCGGCGGACCACGTAAATCAGGGCGCCGAGCATGAGCATTAACACGCCGGATACGACCGCCTGCACGGGCAGCGCGACCGCCAGGACTACGCAGCCGATCAGGCCGAGCGCAGGCACAACGTGGCGGCCGAGCGTCCACGCCGAGGCGTTGGCGATCGCGTAGTACACCAACACCGCAAACGACGAAAAGCCGATCACCCCACGGACATCGGCCGTCGCAGCAACCACGGCGACCACCACGCCGACCGCGATCTCGGCGCGGTGCGGTACACCGAAGCGCGGATGCACGACGGCCAGCCCGGCTGGCAGGTGGTGATCTCGCGCCATCGCCAGGGTGGTCCGCGACACCCCCAGAATCAGCGACAGCAGTGAGCCCAGCGCTGCCACGGCCGCGCCGATGCGCACCACCGGTTCGAAACCACCGGCCCCGGCGGCTCGCACCGCATCGACCAATGGTGCTGCGGCCGTTGCCAATCGGTCCGAACCCAGTACCGCCAGCACCGATATGGCCACGGCTGCATAGACGATGAGGGCAAGGCCCAGCGCGACGGGGATGGCCCGCGGGATCGTCCGGGCCGGGTCGCGGACCTCCTCGCCGAGCGTGGCGATGCGCGCATAACCGGCGAAGGCGAAGAACAACAATCCGGCGGCCTGCAGTACCCCGACGACACTGCCACCTTCGAGCCTCAGGTTGTCGGCGTCGACCCGCCCCGAGGTCGCCACGCTCACCACCACCGCGGCCAGCACCGCCAGCACGACGGCGACGATGATCCGGGTCAGCAGTGCCGACTTCTGGATACCGCGGTAGTTGACGGCGGTCAGCGCCACCACCGCGGCCACCGCCACGGCGTGCGCGTGCGCCGGCCACACGTAGAACCCGACCGTCAGCGCCATCGCCGCACACGACGCGGTCTTGCCGACCACGAAGCTCCAGCCCGCCAGATAGCCGCAGAAGTCGCCGAGGCGCTCGCGGCCGTAGACGTACGTGCCGCCGGATTGCGGGTAGCGGGCCGCCAGCCACGCCGAGGACATCGCGTTGCAGTAGGCGACGGCGCCGGCCAGTGCCAGGCCGACCAACAGCCATGACCCTGCGGCAGCGGCTGCGGGGGTCAGAGCGACGAAGATTCCGGCCCCGACCATGGAACCCAGCCCGATGATCACCGCGTCGCCTGTGCCCAGGCGTCGCTGCAGGCTGTTCACCGTCGAGATGTTATGTCGCGAATATGAAATGCGGACCGGCCTGCGAGCGGTTGCCCGCTCTCAGGCCGGTCCGGCACGGTCCCCGACCCATACTTCGACTGGCATCCTCACATCCAACGACTACGCGTCGCCGTGCCCGGTCAATGTAAGTCAGAAATCTGACGCAGCCGTAAATCTTGTCGGAGTTGTGACCTTGGCTTCTCAGCGATTGCGGGCGATATTCGCACCGAGATAGGCGCCGTAAGCGAGCAGCCCGGCGAGCGCGAGCTTGCGGGTTTTCGGGAAGACCAACGCCAACCCGATCGCGGTCTCGATGCCACCGTCGATGTAGGTGTGCTGCAGGGTGTTGTCCGGAAATGCCGACTTGGTGGCGGATTCGAACAGCTCGGGGCGCACGAAGTGCGACAGTCCGGTGGCGGCCACGACGACCCCGGTTACCTTGATCAACGGCTCTGCAGACATCGACGTCCTCTCAGGTTTAACTGATGTGCCACTCGGTTTAACTGATGTGATAATCGGACACCGGATACGTCGAGGCCTCGCGTAGTGCGTCGTGCGTGGTCATCGGCCGCAGCAAGGTCGCCTCACCACTGGGATTGAAATAGTACGACCGCGACGATGCGCAGTTTCCTTGGGTGAACAAACTGTCCCCGAGTAATTCGGTCATCTGGTCCAGATATCGGGTGTTGGCGTCCTCGGTGATCTCGAATGTGGTCGCCCCCCGTTGCTTCAGCTCGCCGAAGAGTCGGTCCATGTGGCGCATCTGGTATTCCATCGAGTTGAAGAAGTTCAACCCGAGAAACGCATACGGACTGGCAAGGCTCAGGAAGTTCGGGAAGTACGGCACCGAGACCCCCTGGTAAGCCTGGAATCGCGTGTCCCGCCACCACTTTCCGAGGTTGCGGCCATCGCGGCCGATCACCTCGATGGCGGGGAAGTTGGCTTCCCAGAGGTCGAAACCGGTTGCCAGCACCAGAGTGTCGATGACCGCTTTGGTGCCGTCATTGGCGACGATGCCGTCGGCCTCGATGTGGTCGATGCCGCTGGTTTGCAGGGACACGTTGGGTCTGGTGAGCGCGCGGTAGAACTTGTTCGAGAATGTCGGCCGCTTGCAGCCGAAGTCGTAATCCGGGGTGAGTTTGCGGCGCAGCTCCTTGTCGCGGATCAGCGCGAACCGCCACAATTTGGACAGGTCGGCGGCGGCGACGTTGCCCCGCGGGAAGCGGCTGTAATGCAGGATGCCCCAGTCGACCAGTACCTCGTAGATGAAGTCGGTGACGGCTCGGATCACACGCTGGGTCAGTGGCACCCGGGCGAACAGCCGCTTGGCCCTGGCCGAGAACTTGATGTCGAGCTTGGGCACCACGTAGATCGCGGTGCGCTGATACACGGTCAGATGCCCGGCATCCTTGGCCAGCTCGGGAATGAGCTGCACGGCGGTGGCGCCGGTGCCGATGATGCCGATCTTCCGGTGGGCCGGCTCGTAGTTGTCGTCCCAGGCGGCGGTGTGGACCACCGTGCCCTCGAAGTCGTGGATGCCCGGGATGTCCGGGGTGAACGGCTGCGACAGGAATCCGGTCGCGGTGATCAAGTAGCGCGCCGTCAGTGTCTCGCCGTCGGCCAGTGTGACGTGCCACAGCTTGGCGTCCTCATCCCAGCGGGCGCTCTCGACGGTCGTGTTGAACCGGATGTGGCGGCGCACGTCGTACTTGTCGGCGACGTCGTCGGCGTACTGCTTGATCTCGGATCCGGCGGAGAACAGCCGGTTCCAGTTCGGGTTGGGTTCGAAGAAATACGAGTACGTGGTGGTCGGGACGTCGACAGTCAGCCCGGGGTAGTGGTTGACGTGCCAGGTGCCGCCCAGATCGTCCTCGCGGTCCAGCAGGACGAAATTGTCGAACCCCAGGCGCTTGAGCTGTATCGCCGCGCCGATTCCTGCGAAACCGGCGCCGACGATGATCGCGTCCAGCTGCATCGATGGCATGCAGTCAGAATACCGTATCTTACTCGTGAGTAAGGTAATGCCGTTCGGCCCCAGTCCCGGGGACCTAGGTCGCCGATCGCGGGCTGCTCAGTGCAGCCGCAGTGCCGCGTCGACCGCGAGCGTGGGCACATCGAGCGACTTGGACCCGAGATCGTGGCGTGCGCCGGTGATTTCGACGATCTCGACGGGTCCGGGGATCGCTCGGGCCGCGTCGCGAACTTCTTCGATGCCGCCGAACGGGTCGGAGGTGCCGTGGGTGAACACCGTCGGCACGGTGATGCCGGGGAAGTGCTCGGTGCGCAACCGGTCGGGCTTGCCCGGCGGATGCAGTGGATACGAGAACAGGGTCAGCCGGTCCACGAGGTCAGGGTGCTCAGCGACGACCATCGAGGTCTGCCGGCCGCCATAGGAGTGCCCGCCCGCGATGACCGGGCCGTCGGCCAGCGTGCGGGCCAGCGTGACGGCCTCGACGATCCCGTCCCTGTCGGCGGCCGCGGATCCCGACGGCGGCCCCTTCGGGCGGCGCCGTCGATACGGCAGGTTGTAGCGCACCGCCAGCCAGCCCCGCGCCGCCCACTCGTCACAGATCCGAATCAACAGCGGGGATTCCCGGCTGCCGCCGGCCCCATGGGTCAGCATGACCACCCCGGTCGGGGTGCCGTCTGGCTCGTGCGCGACGCCGGCGATCTGTTCGAGGCTGGTCATACCTGCAGCCGGAACAGCGCCGACACCGGGCCGTGCCCGCTGCCCAACGGATAAGCGGCCCGCAGGCATTCGGTGACCCAGGCCTTGCCGAAAGCAACCGCATCGGGCATCGCATACCCGTGGGCCAGTGCGCATGCGGTGGCCGCGCCCAGCGTGTCGCCGGCGCCGTGGTCGTGCGTGGTGTCCACCCGCGGTGCGTCGAACTCGTGGAAGTCGGTGCCGTCGTAGAGCAGGTCGGGACTGTGCGTCGAACCCCGCAGATGGCCGCCCTTCACCAGTGCCCACTGTGGACCCAAGGCGTGCAGCGCCTTGGCGGCATCGCGCTGGGTCTGCTCGTCGACCACGTCGATGCCGACCAGCAGCCTCACCTCGTCGAGGTTCGGGGTGACCAGGCTGGCCAGCGGGAACAGGTCGGTGCGCAGGGTGGCCAGGGCCGATGGATGCAGCAGCGGGTCGCCGTGCATGGAGGCGCACACCGGGTCGACGACGAACGGGGTGGTGCCGGCCAGTCCGAGGTCGCGCCAGGTCCCCGCCACGGTCTCGATGATCTGCGAGGAGGCGAGCATGCCCGTTTTGGCGGCCTGCACGCCGATGTCGGTGACCACCGTCTCGATCTGGCCGGCGATCACGTCGGTCGGTATCTCGTGAAAACCCTTGACACCCAATGAGTTCTGCACCGTCACCGCGGTGACGGCGACCAGTGAGTGCACCCCGAGCAGCGCGAAGGTGCGCATGTCGGCCTGGATGCCCGCGCCGCCTCCGGAGTCGGAGCCGGCGATGGTCAGGACCCGCAACGGGGTCTGGCCCGGCGGGGTCAGGGGGAGGAAATTCACGGCACTGAGTTTTCCAGAGGGATGTACACCCGGTTGCCGTGTGCGGCGAACTCCTCGGATTTCGTGGCCATGGCGTCGCGAATGTCCTGCGTGATGCGCATCGAGCAGAACTTCGGCCCGCACATCGAGCAGAAGTGTGCGGTCTTGGCGGGTTCGGCCGGCAGCGTCTCGTCGTGGAACTCCCGCGCGGTGTCGGGGTCCAGTGACAGCGCGAATTGGTCGTGCCACCGGAAGTCGAACCGGGCTCGCGACAGCGCGTCGTCGCGTTCCTGTGCGCGCGGGTGGCCCTTGGCCAGGTCGGCGGCGTGGGCCGCGATCTTGTACGCGATCACGCCGTCCTTGACGTCCTTGCGGTTGGGCAGCCCGAGGTGCTCCTTGGGCGTGACGTAACACAGCATCGCGGTGCCGGCCTGCGCGATGATCGCCGCTCCGATCGCCGACGTGATGTGGTCGTAGCCGGGCGCGATGTCGGTGGTCAACGGCCCCAGCGTGTAGAACGGTGCCTCGTCGCAGAGCTCTTCTTCGAGCCGCACGTTCTCGACGATCTTGTGCAGGGGCACGTGACCGGGGCCTTCGATCATCACTTGCACCCCAGCGGCTTTCGCGACCTTCGTCAGTTCGCCGAGGGTGGCCAGCTCGGCGAACTGGGCCGCGTCGTTGGCATCGGCGATCGAGCCGGGCCGTAGGCCGTCGCCCAGCGAGAACGTGACGTCGTAGCCGGCGAGGATGGTGCAGAGTTCCTCGAAGTTGTTGTACAGAAACGACTCTCGGTGATGAGCGAGGCACCAGGCGGCCATGATGGACCCGCCTCGGCTGACGATCCCGGTGACCCGATTGACGGTCAGCGGAATGTGGCGCAGCAGGACACCGGCGTGCACGGTCATATAGTCCACACCCTGCTCGCACTGCTCGATCACGGTGTCGCGGTACATCTCCCAGGTCAACTGGGTCGGGTCGCCGTTGACCTTTTCCAGCGCCTGATACATCGGCACGGTGCCGACCGGCACCGGTGAGTTGCGCAGGATCCACTCCCGGGTGGTGTGGATGTCGGCGCCGGTGGACAGGTCCATGATGGTGTCGGCGCCCCACCGGGTGGCCCACACCATCTTGTCGACCTCCTCGCCGATTGAGGAGCTGACCGCCGAATTGCCAATGTTGGCATTGACTTTCACGGCAAAGGCTTTGCCGATGATCATCGGCTCGCTCTCCGGGTGGTGGTGATTGGCGGGGATCACGGCCCGCCCACGGGCCACCTCGTCGCGCACGAGTTCGGCGGGGACTGCTTCCCGGGCGGCGATGAATGCCATTTCCGCGGTGATCTCACCGGCCCGGGCGCGCTGCAGCTGGGTGCCGCGGTCGGCCACCACGCCGTGGCGCGCGGGCAGCCCGGCGTTCAGGTCGATCGCCGCGTCCGCGTCGGTGTAGGGGCCCGAAGTGTCGTAGAGGTCCAGGTGTTCGTCATTGGCCAGGCCGACCCGGCGAAACGGCACGCGGGCACCGCCGTCGAGTTCGCGGTAGATCTTGGTGCTGCCGGTGATTGGACCGGTGGTGACGGTGGGTTCGACAAACAAATCAGCCATGCTCACTCCCTACGCCGGCATTACCCGGACAGGTTCTACGGTCGACGGCCCTAGCCGTCCTCTCAGCGCACTCGGCGTGCGCTCCCGTGTGGTTTATGTTCCGCCGTCACAGTAGCCCATGGCTGCTGACTACGGCCGGGTCGTTGCGCCCTGCTCTCGAGCGTCACATCAGAGTCACGAATGACGATTGGCTCTACTTGATTTGTATAGCTAACATATGTGTTATTGCGCCGGCAGGCGCTCATTGCTATTTGCTAGACGCTTGCATACGAAACGAGATTCGCCTGTGACGACCGAGCTTGACCCCGCGCTGGCCGAAACCGACCGTCGCCGTCGCCGGATGGACCACGATCACCCGTTTTACAAGTGGGTGGTGCTGTCCAACACCACGCTGGGCATCCTGCTGGCGGCGGTCAATGCCTCGATTGTGCTGATTTCGCTGCCGGCCATCTTCCGGGGCATCGGTCTGAACCCACTGGCACCCGGCAACGTCAGTTACTTGCTGTGGATGCTGATGGGCTATCTGGTCGTGACCGCCGTGCTCGTGGTGCCGTTCGGCCGGCTCGGCGACATGTACGGCCGGGTGAAGATCTACAACATCGGCTTCGTAGTGTTCACGCTGGCGGCCGTGGCGCTGTCATTCGACCCGTTCCATCTCGATGGCGGGGCGATCTGGTTGATCGCCTGGCGGGTGATCCAGGGCGTCGGCGGCGCGATGCTGATGTCGTCGTCGTCGGCCATCCTCACCGATGCGTTCCCCGCCAATCAGCGCGGCATGGCGCTGGGGGTCAACATGGTCGCGGCGGTGGCCGGCTCGTTCCTGGGCCTGCTCATCGGCGGCGTGCTCTCCGAGATCCACTGGCAGGCCATCTTCTGGGTGGGTGTGCCGATCGGCATCATCGGCACGCTCTGGAGCGTGCGCTCCCTGAAGGAACTGGGCGTCCGCAGTCCCGGTCGCGTCGACTGGGCCGGCACCTTCACCTTCGGTATCGGGCTGACCGTGCTGCTCGTCGGAATCACCTACGGAATCCAGCCTTACGGCGACTCGACGACGGGCTGGACGAACCCGCTGGTGCTGGGCTCCATCATCGGAGGCCTGCTGCTACTGGTGGCGTTCTGTTTCATCGAACTGCGGGTGGCCCAGCCGATGGTCGACATCCGGTTGTTCCGGTCGGCCGCCTTCGGCATGGGCAACCTCGCCGGGCTGATGTCGTCGATGGGCCGTGGCGGCTTGCAATTCATGTTGATCATCTGGCTGCAGGGCATCTGGCTTCCGTTGCACGGCTACAGTTTCGAGTCCACGCCACTATGGGCCGGAATCTATTTGCTGCCGGCTACGTTCGGCTTTCTCGCCGCCGCACCCATCGCCGGATCGTTCGCCGACCGGGTCGGCGCACGGCCTTTCACCGTGGCCGGCATGCTGCTGATGGCGGCGACATTCGTTGCACTGCTGATGATCCCGGTCAACTTCGACTACTGGGTCTTCGCGGTTCTGGTGTTCCTCAATGGCCTCGGCGGCGGTATCTTCACCGCGCCCAACACCGCGGCCATCATGTCCAGCGTGCCGGCTTCTCAACGGGGTGCGGCCTCGGGAGTGCGGTCGACCTTCTTCAACGCCGGCAACTCGCTGTCCATCGGCATCTTCTTCTCGCTGATGATCGTCGGGCTGGCCAACACCCTGCCTGCCGCGATGAGTCAGGGACTACAGGCACAAGGCATTTCAGCATCGGTGGCCCACGACGTGGCCAATCTGCCACCCGTCGGCAGTCTATTTGCCGCGTTCCTGGGCTATAACCCGATCGCCGAGCTGCTGGCGCCGTACGACGCGCTGCACCAGCCTGGTGTCAATGCCGATGTGCTGACCGGGCAGACGTTCTTCCCGAACCTGATCACCGGGCCGTTCCACTCCGGGTTGGTGGTGGTGTTCGGTGCCGCCGCGCTGATGATGGTGATCGGCGCGATCGCGTCGATGTTCAGCGCGGGCCGCTACGGCGGCACGACTAGTGACGACGAGGCCTGATCACTGCTGCTGCTGGCCGGCCAACCAGGTGTGGATTCGTTCGGCGACGTCGGACCATCGGGGCTCCAGCATCATGACGTGTCCCATGTCGGGAAAGATCTCGATATCTGCCTGATAAATCTCCGCGACAGCGGCCGCGTCTCCGTCGACTCGTGAGCCGTCGCTTCCTGCGCCGAGAACAAGCATCGGTGCGGCGATAACGCGAGCGTCGGGAAGTTGCTTCACCGTGTCTCGCGCAGCGCGTGGGCTTTCGGGCTCGAGCCGGGAGGCACACGATGTCACAGTGGACTCGGGTGTGTTGGCGCTGAACAGAAATTCACGGGCCAAGGCCGGAGTGTTGAACAGATCGACTGGGTTGCCGAACGAATTGCTGCGTAGGACCAGCCACGGGTGGCGACGCGCCGCGCGGATCGCCCATCGGCGCAAGCCCTGTGGTGTACCAGGTGCCATCAGAACCGCCGATGAACCAACGTGTACCGCAAGGTAATTCAGTACGACCCAACACCCCATCGAATGCCCGATGAGCACCGGCGGGGAGCCCAGTTCGGCAACGACAGCGTGTACGTCGTCCACATAATCGGCGATAGAACAAGTTTCGAGAGGTGTGGACGAGCTGCTGGCACCGTGACCGCGAAAGCTCAGCGCGACGGCCCGATAACCCTTGCCGGCGAAGAAGTCCAGAAAGTGGTCGTCCCAGATTCTCGCTGTGCTGCAAGCGCCGTGAACAAAAAGCAGCGGTGTCGGGTTCGCGGCGGTGGCCGACCCCTTGTCGATCACTTCAAGCACTGGGCCACCCTTTTCGAATCGGGCTCGGCATCTCGGTGAATCTTGTCAGACGATTGTGCCGTCCTTGCCGAATTCGCTGGATGGAGCGCCTCAGTCTCGGGGTGAGGCCTGCGCGGCCGGCCGAGTACCCACCGGCGGAGCGGCGCCCTCGGCGACCCAACGGTGTAGCCGTCCTGCGGTGCGCCACATCGCGGCCTGCATCTCATCGGGACCCAATTCGTCTTGGGCGCAGGCCTTGAGGCGATCGGAGACCCGGACCAGCGTGACAGCTGCCACGCGGGCGGTGCGATCGCGGGAGGCCCGCATGCTCTGCGACATCACCTCCCGGAGCTCAATGAGATCGCCGACTACCCGGGAACCGTCGGCGGGCCGTTCCCGGCGATAGATCTCGATGAGTGCGTCGATGCACGTCACCGTCTGGTGTGCCGTGCTTTTGGGAATCAGGATGTCGATGTCCGAACTCACCGGCTCAGCCCACCATGTCCGCACGAACAGACCGTGACTAGCCGAGAACGGCCCGGGTTCACCAATCCGAACGGCCGGCCAGGATGAGGTCGTGGAGCGCGAACGCCGGCACCGCGAGCGTCTCGGAGAGTTGGGCGGCATAGGACCGGGCGATGCGCGGGCCCTCGCGCCGTTCGTCGAAATCACCAGTCAGGTCGACAGCGATCCGGCAGCCGAACGTGTCGCCGGCCTCCACGACGTCGACGCCGAGGACTCCGGCGGGCATCGGCAGTGTGGTCGCGGCGGCACGGACGTGCTCCACGGTGGCTGCCCAGTCGACATAAACCGACACAAACGATCCCATCTCGAAGATCGTCGTTGCGGTTGCCGGCGATCGCCACCCGAATCGCCCAATGTTCACCCGGCGGTCACAATCGGCAGGGGTGCGGCCTTACTTGTTCCTGAACGAGGACTGCAGCAGGGTCGCGTCCATATGGCTGGGCGTCACACCGGTGGTCGCATAGACGTACACCGCCGCGCGGAAAATCGAGCCGAGCGCGGTGAAGACGACGATCAGCGCCAGGACGTAGATCACCGCGACCGCGATGAGCACGCCCAGTGCGGCCCCGCCGACAACGCCGCCGCCGGCGCTGCCGGCCAGCATCACCCCGAGGGCGATGAATGCGAACAGCGGAAGGACAAATAAGAATGAGACCAGGCCGAGTCCGCCTGAGCCGGCGAGGGATTCACCCCAGGTACGGCGCAGGATGCCCGACGAACGTTTGACCGCCTTGATCGGTCCGACCCCTTCGGTGACGAGCACGGGGACCACGAAGTAGGTGGCGACTCCCCAGACGGCGCTGAAGATGCCGGCCAGCAGATCCCCGAAGAATCCGAGCTTGTCGGTCAGCAGTGACTGCAGGGCCTGCAAGATCACCCCGACGGTGGCGGCGACCAGCGACCAGCCGAGGATCTGCGGCAGACGCTTGCCCGCGGCGGCGAATCCCGAGCCGATCGTCGGCGGCTGGCCGGCGAAGCTCTGCATGGCGCAGGAGATCAGCGCGGCGTTGCAGAACACCACCACGAACGTGCACAGGAAATACCAGACGAACAAGGCGACGTAGGCGATCGACTCAACCGCCTTGTCGGAGAGGTTCATCCCGGCACCGGCCATCGCACCCACTCCCGCGGGAATGATGGACACAGCGCTCACCCCGATTAGGGCGATACCCGAGATCACCGGGAACAGCGCCAGTCTCGGGTACGCCTTCAAGACCGACCAACTCGCGCCGGCCATGCTCCAACCGCGCTTGAATGACTCAAACATGCGGCTTCTCCTCGCCATTCGCGGTTCGGCCATGACGGCCTTGGCTCCCGAATCAAAGCACCTGCAACGCGAATTAGGGGAAGGTTTGCTGTTTGATAGTCACTGAAGCGCGTTCGCGCGCTATTCGACCCGAGCGACTAGGGGGCCAAAGAATTACCCGCCGCCGGCGCGCCTGCGCCTGATCACCAATCCGCCGGCGACACCTGCCAGGACCACCACACCGGCCGTGATTCCGCCGCCGATCAGGAGTGTGCGGTGCCGCGCAACCCAGGACGTGGGGTGTTGGGCGGCGACAAGTTTGATGTCGTAGCCGGGCAAGGGATCCTGGGCCGGCGGATCGATGCCGGGCAACAACTGGGTCCGCGAAGTCTGGAAGAGCGCTTCGCCGTGTTCATCCTTCGACCATTTACCCCACGCCGGAATCTCGCCGTCGAGAAGGACTCTCGTGGTGTTGCCGACGGCGGGATCATTACCGAGGTCGGTCAGCGACCGCACCCGGAACGGCACGGACGTGCCCTGGTCGAACGTGATCTGGACAAGAGCGTTCTTGGTGACGTTGAGAGGTGCCGGCTTCTGCGGGGGTGCCTGCCCCGGGGCCGGCTTGAAACCGCCGCCGGAGAAGCTGCCCACCGAAACGTTGGTGGGTGGACCCGAAGCTCCCTGCGTCGAGGCCGTGAAGCTGTAGACGCCGGGCCCCGGTGTATCGATCACACCGCGTTGCAGTGGCGGCACGGTGAATGTCCGCGGTGAGCCACCATCGTCATAGACCACCTGCAGCGGGGTTTGATACGGGTTGGCAAAGACCGGCCGGTAGTAGCGGTCATACGCGGTCCAGCGCGAGTTCCACTTCTTGACCGGGCTGCTCAGCCGCCCGCCTTTGGACCCGGCCGGCCGGGACACCGCGGACTTGACCTTTTGGCCGTAGGAGCGGGCCCCTTTTCGAGTGGTCTTCGGGCCGACGACCCTGCCGCGGCGAGCCGTGGTGCTGTCGCCGGGTGGGACCTCGGAGGTGTCCGGCTTGGGCTCCGCGTCGGGCGCGTCGTCTGGGGTCTCGGTGCCGGATGGCTCCTCGTCGGGGCCTTCAGTGGCCGACGGGTGCTCATCTGGGCTTTCGCCGGCGGACGGGTGTTCTTCGGGTGCTTCGGTGGCCGACGGGTGTTCGTCGGGGGCTTCGGACGGCTCGTGCGTGCCGGTATCCGGCTCCTCGCCTTGCCCGCCAGGTTCCTCACCAGAGGGTTGGGGCGCGTTGTCGGGCTCTTCTCCGGTCGCGCCGGGAGATTCCGGTTCATTCTCGTCGGCGGGATCGTCCGTATCGGGCGCGTCGTCCATACCGCCGTCGTCGACATCGCTCGGGTCTTCGACGCCTGGGTCGTCGTAGTTACCGCCGTCGTCGTAGCTGCCACCATCGTCGTAGCTGCCGCCGTCGTCGTAGCTGCTGCCCCCGTCACCGTCGTCGGGATCGGCAGCACTCACCGGGATACCGGTGAACAACGCCGACAACGACAGGGCGACAGCTGCCGCGAAAGCTGCAGGCTTGTAATAGAACGCTGCGGTTGCGCTTTGCACCAAGACCTCCCCGGAGATGCCACGGGCCAACCATGGCACTGCGATCAAACCATCCGGGGCGCCACGTTGGAACCCCTTGACTGTTTGCTGGACAGTACCGGATTGCCATGCCGCCCTACCGCGGACTGTCTCATCTGGGCTCCAAAGCGGCGCCGTCTTCGGTAGCTTCCTGTCCGTGCCCGCGCCGACGAACCGCCAGATCCTGCTGCGCCACCGCCCTTCGGGCTTGGTGCAACCCACCGACACCGAGCTGGTCACCACGGCCGCCCCCGCGCTCGCCGAAGGTGAGGCGTTACTGCGCACCACCTATGTAGGCCTTGACGCGGCCGTTCGTACCTGGCTCGATGACCAGCCGAGCTACCTGCCGCCCGTGCAACTCGGCGAGGTCATCCGCGCCGCCGGGATCGGCGAGGTCGTCGAATCACGCTGTGAGGCGTTCGCCGTCGGCGACATCGTCACCACCCTCACCGGCTTCCAGGACTACGCGATCATCCGCGACGACCTGTTCAGCACGCCCATCCCGGGCGAAACCAATCAGTTGGCGATCATGAGCGTGTACGGGCCGACCGGGGCCACAGCGTATTTCGGGATGACCGACATCGGCCGCCCGCAGGAGGGGGAGACCGTGGTGGTGTCGGCGGCCGCCGGTGCCACCGGATCGGTGGCCGGGCAGATCGCCAAGATCGCCGGCGCCAGGGTCGTCGGCATCGCCGGCGGACCGGACAAGTGCCGGGCGGTGGTCGAGGACTTCGGGTTCGACGCCTGTATCGACTACAAGAACGACGACATCCCCGCCGCCCTCAAACTGCACTGCCCCAAGGGCGTCAATGTCTACTTCGACAACGTGGGCGGCCCGATCCTGAACGCGGTACTGGGCCGGCTGGCCCCCACGGCCCGGGTGGTGCTGTGTGGTGTGATCTCCAGCTACCTCACCGGTGAGCATCCCGGGCCGGCGAACTACGTCAACCTGCTGGCCAAGACCGCCACGATGCAGGGGTTCAACGCCTTGGACATGTGGGGTCGCTTCGACGAAGCCTTCGCCGATCTGCGCCGCTGGGAATCCGAAGGCAAACTGGTGCACCGCGAGACCGTCTTCGACGGGCTCGAATCCTGTGTCGACGCACTCAACGGGCTTTTCACCGGTGCCAACGTCGGCAAGATGCTGGTGAAAGTCAGCGAGCCCTCCAGCGTCTGAGGACGCTAGCGGCTCAGGTCGACCAGCACCGGCGCGTGGTCGCTGGGCGCGGGATCGCCCTTCTTGCCGGGGCGGCGTTCGTCCTTGACGATCTCGGCGTGCGTGACTCGGGCTGCCAAACTCGGTGAGCCGAGGATGAAGTCGATGCGCATGCCGCGGCGCTTCTGGAAAGCCAACTGGGTGTAGTCCCAATAGGTGTAGGTCCCAGGGCCGGGGGTGTACGGGCGCACCACGTCGGTGAACTTGGTCTCGACGAATGCGTTGAACGCCTTGCGTTCCGGCTCCGACACATGCGTGGCGCCGTCGAACGCCGCGATATCCCAGACGTCCTCGTCGGTGGGTGCGATGTTCCAGTCGCCGACCAGGGCGATCGGCTGCTGTGGATCGCGCTGCAGCCAGGATTCGGCGGTATTACGAAGGGCGGCAAGCCATTCCAGCTTGTACTGATAGTGCGGGTCGGCCAGGGTGCGGCCGTTGGGCACGTAGAGGCTCCACACCCGGACGCCGGCGCAGGTGGCGGCCAGCGCGCGGGCCTCGGCCTTGGGGTCGACCCCGTCCTTGCTCCACGTCGGCTGGCCGTCGAAGCCGACCTCGACGTCGTCGAAGCCGACCCGGGAGGCGATCGCGACGCCGTTCCACTGGTTGAACCCGCAGTGCACCACCTCGTAGCCGGCCTCCAGGAACGGCATGGTGGGGAACTGGTCGTCAGAGCATTTGGTTTCCTGCATCGCCAGCACGTCGACGTCACCGCGCTGCAGCCAGCTGACGACCCGGTCCACCCTGGTACGAATCGAATTCACGTTCCAGGTGGCAAGGCGCAGGACGTCGTCGGGCATGGGCTACAGAGTACGTGCGGTCAATGACCGCGCATCGACGTAGCGATGGTGATGGTGCAGCCGGAAACCGAGCGAGTGGTACAGCATGAGCGCACCGCTGTTGTCGCTGAGCACCTGCACGTACGCCCGGGTCGCGCCGTGCTGTGCGCCCCAGGCCAGCAGGGCCACGCACAGTCGTCGGGCATGTCCTTGCCTGCGCTGGTCCGCGCCGACGTGGACCGCCGAGATCCCCAGCCAGCGGGTGCCGTCCGGGGCATCCGTCGTTGCGCCGCGACCCACTGCGGCGTCCGCAAGCGAGGCGAACACCACCTCGCCGTCGACGACCGCCGTGAGCACCTCGGCCGGAACCTCGCGCTCATACCCGGTCAGCCAGGCCGCATCTGGACTGCTGCTCAGCGCCACCGCCGGATCCGCTTCGGCCTCGGCGAGGTCGGCGACCATCACCCGGGTGTGCTTGATGCCCTCTGCGCGAATCGGCAGCAGCCGCTCCGGCAGTGCCAGCCACGGCGGCAGCCCCCGGTGCCGATACCAGTCGATGATCGGTGGTAGCGCCTCGATGGTCGCCGAAAAATCCAGTGGCACAGCCGAGTTGGCTCTGCTGGTGTATCCGCCGCCGGCTCGCAGCAGCCAGCCGTCCTGCCAGCTCTGTTCGGTTCCCGGCCAGGCCAGCGCCGCTGCGTGTTCCAGCGCCCGAATTTCGGAGGCGCGCACCGGAACCACGCTGAGCTCACGCACCGCGACCACGTCGGCTGGTGAGACCTCAACCAGTCCGTCGGATTTGGTGCGCAGCACGATCACGGGGTCGACGGCCAGCAGCTCACCGATCACGTCAGTCATCGAGTGCGCCGTGCCCGTGGACAGGCGATAGCGGATGCTCACCCGACTGCCGACGGGCGGCAGGCTGGCCATCGGCTCAGTGACCGAACGGATCGGGCACCTGACCGGGTGTCCACGACAGGCCGGGCACCCCCCAGCCGTTCGACTTCACGGTGCGCTTGGCCGCACGAGCGTGCCGCCCGATCAGCTTGTCGACGTAGAGGAACCCGTCGAGGTGACCGGTTTCGTGTTGCAGCATCCGGGCGAACAGGTCGTGGCCCTCCAGGGTGACGGCGTTGCCGTCGGCGTCCAGGCCGGTCACCCGGGCCCACTTCGCCCGGCCACACGGAAACGATTCGCCGGGCACCGAAAGGCACCCCTCGTCGTCGTCGTCCGGGTCGGGCATCGTCTCGGGGATCTCCGAGGTCTCCAGGACCGGATTGATCACCACGCCGCGGTGGCGGGGGGTCTTGCCGCGCTCGTCGGCGCAGTCGTAGACGAATAGCCGCCGTCCGACCCCGATTTGGTTGGCCGCCAGCCCGACTCCGTTGGCCGCGTCCATCGTGTCGTACATGTCCTTGATCAGATCGGCCAGATCCTCGGGCAGCGAACCATCGGGTCCGACCTGCACGGGCTGGGTCGGAGTGTGGAGAACGGGATCACCCAGAATCACAATTGGTCTCACTGCCATGATCGGCAAGCTTAAGTCAGCCGACGCGCGGGGTTGGCTGCCGTCCCAACCCGCTCAACCGTGATTGAATGAGCGCCGAGCATAAGGATGTCTTCTCAGGGTCTTCGAAAGGGTCAGCAGATCGAAATGGACGGCGCCATGGCACGGGCCGAGCGGTCTAATGACGACGCCGACCTTCCCGATGGGTTGACTCGCCGCGAATACGATGTTCTGGCCTTCGAGCGGCAGTGGTGGAAGTACGCCGGCGCCAAGGAAGAGGCCATCAAGGACCTCTTCTCCATGTCGGCCACCCGCTACTACCAGGTGTTGAACGCTCTTGTTGACCGCCCCGAGGCGCTTGCGGCTGATCCAATGCTGGTCAAGCGGCTGCGACGGCTGCGGGCGAGCCGGCAGAAGGCGCGCGCGGCCCGCCGGCTCGGCTTCGAGGTTCCCTGATTTTTCGGGTTGATGGCCCCTCCTGGTTACAGTGGGCGCGATGAACGACCGCGTACCTGATTCCTCCGGGCTGCCACTGCGGGCCATGGTGATGGTGCTGCTGTTCCTCGGCGTGATCTTCCTGCTGGTCGGTTTCCAGGCCATGGGCTCGGGCAGCGACAGCAGCAGTGACGACACCTCGGTGCGCACCGTCACCACCACGACCAGCAAGACGTCGGTCGCACCGGCGCCCAAGGCCGATGTGCGGGTCTACAACGTCGGTGAAGGCGAAGGCGCGGCCAGCCGGATCGGCGACCGCCTGCGTGAGGCCGGCTGGAACGTCGCCGAGACCAGCAACCTCGAAGTGCCCCCGCTGCCGGCGACGACGGTGTACTACGGCACGACCGACGGGGAGCAGGCCGCCGCCGAGGCGGTGGCCAAGGTGCTGAACGTCCCGGTGGCACCGAGAACTCCAGAAATTGCCGAGCAACCACCGGGCGTCATCGTTTTGGTGACCGGATAGGCTTCGGCACATGGTCAAGCCCGTGAGCCCCTTGAGAACTGCCGCCGCTGTCTTGTTCGTTGCTCCCGTTGCGCTGCTGAGCGCTTGTAGCCCTAATGAGCCGATCGCATCGCAGCCCGGCACGCCGCCTGCGGTCTGGACCGGCGCCCCCGCGCCGGCCGGTTCGGGCGAGGAGTCGCACGGAGCGCCGGAGGCGGCGTCCGCCAGCCACGCCGACACCCTCACCGCGCAGATCAAAACTGCCGACGGCACCCAGGTGGCCGCCGCCACCTTCGAATTCCAGGACGGCTTCGCCACGGTGACCGTGCAGACCACCGGCACCGGCAAGTTGACGCCGGGCTTCCACGGTCTGCATCTGCATTCGGTCGCCAAGTGCGAGGCCAACTCCGTCGCACCGGCCGGCGGCGCGCCCGGTGACTTCCTGTCCGCCGGCGGCCACTTCCAGGCCAGCGGACACACCGGACACCCGGCCAGCGGTGACTTGGCCTCGCTGCAGGTCCGCGAGGACGGCAGCGCGACGCTGGTGACCACGACCACCGGGTTCACCAAGCAGGACCTGCTCGGTGGCAACGGCACCGCGATCATCATCCACGCGGATGCCGACAACTTCGCCAACATCCCGCCGGAGCGCTACCAGCAGATCAACGGCGGCGCGCCGGGTCCGGACGAGACCACCATGGCCACCGGTGACGCTGGCAAGCGGGTGGCGTGCGGTGTCGTCGGCACCGGCTAAGCCGTCAGCGGCCAAACCCGGCCGCATCGACTTCGCCGGATCGCCCCGGCCGACACTCGGTGTCGAGTGGGAGTTCGCTCTCATCGACACGGCGACGCGGGATCTGAGCAACGAGGCGGCGGCCGTGATCGCCGATGTCGGCGAGAGCCCGCACGTCCACAAAGAATTGCTGCGCAACACCATTGAGGTCGTCACCGGTATCTGTGACACCGTCGATGAGGCGATGACCGATCTCGGGTCGACCCTGCGCGGTGCGCGGGAGATCGTGCACGAGCGCGGCATGGAGTTGTTCTGTGCGGGCACCCATCCGTTCGCGTCGTGGTCAGCGCAGCAGCTGACCGACGGGCGGCGCTACGCCGAGCTGATCAAGCGGACCCAGTGGTGGGGCCGGCAGATGCTGATCTGGGGTGTGCACGTGCACGTCGGGGTGTCCTCGGCGCACAAGGTGATGCCGATCATCTCCTCCTTGCTCAACCACTACCCGCATCTGCTGGCGCTGTCGGCGTCCTCGCCGTTCTGGGCCGGTGACGACACCGGGTACGCCAGTAACCGGGCGATGATGTTCCAGCAGTTGCCGACCGCCGGTCTGCCGTTCCAGTTCGAGACCTGGCGTCAGTTCGAATGGTTCGTGCACGATCAGAAGAAGACCGGCATCATCGATCACATCAACGAGATCCGTTGGGACATCAGGCCCTCACCGCACCTGGGCACGATCGAGGTACGGGTGTTCGACGGGGTGTCCAACCTGCGTGAGCTATCGGCGCTGGTGGCGCTGACGCATTGCCTGGTGGTCGATTTGGACCGCCGGCTCGAGGCCGGTGAGCAACTGCCGGTGATGCCGCCCTGGCATGTGCAGGAGAACAAGTGGCGCGCGGCGCGCTACGGACTGGACGCCATCATCATCCTCGACGCCGACAGCAACGAGCGGCTGGTCACCGAGGATCTCGACGATCTCCTGACCCGGTTGCAGCCGGTAGCCGAATCTCTGCACTGCGCAGACGAATTGGCACTTGTCGCCGACATTCCGCGGCGCGGCGCGTCGTATCAGCGCCAGCACAAGGTGGCCGAGGACAACGGCGGCGATCTGCGCGCGGTGGTTGACTCGTTGGTCGGGGAGCTTGATATCTAACGATTGGAGGCGCCCATGAGGATTCGTCGACTGGGTTTGGCGGTGCTGGCTGCCGCGGTGATCATCGCCGGCGGCGGGTGTGCCAAGCCGATCACCGGCACTCCGGTGGCGACACCGGGCGAGGCCGGCAAGGGAATGGTGCCCGCCGATCTGCTCACCACGACCTGCCGTGAGTACCTGACGATGGACGTCGTCACGCGCCGCGAGGTGATCAAGGCCATCGGTAAGAGCGGCAACCAGCTGGTCGCCATGAACCCCGAACTGTGGGCCGGTGTTGCCGGTGCGTTGTGCGGATTCGTCGACCCCAGTGCACCGGTGAAGGACGTGGTGATGGGGCAGGGCATCCGCTAGTCATGACCGCGCAACCGATGTTCCCGCTGCAGTCGGCGCTGCTGCCGGGGGAGTTGTTGCCGCTGCGGATCTTTGAACCGCGGTACTCACAGCTGGTGGCTGACTGCCTGGCGATGAGCGACCCGGCGTTCGGTGTCGTGCTGATCACCCAGGGGCGCGAGGTCGGCGGCGGGGACGCTCGCAGCGAGGTTGGCGCGCTGGCTCGCATCGCCGAGTACACCGACCATGGAATGGGTCAATATCAACTGAAAACGGTTGTCGGTGATCGAATCCGGGTCCTCGAGTGGCTGACCGACGATCCGTACCCACGGGCCGTCGTCGAACCCTGGCCCGATGAACCCGGCCCGGCGGTGACCCCCGAACAGATCGGTGTGGTCGTCGACAAGATCCTGGCGCTGTTCGAGCGGATCGTCTCCACCCGCGGCGGTCAGTTGCGGCCCGATGCCCTCGCCGTCGAACCTGAGATCGCCGAGGATCCGTCGCTGCACATCTACGCGCTGGCCGCCCGCGTCCCGATGGGGCAGGCCGACCGGTACGCGGTGCTGGCCGCACCCACGGTGGCCAAGCGGGTCGATGCGCTCACCGATGCCATCGAAACCGTCACGGCCATGGTCGAATTCCAGATCGCCGACGAAGAATAGCTGCGCAGGATCAGAGCTTCCTGGCGCTCAGCAGGACCGTGTCGGGCACGGGGTCCTCGAGGCCATCGGGCGCCGGGCGCTGATAGTGCGCCATCAGGTCGACCGCCGCGATGGCGCTGACCTCCCAGCCGTGCTCGCTGAGCCACTGTGCGACGTCGGTGCGCGCTTCCATGTACCACAGCCGGGTCACATCGGGGAGCTCCGGACCGCCGGCCTCGGCGGCCGCGCGGCGTGCCTCTGCCATTCGTTCCTGACGCCTGGCCAGCTGTTCGGCGGAGTAGAACACCTCCCCGAATGCCTCGACCGAGAGATGGCTGCCTCGCGCGCTGAGCGCGTCGATCTGCTCGAACAACGCGTCCTGTGCGGCGGCGGGCAGATACGGCAGCAGTCCTTCCGCCGACCACGCGGTCGGGGTGGACGGATCGAAACCGGCCTGGCGCAGCGCCTTTGGCCAATCGTGGCGCAGGTCCACCGCCACCGCGGCGTAGCGAGCGGCAGGCCGGGCCCGGTGCTCGGCGAGTACGCGTTCCTTGAACTCCAGCACCTTCGGCTGGTCGATCTCGTACACCGTCGTGGCGTCGATCCACCGCAGCCGCCAGGCGCGGGTGTCCAGGCCGGCGGCCAGGATCACCGCCTGGTCCACTCCGTTGGCGCCGGCCGTGGTGAAGAAATCGTCGAAGAATTTCGTCCGTGACGCGATGTAGGCGGCCATGGCCTGGGCGCGCACCGGGTCCCCGTCCAGGAACGGCGAGCGCCAGCCCGCTTCGGTGGCCGCTTCGACGAAGAAGTGCGCGTAGGGGTCGGTGTAGAGCGGGCGGTCGGCGTCGGTCTCGACGGCCCGCGCGCGGGCCACGCTCAGTGCGGTGGCGCCGACACTCTCGGTGATATCCCAGGTGTCGTCTTCGGTTCGGCTCACGGATTCGGCTTCGTTCTGTCGGTGTCGTCGCGCATCTCGTCGACGGTCAGATCATCACTGATCTGCTGTTCACGGTAGGCCAGCTGTCCGACCCGGTGCGCCACCACCGGCGCGGTGATGAGGGTGAACATCGCGGTGAGCACGAGCATGCCGACGTCGACGTTGCCGCTGAGCCGGATCGTTGCGCCGCCGAGCACCAGCAACAGCCCCAACACCTGCGGTTTGGTCGCGGCGTGCATGCGGGTCAGGGTGTCCGGAAAGCGCAGCACACCGATGGCGGCGGTCAGCGCCAGCGCTGAACCGAGGAGTACCAGCACGGCGGCCAGCGGTTCGAGGATGCTCATACGGTGTCCTGTCCTGGGGACCTGCGGGTCAGGTCGGGCACCCGGAACCGGGCCACACTGACGGATCCGACGAAGCTGATCAACGACAGCGCCGCCAGGCTGTAGGTGACGGTGGTGTCCAGGCTGAACGCGGCCCAGGTGCCGACACCGCACATCGTCACCGCCACCAGCGTGTCAACCGCGACCAGGCGGTCCAGCGTGCTGGGGCCCATCAGCAGTCGGATCATCGTCACCGCGGCGGCCGCGACGAGCATCACGCCTGACAGCACCCACATGATCGTCATGCGACCTCCTCGGATTCGGTTGCCGCAGGCTGCCATTCGGAATCGCGCTCGAACGCGGCGATCAAGAGACGTTCCAGCTGGGTAATCTGCCGGTAGAACTGCTCCACCGAGCGCTCGGATCCGACGTCGAGCACGTGGACGTAGACCAGCCGCCGGGCCTGGTCGATCTCGAGGACGATCGTGCCCGGGGTCAGGTTCATGATGTTCACCGCCAGGGCCAGCACCAGATCGGACTTCAGCGCAAAATGCCCGCGCAGCACCGCCGATAGCGGTGGCCGGCCCGGCCTAATCGCCAGCCACGCCACCTGCACCGAGGACTGGGCCAGCCACCACGCCACGTGCAGCGCCAGCCACAGCAGGGACAGGGGATGCAGCCGGCCCTGCACCGGAACCGACGGCAGCGGTAGCAGCAGCGTGATCACGAGCGCCACGAGCAATCCGGAGAGCACATTGGCCACCGACACGGTGCCCCACAGCAGCAGCCACACCAGGGTCAGCCACACCAGCGTCCAGATCCGCAGCGCCCACGTTCTCATCGGTAGCTCCCCAGTACCGCGGTGATGTACTGGCCGCGGTCGAGCACCTCGTTGGCGGCCCGGTCGGTGTAGCCGAAAATCGGCCCGGCGGCCACCGTCAGCACCACTCCTACTGCGATCAAAGCCATTGTGGGAGCGACCATTCCGATCGGCATCCGGCCGACGTCGCCGCGGTCGTCGAAGGCGATGTCCGCCGAGTAGTCGTCGAGCAGCACCGACGGTGCGGAGTCGGCGAGCTCACCCTCGGGGGCGTCGACGCGGTCCCGCCAGAACGCCTTGGTCCACACCCGCGCCACCACGTACAGCGTCAGCAGGCTGGTGACCAGCGAGCCGGCGACCAGCAACCAGGCCAGCACCGAGCCGCTGGCCGTACCCGCCTCCAAAAGTGCGACCTTGCCGATGAAGCCCGAAAAGGGTGGAATACCACCGAGATTCAGTGCCGGGACCAGGAATACGAACGCAAGCAGCGGGCTCGCGGCGGCCAGCCCGCCCAGGCGGCGCAGCGTCGAGGCACCGGCCTGCCGCTCGATCAGGCCGACGACCAGGAAGAGCGTGGTCTGCACGATGATGTGGTGGGCGACGTAGTAGATCGCCCCCGACATGCCGAGCCGGCTGGACAGTGCGATGCCGAACACCATGTAGCCGATGTGGCTGACGAGGGTGAACGACAGCAGCCGTTTGATGTCGCTCTGGGCTATCGCGCCAAGGATGCCCACCAGCATGGTCAGCAGTGCGGCGACCAGCAGCACGTTGTCCAGCCCACCGGCGGGGAACAGTAGTGCGTGAGCCCGGATGATCGCGTAGACACCGACTTTGGTCAGCAGGCCGGCGAACACGGCGGTCACCGGCGCGGGCGCGGTCGGGTAGGAGTCGGGCAGCCACGCCGACAGCGGGAACACCGCGGCCTTGATGCCGAAGGCCACCAGCAGCACCGCGAAGATCGCGCTTCGGGTGCCGCTGCTGATGTCCTGCAGCCGCAGTGAGAGCTCGGCCATGTTCAGCGTCCCGGTGGCCGCGTAGATCAAGGCCAGACCGATCAGGAAGATGAGCGACGAGACCATCGACACCATCACGTAGGAGATGCCGGCGCGTACCCGGTCCTTGCTGGCCCCGATGGTCAACAGCACGAAGCTTGCCGTCAGCAGCACTTCGAAACCGACGTACAGGTTGAACAGGTCACCGGCCAGGAACGCGGTGCACACGCCGGCCGACAGCACCAGGTAAGTGGGCAGGAAGATCGACACCGGCTGCTGCTCGTCGCCGTCTCGGATGCCCTGCCCGATCGCGTAGAACACCACCGCCAGCAGCACGATCGCCGATACCACGAGCATCAGCGCCGAAAGCCGATCGGCCACCAGCGTGATGCCCAGCGGCCCGAGCCCCGCGTCGGTCGGACCCCAGCCGCCGACGTGCAGCGCCTGGGTGCCGTCGCGGTCGGTGAGGTACGTCAGCACCGCGCACACCGCCAGCACGGCGGTCAGCGCCGCCAGGGCGATCAGCCGTTGTAGCCGCGGCCTGCGCCCGGCGATCAACGTCAGCGCCGCCGACACCAACGGGATCAGCACCGGCAGCGGCATCAACACACCAGCGAGGCTCATCGCGACCCCTCGTGGCCGGGCAGTGCGTCGAGCTCGTCGGGCTCGTCGGTGTCCCGGTCGGGCTGGGGGTGGGGGGCGTCTTCGTCGACCGAAGACGCCTCGGAGTCGGAGAGCTTCGACACCCGGGCATCCTCCGGGTCGTTGCTCACTTCCTCCTCGGTGGTCAACCGGAACGAGCGATAGGTCAACGCCAGAACGAACGCGGCGATCCCCATCGCGATGACGATCGCGGTCAGGATCATGCCTTGGGCCAGCGGGTCGGCTGTTGTGGTCTCCGTGCCGCTGGTGCGCCCGCGGACGGGCGGGTTCCCGCTTTCGCCGCCGACGGTGAGAATCAGCAGGTTGACCGCATTGCCGACCAACAGCAGGCCCAGCAGCATCCGGGTCAGGTTGCGCGAAAGCAACAGGTACACACCGCAACTGGTGAGCGCGCCGATGATGATGAGCGGAACCAGATAGACGATCATGACGTCCTCGCCCTCACTGCGGGGCGGGTACCGGCGACCTCTTCGTCGATCCGCGCGCCGAGGCTGCGCAACACGTCAAGCACCAGGCCCACGACGATCAGGTAGACCCCGAGGTCGAAGAACAGGGCGGTCACGAATTTCACCGTGCCCAGCAGCGGTAGGTGCAGGGTGATCACGGCCGACGACAGTGCGGGCGCGCCGAGCAACATCGAGCCGACGGCGGTGCCGGCCGACAGCGCCAGCCCGGCGCCGAGGATCTTCCCGGCGTCCAGCGGCAGCGTCTCGCCGAGCTCGTAGCGCCCGCCCGCGAGGTAGCGCAGCACCAGTGCCAGCCCGGCGGTCAGCCCTCCGGCGAAGCCGCCGCCGGGGGTGTTGTGACCGGTGAAGAAGAAGTACACCGACAGCACCATGATCAGCGGGAAGATCAGCCGGGTGGCGACCTCGAGCACCAGGGAGCGGTTGCGCGGGTCGCGCAATTCGCTTCCCCGCAGCCAGGTGGTGTCGCCGGCGGCCGGGCTGTAGGCCGTCGCGGGCAAGAGGCCGATATCGGGTTGGCCGGCATCGGACACCCGCGGTGCCGCGCCGAAGCGGCGGTTGCGGAACACCAGCGACGCGACGCCGGTGGCGGCGGCCACCAGGACCGAGATCTCGCCGAGGGTGTCCCAGGCCCGGATGTCGACCAGCAGCACGTTGACGGTGTTGGCGCCGTGGCCGCGGTCGTAGGCAGCATCCGGTAGCAGGTCGGCGATCGGGGTGCCGGTGCGCGCCGCCATCGCGAACACCGCCAAGGTGGTGACGGTGGCGCCGACGGCCAGTGCAAGCGCCACGCGGGGCAGTCGGTGTCGTCTGGCTTCCTCGGCCTCGGCGGGCAGGGTGCGCAGCACCAGCACGAAGATGACCAACGTCAGGGTCTCTACCAGGAACTGCGTCAAGGCCAGGTCAGGGGCGCCGTGGAAGGCGAAGATCGCGCCGCAGCCATATCCGGTGATGCCGACCAGCAGCACCGCGGCCAACCGGTTGCGCAGGATGGTGGCGGCCACCGCGGCGGCCACGATGAGCAGACCCACCACCGGTTGCACAAGCGAATCCCACAGCCGGAACTGGGGGTGGTCCCTGGCGCCGAAGGCCAGCACTGCGACGGGGAACAACACCAGCGTCGACAGGATCACCGACTGGGTGACCGGGATGGAGCCGCGCTGGGTGACCGCGGTGAGCCGCACCGACGCGAGGTCGGCGCCGCGGATGACCGCGTCGTAGATCCGGTCGGCGTTGCCCAGCGGCTTCCAGGTGCCCACCCGCGCGCGGCGCAGCCGTTCGCGGCTGAAGAACGCGGTGATACCGACCGCCAGCACCAGTGCTGACAGCACCAGCGGCAGATTGACGCCGTGCCAGAGCGCCAGCGTGTAGTGGCCGTCGTCGGCGCCGGCAGCGGGCAAGGTCGCGGCGTAGCCGTCCAACGTGGTGTCGAGGTAACTGGGCACCACGCCGAGGAACAGTCCCGCCGCGGCCAGGATCGCCGGGGCAACCAGGAAGGTGGCCGGCGGGCGGTGCAGGTTGGCCACCAGGCTGGTCGGGCCGTGAGAACCCTTGCGCGCGAACGCACCCCACAGGAATCGAAGGCTGTAGATCGTGGTGAACACCGAGCCGATCACCACACCGGCGAGCACCACGGGTGCCCAGCCACCCAGTGATGAGCTGTGCGCGATGGTCTCGAAATCGGCCTCCTTGGCCACGAAGCCCAGGAACGGTGGCAGCGCGGCCATGCTCGCGGTCGCGCCGGCCGCGATGACGAACAACGCGGGCATGCGGTGTCCCAGCCAGGCCAGCCTGCGGATGTCACGGGTGCCGGTCGAATGGTCGATCACGCCGACGACCATGAACAGGGTCGCCTTGAACAGTGCGTGCGCGCAGAGCATCGCCAGTCCGGCGAGCATCAGGTCCCGCCCCCCGCCGCCAACCATGACGGTGATGAAGCCCAACTGGCTGACCGTGCCGAACGCGAGGATCAGCTTGAGGTCGTATTCACGGACCGCGCGCCAGCCGGCCAGCAGCATGGTCACCACACCCAAGGTGATGACGGTCGGTCGCCAGCCCGGGGAGTCGGCGAACCCGGGGGCCAGCCGGGCGATGAGGTAGACGCCGGCCTTGACCATCGCGGCGGCATGCAGATACGCGCTGACCGGGGTCGGGGCGGCCATGGCACCGGGCAGCCAGAAGTGGAAGGGGACGATCGCGGACTTGGACAGCGCGCCGATGAGTACCAGGACGACGGCGACCGCGACGGCGGTGCCGGTGGGGGGGTTGGCCACCAGTTCCGAGAGCAGGTAGGTGCCGGCGGTGTGGCCGAGGATGATGATGCCGGCCAGCATCGCCAGCCCACCGGCGGTGGTGACCAACAGCGCCTGCATCGCGGCCCGGCGGCTGGTCGCGCGCTCGGCGTAATGCCCGACGAGCAGGAACGACAACACCGTGGTCAGTTCCCAGAACGTGTAGAGCAACAGCATGTTGTCGCTGATGACCAGGCCGAACATGGCCCCGGAGAACGCGACGAGTTCAGCGGCGAAACTCGGCAGCCGGTTCTCGGTGTGGCCGTCGCGGTGGTGGAAGTACTCGGCGCAGTAGAACAGCACCAGTGCGCCGATACCCAGCACCAGCACGCTCATGATGGCGGTCAGGGTGTCGAAGCGCAGCGTGATGTTCATCGACAGCTGCGGAATCCACGGGATGTCGACAGCAGCCGGCTGGCCGTCGTGCGGCCAGTTGAGTGCTACCCAGATCAGCGATGCCGCCGGGACAAGCGCCAGCGGGTAGAAGGCCAGCCGTCCCCATCGCTGCACGAGCGCCGGCGCCACGGCGGCGGCGATCGCGTGCGCGATCAGGATGACGAGCATGGCACTCCGATCTAGCGCGGTCGGTCGGGGTGTCAACCAAAGGTTTTCGGCTATGTCCTGTCAGCAGTCTACGGGGTTGACGGCACAGCAGATTTTCCGACCGCGCCGCCTGGGTGCTCAGGCTCTGGGTGCCGACTCCGAAACAGCTTGAGCGGCAATGCGTCTCAGCATGCACCCCACGGCGACCCGGTGTCCGCCCGATCCGATCACCAAGGCGCGGTAGATCTTGCCCTTGGCACCGGGAAAGGCGGCCCAGGTCTGCGCGGCGACGCGGGTGCCGCCGGCCGCGTCGTCGGAGAGCAGGAAGATCAGTTTGTACACCGAGAACCAGTGCCGTCCCTTGAGCGCGAAGCGATCCGGTTGCTCGGCGACGTCGAGGACGAACCCGAACGGGACGGTCTCGGGGTCCTCGGGGTTGCTGCACATCGTTTGCAGAACCGCGTGCCACGTCGTTGCGCGGTCCGCGGGGACGGTTATGGCATGCTCATCGATATAGGGTAATCGTTCCATATAGAAGGACTGTACTAGATCGTGGCACCACCGCGGAAGCATGAAACCGACGCGATCCTGGATGCGGCGCGCGGCCTGGTGCTCGCCGAGGGTCCGCGGGCGGCCAGCGTCGCGGCGATCGCCAAGGCCAGCGGTGCGCCGGTGGGCACGCTGTATCACCGGTTCGGCAATCGCGACGGCATCCTGGCCGCCACGTGGTTGCGAGCCCTTGACCGTTTCCAGTCCCTAGCCGTGGCGGCGACGGCGGATTCCGCTGTGGCGACGGCCGTCGCGATGGCGCTGTCGGCGATCGAATTCGCCCGCAGCTTCCCTGGCGACGCCCGATTGTTGCTGACGGTTCGGCCCGAGGATCTGGTGGACGCCGACGGTGGCGACCTGGTCGCCGCGATCACGAGTCGCAATGCCCCTCTAGCCGAGCGGCTGCGAGAGTTGGCGCGTGAGCTGTACGGCGCGGACGACCGTCGATCGTTGGACGTGTTGCAGCGTGCGGTTGTCGATCTGCCGTATGCCGCGGTGCGCCACCACGTCGATGACGTTCCCGAGTGGTTGGCCGGGGACCTCGCCGATTCGGTGCGTGCGCTGTTGGCGGCTTACCGGCAGTAGGTCCGCACCGGGAGTGCGTGGCCAAGCAGGCCGACGGCCCCGCCCAGGATCGGCCAGATCGGCCAGAAATATGCCGTCTCACCAGTGGTGAGCGCGATAGCCAGCCAGACCGTCAGGACGATCGCAACCATCGCCGCGTAGCCGGCCAGGTGGAATCGCACCGAAGCGCGGGCGGCGCTCTTGCGGGCCGCGATCCGGCCGGGGTCAGTGCGTCGCAGGTGCTCGACGGGCAGGTCGGAGACGACGCGGCGCAGTTCCTCGGCCGTCTCGGCGGCGAATGCTGCTTGGACGCGAGTCTCGTACTCCGCGAGGTCGAAGTATCCCAGCCCAAGGGCCTGGGACAGCAGGTCAGCGGTGGTCTGACGGTCGTGGTCGCCGATTCGGATGGTGGTGATACTCATACCGTCCAACTCTGACATGTCACTAGTGGACTGTCAACGGATGTTGTTGAATTACCCCCATGACCGAACCGGACCGTGTTGTCAGCGCCAGCAGGCGCATCGCCGCACCCGCGGCAGTCATCTTCGAACTGATCGCCGACCCGGCCCGCCAGCCCGAGTGGGACGGCAACGACAACCTCGCAGAGGCCGCGCCAGGGCAGCGGGTCCACGGCGTGGGTGACGTGTTCACGATGACGCTGACCTACCGCGTCGACCGGGAGAATCACGTCGTCGAGTTCGATGAGGGCCGGCTGATCGCGTGGCGCCCATCAGAGGTCGGCGCACCGCCGCTCGGCCATCTGTGGCGCTGGCAGCTCGAGCCCGTCGACGATGCCACCACGGTCGTCACCCACACCTACGACTGGACTGACCTGACGGACCCCACCCGCCTCGAACGGGCGCGCGCCACCACGGCGGACAAACTGCAGGCCTCGGTCGACCGGCTCGCCGCGCTCGCCGAACGGAGTTAGCGGTTGGCTGCGAACGCGCGCAGCGACTCCACCTGAGCCTGATCCAGCGACGGCCGCACCGTCGCACGTGCCTTGGCGACATCGTCAGCCGTCACGTCGGCCGCGTCGATCGAGCGGCGCATCGCGGTCAGCGCGGCCTCGCGCAGCAGCGCCACACAGTCGGCCGCGCTGTACCCGTCGAGTTCCGCGGCCAGTGCGTCGAGGTCGACCTCCGGCGATAGCGGCACCGATTTGCCTGCCGTGCGGAGGATTTCGCGACGCGCGTCGGCATCCGGCGGCTCGACGAAGACCAGCTTCTCCAGTCGTCCTGGGCGCAGCAGCGCCGGGTCGATCAGATCCGGGCGGTTGGTGGCGCCCACTACGACCACGTCGCGCAGCGGCTCGATGCCGTCGAGCTCGGTCAGCAGCGCGGCCACCACCCGGTCGGTGACCCCGGAGTCGAAGCTCTGCCCACGCCGGGGCGCCAGCGCGTCGATCTCGTCCAGGAACACCAGCGACGGTGCGGAATCCCTTGCCCGGACGAACAATTCACGAACGGCCTTCTCTGAGGAGCCGACCCACTTGTCCATGAGCTCGGCGCCCTTGACCGCGTGCACACTCAGGCGGCCCGAACTGGCCAACGCGCGCACTACGAACGTCTTACCGCAGCCCGGGGGGCCGTAGAGCAGCACGCCTTTGGGTGGCTCGACGCCGAGTCGGGCGAAAGTGTCCGGATGTTGGAGCGGCCACAGCACCGTCTCGGTCAGTGCCTGCTTGACCTCGACCATGTCGCCGACGTCGTCGAGGGTGATCGAACCGACAGACACCTCCTCGGTCGCCGAGCGGGACAGCGGCCGGATGACCGTCAGTGCGCCCTTGAGATCCTCCTGGGTCAGGGCCGGCGGCTTGCCGTCCTCGCTGGCACGGGCGGCCGCCCGCAAGGCCGCCTCCCGGACCAACGCAGCCAGATCGGCCAGGACGAATCCCGGTGTGCGATCGGCAATCTCGTCGAGGGCCAGATTATCTGCCGGGACGTCACGCAGCAGCACCTCCAGCAGTGCCTTACGGGTGGCGCCGTCGGGCAGGCTCACGCCCAGTTCGCGGTCGCAGAGATCCGGTGCGCGCAGCCGTGGGTCCACCGCGTCGGGCTGCTGGGAGGTGGCCACCAGCGCCACCCCGGGTGCGGCGACGGCCTTGCGTAGCTCGGTCAGGATCAGCGCCGAGACGGGTTCGGCCGGGCTGGGCAGCAGCGCGTCGATGTCGGTGATCAGCAGGACGCCGCCGCCACCCACGACGGTGGCGACCGCGTCGGCGACGGCCCGTCGCCGATCCTGGGCTGCGAGCGCGCCGGTGTCGGGGCCGTCGAGCTCGACAAGCCGTCGCCCGGCGCACACCGCCCGCACCAGCGTGGCCTTGCCGACCCCGGCCGGGCCGGTGACCAGGACACCCAGATTCGGTTTGGCGCCAAGCTTTTCCAGCAGTTCAGGCTGGTCGAGGGCGAGCTTCAGCCACTCGGTGAGCCGGCCGGCCTGCACATGCTGGCCCTTGAGGTCGTCGATCGACACCGCCGGCGCTTCCGGCCACACCATCGGCGGGCTGATTGCCGCGGGGAGGGCGGGCGCGCTGGACCCCGTCACCCCGTCACCCCAGCTGACCGACGAATTCGGTTGCACGCTCACCGGTCCCGCCGGATCGGTGCCGGTGACGGTCAGCAGCTCCGAGGTCCAGGTGATGCCCACCGATGACGCCAGGGCGGAGCTGGCCTCGGTGGTCGACGTGCCGGGACCGAGGTCGCGCGGCAGCAGCGACACCGTGTCACCGACCGTCATCACCTTGCCCAACAGCGCCTGCCGCAACGTCGCCGATGACAGCGATTGGGTTGCCAGGGTGGAGCCGCGCAGGGTGATCGAACGCGCGCCGTACACGGTGACCGGCGCGACCAGCACCGTGGTGTCCTCGCGCAGGCCGGCGTTGGACAGCGTCACGTCATCGAGGAGCGCCGTGCCCGCCGGGGTGCCCGGGGATGCCAACCCGGCAACGGCGGTGGTGGTGCGAGAACCGGTGAGCGACACCGCGTCCCACTCGCGAATGCCAAGGGCGGCGATGGCTTCGGGGTGCAGTCGCACCACACCGCGACGGGAATCCAGCGCCGAGGTGTTCAGTCGTGCCGTCAGCGCCAGGTTCGCGGACACGCTCAGCCGCCCGGCCTGCGCAGGCCGAGGCGCGTCACCGAACGGCGGTTGGGCTGGCCGCGGCGGTCAGCGCGCCGCGCCGCGCGCCGCTGTTTGGGTTCGTCGTTCCAGGCCTCCGGCCGGGCGGCGACCCAGCGCTGGCTGCGGATCGTGAACGGGATGACGCACAAGTAACCCACGATGATCAGCAGGAGCAGGATGTACGGGAACAAGAGCAACGCCGCTGCTGCCGCTGCGATCAGGATCAGCAGGACCGGGGCCGCGTTGGTCGGCACCCGCACCGACTTGAGCGCCAGCGTCGGCACCCGGCTGATCAATAGCAGCGCGTTGGCCGACAGCCACACGCAGACGAACCACGGCGATGTCCACCAGCCGTGACCGAACTGCAGCATCGCCGCCAGCGGGCCGATCACGCCAACTGCGCCGCACGGCGCAGGCATACCGGTGAAGTACTCCCGCGTGTAGGCCGGCCGCGTGTCATCGTCGAGCAGTGCGTTGAACCGGGCCAGCCGCAACACCACGCAGACGGCGTAGAGCAGCACGAAGATCCAGCCGACCGGCGAGGTCGGGAGCAACGACACGTACATCACCAGCGCGGGTGCGACACCGAAGTTCACCGCGTCGGCAAGCGAGTCGATCTCGGCGCCCATCCGAGACTGTGCGTCCAGGGCGCGTGCGATACCGCCGTCTATACCGTCGAGCACCGCGGCGGCGCCGATCAACGCGAGGGCGATGTGCGGGCGTCCGTCCAGGGCGAACTTGATCGAGGTCAGCCCCGCGCAGATCGCCAACACTGTCGTCGCACTGGGCAGGATGCGCATGGCGGCCGGGCGCCCGGGTTTGATCATGGGAGCTCGGCCACCACGGTCTCGCCGGCCACTGCGCGCTGGCCGGGGGACACCAGCAGCCTGGAGCCTTCGGGCAGATAGGTGTCGAGTCGGGAGCCGTACCGGATCAGTCCGTAGGTGTCGCCGATGGCCACCTTGTCGCCGGGTTGGACGTCGCACACGATGCGTCGTGCCACCAGGCCGGCGATCTGGACGGCTACCACTTCGGCGCCGTCGGGGGTGCGGATGACGATGCTGTTGCGTTCGTTGTCTGAGCTGGCGGCGGGCAGGTCGGCCGAGACGAACTGCCCGGGCCGGTAGTGCACCGCGGTGACCTCTCCGCCGACCGGTGCGCGCTGGACATGCGCGTCGAACACGGAGAGGAAGATGCTGATCCGCGGTAGCGGCTCGGCGGGCAGGCCGAGCTCGGCGGGCGGAACCGCGGTCTCGACCAGGCAGACCTGGCCATCGGCCGGGGCGACGACCACACCGGGCCGGGTCGGGGGAACGCGGTGGGGGTGGCGGAAGAACGCGGCGTTGGCGCCCGCAGCGGCCAGGCCCGCGGTACGCACCCAGCGATGCCGCCGCCCCAGGGCAGCGACAGCCAGGCTGGCGCCGACGAACGGCAGGCCCGCCGGGTGCATGGGTGGCACGGTCGAGCGGACCAGATCCAGCAGATGTGTTGCTTCGGACGTTCGGGGGCGTCTGGCCATCGGCGACGAGTCTAGCGGCCGGGGCCTACGACAGGTCCCATAGCTGGACCTGCTCGCCTGCCGCCACCTCGGTCACGTCCTCGGCGATCTCCAGTAGGCAGTTGGCCGAGGCCAGCCAGCGCAGGTGATGCGAAGCTGGCGGCCCGTAGGTGGTCACGGTGCCTGCTGCCGCGTCGTACACACCGCGGCGGAACTGGCGTTTGCCCTTCGGCGATGTCAGGTCGTCGGCCAGCACCGCGGTGCGCCGCGGCCGGTGCGGATGCGGCAGCCCCATCGCCGAGCGCAGGGCCGGCCGGACGAACACCTCAAAGGAGACCAGCGCGCTCACCGGGTTTCCGGGCAGCGTGATGATCGGACAACCGGCGACTCGACCCGCACCCTGCGGCATCCCCGGCTGCATGGCGACCTTCACGAATTCGACCGCCCCACTGGAGCCGCTGGGTCGGCGACCGTCGCCTCCGCCGAAGGCGTCCTTGACCACCTCGTAGGCGCCGGCGCTCACGCCACCGGTGGTGATGATCAGATCGGCTTGCCCGGCATAGCCCTCGAGCACGGTGCTGAACTGGGCGACGTCATCGCTGGACGTCGGGGTGGCCACCACCTCGCCGCCGGCCTCGCGGACCGCGGCGGCCAGCATGATGGCATTGGACTCGTAGATCTGGCCGGGCTGCAGTTCGGTGCCGGCTGACACCAACTCCGTACCCGTCGACATCACCAGCACGCGCTGGCGCGGCCGCACCGTCAGCGACCCCAGCCCCAGCGCGGCGGCGAGCCCCAGCGCGGCCGGGGTGACGACGTGACCGGTCTGCAGAACCGTCGTGCCCGCGGTCACGTCCTCGCCGGCGCGGCGGATGTGCTGGCCGACCTTGGGGGCCGAGCGGATCTCGACGGTGTCGACCCCGCCATCGGTGGCCTCGACCGGCACCACGGCCGTCGCACCCGCGGGTAGTGGTGCGCCGGTCATGATCCGGTGCGCGGTGCCAGCTGCCAATGTCAACGTGTCGATGCGACCAGCCGGAATATCTTCGGCGACAGGCAGTTTCACCGGATCGGTGTCGGCGCCGGCGACATCATCGGCGTGCACTGCGTAGCCGTCCATCGCGGAGTTGTCGAACACCGGCAGCGACAGCGGGGCCGTCACATCGTCGGCGAGCACCAGCCCCTCGGCAGCCACGAGCCCGACCGTCTGCGCCGCCCGCGCGGTGATCAGGTCAGCGACGACCCGCTGGTGTTCCTCGACGGTGCGCATCAGATCGGAAAGGTCACGCCGGTCAGTTCTTCGGACACCGTCCACAGCCGTTGCTGGAGTTCGCGGTCGTGCGATTGTGAGCTGGAGTGCACGAGCTTGGGGTTGCCGCGCTGCTCACCGAAGCCGTCCGGGCCGTAGTACTGCCCACCGCGCACATCGGGATCGGTCGCGGCGCGCAGTGTCGGCAGCGCGCCGATGGCCGCGCTCTGAAAGAGCATCGGGCCGACGATGCGGTAGAGCGGGTGCAGGATCGTCGGGATGTTGCGGGCCAGCTCGGTATAGGACCCACCCGGGTGGGCGGCCACCGCGATGGTGTCGTTCTTGGCCTGCTCGAGCCGGCGCTGCAGCTCATAGGTGAACAGCAGATTGGCCAGCTTGGACTGGCCGTACGCGGCGATGCGGCTGTAGCGACGTTCCCACTGCAGGTCGTCGAAGTGAATGTCGGCCAGCATCCGGTGGCCGAGGCTGCTGATCGTCACCACCCGTGATCCCGGCACCGGCAGCAGCGAGTCGAGCAGCAGCCCGGTGAAGGCGAAGTGGCCGAGATGGTTGGTGCCGAACTGCAGCTCGAAGCCGTCCTTGGTGGTCTCCTTCGGCGTCCACATCACGCCGGCGTTGTTGATCAGCAGATCGATCCGCGGATGCGCCGAACGCAGTGCGTCGGCCGCGGCGCGCACCGAATCCAGTGACGTCAGGTCGAGCTGCTTGACGGAGACATCGGCGCCGGGCGAAGCCGCCAGGATCTTGTCGCGCGCGGCGCCGCCCTTCTCGAGGTTGCGCACCGCCATCACGACGCTGGCGCCGCGGGCCGCGAGCAGCGCGGCGGCCTCATAGCCGATGCCGGAGTTGGCGCCGGTGATGACGACGAGGCGCCCGTCCTGTGCGGGGACGTTGCCCGCAGTCCAATTGCTGCTGCTCATGGCACGACGATACGTCGGCCCAAGTTGCATCCGACCGGTGGCCGTTTACTGTCGCGGTATGGCTATCGGTGGGGTGCTGTTCGACATCGATGGTGTCTTGGTGACCTCGTGGAAGCCGATCGCGGGTGCGGCCGAGGCGCTCGCGGTGCTGGCCGACCATCAGATCGCCTGTTCCTATCTGACCAACACCACCACCCGAACCCGTCAGCAGATTGCCGCGGCCCTCTCACACGCCGGTATCGAGGTGCGGCCCGACGAGGTGATCACCGCGGCTGCGCTGACCGCGGACTACGTGCGGGCCAACTATCCGGACGCGCGCTGCTTCCTGGTCAACAACGGCGACATCACCGATGACATGCCGGGCATCGACATCGTCGACTCGCTGGCCTACGACGAGGGCGTGGAACCGGGAGTCCCCGACGTCATCCTGCTCGGCGGTGCCGGGCCCGAGTACAGCCACCGCACGCTGAGCCGGGTCTACGAATGGATGGCGCAGGGCGTGCCGGTGGTGGCGATGCACCGCAGCACCGCCTGGACCACCAGCGAGGGCCTGCGCATCGACACCGGGATGTACCTGATCGGCATGGAGCAGACCTCCGGACGCAAGGTCACCGCGGTCGGCAAGCCGGCGCCGGCGGGATTCTTGGCCTCGGCGGCCCGGCTCGGTGTCGACCCCGATGAGATGTACATGGTCGGTGACGACCTGAACAACGACGTGCTGGCCGCTCAGGTGGTCGGCATGACCGGCGTGCTGGTGCGCACCGGCAAATTCCGCCAGGACACCCTGGACCGTTGGGCCGCAGACGAATTCGCGATGCAACCCAGCCGTGTCATCGACTCGGTCGCCGATTTCCCGGAGTTACTTGGGTTTTAGCCGCTCCGAGGGGCACGCGATGAGTTTCCGCGGCTGCTCGGGTCTACCTAGACATGACTGAAATTCTGATTGTGAATGCCACGGTCGATGCACCCGCCGCAGCCGTCTTCGGCGTACTGGCTGACCCCTCGACCCACAAGGACATCGACGGCACCGGCTGGGTCCGCGAACCACTGGACGAACAGCAGCTCAGCGCCGTCGGTCAGGTCTTCCGCATGGCGATGTACCACGAGGGCCATCCCGACAAGGACTACGAGATGGCCAACCAGGTCACCGCGCTGGAGCCCGACCGCGTCATCGCCTGGGCCCCTGGCGGGCTGGCCGAGGACGGCAGCCTGGAGCTGGGCGGCTGGACCTGGCACTACGCCCTCGAATCGCTGGGCCCTGAGCAGACCCGCGTCACCTTGACCTACGACTGGTCCAAGGTTCCGCCGGAGATCCGGGAGAACATCCCGTTCCCGGCGTTCCCCGTCTCGCATCTGGACAACTCGCTGGCGAACCTGGGCAAGCTGGCGCAACTCAGGGGGTAAGGCCTACTTGGGCCCGAGCCACGTCAGCGCGGCGGTCGTCATCGCCTGCACTCCGGTCGTCAACGTCGGCTCGAGTGCCGGCGCGAACTCCGGTGAGTGGTTCATCGGCGGCAGTTGCCCGCGGCTGACCGCCTCGTCGAACACCTCAGATGCCACGCCGCCCCAGAACCAGAAAACCGTTGGCACACCGAGGGTGTCGCCGAAGACGCCGACATCCTCGCTGGCCGCCACCGGCGGCAAGGGCAGCAGTCGGGAGGCGCCGAATGCACGCTCGAACGCGGCCAGCGTGGTCGCCGTCGCGGCGGGGTCGCTGATCAACACCGGCGCGCTGACATTCCAGTTGAAGTGCGGTGGCTCCGGGCTGTTACTCGCCGCCGCCTCGGCGGTGACGATGCGCTCGATGGCCGCTTTGACCTGGGCGCGAACCTCTGGTGTGTAGCTGCGCATGTTGATACCGAGCTCGGCCGTCGCCGGGATGATGTTCTCCTTGGTGCCCGCCTGCAAACGCCCGACGGTGACGACGGCTCGTTCACTTGACGCGACCTCGCGCGACACGATGCCCTGCAACCGCACCACCGTGGCCGCCGCCATCAGGACGGGGTCGATGGTGCCCTCCGGCTGCGACGCGTGCCCGCCGCGACCGAACAAGGTGACCTGCACCGAGTCGGTGGCGGCCATGACCGGTCCCTGCCCGTGACCGATCACCCCCGCGGGCAGTGGCGCGACATGTTGGCCGAGGACGATGCTCGGGCGCGGGAAACGCTCGAACAGCCCGTCGTTGATCATCGCCTGGGCACCGCTGGTCAGCTCCTCGGCGGGCTGGAACACCGCGACGACGGTGCCCGCCCAGCGGTCACGGAGTCGGGAGAGCTCGCCCACCGCCCCGACCAGGGCGGCGACGTGCATGTCGTGACCGCACGCATGGGCGACGGGCAATGATGTGCCGGTCGAGTCGACGACCACTTTGGTGCTGGCGTACGGCAGACCGGTGTCCTCGGCTACCGGCAACGCGTCCATATCGGCGCGGAGCATGACCACCGGACCGTCGCCGTTGCGCAGGACGGCCACCACGCCGGTCCCGCCCACGTGCTGGGTGATCTCGCAGCCGGTGCCTGCGAGCGCGTCGACAATCCGCGCGGCGGTCTGATGTTCCTCGAAGGACAGCTCCGGGTCGGAGTGCAACTGCCGGTAGAGGTCCGCGAGGGCGTCGGTGGTCTTGGCGTCCAGTTCAACGACGGTCACAGGCGGCGACGTTACCCGCGAAGCCTGGGGAGCTGGCCCAAGTCAGGGCGACGAGGTAAGGCTGCGGACCGCTTCGATGCGGGCCTTGAGCTGATCGGTGGTGGCTGCCGCAACCGGCGGGCCGCCGCAGACCCGGCGCAGTTCGTTGTGGATCTGTCCGTGCGTCTTGCCGGTGCGGTGGTGCGCCAGCGACACCAGGGCATTGAGTTCTCGGCGCAGACCCTGCAGCTGGCCGTGGGTGGTCAGCCGCGGCACCTCGCCGCTGGCGGTGCGCTTGTTGATTTGCTCTTCTTGCCTGCGCCGCAACAGATCTCGCATCGATGCGGCATCGAGTAGGCCGGGGATGCCGAGGTAGTCGGCCTCCTCGTCGCTGCCCGCGGGCGTTGCCGTCCCGAACGACGACCCGTCGAAGATCACCTGATCGAGCTCGGCGTCGGCGCTGAGGTACTCGATCTTGTTCTCGCTGTCGTCGGGTTCGTCGCGGTTCTGCTTGGCCAGCTCGGCCTCGAGCGGATCGTCGTCGAGGTTCTCCCGGTGTGGCTTGCCGAGCACATGGTTGCGCTGGGCTTCCATCTCGCTGGCGAGCAGCAGCAGGTTGGGCACCGACGGCAAGAAGATCGAGGCGCTCTCGCCGGGCTGCCGGGACCGCACGAACCGGCCGATGGCCTGGGCGAAGAACAGCGGCGTCGACGCGCTGGTGGCGTAGACCCCGACGGCCAGTCGCGGCACGTCGACGCCCTCGGACACCATGCGCACGGCCACCAGCCAGGGCGAGGTACCCGTCGAGAACTGTGAGATGCGATCCGAGGAGCCCTTGTCGTCGGACAGCACGACGGTGGGGGCTTCGCCGGTGATCTTGATCAGCAGATCGGCGTACGCGCGGGCGGCGGTCTGGTCGGAGGCGATGATCATGCCGCCGGCGTCGGGCACGTGTTCGCGAAGCCCACGCAGCCGGATGTCGGCCGCGGCGATCACCGCGGGCATCCATTCGCCTGCCGGGTTCAGCGCGGTCTTCCAGGCCCGTGCGGTCTGCTCGGCGGTCAGCGGTTCGCCCAAGCGGGCGGCATGCTCTTCACCGGCACTGTCGCGCCAGCGGGCCTCGCCGGAGTAGGCCATGAACATCACCGGGCGCACGACGCCGTCGGCCAGCGCATCGGAATAGCCATAGGTGTGGTCGGCCTGCGACCGGGCGAAGCCGTCAGGCCCGGTCTCGTAGGTGACGAACGGGATCGCGCTGTCGTCGCTGCGGAACGGGGTGCCGGTCAGCGCCAGCCGCCGCGTCGCGTCGTCGAACGCCTCTCGGATGGCGTCGCCCCACGTCTTGGCGTCACCGCCGTGGTGGATCTCGTCGAAAATGACGAGCGTCTTGCGGTTCTCGGTGCGGACCCGGTGCCGGGTGGGGTGGCTGGCGACCTGGGCGTAGGTGACGACGACGCCGTGGTACTCCGAAGAGTTCTGCGAGTTGGAGTTGGAGAACTTGGGATCCAGGGAGATGCCGAGCCGGGCGGCGGCCTGTGCCCACTGGACCTTGAGGTGTTCGGTGGGGACGACGATCGTGACGGCCTCGACGGTGCCCTCGGCCAGAAGTTCGGCGACGATCCGCAGAGCAAAGGTCGTCTTACCGGCACCGGGAGTCGCGACTGCGAGAAAATCGCGTGGCTTTGCGGTCAGATACTTGACCAACGCCCGTCTCTGCCAGCCCCGCAATGCCTGGGTGCTGGGCGCATCCACTGCCCGCACCCGTGGGACTCCTCTCGGTCGAGAAGAACCTTAGCGCAACGGATTACGGATACGCATCTTTGATGACGGGCGGTTCGGGGAAGAAATTGTCATTGCGGTCGAAGAACTGTTGACGCTCGTCGTCGGACAGCTCGCCCAGCTTTGGCAGACCCTCGAAATAGAACTCCCGAGGCGCCCCGGGAGTGAACAGCATCAGCAGCGACGCCGGCTCGTCGGACACGTTGCCGAAGCCGTGCACGCCGCCCGGCGGGATGTAGAGGTAGTCGCCCTGCCCGCCGACCGTCCAGTCGCGCCCATCGTAGAGCCGGACCTGTCCGGAGAGGACGAAGAACGATTCCGACATGGCCTTGTGGAAATGCGGACCGGGTCCGCCGGCTTGCGGGCCCAGGTCGATTCGGTACAGGCCGAACTCCCCGCCGGTGGATTGTTCGGTGGCCAGATAGGTGTACTTGACGCCCCACGCCTCGAAGTCGGCCGGGGTGTCAGCCGTGCGCAGGGTGGCGCTGACCTCGCCGTTGCCGTCGTAGCGCGGCGGGGGATAGGGCGGCACGTGTAGTGACATCGCCTCTAGTCTGCACGTCAGCCGACCGGATACACCACACCCGTCAATGCTTCGGATACCGCCCACAGCCGTTTCTGCACGGCGACGTCCTGGGACTTGCTGTTGGACGACACGAGCTTCGGATATCCCCGCAGCTGAAGGAATCCGCCCGGTCCGTAGTACTGACCACCCCGGACTGTGGGGTCGGCCGCGGCGCGCAACGTGGGTAGTGCGCCCATTTCGGCGCTCTGCTCCAACAACGGCGAGATCCGTCGGACCGCCCCAGGGGCGTAACGCCCGAGTTCGGAGCTGGATGCGCCCGGGTGGGCGGCGACGGCGATGGTGCCCGTGCCGGCAAGCCGGCGCTGCAATTCGTAAGTGAAGAGAAGGTTGGCCAGCTTGGACTGCCCGTAGGCGCCCACGCGGCTGTAGCTGCGCTCGGACTGCAGATCGTCGAACCGGATGCCGCCGAATCGATGGCCGTTGCTGCTGACGGTCACCACCCGCGAGCCTTGTTCGGGAAACAGGCGGTCGAGCAGCAGGCCGGTGAGCGCGAAGTGACCTAGGTGATTGGTGCCGAACTGCAGCTCGAACCCGTCCTTGGTCGTCTGCTTCGGGGTCATCATCACGCCGGCGTTGTTGATCAGCAGGTCGATGCGGTCGTGGCCGGCGCGCAGTTGGTCGGCGGCGGCCCGAACGGACTCCAGCGAGGTGAGGTCGAGCTCCTGCACGGTGACGTCGGCGCCCGGGTAGCGCCGGCCGATCAGATCGGCGGCGGCCTTGCCCTTGTCGAGGTTGCGGACGGCGAGCACGACGCGGGCACCTTTGGCGACGAGTGCGCGGGCGGTTTCGTAGCCGAGCCCGGTGTTGGCACCGGTGATCACGGCGGTGCGGCCGGTCTGGTCCGGAATGTCGGTGGTGGTCCAGGCGGCCATGCTGTACTCCTCGATTACGATGGATAAACGGAGCGCGCGCCCCGGTTTCTTCGACTATACGGAACGTGCGCCCCGCTTTGTCAACGCGTGAGGGGTGTGAGGTGAGTCTGAGCTGCCGGCCGTTACGGGCCGATGCCGCGCGCAACCGCGCTCGTGTGCTGCAAGTTGCCTACGACGTCTTCGCTGAGCACGGTCTGGCCGTGCCGATCGACGAGATCGCCCGGCGGGCCGGCGTCGGCGCGGGCACCGTCTACCGCCATTTCCCGACCAAGGAAGCGCTGTTCGAGGCCGTCATCGGTGAGCGGGTGCGCTTGGTCGTGGCCAGGGGGCGCGAGCTGCTGGCCGCCGATCCTTCCACCGCGGTGTTCGAATTCCTCCGCGAGACAGCACGTGCGGGTGCGGCCGACCATGGGATGGTCGAGGCGCTGGCGAGTTATGGCATCGACCTGGATTCCGCGGCGCCGGGCGCCGAGGCGGAATTCCTTGGCGTGCTTGGCGAGATGCTGGTGGCGGCGCAGCAGGCCGGCGCCGCGCGGGCCGACGTCGGCGTCGCCGAACTCAAGGCACTGCTGGTCGTCTGCAAGAGCGGCCAGGAATACGGCGACGACGTCGCCGACCGGATCACTAACGTCATCGTGGCCGGCTTACGCGCTGGCTGATCGCTCGCTGAGAGATGTCAGGGAAACCCCTGTATCGGTGCATCGGGTCTCGGCCTATACCTTAGCTGCGTACGACACGTAGCGAATCAGGGGCGGGGGCCACAGCGTGAGGTCATTCAACGGTTTAGGCCGGCAAAAATCAGCGGTTAGCGGGCAGCTCCGATTCGAGAAATCGGTCGGGCGAATAGGTGCGCTGGCGGTAGCCCTGGGGGTGGGTGTCGGGCTCGGCACTCCGCTTGCCTGTGGCACCGCCAACGCCACCGGGCCTGAAGCCGGCTCGAGCGCCGACGGGGGAGCGTCGAGTGCCCGCGGTGGGAGCGGCACGGGGAACAGCGGGCGACCGGGGGCACAGCCGCGCAAGCCGAGCGGTGGCGTGTCCAAGTCCGGCAGCGCGGTGCAAAGGCCCGAGCATCACACGATCTCGCCCCCTTCCACATCCAGCGGGTCGAGGTCCGTGGCGCCCGCGCCGAAGCAGAGGCAAGGCGTGCTTTCGGGGGCGATTGACAACACCGACGAGGGCGCTGAGGGGTCGCCGACGTCGGTGGCTGTCAAGGATCCGGTCGCGGCCGCGCTCCCCGGTGGCGGCGATGGTGATCCCATCGGGCCTGCGCGTGCGCCGATCACGCTCAAGAGCATCGTCACCGACGCGCTCACCTGGATCGGGTTGGGTAGTCTGGTGCCCTCTTTGCCGGTCCCTAATGTGCCGGTCCCGCCATTTTTTGAAGGCCTCTGGCTCGCCGTCCGTGGATTCCAACGCACGGTCAACAACCAACGGCCCGGCGCCCACCCCGCCCTGCTCGAGCCGGACCCCGACGGCACGATTCGCGGCAACGTGAACGCCACTGACTTCGACGGCGACCCGCTGACCTACTCGGTGTCGAAGCCGGCCACCGAGGGCGACGTCACGGTGGAGTCGGACGGCAGCTTCACCTACAAGCCGGGGGAGCAGATCGCGGCCACGGGTGGTAAAGACAGCTTCACGATCAAGATCGACGACGGCGCCACCCATGGGTTGGCCGGTGCGCTCGGCCTCAGCGGGCCGGGCAGCGCCACCATCACGGTCACGGTGGCAGCACCCGTAGTCCCGGTCAACCACGCTCCGATCAACGGTGCCGCCAATGCGGGTTCACCCGCTGCCGACGGGAAGGTGACCGGGACGGTGGCCGCCACCGATCCGGACGGCGACTCGCTGAGCTATTCGCGAACCACGGCGCCGAGCAAGGGCGCCGTGGTGGTCAATGCTGACGGGTCGTTCACGTATACGCCGACTGTCGACGCGCGGCACGATGCCGCCGCCAACGGTGCGGGTGTGGTGCACGACGGCTTCACGGTGACGGTCAGCGACGGCCAGGGTGGGACACTGACGGTGCCGGTGTCGGTGGTCGTCAGTCCGGTCAACGCTGCGCCCGACGGGGTGGTGGTGCAGGTCGGCACTCCGAGCCTGACTACAGGCGTGGTGACAGGTTCTGTCCACGCGACCGACGCCGACAGTGACACCGTGACCTACACCGTGAGCACACAGCCCAGTCGTGTCAAGAAGCTGGACTTCGACAGCACCACAGGCACTTTCAGCTACACGCCAACGGACGCGGCGCGCCAGTCCGCGGCGGAGGGCGGACCCACCTCAGATGTCTTCACCGTAACCATCACCGACGGCCACGGTGGCGTCAGCACCGCCGACGTGAGTGTGACCGTCGCTGTAGCGCCGGTGCAACCGCCGGTCAACCAGGCGCCGCGGGGACTGCACGCCACGATAACGACGACCGGGTCAGACGGCATGGTCAGCGGTGTGGTGACTGCAATTGACCCTAACGGCGATCTTCTAACTTTCACCGGTACAGCGGAGACCGATAAGGGGCAGGTCGTTGTCTGGCCGAACGGCAGCTTCAAATACATCCCGAACAGCGAGAGCCGCCACATTGCCGCGGCCGACAATGCATCGATTGACGACCGGGCCGATAGCTTCGTCGTCACGGTCAGCGATGGTGCCGGTGGCGTCGCCACCTTGACCGTCAGTGTTGCGGTTACTCCTGAAAACGGCGTGCCCGCAGGATATTTCACCGTCAAGTCGACTGATCCTGCGACCGGCGCGATCGCCGGTGCGGTGATCGGTAGCGACGTCGACGGCGACCAGGTGACCTATGCGGGTTACCGCGTCGCGTCGAGTTGTGTGGGGAGTGACGTCTGCCACGAGACGTTCACCACTGACGTGACCTCAGCCGGCACCGTTGTCGTCAACACCGATGGAACATTCACTTACACACCGAATCCCGATGATCGCATCCACAGTTTCAATAATGTCGTCGAGTATGGCTACGCGCTGACCGACGGTTTCCAAGTCGTGGTTTTCGACGACCACGGCGGACAAGTCGTCGTGCCAGTGCGCGTCGTTGTGGATCCCACCGGACTGAATCATGCGCCGGGCAATGTGACGGTGAGTCCGGGCAGCACCGGTGCAGCGGGTATTTCCGATCCGTTCACCGGCGTGGTCACCGGGTACATCAGTGCCAGCGACTCCGACGGGGACACCCTCACCTATACCGTGAGCAGTCAGACGGCTTCTGCAGAGCAGGTGCGCATCGACACCGTGACCATCGAAGGTCAGGGCACCGTCACCAGGTTCACCTACACCCCCACCGCTGCTGCGCGGCGGGCCGCCACCGATGGCGGGCCCCGTTCGGACACGTTCACTGTCACCGTCAGTGACGGTCAGGGCGGGACGACCACAACCGACATCACCGTCGCGGTGGCTCCACTTCTGCCGACTCCGCCTCCGACGGTGGTCGACGGATACGTGCCGTGGTCCTCACCCGTAGTCGCGCCCGGTGGCACGGTGTTCCAAGTGGTGGCCGCCTACGATCCTGCACATCCACCGTCGTCCCCCGCGGACGTCTCTTATTCCGTCGCCGTCGTCTCTCCGACCGGCTCGAGCACCATGGTCGCGTTGCCGGGAGCGCCCAACAAACCTGAGGGGCAACTTGCGTTGTCGGCGCGCCCTGGCGGCGACGCCGTCGCTACGACGGTCACGTTGGACGGACCGTTCGCAGTCATTCGGACACAGATCTCGCGAATCACTTCGACGGGGGCCATCAGCACCACTGACATCGTCGGCAAGCCACTAGGTGATCTCGTGGTGGCGGCCGACGGAACGGCCTACCAGGTGGTGACGGTGCAAGTCGACACCGGCGTCGTCTTCAACGGCCAGAGCATCGTCGAGGACACCTTCGTGGTGGTGCGTATGGACCCCAACGGAGCGGTCACCATTCATGGCCCCGGCGCGCTAACCGGTGGCGCTGTGTACGCCCTGCCTCAGGGTGTTTTGGCCACCGACGCCGACGGCAACGCGTACCAGTTCATTAACGGCGCGGTGATTGAAACCAACGGCACTACCCCCACTGTCGTCCCACGGTCGGGCATCATGGTCGTCCCGGCGAGCGGCTCGGCGTACTTTTCGGATCTGCTCTCCTTCTCCGGATTGCTAGCCACACCGGTGGGGACGGTTGGGGTTAGTCCTGACGGGACGGCATACGCGACCTTCAGCGTGATGGACCAACGAGGCGAGCACGAATCAACTGTGGTGATGATCCTGTCGGGTCACACCACCCGCACCCAGACCATAGTTGGTTCTCCGCAATCCCTAGGGGGTGAGCGAGCGTCAGTCGTGGTCGGGGCGGACGGTACCGCGTACCAGGTCACGTCTACGCCCGATGGCGATTGGACCACCTATGTCACCAAAGTCGGTGGCCAGACCATCGAGGTCCCCCACACCCGCCCCGACTATGGCCTGACGGTAGCTGCCGACGGTGGGGCGTTCATGGTGCTGTCGCCCACTACGGTGTTGGCGGTCAGCCCGGGTGGCACTGCGACCACCGTCACCCTGGATAACGCGCGCGACTTCGTCGTCGGTCCCGACGGCAAGGGCTACTCGACGATAACCGACTACGACACCAGCACCAGCCAGGTCATCGTCATCAGCACCGGCGGCGCGAAGTCCAGCATCGTGCTCGGGGGTGAGGCCGCTTCGGACGTCGTGTTCGGGCCGGACGGGACCGTGTATGTGGCTGTTGCAGTCGACGGATCGGACGCGACGGGTGGGCAGGGATTCTTCATCAAGAACCTGACCACCGGCGCCATCAGCGAAACGCTCGTCGCTTCGGACGAGACCGACGCCGATGGTCTTGTCGTTGGTCCGGACGGCACCGCCGTTCTGGTCACGACGACACTCGGGGACAACGCGACCACCCACATCGTCGCGTTCGCGCCTGACGGGACGACCTTGACTTCGTCGGTGCCGGGTCGATCTCTGGGCTCGGGATTCGCGGACGACGGCACCGCGTATGTGGCCACTTCGCAAAGCAACAGCAACGTTCTCACGGTGACAGCGCTCACCTCCACGGGAATCAGGCCCGTACTGACTGCGCCCAGCGACGGATACAGCTTGTCGTCAGTGGCGATCGCCGGCGGCGTCATCGCCTATTCGGTCCGCACGGAGCGCGAGGACGGCACGGTCTCCACCGAGATCTTCACCGTGCCAGGGGTTCCCAATGCCGGTCGCGAGTCGACGGTATCGGCTAGGGTCGTGGCCCGCGAGGTGGCGAGCGCAGGCGAAGCTCACGAGCCGCAGGTGTTGGCAGTCAGCGTGGCGACGCCGGCCGCCGACGGGAAGGTTCACGGTGCGGTGAGCTCCACCGACGTTGACGGTGACACCCTCACGTATTCGGTAGCCCGGGACTCCGCGCTGGGAACCGTCACGATCGATCCGGAGACGGGTGAATTCACCTATGTCCCTGGCGATGCCGCTCGACACGCTGCTGCGTTGACGGCCGGCCCCACCTTAGGGCTGGGAACGTCGGTCGGAGGCGCCTACACGCTCTTGTTCAACGATGACCACACGCCAGTCACATGGGATCACTTCTCCGTTGGTATCGATGACGGGTCTGGCTTCGTCACCTACCAGGAAGTGAACGTCGTTATCGCTCCGGCCAACAACGCTCCGGTGGTTGACGTCGAGGTCCATCAGGACAGCAACGGTCTTCTGGTCGGCTCGTTCACTGCACCGGACGTCGATGACGACGCGCTGACATTCGCGGTGATCCGGGGCCCTGATCGCGGCAGCTTCCACCTCCGTCAAGACGGCACGTTCTTCTACACGCCAACCGAGGAAGCCGCCGCCCTGTCCTACACCGATTACGTGTTGGCGTGGGTGACCGATCAGCATGGCGCGAATATCCCAGTGACCATTGCTATTCCGGTGAACCAGAACGGCGGCACGCCGCCCGTGACGAACCCGGGGGAAGACACCGTCAATGCATTGGTCGGCCTCGTCCACGGCTCGCTCGGCGTCGGTATGCAGCACGGTGTCAGCTATGACATCACCGACGGGCCGGTGCACGGGACGGCATTCATCTACGAGGACGGCACCTACGACTATCTGCCGGACTACGCGTCTCGGGTACAGGCGGCCTCGCCCACGGCGACGGCTGCGGATCGCGAGGATCGATTCACAGTGACCGCGACCGACGAGCTTGGGGCGAAGACCTCGACCACCATCACGGTCGCGGTCAGCCCGAAGGCGGCCGATCCGGTCCACTACGAGAAGGTCGTCGAGCCTTTGAAGGGTGAGGTTTCCCTCTTCGCGGATGGACACTATCAATACACACCATCCGACGAGGCCCGCGTGCGGGCTGCCGCGCCAGACGCAACAGACGCCGATCGCCACGACACCTTCACCATCAAAGCGACGGACGTCGACGGCAACACGACGATGATGACCGTGACGGTGGACGTCGCTCCGCCTGATGTGACCATCGATGTGGGCGAAAAGTCTTCTGATCGTCCGTACACCATGGCACTAAATCGCGACGGCACGCGTCTTTACGTTGGTTACGACGACACGTTGTACCCCGGATCCGACAAGCATGTTTTGTCCGTAATCGACACGGATCCGACCAGCAGCACCTACAACAAGGTGGTCGATACGGTTGAACTGACCGACCTGCATGGGGGGTACGTGAGCCTCGCGGTTAGTCCCGACGGAAATCGCCTCTACGCCGGGCTCAACGATGGTTTGGCCCTCATCGATATCGACCCGACCAGTGGTAGATACAACCAGCTTCTCAAGCTAGTCGAGCTGAAAACCCCCGACGGGTCAGACGCTCCGAGTGGGATAGCTGAAGTACGCGTCAGCCCGGACGGCAAGAAGGTCTATGTGGTCGCCGGCGAGTACCTGTCGGTGATCGACACGGACCCGGCCAGCGACGGGTATGAAAAGCCGATCGTCATCAGAAATATCGCCGGTGATGTGAGCGGCATCAGTGGCGGAGGAATTGCGACCGGCGTGGCGCTCGAAGGTACTCGGGCGTACGTCGTTCACGAGGCCCTAGGGGCTGGAGGCAACTGGCGCCGCGCCCTGGTGTCGGTTGTCGACATGGATCCATCGAGCGCTGACTACACCAAAGTCATCGGCACGTTATGGACGAACGACGAGAGAACGGCGTACTCGGCCGGTCCGGGCCCGCTGTGGCCAGGTGGCGCAATAGATCTCGATCTGCTGAATTTCGGGTGGGTCGCAATCCCGGGCGCCGACGACAGCACGGGAGCGGCGATGGCGTCGCCTTTTGTCCACTTCCAGCGCGACGGCGCTTTCATCGTCATTGGCCATGAGGTGTGGCTCGGTAGCGACGGTAGTAGGATTGAGGTCCCGGAGGGGGTGAGCAGTTGGACGGGCATTGCCGTAACACGCGATGGCAGAGTGTATTTGAGCGATCGCGCAACTCGTACCGTGACGATGATGGGCGGTGCGTCCGATCCGTCGGGTCTATTCGGTTATGGACAAGGGTTCCTGGCCGGTCCGCTGCACGGCGACTCCCGTGACCAGGTTGAAACGAAATCGCCTGCTCTGGATGGTATTTCGTGGGACCAGTACCCGCCGGGCGTGCGGCAGCCGATTGAGGACTTCATCAACGAGAATGGTTTGGGAAGTGCCGCCGGGTTGCTCGGGGCCGACAGCATCGCCCATGATCTCGATGAGGTCTACGCTGCGTTTAAGACCAACGACGGGGACCGCTCTCACGCTGCGTTCCTGCATCTGGCCGGGGATCTGACGATCGTCCTGGTAAAGAAATACGCCAAGGCCGCGGTTGGACTCACACCGAAGAACATCTACGGCGCGTCAATCGGAAAACTCAGTCGGAAACTCGAGGGCCTTTTCAGCTAGCCGATCGGCGGATCACCGTGGTCGCGAGGCGGTTGGTGTCGGCGTGGTTCACGCCGACGTCCTCACCGCCATCTCGACCTGACCAGATTTCTTGCACTCGGCATGGGCGAGTGCTAAAAAGGTGGTTGGCACTCGCGACCGGTGAGTGCTAGGTCGGGCCGGTGAGACCGAAGCAGAACACAGCTGCGGTCGTCCGTCGCGGGCACTGCGTCCGACCCAAGAACGTGTAACCCCCAACCGGAGGATTCACTTCGCAATGTCCAAGATCATTGCTTACGACGAAGAGGCACGCCGTGGCCTCGAGCGGGGCCTCAACGCCCTCGCCGATGCGGTAAAGGTGACGCTGGGCCCCAAGGGTCGCAACGTTGTCCTGGAGAAGAAGTGGGGCGCCCCCACGATCACCAACGATGGTGTGTCCATCGCCAAGGAGATCGAGCTCGAGGACCCCTACGAGAAGATCGGCGCTGAGCTGGTCAAAGAGGTCGCCAAGAAGACCGACGACGTCGCTGGCGACGGCACCACCACCGCCACCGTTCTGGCTCAGGCCCTGGTTCGCGAAGGCCTGCGCAACGTCGCTGCCGGCGCCAACCCGCTCGGCCTGAAGCGCGGCATCGAGAAGGCCGTCGAGAAGATCACCGAGACGCTGCTCAAGAGCGCCAAAGAGGTCGAGACCAAGGAGCAGATCGCTGCTACCGCGGGCATCTCGGCCGGTGACCAGACCATCGGTGACCTGATCGCCGAGGCCATGGACAAGGTCGGCAACGAGGGTGTCATCACCGTCGAAGAGTCGAACACCTTCGGCCTGCAGCTGGAGCTCACCGAAGGCATGCGCTTCGACAAGGGCTACATCTCGGGCTACTTCGTCACCGACGCCGAGCGCCAGGAAGCGATCCTCGAGGATCCGTACATCCTGCTCGTCTCGTCCAAGGTGTCGACGGTCAAGGACCTGCTTCCCTTGCTGGAGAAGGTCATTCAGTCGGGCAAGCCGCTGCTGATCATCGCCGAGGATGTCGAGGGCGAAGCCCTTTCCACCCTGGTGGTCAACAAGATCCGTGGCACCTTCAAGTCCGTCGCCGTCAAGGCTCCGGGCTTCGGTGACCGCCGCAAGGCCATGCTGCAGGACATCGCGATCCTGACCGGTGGCCAGGTCGTCAGCGAAGAGGTCGGTCTGTCTCTCGAGACCGCCGACGTTTCGCTGCTGGGCCAGGCTCGCAAGATCGTCGTCACCAAGGACGAGACCACGGTCATCGAGGGCGCCGGCGATGCCGACGCGATCCAGGGCCGTGTTGCCCAGATCCGTGCCGAGATCGAGAACAGCGACTCCGACTACGACCGCGAGAAGCTGCAGGAGCGCCTGGCCAAGCTGGCCGGCGGTGTTGCGGTGATCAAGGCCGGAGCTGCCACCGAGGTGGAGCTCAAGGAGCGCAAGCACCGCATCGAAGATGCCGTGCGCAACGCCAAGGCTGCTGTTGAAGAGGGCATCGTCGCCGGTGGTGGCGTGGCGCTGCTGCAGTCGGCTCCTGCTCTCGACGACCTCAAGCTCGAGGGCGACGAGGCCACTGGTGCCAACATCGTGCGTGTCGCGCTGTCGGCTCCGCTGAAGCAGATCGCCTTCAACGCGGGCCTCGAGCCCGGTGTTGTCGCCGAGAAGGTCACCAACTCGCCGTCCGGAACCGGCCTCAACGCCGCAACCGGTGTGTACGAGGACCTGCTCAAGGCCGGCGTTGCCGACCCGGTGAAGGTCACCCGCTCGGCGCTGCAGAACGCGGCGTCCATCGCGGCACTGTTCCTCACCACCGAGGCCGTCGTCGCCGACAAGCCGGAGAAGGCGTCCGCTCCCGCGGGCGACCCGACCGGTGGCATGGGCGGTATGGACTTCTAAGTCCCTTTACGAAAGAAGCCCCGGTGCGCTTAGCGCACCGGGGCTTTTTCGTTATCCCCACTGTGGGCCTCATGCACAGGTTCGGTCGAAAACTGGTGCACGACACCCACAGTCGCGGCGTTGGCCGACATTGTGGCGGGGTGCAACCCTTCATCGGAAGTGCCGCGGTGCGCCGCGGCAACATCAGTCGGAGAGCGCTCGCCCGCGATCACAGAGCCATTTACAAGGATGTTTACCTGCGTCGTGACGTCGAGTTGACTGCATTACTGCGGGCGCGGGCGGCTTGGCTGTCGACCGGGGCGACGCTGTGCGGATTGTCGGCCGCGGCGGCGTTCGGCACGAGGTGGCTCGATGCGTCGGCGCCTGCCGAGATCATCCGCGCCGACCGACATGCGCCGCCCGGCATCGTCGTCCACTCGTGGGACCTCGCGCCCGACGAGGTTTGCCTGGCCGGGAGCATGACGGTAACGACCACGGCGCGCACTGCCTTCGACATCGGCCGGTATGCCCCACCTGCGCGGGCCATTCCGATCCTGGACGCGCTGGCGAACGCCACTGGCATCAAACCCGCTGCCGTGCAGGCGCTCGCGGACCGGTACCCGGGTGTGCGCGGGGTTTCGCGGCTGCGCTCGATCCTCGAACTGGTCGACGGTGGCGCAGAATCGCCACAGGAGACCAAGCTGCGGCTGCTCATCGTCGGCGGTGGGCTACCGCCGCCGGAAACGCAGATCGCATTCCGCGACCTTCGCATTCGTGTCGATATGGGCTGGCGTGAATGGAAGGTCGCGGTGGAATACGACGGCATCCAGCACTGGACTGATGGCCGGCAGCGGGCCTGGGATCTTGAGCGGATCGCGCAGCTGGAAGCCGCCGGCTGGGTCGTCGTCCGCATCAGCGCCGCGATGATGTCGCGACCGAATGTCATCGTTGAGCGTGTTGCGGCCAAACTCCGCGCGGCGGGTTGTCCCATTTAGGGCCGAGTGTGGGTCTCCTGCACAGAGTTTCGCGATTTCTTGCGCATAAGGCCCACAGTCGGCGGGCTAAAGCGGGACGCAGTCGTCACCGCAGCCCGACGCTGTCGGAATGTTCGGCTGTGCCGGCCGGTGGAGTACGGCGCGGTGGGGAACGACGCGCAGGGAATCGTCGGTGAGTTCGCCCCGCCCGTCGACGATCAGGCTGTAGCCGCCAGGTTCGGCCGGCGGCCATAACAGCGTTGCGTTGGGGTGAACGCAGATATTGCGGCGCGTGCTGTTGCCGACCTCCCCGAGATCGAGGATGCCGTTGCGCAGTACCGGGACGATCGACACGGTGTGGGCCTGGTAGTCGTGGCCGACGGTGATCAGATAGCCAAAGGGATAGTCGGCCAGAGTCCTGGCGAGCTGGCCGAGGTCCACCTTGACGCTCATCGGCTGATCCTATTTCTCCGAGCGTGTGCGTTCTCGGTGTTCAGAGGCCAAATCTTCGACGACAACCCCCACGGTCGATGGAGGCGCTGGGAATATCGCCGTCGAGCGCATAGGTTGTCGACGACATGTCGCTGCCTACGCCGTCACCCACGTCCACCGCCGTCGTCACCGGGGCCTCCTCGGGAATCGGCGCCGACCTCGCCCGTGAACTCGCCGGGCGCGGCCACGGCGTCACGCTGGTCGCCCGTCGCGAGGACAAGCTGCGCGAGCTCGCCGCCGAACTCGACTCCCAGGTGCGCGTCGAAGTCATCGCCTGCGACGTCGCCGACCCCGACGCCCGTGCGGGATTGTTCGACGAGGTCGAAAGGCGCGGCCTGACCGTCGACATCCTGGTCAACAACGCCGGCATCGGCGTCGTCGGTTCGGTGGCCAGTGCACCGGTGGCCGACGAGATCGCCCAGGTTCGGGTGAACGTGGAGGCCGTCATCGACCTCACGTCCCGTGCCGTACAGCAGATGGTGCCGCGCGGTCGCGGCGCGATCCTCAACGTCGGATCGACGGCGGGTTTCCAACCCTTCCCCGGCCAGGCGGGCTACGCCGGTACCAAGGCTTTCGTTCGCACCTTCACCGCGGGATTACGCGCGGAACTCGCCGGCACCGGCGTCACGGCAGCGGTGCTGCATCCCGGGCCGGTACGTACCGAATTCCTCAGCGCGGCCGGGATGGACGAGCGCGACTTCGCCGCCGCATTCCCGAAGTTCCTGTGGATGCCGTCGCGGACGGTTGCCAAGATCGGCATCGACGCACTCGATGCGGACGCGGGCGACGTGATCGCCGGCGTGCAAAACGTGATCAGCACCCGCCTCATTCAGCTGCTGCCGAACAGAGTGCTGCTGCCGATACTTGCGCGTCAGCACCCCGCGCTCAAGCGGGACAAGTCACGCCGCTGAACTCGGCCAGGGTCGCATCCAGCCCTCGACCGGCAGGTCCAAGCCGTTGCACAGCGTGCACACCGTCCGGTACCAGCCGACCGCGATCAGCAGTTCCATCCGCTGCTCGTCGTCGTAGTTCTCGCCGAGAGCGGCCCAGGTCTGCGTCGACCATGAGCCGGTGCGTTCCAGTTCGTCGACCGCGACGATGAGCGTGCGATCGTCGGCGCTCCACCGCGGATCGGTGGCGTCACCGACGGCCAACGCGTCAGCCTCATCGCCGGATACGCCGGCGATGGGCCCCCAGAACGCGGCCTGCCCGCCCCATTCGTAGGCGCAGTGCACCAGCCCGCAGATCCGCAGGATCGCGATCGTGCGGGTGCGCGGTGGCAGCCGGGTGTCGAGGTAAAGCGATTCGCCCATCTTGCGCAGCTTGCGGGCCATGTCGGGATGGCGTTGCAGACAGCGCACCAGCAGCAGCGGCTCGTAGGTGCGGTCGGGGTGGCCCCAGCTGCCGATGTCGGTCTCGTCCTCAGGACTCCACGGCTGCGCCAGTGGCTGGATGCGGCTCATGCGTTCACCGAGCCCGAAGGTGCCGGTTGACGTCCCCGGATCAACTTGCCCGGCCGAGCCGCGGTGGGCACGCCGTTCTCCGCGATCACCTCACCGGCGACGACGGTCGCCACGTAGCCGTCGGCACTCTGATCGAGCCGGCGTCCGCCGCCGGGCAGGTCACGGGCGATCACCGGCCGGTGCAGCGTCATCGTCGCCTGGTCGATCACGTTGAGATCGGCCTTGTATCCCAACGCAATTCGGCCACGATCGGCCAGTCCGGCAACCCGGGCCGGCGCCGATGTCAGCTCCTGGACGACCCGCTCCACCGACAGCCGGCCCGACTCCCGATCGCGCGCCCAATGGGTCAGCATGTAGGTGGGAAAGCTTGCGTCACAGATCATTCCGTAATGCGCACCGCCGTCGCCGAGGCCGAGGATGACATCGTCGCGCTGGATCAGCTCCGCCACGGTGTCCAGCGAGTTGTCGCGGAAGTTGGCCAGCGTGACCAGCAGCATGGCGTGACCGTCGTCGTCGAGCAGCCGGTCGTACGCCTCCTCGAGCGGGCTGACGTCGCGGGCGCGGGCCCGAGCGCCGATCGAATCCTCGGCGGCGGGTTCGTAGTTCGGCGGATCGCCGAGCGGGTACATGTAGTCCCACGCCTGGGCGGCGAACATCAGCGGATGCCCGTCGCTGGCCGGCTTGTCATTCAGAATACGTTCCCGCACTTCGGGTTTGCGCATCTCGGCCACGCGCTCGGCCAGCGGCAGATCGGCGATCTCCCGGTACGCCGGGTACAGGATGAAGGGGTTGCCGGACAAGTCCAGGCCGAGCACCAGCCCGATCGGCCGCGGGAAGATCTGTCCCGTGACGTCGCCGCCGTTGGCGTTGGCCTTCTCGACCATGCGCAGTGCGTCGAGGTGAATCGGCGGGCCCGCGTTGCCGATCGCGAGCGTGAACGTCACGGGCAGCCCCACTTCCGAAGCGACGTCGAAGACCGCGCTCAGCGCACCCTCGTAGTCGCCGGCCATCAGATCGGGCACGAACTGCAGCAGGCCACCGCCGGCGTCGTCGACACCTCGGGCGATCGCCTCGATCTCCGCATACTCCGCCTCGTAGCTCGGAATCGGTTGTCCGCCAGCGGTTTTGTGCAAGGTGAGGCGCGACGATGCGAAGCCCAGCGCGCCCGCGCGAATGGCTTCCTCGGCGAGCTTGCGCATCAACGCCAGGTCCTCGGTGGTGGGCAGCTCGCGATCGACGCCGCGCTGGCCCATGACGTACACGCGGAGCGGAGAGTGCGGCAGGAACGCGGCGACGTCGATGTCCCGCCGGCCCGAGTCCAATGCGTCGAGGAACTCCGGGAAGGTCTCCCAGGTCCACGGCAGCCCGTCGACCATCACCACGCCGGGGATGTCCTCGACGCCGGCCATGACATCGACGAGCACATCGTGATCCTCGGGGCGGCACGGCGCGAACCCGACGCCGCAGTTGCCCATCACCGCGGTCGTCACGCCGTGGGCCGACGACGGCGTCATGCGTTCCGACCAGATCGCCTGACCGTCGTAGTGGGTGTGGAGATCGACGAATCCCGGCGTGACGAGTAGCCCGGTGGCGTCGATCTCGCGGGCTCCGGATCCGTCTACGGTGCCCACCGCGACGATGACGCCGTCGGACACGGCGACGTCACCGGCGTAAGGCTCGCCGCCCGAACCGTCGACGATCGTGCCGTTGCGAATGACCAAGTCGTAACTCATGGGCACAGATTACGTCGGCTGCCAGAATGGAAGCTGTGATCGATCACTTCGGAATCAACTGCAGCGACTGGGCCAAGTCGAAGGAGTTCTACGACGGTGTGCTGGGGGTGCTCGGCTATACCCGTCAGATGGACTTCGACGTCGCCATCGGTTACGGCCGAGACGGCAAGCCGGACTTCTGGATCGCCGACGCCTCAGCCGGCGATGCTTCCGGCCCCAACCGTGAGGTGCACTTTGCGTTCGCGGCGGCCGACGTCGACGCAGTCAAGGCCTTCTACGATGCCGCGCTGGCATTCGGTGTCGAGTCCCTGCACGCTCCGCGGATATGGCCCGAATACCACCCGGGCTACTTCGGCGCCTTCGTCCGCGACCCCGACGGCAACAACGTCGAGGCCGTTTTTCACGGCGCGTAGCGTCAGCGCCATGACTGACTCGCTGTCCGATGCCAACGCTGCCCGCGAACTGCTGCGGGACTCCTTTGCCCGCATCATCGAACACGTCAACAACCTCACGGACGCCCTGACCGACGAGGTCTCGTTCTTCCGGCCGACCGCCACGGCCAACAGCATCGCCTGGTTGATCTGGCACAGCGCCCGCATTCAGGACGCCCAACTCGCCGATATCGCCGGAACCGATCAGGTGTGGTTCGCCGGCGGCTGGGTGGACCGCTTCGGACTGGACCTGCCGCGCGACGCGCATGGATACGGGCAGACGCCCGACGAGGTGGGGAAGGTCCGCGCGCCCGCGGATCTGCTGGCCGGCTACTACCACGCCGTCCATAAAGTGACGCTGGAATACATCGCCAGCGTGACCACCGATGAGCTCGCCCGGGTGGTCGACACCAATTGGGATCCGCCGGTGACCGCCAGCATGCGGCTGGTCAGCATCATCGACGACTGCGCTCAGCATCTCGGCCAGGCGGCCTACGTGCGGGGCATCGCCCGCTGACCAGCAACGCGGTCCGGTGGTGGCCGCCGATCGGCTTGGCGGCGATGGGGCTGCTCGGTTGGGCAGTGGGGACGGGATCGACACCGATCGACGACTGGTTCCAGCGCGCCCGCGGCAGCATGCTCGGCTGGCTGCTGTTCTTCACCGACCAGCGCACGATCGCGGTGATCCTGCTCGGTGCGCTGGCTCTCGCGATTTATCGGCAGCGTTGGCTGCTGACCGCACTTGTCGTGGTGACTCCTGTTGCGGCCGTGTGGCTTTCGCGGGTGTTCAAGGACTGGTTCGGGCGGGAGAAGGGTGGCGCGGTCGCCTACCCTAGCGGCCATACGACGTTGATGGTGGTCGTGCTCGGCATGGTGATCCTGGTCGCGGGCGCTCGGCTGTGGATCGTTCTGGTCGCGATCGTCTGGGCGCTGCTGGGGATCCTCGGTCAGGCGGTGACCTACCACTACTTCACCGACGCCGTCGGCGGCCTGCTGTTGGGCAGTTCACTGGTGTGTGTCGCCGCGTTGGTCGGCCGATCGAGTTTATTGACGCGGTAGCAACCCCGTGCGATGCTCGCTTTACGGCTTTGCCGCGACAATTGATTCGGGGGAATCATGATCGCTACTGCGCGCCCGCAAACCAAACTCGCCGCTGCACTATTGACCGCCTGTCTTGTGGCTACGGCACCCGCGGCGCCCGCGCCAATGGGCACCGGACCCGAGTCGCTTCGCGTCATCAGCAACGTTGCCGTCCAACCCGCATCGGTGATCACCAACACGCTCCTCACTCTGTCCGAGGTCGTGAATGCCGTGGCCGACACCGTGATGCTCGAAACCGACCTTGCCCTCGGACTCAACTTTGACTGGGAGGATGCCGATTTCGGCGTTGGTGTCCCCACCAACCCATTGTTCTGGGCTGTGGCTGCGGCACAGAATCCCGGCAGTGCGCTGAGCTACATCGTGCAGCTGTACCTCAACCCCTCGGACAACTACGTCGCAAACTTCAACTACACCTACCCGTGGTTCATGAAAGAGCTGGTAGTGGATTCGGTGATCTTCCGGTTGCCGCAGCCGCTGAGGTCTGCCCTCAGTGATGCCGTCAATGGCCTGGCCGACAGCATCAACGCGGCATTGAGTGGCCTGCCCGATCCGACCCCGGCTTGGCTCTCCGTGCGGCAGCAATACAACACCCCGGGCGGGCGCTTGATCTATGCGGTGCAAAACGCGATTGCGCTTCCGGTGACGCTGGCAACGGCCGTCGTGTACTACGTGGGCCGTCTGCCGGCCACCCTTGAGGCGACGGTCGAGTCGGCGTTGCAGGATCCGGCCGAGATCCCGGGACTGCTGAGCAATCTGGTGCACAGGGCGTTGGACCCTGACCTTTTTGAAGGATTGCTGGGCAATCTTTCCTACAACCTCCTCAAGCCGCTGATGTTCCTGCCCGCGCCGATCGGTCAAACCTCTTACGGTGCACATGACGGATTCGCCTACTCCCTCTATCAAGGCATCCGCAACGCCGCCAACGGTTTCCTGAGCACCCTCCCCGCGCCGATCGAGCCCACACCGTGGGTATTCCCGGCCGCCGCGGCGGCCTCGGCGGCGAAGAGCGCATCGGCCAATTCGGCAGCCGACGTCTCCGAAGGGCGAACGGCCGTATCTTCGAATGCCCACGGACGGGCGCAATCCGGTCGAACGGCCGGCAGCGGTTCATCGGATGCTCACCGGCAAACGTCGTCGACCAAGTCCGACAGCGCCAAGAAGGGCAATAACGGTTCGACCGGCCGTGGTCGCTCTGCCCGGAGCGCGGCGGGCGCCGCCTGAAACGACGATCTGGCAAACGTCGCGACAGGCCGATCCCGATTATTGACGGGGTAGTAACGCCATGCGATGCTCCGTGAGCGGTGATTGCCGCACCTACAAATTCCGGGGAGATCCATGTCAGTGACAGCGCGTACGCACACCAAGCTCGCCGCGGCTCTACTGACGGCCGGCATGGTGGCTACCGCACCCGCGGTCGTCGGCGCGGGGCCGCAGACGCTGCCCGTGGTGAGCAATATCGACGTGCGTTCGGCTTCGTTCATCACCGATGGGCTCAACGCCTTTGGCGATGTGGTGAGCGCAGCTGCCGACGCCTTCATGATCGGATCGGACTTCGCGCTCGGGCTCAATTACTACTGGGATGACTCCGATTACGGCTGGGGAGTGCCCATCAACCCGGTCTTCCTCGCGGTCGCCGCGGCGCAGAATCCCGGCAGCGCGCTCAGCTACTTCCTGCAGACCTATCTCAACCCGTCGGATATCTATGGCGACCCCAACGACAACACCATCTACTACTACTCGTACCCCTGGTACGTGAAGTCGGCGGTCATCGACCCGCTGGTGGGGTTGTTGCCGGTCCAGTTGGGCGCCGCGGTCAACACCGCCATCAACGACTTCGCCAACGCCATCAACACCGCGTTCGCCAGCCTGCCCGATCCGACCCCGACGGTCACGTCGATGTGGGACCAGTACAACACCACGGGCGGGCGCATGGTCTATGCGCTGCAAAGCGCGCTCGGGCTTCCGGCGACGCTGGCCACCGCCGTCGTGTACTACCTGGCTTACCTGCCGGAGACTCTTGAGGGCACGGCCGAAGCGGCTATCCGGAATCCAGCCAACATCCCAGGGCTGCTCAGCAGCCTCGTCTACGACGCGCTGGATCCCAACCTTTACGGCGGATTGCTGGGGAACTTGTCCTACAACCTGTTCAAGCCGAGCTTCTTCTTGCCTGCCCCGATCGGCGAGAGCTCGCTGGGGGCTCACGACGGGTTGGCGTACGGCGCGTACCAGAACTTCGCCAACGCGGTTTCCGGCTTGCTGAGCGTGCTGCCGACTCCTGTGGTCCCGGTCCCGTTCCCATCCGCGGCGACCGCCCCGACTGCCCCGACTGCGGCGAAGAGCGCCGAAGCGACTGCGTCGGAGACGTCGTCGACCGAATCTCCGACAGTCGACTCGCAGGGTCAGTCCGCCGGGAAGGCCACTCGATCGTCGGCTGCTGACCGGCACGCGAACTCGGCCAAGCCGAGTGCCAAGAAGGCCAAGGGCGATTCGACCAGCAAGGGCGGGTCTGCCCGGGCCAACAAGAGCCACGGCGCCGCCTGACTAGGGATCCGGCGTTCACCAAGACGTCACTCGGGGTTTCCCTCGCGCTGATAATTTCCGCGCGTGTCACTCGAGAGCAATGGCTTCACAGTATTTGACGACGACGATGACGACCCCGTGCTGCTCGACGCAGCCGGGCTGGCCGTCGACACGTGGCGGGAGAACTATCCGTACGGCGAGCGGATGTCGCGCAACGAGTACGAGGAGCAGAAGCGGCTGCTGCAGATCGAGCTGCTGAAGCTGCAGAAGTGGAGCCAGGCCCACGGGCTGCGGCACGTCTTCGTGTTCGAGGGACGCGACGCCGCAGGCAAGGGCGGCACCATCAAGCGCTTCATGGAGCATCTCAACCCGAGGGGCGCGCGGGTGGTGGCGCTGGAGAAGCCCACCGAGAAGGAACGCACTCAGTGGTACTTCCAGCGCTACGTCAACCATCTGCCTGCGGCAGGCGAGATCGTGATGTTCGACCGGTCCTGGTACAACCGCGCCGGCGTGGAGCGGGTGATGGGGTACTGCACGCCCAAGCAGCACGCCGAGTTCATTCGGCAAACGCCGCTGTTCGAGCAGATGCTGGTCAACGACGGCATCAGCCTGACCAAGCTGTGGTTCTCGGTGTCGTCGAGCGAGCAGCGCACCCGGTTCACCATCCGCCAGGTCGACCCCGTTCGGCAGTGGAAACTGTCGCCGACCGATCTGGCGTCCCTGGACAAGTGGCACGACTACACCTCGGCCAAGGAAGACATGTTCGCCTGGACGGACACCGAGATCGCGCCATGGACTGTCATCAAAAGCAACGACAAGAAACGCGCGCGGATCAACGCGATGCGCCACGTGCTGAGTAAGTTCAACTACGACAACAAAGACCATGAGGTGGTCGGCCAGCCCGACCCGTTGATCGTGGGCCGCGCGACACACTCCGACTAAACCCGCGCGTCCCCGCCGAGGAGGACGCGTGCGGTTCGTGGCGACGCTACAGCTGTGGCTCGTCACGACGCTCTTGCTGGCGCTCGCTCTACCCGCGGCGTGGGTGCAACAGCATCTGGTCGACGACGACGGCTATGCGGCACTTGCGCAGAAGGCTGCCGCCGATCCCGGACTGCAGTCGGCGATGGCATCGCAGTTGACGACGCAGGTGGCCCGGTTGGGCACCAGCGTGAACACCGGGACCGTGAGTCTGGTTGCCGCGACCTACACCTCGAGTTCGTCGTTTCCCGGCCAGTTCGCCCAGGCGAACCGCTTTGCGCACCGGTGGTTGTTCACCGACTCGATTCGTTCGAGCGTCGACTCGCAGGGCCGCTGGGTGATTGACATCGCGCCGATGCTCTCCGACGCCGCATTCAAGGAGACGCTCAGCGACTACAACATCACCGTGCCCACGGCGGTACCAATTCCGTTGACCGACAACGCTCCTTCGGTGTTGCGGCCCGGTTCGTTGCGGTTGGTGGCGGCCTACGGGCCGTGGGTCAGTGTGGGCTTGACGGTGCTGACCGGATTGTTCGCGCTACTCACGCTCTTCGTCGCCAGGAGGCGCGGCAAGATGCTGGTGGGACTTGGTGTGTCGGCGCTGCTGGTAGGGGCGGGCGGTTGGGCCGCAATCGAATTCGGCCGGCGGAGGCTGAATGCGGTGCTGGACAACTCGTCCGGCGACATCAGGCGGATCGCCGAAGTTCTGGTGGGCACGGCGCAGAACAGCATGCACCAGTGGCTCAACATCACCCTGGTGGTCGGCGGCGGCTTGGTGATCATCGGGGTGATCGTGTCGCTGCTGGTCAGTCTGGCGAGGACGAACTAGGGCTCGATGACGTGTGACGGGTCGGGCCGCAGCTCAGGCGGAGCCTGGCTGTAGTCACCCCAGGGTCCGTCGCGATATTCGACGGCCGCGCGGACGCCCTGCGTTCCGGCCACATTGATGAAGTCCAGTGCTTCCGGGGTGTTGCGCATGAGCCCGTCGAGGATGCCGCCGAGGGTCTGGGTGCTTGCCAGGCCCATGTTCTCGTAGGCCTGGTTGACGATCAGTTTCTGAGCCTGCAACTGCGACAACGGGATTCGTGCCAGATCGGCCGCGATCTCGGCCACCCGCGCTTCCAGCCGCTCGAAAGGCACCGCCTCGTTGATCAGCTCGATGTCGGCCGCCTCCCGGCCCGTCAGTGGGCGCCCGGTCAGCGAATGCCACTTGGCCTTGCTGAAAGACAGCCGATACAGCCACATCCCGGACAGGTAGGCACCCCACATCCGGCTGTAGGGCGTGCCGATCACCGCATCCTCGCTGGCGATCACCAGATCGGCGCACAGCGCGTAGTCGCTGGCGCCGCCCACACACCAGCCGTGTACCTGCGCGATCACCGGTTTGGTGGCTCGCCAGATGGCCATGAATTTCTGAGTGGGGCCCGTCGCGCGACCGCTGACCATCGCGAAGTCCTTGCCGGGATCCCAGCGGCCGTCGGTCATCATCGACTCGCCCCAGTGCTGGAATCCGCCGCCGAAGTCGTAGCCGCCGCAGAACGCGCGGCCCGCGCCGCGCAGCACGATGACCTTGATCGACGGATCACGGTCGGCCAGCCCGATGGCGGTCTCCACCTCGTCGGGCATGGGCGGGACGATGGTGTTGAGGTGTTCGGGGCGGTTGAGCGTGACCGTGGCGACGGGTCCGTCGGAGGTGTACAGGACGGTTTCGAATTCGGGCATAACCGCAGTGAAGTGACTTCCGCCCCGCTGGTCAAGGCCTGTCAATTGAAGGTATTACCGCATGGCTTACAGTACGATCGCCTGGTGCTGCGAGTCATCCAGTGGGCCACCGGTTCGGTGGGCAAGCATTCCGTTGCCGCCGTCCAACGCCATCCCGACCTCGAATTGGTGGGTGCGCTGGTCTACAGCGACGCCAAGGCGGGCCGCGACGTCGGCGACGTGTGCGGAATCGGCCCGATCGGCGTGCAGACCACCACGGACGTCGACGAGATCGTCGCGTTGGACGCGGACTGCGTTTTGTACATGCCGCAGGGCGAGATGAATCCTCCTGCCGCGGTCGACGACATCTGCCGGCTGTTGGCATCGGGCAAGAACGTGATCTCGACGGCGGTGACGGCGCTGATCTATCCGCTCAGCATGGGGCCCGAGGTGGCCGAGCGATTGACGGCGGCCTGCGCTGAAGGCCGGTCGTCGTTTCATGGCACCGGGATCGAGCCGGGCTGGGCCGCTGAGGTTCTGCCGCTGACGATGTCGGGCCTGTTTGCCCGCATCGACTCGCTGCTGGTGCAGGAGCTGATGGACTACACGACCTATGACAGCGCCATGATGCTTTTCGACATCATGGGATTCGGCAAGCGGCCCGACGAACCAGTGCCGATGGCCGATGCGGCGCTGGCTGGTGTGACATTTCGGGCGCCGCTGATGCTGCTGGCCGAGGGGCTGGGTGCGACGGTCGACGATTTCATCTACCACCGCGAGACCGCTTTGGCCGCTGAGGCTTTCGATATCAAGGCCGGCCGGGTAGAGGCGGGCACCGTCGCGGCGCAGCGCTTCGGTTATACGGCCGTGGTCAACGGACGCCCGGCCATGACGGTCGAGCACATCACCCGCCTCGGCGACGAGCAGGCGCCGGATTGGCCGACCGGGCGAGGGTGGAAGGTGACCGTCGAGGGGGAGCCGTCGATGGTGCTCGAATCCAAGATCGCCACGCACGGCGAGGATGAGACGGATCAGGGCTGCCTGGGCACGGCTATGCATGCGGTGCATGCGATTTCACCGGTGTGCGCGGCCGCGCCGGGGATCCGGACCTTCCTGGATCTGCCGATGATCATCGGGCGGCACGTGCTGGGCTGACTTACTCGTCTTCGTCGACGGCCGGAGCTAATGCCGGCGGCCGGTCGGGCCGGCCGTGGCTAAAGGCGCCATAGACCCGGCCGTTTATCTTGATGAAGTTGGTCCAGAGGCCCGCGACAAAGAACAGGGCTACCGCGGTCATGATCGAGACGAACAGCCCACTTTTCCAATCGGGCAGTTGCGAGAAGAACAGCAACACCACGGCGGCCGCGCAACCGGTCCACCACACTCTGCGTTCAATGGAGTCCGGCGACAGAGTTGCCGACTTCCACAGCGGGAAAGTGCTGAAGATCGTCCCGACTCCGATTGCGCCCATTGCTGCATACGTCAATGTTTGTTGCATGCTCACCAACTCTTTCCGCCGCCACCGGCCGACCCGAAGGCCGGGTCGAATATCGATCCGATGCCACCGCCAAGCTGTTCGCCACCAAGACCGCCGACCACGCTGGCCGCAACGACGATCGCCGCGGTGGTCCATGGGCCAGTGAACGATCCCGCGACCGCCGCCGCACCCCACGCGGCAGCTGAACCACCCGCCACGCCACCCAAAGCACTCCCCAATTCTTCGTTGCTGCCCCCCTGGGCGCGATCGTTGAGCGCGGTGACCAGTTGAATCACGTCTCCGATCCTGCCGACTCTGCCGGCAATATGCGCCCACTTGCCGGCGTCGGCCGGTGATAACAGATCTTCCAGTTTCGCGTGAGCGCCGGTAGGTATCCCCTTGGCATACGCCTCGACGCCCGCGGCGGCCGGTCCGCCATAGCCCGCCAGATCGCTTCCGCCGTGAAGTAAATCGTTGATCACCGCCTTGGCGCCGCCCTCGGACATACCCTGACCGACGAGAGCCTTGACGGCCTGCTGTACCGCTGTGGCCCGCCCGAATTGCTCACCGTCGTCCAGCGCCTGCGTCGCCTGGTCAGCCGACATCGGCGGCAGGCCTTGCAGTCCTTGCTCCAGCTGCCGTTGCAGCTCCAGCCTGCCTCGGGCCCGCGTACGGGCGTCCCCGCCAAGGAGGGGGTCCTTGGGCAGCGGCCCGACGAAGTTGGCCATCCGGAAATCGTCGAGGCGCTCACCGGCCAGCCGTCGCGCATCGGCGTCGGCCGCAGGGTTGGTCGCGGTGGCGAAATCGCGCAAACGTGCTGCGGCGTCGGCCTTTTCCTGGGTCATCGGCCCGCCACTGTTGACCAGCGCCTCGTCCTTGGCGCGCTGGTTGGCGTCGTAGTAGTCGGTCGACTCTCGCCCACGCTGTTCGGGCCCGGGCTGACCGTCGCCGTCGACATCCTCGATCGGCGCAGGGTCGTAGCCGTGCTCGGCGCGCAGGTCAGTCAACGACGCCTCCAGCTTGGCGCCGTAATCGTCACGCAGGCCCTCGACCTGATGCAGCACGCTCGATGTCACCGAAATCGCGTTGTCTTCAAGCGCCGACGTGTCCTGATCGTTCGCGAGTGCCTGGTCGATCAAGGCATCGAGGTAATGCAACTGGGTGTTGAGGTTCTCCACCTGCATGCCGGAAAAGCGCTGTGTTTCAGCAAGATTCGCAGCGATATTGGACAGGTCCACCCCGATCGCGGGCAGCTGGTCGCGCTGAATCATCAACCGAGTGGTCGCGCGTTGCACCTCGGCACTGTCATTGATCGGGTGCTCGCCGTTCTCCCGATTCCATGACGCCCGGAACCGCGCCTGCGCCTGTTCGAATTCCGCATACGTCTCAGCTGTGCAGGCACTGGCGTTGTAGAAGGCGCGGCCCAACTCGGCGATCTCGCCGGGATCCCCGCTCTGCAGCGTCTCGTCGACCTGCCATGGATCGCCGCCGGCCTCACCGATGAGCGCGCCGATACTGATGTGGGTCAGGCTCGGGTACTCGGTCACAGCACCGAACGCAGGGCCTCGGCGTTGCGTTCCTCCATGTCGACGAACACCGACGCGGTCTTGTGGCCCTTGTCGCCGAGCACTCCGAGGTGATTCTCGTGCTCGCGAAGCCGCTGAATGTGATTGCTGTGTGCCTCGGAGATGGCGCCGTGAAATGACTCCGCCGCCGGGAAATCACCGAAGATGCTGGCGCCGACTCTGGCACGGGACAGCTGGTCAGCGCCCTCCATGGCAAACGATGCCGCGTTGTATGACCGGTTTGCACCCGAGCGCATCTCATCCACATCGACCTGCACCGCACACCCCCTGGCATGTTAGCTGTTAGCTAGAGGGTACTACGTGATGTGTCCTGGTCAATTCACTCCATCAGCCCAGCATGCGGTGCAGGAAGGAGTAGCTCAACGCCGATTTGAAGGCGGTTTGCGCGTTGTCAGCCGCCCCGGCATGGCCGCCCTCGATGTTCTCGTAGTACCAGACCGGATGCCCGGCCTCCTCCAGTGCGGCGGTCATCTTGCGGGCATGCCCTGGATGCACCCGGTCGTCGCGCGTCGACGTGGTGATCAGCACCGGGGGATAGCGCTTATCCGCCGAAATGTTCTGATACGGCGAATATTCCGAGATGAACGCCCAGTCCTCGGGATCGTCGGGGTCGCCGTATTCGGCCACCCACGACGCCCCGGCCAAGAGCAGATGGAAGCGCTTCATGTCCAGCAGCGGGACCTGGCACACCAACGCGCCGAACGACTCCGGGTACTTCGTCAGCATGATGCCCATCAACAGACCGCCATTGCTGCCACCCTGCGCACCCAGTTGCGCGACGCCTGCGATGCCGCGGTCCACGAGATCGCGTGCCACCGCGGCGAAGTCCTCGGCGACCTTGTGCCGACCCTCCCGCATCGCCTGGGTGTGCCAGGCCGGCCCGTACTCGCCACCACCACGGATGTTGGCCAGCACGTACGTGCCGCCGCGCGATAGCCACAGTCGCCCCAGCACACCGTCGTAGCCCGGCGTGCGGGACACCTCGAACCCGCCGTAGCCGCCCAGCAGCGTCGGTCCGGGTGCCTGACAGTGCTTGTGGCCGACGACGAAGTAGGGGATCGCGGTGCCGTCGTCGGAGGTCGCGAAATGCTGCGACACCTCAAGATCGGCGGCGTCGAAGAACGACGGTGCGCGTTTGATCTCGCTCAGCTCGCCGCCCGCCGTCCCATGCAGCAGCCGCGACGGGGTGATGAAATCGCTGGAATCCAAGAATATCTCGTCGCCGTCGTCGTCCGTGGCGACTATCACGGTGTTCCGGCGGGCAGGAGCGGAGCGACCCGGGATTTCGTTGTTGCCGAGGCCGGGCACCGGCTCCCGCGTCCAGGTACCCGGGGTCACGATCTCCACCCGGCTCGCGACGTCGACGAGCGTCACCAACAGCAGCCGGTCGCGGGTCCACGCGTACTGATGCAGGCTGGTGTGGTCGTCAGGTTCGAAGACCACACTCAATTCTGCTGTGCCGTCGAGGAATTGCGCATAGTTCGCGGCCAGCAGCGAGCCGGTCCGATACGAAGCCGTGCCGGTCTCCCAGTCGCTGCGCAGTTCGATCAGCAACCACTCGCGATGCACCGACAAACTGGCGTCGGTCGGCGCGTCGATGCGGACCAATTCGCCCGAACGAAGTTCGTAGACTTGGTCGTTGAAGAAATCCACCGCTCGGCTGAGCAGCGTGCGCTCGTAGCCGGGGGTGCGATCCACCGTCGCGCCGACGGCCACGTCGGTGACGGGCCCGGTGAACAGCGTCTCGGCCTCGGCCAGCGGCTGGCCGCGCCGCCACCGCTTGACCATCCGCGGGTACCCGGATTCGGTCATCGAATCCGGCCCGAAGTCGGTGCCCACCAACACCGTGTCGTGGTTCTCCCACGACAACCGCGACTTTGCCTCCGGCAGCTCGAATCCGCCGGTCACGAATTCCCGCTTCACCATGTCGAATTCGCGCACGATCGCGGCATCCGAGCCGCCAGGCGACAAGTTGATCAACGCCAGGGTGTGATCGGGTTCGATGACGTCGGCCCCGGCCCACACCCACTTTTCGCCGTCGGCGGCCGCCAGCTCGTCGAGGTCGATCACGACGTCCCAAGCGGGATCTTCGGTCAGGTAGCTCGCCAGCGTGGTCCGCCGCCACAGGCCCCTCGGGTTGACCGCGTCGCGCCAGAAGTTGTAGAGGTACTTGCCGCGCCGTCGCACGTACGGAATGCGTGCGTCGGTGTCGAGCACCTCCAGTGCCTCGGTGCGCATCTGCTCGAACGTCTCACCGCTGAATTCGGCGATGGTCGGATCGTTGTGCTTGCGCACCCAGTCCAGCTGCTCATCACCGGCGATTTCCTCGAGCCAGAGGTGGGGGTCGTCTTCGGCCATGTCATCCATTCTGCTGGCAGCGGTAATGTGAGCTGTATTACACCGCGGATCGACTAGGAGTCGTTGATGACTGTTTACGCCCGCCCTGGTACGGGGTCCACCATGGCCTTCCAGTCCCGTTACGAGAATTTCATCGGTGGTGAGTGGGTCGCGCCGGTGGGGGGCCGGTATTTCGAGAATCCGACTCCGGTGACCGGTGAGGTGTTCTGTGAGGTGGCCCGTTCCACTGACGCCGACATCGAGTTGGCGTTGGATGCCGCGCATGCCGCCGCACCCGCTTGGGGGAAGGCGTCCGCGGGTGACCGCGCGCTGATCCTGAACAGGATCGCTGATCGTATCGAGGCCAATCTTGAGTCGATCGCGCTGGCCGAGTCCTGGGATAACGGCAAGCCGATCCGGGAAACCCTCAATGCCGATATTCCGTTGGCAATAGACCACTTTCGCTACTTCGCCGCGGCGATCCGCGCTCAGGAAGGTGCGCTGAGCCAGATCGACGAGGACACCGTCGCTTATCACTTCCACGAGCCGTTGGGGGTGGTCGGCCAGATCATCCCGTGGAACTTCCCGATCCTGATGGCGGTCTGGAAGCTGGCACCCGCGCTGGCAGCCGGAAACGCGGTGGTGCTCAAGCCCGCCGAGCAAACCCCGGCATCAGTGCTGTACCTGATCTCGTTGATCGCCGATCTTCTGCCGGCTGGAGTTCTCAACGTGGTCAACGGGTTTGGCGTGGAAGCGGGTAAGCCGTTGGCGTCCTCGAACCGGATCGCCAAGATCGCCTTCACCGGCGAAACCACCACCGGCCGGCTGATCATGCAGTACGCCAGCCAGAACCTGATCCCGGTCACCCTCGAGCTCGGCGGCAAGAGCCCCAACATCTTCTTCTCCGATGTGATGGCCGCCAACGACGACTACCAGGACAAGGCGTTGGAGGGCTTCACGATGTTCGCCCTCAACCAGGGCGAGGTGTGCACCTGCCCGTCGCGGTCGCTGATCCAGGCCGATATCTACGACGAGTTCCTGGCCATGGCCGCGATCCGCACCAAGGCCGTCCGGCAGGGCGATCCGCTGGATACCGAGACCATGATCGGCGCGCAGGCGTCCAACGATCAGCTGGAAAAGATCCTGTCCTACATCGAGATCGGCAAGAGCGAAGGCGCGCAGATCGTGACCGGCGGTGAGCGCGCCGACCTGGGTGGGGATCTCAACGGCGGCTACTACGTGCAGCCGACGATCTTCACCGGCCACAACGCCATGCGGATCTTCCAGGAAGAGATCTTCGGACCGGTGGTGTCGGTGACGTCGTTCTCCGATTACGCCGAGGCCATCCGGATCGCCAACGACACCCTCTACGGACTGGGTGCGGGGGTGTGGAGCCGCGACGGCAACACCGCCTACCGCGCGGGCCGCGATATCAAGGCCGGCCGGGTGTGGACCAACTGCTATCACGCCTACCCCGCGCACGCGGCGTTCGGCGGCTACAAGCAATCCGGCATCGGCCGGGAAAACCACAAGATGATGCTCGACCACTACCAACAGACCAAGAACCTGCTCGTCTCGTACTCCAACAAGGCCCAAGGATTCTTCTAATGAGCGATCGCGGGGCGCAGGCGCCGCCGCGGGCATTGATCACCAGGGCGGCCGCCGAGCTTCTGCATCTGCTGCAGGAGCGGCACGGGCCGGTGATGTTCCACCAGTCCGGCGGCTGCTGCGACGGGTCGTCGCCGATGTGCTACCCCGACGGGGAATTCATCGTCGGCGACCGTGACGTCCTGCTCGGGGTCCTCGAGGGTGCCCCGATCTGGATTTCCGGCCCCCAGTTCGAGACGTGGAAACACACCCAGCTGGTGATCGACGTCGTCCCCGGCCGCGGCGGTGGTTTCAGCCTGGAAACACCCGAGGGGATGCGCTTCCTCAGCCGGGGCCGGGCCTTCACTGAGACCGAAAATGAGTTGCTGGCCAGCGCATTGCCGCTGACCGGCACCGACTACGAGCGTGGTGCCCGGCTACCCGAACGGGCCGATCTGGTGGTGGCGGAGGCCGCCGATGCCTGTGCAATCCCTGGTCGGCACGCCGGAGCCGGTCAGCCGTAGTCGGCTCCTCGGCAAGTACCCTCATAAGGGTGATACCCCTGCCTCGGGCATGGCTGCTCACAAGCGCGTTGCTAGTCGGGACCGTGATCGGCCTGGTCGCGGCCGTGGTGGCCACCGTGCTGGTCAAGACGCCGGTTCGCCCCGATCTGGTGGTGGGCTTGGTGGTGGCGGTCCCCAGTGTGATCGGAATGCTGCTGATCCTGTTCTCCAGGCGGCGCTGGATCACGACGGCGGGGACGTTCATCCTGGCGATGGCGCCGGGCTGGTTGGGGGCATTAGTTCTGGTTCAGGTGGTGTCCAGTGGCTGAAAAGACTTCCCTTCCGTCGACCGAACCGCATCACGCGCCGATCTTCGACACCGGACCGCATCCCGAGGCGCTCCGGTCGCTGACCGATGAACCCGAAGCGGAGATCTCGGGGCCGTCCATCGCGTTCAGCGAGTTGGAGAGCTTTGACACCGATGCGTTCCTGCGCCCGGTCAACGGCTCGTTGCACGCCGAACCGGTCGTCGTGCCGCCCGCGGCGCCGCCGACGACGGGCACATATCAGTCGGTGAAGCGGTGGCAGTTCGTGTTCATCGTGGCCGCGGTCTGGGTGCTGGCAGCGGCCGCCGGCCTGGGCTTCTACTTCTGGTGGTACACATCGCTGAACAAGACTCCGGCGGCGTTCTTCGTGCTGATCTACCTGATCTTCTGCTCGGTCGGCAGCATGCTCGTTTCCATGGTGCAGAACCGGCCGTCGGTAACGGCGCTGGCCATCGCCCTGATGTCGGCGCCACTGGCCTCGGTGGCCACCGCAGCGCTGCTGCACGGTGCCTACTACTTCGAATGGATTGCGCGCCCGACGATAGGCTGACGACGTGACTCACTATGACGTCGTCGTTCTCGGAGCCGGTCCTGGCGGGTACGTCGCGGCGATCCGTGCCGCACAGCTGGGGCTGAACACCGCCATCATCGAACCCAAGTATTGGGGCGGAGTCTGCCTCAATGTCGGTTGCATTCCGTCGAAGGCATTGCTGCGCAATGCCGAGTTGGCCCACATCTTCACCAAGGAAGCCAAGACCTTCGGTATCAGCGGCGAGGCCACCTTCGACTACGGGGTCGCCTTCGACCGCAGCCGCAAGGTCGCCGACGGCCGAGTGGCCGGCGTGCATTTCCTGATGAAGAAGAACAAGATCACCGAGATCCACGGCTACGGGACGTTCACCGGACCCAACAGCATCGACGTCAATCTCAACGAGGGCGACACCGAGAAGGTGACCTTCGACAACGCGATCATCGCCACGGGGAGCAGCACCCGGTTGGTGCCGGGCACCTCGCTGAGCGAGAACGTGGTCACCTATGAGAAGCAGATCCTGTCGCGTGAGCTACCGAAGTCGATCATCATCGCCGGCGCGGGCGCGATCGGCATGGAGTTCGCCTACGTGCTGAAGAACTACGGGGTCGACGTCACCATCGTCGAGTTCCTGCCACGTGCGCTGCCCAACGAGGACGCCGAGGTCTCCAAGGAGATCGAGAAGCAGTACAAGAAGCTCGGCGTGAAGATCCTGACCGGAACCAAGGTCGAGTCCATCGTTGATAACGAGGCCGATGGTTCCGTTGTCGTGACGGTGAGTAAGGACGGCAAGACCGAAGAGCTCAAGGCCGAGAAGGTGTTGCAGGCCATCGGGTTTGGTCCCAACGTCGAAGGCTTCGGGCTCGAGGCCGCCGGCGTGGCGCTGACCGATCGCAAGGCGATCGACATCGACGACTACATGCGTACCAACGTGCCGCACATCTACGCCATCGGTGACGTCACCGGCAAACTGCAGCTCGCACACGTCGCCGAGGCAATGGGCGTGGTGGCCGCCGAGACCATCGCCGGCGCCGAGACGCTGGCCCTCGGTGACTACCGGATGATGCCGCGGGCCACGTTCTGCCAGCCGCAGGTGGCCAGCTTCGGCCTCACCGAGCAGCAGGCCCGCGACGAGGGCTACGACGTGAAGGTCGCGAAGTTCCCGTTCACCGCTAACGGCAAGGCGCATGGACTGGCCGACCCCACCGGATTCGTCAAGGTTGTCGCTGACGCCAAGTACGGCGAGTTGCTCGGTGCTCACCTGATCGGGCCCGACGTCTCTGAGCTGCTGCCTGAGCTGACCCTGGCCCAGAAGTGGGATCTGACGGTCAATGAGCTGACCCGCAACGTGCACACCCACCCGACGCTGTCGGAGGCACTCCAAGAATGCTTCCACGGTCTCGCCGGCCACATGATCAACTTTTGAGACCGACGCTGATCGCCGGTATCGGCGGACTTGTGGTCGGCCACATCCTGTGGCTGATCGGCATTTCCGTCGCTACCGCCGGCGAGGATGTCAGCTTCTGGGTGCTGATCCTCTCCGCGGTGATCGTGGCACTCGCCGCCGTCGTCGGGTACCTGGCGTGGCGCAACTACCAGCGCAAGCGGATGGTGTGGGCGGCGTTTCTGGGCTGCGTACCGGTCTCGCCGGTGATCTTCACGCTGATCGTGCTCGGCGTGACCTACCTCTAGCCAGCTTCTGTCAGCTATTCGCCAGGTTGGTTACAGGCTGTCTCAAGAATCGCTTGGTGCACTCTCCATAGAACCTGTGCCGGAGCTGGCACGGTGCTGAAAGTGGGGGGAAATGGCTGATAGGACGGGTGCTGCGCGCACCAAGTTTCTCTTGGCGGTCGCCGGTGGCGGCGCTGTGCTGGCGATGGCCGGGCTGACGGTTGTGTTCGACGAGAACACGCTGCCGAACTCGCCCATGGTGGCCGCGCCAATTCTGCCGGGACCGATGACGCAGGGCGACACCGTCACAACGACGATTGCGCCCGCGGCTTTGGCCACTGCGAAGGCGAGGCCGGCAGTCAAGGCCAAGCACTTCGGCGAATAGCCGTCGCTCCTATCGACCGACCGTGACTGCGCTCGACAACACCGAGTCGCGTAGTACAAGGGCCGGATACTCATCCTCGGGGTGGTCCGAGGCGTTCCTCGAGCCGAATGCAATGACGGCTGCACAGCCACCGAAGAACAACATTGCCACGGCCATCACGGCAACCAGCACCCACACCCACGTCCTGCGTCTGGGCGCGGCCGGCACGGCGGTCGCCGTCCACTGACGGCCATCCCAATAGCGTTGTCCCGGTGGGCCCCACGGGTCCGGGTACCAACCCGGTGGCATCGCTGATTGCGACATCTCATCTACCTCGAAGATTCAGTCCGGGAAGTCCATCGGAACGCGCAAGGTGGCCAGGATGGCGGCGATCGTATCGTAATGTCCTGCCAGGGCGCAGAATTCGATCACTTGTTCGCGGGTCAGGTGTGCCGACAAGTCGGCGAACGTGTCATCGGTGAGGTCCCGGTTGAGCACGAACTCGTCGACCGCGGTGAGAAGGGCGCGCTGACGGTCGGTCAGTCCCTCGGCGGTCGGACCGGCAAAGATCTTGTCCTGCAATGCAGAATCGACGCCTCGGCTCTTGGCCAGTCTGCGGTGCTGCTGCAATTCGTACTCCGAGTTGCGCAGGTGCCCCACCCGCAGAATCACCAGCTCCTTGTCGCGTTTGGGTAGCTTGCCCCAGTTCAGCAGCACACCGGAATACGGCAGAAACGACAGGAACAGCAGCTTGTGCTGGCCGAGGACGTTGAACAGGTTCATCTGCGGGGCGCGAATCGAGCGGGCCCCCGCTCGGGCGATACCCCAGTTGAGCAAGCCGAGCTCGCGTCGGCCGCCGGGCGGAATACGTTGGCCCATCATGACTCCTTGACCAAATAGGGCGAGACCGTGCTGCGGTGCTCGTCGAGATCCAGCGCCCGGCCCAGGGCCGGGAAGGCGCGCTGGGGGCAGTTGTCGCGTTCGCATACCCGGCAGCCCGCGCCGATGGGTGTCGCACTGTCCGAGGACAAGTCGAGACCCTGCGAGTAGACCAGCCGGCTGGCGTGCCGGGCCTCGCAGCCCAGGCCGATCGCGAAGGTTTTGACCGGCTGACCGTATCGGGAGGCTCGCCGTTCGACGGTTCGTGCCACCCACATGTAGTTCTGTCCGTCGGGCATCTGGGCCATCTGCACAAGGATCTTGCCGGGGTTGGCGAACGTCTCGTAGACGTTCCACAGCGGGCAGGTACCGCCGGCGGAGGAGAAGTGGAAACCGGTGGCGGACTGGCGTTTTGACATGTTGCCGGCCTTGTCCACCCGGACGAACGAGAAGGGGACACCTCGCATCGAAGGCCGTTGCAAGGTCGAGAGCCGGTGGCAGATCGTCTCGTAGCTGACCTGATAGAAGGCCGAGAGCCGTTCGATGTCGTAGTGGAAGTTCTCGGCCATATGGTGAAACTGCACGTAGGGGAGCACGGTGGCCGCGGCGAAGTAGTTGGCGAGTCCGAGCCGCGCCAGCTTGCGGGATTCCTCGCTGGTGAACTTGCCGTCGTCCACCAGCCGGTCGATGAGGTCGCCGAACTCCAGATACGCCAGCTCGGTTGCCATCTTGAAGACTTGCTGACCGGACGACAGATGATTACTGATCTCCAGAGTGCGCGACGCCGGATCGTAGCGATGCAGCACCGTGTCGCCCAGATCGACGCGGCGGATGATGTGCACACCGTGCACCATGGTGAGCCGATCGGAGAGCTCCCGGGGCAACTCGGCGCGGTGCATGCGCATCCGGATGGTGAGATCTTCGGCGGCGGTATCGAGTTCGTGCAGGTAGTTCTGCCGTTGGTAGAAGTAGTCGCGGACTTCCTCGTGCGGCATCGTGATCGCACCACTGCCGCTGCCATCGCTGAATCGGTCCTCGGTGGCCGCCGCCAGCTGTGCGGTGGTGATCCGATAGCGGCGGTGCAGGTTGACGATCGCGCGGGCGACGGCGGGATGAGTGTTCACGATGTCGGCCACCTCGCTGATGTCGACATCGAGCTCCAGGTCGCGGTCCATCGTGACTTCACGCAGTTCGGCCACCAGCCGGGTGTCGTCCTGGGATGCGAAGAAGGTGGCGTCGACCCCGAATACTTCGGTGATGCGCAGCAGGACCGCGACCGTCAGCGGACGGACGTCGTGCTCGATCTGGTTGAGATAGCTGGGTGAGATCTCCAGCATCTGCGCCAGCGCAGCCTGGCTGAATCCGCGTTCGCTGCGCAGTTGTCGTATCCGGGAGCCGACGAACGTCTTGGCCACCTGCCCAGCCTACCGACGGCCTGCGAAGAGCGTCTTCGCAGCGTTGGCAACGCAGGCTGGTTGGCATTCAACTGGGCCTTTGGCATGATCGCGCTGGGATGGGGATGGGGAGAGGACGACGCACATGAGTGACGTTGAACGCACCGCAGGCACCGGATTGGCGAAGGTGCTGATGCCCGTCCCTGATCCGCACCCCGACGTATTCGACCGGGAATGGCCGCTGCGCGTCGGCGATATCGACCGCGTGGGCCGGCTGCGGCTCGATGCGGCGTGCCGCCATATCCAGGACGTCGGTCAGGACCAGTTGCGCGAGATGGGCCAGGAGGAAACCCATCCGTTGTGGATCGTCAGGCGCACGATGGTCGACCTGATCCGCCCCATCGAGTTCCACGAAATGCTGCGGATGCGGCGCTGGTGCTCCGGCACCTCGAATCGCTGGTGTGAGATGCGAGTCCGCGTAGATGGGCGCAAGGGCGGGTTGATCGAATCGGAAGCCTTCTGGATCAACATCAACCGCGAGACGCAGGGGCCGGCCCGCATCTCCGAGGACTTCTTGGCCGGTCTGAAGCGCACCACCGACGTCGGCCGGCTGCGCTGGAAGTCCTATCTGAACGCCGGCGAGCGCCACGATGCCGCCGAGATCCGCGACTTTCCGATCCGGGTCAGCGACATCGACCTGTTCGACCACGTCAACAACTCGGTGTACTGGAAGGTCGTCGAGGAGTTCTTGGCCCCCCACCCCGAGTTGTTCGAGGCCCCGCTGCGGGTCACCATCGAGCACGATGCGCCGGTGGCACTCGGCGACAAGCTGGAAATTCTGGTCCACGTGTATCCGCCCGGCTCCACCGACAAGTTCGGGCCGGAGCTGACCGATCGCACTGTTAGAACGCTCACATACGTTGTCGGCGAGGAGACCAAAGCTCTCGCCGCGATCTTCCCGCTCTGAGCGACGCGGTTTAACAGTACAAGCGTACTGACCTGCGCAAAGGTGCTACTCGGCGGTAACTTCTGAACCGGTTCAGGTGTTGCAGACCTTCGCAACCTTCGCAAGCTTGTGGGTGCTGTTGGCGAAAATTGGCACTCGCAACCGCTTGAACTGCACCAATGATGCGAGGCATGCTCGTGTGAGCATATAAGCGAAGCTGCGTTGACGTTAACAGTTCACTTCCCGTCAAGGTGGCCACCTCGATCGAGAAGGAGCAGGCGATGTCCAACGTTGGCCAGCCGAAAACCGCCGAAGAAATCCAGCGCGACTGGGACACCAATCCCCGCTGGGACGGCCTGACCCGTACCTACACCCCGGCCGACGTCGTGGCCCTGCAGGGCAGCGTCGTCGAGGAAGCCACTCTGGCCCGTCGCGGCGCCGAGGTGCTGTGGAACCAGCTGCACGAGATGGAGTTCGTCAACTCGCTCGGTGCGCTGACCGGCAACATGGCCGTCCAGCAGGTCCGGGCCGGCCTGAAGGCCATCTACCTGTCGGGTTGGCAGGTCGCCGGTGACGCGAACCTGTCCGGCCACACCTACCCCGATCAGAGCCTCTACCCGGCCAACTCGGTGCCGCAGGTGGTGCGCCGCATCAACAACGCGCTGCTGCGCGCCGACGAGATCGCCAAGGTCGAGGGCGACACCTCGGTGGAGAACTGGCTGGCCCCGATCGTGGCCGACGGCGAGGCCGGTTTCGGTGGCGCACTGAACGTCTACGAGCTGCAGAAGGCGATGATCGCCGCCGGTGTCGCGGGCTCGCACTGGGAGGACCAGCTGGCCTCGGAGAAGAAGTGTGGCCACCTCGGTGGCAAGGTGCTGATCCCGACCCAGCAGCACATCCGCACCCTGACCTCGGCCCGTCTCGCGGCCGACGTCGCCGACGTGCCGACTGTCGTCATCGCCCGTACGGACGCCGAGGCCGCAACACTGATCACCTCCGACGTCGACGAGCGCGATCAGCCGTTCATCACCGGCGAGCGGACCAAGGAAGGCTTCTACCGCGTCAAGAACGGCCTGGAGCCCTGCATCGCGCGTGCCAAGTCCTACGCGCCGTACTCCGACCTCATCTGGATGGAGACCGGCACCCCGGACCTGGATCTGGCCCGTCGCTTCGCCGAGGGTGTCAAGAGCGAGTTCCCGGACCAGATGCTGGCCTACAACTGCTCGCCGTCGTTCAACTGGCGCAAGCACCTGGACGACTCGACCATCGCCCGGTTCCAGAAGGAACTCGGCGCCATGGGCTTCAAGTTCCAGTTCATCACCCTGGCCGGCTTCCACGCGCTGAACTACTCGATGTTCGATCTGGCCTACGGCTACGCCCGTAACCAGATGACCGCCTACGTCGAGCTGCAGGAGCGCGAGTTCGCCGCCGAGGAGCGCGGTTACACCGCGACCAAGCACCAGCGTGAGGTTGGCGCCGGCTACTTCGACCGGATCGCCACCACCGTGGACCCGACCTCGTCGACGACCGCTCTTGCGGGCTCGACCGAAGAGGGTCAGTTCCACTGATCTAGAACGCTGAGCAGACGCAAACTCGCACGATCGGACACCCGAGAGTGCGAGTTTGTGTCTGTTCGCCCCTCTAGTAGAAGGTGTCTTCGTGAGCATTCAACGAGTTGGTGTGGTCGGTGCGGGACAGATGGGCTCCGGCATCGCCGAGGTCGCAGCCAAGGCAGGCGCAGACGTCGTCGTCTTCGAGCCCACCGAAGCGCTCCTCGACGGCGGGCGCAAACGCCTCACCGGGTCACTCGAGCGGGCGGCGAGCAAGGGCAAGCTCACCGAGAGCGATCGCGACGCCGCGTTGGCCCGGCTGACGTTCACCACCGATCTGGCCGACATGGCCGATCGCCAGCTCGTCATCGAGGCGGTGGTGGAGGACGAGACCGTCAAGGCAAAGATCTTCGGCGAACTCGACCGGATCATCACCGACCCCGACGCGGTGCTGGCGTCGAACACCTCGAGCATCCCGATCATGAAAATCGCTGCGGCCACGCAGAATCCGAGCCGGGTACTGGGCTTGCACTTCTTCAACCCGGTACCTGTGCTGCCCCTTGTCGAACTGATCAACACGCTGGTCACGTCCGATGGGGCCATCACCAGGGTCGAGCAGTTCGCGAGTGAGGTCCTCGGCAAGAAGGTCGTGCGCTGCGGCGACCGTTCCGGATTCGTCGTCAACGCGCTGCTGGTGCCCTACCTGCTGTCGGCCATCCGGATGGTCGAGGCGGGTATCGCCACCATCGAGGACGTCGACACCGCCATCGTTGCGGGTCTGTCGCATCCGATGGGGCCGTTGCGGCTCTCGGACCTCATCGGCCTGGACACCATGAAGCTCATCGCCGACTCCATGTACGACGAACTCAAGGACGCGCAGTACGCCCCGCCGCCGCTGTTGCTGCGCATGGTCGAGGCCGGAATGTTGGGCAAGAAGTCCGGACAGGGCTTCTACCCGTACTGAGGCCTGGGGCTACACATGCTGAGGCACGGGGCCGTCTCGCGCCTTGTGCATTTCACAGAGGAAGTGACTAGGCTCCTGGATTTGGTTGGGGGGGTCGTTCGAGAGGCTGTTGTGGCAGCACTGCTTTCGCGGCATCCGACCGGGTAGTTAAAAGTTGGAAGGTATTTGTTAATGGTGGACGTAGACGCGGATTTGACTCCTTATTACGAGGAATCCCAATCGATCTACGACGTCTCTGACGACTTCTTCGCGCTGTTTCTCGGCCCGACCATGGGCTACACCTGCGGCTACTACGAGCGCGACGATATGACGCTCGAAGAGTCTCAGACCGCCAAATTCGACCTCGCGCTGGGCAAGCTCAACCTGGAACCCGGCATGACGCTGCTCGACGTCGGCTGCGGTTGGGGTGGAGCTCTCGAGATGGCTGTGCAGAAGTACGACGTGAACGTCATCGGCATCACACTGAGTAAAAATCAGTCGGAGTTCGCCCGCAGGCGCCTGGCCACACTCGACACCAACCGCTCGATCGAGGTCCGACTGCAGGGCTGGGAAGAGTTCGACGAACCGGTCGACCGGATCGTGAGTATCGGCGCCTTCGAGGCGTTCAAGGCCGAGCGGTACCCGCTGTTCTTCGAGAAGGCCTACAACCTGCTGCCCGCCGACGGCCGCATGCTGCTGCACACGATCCTGGCGCACACCCAGAAGTTCTTCCTCGAGAACGGGATCAAGCTGACTATCAGCGATCTGAAGTTCATGCGGTTCATCGGCACCGAGATCTTCCCGGGTGGGCAGCTGCCCGCGGTCGAGGACATCGAGGTGCTCGCAGCCGATTCCGGCTTCGCCCTCGAGCGCGTCCACCTGCTGCAGCAGCACTACGCGCGCACGCTGGACATGTGGGCCGCGAAGCTGGTGGCCAGCCAGGACGAGGCGATCGCCATCACCTCGCGGGAGATCTACGACCGCTACATGAAGTACCTGACCGGCTGTGCGGATTTCTTCCGCCGCGGAATCACCAACATCGGGCAGTTCACCCTGGTCAAGGGCTGACGGTCAGGCCTGCGCCAGCCGCTTCTTCTCAGCCTCGACGTCGAAGTCAGCAGGCGGCCAGGACAGTTCCATGCTCTTGAGTGCCTCGATCAGTAACTCGTTGATGGCAAGGCGGCTGTACCACTTCTTATCGCACGGGATGACGAACCACGGCGCGTGATCGGTCGAAGTCTGGTCCAGCACAGCCTGATAGGCCTCTTGGTAGGCCGGCCACAGCAGGCGTTCGGTGACGTCCCCCGGGTTGTACTTCCAGTACTTGTCGGGCCGATCGAGGCGTTCGGCGAGCCGGTCTTTCTGCTCGTCGAGGGAGACGAACATCGCGCACTTGACGATCGTGGTTCCGGAGTCGACGAGCTCCTTCTCGAAGGCGTTGATCTCGTCGTAGCGCGGTTCCCACACATCGCGCGGCACCAGGTCGTGCACTCGGACCACCAGCACATCCTCGTAGTGCGACCGGTCGAATACCCCGATGTGGCCGCCGGGCGGTAGCGCCTTGCGGATGCGCCACAGGTAATGGTGGGCGCGCTCTTCTTCAGTGGGAACGCCGAATCCGGTGTAGCGGATGCCCATTGGATCACCGGCCCCCACGACGTGTTTGACGATGCCGCCCTTGCCCGCGGTATCCATGCCCTGCAGCACCAATAGCAGGGAGCGGTTGTCGCCGGCTTTGCCGTTGGCGTAGAGCATCTCCTGCAGGTCGGCGAAGCGCTCGTTGCGCTCGGCCTGCACCTCGTCGGAACCGCTCTTGTCGCCGGTGTAGCCGGGGGTGGAGTTCGGGTCGATGTCAGCGACCGTGGTTCCCGGACGGAACCTCAGGATCTTGCGCGGCTCGTGGGTCCATTGCGACGGCAGGTCGGTCATAGCCGACGACATTAGTCGGCGAGCGAAGAGAGATCAGCTGTGCTCGCCGGATGTGTGTTCTTCGGAGCCGAACCACTTCTGAAAGATCGTTTGATACGTTCCGTCTTCGCGGATGGCCAGCAGCGCTCCATCGACAGGTTTGCGCAGCTCGCTACCCAGCCGGAATGCCAAACCGTAGTCCTCGTCGTGGAACCTGGCCCCGGTCACTTCGACCTTGCCGACGCCCTGGTGGGTCGCGTAGTAGCGCAGGACCGGCGCGTCGAAGACGATGGCGTCCTGGCCGCCCTGTTCGATGGCCCGATAGCAATCATCGATCGTGGGCATCGGGGTGAATCCGATGCCCATGTTCTGTAGGTAGTCGGAGGACGTCGTATTGGCCACGGTCACAACCGATTTGCCATAGAGATCGTCCGGCCCGCCGATCCGGTTCTCGATTTGTTCGACGGTCAGATTGGCCGTCAGGTTGGCGGTGTACAACGCGACGAAGATGATGCCGGCGAATCCCCACAGAATGGCCAGCGAGCGGCCCACCCAGTGCTGCGGTTCACCTGGAGGCACAGCGGCGAGAGCACCGAAACCCCAGGCGAAGGCCTGGAATATGCCCGGAAAATATGATCGGGCGACCATCGACTCCGGGTGGCGGCGCTCGGTCAACCACATGATGTGGGCCGGGATGAGGGCGACCAATGCGGCAGCGGACAACCAGACCAGCATGGACTTGGACCACAGCAGGTTCACGAAACTTCGGAGTCCGGGTACGGAGGTCGAGTGGTCGTGCTGGGGCACCATGATCTGCAAGCCGGCATCGAGGGTCGGCTGCGAAAAGTCAAAGCGCCGTTCACGTTCGGCGGTGATCGACAATCCGCCGGCGGCGATGTCGGCCTTGCTGTCGGCGACGGCCTGCAACTGGCTCTTGACGTCGGTGACGGTGACGTAGTTCGTCTGCCAGCCGAGGCGCTGCGCGATCTGTTGCCACAGCTCGATCGAGAATCCGGTCCACTGCCCTTGGTTCTCGATGGCGAACGGCGTTATCGGATACACGGCCAGCGTCACCGTGCGTTCCTGCGCGGCGGCCGGCGGCGCCAGTGCTGGTGCGCCACCGCAGAGTGCGACCACGATGGCCACCAGCAACAGGGCGTACCAGCGCCTACTCATAGGGAGCCTCCGGGGACGGTGACGGTGGACGGAATTCTCGCGCGATCCCCGAAACTATTTCAGCTCCACGTATTTGGCGCCCGCCTTTGGCCACGCGCCGGCACGACGGGAACCGGCGCCTGGTGTGGGCTGAACAACGCCAGCGCGGCGATGGTGGCGTCGTCGATCATGTCTTGTATCCGTCCGCCCCGTTCCAGCGTGAGCGCGGTCAGTTCGCGCAGCCCACCGATGAACATGATCGCCTGCGACCGGGCGACCTTCTCGTAGCCCGCGGCGCGGTGCAACGGAGTATCGCTGAAGCTCTGGATCAGGTGGATGTACGCCTCGGTCACCTCGAGCTTGTGTTGGCGTGCCGCGTGGCCGAGACCCGGTGTCTCACGAATCCAGCTCAGCATCACCGCCGACTGCGGTGCGGCGTTCTCGATCCAGGCGCGGACCGCCTGCGCGATCTGAACCTCCCACGGCGCTTCGATATCGATGGCCGCGCGGATGGAGCGAATGCCCTGGGTATTGATGTGCGTGAGCAAGGCGACGAGACAGGCCTCGCGGTCGGCGAAGTGGTCGTAGAACGTGCGGCGCGACGTCTTTGCCCGGCGAACGATGTCGGTCACCGTGGTGGCGGGGTAGCCCACCTGTTCGATCGAGGCCGAGAGGGCACCGATGAGGCGCTGACGCGGCGTCTCATCGGAGCCGTCCGGCGAAGGTGCGAAATTCACGGCGTCCCCCAGCATGAATGCGTGGGTGGATGGTAACCCGAGCTGACCGGGGCCAATCAGCTCATTGCGTGGACGTCGCGAAGAGACCGGGTGGGTAGGCGGGTGGGTGCCGACGTCACGGCGTACCGCGTCGGCGCCTCGTCAGCAGGATGAACCCGACCCCGGCCAAGGCCAGTACACCCGCGCCAACGGCCACGCTGATCAGCAACGTCTTGTGCTTGTTGACCCAGGACGTCTTCTCAGCGGTCGCGGCAGCGGTCAGTTTCACGTTGTAGCCGGGCAGCGGTTCCTGTGCCGGCGGGTTGATGCCGGGGAGGGTTTGGGTTTGGTTGATGACGAACAGTGCTTCGTTCTTGTCGGTCTTCGACCACTGCCCCCACGCCGGGATTTCCTCATCGAGCAACACCTTGGTGGTGCCGTTGACAGCAGGATCGGCACCGAGGTCGGTCAGCGTCTTCACCCGGAACGGTGCGGACGTGCCCCGGTCGAACTTCACCTGGACGAGCACGTTCTTCTGCGTGTTCAGCGACGCCGGCGGCTGAGGGGGCGCCTGCCCGGGGGCCGGTTCGAATCCGCCGCCGGAGAAGCTACCCACCGACAGGTTGGTGGCCGGCCCGGATGCGGGGCGTGTCATCGCGGTGAAGTTGTAGACGCCGGCGTTGGGGACGTTGACCGCGGCCCGCTGCAGCGGCGGCACGGTGAAGACCTGAGGTTGGCCGCCCGAGGTGTACACGACGCTGAGCGGTGTGCGGTACGGGTTGGTGAATACCGGACGATAGAACCGGTCGTAGGAGGTCCAGCCCGAATTCCACAGTGCGACAGGGCTGCTCAAGCTGAGTCCGGTGGTCAGCGACGAGCCGCTCACGGTCGACGAGATCGACTCCTGATAGCTGGTGACTTCTTCCGACGTCATCTCAGTCGTCGTCGTCGTAGTCGTCTCCGACTCCGACGCGGTCTTGACATCTGGTTGCGGGGCTTGCGGACCCGTTGGTGTCGGCTCGGGGGCCTTGTCGCCGGTCGGGCTTCCGGTACCGGGTTCGTCGCCGGGCACTTCGTTCGTGCCGCCGCCGGGTTCGTTGCCGCTCCCGCCGGGGGCTTCGTTGGAGCCGCCGGGTTCGTCGTGGGTACCGCCGGGGGCTTCGTTGGTGCCGCCGGGTTCGTCGTGGGTGCCGCCGGGGGCTTCGTTGGTGCCGCCGGGTTCGTCGTGGGTGCCGCCAGGCTCCTCGGCGCCTCCGCCGCTGGGCTCCTCCACGCCACCACCGGAGGGCGCCTCAACGCCGCCTCCCGAGGGCTCCTCGGCGCCGCCGCCTCCGCTGTCTCCACCGCCGTCGTAGCTGCTGCCGCCACCGTCGTCGCCGTCGTACGGATCAGCAGCGCTGACCGGGGCGCCAGCAAACACCGTGCACAACGTCACGGCTACTGCGGCAACCGCCACTGCCGGCTTGCGATACGCGGAACTGTCGGTTGCCACCCTGACTCCCCTTCGATCGAAACGCTCTCTATCTGAACCTGAATGACCTTCATACACGGTGTTGCCGCTTACCAGTCGTGGTTTGCCGTTCCGCAATGCGGTCCGGCGCGGCTGGCCTCGTCCGATCGTGCCTCGGTTGGCGCATGCCGACTCACCTTTGAATTGGCATGTCGCTCAAGATCGTTGCGGACTGCGACCACACTGCCGGCATTCGGACCGGCGGCACGATGCATTCCTGGATCGTGGACAGAACGCTATCAATCGGCAGCGTCGTTGGCCGGGAAACACATCCGCTCAACCCGCATGTATTGGTATGCATTTGTACCAACCCCTTCGGCGACCGATTCTGCGTTCGCTCAGCGTCACGCGTGTGCTCCAGTTAACATCATCCGGCGTTGGATAAACGAGTCTGGGGGACTAGTGCGCGGGCGAACCTGCTCGATCGGAATGGCGTTGCTGTCGCTGACGCTCGTCGCCGGTTGTGGACATGACGACCCATCGACGTCGTCGAAGGAGGCGTCGGACGCGCCGGCGGTCGCCTCGAGAGCCCAGGCGCCGCCGCCGGTATCCGGCCAGCCCGACGTCAACGCCAACGGGGTGCCGGACGTGTCGGCCGATGACAAGGACTGGCCGGGCAAGATGACCGCGACCTACCAGGATGCGACCTCGCCTGAGGCGATCACCGGTCGCGACATCATCAAGAACGACCACTTGTTGGAGGATCTCGCCGAGGGCATCACCGATTCCATGAGGCTGCCGCACGACATCCCGTTGATCGGCAAGCAGTGCGGTTCGGCGAATGCCTATTGGAGTCCCAGCGACAAGTCGATCACCATCTGTTACGAGGACGCGGCCGACGCGCTGGACATCTACACCAAGGCCGGCGACGCCGATCCCAGGGCATCGGCGATCAATTCCGAGATCGCGACGTTCTACCACGAGACCGGCCACATGGTGATCGACCTCTACGACCTGCCGGCGACCGGCAAGGAAGAGGATGTCGCCGATCAGCTGGCCGCGTACATCCTGCTGGCGCCCGGCCCCGACGGGAAGATCGACCCGGCGTCGGTGCAGGCGGTCAAGGACTTCGCGCGTGAATTCAAGGGATACAGCGACCAAAAGGGCGGCGAGATCGACGAAGGCCAGCTCGCGGATTCGCACTCGCTGGATCTCGCCCGCATGTACAACCTCGAATGCTGGGTTTACGGCGCCGACCCGGTCGGCAACGCCGACCTGGTCAAGAACGGCTCGCTGCCCCAGGACCGCGCCGATGGCTGCGAGGACGAATACGCCAGGCTGAGCGGCTCGTGGGATACCTTGCTCGGCCCGTATCTCAAGTAAGCGTGGGCGGCAGCACGGGTGACGGATGCGGGATGGCGTTGAACATACCCAACGAACCGCCGGCCTCGACGATGCCGCACAGGGCGTTCCAACACAGCATGGTCAGGTAGTCGATCAGCTCGTCGCTCGTCATCCGCGGATTCGTTATCCACGAGTGCGTCGCCAACTGGACTCCACCGACGATCAGGTTGGACCAGGGTTCGACCCCACCCGTGTTCATCCCGGCCCGCGACATGCGCCTGCGCAGCACCACCGCGAGCATCCTGGCGATGATTTGCTCCGAGTCGGCGATCACTTTGTTTTTGCTGGCCGAACTGTTTGCCATCACGAATCGGTAGGGCTCGGGCTCGTTGGCGACGGTGTCCACGTAAACCCGGATGATCTCGCGGGTGAGGTCGAAACCGTCCATGTTCGACGACAGTGCCGCGGCCATATTGGGGATCAGGAGGGTCTGCGCGAAGCGCATCATGACCGCGGTGGTCAGATCGTTCTTGTCCACGAAGTAGCGATACAGCACCGTCTTGGACACGCCGATTTCCGCAGCTATCTCGTCCATGCTGACGTCGTGGCCACGCTGGCGCACTGCTTCGAGCGCACCGTCCACCAACTCGGTGCGGCGTTCTACCTTGTGCTGATGCCAGCGTCGCTTGCGACCATCGGTCTTGGCGGGCCCGTGGTTGATCTGCTGTGCCACTATCGCGGAGTCCGTTCCCCTCGTTCTCAACGATTCTACGGTCAGTTCGAACGGCAGGGTTACATTAACTGGCTCGCCGGATAGCGGATGATGGAGGAGTGGCAGCCAAACATCGCCTCCCGGCGTTGCCGACGGAGGTAGCCCCCGCGGGTACGTCGTTGGCGGAGTCGTTTGCCGGAGCCGACTCGGAGGCGGACGCACAACGACGCCGTGGGCTGCGCCGGATGAAGGCCGTCGCGCTGAGTTTTCTGATCGGCGCCACGGTGATCTTCCTGTTCTGCCGGTGGGGTCAGGCCCACGGCGGACCGGAGTGGATCGGCTACGTGGGTGCGGCCGCCGAAGCGGGGATGGTCGGTGCGCTGGCCGACTGGTTCGCCGTCACGGCGCTGTTCCGTCACCCGTTGGGGCTCAAGATCCCGCACACGGCGATCATCAAGCGCAAGAAGGATCAGCTCGGCGAGGGACTGGGCATGTTCGTGCGGGAGAACTTCCTCTCGCCGGAGGTGGTGGAGACCAAGCTCCGGGATGCCGAGGTGGCCGGCCGGCTGGGCAAGTGGCTGTCCGAACCCTCGAAGGCCGCCCGGGTCGGCAGCGAGGCCGGCACCGTGTTGCGTGTCTTCGTGGAACTGCTCAACGACGACGACATCCAACAGGTGATCGACCGCACGATCGTCAGACGGCTTGCCGAGCCGCAGTGGGGGCCGCCGGTCGGCCGGGTGCTTGCCCAGCTCCTGGCCGAGCACCGCCAGGAGGCGCTGATCCAGCTGTTGTGCGACCGGGCCTTCCAATGGGCGCTCAACGCCGGTGACACCATCGAACGGGTCGTCACCCGCGACTCGCCCACCTGGTCGCCGCGCTTCGTCGACCAGTTGGTGGGAGACCGAATCCACCGGGAGCTGATGGACTTCACCGACAAGGTGCGCCGCGACCCGAATCATGAACTGCGCCAATCGGCTACGCGTTTCCTGTTCGAGTTTGCCAATGATCTGCAGAACGACGAGGCGACGATCGCGCGCGCGGAATCGGTCAAGGAACAGTTGATGGCGCGCGACGAAGTCACTCGAGCGGCCGAAACCGCGTGGAAGACGATAAAGCGCTTGGTGCTCGACGGTGTGGACGATCCCTCGAGCGCGCTTCGCACGCGGATCACCGACTCGGTCGTGCGCATCGGGGAGTCGCTGCGCGACGACGCCGAGTTGCGCGACAAGGTGGACAACTGGATCGTCCGCGGGGCCCAGCATCTGGTCAGCCAATACGGGGCCGAGATCACCACCGTCATCACCGACACCATCGAGCGTTGGGACGGTGAGGAGGCCAGCCGCCGGATCGAATTGCACGTCGGCCGCGACCTGCAATTCATCCGGATCAACGGCACGGTGGTGGGCGCTCTGGCCGGCCTGATTATCTACACTGTGGCGCAATTCATGTTCTGACCTGCGCTAGCAGGTGCTTGCAAAAGTTAGCACCCCCACGTAGTGTGGCGACCGTACGCATCGGATACCCAACGCGACGGGAGGTGAACCATGGCGCAAGAAGGCGATCTTCAAGCTGTGGTGGCCACCGCCGCGCACGATATCGGTGGCTTCATCAGAGCGCAGCGTGAAGCCGCTCAGGTCTCGGTGCGACAGTTGGCCGAGAAGGCCGGTGTCAGCAATCCGTACCTCAGCCAGATTGAACGAGGCCTACGGAAACCCTCTGCGGAGGTGCTGAGCCAGATTGCCAAGGCGCTGCGTCTGTCGGCCGAGGTGCTCTATATCCGGGCTGGGATTCTCGAGCCCGGAGAGCCGAGCCAGGTGCACGACGCGATCATCGGAGACACCGTGATCAGCGAGCGTCAGAAGCAGGTTCTGCTCGACATCTACACGTCGTTCTGTCAGCAGAACGAAGCTGCCCGTGAGGAGCTGTCGACTGAGTAACAACGCCGACCAGCTACCTGACGAAAACCGTTAACTGACAACCGAATTCGAACATCGAACATCGAAACATCGAAAGGAGCCACATCATGGCTGACAACACCAACGTAGAAGACCTGAAGGCCCCGCTACTCGCTGCTGTCGGTGCCGCCGATCTTGCGCTGGCCACCGTCAACGAGATCCTGGCGACCCTGCGCGACCGCGCCGAGGATGCCCGTTCCGAGGCGAGCACCCGCGTCGAGGAGCGTCGCGCGGCGCTGACCAAGCTGCAGGAAGATCTGCCGCAGCGTGCCGAGGAATTGCGCGGCAAGCTGTCCACCGAGGAGCTGCGTAAGGCTGCGGAGGGCTACGTAGAGTCCGCCACCGCGACCTACAACAGCCTCGTCGAGCGCGGCGAGGCCGCCCTCGAGCGCCTGCGCAACCAGCCTGAGCTCAAGGGCGCTGCCGCCCGTGCCGAGGGCTATGTCGACCAAGCGGTCGAGCTGACCCAGGAGGCGCTGGGCAACGTGTCGTCGCAGACCCGCGCGGTCGGCGAGCGTGCCGCCAAGCTGGTCGGCGTCGACCTGCCCGCCAAGAAGGCCCCGGCCAAGGCCCCGGCCAAGAAGGCCCCCGCCAAGAAGGCGGCTCCGGCCAAGGCTGTCGCCAAGAAGGCTCCGGCCAAGAAGGCCCCGGCCAAGAAGGTCACCCAGAAGTAGGTTCGCCAAGGCAGGGCCCAGAACCTGGCCCTGTCGACGATCGAGACAAGACCCGCCTACGCTTGTAGCTGTGATGCTGCAAGGTGTGGCGGGTCTTGTTCTTGACGTCGTGTTCTGGATGGTCACCGCGGTGACCATCTACGCGTTCGTCCACGCAGCGATGCAGCGGCAGGATGCCTATGCCGCGGCCGAGAAGCTGACCAAGCCGGTATGGCTGGTGATCCTCGGTGTCGCTGGGCTGTTGTCCCTGTTCCTGGGCGTCACGGGTGTGGCGATCGCGGCCGTGGCCGCCGGTGTCTATCTGGTGGATGTCCGGCCCAAGCTGCTTGAGGTCCAGGGGAAGTCGCGCTGAGCGCACGCTTTCGCCTGGCGGCGATGCTCGTCATCGTCCCGGCCGGGCTGAGCCTGGCCGCCCCCGCCGCGGCCGACACCAATCCCGCGCCGCCGTTCATCGATCACGTCAAATGGGTGGACTGGGGAGATTTGAAAAGCCTGCGGGTGTATCCCACCCCGGCCGGCCGGGAGGCGGCCGCACAGCTCCTGAAGCCCCCGTCCGAGATCGACGAGGCCTGGGGTGAAGTGCTGACCCTGGCTCCCGAGGCGGACCTGCCCGGGATGCGGGATCAGTTCGTCTGCCACTTCCGCTTCGCGGAGTTCGGCCAACCCGGCAAGACCAGCTGGAACCTGGAGCCGTGGCGGCCAGTGGTCGACGACGAGACGATGACGCAAGCGGGCTGCAATCCCGGCGGTCTCGAAGAGCCGTTCTGATGGTGCTCTCGAGGAGCGAGGTCGCCGCGCTCGTCGACCACACCCTGCTCAAACCCGAGGCCACCGAGGCTGACGTCGCCGCGCTTGTCGCCGAGGCTGCCGATCTCGGGGTGTTCGCGGTGTGCGTATCTCCGTCGATGACTCCCGTCGCCCATAAAGCCGCTGGCGCCCATCCCGAAGGCCTCGTCATCGCCGCCGTCGCCGGCTTCCCGTCAGGCAAGCACCTGTCGGCCATCAAAGCCCGGGAGGCCGCGCTGGCCGCCGAACACGGCGCCGGCGAGATCGACATGGTCATCGACGTCGGGGCCGCGCTGGCCGGCAACGTCGCCGAGGTGGCCGCCGATATCGCGATGGTCCGGTCTGCGGTGCCCGGAGCGGTGCTGAAGGTCATCGTCGAATCGGCGGCGCTGCTCAGCCTCGCCGACGAACAGACGCTGGTGGCGGTGTGCCGGGCCGCCGAGGATTCCGGCGCCGATTTCGTCAAGACCTCCACCGGATTTCATCCCGCCGGCGGCGCATCGGTGGTCGCGGTCGAGATCATGGCCGGCACCGTCGGCGGTCGGCTGGGGGTTAAGGCCAGCGGCGGTATCCGCACCGCCGAGCACGCCGTGGCGATGCTCGACGCGGGCGCGACCCGGCTCGGGTTGTCCGGGACGCGGGCAGTTCTAGACGGGCTTTAAACGCCGGCGAAGCAGGGATCCTGCTGGCCGTTGGGGATCGTCGCGTTGCGCGTGAGGAACTTCGCGCTGACGCCGCTGTCGGTGACCGAGACGCTGTCCGCGTGAATGCCCATCGGCAGATTCTTGGTCAGCGTGGACATGAACGCGTCCAGAGCCGGCTGCACCGATTCCTTCGGCAGCATGAAGCCCAGCCCGGTCAGGCTGACCACCTGCAGGGTCAGCGCGTTGTTGATCACCGCCGGTTTGACGATCACGCTGCCCAGCCCGCCCTGCAGCTCGATGGTGCCGTCCGATGGCGAGGTGGTGACCCCGCTGATCAGACTGCCCAGGAACGGGATGGCGTCCTGCACGGTCTGCTTGATGCCGTCGCTGGACCAGGTGATGTCGGCGTCCAGCGCACCCATGGTCCCGGCTGAGTCGGCGGTTTGGTTGATCACGACATCATCGAGCAGAAGGTTGAGCTTCATGCCCTTGGCCTGGCGGATCTGGTTGCCCGCCGTCTCCACCGAGATGTCGTTGTAGTGCTTGGTGAGGTGCTGCAGCAGGAAGGGGCGAATACCGAACGAGACCTTGGTCTGGTCCTGCACCACGCAGGACACGGCCCTGGACACCACGGTGTCGGCCACATGGCGGACGTAGAGCTCGGTGCCCAGCAGCCCGGCCAGCACCACGGCCACCACGATGATCAGCGACAGGACGATCGTCAGCGGGTCGCGCAGGAACCCCCGTTTGGGTTCCTCCGGCTCCTCCGAGCCAGTCGGCGGTGCGGGAGATGCCGGGGGCGGGACGTGCGAGAACTGCTGAGTCGGCGGGTCGACCGGGCCACCCGGCCGGGGGATGTACTCGGTGGGTGTGCCCTGCCCCGGGGCTGCTTGCCACGCCGGGGTTGTCGGGTCGCCGGGGCCGACGGGATGGTTCGGACCTTGTGGCGGGTTTGTCACCTGGGCGATTCTGCCTTATCCGTCTGAGCGAACTCTGAGCGGTTACGCAGCACCCCGAGCATTTCCCGCACCGGTGCGACGCGATCGATGTCGATATCGGCCACCAGTAGTTGCGGGTCATCGCCGGCCGATGCCACGACTTCGCCGAGCGGGGAAGCAACCAGGCTGCCGCCTACGCCGGTCGGCGCCTTGGACGCCGCGGCCATCTCGTCGCCCGGATAACCCTGGTCGACCGCGGCCACGAAACACGTCGAGTCCAGGGCACGAGCGCGAGCCAGCAGGGTCCACTGCTCCAATTTGCCCGGCCCGGCGCCCCACGACGCATGGACGGTGATCAGCTGTGCGCCGCGATCGGCCAGCTCGGTGTAGAGGGTGGGGAAGCGGATGTCGTAGCAGAGGGTGAGCCCGACGCGGACGCCGTCGACGGTGATCACTACCGGCTCGCGGCCGGGCGCCACCGCGTCGGATTCAGCAAATCCGAATGCGTCGTACATGTGGATCTTGTCGTAGTGCGCGTCGACGCCCGGGCCGACGGCCAGCACCGTGTTGGTGACCCGGCCGTCGGGAACCGGGGTGAACATGCCGGCCAGCACCGTGATGCCGGAGCTGTCAGCGATGCGGCGCACCTCGTCGGCCCACGGACCGTCCAGTGGTTCGGCCACCGGGGCCAGCGGAACGCCGAACCGGCACATCATGCCTTCGGGGAAGGCGACCAACCGGGCGCCCGCGTCCGCGGCGCGACGGGTGTAGTCCTCGATCAGCTTGAGGTTCACGGCCGGGTCGGCGTCCGAGAGCAATTGGGCCAGCGCAATCCGCATGCCGTCAGCTTACGTGCGGCGCCACCGTCGACCACGGCACCGTCAGCACCGCATCGCGGGCATTGCGCCGCTGGGCCTCGATCGGAACTCCGGCGGCGCGTAGCTCGGCGAGCATCGCCCGCCAGCGGTCGCGGGGGCCGAACACCGAGTGGCCGGCCGCCGCCGCCCAGGCGCGATCCGCCGACGACAACAGGGTGTGGACCGGTTGGCCCGGAACATTTTGGTGGATAAGGACTTTCGGTAGCCGCTCGGCCAGATCCGACGGGCGCTCGATGTGCCGCGGGTCGCACGCCAGGGTCAGACTCACCGGACCTTCGCGATCCAGCAGCACCCAGCAGCAGCGCCTGCCGAGTTCGTCGCAGGTGCCGTCCAGGATCAGCCCGCCCGGTGCCAGCCGCGCCCGCATCTCCGCCCACGCCTGGTCCACCGCGTCTTCGGGGTACTGCCGCAAAACGTTGAACGCCCGCACCAGAATCGGATGCAGGCCGGCGAGTTCGAAACCGCCGACCCCGAATTCGACGCCATCGACGCCGGGCACCACTCGCGCGGGGTCGATCTCCAGGCCGACCACCCGGATGTCGCGGCGCACCGCACGCAGCCGGGACGCCAGTTCCAGTGTGGTGACGGGCAATCGGCCGTAGCCGAGGTCGACGATCACCGGGTCGGCGGCCGATTCCAGCGCGGCGCGCACCCGCGCGGAGTTCACCAGCCAGCGGTCGGCACGCCGCAGCCGATTGGCGTTGGTGGTGCCACGGGTCGGAACGCCGACCGGGCGGGGTCTAGTAATGGCCGGCGATCCAGTCGCGGGTGAAATCGCGCTCGTTGTCGAACAATCCACGTAGGCCGTCGAGCACCCACTGTTCGATCTTGCCGCCGACCAGCGGCACGTTGACCTTGCACAGGCTGCGCAGCCGTAGCTCACTACCCTCGCCGGTCGGCTGCAGCACGTAGGTTCCGTCGAAATGCAGCGGGGCCGCGGGCACCAGCGCCCGGTAGTGCCCGCCGGCCGAATTCGTTGCCGCGTCGAACGGGTCGAAGTGCTGTTCGCGGGTGATGGTGAGCCGCAACGGAACCACGGCGGCGACCAACGACGGCATGTCCCTGCGCGAGACCGTGTGGGTGAACGCGATGTCGGTGCCGTTCTCGTCGGAATTGAATCCGGTGAGCTCGGTATCGGTGTGCTTTTGGTGTTCGGCGATCAGGTCTTCCCAATACGCGGGGCTGGTGAAGCTCTGATAGAGGTCGGCCACGGGTTTGTCGAGTCCGATGACGTAGTCCATGCGGCGGGACATGAGCCAACCGTACCTGCGGCGTCAGCCGTTCTCAGCGATCCACATGGTGGTGAACCGTTGCTCGGCGATCAGCAGGTCAACGAGCTGATTGCCGATGAAGTTCTCCACCTTGCCGCCGACCAGTGGGATCCGAACCTCGACGGTGGCCCGGAAAGCCAAGTGCGCCCGCAACTCTGACGGCGTCAGTGCGGCGCTACCGGTCAAGGTCACCGGTGCGCGGGGGATGCTGCCACTGACGGTGGCCTCGGCCTGGCCGTCCACCAGCCCGGTCCAGCTCTCCGCGCGCCGGATTTCCAGATCGCCGTGGTGAAACTGGGTGACGACGGCAGGCAACCGGTCGGCCCGCAGCACCTGGGTGGTGCTCACCTCGACGCCACCGTCGGCGGTCAATCGGATCGAGTTCAGTGTCGCGTCGTCGGCACCGGAATCGGCCAACCGGGCCAACCAGTACTGCTCGTCGAGGAATGCCTGGTGGATCTGCTCGACGCTGCCCTCGTAATCGGTGGCCATGTCGAAGGAACGAGGCATAGCTGGTGAGGCTACCGTTACGGCCTGTGGCATCCCCGGAGGACTACGGCGGCGCGGCGGTTGCCGAGAACGTTCCGCTGGCCCCGCTGACCACCCTGCGGGTCGGCCCGATCGCGCGCCGCGTCATCACCTGCACCACCGCTGAGCAGATCGTGGCGACCCTGGGCGCCGTCGACGACGCAGACGGCCCGGTCCTGGTACTGGCCGGCGGGTCCAATGTCGTGATCGCCGACGACCTCACCGAGCTGACGGTCGTCCGGCTGGCCAACCAGTCCATCAGCGTCGATGGTGGACTGCTGTGCGCCGAAGCCGGCGCCATCTGGGACGACGTGGTGGTCGCCGCCGTGGCGGCCGGCTTGGGCGGGTTGGAGTGTCTGTCCGGGATTCCCGGGTCGGCCGGTGCGACCCCGGTGCAGAACGTCGGTGCTTACGGCGTCGAGGTGGCCGACTATCTGACGCGAGTTCGGCTGCTGGATCGCCGAAGTTCGCAGGTGTGCTGGGTGCCCGCCGGTGAACTCGGGCTGGGATACCGGCACAGCGACCTGAAGAACTCCTCGGATGCGGTGGTGCTCGAGGTGGAGTTCGCCCTCGACGACACCGGCCGGTCGGCCCCGCTGCGGTACGCGGAGCTGACCCGGGCCCTTGGTGTGCCGGTGGGTGAGCGCGCCCAGCCCGCTGAGGTACGCGCCACCGTGCTGGGGTTGCGCGCACGCAAAGGCATGGTGCTCGACGCCGGTGACCACGACACCTGGAGCGTTGGGTCGTTCTTCACCAATCCCGTTGTGCCCGCGGGCCGGTTCGACGACCTGCAGGCCCGCTGTGACGATCCGGTGCCGCACTATCCGGCACCCGACGGCGTCAAATTGGCCGCCGGCTGGCTGGTCGAGCACGCCGGCTTCGGCAAAGGCTTCCCCGGCACCGGCGGCGCGCCGTGTCGGCTATCGACCAAGCATGCGCTTGCGGTGACCAACCGTGGCGGCGCGACCACCGCCGACGTGCTGGCGCTGGCACGTACCGTCCGCGACGGCGTGCGGGACGTGTTCGATATCACGCTGCTGCCCGAACCCGTGCTGATCGGTTGTTCGCTGTAGCGAGCAGACCTGAGAAATTTCCAGCAATTGGTGTAAGCCGGCTTATATTTGGGTACTAGGCGGGCGCCAAGCAGTCTGAAAGTTTGCCCACACAACACTCGGGGGTCTCGATGGTCATCGCCACAAAATATGGTCAGCGCCGGATGCCGGCAGTCCGAACGTGGCTCGGTGCTGGCGTTCTGGCCGCGGGCATGGGCGTTGCTGTGGTGGGTGCGGCTGGGGTGGCTCAGGCCGACACCGGAGGCCACTCCGCTACGGGCTCGGCCGCGAACAAGACCGACGCTGGGCCGTCGGTAGGGACGAAGCGTGCCGCGGCTGCCTCAGGCAAGACAACGGGCGCATCGGCGACTGCAGCGGCGCGTCTGTCGCGGGCCGCGGTCAAGCCCGCCCCGATCAGCTCCGCCACGGCTAAACCTGCCGCAGCCAGCCCCGCCGCCATCCTCCCGCCGCTCACGATCACCCGTTCTGGCGGCGCGAGCGTGAACACCCCGATCGGTCCCATTTCGGTATCTGTGGGTGCGACGCTTCCGGTCCCGTTCACGGACGGCCCGTTGGCAATCAGCCTGAAGGCAACTACCCCATTCGGTAATGGCCAAGGTTCGTTGACCGGATCGCAATCGGTGACGCCAGGGCTCCCGCCAATCAACACGCTGACCCTCAATCAGGGGACCCTGGTTCTGCCCAAGCAGACCGCGTTCCTGGTCAGCGCCATGGGGCCGGCCGTCGTCGGCGGCAATTCGTTGTCGCTTAGCGCGCGCACATTCGCTGCCGCGGCACAGCGGGGCGACGTGATAGGCGCACTGACCGCAGTGCTGTCTGCTGCGCCCAACTTCGCCAATGCGGTCATGTTCGGCCGTGGCACCTACACGCTGCCTCTTATTTCCTCCATCAATGACGACGCCCAATCGGTAGAACTGCATGTGCCGGTCGGCGGGTGGTTCGCCCCGCTGGCGCCGGCGTCGGTGAGTTTCACGGACTTCACCTACGTCGACGAGTCGGGGCTCACCTACAAGGTCAACGGCGGGGAAATTGAATTCACCGGCACGAAGTTCGGGGGCGCGGTGCCCGCGTTCTTCGCAATGTTCGGCTAAGGGTCTGGGCCGTCATTGCGGGACGTGTTCAGTATCACGATGATGGCCGGACCCCTGCCGATCGGTTGTTCGCTGGGGTCCGGTCCTCTCGCCACCTGATCGGCGGATTCCGCACCCTTGCCGCGACACGACCCATAAGATTCCTGATAATTAACCCGGGCGATGAAAAATAGGCAAAATGGTGGGCATCAGCCCGCTCACGGGTTAGCTTCGAGAACTTACGGGGGATGCAAATGGCTTCTGGGACCACTAAAACTGCGCAGCGCGGACGCAACCGCACGCTCGGGGTCAAAACTTGGCTGGGTGCGGGCGCTCTGACGCTGGGCGTGGGGGCTGCCCTGGCGGGCGCTTCCGGGGTGGCCCAGGCCGACACCGGCGGGCACCAGGCCGCGAGTTCGGCCTCGTCCAGTTCGTCGGCCAAGCCAGCCACCGGGCCGAAGCGCAGCGCGGCCTCGGTCTCGACCAGACGGGCGAGCGCATCGCCGGCCAAGGCGTCGAGCAAGCCTGCCGCGGCCAGCGTGAAGGCCGCTGCCGTCCCGGCCGCATCGCAAACCAACACGACCACTCAGACGGTCAATACCCCAATTGGCCCGATCACCGTGGTGATCAGCGCGACCGTTCCCGACGCCGGTGAGAGCGGCGCGGTCGAATTGGCCCTGAACGCGAGGACCCCGCTGGGTAACGCGAAGTTCTCGTTGGCCGGGCTGGAAACCTTCACCGCGACTCCCACCCCCAAGGCCCAAATCTCGATCACGGACGGCACGCTGGTCGTGCCCGCCCCGGTGGCCTTCCTGGTGAGTTCTGCGGGCTCCGCGGTGCTGGGCGCCCTCTCGGCCTACAACAGCGCGACCTCGTTCTTCACCTCGCTGCAGAGCGGAAACATCATGGGGGCGGCGCAGGCCTTCCTCACGGGTGGGCCCAAGCTGACGAACGCCCTTCTGTTCGGCCAGCAGTCACTCACGTTGCCGATCGATCTCGGCGCAACGGGGCAGACCGCACAGTTGAGCATTCCGTTCGGCGGGTTCTTCGCGCCGCTCAAGCCGGTGACGGTGACCTGGGCGGGTTACAGCTACGTGGACGAATCCACCGGTGCTGAAGTCACCGTCGACCCGGTCGACATCTCGTTTGCGGGCACGCGGTTCGGCGGTGTCGGTCAGGCGTTGCTGCAACTGTTCGGTCTGGCCTAGGTCCCGGCCGCTGCAGGGCGCTGTAGGACGCTGTAGGGCAAGCCAGAGGCTCTCAATTGGCAGCACGGCGGCTGGGTTCCGTATCTTGGATTGACGTGAGCCCAGCCGACCGACTGCCGCCGATCAATCGGCGACGCGCTTTGACAGCGCTGGTCCTTGGTGTGGCCGTCCCCAGTGCGCTCGCCGCGTGTGACAAGGTGCCCGGCAAACAGACCGCGGCGTCGGGGCCGCCGCCCAAGGCGTCGCTGAACTTCACCCCCGCGGCCGACAGCAAGGACGTTCTGCCCACCGCTGCGCCCAGCCTCCAGATCAAGGACGGCTGGCTGCAGCATGTGACCCTGACCAATGCCGACGGCAATCCCGTCGCCGGGGTGCTCAACCGTGACCGCACCGCCTTCACCGTCACCGAGCCACTGGGCTACGGCGTGTCGTACACGTGGGCCGGTTCGGCGGTCGGCCGCGACGGGAAGGCGCTGCCCGTCGCCGCCTCGTTCACGACCGTGGACCCGACGACCAAGGTCAACGGCCAGTTCCAGCTCTCTGACGGGCAGACCGTCGGGGTGGCCGTGCCGATCATCCTGCAGTTCGACGCCGCGATCGACGACGAGCACAAGCCCGATGTGGAAAAGGCGCTGACCGTCACCACAACCCCCCCGGCCGAGGGCAGCTGGGCGTGGCTGCCCGACGAGGCCGGGGGCTCCCGGGTGCACTGGCGGACCCGGGAGTACTACCCGGCCGGGACCAAGGTCCACGTGGATGCCCGCCTCTACGGCGTGAAGTTCGGCCAGGACGCCTACGGCGCGGCCGATTCGACGCTGGACTTCGACATCGGCCGCCGCCAGGTCGTCAAGGCCGATGCCACCTCGCACCGCATCCAGGTGATCACCGACGACGGCGTCACCATGGATTTCCCGTGCAGCTATGGCGAGGCCGACAAACCCCGCAACGTCACCCGCAGCGGTATCCACGTCGTCAGCGAGAAGTACGCCGATTTCTATATGACGAACCAGGCCGCCGGCTACAGCAATGTGCACGAGCGCTGGGCCGTGCGGATTTCCAACAACGGTGAGTTCATCCACGCCAACCCGGCCTCGTCGGGTGCGCAGGGCAACACCAACGTCACCAACGGCTGCATCAACCTGTCCACCGGCGACGCCGAGCAGTACTTCGGCACCGCCGTCTACGGCGATCCGGTCGAGGTGACCGGCACCGACATCCAGCTGTCCTACGCCGACGGCGACATCTGGGACTGGGCGGTGGACTGGAACGAATGGAAGTCCATGTCGGCGCTGTCCGACACAAAGCCGGAGACCAGCATGCCCAGCAGTGCGCCGGCCACCCCGACCGATGCGCCGACGCTGTCGGGCACGCCCACCACGACAACGACAACGACGAGTCCTACGACGACGTCGAGTAGTCCCACGACAACGACGAGCCCGACGACGACTGGGACGACGTCGAGCCCGACGACAACGCGGACGGCTACGACCGGCGGTTGAATCGGCTGGCGCTGGCCTGATCCCGGGGCCGGATGACGATCTGGTCCAGGTTCACGTGCGACGGGCGTGAGGCGACGAAGCCGATCACCTCGGCGACGTCGGCCGCCACCAGCGGCGTGATGCCGGTGTAGACCTTTTCGGCGCGCTGCTCGTCACCGCCGAAGCGCACCAGGGAGAACTCCGTCTCCACCGCGCCGGGCGCAATCTCGGTGAGCCGCACCGGTTTTCCGAGTAGCTCGCCGCGCAGGGTCCGGTGCAGCGCGCCTTGGGCATGTTTGGCGGCGGCGTACCCGCCGCCGCCGTCATAGACCTCCAGGGCGGCGATCGACGTGACGGTGACGATCAGCCCATCTCCGGACTCGACGAGCTTGGGCAGCAATGCCCTTGTCACCCGCAATGTCCCGACGACATTGGTCTCCCACATCCAGCGCCAATTCTCGAGGTCCGCCTCGGCGATCGGCTCCAGTCCTTTGGCGCCGCCGGCATTGTTGACCAACACATCGACTCGAGTCAGGGTCGCGGCCAAGGCTTCGACGGCGGCATCGTCTGTGACGTCGGCCACAACGGCGGTGCCGCCGATCTCGTCGGCCAGCCGTTGCAGGCGATCCGCCCGCCGGGCTACCACGACGACGTGAAAACCAAGGACGGCAAGGGCTTTGGCCGTTGCCTCGCCGATACCGCTGCTCGCACCGGTGACCACCGCTACGCGTGAATGGGCGTCTGGAAGTGTCATCTGTCCAACTCTAGTAACTGTGCTAAGTTCTTCCCGTGATCCGTTTGAGTCTGACCAGCTGTCTGGTCGCGCACACCGCGTGTTGTTGTCACGCGATTCGCTGCGCCTGACAGACCCGGACACTTCTTCTTTAGTCCCGCTCAAGTCGCCAGGTGTGGCATAAGCCCCCACTCCGACTCGAGAAGGACACCCCCTATGCGCACCGTCGCACTTTCCTCCCATGACCCGCTCCGTACTGCGGCTCGGCCGCATCCGTTGCGGACCCGCCACCACATCGTGGCCCCGTCACTGCGGATCCCCGACGCCGCTGCCGCGTCGGTGTTCGCGGCGGTACGTCAGCGGGGCGCCATCGGCCGGGATGTGATCGCGCAGGTCACCAACCTGTCGATCGCCACGGTGAACCGCCAGGTCACCGCCCTGCTGGACGCGGGCATCCTGCGCGAGCGCGCCGACCTCGCCGTCTCCGGCGCGATCGGTCGGCCGCGCGTTCCCGTCGAGGTCAACCACGAGCCGTTCCTGACGCTCGGTGTCCACATCGGCGCGCGGACCACCAACATCGTCGCGACCGACTTGCTCGGCCGCACCCTCGACGCCGTCGAGACCCCGACACCGCGCGGCGGACAGGCTGCCGCACTGGCCTCCCTGGCCGGCAGCGCCCGCCGCTACCTGAGCCGCTGGCATCGCCGCCGTCCGCTGTGGATCGGCGTCGCGATCGGTGGTGTGGTCGACAGCGTCACCGGCCACGTCGACCACAGCCGACTGGGCTGGACGCAGGCCCCGGTCGGCCCGGTGCTCGCCGAGGCGTTGGGCCTGCCGGTGTCGGTGGCTTCCCACGTGGACGCGATGGCCGGTGCCGAGGTCCTGCTCGGTCTGCGACGCCCGCCGGCCCCGACGTCGAGCAGCCTGTACGTATACGCCCGCGAGACAGTCGGTTTCGCGCTGGTGATCGGTGGGCGGGTGCACAGCCCATCCAGCGGCCCGGGCACGATCGCTGCTCTGCCCGTGGTCTCCGAATTGCTCGGCGGCAGTGGACAACTGGAATCGACGGTCAGCGACGAGGCCGTGCTGGCCGCGGCCCGCAAGCGCGGCATCGTGCCCGCGTCCGGCCCCGGTGCCTCGATGGCCACCCTGCTGCGTACCGCCCGGCAGGCTGATACCCCCGCCGCGCTCGGCGCCCAGGAGCTGCTGGCCGAGCGGGCCCGCGTGCTCGGCGGGGCGGTGGCGCTGTTGCGCGACATGCTCAACCCCGACGACCTCGTCGTCGGCGGTCAGGCGTTCACCGAGTATCCCGAGGGCATGGCGGCGGTCGAGGCGGCGTTCGCTGAGCGCTCGGTGCTGCCGGCCCGCGACATTCGGGTGACTGCGTTCGGCAACCGGGTGCAGGAAGCCGGGGCCGGCATCGTGTCACTGGGCGGGCTGTACGCGGACCCGATCGGCGCTTTGAGACGGGCGCAGAACCGCCGCGACACCGCGGTGTAAAGATGGAGGCGTGCGGTACGCCCGGGAACTGACTGACAGTTCGATCGATGGCATGCCGCGTCGGGTGGCGGTGTTGTCGGTCCACACCTCACCGCTGGCGCAGCCCGGCACCGGCGATGCCGGCGGGATGAACGTCTACGTACTGCAGACCGCGCTGCACATGGCGCGGCGCGGGGTTGAGGTGGAGATCTTCACCCGCGCGACGTCGTCGTCGGACGAGCCGCTGGTCCGGGTCGCGCCTGGCGTCCTTGTGCGCAATGTGGTCGCGGGCCCTTTCGAGGGACTCGACAAGTACGACTTGCCGACTCAGTTGTGTGCGTTCACCGCCGGTGTACTGCGCGCCGAGGCCAACCACGAGCCCGGCTACTACGACATCGTGCATTCGCACTATTGGCTGTCCGGTCAGGTCGGCTGGCTGGCCCGCGACCGCTGGACCGTGCCGCTGGTACACACCGCCCACACGCTGGCCGCGGTGAAGAACGCCGCACTGGCCGACGGCGATGCGCCGGAACCACCGTTGCGCGCGGTGGGCGAACAGCAAGTGGTCGACGAGGCCGACCGGCTGGTCGTCAACACCGAAGATGAAGCCCACCAATTGATTTTGCTGCACAATGCCGACCCCCGGCGGATCGATGTGGTCTATCCGGGCGTCGATCTCGAAACGTTCACTCCCGGCGACCGGGGGGCCGCGCGGGCCGCGCTCGGCTTGCGGGCTGACGAGCGGGTGGTCGCTTTCGTCGGGCGCATCCAGCCGCTGAAGGCACCCGATGTGCTCTTACGCGCGGCCGCGCAACTGCCCGGCGTTCGGGTGCTGGTCGCCGGCGGTCCGTCCGGCAGTGGGTTGGCGGCACCCGACGTCTTGGTGGGTCTTGCCGCCGAATTGGGTATTGCAGACCGGGTGACCTTCCTTCCCCCGCAGTCGCGCGAGCAGCTGGTCAACGTCTACCGGGCAGCCGATCTGGTTGCGGTGCCCAGCTATTCGGAATCGTTCGGACTGGTGGCCGTCGAGGCGCAGGCCTGCGGCACACCGGTGGTCGCCGCCGCAGTGGGCGGGCTGCCGGTCGCGGTGGCCGACGGGGTCAGCGGGGCACTGGTGTCCAACCATGACCCCGCCCAGTGGGCCGACGCGATCGCCGGGTTGCTGCGGCGCGACCCCCACGAGCTCAGGGCCGCCGCGGTGGCACACGCGCAGCACTTCTCCTGGGCCAACACCGTCGACGGCCTGCTGGACAGCTACGGCCGGGCGATCACCGACTACGCCGGTGCCCGGCGCCGCCGCGCGGCGGGTGACGCATTGGCCCGGCGCAACGGCAGGCGCTGGTCGATGCGGCGCGGCGTGCGGGCATGAGCTCGAACGTTCAGCAGGTCATCGAGGATGCGCTGACCGAGCACGGCCTGGTCTACAGCCGCCACGAAGGTGCCAACGGCGGGCTCGCGGGGCTGATCGTCGAGCTGCCGGGGGAGCGCAAGCTCAAGACCAACACGCTGTTGAGCATCGGTGAGCATTCGGTGCGCGTCGAGGCGTTCGTCTGCCGTCAGCCCGACGAGAACCACCAGGGGGTCTACCGATTCCTGCTCAAGCGCAACCGCCGGCTCTACGGTGTGGCCTACACGCTGGACAACACCGGCGACATCTACCTGGTCGGGCGGATGGCGCTCGAATCGGTGACCGCAGACGAGCTCGACCGGATACTCGGGCAAGTACTCGAGGCCGTCGACGCCGACTTCAACACCTTGCTGGAGCTGGGCTTCAAGTCGTCCATCCAGAAGGAGTGGGCGTGGCGGGTATCGCGCGGTGAATCGCTGAAGAATCTGGCGGCTTTCGAGCATCTGATCGACGACGAGGCGAACGAGAACGTAGACGGGAACGGCCGCGACCACTGACCGTGGGCGTGAGAGGATTTCGGGCATGGGAGACACCGCCACGCTGGTCCTGCTGCGCCATGGCCAGAGCGAATGGAACAAGTCGAACCAGTTCACCGGCTGGGTGGACGTTGACCTCACTGACCTCGGCAGGCAGGAGGCAACCCGCGGCGGGAAGCTGATGGCCGAGCAGGGCCTGCTGCCCGACGTGCTGTACACCTCGCTGCTGCGGCGCGCGATCACCACCGCGCATCTGGCGCTCGACGCTGCCGACCGGCTCTGGATTCCCGTGCACCGCGACTGGCGGCTCAACGAGCGCCATTACGGCGCGCTGCAGGGCCTGGACAAGGCTGCGACGAAGGAGAAGTACGGCGAGGAGCAGTTCATGCTGTGGCGACGCAGCTACGACACGCCCCCACCGCCGATCGAGGCGGGCAGCACCTACAGCCAGGACACCGATCCGCGCTACGCCGACATCGGCGGGGGACCGCTGACCGAGTGCCTGGCCGACGTCGTCGCCCGCTTCGTGCCCTACTTCACCGAGACGATCGTCCCGGATCTGCAGGCCGGTAAGACGGTGCTGATGGTCGCGCACGGCAACTCGCTGCGTGCGCTGGTGAAGTACCTGGACGGCATGTCCGACGACGATGTCGTTGGCCTGAACATCCCGACCGGCATCCCGCTGCGTTACGACCTGGACGCGGACCTGAAACCGCTGGTGGCAGGCGGTACCTACCTGGATCCCGAGGCCGCCGCCGCAGGTGCTGCCGCGGTGGCCAGTCAGGGCGCCAAATAGCGGCTGCTGCGCCCCCGGTTTGGCAAACGCCGGGTAAACGACGGCGGAATACATGCGTGCTGACGGTGTGACGTGGCCCGAATTAGCCGCACGCTGCTGGGATGACGTTCACCCAATGCGTACGCTTTGCGTGTGAGTGTTGTCTCGGTGGCACTATCGGTCACCGTCGCGGCGCTGGTAGCGCTCGGTCTCGGTTTCGGAATCGGGGCCGCACTCACCCCACGCATCCTCGAACGCAGGCAGCGCCGGGCGCTCACCGAAGCAGGGATCACCGTCTCGCAGATGTTGCAGCACGTGGTGTCGTTGGCCCCGATCGGCATGGTGGTCGTCGACTCGCATCGCGACGTGGTGTTCGTCAACGACCGGGCCATGGAGCTCGGCCTCGTGCGTGATCGGCAGCTCGACGAGCGGGCCTGGAGCGCGGCCCAGCGGGTGCTGGCCACCGGGGAGGGCGTCGAGGTCGATCTGTCGCAGCAGCCGCAGCGGGCTGCGCCCGGCCGCTCGGGGTTGTCGGTGCGCGGGCATGTTCGGCTGTTGAGCAAGCAGGATCCCCGATTCGCCGTGGTCTACGTCGACGATCAGTCCGAGCAGGCTCGCATGGAGGCCAGCCGGCGCGATTTCGTGGCCAACGTCAGCCACGAACTCAAGACACCGGTCGCCGCGATGGGCGTGCTGGCCGAGGCACTGCTGGAGTCGGCCGAAGACCCCGATACCGTGCATCACTTCAGCCGCAAGATCCTCACCGAATCCCAGCGGTTGGCCAATATGGTCCGTGAGCTGATCGAACTGTCCCGTCTGCAGGGCGCGGAGCCGCTGCCGGATTTGGCCGGAGTTGACGTGGATTCCGTTGTCAGTGAGGCTATTTCGCGCCACAAGGTGGCAGCCGACAACGCCGACATCACGGTCACCACCGATGCGCCGAACGGGTTCCGGGTGCTGGGCGATCAATCGTTGTTGGTCACCGCGCTGGCGAACCTGATCTCCAATGCGATCGCATACTCACCGGATGGTTCGAAGGTCTCGATCAGCCGCCGCCGTCGCGGCGACAACATCGAGATCTCGGTCACCGACCGGGGAATCGGCATCGCCCGCGCCGATCAGGAGCGGGTGTTCGAACGATTCTTCCGGGTCGACAAAGCGCGCTCCCGTGCCACTGGCGGCACTGGTCTGGGGTTGGCCATCGTCAAGCATGTGGCGGCCAACCACAACGGCAGTATCCGGCTGTGGAGCCAGCCGGGGACCGGCTCGACGTTCACCCTGTCCATTCCCGCCTATCCCAACAAAGACGATGACGAACCGGCCGACCAATCGGCCATTGACCAGGAGGCACTACGCCAATGACCAATGTGTTGATCGTGGAGGACGAAGAATCGCTGGCCGACCCGCTGGCTTTCCTGCTTCGCAAGGAGGGATTCGAAGCCACCGTGGTGGGTGACGGACCGTCCGCCCTGGCGGAATTCGACCGATCCGGCGCCGACATCGTGCTGCTGGATCTCATGTTGCCGGGAATGACCGGCACCGATGTCTGTAAGCAGCTGCGCGCGCGCTCCAGCGTGCCGGTGATCATGGTCACCGCACGCGACAGCGAGATCGACAAGGTGGTCGGTCTTGAGCTCGGTGCCGATGACTACGTCACCAAGCCGTACTCGGCGCGCGAGCTGATCGCCCGCATCCGGGCCGTGCTGCGCCGCGGCACCGACACCGAAGACTCCGGCATCGGCGACGCGATCCTCGAGGCAGGCCCGGTGCGGATGGACGTCGAGCGTCACGTCGTCACGGTCAACGGCGAGCCGATTACGTTGCCGCTCAAGGAATTCGATCTGCTGGAGTACTTGATGCGCAACAGCGGACGGGTGCTCACCCGCGGCCAGCTCATCGATCGGGTATGGGGTGCGGACTACGTGGGGGACACCAAGACCCTCGACGTCCACGTCAAGCGCCTGCGGTCGAAGATCGAGGGCGATCCGGCCAACCCGGTGCACCTGGTCACGGTGCGCGGGCTTGGCTACAAGCTGGAGGGCTAGCCGGGCGAGGGTGGCGGCGCCAACCGGGTTTAGTAGGCGCCGTCGCCCTTCAGAACGGTCTTGATCGTCTTGACGATGATCACCAGATCCTTGATCGGCGACCAGTTCTCGATGTAGCTCAGGTCGAGCCGGACGGCGTCCTCGGCTTGGAGGTCAGAGCGCCCGCTGATCTGCCACAGGCCGGTCAAGCCGGGCTTGACGCTCAATCGCCGGCGAACCAGGTAGTCGTACGAGTCGACTTCGCGGCGAACCTGCGGCCGGGGCCCGACAACACTCATCTCACCGCGCAGCACGTTGATGAGCTGCGGCAGCTCGTCGATGCTGTATTTCCGGATGACCTTGCCGACCTTGGTGATCCGAGGATCGTCCTTGGCCTTCCAGAACATCGGGCTGGTGCCGTCGGCGGCGATCATCGCCGACGTGCCGGCGTCGGCGCCCTCGACCATGCTGCGGAACTTGAGCATCCTGAATGTGGTGCCCTTGAGTCCGATCCGTTCGGACACGTAGAAAACCGGTCCGGGGCCCGACAGCCGCACGGCCAGTGCGGCGAGCATAAACAGCGGGGCGACCACGACCATCGCGAATGTGGTCAACACGACGTCGAAGGCCCGCTTGGCGGCCGAGTTCGCCCCTTCGTGCTGAGGTTTGGTCACCTCGAACATGGCCATGCCTGCGACCGGGCGGCTGTGCAACCGATCCTCGGCGATGTCGACGAGCCCCGGGGCAATCATCAGATCCACGCCAAGGGAGTCGAGTTCCCAGATCAACCGCCGGATCTCGGTGGGGTGTAGGTGATCGGTGGCCGCCAGCGCGACGGTGTGCGCCCCGGTGCGGCGCACGGCATCGGCGATGGCCTGGTCGATCCCGACGATGGGGATGGCCTGTCCGTCCACGTCGATGCTGGGGTTGCGCGATGTCGGTCCGGTGGGCGTGCAGATCCCGACGACGCGGTACCCGGCGCTGGGATCTCGGACGAAGGTGGCGGCAACGTCGGTGGCCGATCTTGAGCTACCCACAACGAGTACCGACACCTGATGCTCGGCACGGCTGAGCTCGGCGGCCGCCACCTGCCGCCAGTGGCGACGACTCAGCAGCAGTCCGATCAGACCGGCCGGAAAGGCGACGGCGAGATACGTACGCGAGACGTCGATGTGCAACAGCAGCGCACCGATCGCGATCAGGCCAAACAGCTGGAGGGTGGCAAGAGTGACGCTGGTGTACTCGCTGACCCGGCGGCCGACCAACCGGCGTGCGCGGTATCCGTTGAGACCCAGCGCCGCCATCCACAGTGCGGCCAGGGCGGCCGAGCCGACGGCGTAGGTCGGCAAGGCATCCGGCTGGCCGGCAAACACGACGACCGTGGCGACAGCCAACATCAGGCAAATAATTACGGCGTCGGACTGGACCATTCGCTTGGAATGCCGGACGTGTTGTGCTTCGCGCCGTGATGGCCGTGTCTGGGGCCAAAGCGGGGGGATGCTGTTCTCGTCAAATAACGCTGAGGTTGAGTTTTGGCGAAGATCTGCATCCCAGTTGTTACCAACTGAGATGTGGTTATCAGATTGCTCGGCCAACACAGCGAAAGTATGCCTTCGGTATCGGAGAACTGCTATTGACTGCACCGTAACTCCGAGTGGGCGCCAAGGCAACCACTGCGTCAGATGAAATTGGTCACGTGTTTTGCGCGCCGTGATGCAGATTTAGCAAATAAACAGCTCGGCAGATTTGCTGACGAGTCCACCCCGCGAGATCGAGGAGATGCATCTGCTTACTGCGCGGCGCGGGTGGCCGGATGGATGGCCAGGAGCGGAAAACCGGCGCGACGTTTGCACATGGCCGCCAGTTCCGCGTACGCCTTCTCACCGATCAGCGCGGTGAGTTCGGGGCCGTAGGACTGCCAGACCTGCTTTTTTCCGACGTGGGCTGCCGGGTCGCCTGTGCAGTACCAGTGCAGGTCCAGGCCGCCCTCGCCCCAGCCACGCCGGTCGTACTCGGTGATCAGGGTCTTGAGGATCTCGCTGCCGTCAGGGCGGGTGATTCTGTCCTGGGTACGCCGGATGGGCAGCTGCCAGCACACCTCGGGTTTCATCGTCAGCGGTTCGACCCCGAGCTTGAGCGCTTTGGTGTGCAGGGCGCAGCCGATGCCGCCCGGGAAGCCCGGGCGATTGAGGAAGATGCAGGCGCCCTTGTATTTGCGGGTGCGCAGGGCGGGCTCGTCGTCGTACTCGTCCTTCTCGAGGTAGCCCTTGCGGCCCAGACCCTTGTCCCGGAACTGCCAATCGGCGTCGGTCAGCTGCTTGACGGCGTCGTCGAGATTGGCGCGGTCGTCGTCGTCGGACAGGAACGCTCCGTGTGAGCAGCAGCCGTCGTCAGGGCGGCCTTCGACCGTGCCCTTGCAGGCCGGAGTCCCGAAGACACACGTCCAGTGGGACAGCAGCCAGGTCATGTCCGCGGCGATGAGATGTTCTGGATCGTCCGGGTCGTAGAACTCGACCCACTCACGGGGGAAGTCCAACTCAACTTCGCCAGGGTGCCCACTTGTCACAGCGCCTAACGGTAGTCCACATGCGCTCCGCCTTCTCGTTGGCTTTTGTCCATGTCGCGCGTGAAGCCGGTCATCGTCACGCTAGTTTTGTTGACGTGCGATTAGGCGTGCTCGACGTGGGCAGCAATACGGTTCATCTGCTGGTGGTCGATGCACACCGTGGCGGGCATCCAACTCCGATGAGTTCGACAAAGTCGGCGTTGCGCCTCGCTGAGGCGATCGACGACTCTGGCAAGCTCACCCGCCGCGGCGCCGACAAGCTGATCGACACCGTCGACGAATTCGCCAAGATCGCCGCGAGCTCTGGCTGCGCGGACCTGATGGCCTTCGCCACGTCGGCGGTCCGCGACGCCAAGAATTCCGAGGACGTGCTGGCCCGCGTGCTGGCCGAGACCGGAGTGAACCTCCAGGTCCTGTCCGGTACCAACGAGTCCCGGCTGACCTTCCTGGCCGTGCGGCGGTGGTACGGCTGGAGCGCGGGGCGGATCATCAACCTCGACATCGGCGGCGGGTCGCTGGAGCTGTCCAACGGGGTCGACGAGGCGCCCGAGGTGGCGTTGTCGCTGCCGCTGGGTGCCGGCCGGCTCACCCGCGAGTGGCTTCCCGATGATCCACCGGGCCGTCGCCGGGTCGCCATGCTCCGCGATTGGCTGGACAACGAGCTCGCCGAGGCCAGCGCGTTCGTCCTGGACGCCGGCCTTCCCGACCTCGCGGTGGCGACGTCGAAGACGTTCCGCTCGCTGGCCCGCCTCACCGGTGCGGCGCCCTCGGGTGCCGGGCCCAGGGTCAAGCGAACGCTGACGGCCAACGGTCTGAGGCAGCTCATATCTTTCATCTCTAGGATGACGGCGACAGATCGTGCCGAGTTGGAAGGGGTCAGTGCCGAGCGAGCGCCACAGATCGTGGCCGGCGCTCTGGTGGCGGAGGCAAGCATGCGAGCACTGTCTTTGGAATCGGTCGACATCTGTCCGTGGGCGCTGCGCGAGGGCATTATCCTGCGCCGACTCGACAGCGAAGCTGACGGAACTGCCCTGGTGGAAACCTCCGTGGGGGATGCTGGAAACAAGGGTTTTGATCGGTCGACTGGCGCCCGATCGAGAGGCACACGATGACTGCACCAGATGACAGCGAGAACAGCCGGCCCATTTCGGTCGCCGAGCTGCTCGCCAAGAATGGAACGATCGGCTCACCGCCGGTCGGGGGTCGGCGCCGCCGTCGGCGCGGTAACAGTGACGCGGTGACCGTCGCCGAACTGACCGGGGAGATCCCGATCATTCGGACCGGTGAGATTCCCATCGCGCGCGATGTCGAGGTGACCGATGTCGAGGCGATCGAGGAACCGGTCGACGAGGCAGTTGACGAGACACTCGATGAGCAGACAGCCGCTCCCGAGCCGGTCGAACTGCCCGCCACCAACGGATCGGCCGCCGCGGTCGAAGACGAAGATCAGTCGCCGGCGCTGCCCTTCGACGCGCCACCGGTGCGCGCGGACAGCCCGCTCCCACGCCGTGACCGCACCCCTGAGCGCAGCTACGACCCACGCCCCGTCCGCCGACCCGAACAACAGCCTGCGACGGACGGATCGGCCGCTCAGGAATCCGACGCTGAGGAATCCGACGCCGAACAGATGGCCTTCGACCCACTCGATGAAGCGGCGCCGGCACTGGATCTGGCACCCGACGAGCAGGTCGACGAGGCCGCCGAGTTGCAGTCGTATCTGCGGTCCTCCGGTGGCACGCTGTTCAGCGGCCAGACGGTGGCCGACGATCTGGCTCGGCGCGGCGTCGCCCAAGACGACGGGCACGACGGTGGCGCGGTGGCGGTGGCCACCCGGGAGGAAGCCGAGGCCGACGCGGAGTTGTCCCGCGAGAGCAAGCTCACCGCTCTGTGGCGGGCCCTTCTGGTGGTCGGCCAATCGATTCTGGCCGTCGCGTTCGGCGCCGGGCTGTTCATTGCTTTCGACCAGCTGTGGCGGTGGAACAACATCGTCGCGCTCGTGTTGTCGGTACTGGTCATCCTTGGCCTCGTGGTGGCCGTTCGAATCGTCCGGAAAACCGAGGACATCGCCAGCACTCTGATCGCGGTCGCGGTCGGTGCGCTGGTCACACTCGGGCCGCTGGCGCTGCTGCAATCGACCTGATTCATCAGTGCGCCCCGCAATCAAGGTCGGTCTGTCGACGGCCTCGGTCTATCCACTGAGGACCGAGGCCGCTTTCGAGTACGCGGCTGAATTGGGTTACGACGGTGTCGAACTCATGGTGTGGGCCGAGACCGTCAGCCAGGACATCGGGGCCATCGCCAAGCTGTCTCGCCGCTACAACATGCCGGTGTTGTCGGTGCACGCGCCCTGTCTGTTGATCTCCCAACGGGTCTGGGGAGCCAACCCCATCCCGAAGCTGACCCGCAGCGTGCAGGCCGCCGAACGGCTCGGCGCGCAGACCGTGGTGGTGCACCCGCCGTTCCGGTGGCAGCGCCGCTACGCCGACGGATTCAGCGAGCAGGTTGCCGAACTGGAGAGCCGCAGCGATGTGCTGGTCGCGGTGGAGAACATGTTCCCGTTCCGGACCGACCGGTTCTTCGGTTCAGGGGATCCGTCGATCGAGCGGATGCGCAAGCGCGGTGGCCGTCCCGGCGTTGGGATTTCGGCGTTCGCGCCGTCGTATGACCCACTCGATGGCGACCACGCCCACTACACCCTGGACCTGTCGCATACCGCGACGGCGGGCACCGACGCCCTGGAGATGGCCGAGCGGATGGGCTCCGGTCTGGTGCACCTGCACCTGTGCGACGGCAACGGGGCGTCGACCGATGAACACCTGGTCCCCGGCCGCGGGACACAGCCCACCGTGGAGGTGTGCCAGATGTTGGCGGCCAGCGACTTCACCGGGCATGTGATCCTCGAGGTCACCACCTCGGGTGCGCGCACAAAGGCCGAGCGGGAGACGCTGCTGGTCGAATCGCTCCAGTTCGCGCGCACGCACCTGTTGCGTTGAGCGAGAAAGGTATTCATGTACCCCCGGTTCGACGATGCGATGCTGCTACAGCCGATTGACAACGGCTTCGAGGCAAACCTCAACGAGCACTGGACAATTGGGCCGAAGATCCACGGCGGCGTGATGCTGGCGTTGTGCGCCAAGGCCGCTCGCGAGGCGTATGGGCAGAAGGACTTCGAACCGGTTGCGGTGTCGGCGGATTTTCTGTCCGCGCCCGACCCCGGCCCGGTACGGCTGAGCACGACCGTGCACAAGCGTGGCCGTCGCATCGGCCTGGTCGACGTGGCGCTGTCCCAGGGCGAGCGCATCTGTGTGCGCACCGTCGTCACGCTCGGTGATCCGGAGCACCACGTCGAGCCCTTGCTGTCGGCCAATCCGGTGACGGCGCTGATGAGCGTCGAGCCGCCCGCACATATCGAGCCGATCGGCCCGGGCCATCCCGCGGCGGCGATCAACAACCTGGCCCGCGGCTGCGACATCCGTCCGGAGCTGACCGAGACGGTCAACGAGGCGGGCGCCCCGGTGTTCAAGATCTGGGTTCGACCCAAGGAGGGGCCGGTTGACGTGTTGTTCGCGCTGATGTGCGGCGACATCTCGGTGCCGGTCTGCTACGCGGTGAACCGCCGGGGCTGGGCTCCCACGGTGCAGATGACCGCCTACCTACGGGGCATGCCCGATGACGGCTGGCTGCGGGTGGCCAGCACGACGACGCAGATCGGCCAGGACTGGTTCGACGAGGACCACACCGTGGTCGACAGCGCGGGGCGCATCATCGTGCAGACCCGCCAACTGGCGTTGGTGCCCGCCCAGTAGCGCTTGCTCAAGCCCGCTAGGGTTTTCCGTCATGGCCAGAATCGCGATCATCGGCGGCGGCAGTATGGGCGAGGCGATCCTTGCGGGGCTGCTTCGGGCGGGCCGGCAAGTCAAAGACCTCGTGGTGTCGGAGCGGATGCCGGAGCGGGCCCGCGCGCTGAGCGAGAAGTACTCGGTCCGGATGGCGACCGTCTCCGAGGCGGTGGAAACCGCGGCGTTCGTGATCGTCGCCGTGAAACCGGCCGACGTCGAATCGGTTGTCGCCGAGATCTCCGAATCCGCCGCCCAGGCCGAGAGCGACACCATCGAACAGGTCTTCGTCACCGTCGTGGCCGGTGTGACGATCGGCTTCTACGAGGCCCGGCTGCCCGCTGGCTCGCCGGTGGTACGGGTGATGCCCAACGCCCCGGCCTTGGTCGGTGCGGGCGTCAGCGCGCTGGCTGCGGGCCGGTTTGCCACGGCTGAGCAGCTCGCCGACGTCGCGGGGGTGTTCCGATGCATCGGCGACGTGTTGACCGTCCCGGAAAGCCAGCTCGACACCGTCACGGCGGTCTCCGGCTCGGGGCCCGCATATTTCTTCCTTTTCGTCGAGGCAGTGGTCGATGCGGCGGTCGCAAACGGGCTCAGTAGAGCGGTCGCGACCGACCTTGCGGTGCAGACGATGGCCGGATCGGCGGCAATGCTCCTGGAACGCCTCGACAGTGAGCGTGCGGCCGGCGAAGACACCGGGCTGGACACATCTGCCGCTCGGCTGCGGGCGATGGTGACGTCCCCGGGCGGGACCACCGCCGCTGGCCTGCGGGAACTCGAGAGGGGTGGGGTGCGGGCGGCCGTCGCCGCTGCCATCGACGCCGCGAAAACACGCTCTGAGCAGCTAGGAATTACATCAGAGTAGTTCAACTATTTTCTGATGGATCTACCCACACCCGTCGCAGTAACCCCATTGGCCACGCTATTCTCCTCGTGTATGCACGGCTGGGTGCCAGTGGTGGGGAAGCCGCTGGAACTGCCCGTGCCTGACGGATTGGGTTGCGATGACGTCTATGAACGGGCCATCCGCGCGGGATTCGGCTGGAAAATCGGCGCGGGATGCCGGTGGCGCCGATAGCCCGCCGGCCGCCAGGCAGCAATTTCTGACCGTCGCCGAAGTAGCTGCGCTGATGCGGGTCAGCAAGATGACGGTCTACCGCTTGGTGCACAACGGCGAGCTGCCGGCGGTGCGGGTGGGTCGTTCGTTCCGCGTGCACGCCAAGGCCGTCCACGACTTGCTGGAGACGTCCTACTTCGACGCGGGCTAGTCGCCCTGATCGGTGGCCGGCGCTCGTTGCGCGGAGGCCGTTTTCCGTTCCGTATGCCTGCTTAGGTAAGGTGTCCGGGACATAGAGAAGCCTGCTCTGGTGCAGGCACTGCAAAGACTTAGGTAGCGGATTTTATGGGTTCAGTCATTAAGAAGCGGCGCAAGCGCATGTCGAAGAAGAAGCACCGCAAGCTGCTGCGTCGTACCCGGGTCCAGCGCAGAAAACTCGGCAAGTAGTTCTCTTGCCGGGCCCTGGCGCAGATCTAGCCCGGCAGATAGTGAGCCATGCCGGGCGCAGGCTCGGCCGATAGGCTGTCCTGATGGATTCCGGCGGTACCGACACCGAAGCCCCGCACTACCCGAAGGTCGTGCTGGTCACCGGGGCGTGCCGGTTCCTCGGCGGGTACTTGACCGCACGGCTGGCGCAGAACCCGTTGATCAACAAGGTCATCGCCGTCGACGCCGTCGCGCCGAGCAAGGACATGCTGCGCCGGATGGGCCGGGCCGAGTTCGTTCGTGCCGATATTCGAAACCCGTTTATCGCCAAGGTCATCCGAAACGGTGAAGTCGACACTGTCGTTCACGCCTCGGCAGCTTCTTATGCCCCGCGCTCGGGTGGGCGCGCCACGTTGAAGGAAATCAACGTCATGGGCGCCATGCAGCTGTTCGCGGCCTGTCAGAAGGCGCCATCGGTGCGCCGGGTGATCCTGAAGTCGACCTCCGAGGTCTACGGCTCGCATGCCCACGACCCGGTGGTCTACACCGAGGACAGCAGCAGCCGTCGGCCGCCGGGCGAGGGCTTCGCCCGCGATAGCATCGACATCGAGGGCTATGTGCGTGGGTTGGGCCGGCGCAGGCCCGATATCGCCGTCACGATCCTGCGGCTGGCCAACATGATCGGCCCGGCCATGGATACCGCGTTGTCGCGCTATCTGGCCGGCCCGGTGGTGACCACCGTGCTCGGCCACGACGCGCGGCTGCAGCTCTTGCACGAGCAGGACGCGCTGGGGGCGCTGGAGCGCGCCACGATGGCGGGCAAATCAGGAACGTTCAACATCGGCGCCGACGGCGTGATCATGATGTCGCAGGCAATCCGGCGGTCCGGCCGCGTTGCGCTTCCGTTGCCGAATCCCGGCTTTTGGGCGCTGAATTCGTTGCGCAGGACGGGCCGGAGTTCCGACCTCAACCGTGACCACATGGACTGGCTAAATTACGGGCGCGTCATGGACACCGCGAGAATGCGCTCCGAGTTGGGCTTTGCGCCGAAATGGACGACGATAGAGGCCTTCGACGATTACGTGCGTGGCCGAGGTTTGACCCCGATCATCGACCCGAACTGGGTACGCTCTCTGGAGAGTCGCGCGGTCGCCGTTGCGCAGCGATGGGGCGGCTGATGAGCCGATGGTGGGGAGAAGGTAGTCGACGTGGCGGGTGATTCCAAGGCGAAAGTGATTCCGCTGCACTCAAATTCGACGCGTGCTGCGGCGGCCAGACGGGCCGCCCAACGCGCGGAGGCAGCCCGCCGACATCCCTCGCTACTGGCCGACCCCGGCACGCGCGCGTCGGCGGACGATATTGCCGCCGTTGTCAGAGAAATCGATGCGCGGCGCGGAACCAGCACAATTGGTGGCCCTCCCGAGGCTCCCAATGAACTGGCACAACGTATTTCGGCGATCGCCAATTTTGTATCCAAGCGGCTGTCCGGCGATTATTCGGTCGACGAATTCGGTTTCGATCCGCAGTTCAACAACGCACTCGTCATGCCTTTGCTGCGCTTCTTTTTCCAGAATTGGTTCCGGGTCGAGGTCAGCGGCATTGAGAACCTCCCGAAGAATGGTGCCGGCCTCCTCGTCGCCAATCACGCCGGGACGTTGCCGTTCGACGGGTTGATGTTGTCGGTGGCGGTGCACGACCACCATCCGAACAACCGGGACCTGCGCTTGCTGGCGGCCGACATGGTGTTCGACATGCCGATGATGGGCCCGATCGCCCGCAAGGCCGGCCACACCATGGCGTCCACCGTCGATGCGCACCGGCTGCTGGTCGGCGGCGAGCTGACGGCGGTCTTCCCCGAGGGCTACAAGGGCTTGGGCAAGCCCTTCAAAGATCGTTATAAGCTGCAGCGATTCGGCCGCGGCGGGTTCGTCTCGGCGGCGCTGCGAACCAAGGCGCCGATCATCCCGTGCTCGATCGTCGGGTCCGAAGAGATCTACCCGATGATCACCGACGTGAAGCTCCTAGCGCGGCTGCTGGGATTGCCGTACTTCCCGATCACGCCGCTGTTCCCGCTAGCCGGTCCGGTCGGGCTGATACCGCTTCCGTCCAAGTGGCACATCACATTTGGTGAGCCGATCGAGACCGCCGACTATGACGAATCCGCGGCCGATGACCCGATGGTCACCTTCGATCTCACCGACCAGGTGCGCGAGACCATCCAGCAGACGCTGTACCAGTTGCTGACCAAGCGTCGCAATATGTTCTTGGGCTGAGCGGTCGGCGTCAGCGCGCGGTTTGCTTGCCCATCGCCGCCGCGGCGATCGCCGCCACCTGAGCATTAGTCTGTTCGTCGCCTTCTGCCTCACCGATCATTGTCACGATGGTCGTGATCACCGGTTTGCCGTCTTCGTCGGTGACTTCACTGCGCAATTCAGTGATGACGGTGCCGAATGATTCGACCACCGAGTCCAGCCAGGAATCAAAGAACAATTTGTCACCGGCCACGATCGGCCGGTGGAAACGGATCTTCTGATCGCGGTGAATGACGCGGGCGATATTGATCCCGACGTCGAAGTTGCGGAAGATGTCCAACTGAACCTGGCGTCCCGCGATCGCGATAAAGGTCAGCGGGGCCACCACGTCTGCGTACCCGGCGGCCTTGGCCGCTTCCTCGCTGGAGTACATCTCATTTTCCGACTGGATCGCGTTGGCGTACTCGCGGATCTTCTCCCGGCCGACCAGGTAATAGTCCGGGTAGCGGTAGTGGGTTCCGATGATGTCGCTGGCGATTGACACCCGGGGAGCCTATCAAGCGGGTACCGGGTCAGCGTCTACGCGATACCGCTGCCGCCAGTGCGCCGCCGGCCGCTCCCAGCGCCAGCGCCGACGGCACCCCGATGCGCGCCGCCTTGCGCGCGGTCCGGAAATCGCGGATCTCCCACCCGCGTTCGCGAGCCAGCTCGCGCAGGTGGGCATCGGGGTTGATCGCGACCGCCGTTCCGACCAGAGACAGCATGGGCACGTCGTTGTAGCTGTCGGAGTACGCGGTGCAGCGCTTGAGGTTGAGACCCTCGCGAACGGCCAGCTGCCGCACCGCATGCGCCTTGCCGACGCCATGCAGGATGTCGCCCACCAGCCGGCCGGTGAACACCCCGTTCTCGGATTCGGCGACGGTGCCCAGCGCACCGGTCAAGCCCAGCCGCCGGGCGATCGTGTCGGCCAGCTCGTAGGGCGTGGCGGTCACCAACCACACCTGCTGGCCCGCGTCCAGATGCATCTGAGCCAGTGTTCGGGTGCCGGGCCAGATCTTGTCGGCGATGATGTCGTCGTAAATCTCCTCGCCGACCGCGATCAGTTCGGCGGTTGAGCGCCCCTCGATGAAGGCCAGCGCCTTGCGCCTGCCCTCGGCCACGTCCTCGCTGTTCTCCCGGCCGGTCAGCTGGAACTTGGCCTGCGCGTAGATGAATTTGGCCATGTCGGCGTAGGTGAAGTACTTGCGGGCGGCCAGGCCGCGACCGAAATGCACCAGCGACGAGCCCTGCACCAACGTGTTGTCCACGTCGAAGAACGCCGCCGCGGTGAGGTCGGCGGGCGGCGGGATGGCCGGGTCGGCGGCCATCGGCCCTGGCTCGCGATGCGCGGCGATGCTGGCGTCGCGTGCCACAGCGCTGGCCTGCTCGGCGACCATCTCGTCGACGGCCCGCTCGGCGCTCGCGTCGCCCGCGAGTTCCTGGTCGTGGTCCCCGGGCACCATGCGACCAACCCTAGCTGCGACGCTTCCTTGGCCTAACTGCGACACTGGCTCGGGTGAGCCGCGCACACGTCGAGCTGTTGACCCGGGCCGGGTGCACCATCTGCCAGCAGGTCTACGACCGGTTGACCGAGCTGGCCACGGAACTCGATTTCGAGCTCTCCGCCACCGACGTCGACGCCGCGGCCGCCGCCGGCGACAGCGCATTACGTGCCGAATTCGGCGACCGTCTGCCTGTCGTCCTGCTCGACGGCCGCGAGCACAGCTACTGGGATGTAGACGTGCCCAGGCTAAGAACGGATCTCGCCCTCGGCCGTGTGGTCGTCGAAGACGACGGGTGAACTGCGCCCGGAATTTGGCCAGCCGCCTGCGCAGCGTTTACCGTGGAAGTAAGTTTCACTAACGGAGCATTCCGGGACAGCAAGGGAGCGGGCCAGGTGATCGTGCCGTGAGCGTGCTGCTGTTCGGGGTGTCGCATCGGAGCGCTCCCGTATCCGTCCTTGAGCAGTTGTCCACGGATGAGTCCGATCAGGTCAAGATCATCGATGAGTTGTTGCGCTCGCCGCTGGTGACCGAGGCGATGGTGCTGTCCACCTGCAATCGGGTCGAGGTCTACGCGGTGGTCGACGCCTTCCACGGCGGCCTGTCGGCGATCGGCCAGGTGTTGGCCGATCACTCCGGGATGTCGATGGGCGATCTGACCAAGTACGCCTACGTCCGCTACAGCGAGGCCGCCGTCGAGCATCTCTTCGCCGTCGCGAGCGGCCTGGACAGCGCGGTCATCGGCGAGCAGCAGGTACTCGGCCAGGTCCGTCGCGCCTACGCCAATGCCGAGACCAACAAGACCGTCGGCCGGATCCTGCACGACCTCGCCCAGCGCGCGCTGTCGGTGGGCAAGCGGGTGCATTCCGAGACCGCGATCGACTCCGCGGGCGCCAGTGTGGTGTCCGTCGCACTGGACATCGCCGCCTCGCGCCTGGACGGGTTGGCCGGCTGTACCGCCACCGTCGTCGGCGCCGGTTCGATGGGCGGGCTGTCGGTTGCGCACCTGTTGCGGGCCGGGGTCACCCACATCGACGTCGTCAACCGCTCGCTGCCCCGCGCGGAGCGGTTGGCCGAGAGCATCCGCCAACAGGGTGCCACCGCTGCGGCGCTGACCCTGGAGCATCTGCCGACCGCACTGGCGGCGGCCGATGTCGTCGTCAGCTGTACCGGCGCGGTCCGCCCGGTGGTGTCGCTGGCCGACGTGCACAATGCACTGGCCAGCACCCGTCGCGACGAGGCCGCCCCGCCGCTGGTGCTGTGCGACCTCGGGATGCCCCGCGACGTCGACCCCGCCGTAGCTGGATTGCCCGGTGTTTCGGTCATCGATATGGACCGGGTGCAGCGTGAGCCGTCCGCCCGGGCCGCCGCCGCCGACGCCGAAGCCGCCCGCCAGATCGTCGCCGCCGAGGTTGCCAGCTACCTGGCCGGCCAGCGGATGTCCGAGGTCACCCCGACTGTCACCGCACTTCGCCAGCGCGCCGCCGACGTCGTCGAGGCCGAGCTGTTGCGGCTGGACAACCGGCTGCCCGGCCTGGACGACTCCCAGCGCGACGAGGTCGCCCGTACCGTCCGCCGCGTGGTCGACAAGCTGCTGCACGCCCCGACGGTGCGGGTCAAGCAGCTGGCCAGCGCGCCAGGTGGCGACACGTACGCCGAGGCGTTGCGCGAACTCTTCGAACTCAATCCACAGGCCGTCGACGCCGTTGCCGCAGGTGAATTGCCCCTGGCGACAACGGAATTCGATCAAGGCCGAGCCGACGGCACCGGGTAGTACGGTTGGCCGGCAGTAACGACGCAGTAATCCGGATCGGTACCCGGGGCAGTCTGCTGGCGACCACGCAGGCCGGGACCGTTAGAGACCAACTCATCGAGCGAGGGCATCCCGCCGAGCTGGTCATCATCAGCACCGAGGGCGACCGATCGGACAAGCCGGTCGCCGAGATCGGGGTTGGCGTGTTCACCGCCGCGCTGCGCGAAGCCATCGCCGACGGCCGCGTGGACATGGCCGTGCACTCGTACAAGGATTTGCCGACGGCTCCCGACGACCGGTTCGTCATTGCCGCCATCCCGCGCCGCGAGGACGCCCGCGACGCGTTGGTGGCCCGCGACGGGATGGTTTTGGGGGAGTTGCCGGTGGGCTCGGTGATCGGCACGAGCTCTGTGCGACGGGCGGCGCAGCTTAGAGCACTGGGTCTCGGTTTGGAAATCCGCCCCCTAAGAGGCAACCTAGATACCAGGTTGAACAGGGTAAGCAGTGGTGATCTCGACGCCATCGTGGTAGCCCGGGCGGGCCTGTCCCGCATCGGACGACTCGACGATGTCACTGAGACGCTGGAGCCGGTGCAGATGTTGCCAGCGCCGGCCCAAGGTGCGCTTGCGGTCGAGTGCCGCGCCGGCGACACCGAGCTCGTGGCGCTGTTGGGAGAGTGGGACGATCCCGACACCCGCGCCGCGGTCACCGCGGAGCGAACCCTGCTGGCCGAACTGGAGGCGGGTTGTTCCGCACCGGTGGGCGCGATCGCGGAAGTGGTCGAGTCCATCGATGACGACGGCCGCGTCTTCGACGAGCTGTCACTGCGCGCATGCGTGGCGGCAGCAGACGGATCCGACGTGATTCGTGCGTCCGGCATCGGCAATCCCGGCCGGCCCGCAGAGCTGGGGCTCTCGGTCGCCGCGGAGTTGTTCGAACTCGGTGCGCGCGAGGTTATGTCGGTACAACTCCGCGATGGAGCGGTGGAGCGGGAGTGAAGCGATGACTGGGCATGTGAGCGGTCGGGGACGTAAGGCGAAGCCGGGACACATCACGTTCGTCGGCGCGGGTCCAGGGGACCCCAACCTGCTGACGACGCGCGCCCGCACCGTGTTGGCCAATGCCGCGCTGGTATTCACCGACCCGGACGTGCCGCAGGCCGTGCTCGCGGTGGTGGGCACCGACCTGCCGCCCGCGTCCGGCCCCGCGCCGGCGCCGGACGGCGCACCAACCGAAGGCCATGACGAGACCGCGCCGCCGGTCGTCTCCGTCGGTCCGGACATCCGCCCCGCGCTGGGCGATCCGGTCGAGGTGGCCAAAACCCTCGTCAACGAGGCCAAGACCGGCTTCGACGTGGTGCGCCTGATCGCAGGCGATCCGCTGTCGGTCGACTCGGTCATCACCGAGGTGAACGCGGTGGCTCGCGCGCATGCCGAGTTCGAGATCGTGCCCGGCCTGCCTGCCACCAGTGCGGTGCCGACCTACGCGGGTCTGCCGCTGGGGTCCGCGCACACCGTCGCCGATGTGCGCGGCGAGGTCGACTGGGCGGCGCTGGCCGCCGCCCCCGGTCCGCTGATCCTGACCGCGAGCGCCTCGCACCTGCCCGAGGCCGCCCGCACGCTGATCGAATACGGCCTGTCCGACGGCACTCCCTGCGTGGTCACCGCCAACGGCACCACCTGTGCGCAGCGGTCGGTCGAGACCACCCTGCACGGGCTGACCGACCGCGCCACCCTGGCCTGCAACAGCGATCCTGCCGGCCCGTTGACCGGCACGCTGGTGGCCACCATCGGCAAGACCGTGGCGCACCGCGCCAAGCTGAACTGGTGGGAGAGCCGGGCCCTGTACGGCTGGACCGTGCTGGTGCCGCGCACCAAGGATCAGGCCGGTGAGATGAGTGACCGGCTGGTCGGCCATGGCGCCCTGCCCATCGAGGTGCCGACCATCGCCGTCGAGCCGCCGCGCAGCCCAGCCCAAATGGAAAGGGCCGTCAAGGGTTTGGTCGACGGCCGCTACCAGTGGGTGGTATTCACCTCCACCAACGCGGTGCGTGCGGTGTGGGAGAAGTTCGGTGAGTTCGGCCTGGACGCGCGGGCCTTCTCCGGTGTGAAGATCGCCTGCGTCGGCGAGTCGACGGCCGATCGGGTGCGGGCCTTCGGGGTGAGCCCCGAGCTGGTGCCGTCCGGCGAGCAGTCCTCGCTGGGCTTGCTCGACGAATTCCCGGAGTACGACAGCATTTTCGATCCGGTCAACCGGGTGTTGCTGCCGCGCGCCGACATCGCCACCGAGACCTTGGCCGAGGGCCTGCGCGATCGTGGCTGGGAGATCGAAGATGTCACCGCCTACCGCACCGTGCGCGCGGCGCCGCCGCCGGCCGAGACCCGCGAGATGATCAAGACCGGCGGATTCGACGCCGTGTGCTTCACCTCGAGCTCGACGGTGCGCAACCTCGTCGGCATCGCGGGCAAGCCACACGCCCGCACGATCGTGGCGTGCATCGGACCGAAGACGGCGGAGACGGCCGCGGAGTTCGGCCTGCGGGTCGATGTTCAGCCCGAGACGGCCGCCGTGGGTCCGCTGGTCGATGCGCTGGCCGAGCATGCCGCCCGGCTGCGTGCCGAGGGTGCGTTGCCGCCGCCGCGCAAGAAGAGCCGACGCCGCTAAGCAGATAAGGCATGACCTTGCCCGATTATCTGCGACAGCGCCCGCGCCGGCTGCGCTCAACTCCTGCGCTGCGCCGGTTGGTAGCCGAAACCTCTTTGGAGCCAAGGCAGCTGGTGCTCCCGATGTTCGTCGCCGACGGGATCGACGAGCCGCGACCGATAGCGTCCATGCCCGGCGTTCACCAGCACACCCGCGAATCGCTGCGCCGCGCCGCCGAGCAGGCCGTCAGTGCCGGTGTCGGGGGGCTGATGCTGTTCGGCGTGCCGCGCGAGGCGGACAAGGACGCCATGGGGTCCGTTGGGGTGGACCCCGACGGGATCCTCAACGTCGCGCTGCGCGACCTGGCCAAGGACCTCGGCGACGACACCGTGCTGATGGCCGATACCTGTCTCGACGAGTTCACCGACCACGGGCATTGCGGTGTGCTCGACGCCCGCGGCCGCGTCGATAATGACGCCACCAATGCGCAGTACGTCAAACTTGCTGTGGTGCAAGCAGAATCGGGCGCACGGGTGGTCGGCCCGAGCGGCATGATGGATGGTCAGGTGGCCGCCATCCGCGACGGGCTCGACGCGGCGGGGTTCACCGATGTCCTGATTCTGGCGTATGCCGCGAAATTCGCGTCCGCGTTCTACGGCCCGTTCCGCGACGCGGTCGGCTCCAGCCTGCAGGGTGATCGGCGTACCTACCAGCAGGACAGCGGCAACGCGCGGGAAGCGTTGCGCGAGATCACCCTTGACCTCGATGAAGGCGCCGACATCGTCATGGTCAAACCCGCCATGGCTTACCTGGACATCGTGCGCGCGGCCGCCGATATCTCGCCGGTACCCGTAGCCGCCTATCAGGTATCGGGGGAGTACGCGATGATCAGCGCGGCCGCAGCCAACGGCTGGATCGATGGTCAAGCGGCCGCGCTGGAGTCACTGACCAGCATCCGGCGCGCCGGCGCGGACATCGTCCTGACCTATTGGGCCGCCGACGTCGCGGGCTGGCTGGCGTGAGCGACGCTTGCGGAGCGAACCACGGGCGGACACGCCGCGCCCTCGCTTGCGAGGTGGCGGCGTGACCCACCAACCGCCGCCCGAGGCTCCCGCGCGGCCGGAGGATGTCGACACCGCCTTCTGGCTGTGGCTGATCGCGCTGCCGTTGATGGTGGCCGGTTATCTCGCCGACGCCTACTTCGCCATGAGCAAGCACGCCTCAGTCGTGATCATCGGAATCACCGTGCTGTTCGCGCTGATGGTGGCCGCGCTGGTCCTGACCTTCCTGTTCTTGATGCGGTCGGGGTATCGCTGGACTCGCACGGTGCTGACCGGTGGCGGCTTGGCCAGCGTCATCTACACCGTCTCCAGTCTGTTGGGTACCGAGCGGGAGACCGCGCAGGCGGTGATCTTTGCCGTCACCGGCATCATCGGGTCGGTGCTGATCATCGGCGGCGCCGTTCTGTTGCACCGTCAGGACGCGCAAGGGTTCTTCACCAAGTGAACCGATAGGCTGGCCCGACCATGACCGCAACCGAACCCAGGCCTCGCGCCCTCAACACCGCGTTTTGGCTGCTGCTGGTCGGTGCGGTGATGCTCATCGGGGGCGGACTGATCGCCGCGACCGCGAGCATCCCGGCGGTCTTCCGGGGAGCGGGGATCGTCTGCGTCGTTGCCGGCGCGTTGATTGCGTTTTTGGCTGGGCGGGTTCGTAGCACCGGGGACGCGCGGTTTCGGCGCGCCACTTTGGCGCTCTCGCTCGTGGTGGTCGTGCTGGTGTCACTGGTCGCCGCGTTCGGCGTCGTCCATATCCTTGCGCTGCTGTCGGTCTTGCCGCTGATCGTGGGCGCGATGTTCCTGAGCCGGCCCGCGGCGGCCGGCTGGTCGAACGCTGATTCGCCGGAGCCCAATGCCTGAGGATCTACCGATCGAACAGCCGGAACGGCTCTTCTACGAGACCGGTGCGAGCTGGTACTGGCTGATTGCCGGGCCGGTCGCGGCGGTCTCGATGCTGCTGATCCAGTACAAGGGCGGGGTCGGCTTCCAGCCCTGGGTCCCGCTGATCTTCCTGGTGCTGGTGACGGGGTTTTTGGGCTTACAGGTCAAGGCCGCGCGGATTCACACCAGCGTCGAGCTGACCCGCGATGCCTTGCGCGAGGGTGCCGAAGTCATCGCCTTGAGCGATATCGTGGCCGTGTTCCCCCCGGCGCAGCATTCCGTGAAATCCCGTGAACTCCTGGAGAAGTGGCAGACGTCGCGAGCGCTGGGCGAATTGTCCGGAGTGCCCCGCGGCCGAACCGGCATCGGCGTCGAACTCGCCGGCAAGCGCACCGCGCAGGCGTGGGCGCGCAACCACCGGGGCTTGCGGGCCGCGCTCACCGAGCTGGTCGAGGGCAAGACGGCGGACGTTCAGTGAGGCATGTCATCCAGCTCGTGCTGGCCGCGCTGGCGTTGGCCGGCGGGGTGATCGTCGGCCTGCAGATCCGCAGCGTGGTCTTCGTCTCGCCGGTCGCCGACGGCCAGCCGTCGACGACATCGGTGGCCTACGACCCGCCACTGATGATGCTGACCTGGGTATTGGTTACTGCCGCCGGCGTGCTCGCCGTGCTGGGCGTGGCGGGTCTGGTGCGGGCCAGGCGCGCGCGTGGCGCGACGCTCAGAACACCCGCGTCTGGCCTTCCAGCACCGGAACCGACGTAGGCAGCTTGTAGGTCTGCACGCCGTTGCGCCACATCACTGCATCGCGGGCGTGCTCGGGCAGGTGCTTAACCAGCCAGCGGGGGTCGTCGAACGTCCAGTGCGGGTAGTCGGAGGAGAACAGCAGGATCTTCTCGCATTCCATCCACTCGAAGGCCCGCAGCAGTTCGGTCTTGTCCTCGGGGTAGTCCAGCGGCTGGGTGGTCCACTTGATGTGGTCCTTGACGTATTCGGATGGTTTGCGCTTGATGTCGAGCCAGGATTTGCGGGCCTCGTAGATGGCGTCCATGCGCCACATCAGCGGCAGGATCCAGCTGAAGGCGTGCTCGACGAACACGATGCGCAGGGTGGGGTAGCGGTCGAAGACTCCGTCGAAGATCAGGCTCATCACCTGGTTGGCCGCCAGTAGCGAGTAGGTGACCATGAAGTCGTGGTTGTAGCTGGGCAGGCCGACAGGCGGGATCGGCAGGGTCTCGTACTTGCCGCGGCCAAGGTGGCAGCTGACCGTGATGTCGTGTTTGGTGGCGGCCGCCCAGATCGGGTCGTATTTCGGGTCGCCCCATGACGGCCGGGGTTCGGCGTTGATCAGGATCTGTGACATGTAGGGGTGAGCGGCCCATTTCTCGATCTCGCGGGCCGCGCCGTCGGGGTCCTCGATGGCCACCGAGATCGAGCCGCGCCAGCGCTTATGCCAGTTGTTGCGGCTGTCCAGCCAGTGTTCGTCCATCCAGAGGTTCGTCGCGATGGCCACGGCCTGCGCCGCCTCGGCCAGCCGAGCGCCGGGAGCCAGCGGTTCCAGGATGGCGATGTCGGCGCCGGCCTCCATGATCAGCTGGCGAAACGCCAGGTCAGGGTCGCTGCCGGCGAACTCGCCGTCGGCGGGGAAGGTATCGGTGCGCATGGCGTAGGCGTGCGCGTAGTCGGGGGCGTCGTAGTAGATCGTGTCGCCGACGGGGTGCGAGAGAAAGTACTTCGAGCGCCATGGCTCGGGGATGTAGTCGATCAGTGCCCCGCGCCGCGGCACCGGGTGCACATCGGAATCCACGCACCGCACGGCGATGTGTTCGGTCGGTGCCGACCGCTGCTCGATGTGCGTCAGTGTCATCCCGGTCATCTTCTCGTCGTTGCATCGATTGTCCCACCCCGAAGCGCACGTGGCCTGCGAGAAAAATGAGGTAGTGGCCTACGTATGTCGTCTGGCAGGACTTGCGAGAGAGTTGTCGCAGGTCAGCGATCGTGCCGTCGCCTGATACGCGAATCGACGCACAACGGGAGACGAGGAGGGGCATGGAGAGCAATCCCGGTCTGTCATCCGACGTCTCCCAGTTGCCGTCGACGCTTCATGGGCAGGTGTTTCTGCTGGCTTTCGATCCCAAACGGGGTCGCTTCTTTCGCCATGACTCCGGGTTGTTCGCGCTGGCATTGGGCGCTGCGATGCTGACCGATCTCTACCTGACTGGTTATTTGGTGGAGCGCGACGGCCGCCCCGTTCCAGGCAAAGCGGCGAGCCCGGACGATCAGCTATTGCGTTCCGCATTCGCCCAGGTCGGTGTCCACAATCGAGCGACCTGGGCACAGTTGATCATCGGGCACCACGGGTGCGCCATTTCCACGGTCCGGGAGCAGCTGATCGCCGAGGGGTGGTTACACGCTGGTGGGCGCGCGGTTCTTGCTGTGCCCGCCGAGACGCTGGAACTTTATGACCCGTGCCGGGTCGGCGCTCTGGCCGATCAGGTCGCCGGTGCGCTCCGGACCGCGCTCGCGGGAGAGCCGGCCGAGCCATGGCTGTTGGCGTGCGGATTGTTGGCAGTCCATGCTCGGCTGCCCGGGCTGGCTGACTACGTCGCCACTGCCGATCTTCGGCACCTACAACAACTGGCGCGTGACGCCATTCCGCCCATTTCCGGCTTGGCCGAAGCGATCCAGAATCGAGCAGCATGGTAGACCGCGAGCGCCGGCACCTGCGGGTGGTTCCTCAGCCGAGTGCTTCCGACGAGGACCCTGAGCCGCCGGAACCAGAGGATCCAGAGACCCCGGACGAGGATCTGCGCGTCTTGTTGTGGTGAGACGGCGGACCACTGGACAACATACCCCCTAGGGGTATCATCAAAGCATGACGACGACCGACCTTCAGTTGAGCGGCATGAGCTGCGCGTCTTGCGCGGCGAAGATCGAGCGCAGCCTCAACGACCTGGACGGTGTGCGCGCCACGGTGAACTTCGCCGTCGAGAGTGCGCACGTCGAACACGGGCCGCAGGTCTCCGAGCGCGATCTCATTCACGCGGTGGAGTCCACCGGCTACCACGCCTCGATTGTCGACCACTCCGCCCACGACCACATGAACCACGACGTCCCCACCGAGCAGCTTCGCCCCCGGCTCATCGGCTCGGCGGTGCTGGCGTTGCCGGTGGTGGCCCTGTCGATGGTGATGCCGTGGCAATTCTCCGGCTGGCTGTGGCTGGTGCTCGCCCTGACGACACCGATCGTGTTCTGGGGCGGCTACCCGTTTCACAAGGCGGCGCTGAACAGTGCGCGGCACGGGTCGTCGACGATGGACACCCTGGTGTCCATCGGTACTTTGGCCGCGTACTTCTGGTCGCTGTACGCGGTGGTGACCGGGGCGGCTGCGCACGGTCACGGTCACGTCTATTTCGAGGTCGCGGCGGCGGTGACGGTGTTCCTGCTGGCCGGCAAGTATGCCGAGGGTAAAGCCAAGCGGTCGGCCGGCGCTGCGCTGCGCGCGTTGCTGTCCCTGGGCGCCAAGGATGCCACGGTGGTGCGCGACGACACCGAGGTGCGAATCCCGGTGGGCGAGTTGCGGGTTGGTGACGTGATCGTGGTGCGTCCCGGTGAGCGGGTGGCCACCGACGGTGTGGTGGTGGACGGCGCCTCGGCGCTGGACACCTCGGCGATGACGGGGGAGTCGGTGCCTGCCGATGTGGGAGTCGGTGCCGAGGTGCTGGGTGGCGCCGTGAACACCTATGGGCGAATCCTGGTGCGCGCCAGCCGTGTTGGCGCTGACACTCAGCTGTCCCGGATGGCTCGGATGGTCGCCGATGCGCAGGGCGGGAAGGCGTCGATTCAGCGGCTGGCCGACCGGGTGTCGGCAGTGTTTGTTCCGGTGGTGCTGGCGATCGCAGTCATCACGTTGGTTGCCTGGCTGCTGGCCGGTGGACCGGTGACGGCGGCGTTCACCGCCGCGGTGGCCGTTTTGATCATCGCCTGCCCGTGTGCGCTGGGCCTGGCGACGCCGACCGCGATCCTGGTCGGCACCGGTCGCGGCGCTCAGCTCGGGGTGGTGATCAGGGAGCCACAGGTGCTCGAGACCGTCACCGGCATCGACACCGTCGTGCTGGACAAGACCGGCACCGTCACCACCGGCACCATGGCGGTCGCGGCCGTCGAGACCGAGCCCGGCGCCGACGCGGAGACCGTGCTGGCGTGGGCGGCTGCCGTCGAGTCCGCTTCTGAACATCCGGTGGCCGCCGCGATCGTGGCCGCCGCCCGCGACCGGGGTCTGCGGGTGCCCGCGGTGAGCGACTTCGCCAACGATCCCGGGACCGGGGTCAGTGGCGTCGTGGATGGGGTGACCGTGCGGGTGGCCCGCGCCGCGGACGACGACGGACGCACCAGTGTGGCCGTCACCGCCGATGGCGCCCAGCGCGGCGTGATCCGGCTGGTCGACGCGGTCAAGCCCACCAGCGCCGAGGCGATCGCCGAGCTGAAGCGGATGGGGATCACCCCGATGCTGCTCACCGGTGACAATCCGGCAGTCGCCGCGCGGGTGGCGGCTGAGGTCGGCATCGCCGCCGAGAACGTCATCGCGGGTGTGCTGCCGTCGGAGAAGGCGGACGCGATCAAGCGACTGCAGGCCGAGGGCCGAAAGGTCGCGATGGTCGGCGATGGGGTCAACGACTCGGTGGCGCTGGCCACCGCCGACGTCGGCATGGCGATGGGTACCGGCACCGATGCCGCGATCGAGGCGGGCGACATCACGCTGGTCCGCGGCGACCTGCGAACCGTCCCGACCGCGCTGCGGCTGTCGTCGCGCACTCTGCGGATCATCAAGCAGAACCTGTTCTGGGCGTTCGGCTACAACGTGGCGGCGATCCCGCTGGCCGCGCTGGGCCTGCTGAACCCGATGATCGCCGGCGCCGCGATGGCGTTCTCCTCGGTGCTGGTGGTGACCAACAGCCTCCGGCTCAAGCGCTTCACGTGACGCTCGTCACGAACCCGTTGGTACAAAGTTCGAAATCTGTAACACTGTTGCACATGACGGAGCTTGCCGAATCCCAGTCGGCCACCGATGCCCTGCCGCTGGGCCCGCAGTCACTGGTCTGGCGCTATTTCGGCGACAACCGGATGTTCCTCATCGGACCGCGTCCTGCGGTGCTGCAGAACATGCTGGCGGAGCTGGGCCAGGGTGTGCTCGACCACTCGGTATGGTTCGCCGACACCGCGGCCAGGATCAAGCGGTCGCTGCCACCGATCTTCATGACGGTCTACGGCAGCGACGACGACAACGCCGGCACCGGCGTCCGCGACTTCCACCACAACATCAAGGGCGATATGCCTGACGGCAGCCGCTACCACGCGCTGGATCCCGACACCTACTTCTGGGCGCACGCGACCTTCTTCGACCAGGCCCTGTACTTCGCCGACACCTTCGTCAAGCGGCTCTCGCGCGCCGAGAAGGAACAGATGTACCTGGAATCCAAGACCTGGTACCGCCGCTACGGTGTGAGCGATCGCCCGATGCCCGCTGATTACGCGGCGTTCGAGCAGTATTGGGACCGGATGATCGACCAGGTCCTGGTCGCGCACCGGACTGCAAGCTACGGCGTCGGTTATGTCACCAAGGGATTTCCGCGGCCCAAAGGCGTCAACCCGGTTGTGTGGCGGCTGGTGGCACCGGTGTTCAACCCCGTCGCGGCGTTCCTGACCACCGGCGGGATGCCGCCGCGCACCCGCGAGTTGCTCGGCCTGCCCTGGAGCGAACGCAAGGAACGCAACTATCAGCGCTTCGCGGCGCTATGGCGTTCGCGTCCGGTCAACTGGGTGTGGGATCGTCTGCCGATGCACGTCCGCTACAACCGCTACGCCACAGCGGGTTTCGTGCAGGCAGGGCATGCCTGACCTGTCGACCGAAGCGATACTCGACGCCGCGCTCGTCGAGTTCGATCAGCATGGCATCCGACGGGTCGCGCTTGACGACGTTGCGCGTCGGGCCGGGGTGAGCCGGACGACGATCTATCGCCGCTTCGCCAACAAGGACGACCTGGTGTCCGCCGTGATGGATCGGGAAAACGCTCGGCTGTTCGCCGATATCGCCGAGGAACTCAAAACCAAACGGCCGCAGTCGAATTACTACGTCGAAGCGTTCACGCAGGCGGTGCTGCGCGGCCGTAGGCACCGGGTGCTCAACCGGATGGTCCTCGACGAGCCGGCGTTGACGCTGGAGTTGGCTCGCCGGCATTATGTCGCGGCGGTGCAGCGCATCGAGTCGGCATTGCAGGTCATCTTCCCGCCCGGCTTCGCCGAGCGGATCGGGCCGCAGGCCGTCCATGAACTGGCCGACAACATCTGGCGGTACACGCTCATGGCGGCCCTACTTCCCGGCCCCGACCCGATTGAAACTGCAGACGATATAAGGGCTTTCGCCACAAAACACTTCTTGCCCAGCCTGCCCGAAGCGTTGCGGGCAGTGCCGGTCTAGTCGTTGCTGGTGCAGTCCAGATCCACGTACGCGGTGGGCATTGCCTGATGGACGTCGGTGACGGTGCACTGCGACAGCCCGCCGCTTGGCTGGCCGTTGAGTTGCACCTGGTACCCCTGGCCCTGCAATTGGCTGATGATGTCGGGGGCTGAGCCGGTCCCGGACGAGGACACGATGTGGGCGACGCTGATGAGTGCTGCTCCAATTATGTTGCTGTACATACCTTTAGATATGCGCGGAGGTTACAGTTTCACGCGCCACCAGCGATTTCGGCGCGGAAACGTTCGCTCAGCGGCGGTTTTCGCGCCGAAATCACTATCACGTCGGTTGGGTCGGGGGCGCCAGCACTTCGACGACACCGTCCTTCTCGCGAACCTCGAAGTGCGGCAGGGGCTTCGGGGCTATCGGCAGGGCATGGGTGATGACCATTCCGGCCGGCGAGAACGACGTCGAGTGGCACGGGCAGCGCAGTCGGTCGACGCTTTGGTCGAACCACAGCTTGCAGCCTTGGTGGGTGCACACACCTGAAACCGCTTCCACCCGGCCGTTGACCCGGTGGACGAATCCGTTGACCGAACCCAGATCGAACGCGTGCATGGTCCCCTCAGACACTTCTGAACTGGACGCCACGGTCTGCCAGGACCCGTCGACCGGCACCATGTCGGCCTCGGCGACCTGCGGTTCGTTGGTAGTCGGGCGAAGCACCAGGCGGTCGACGGATACCGCAGCCACCGCTGCCGTCGCGGCCGCGGTGGTACCGACGATCACCTGCCGCCGGGTGGCCGACGGTCCGGTCTTGGGCGGGGCCACGACGTCATCGGCCGGTCGCGGTTCTGACGACATCTCGGCGGCCAACCGCGCCTTGAGCCCGGACACGAACTCCGGGCGGGGCTCGGCGGCGTCGTCGCGGGCGGCGGTCAGGTCGATCGCGGTGCGCAGCTGCGCGGCTTCGAAATCGTCAGGGTGGAAACCCTTGGGCTGGCGGCCGGCCAGCAGGTCGTCGATGTAGCGACGGAGCTCACGGCGGGTCATGGGAGTGCCCCCTCGCTGATCTGCGCGGCCAGTCGCAGCGCCCGGTGCTGCAGTACCTTCGCGTTCGCGACGCTGACGCCGAGCGTACTGGCCGCGTCCCGCACCGAACAGCCTTGCAGGAAGCGCAGTTCCAGCACCCGTCGGTAGTTGTCAGGCAGCGCGTCCAGCAGGGCGGCGACGCGCTGTGGTGCAGTGCTCGGCGCCGCAGGACCAAAGACGGTGGCGGGCAGATCCTCGATGGTGGTGATCTCGGTGCCCAACGTGGCCCGCCAGTGCGCGGCCAGCACGGTGCGCGCGGTGGCCCGCAGGTAGGCGCGCACCTCCGCGATGCTCGCCGTCAGTCGCAACGGCCGCATCGCGGCAAGGAAGACCTCTGAGGTCAGATCCTCGGCGTCGGCTCGATTCCCGACCCGGCCCAGAATCAGCCGGTACACCCACGTCACGTTGTCGTCGTAGACGGCTTCCCAATCCGGATAGCGCGCATCGGGGACCAGACGTAGGTCTGGTCGCGGGCGTTGATCGTCCTCCGCCGCCATCATCGTTTGCCTTCCGCTCATCAGTGAGAGATAGGCGGCGGGGTTACACAGCCGTCGGTGTAACCGTCGCCCTACCTCTTGATGAGACGGTCCGCGCCGCGGACTTGGTTCAGCCGAGGAGGCAGATTCATGCACCACACCCGTACCGCGCTCGCGTGCGTCGCGGTCGCAGTCGGCGTCGCCGCGTGCTCCGCGCCGACGAAAGCGCCTGCGCCCACGGTCGACTTCGGCCCGAACGGCGGCACGTCGGTCGGCATCCCAGGGATGCCGGGCATGCCCGGCATGGGGCCGATGCCGGCGTCCGGCCCGTCGGCCGCGACGTCGACCGCCCCGACCCCGCCGGTCGCCGGCACGGCCGTGGACATCACCAACTTCGCGTTCACCCCGCCCAACCTGACCGTGAAGGTCGGTGACACCGTGACGTGGACCAACAAGGACGAAGAACCGCACACCGTCGTCGCCAACGACGGCTCGTTCCATTCGCCGGGGCTGGACGCCAACGGCACCTACAGCTTCACGTTCACCAGCCCGGGCAGCTTCGATTACATCTGCAGCATCCACCCGTTCATGCGCGGCACTGTGGTGGTGACCCGGTGAACGGCGATCCGCAGCAGATGAGCCGGCGGCAGCTCATGCGGCACGGCGCCTGGTTCGGTGCCGCGGTGGGCCTGGCCGTCGTCGGCGGGGAGGTGCTCTCCCATGTCGCCGCTGCCCCCGCAGCCACGCCCACTCGGCCCACCCTGCGGTTCGCGCAGATCAGCGACAGCCACATCGGATTCAACGGCACCGCCAATCCCGACGTCGTCGGCTCCTTCGAGCGGGCCATCCGGCAGATCAACAACCTGGGCTACACACCAGACTTCGTCATTCACACCGGCGATCTCACCCATCTGGCCACCCCGGCCCAGTTCGATCAGGTCAACCAGATGATGGGCCGGCTCAACACCCCACATGTCTTCACGGTGCCCGGCGAGCACGACTCGGTCGACGACGCCGGCCAGAAGTACCGTGCCGTGTTCGGAGCGGGCACCCGCGGCGACGGCTGGTACAGCTTCGACATCGCCGGAGTTCATGTCATCGGGCTGGTCAACACCCTGAACCTCAAGAGCTTGGGCCACCTTGGAACGGACCAGTTGGAGTTCATCGAGAAGGATGTGGCGCCGTTGTCGTCGGACACCCCGATCATCGTGTTCAGTCACATCCCGCTCTTCGCGATGTACCCCGCCTGGGGGTGGGGGACCGACGATGCCACCCAGGCGCTGAGCTACCTGCGCCGGTTCTCCTCGGTGACATGCCTGAACGGCCATGTCCACCAGCTGTTTTCGAAGACCGAGGACAACGTCACGTTCTACAGCGGCACCACCACCGCCTACCCGCTGCCGCATCCTGGCGACGGGTCGGCACCCAAGCCGCTCACCCTGCCGGCCGGCAAGTTGCACGACGCGCTCGGCATCCGCGAGGTCAGCTACACCCGCGGCCAGTCCATGCTGGCGCTGAAAGAGGAGACGCTGCAATGACACGGTTCGTCAACTTCGGCATCGCGGCCGGGCTGCTGGCCAGCGCCGCCAGTCACGGCTATCTGTATCTGCACGGCTACCGCTACATCCCTGCGGTGGGTCCCGGGTTTCTGGTCCTGACAAGCGTTTCCGTGGCGCTGGCGATCCTTATCGCGCTCGGCGGTCCCGGCTGGTTGCGTGCGGGCGCGCTGCTGGTCTCCCTCGGTGCGCTCGGCGCCTTCGCCATGTCGCGCACGGTCGGGGTATTGGGATTCGTGGAGCGGGGATGGGAGCCGCCCCACGGGCCGATCAGCGTGCTCGCCGAGGCGATCACGGTGGTGTTGTGTGCCTGGTCGCTGCTCAGGGGCGCGTCAACAACACTGCGTACTCGAACGGCAGCGTCGTGAAGATCGGCCGCCAGAGGCCCGAAACATGAGGGGCGGCTTCTGCTTTGGTCATCATCCGGGGATTGCTGACGGTGAAGGTGCGGCCATACCGTTTGAGGCGGCCTCCGCCACTGGCGGTGATGTTCTTCAGCCAGTCCCGGTTCGGCCCGTAGGTCAGCAGGATCGCCACCCCCTCGTCGGTGGTGAACACCGTCAGAGGGGTGCGGTACTGCGCGCCGGAGCGGCGGCCGACGTGTTCGAGGATGCCCATGGTCGGAATGAAGCCCGCCCACAGCCGCTGCACCGGGTTGGTGACATGCCGATTGAAATTGGCCAACCATTGCGGCAGTTGCATCAGACCATCAAACTCTGAAGACATGGCCTACCTCAAGCCGCCCTGGTTCACCGCCAAGGTGTTCAACAAGATCGCGATGGCCACCGGCGTCTCGGGCAGCCAGACGCTCACGGTGACGGCCCGCACCACTGGGCAGGAACAGAAGATCCCGGTGATCACCGTCGACGTCAACGGCATCCGCTACCTGGTGTCCACCCGGGGGGAGTCGCAGTGGGTGAAGAACGTGCGGGCGAATCCAGTGGTGATTCTGGAGACCAAGGTGGGTGCGGCGAGGTTCACCGCGGCCGAGGTGCCGGCACCCGACCGCCCGCCGGTGCTGCAGGCCTACCGGATCAAGGCGGGAAAGACCGTCGACGGGTACTTCGCCAAGCTGCCCGACCCCGCCGACCACCCGGTTTTCCGGCTCGAGCCGGTGTGATCTGGGCCGCCCGCTGCGCTTCGGCGCGGTTTCGTGCGCTGACCGCACGAAACCGCGCCCAAACGATCAAGATGGCTAACTGCTACACCCTGTAGTTGAGCATCCCCACGTGCCTGGGACACTGGTGGCCATGAGCAGCACGGATCAGGCCGCCTCGACCGCGGAGTCGGCCAGGCTGTTCGCCGACGCGTGCGCGGTCATCCCCGGCGGAGTGAACTCCCCGGTCCGCGCCTTCAACTCCGTCGGCGGCACGCCCCGCTACATCACCTCGGCCAAGGGGTACTGGCTCACCGACGCCGACGGCAACCGCTTCATCGACCTGGTGTGCTCGTGGGGCCCGATGATCCTGGGTCACGCCCACCCGGCCGTCGTCGACGCGGTGCAGCGCGCCGCCGTCAACGGCCTCTCGTTCGGCGCGCCCACGCCAGGGGAGACCGAGCTGGCCACCGAGATCATCGCCCGGGTGAAGCCGGTCGAACGGGTGCGATTGGTGAACTCCGGCACCGAGGCCACCATGAGCGCGGTGCGCCTGGCCCGCGGCTTCACCGGCCGCTCGAAGGTCATCAAATTCTCCGGCTGCTACCACGGCCACGTCGACGCACTGCTGGCCGACGCCGGCTCCGGGGTCGCCACCCTGGGCCTACCGTCCTCGCCGGGAGTCACCGGCGCCACCGCCGCGGACACAATCGTATTGCCCTACAACGACATCGCCGCCGTCGAAGAGTCCTTCGGCAAGTTCGGTGACACCATCGCCGCGGTGATCACCGAGGCCTGCCCGGGCAACATGGGTGCCGTTCCGCCGCTGCCCGGCTACAACGCCGCCCTGCGGCGTATCACCGCCGAGCATGGCGCCCTGCTGATCGTCGACGAGGTGATGACCGGCTTCCGGATGAGCCGAAGCGGTTGGTACGGACTCGATCCCGTCGACGCCGACCTGTTCACCTTCGGCAAGGTGATGAGCGGCGGACTGCCCGCCGCCGCGTTCGGCGGCCGCAAAGACGTGATGGAACGTCTGGCCCCGCTTGGCCCGGTGTATCAAGCCGGCACGCTGTCGGGCAATCCGGTGGCGGTGGCCGCCGGGCTGGCCACCCTGCGCAACGCCGACGACGCGGTCTACGCCGCACTCGATGCCAATGCCGACCGGTTGGCCGGCCTGCTCACCGATGCCCTGACGCAAGCCGGTGTGGCCCATCAGGTTCCGCGGGCCGGCAACTTTCTGTCGGTGTTCTTCACCGACTCGCCGGTCATCGACTTCGCTGCGGCGAAAGCCAGCGAGACCTGGCGGTTCCCGGCCTTCTTCCACGCCCTGCTCGACGCCGGCGTCTACGCGCCGCCGAGTGCCTTCGAAACCTGGTTCGTCTCGGCCGTACTCGACGATGCCGCCTTCGACCGGATCGCCGACGCCCTGCCGGGTGCGGCACGCGCTGCAGCGGAAGCGAAACCATGACCGAACGCACCCAAGCGAATGGGCCGGCCGCGAGCGGCCGAACCGTCGTGCACGTGATGCGCCACGGCGAGGTGCACAACCCGGACGGCATCCTCTACGGTCGCCTGCCGGACTTCCACCTCTCCGAACGCGGCCGTGCCCAGGCCGCAGCGGTGGCCACCTGGCTGGCCGCCCGCGACATCGTCTATGTGGTCGCCTCACCGCTGGAACGGGCCCAGGAGACCGCCGCGCCGATCGCCGCGCATCACGGCCTGGCCGTCGACACCGACGATGAACTCATCGAGTCGCACAACGTCTTTCAGGGTGAACGGGTCTCTCCGGGTGACGGCGCCCTGCGCGACCCGCGCAACTGGTGGCACCTGCGCAACCCGCGCACGCCGTCCTGGGGCGAGCCGTACCGGGAGATCGCCGCGCGGATGAAGCGGGCGCTGGAGCGCGCGCGGGTCAAGGGGGCCGGCCACGAGGCGGTCTGCGTCAGCCACCAGCTGCCCGTCGAAACCCTGCGCCGGGAGATGACCGGCGCAAAGCTGCACCACTTTCCGACCCGCCGGCTGTGCAACCTGGCATCGCTGACTTCGTTCTACTTCGATGGGGATGACTACGTCGGCTGGGGATACTCGGAGCTAGCCGGGCAGTGAAGCGGCTGTTGGTCCTCCTGGTGGCGGCGACGGTGTTAGCCGGCTGCGCTACCGGTGACGACGCCGTCGCGCAGGGGGGCACCTTCGAGTTCGTCGCCCCCGGCGGCAAGACCGACATCTTCTACGACCCGCCGGCCAGCCGCGGCAAGCCGGGCCCGCTGTCCGGCCCCGAGCTGATGGACACGTCGAAGACGGTGTCGCTGAAGGACTTCGACGGAAAAGTCGTCGTCATCAACGTATGGGGCCAGTGGTGTGGGCCGTGCCGTTCCGAGATCACGCAGCTGGAGAAGGTCTATGACCAGACCCGCGACCTGGGTGTGGCGTTCCTCGGAATCGATGTGCGGGACAACGACATCACCGCCCCCCAGGACTTCGTCACCGACCGCAAGGTCACGTTCCCGTCGATCTATGACCCGGCGATGCGCACCATGATCGCCTTCGGCGGCAAGTACCCCGCCACGGTGATCCCGTCGACCGTCGTCCTCGACCGTGAACACCGGGTGGCCGCGGTGTTCCTGCGCGAACTGCTCGCCGAGGACCTGCTGCCGGTAGTGCAGCGGCTGGCAGCTGAGCCGAAACCAGCTACGCCATGACCGGTTTCGCACAGACCGCCGCCGCGGGCCCGCTGCTGCTGGCCCTGGGGATCTGCGTGCTGGCTGGCTTGGTGTCGTTCGCGTCGCCGTGTGTGGTGCCCCTGGTGCCCGGTTACCTGTCCTACCTCGCGGCGGTCGTGGGAGTGGACGACCTCGACGAACGCACGGGTCGAGTAGCGCTCAAGGCGCAGCGCTGGCGGGTGGCCGGGTCGGCACTGCTGTTCGTCGCCGGATTCACGGCGGTGTTCGTCCTCGGCACGGTGGCGGTGCTCGGCATGACCACCACCCTGATCACCAATCAGATTGTGCTGCAACGTATCGGTGGGGCCCTGACCATCGTCATGGGCCTGGTGTTCATCGGCTTCATTCCGGCACTGCAGCGCCAGGCGCGTTTCACGCCGCTGCGGCTCGCCGGGGTGGCGGGTGCACCGCTGCTCGGCGCGGTGTTCGGGCTGGGCTGGACACCGTGTCTCGGCCCGACGCTGACCGGGGTGATCACCGTCGCCTCGGCCACCGACGGCGCCAGCGTCGCCCGCGGTGTCGCCCTGGTGATCGCCTACTGCGTCGGCCTCGGCATCCCGTTCGTGCTGCTGGCGCTCGGGTCGGGCTGGGCGGTCAACGGATTCGGCTGGTTGCGCCGCCACACCAGGATCATCCAGATCATCGGCGGAGTGCTGTTGATCGCCGTCGGACTCGCGCTGGTCACCGGGGCCTGGAACGACTTCATCTCCTGGGTGCGCGACGCGTTCGTCTCCGACGTGAGGCTGCCGATTTGAAATCCGTCGTCGCACTGATCCGCACGCTCTGGCGCGCGTTGACCTCGATGGGCACCGCGCTGGTGCTGTTGTTCCTGCTCGCACTGGGGGCGGTGCCGGGCGCGCTGCTGCCGCAGCGCAGCCTCAACGAGGCCAAGGTGGACCAGTACATCGCCGAGCACAACATCATCGGGCCGTGGTTGGACCGCGTGCAGCTTTTCGATGTGTTTTCCAGCTTCTGGTTCACCGCCATCTATGTGCTGCTGTTCATCTCGCTGGTGGGCTGTCTGACCCCGCGGATGATCGAGCACGCCAAAACCCTGCGCGCGGTGCCGGTTCCGGCCCCTCGCAACCTGTCCCGGCTGCCCAAGTACGCCACCGCCGAAGTCTCGGGGACAGCGGAAGAAACGGCGGCCACGATCTCCGAGCGCCTCAAGGGCTGGCGACGCGTCACCCGCCACACCGACGAGGGCATCGAGATCGCCGCCGAGAAGGGCTACCTGCGGGAGTTCGGCAACATCGTCTTCCACTTCTCCCTGTTGGGCCTGCTGGTGGCGATCGCGGCCGGCAAGCTGTTCGGCTACGAAGGCAACGTCATCGTCGTCGCCAACGGCGGACCCGGCTTCTGTTCGGCCTCACCCGCCGCGTTCGACTCCTTCCGCGCGGGCAACAGTGTCGACGGCACATCGCTGTATCCGATGTGTGTGCGGGTCAAGGATTTCCAGGCCCACTATTTGCCCAGCGGGCAGGCCCTCTCGTTCGCGTCGGACATCGACTACCAGGCCGGCTCCGATCTGGCGGACGGTACCTGGCGGCCCTACCGCCTCGAGGTCAACCATCCGCTGCGCATCGGCGGCGACCGGGTGTACATGCAGGGCCACGGCTATGCCCCGACGTTCACCGTCACCTTCCCGAACGGACAACAGCGCACGCAGACCCTGCAGTGGCGGCCCGACGACCCGCGCACCTTGCTGTCTTCTGGCGTGATCCGCGTCGACCCGCCCGGCGGCATGTATCCCGATCCCTCCGAGCGGCGCAAGCATCAGCTGGCGATCATGGGCCTGTTCGCCCCCACCGCCGAGCTCGACGGCACTCTGCTCTCGTCGAGCTTTCCGGCGGCCAACGATCCCGCGGTAGCCATCGACATCTACCGCGGCGACACCGGGCTGGACACCGGTCGTCCGCAGTCGCTGTTCACCCTGGACCCGCGGCTCATCGAGCAAAATCGGCTCACCAAGGTCAAGCGCACCAACCTGCGCCAGGGCGAAGAGGTGCGGCTCGAAGACGGCACGGTGGTGCGGTTCGACGGGGCGACCCCGTTCGTCAATCTGCAGGTCTCCCACGACCCCGGTCAGCTGTGGGTTTTGGTCTTCGCCATGTCGATGATGGGCGGGCTGGTGGTCTCGCTGATCGTGCGCCGGCGGCGGGTGTGGGCGAAGATTCGCCCAGGCGGCGCTGCCGGTACGGTAAACCTCGAGCTGGGCGGTCTGGCCCGCACCGATAATTCCGGGTGGGGCGGCGAGTTCGAGAAGCTCACCGAACGGATGTTGGCGGACCTCCCGGAGCCGTCACAGGAGAAGGTCGCAGGCGTATGAACACCGAGCACATCGATATCGGGCTGTCCCGTTACTCGGACTGGGCCTTCACGTCGTCGATCGTCATTCTCGTCGGCGCACTGCTGTTGCTCGCGGTCGAGCTCGCCTACAGCCGCGGCCGCAAGGTCGAGGCTCGGGAGCTGGTCTCCGCCGGAGTCACCGCCGACAGCGACCGCCCCGGCGTCGTCGTTGAAAAGCCCCGACGCTCCGCCGACGAACGCATCGGCAAGGCCGGCCTGTCGCTGGTCTACGTCGGCATCGCGGCGTTGTTCGCCTGCATCGTGTTGCGCGGGCTGGCCACCTCCCGGGTGCCGTGGGGCAACATGTACGAGTTCATCAACCTGACCTGCTTCTCCGGTCTGATCGCGGCCGCGATCGTGCTGCGCAAGCCGCAGTACCGCGCGCTGTGGGCGTTCGTGCTGCTGCCGGTGCTGATCCTGCTGGCCGTCTCTGGCAAGTGGTTGTACACCAACGCCGCGCCGGTGATGCCCGCGCTGCAGTCGTACTGGCTGCCGATCCACGTGTCGGTCGTCAGCCTCGGTTCAGGTGTGTTCCTGGTGGCGGGCGTGGCCAGCATCCTGTTCCTGCTGAAGATGTCGCCGCTGGCCGCGCCCGACAAGGACGGCACGCTCGCGCGGATCGTTCAGCGCTTGCCCGACGCGCAGACCCTCGACCGGATCGCTTACCGCACCACGATTTTCGCGTTCCCGATCTTCGGCTTCGGCGTCATCTTCGGTGCCATCTGGGCCGAGGAGGCGTGGGGCCGCTACTGGGGCTGGGACCCCAAGGAGACGGTCGCGTTCATCGCGTGGGTGGTCTACGCCGCATATCTGCATGCGCGCTCGACGGCCGGCTGGCGGGACAAGAAGGCGGCCTGGATCAACGTCGTCGGCTTCGTCGCGATGGTCTTCAACCTGTTTTTCATCAACCTGGTCGTGACCGGGCTGCACTCCTACGCCGGAGTGGGCTGATCTGACATTGCGCTAGGGTCGGAAGGACACCACGAGAAACCACTCGACCCGAAACGAGATGTCAGGGGGAAGTGCCCGTGTCCAATCCTGCGCCCCGTCAGGGCCACGAATTGACTGATGCGACAACGGTGTTCCGCACCGAACAGCGGTTCACCGATCCAGCGACTGCGACGACGCAGCCCGAACCGGACTGGCTGGCCGCGACGCCGCCCATCGGCATCCCGATGGATCCGCTGCCGGCCGGGGCTCCGCTGTTCAACCAGTACGTCGCCGAACCAGTCTCGTACCGGCCGATTGTGCCCTCGTCGCCGTACCCGGACTTGTCGACCAGCGCGCTGCTGCGCCAGGTCAAGCCGCCGCCGTCGGACGGCTGGCGCCGGTGGCTGTATGTGTTGTCGGGCAAGCTGATCAACGTCGGTGAGGGTCCCCGCGCGGCGCGCCAGCACACCCTCACCGCACAGGTGAACCGCCCGCTGCCCGGCTGCTACAAGATCGCTGTGCTGTCGCTGAAGGGCGGGGTCGGCAAGACGACGATCACCGCCACTCTGGGCGGCACGTTCGCCTCGATCCGGGGTGACCGGGTGGTGGCCGTCGACGCCAATCCCGACCGCGGCACGCTGAGCCAGAAGGTGCCGCTGGAAACGCCGGCCACGGTGCGTCACCTGTTGCGTGACGCTGACGGCATCGAGCGCTACAGCGACGTGCGCGGCTACACCTCACAGGGTCCGAGCCGGCTGGAAGTGCTGGCCTCGGAGAACGATCCCACGGTGTCCGAGGCGTTCAGCGCCGAGGACTACGACCGCGCGCTGGCGGTGCTGATGCGCTTCTACAGCCTGGTGCTCACCGATTGCGGGCCCGGCCTACTTCACTCGGCGATGGCAGCGGTGCTGAGGCAGGCCGACACTCTGATCGTGGTCAGTTCGGGTTCGGTGGACGGTGCCCGCAGTGCGTCGGCGACGCTGGATTGGCTGGACGCGCATGGCCACGAAGACTTGGTGCGCCGGTCGGTGTGCGTGATCAACGCGGTGCGGCCGCAGTCCGGCAAGGTCGACATGCAAAAGGTGGTCGACCACTTCTCGCGGCGCTGCCGCGTCGTGTGCGTCGTCCCGTTCGATCCGCATCTGGAGGAGGGTGCCGAGATCGAGCTAGATCGGTTGAAGCCGAAGACGCGGGACGCTCTGGTCCGGCTGGCCGCGGTAGTGGCCGACGGGTTCCCCGCCGCCGAGACCAACGAGCGGTTCGGCTAGCGCGGGTTGTTGTCGCCGTGGCTGAGTCGCCACAGGAAGTCCGGATCATCGTCGGGCCCGACGACTCTGGTCTTCGCCCGGTTCGACTGAGCGCGAATCGCACGCAATCCGACATAGACGGCAGCGGCAATGATCAGGACTAAGAGCAGGTACAGCACGAAAACCTCCTTTGTCCGAATATACGCGCGTCGGTAGGCTCAGCGCGGTGTCGGACAATTCGGACAACCAGACCTCAGGCTCGACCGGTCGCCTTGCGCGTGACGTCGCCGTCTACACGTTGGCGCGGATCGCATTGGTGGTGGCCCTGGCCGCAGCGATCTACTACATCGCGCAGCTGATCGGGATCCGCGAGTTCCCACTCATCGTTGCCCTGCTATTCGCGATCGTGATCGCGTTGCCGTTGGGGATCTGGGTGCTGGCACCACTGCGCAAGCGGGCCACCGCGAGCATCGCCCTGGTCGACGAGCGTCGCCGCAGCGACCGCGAGCAGTTGCAGGCCCGGCTGCGCGGCAACAAGAAAAGCGACTAACCAAACCCCAGGGCTAGTGCGACGGCCACGGACCAGACCAGCATGGCCAGGCCGGTATCGCGCAGCACCGGGATGAGCTCACGGCCGCCGAGACCCCGGCGCACCGGGCCGGCCGCACGCAGCGCCAGCGGCGCGGCCACCAACCCCACCGCACACCACGGTGTGGCGAGCATGAGAATCAGCGTCAGCACGCCGGCCAGCCCGAGCAACGACTGGTAGAACACCCGGGTGCGGCCATCGCCGAGGCGGACCGCCAGGGTCACCTTGCCCGCCACCCGATCGGTCGGGATGTCGCGCAGATTGTTGGCGACCAGCACCGCCGAGGACAGCGCGCCCGTCGCGACGGCCAGGGTCAGGCCGACCCAGTCGACCCGTAGCGCCTGGGTGTACTGAGTGCCCAGCACCGCGACGAGTCCGAAGAACACGAACACCGCGACCTCACCGAAGCCGGCATAGCCGTAGGGCCGCGAGCCGCCGGTGTAGAGCCACGCCCCGGCGATACAGACCACGCCGACCGCGATCAGCCACGGGGCGCTGACGATGGCCAGTGCCAGCCCGGCGACCGCGCCAACACCGAGGCTGACGATCGCGGCGGTCAGCACGGCCCGCGGCGTCGCGAGCTTGGAGCCGACCAGACGCAACGGCCCGGCGCGCTCGTCGTCGGTGCCGCGAATGCCGTCGGAGTAGTCGTTGGCGAAGTTGACGCCGATGATCAGCGCGAGCGAGACGGCAAGAGCCAGCAGCGCTTTCCACCACACCGCGCTCTGCAACCACGCTGCCGCGCCCGTGCCGGCGATCACCGGCGCCACCGCGTTGGGCAGGGTTCTGGGCCTGGCTCCCTCGACCCACTGCGCGATGCTCGCCATGACCGCAATCGTCGCACGCACGGTCATTGGTGACTCCGGGGTGCACGGCACCATGCGGAGTGGCATTTGCTGAATCCGCGTGGCGTTGGCTCACGATGCGTAGCTGCCAGTCCCTGCGGAGGGTTCGGCATGGATTAGCCAGGCGAGGTGTCTGTCCCGATCCACGCGGCGCGGGCCGCTGCTAAAAACACTTCACCGGGGACGGACGCCTTTGCCGCCATATCACCTGAGGTGATAGCCAAGGTCGATTAGCCGAAATAGCCGTATTCACACGACGGCATGTCACCAACACGGTGATTCAGCAAACTCGATGTATGGCGCAGCGGGTGGCAGAAGGTGGGTGGTGACAAGATTGTGAAAGTGTTCAGTTAATCAAATCAACACCGATAACAAGTTCCAGTCTTGAGCCGATTACTTGCGGTCCTAAAATAATATCCAGGTCCGATCCTGTTTGCGGTAATGATGAATTCATTCGCCCACCAGCGATTCTGTGAACCACGGCGATTGCACGGTAGCCCTCAGTGTTGACGGAGACGTAAGCACTTCCGTGAATGCAGCCGATTCTCAGCATCTGCTCAGTTAGTGTTTGCCGCGTCCAAGTGAGTGCCTTGACGGGAGTAAACATGCACATAGCTGTGCGTTCCACCGTTACGACCGGGATAGCGCTGGTGGGAGCCAGTGCCATCGCGTTGTCCCCGATTCAGCCAGTCGGTTCGATCGCTTTGCCGTTGTCGGGAGTCGCTGTCCCCGGTGCCGTTTCGAACGTTGCGGTCGAACTCGCGGCGTTGCCCAACCCCATCGCCCCCTGGGTGACTGTCTTTACCGAGGCTGTGACCAACGCGGGCGTGCTCGGCACCGCGTTGATCTCCGACCCGCTACCCGTCGCCCGTCAGGCCGCACAGAACTGGATCGGATACGGCCAGGCGACGGCGACCGCGCTCAGCGGGGTGGCTCAAGCCGGATTTGACTATCTGACGACGACGACGCCGCAGGCTCTCCAAGCGGCGGCCCAACAGATTCGCGATGGAAACCTGATCGCGGCATCGCAGATCATCACCGATCTCGTCGTGGGCGCGGTCATCAATATCGGTTATCCGGCCTTTGATCTCGTGACGATCCCCGGCCAGATCACCGATAACCTGAGCGCCGCGGTCAAGTCCGTCACCGATATCAGCACGCTGCTCAATCTGGTCATCGGTGTTATCGGGCCGGTGAGCGGGGTGATCCTGGCGGTCGGCGATACCTCGCAGCAGTTCATCGACGCGCTCGGCGTCCAGGACTACTCCGCCGCCGCCCAGGCCGTCTTCGACTTTGCGCCGCGTCTGGTCACCGCCGTCATCAACGGCTACACGACGTTGGACGGCAACGGGTATCCGGGCCTCCTGTCGCCGCCGGACGCTGGTGGCCAAAACGGCGGCCTCGCCTACTCGCTGTTGGTGACCATTCCGCGGGCGATCGCCACCGCGATCGGCGCCCCGGTACCGACCGCGCCGGCGCGGGTCGCAAAGCCCGCCACCAGCATCGAGGCAGCAGGGGCCACCGATGTCACTGACTCGACCGACGGCACGTCGTCGTCGACCACTGGTGCCTCGCAGGCGAACGGCAAGTCCAGTGCCAAGAAGTCGCCGGGTGCCAAGAGGTCGCCGGGCGCCAAGAAGGCGACCGGCGGCAAGAGTGCCCGGCCGCATGCCGGCGCGAAGCGCGGCGGCGGGAGCGCAGCCGAGTAGACCACTCGATGCATCATGACGATGCGGATAGCGGGTCCTCTGCCGAATACCCCTTGTGTCCGGGGGTAGAGGACCCGCTGCCGCGGCATGGGTGGAAACCCAACGCGGGCAATGGTCGCCGGTCCGCGTATCAGCGGTATCTGAGCCTCGGCTTCGACGAGCTCGAGGCAAGCGCCTGGCTGCAGTTCGAATCTGTCGCGATGTCCTTGCACTCCATCGTCAATCGCGGTCTGCTGCAACACCACAAGTTGAGTTTGACTGATGTTCAGCTGTTGGCACATCTGAAGAGCAGCGGCCCGATCCAGATGGGCACACTCGCCGAAATGCTGATGGTCGCCCCCAGTGCGTTGACCCAACAGATTCAACGTCTCGAGCAGCGGCGACTGGTCGGCCGAGGCCCAAGCAGTGACGACGGCCGTCGGGTGCTGGCGACGATAACCAAAGAGGGCATCAGAGCGACGACAGCCTCGCTGGAAACCTATGCCCGGTTGGTACGCGCGAATTTTCTGGATCAATTGAGCAGGCGTCAAACGATTGCGCTGGGTGACAGCTGCCGTCGGGTCGATGCCAGGTTGAAAGCCACCGATGCGGGTCCCGACCTCCCAGATGCCTAGCACCCGTGTTTGCTAAGTGAGTGTGCGCCATTGTGGTCGCCGATCGCCGCGCCAGGCGATCGGGTAACTGTGTAAAAGTTAGCCGTCCTCAGGATTCGACATCGTGGAACTGGCTACAGGCGTGACCAGCGAGTTAACTGGATTGCGACCAGCGAATTGAATTCAAAGTTTATGACGACCTGTCGGCGGCGTGCGATGGCAGCAAACTACAGACGGCTAAAATTACTGCTAGACAACCGGTTTCGGCCGCGATAGTTAATGAAATCGCAAAGAAGAACACGTTCCAGTGGGCAAATCGGGTTTTTGCTTCCTTAACTATTTCGATCATCTCAATAGCGTTGCTGGTCGCGTCGTATAACCCGCTCACCAGGGATTCTAATGGTGGCGACGATTGCGCGGGTCCAGCGGCTGCTGACGGACCCGTAAGCACTTCCGGCAATGGTCAAGGTTCACAGCTTTTCCTCAGTTAGGTTTGCCGCGTCCTAGTGAGTGACCTAAGGGAGTAATCATGCACAGTGCTGTGCGGTCATCTGTCGCAACCGGTGTCGCGTTGGTGGGAGCCGGTGCCATCGCGTTGTCGCCAATCCAGCCGGTCGCTTCGCCACTGTGGAAAGTCGATGTTCCGACAATCTCCACAGCCAGCGTCGATCTTGCTGCGGCCTACAACCCATTCGCCGCGTGGATCAACATCTTCACCACCACGGCGAGCAACGTCGGCCAGATCGGTGAAGATTGGCTCTCCGATCCCGCGCCTGTTGTGCGACAACTCGGCACCAACTGGATCGGCTACGGGCAGACCATTGCCACCGCGGCGGGCGGTGCCGTTAACGGCCTTTACACGTACCTGAGCACCACTGTGCCAAACGGGCTCAGGACGGCGTTTCAGCAACTCGCCGACGGAAACCCGGCCGACGCCGCAACCACCATCAATCAGGTGATCGGCCTCGCGCTCCTGCAAGTCGGTCTTCCCCTGTTCCCGCTTTTGGATCTGCCCCCGACGATCGCGAACAACCTGGCCGCGGTGGCCACCACGCTGTTTAACGTCCAGACGGTGTTGCCCCTCGTCGTCGGCATCCTCTCGCCGATCGAGGGCGTGATCTCGTCGTTCGGCGACAGTGCCCAGGCCGCCATTGACGCGCTCGGGACCGGCGACACCGCTGCGGCGATCGGGGCCCTATTCGACGCTGTTCCGAACGCGATCAACGTTTTCCTCAACGGGGGAACCTTGAGTCAGGCGAGCTTCGCGGGCATCTTCACGCCTGAATCGGGCGGTCTTTTGTACTCGCTTGCGGTTGGTCTACCACGCGCGATTGCCACGGCACTGGGCGCGCCCGCGGCAACTCCGCCGGCCGCGTCGAAGCAGGCCGCAGTGTCCGCCGAGGCCGAGGCCGCGGCGGGAGACGCGCCGGCCGCCAAGGCGGTCACGGGACGGGCGCAGTCGAACCGGACCGGCAACAAGGTCGGGCCTGCTCAATCGACGAACTCCGGTGCCCATAGCTCGGGCGCTTCGAAGGCGGCGGCATCCCGCTCCGCGGCAAAGAGCACAACCGGTCACGCCACCGCCAAGGGCCACGGCGCGAAGAAGGGTGCCGCGGCGGCGAAGTAGCCGACTCGGTGGGGACAACGTGAACTGCGGGCCCTCGGCCGATGGCCGGGGGCCCGCAGTTGGCATCGGTGGACACACGCGGAGGGGTCTGTGTCGACAGGTCGGCCGGAGCAGAGACTCGGCCTTGATGACGTCGAGGAGAGTGCGTGGCTCCAATTCGATTTCGTCGCCAGGGCGTTGCACGCGGTGGTCAACCGCGAACTGTTGGAGCACCATCGGCTGACGCTGGCGGACGTCCAACTGCTGGCGCACTTGAAGAGCCATGGCCCCAGTCAGATGGGCTGTCTCGCCGAGATGCTGATGGTCACGCCCAGTGCGCTGACCCAACAGGCTCAGCGTCTCGAGCGCCGGGGGATGCTCCGGCGGTGTGCCAGCCACAAGGATGGGCGCAGGGTGATGGCGGTGATAACCCGCGAAGGCTTCACATCGGCGACCGATGCCCTCGAGACCTATGCGCGGCTGGTGCGGAAGCACTTTCTCAGTGAATTCAGCAGGCGTCAGATGATCGCGCTGGGTGACAGCTGCCGGCGGATCGGCACCAGGTTGAAAGCGACCGATTCGTCCCTCGACCTGCCGGATAGCTGACGCGACAAGGGTTGCCGACCTCGATGCAGCACAATGGTCGGATGCTCGGAGTCATCGGTGGCAGCGGCTTTTATACGTTCTTCGGATCCGATGCGCGCAGCGTGAACCTCGACACCCCGTATGGCGTGCCGAGTGCGCCGATCACCGTGGGTCGCGTCGGCCAGCACGAGGTGGCCTTCCTGCCGCGGCACGGTCTGAGTCACGAGTTCTCGCCGCACACTGTCCCGTACCGGGCCAACATGTGGGCGCTGCGAGCTCTCGGGGTGCGACGGGTGTTCGGGCCGTGTGCCGTGGGCAGTCTCACGCCGGAGCTGGGGCCCGGCGCCGTCGTCGTGCCCGATCAGCTGGTGGACCGAACCCGGGGCAGGGACGACACCTACTTCGATTCCGGCGGTATCCATGTCGGGTTCGCCGACCCGTACTGCCCGACGCTGCGCGCTGCGGCCACCGGCCTGCCCGGGGTGGTCGACGGCGGCACGATGGTGGTGGTGCAGGGGCCGCGCTTCTCCACCCGCGCCGAGAGTCAGTGGTTCGCGCGCGAAGGGTTCACCCTGATCAATATGACCGGATACCCCGAGACTGTTTTGGCGCGCGAATTGGAAATGTGTTATGCGGCAATAGCTTTGGTGACCGACCTGGATGCCGGTGTCGATGTCGGGGCCGGCGTGCGGGCGGTCGACGTGTTCGCCGAATTCGAGAAGAACATGGGGCCGTTCAAGAAGCTGGTGCTGGAAGCGATCGACCAGGTCGACTCCGAGCGCGTCTGCACGCATTGCCTCGCACACGAAGGTGTCGAGTTACCGTTTGACCTGCCGTGAGAGTGTTACTCACCGGCGCAGCCGGATTCATCGGGAGCCGGGTGCGAGCCGCCCTGGTTGCCGACGGGCACGAGGTGGTTGCGGCCGACATCATGCTCGACGCCGCGCACGGTCCCGACGCCGCGGTGCCCGACGATTGTCACCCGGTCGATATGCGTGACGCGAATGCGTTGGCGCGCTTGCTATCCGGTATCGACATCGTCTGCCATCAGGCAGCTGTGGTGGGCGCCGGGGTCAACGCTGCCGACGCGCCGTCCTATGCCGGTCACAACGACTACGGCACTGCAGTGCTGCTGGCGCAGATGTTCGCGGCCGGGGTGCAGCGGTTGGTGCTGGCCTCGTCGATGGTGGTGTACGGCCAGGGTGGATACCAGTGCCCGGTGCACGGTGTGGTCGAACCGCTGCCGCGAACACGCGCCGATCTCGACGCCGGGGTGTTCGAGCATCGCTGTCCGCTCGGCGGGGAGGAGCTGGCCTGGCAGCTGGTCGGTGAGGACGCGCCGCTGCGCCCGCGCAGCCTGTATGCCGCCAGTAAGACCGCCCAGGAGCACTACGCGCTGGCGTGGGCGGAGTCAACGGGCGGCTCGGTCGTCGCGCTGCGCTATCACAACGTCTACGGCCCCGGCATGCCACGCGACACCCCGTACTCAGGGGTGGCCGCGATCTTCCGGTCGTCCCTGGAAAAGGGCGAGCCACCAAAGGTTTTCGAGGACGGTGGGCAGATGCGGGACTTCATCCACGTCGACGACATCGCGGCCGCCAATGTCGCAGCGGTCGGCTATGAGGCGGGCGGGTTCCTGGCCGCCAACGTCTGCTCCGGCCGGCCGGTCTCGATCATGACGGTGGCCACCCGCCTCTGTGAGGCTCGCGGCGGACCCGCGCCGGTGGTCACCGGCCAATACCGCAGCGGCGATGTTCGCCACATCGTCGCCGATCCCGCCCGTGCGAGCGAAACACTGGGCTTTCGGGCCGCGATCGACCCGGATCAGGGGTTGCGGGACTTCGCCTTCGCGCCACTGCGCGGGTAGCGGGCAGCACTTCCCAACCCGGTGGTTGGTCGAGACGTGATTCCGGCGCATACTGGGCTCGTGAAGACCGAGATCTGCGACCAATTCGGCATCGAGTTTCCCTTGTTCGCCTTCAGTCACTGCCGCGATGTCGTTGCGGCGGTGACCAACGCGGGCGGCTTCGGTGTCCTGGGTGGCACCGCGTACCGCCCCGATCAACTCCACCAGGAGCTGAACTGGATCGACGAGCAGGTCAAGGGGAGGCCCTACGGCGTCGACATCATCGTGCCGGCCAAGTTCGAGGGCAAGGGCGAGAGCCTGTCGTTCGATCAGCTCACCGACCGCATCCCCGCAGACTTTCGTGGGTTCATCGACGAGCTGCTGGCCGCACATGACATCGACATCAGCGACCAGCCGCGGGTGGCCGCGTCGTCGCTGAGCGGGGACACCGGCGCGAGCCTGCTCGAAGTCGCACTGGATCATCCGATCAAGTTGATGGCTAACGCACTTGGCGTACCACCGGACTACATGATCGAAGCCGGCAAGCAGACCGGCATCCCGGTTGCCGCACTCGTCGGCGCCAAGGAGCATGCCATCAAGCAGGTCAACGCGGGCGTGGACCTGATCGTCGCGCAGGGCACCGAGGCCGGTGGGCACTGCGGTGAGGTGACCACGCTGGTGCTCATCCCCGAGGTGATCGAGGCCATCAAGCCGATTCGTGAAGTGCCCGTGCTGGCGGCCGGCGGGATCGTGACGGGGCGGCAGATGGCCGCGTCGGTGGCGCTGGGTGCCGCAGGTGCCTGGACGGGTTCGGTGTGGCTGACCACCGAGGAGGCCGAGACCGCCCCGCACACTGTGCAGAAGTTCCTGGCCGCGACGTCGCGGGATACGGTCCGGTCTGCAGGACGCACGGGAAAGCCGTCGCGGCAACTGGTTTCGGATTGGACCGATGCCTGGGCGCCGCATGAGGGCGGTCGCCAGCCATTGCCTCTGCCGCTGCAGAACATGATTGCCGAGCCGGTGCTGCGCCGGATCGACAAGCTGGCCGAGGGCGGCCATCCGGGGGCTCAGGCGTTGGCGACGTACTTCGTCGGCCAGGGTGTGGGCCTGATGAACAAGGTCAAGCCGGCCCGCGAGGTGGTCTTGGAGTTCATCGAGGACTACCTCGCCGCCGCCGAGCGGTTGAGCAGATCACTCGGCGACTGATCACAAACCCTTAGGCGCGTCCTGCACGGTGCGGACGACCTCCGGATCGCCGGTGTAGTCCACGCGGGCCAGCCGCCCGGTCGAGAACAGCAGTAACTCCTCGGGCGCGCCGGTCACCGTGACCGCCGGGCCGTGGCCGGCGATCAGCACGGTCTCACCGTCCGGGGTGCGCAGCTGCACTCGTGCGGGCATCTTCGACAGGGTGAGCCGGGCCATCATCTTCAGGGTGCGGCGGAGCTTGCCGGTCAGGTCGGATTCCAGGCTCCGCGGTTCCCAGTGCGGCTGGGCGCGGCGAATGTCCTCGTGGTGGATGAACATTTCGGCGACGTTGGCCACCGAGTCGACAAGCTTGAGCGGCGAATAGAGCGGCGGGCCCGCGGCCACCTTGCCCACCAGGTCGTCCCATTCGGTGTGCTCGGCCACGTCATCTTGGACGCGCGCGGTGTGGCCCGCGAACCGAGGGATGAGGATGCCCGGTGCGGCGTCGACGCGATATTCGCGAACCATCAAGTGCGCGGCGAGGTCTCGGGCGTCCCACCCGTCGCACAAGGTGGGTGCGTCGGGTCCGACGTCGCGTAGGGCGGCGACCAGGGCTGCGCGTTCGCGTTGGGCTACGGACATCTCGATCTCCCTTTTCGCTGACGGCGACTGCCGACTCGTTCAGGCTACCGACCGACTACTCGGCCAGCGGCAACCGGACCTCGAAACGAGCACCGGACGCGGTGTTGAGCGCCGACAGTGTCCCGCGGTGCGCCGCGACCAGCCCGGCCGCGATCGCCAAGCCCAGGCCGGAGCCGCTCGGCAGCGACGAATCCTCCCGCGGAATACGGCTATTCGAGCCGCGGTAGGCGATGTCGAAGACCCGCGGAAGATCCGCTTCGTGGATGCCGACTCCGGTATCGTCCACCCGCGCCCACACACCGTCCGCGTCGGTACCCAGCGCCAACGTCACCGTTCCGCCCGACGGGGTATGCGCGATCGCGTTGGCCACTAAGTTGGACAACACGCGCACCAGAGCGCGGTCGCTACCGATAACGGGCACCGGGTCGGCAGGCACCGCTGCTACCAGGCTCACCCCGGCGCGCTCCGCGGCGATCTTATGGGCCGCCATCACGTCGTCGATCACCTCATCAAGCGCCACCTTCTCGTATGGCGTCTGGACCGCACCGGCGTTGATCTTCGACATCTCGAACAGATCGTCGACCATTTCGGAGAGCCGGATCGATTCGTGCTCAATATGTTTGGCTTGCAGAGCAATTTCGTCACCGCTCACCACCCCGTCGGCGATCGCCTCGGACAATGCCTGGATGCTGGCCAGGGGGGTGCGTAAGTCGTGGCTGACGAACGCAACCAGCTGCCGTCTGGACTGCTCGGCCACCCGCTCGGCCTCGCGAATCTCCTTTTCCCACACCGTCCGTCGAGCCTGGTAGCGGGACAGCATCACCGCCGCGGGCACTGTCACGATCGCCACGATGAGCAACACGACAGCGATCGACGCGAACGTACTGGTGATCATGAATCCGCTGGCGCCCAGCACGCCGGTCAGGGTGGCCAGTGTCGGGATCAGCACCAGCACCGCCATGGTGACCGTCATCGACCAGGATCGGGCGAGCCGGATGACGAGTGCACCGATCACGACGACGGGCAGCGAACACGCCAGTGCCAGGACCGCCATCCGGGCCAGGTCATGCGGTGGCACGGTCACCGCCGTCGGCCGCCGAGCGCCACAGATAGCCACGTCCCCAGACGGTTTGCAGACGGTGTTGCTCGCCGAGCTTGGATCGCAACCGCTTGACGTGCACCGTGACCGTCGACAAGTCGCCGAATTCCCAGTGCCACACCAGCTGCAGCAACTGCTCGCGGGAGAACACCGTGTCGGGATGGGTGAGGAAGAACAGCAGCAGCTCGAATTCGCGGTTGGTCAGTCCCACCGGCTTGCCTGCGATGTGGACGGCGCGCGACGCGGTCGACACCGTCAGATCACCCATGGTGATCTCCAGCGGGAGCGGCGTCGCGGGCGACGGCGCGCGCCGCAACACCGAACGCACCCGCAGCGCCAACTCCCGCGGGCTGAACGGCTTGGTCACGTAGTCGTCGGCGCCGGCTTCCAGCCCCGCGATGCGGTCGTCCTCTTCACCGAGCGCAGTCAGCAGGATCACCGGCACGCTGAAGTCGCCGCCCTGGCGCAGCGTCCGGCACAACGACAAACCGTCCGGTCCAGGCATCATCACATCCAGCACCGCCACGTCGATGCGCTCGGTACTCAGCACCCGAAGCGCCTCGCCACCGTCGTTGGCGACCGTCACTTCCAGGCCGTCCCGCTCGAGATAGCGACGCACCACATCACGCACGACGGTGTCGTCGTCGGCGATGAGAACCCGGACCGGCATAGCTGAAGGTTAACGAACACCGTCCTCCACCAGCGTCGATGTCATTGTTTTGTCATCCGCCCGTGCGTATATCCGCATTAGGTTGAGCCCTATGCCCGAGCGTCCAGTCACGGTGGTGCTCCCTTGCCTGAATGAGGCGGAGTCGCTGCCGGCCGTGCTGGCCGCGATACCGGCTGGTTATCGCCCTCTGGTAGTCGACAACAACAGCACCGACGAGACTGCCGAGGTCGCCCGACGGCACGGCGCCGACGTGGTCGACGAGCCCCGGCCCGGTTACGGATCGGCCGTACACGCCGGGGTGGTCGCCGCCCGCACACCGATCGTCGCCGTGCTTGACGGCGACGGTTCGCTGGATCCGGCCGATCTGCCGCGATTGGTCGCCGAGCTGGATCGCGGAGCCGACCTGGTGACCGGTCGCCGCCGGCCGGTACGAGGCCTGAAATGGCCCTGGCATGCACGGTTGGGAACCGCGGCCGTGTGCTGGCGGCTGCGCACCCGGCACCGGCTTCCGGTGCATGACATCGCCCCGATGCGGGTGGCCAACCGTGACGCTTTGCTGAGGCTCGGAGTGACCGACCGCCGGTCGGGGTATCCGCTCGAATTGCTGGTCCGCGCCGCGGCCGCGGGATGGAGCGTGGTGGAGGTCGACGTCGACTACGGGCCGCGTACCGGCGGCAAGTCGAAAGTCAGTGGGTCGGTGCGAGGAAGTCTGACCGCCGCCGTCGACTTCTGGAAAGTCATCTCGTGACGCCAAGCCCGGACCGGTTAGCTGTCACCGTGCTGGTGGTGGCCAAGGCTCCGGTGCCCGGGCTGGCCAAGACCCGGTTGGCCGCCACGCTGGGGGAGCGGGCCGCCGCTGACATCGCCGCCGCGGCGCTGCTGGACACTCTTGACGCGGCAGCGGCGACCCCGGTTACCCACCGAGTGGTCGCCATGACCGGTGACGTGGAGCAGGCCTGCCGGGCCGGCGAGATTCGCGACCGGCTCGCCGCCTTCACCGTGATCGGGCAGCGCGGCGACGGCTTCGCCGACCGCCTGGCCAACGCGCACGCCGATGCCGCGGCGACCGCACGCCAGCCGGTGCTGCAGATCGGGATGGACACCCCGCAGGTGCGCCCCGAACTACTCGCCGAGTGTGCCCGGCAGCTGCTGACTGCGCCGGCGCTGCTCGGACTGGCCTGGGACGGCGGATGGTGGGTGCTCGGAGTCGCCGACGGCGCGACCGCCAACTGCGTACGGAACGTGCCGATGTCGCTGCCCGACACGGGCGCATTAACGCTCGCCGCGCTGAAGCACACGGGTATTTCCGTGAGCCTCGTTGAAGAGCTGCGCGACGTCGACACCGTCGACGACATCCCGCCGGTCCGCGCGGAATGTTCGGCATCAAGCCGGTTCGCGCAAGTCACCAAGGGGATATGACATGTTGGGACAGCTGTACGACCGCGCATTGATCGGTGAGCGATGTTGGCTGCGCCACGATGACGGCCAACGCCACCGCCTGCCGGTGAACAGCTGGCTCGGTGGTCACGGCGCAGACGCCGTGTTCGATGCGGGTGTGGTGGCGCTGTGCGACGGGCCGACGATCGACTTAGGTTGTGGCCCAGGGCGATTGGTGGCCCATTTGATTCAGCGCGGCATTCCGGCTCTCGGGGTCGATCAGTCGGCGACGGCGGTACGCCTGGCCCGGCGCAGTGGCGCCCCCGCGCTGCTGCGCGATGTGTTCGACCCACTGCCCGGCACCGGTCGTTGGCAGACGGTGCTGCTCGCGGACGGCAACGTCGGTCTGTCCGGCGATCCGCGCCGGGTCCTGCGGCGGGCCCGTGAGTTGTTGCGCGTGGGCGGTCACTGTGTCGTCGAATTCGATCCGAGCACAGCGGGAGTACGGACCAGCTGGGTTCGACTGGAATCCTCCCGCACTGTCGGGCCCTGGTTCCGGTGGGCCTCAGTCGGTGTCGATTGTGCGGCCGCATTGGCCGCGGAGGTTGGTCTGGCGTTGGTCGGGTTCCACCCGATCGGCGAACGTGTCGTGGCTACACTCACGCTGGCGTAACGCCGCAGATAGGGAAATCCACTATGGCTTCCTTACGTGGGACGGCGGTGACGGCCCGAGTCGGGGTAGCCCTCGGTGTTGCGGTGTCTGTCTGCTTCGCGACGGGTTTGATCAGCCATTTCATCCAACACCCGCAGCCGTGGTTCTTCTGGCCGACCCGACCCGTCTGGCTGTACCAGCTGACTCAGGGCCTGCACGTGATCTCGGGTATCGCCGCGATTCCGCTGCTGCTCGTCAAATTGTGGTCGGTCTACCCCAAGCTGTTCGAGCGGCCCATCATCGGTGGACTGACCCGTCAGATCGAACGGGCTTCGATCCTGGTTCTGGTGGGCGCCATGATCTTTCAGCTCTCCACCGGAGTTATGAACATCGCGCAGTGGTACGCGTTCAAGTTCTTCTTCACCACCAGCCACTACGCGATGGCCTATGTGGCGGCCGGCGCGGTGATCGTGCATATCGGCGTTAAATTGCCGGTGATCCGCCGGGCCCTCGGCGAGCCACTCGAGGAGATCCCGACCGGTGAACCGCGCAAGGGCCCCAGTAGGCGTGCCGTGCTCGTCGGAACCGGACTGGCCGTTGGCGTAGCAACGATAGTGACTGCCGGACAGACGATTCCATGGTTGCGCCGCGTTTCGCTGCTGGCACCCCGGTCGGGCGACGGCCCCCAGGGCGTCCCGGTGAACCGGTCGGCGTTCGCGGCGGGTGTACTGGGCAGCGCGCGATCATCCGACTACCGGCTCACCGTGGTCAATGGGTCCACCGTGAAGGCGTTCACCGTCGACGAGCTCGCGGCGATGCCGCAAACCACCCACCGGCTGCCCATCGCGTGCGTCGAGGGCTGGAGTGCCACCGCCAGCTGGACCGGGGTTGTGCTGGCCGATCTGCTCAAACAGGTCGGCGGTAAACCGGATTCCGATGTCCGGATGATCTCGCTGGAACCACCGGGACCGTACTCCCGGACCGTACTGCCCGCACGTCACACCCGGGATTCGCAGACGCTGATCGCGCTGAAGCTCAACGGCGAAATCCTGGACCTCGACCACGGCTACCCATGTAGGCTGATCGCGCCGACGAGACCCGGTGTGCTGCAGACAAAATGGCTGTCCAGAATCGAGGTGGTGGTGTGACGTCGACACGGGTGTTTCTGGTCGCCCTCGGGCTGGCGGTGGGCGTCTACGGTGTCATGCTGGTGGCGGACAACTCACCCGATGTCATATTTCGCATCGTCGTGTGGGCGTTGATCGGGGTGTTGCTGCACGACGCGGTGTTCGCGCCGGTGTGCCTGGCACTCGGCTTCGCCGGGCGGCGCCTGCTTCCGAGTAAGTGGTGGACGCCGGTTCTGGTGGCCGCCCTGCTGACGGTTGTTCTGGTGTTGCTGGCGATTCCGGTCTACGACAAGCCGGGACTGCACCTGGACAACCTCACCGTGCTGGACCGCAACTACGAAGCCGGTTTCTGGATCGCGCTGGGCGTCGTCTGGGGCGCCACGCTGCTCTACCTGATCGGTGACCGGGTGCTACCAGTTGGTCAGGATGACGTGGTTGAGAACCAGGGCCCCGATCACGTTGAGGCCCAACCACCATCGCTGGGCCCGGACGGGAAGCAGGGCACCGGCAGCGGTCAGCCAGACCTCGAACGGTAACCAGATCCGTTCCGTCTCGGCCTTGGACAGCATCGACAGGTCAGCGAACACGATCGCGGCCAGCGCGGCCAGCACCAGCAAGTGCAGTCCGGAGCGCCGCCTGATCGCCGCGATGTCGAACACCCGGCCCACGCCCGCGACGCTGCCCAACCCGATCGCGCACACCACCGACGCGAGGTTGGCCCAACTCCAATACTGGAACGGTCGATTCAGCGCGATCCCCTGCCAATAGCGCTGCTGGACAAGGGTGTATCCGTCGAACCACCAGAATCCGGCGATGACGAAAGCGCCAACCACCGCCAGTGCGGCCAGAGCTGCGGGAACCAGCGCACGAACCGCGTCCCGCCAGGACGTCGCGCAGATCAACACCGCCACCGCGGGAAGGGCCATCAGCGCCAGCCCATAGTTGAGGAAGATCGCCCAGCCCAGCACCAGACCGGCTGCACCGGCGGCCAGCTCCGGCCAGCGCACGGTTCGGCGAACTGCCAACGCCAGCAACGCAATACCCCACGCTGCCACACCGGCGAAGTAACCGTCGGCCGACACTGCGATCCAGATCGCGGTCGGTGCAACGGCGACGAACGGCGCCGCCAGCCGAGCGGTCTCTTCGCCGCTGAGGGCCCGCACGGCCACCAGGATCGCGGCGGCGGCCGACGACCCGAACAGCAGGCACCACAGACCTGCCCACGCGCCGCCGCCCAGCCCGATGCGGTCCAGCCAGACGAACGTCAACAATGCACCGGGTGGGTGCCCGGACACATGCGTGATCCACGAATTCGGTTGGAAATCAAGAATTCGGCTGGAGAACGTGCGGACAGCTTCGGGGATGTCGGTGATCGTCGGAACCTGGTTGAGGTACTCGTGGCGGGCGGTCAGGCGGCCGGCGAACCCGCGTTGCCAGCCGTCGATCATCGCCAGGGCGAACGCCCACGACAGCGACGTCGCCCACACCGTCAGCGTCAGCCACCGCCAGGACAGCCGCTTCGCGGTCGAGGCTCCCCACACCACCGCCGCCGTGCCGATCAGGATCGCCGGGATCGTGCCCCAGCCGACATGGGCGTTCCACCAGCCGAAAATCGGCGCGGTGCCGGCGAAGTCCTTGATCTGCTGCGGTGTGCTGTTGATCAGCGGCGTGACGATGCCGAGGTGCAGGTGCGGAACGGCGAACGCCGCGGCCACCAGCAGCACGCCGACGGAGACCGCGACCGCTTCCTTGCGACCGATGCTCACAAGTCTCCAGCGTACGGGCGGCTCAGCCGTCCCAGGACGACCACTGATCGACGTCCACTGCGATCACTGGGCCGTCTAGCGGAACATATTGATATTGAGGGTATTTCGCACGCAGCAGCTCATAGCCCCGTTCGCACGACGAACCGCTGTGATGAATTTCCGCTATTCCGTCGGCCCGTACCCACCACAGCTGCGACCAGTCGTCGTCGTAGTGATCGACCAGGATGCTCACCCGGGGGTTGGCCTCGATGTTGGCCAACCTCCGCAGTTTGTGGCTGGTTTTCGGCTTGCCGTCCACGGCGGTGTACACGCATGCCTCGGCCACGGCGAACACGATCGGCACCAGATGCGGGGGACCGTCGGGAGTGACGGTCGCCAGCCTGGCGATCTTCGCGGTGGCGAAGCGGTCGGGTGCGTTCACACCTGGGTGGCGGGCTGCTCGATGTCGGCACCGGTGCTGGTGGAGATGAAGTCGTCGATCAAGTCGACCACTTCGGTGGGCCGCTCAACCTGCGGGAAGTGCCCGACGCCAGCCAGCACCTCGAGCCGCACGTCGGGCCGCGCCTCGTACGCGGCATACGCGTGTTCGACGGGAATGATGGCGTCGTGATCGCCCCAGATCACCATGACCGGCACATTGGCGACGTTCAGCCGGTTCAGCGCGCTGACGGCCTGCCCGCGGTAGTCGACCACGGAGCGCAGCGTGCGCAGGAACGCCTGCCGCGTCTCGGCATCGGCGAAGGAACTGTAGGCATTCCAGATCTCCGAGCCACGGGGCGACTGAACGCCCAGCTTGCCGAACAGCGACCGCACTTTCTCACCGGCGGTCAGCACCGGTCGGGGCGCGATGAGCGGCATGATCAGCTCGGCGCCGGGCGCCGACAGCAGTCGTAGCGTCCAGCCGACGTCCGGCCCCAGTCCGCCGCTGTTCATCAGGATCAGCCGTCGGCAGTAGTCGGGGTGCTGGTAGACGAATTGCATTGCGATCCCGCCGCCCAGCGACTGCCCCACGACGGTGACGTGCGTGACCCCGAGTTCGTCGAGGAGGTCGCGCAGCGACACCGCGAACGCACCCAGCGAGTAGTCGCTGCGTGGTTTGGCCGAGCTGCCGTGACCGAGCAGGTCAGGGGCGATCACCCGGTACTTGCGCGATAGCGGACCCAATACCGAGCGCCAGGTCTGCGAGCTGCCTGCCATGCCGTGCAGCAGCAGGATCACTTCTTCGCCGTGGCCTTCGTCCAGGTAGGCCACGCGGTTGCCGTGGAGGTCGAGATACTTCAGCTCTTCCATGATTTTGCTGTCCCCTCATATATGGCGATGCAAACCATTGTTCACCAGCCGTAGCCGCCCGGAAGGTCACCGCCGTTGGCGAACCGCTCGCGCAGCGCGCTTCGGTCCAGTTTTCCGATGCCGCGGCGGGGCAGTTCATCGACAATGTGCAGCTCACGGGGTGCGGCGGTGGCGTCCAGCGACTGTGACAGGTACTCCCGGATGTCCTCGAGTGTCGGTTCAGGCACACCGGGGACGAGGACCACCGCCGCGGCCACCCGCTCGCCGAGCCGGTCGTCTTCCAGGCCGAACACCGCGCAGTCGGCCACCGCCGGATGCCGCGAGAGCACGGTCTCCACCGGCGCGGGCATCACCGTCAGTCCGCCGGTGCTGATCGCCTCATCCACCCGCCCGAGAACGGTGAGGCTGCCCGCCTCGCTGAAAACGCCCAGGTCGTCGGTCCGAAACCAGCCGGGTTCGTCGAACGGGTCTGGCTCCGGCCGGTTGCGGTAGCCCAGGGCCAGGGTCGGGCCGCCGATGACGATGCGTCCCTCGGCAGGCTCGGTACCGTCGTCGAGCCGGATCGTCACCCCGTCCAGCGGCACGCCGTCGTAGACGCAGCCGCCGGCCGTTTCGCTGGAGCCATACGTGCGCACCACCGCGATACCCGCGGCCGCCGCACTCTCCAGGACTGCTCGGGGAGCGGGGCCGCCACCGAGCAGCACCGCGTCGAGTTCGACCAGTGCCGCGGTGGCCTCGGGGTCGAGCAGGGCCTTGGCGAGCTGAGTGGCGACCAGCGCGGTGTAGCGGCGGCCGGACCCGAGTTGCGCGACGGCCGTTGGCAATTCGGTGACATCGAAGCCGTCGGCGATGTTCAGCTCCAGCGGTACGGTGCCGGCCTGCAGGCTGCGCACCAGCACCTGTATCCCGGCGATGTGGTGGGCCGGCAGCGCCAGTAGCCACGTCCCCGGGCCGCCGAGGCGATCATGGGTGGCCGCGGCGCTGGCGATCAGCGCCGCGGGCGTGAGCATCGCCCCCTTGGGCGTTCCGGTGGTTCCCGACGTCGGCACCACCAGTGCGACGTCGTCGTCGATCTCCTCGCCGACCCGCAAAGATGTTGTCAGCAACTCACTTTCACGCAAGTCGCCGGCGGGAATGGGAACCAGGGGCGCGTCGCGTCCGTCGAGGACGCCTGCCAAGGCGGCCATCACCGACTGCGCGGACGGTCCGGGCGGGATGGCGAGCGCTCGCAGAGTGGTTATTCGACGTCCTCACTGTCACGGGGGTCGTCCAGCGGCCAGCCGGCGGCGGCGAGCGTGTCATGAACCCGGTCGATGTCCTCGGGGGTGGGCAGCGCATCGGTGATCTCGGTGATCAGCACGGCGATATCGATGTGGTCGAAGTCGCCGCGTTCGAGCAGCGCCTTGGCAACCAGGATGACCTCGTCGTCGCTCAGCCGCCTGCGCAACAGGGCAAACAACGGCACCTGGTCGGGGTCGGGAACCCCGTCGGGGTAGCCGGCTTTGATCCAGGCGACGATCTTGGTGAGGAATTTGGTCACCGCGGCATCTCCCTTACGGCGCGTTTGGGGCGCCCAGTGGACTTAAAGAATCCTAATCGGCGCGTGCTCGCCGCGCCCAACCTTGTACCCCTGATCCCCGGGCGCACACGAACCGCGGACGGCCTTCAGGTTAACTGCCGATGAACAGCTGCGGGACGTTCGCAAATCCGCAGTTCGGGGACCTTTGGCCGCTGGTCAAAGCGTCCCCTCAACCACCACAATCTGACTTATGAGCACGGAGATGATCATCCTGGTGTTGCTGATTGCCACCGCACTGGCTTTCGATTTCACCAACGGGTTCCACGACACGGGCAACGCCATGGCGACATCGATCGCCACGGGCGCGCTGAAGCCCAAGACCGCCGTGCTGCTGGCCGGCATCCTCAACTTGGTTGGAGCGTTTCTCTCCGTCGAGGTCGCCGTCACGGTGACGACGTCGGTCCTCAAGGTGCAGGACGGCAAAACCGGTCACCTACTGCCGGGAATCGACGCCTCGACTGGATTGACCATCATCTTCGCCGGCCTGATCGGCGGCATCCTGTGGAACCTGCTGACGTGGCTGTTCGGCATTCCGTCCAGCTCTTCGCACGCGCTGTTCGGCGGCCTGATCGGCGCCGGGCTGGCCGCACTGGGCACCAGCGGCGTCAACTGGGCCGGGGTCACCCAGAAGGTCCTCGTCCCTGCTGTTGCTGCCCCGGTCATCGCCGGCGTCGTCGCCGCCGCCGGCACCTGGTTGGTGTACCGGATCACCCGGAAGGTGCTGGTGAAGCGCCGCGAGGAGGGCTTCCGCTGGGGCCAGATCGCGACCGCCTCACTGGTTGCGCTAGCGCACGGCACCAACGACGCGCAGAAGACCATGGGTGTCATCGCGCTGGCACTGATCACCACGGGCCACCTGACCGGTGACGTGAAGAAGGACGGGCTGCCGTTCTGGATCATCCTGAGCTGCGCGCTTGCGATCGGCCTTGGCACCTACATCGGCGGCTGGCGGGTCATCCGCACGCTGGGCAAGGGCCTGGTGGAGATCGAGTCGCCGCAGGGCTTCGCCGCCGAAGCCTCCTCGGCCGCAATCATTCTCAGCTCCAGTGCGGCCGGTATGGCACTGTCCACCACGCACGTCGCCACCGGCTCGATCCTCGGCAGCGGCGTCGGCAAGCCGGGTGCCGAGGTGCGCTGGGCGGTGGCCGGGCGCATGGCGGTCGCCTGGCTGGTCACCCTGCCGGCCGCCGCCCTGGTCGGTGCGCTGTCCTACTGGCTGTCCTACGTCGTCAAGGACGTCACCGATTCGCAGCTGATGGGCGATGGCCTCATCTTCGTCATCCTTGTCGGCCTGTCGGGCTACATGTGGTGGCGCGCCCAGCAGCAGAAGGTCGACTCGTCGAACGTCAACGCCGATTGGGACACCTCGACCAACTCCGTGGTTCCCGCGGAGGTCCGGGCGGCCGCCAAGGACACGAAGTCGGCCGAGCCGTCCGCCACGGTCTGATCACCGCTACAAGCAAAAGGACACGTAGATGACGTACTTCGAAGCCGTCTTCAAGGTGCTGGTGGTCGGGCTCGTCCTCGGTGCCGGCCTCCCTGCACTCTTCGCGACCGGCATGCTGGCCTACTCATCTGGCGCCGGCGGCGAGGAAGCCGACCATTCGGTGCACAAGCCCAACCCGGCGCTGAAGTTCCTGGGGATTCTGCTGTTCCTCTTCGTCGCCCTCGTGATTGTGACGGCCGTGGCCTGGATCACCAGGTCGACGATCATCCATCACTTCGGTGTCGACCTCTTCCCGATGCTCAAGAAGTGAGGGTGCGATGACCGTCGATCAGCAGCAGCCCCCCTTCCTCGAGAGCGTCCTCGCTTGGTTGCACAAGGGTTATCCGGAAGGCGTTCCGCCCAAGGACTACTACCCGCTGCTGGCCCTGCTGAAGAGGTCGCTGTCGGACGACGAGGTCGTCAAGGCGGCCCAATCAATCTTGCGCCAAGCCGATTTCGACACCCCGGTGACCGACGATCAGATCCGTGACGCCGTCCGCGACGTCATCGAGAAAGACCCCAATCCCGAAGAGCTGAACCAGGTTGCGGGCCGGCTGGCCGCGGTGGGCTGGCCGCTCGAATCGCACTAGTCGCGGGCGCCGACGATGCAGGCCCCCAGGGCCTGAGGAGGAGAAGCCCAATCAGGCCCGGGTATCGCGGCGAAGCGGGTGGTCCTCGGGGACCTGCACGAAGATCAACGTCAGCCCGTCGGGATCGTTGACGTGCATCTCATGCAGGCCCCACGGTTCGCGGCGGGCCGCACGGGCGATCGGCACACCGCGGTCCGTTAGCTCCCGCTGGGTGGCGTAGAGATCGCGGACCTGCAGCCACAACGAGACCGCAAGCGGGGCATCGGGATGCTCGGGTGCGCCGTGGCCGGCGAGCTCGATCAGCGACTGGCCGGCATAGAACACAGTGCCGCCGGTGTATTCGCGGGCGATGGCCAAGCCAAGCGCGTCGCGGTAGAAGGACACCGAGCGCGCGTAATCCGCTGGCCGAAGCAACATCCGGCTCGCGAGGATCTCCATGTCGTTGTGTTTACCTCAGTTGGGCTGCAGCCGCTGACGCTTCATCACCCGGCTGATCGCTCCGGGGGCGACAACGTCCAGCGCACGGGCGGCGATGGACATGCGGGGCGCGATCCGCACCGGGCGGTGCCGGGCAGCGTCGATCATCCATTGCCCGGCCTCTTCGGGGGTCAGTGCGGCCAGCCCGTCGTAGGCCTTGGTCGGCGCGATCATCGGAGTGGCCACCAGCGGGTAGTACAACGTCGTCGAATGCACGCCGTGGCTCGACCATTCGGTTTCGATGACCCGGCTGACCGCGCTGAGTGCGCACTTCGATGCGTTGTAGACGCCGAACAGCGGGGAGGCTTCGCTGAAGACCCCCCACGTCGCGACGTTGATGATGTGGCCGTCGCCGCGTTCGATCATCGCCGGCGCCAGCCCGCGGATGAGCCGCAGCGGCGAGAAGTAATTCAGCGTCATCGTGCGCTCGACGTCATGCCAGCGGTCCAGCGACTCGGCGAGCGGCCGGCGGATCGACCGGCCGGCGTTGTTCACCAGGATATCGACCTCACCGACGTCGTCCGCCAATGCGTCGACGGCGTCCAGGTCGGCGAGGTCGCACGCGATCGCGCTCGCCGCTCCGCCTGCGGCGGTGATGCGGTCGACGACCTCACCGAGCAGGTCCGCCCGCCGCGCGACCACGACGACATCGCAGCCCTGCGCGGCGAACAACTCGGCACCGGCCGCGCCGATGCCCGACGAGGCGCCGGTCACCAGCACCCGCTTGCCGCGCAGATCGATGTTGACGCCGGTCGGAAGGCTCAGCGGCGGGCGCATCCCGGTGAGGGCGATGGCATCGGTCAGTTTGCGGCGCAGGGGATTCACGGCTGCTGAGTCTATGCCGGGCAATCCGGCCGAGGATTACGCGGCGATTGCTGCGCTGGCCGCCTCGGCGAGCACCGCGCTGGTCGTCTCGTAGCTGTCGGCCTGCCATGCGCGCATGAAGACTGCCAACGGCACGGCGACTCCGCCCTTGTCCATTCCGCTGTCGTTGATGTAGACGGTCCTGGTGGTGGCATTGATAGCGATCACCGAGATCTGGTGATCCGCTGCTTCGGCAACAGCCCCGGGCGGCGGGGTGGCGCCGGTCACCTTCCAGATCGCGTTGGCGTTGACGCCGACCATGACTGCCTTGCCGGCCTTGAGGTCGTTCTCCAGGGCCCGCAGCGCGATGAGGCCCTGCGACTTCTTGTAGGTGTCGACGGTGACGGCGTCGATGTTGTAGTACACCTTCAGCAGCTCTTCGGCGTCACCGATCGCGACGCGGTCTTCGGTGTCCAGGCCCAGGTACATCTTCCTGCTGGGGTCGACGACGCTCTGGGTGCTCGTCGCCTGGTCGGCGATGGCCTTCTCGGTCGGCATCTTTCCCGTGAGTTGACCGATCACCGAGGCGCTGGCCATCAGGACGCAGTTCTCGGCGCTCTGTGTTGCCCAGTACTTGGAGTTCGCCAGGTTTCCGTAGATCCGCTGCGCCGGGGGCTTGATGCCGAGCGCCCGGGTCAGGCCGGCAACGTCGCGCTTCAGCTCCGCTTCGACGTTGTGTTCCAGCGCGACGACGGCCCGCTGCACCTCGACCGGTGTGGGCAGGTGCGGCGCCTTGGGGGTGGCCTTGGCCGACGCCAGCGCGGTCGTCACGCTTGCTGGCACCGCGTTGATAGCCGACGCCGATTTGGTCGACGGGGCTGCGGCGGCGGGGGCGTGGCGCGGGCCGGACGATGTGGCGCGGTGTGGCGAGGCGGAGCCGGTTCCTGAGTGGCTGGAATCGGGCGCTGCAGACGCGACCGCGCCGTCGACCCCCGAAGTAATGAAGAAACCCGCGCCGACGGCGAACGCGAGCGCGCCGACCTGACCTACAACTCGTGCTGATACCACGATTGCCCCCTGTTACATGCGCGACCGCGCGTTTGCTGAGGCGATAATAGCTGGCCATTGACGCGAGCGAAACAGGCCGCGCGATTTCGGTAGGGCACGTCGAAAATATGTGTCGATTTTCGGCGCCTGCGCCGCACGGGAATGAGGTGCGTGACCTCAGAAATACCGGGGAAACGGGGTCCAGTCCGGGTCGCGCTTCTCCAGGAACGCGTCGCGGCCTTCGACGGCCTCGTCGGTCATGTACGCCAGCCGGGTGGCCTCGCCGGCGAACAGTTGCTGTCCCACCAGGCCGTCGTCGAGGAGGTTGAACGCGAATTTCAGCATGCGCTGGGCCTGGGGCGATTTACCGTTGATCTCCTTGGCCCACTGCACGGCCACGTTCTCCAGCTCGGCGTGGTCGACGACTTCGTTGACCGCGCCCATGCGCTGCATCTGCTCTGCGGTGTACGGGCGGCCCAGAAAGAAGACCTCGCGGGCAAATTTCTGGCCGACCTGGCGCGCCAGATAGGCGCTGCCGTACCCGCCGTCGAAGCTGCCGACGTCGGCGTCGGTTTGCTTGAACCGGGCGTGCTCGCGACTGGCCAGGGTCAGGTCGCAGACCACGTGCAGGCTGTGCCCGCCGCCGGCCGCCCACCCGTTGACCACGCAGATGACGACCTTAGGCATGAACCGGATGAGGCGCTGCACCTCCAGAATGTGCAACCGTCCGGCGCGCGCCGGATCGACGGTCTCGGCGGTTTCACCCTCGGCGTACTGGTAGCCGCTGCGGCCACGGATGCGCTGATCGCCGCCGGAGCAGAACGCCCAGCCGCCGTCCTTGGCCGACGGCCCGTTGCCGGTCAACAGCACCACGCCGACGTCAGGCGACATCCGCGCGTGGTCCAGGGCGCGGTACAACTCGTCGACGGTGTGCGGACGAAAGGCGTTGCGCACCTCGGGCCGGTCGAACGCCACCCGCACCGTTGGGTCCGATACGTGGCGGTGGTAGGTGATGTCAGTCAGGTCCTCGAAGCCCGCGACGACACGCCACTGATCCGGGTCAAAGGGATTGTCGCTCAAGGTGTTTGAACTCCATTCTCGGTGATGGGGTCGAAGCGGAACACCGAGCACCGGCCGGCCAGTGCCTCGAATTCCGCCGGTATGCCCTCGGTGATCAGGCCGGACTTCTTCATGAAGCCGACGCCGGTGGGGACCAGGTCGGGGAAGGCCCGCAGCATCGGCCGGGCGTCATCGGGTGAGAGCTCCACCATGTGCACCTGTTCGCGGCGCTTGCCCTGGGTGAGGACGGCGACGTCGGCGGCGCGGGCGTTGAGCACCCAGTCGGCACCCGGGAATCCGCCGACGACATAGCGCTTTCCGTCGACGGTGAACGGGGTGATCGGCGTAGAGCGGGGCTTGCCCGACTTACGGCCCGGAACGGTCAGCACCATCGGGCTTTCGGTGCCGCCGACCGGGATGCCAAGACGCATCACCAGCATGAAGACCTTGTTCATCGGCTTGAGCCACCAGGGCGGTCGGATGCGCTCGGTGTCGGCCATGCCCAAAAAGGTACGCCTAGAGCCCGATACCGCGATCGCGCAGTCCGTCGATCAGCCCGGTCGGACGCTCGGCCACCGGCAGCGGGTCGACCAGGATGAAATCGCAGCCGACGTCGCGAGCGGCACCGTCGTTCTCTTGGCTGTCGCCGACCATCACGGTCTCGTCCGCGGCGACGCCGAGACGCTGCAGCGCGATCTCGAAGATGCGCGGATCGGGTTTGACCACACCGACTTCGAAGGACAAGACGAACTCGTCGACGTCGTCGTCGGCGCCCGCGGTGCGCAACGCCGGGCGGATGTCGAACGCGATATTGGAGACGATGGCGGTGTGCAGGCCGTGGGCCTTCAGCGACCGCAACACCTCGACGGTGTCCGGGTACGGCACCCAGGACGTCGGATCGATCGCTTGCCGGTACAGCGCTTCGGCATGGTGGTCGGGCAGGCCGGTGTCACGCAGCGCATGGAGGTAGGCCTCACGGTGCAGGGCCGGCGCCAGGTCGCGGTTGACCCACGCGTGGTGGGCCTCCTCGGTCCTGGTGACCGAACCGCCGGTCGGATGGGTGAGGCGTTCCATCAGCTCGGCCTGCATGTGCTCATCGACCGCGCGACGGCCGTCGTCGTCGATCAGTTCCATGTCGGTGAACCAGCTGTCGTCTTCCTCGAGGCGAAACAGGGTGCCGGAGAAGTCGAAGAGGACGGCGCGGATAGGGGCCACCGGTTCATGCTGTCACGAGACGGTTCTAGGTCGACACCGACAGTTCGCGTAGGGCGGAGATGAACAACTCGTCCATCCGGGGGCTCAGCTCGCGCAGGGTGGCCGCGCCGGCATGGCTGGCGGGACCGAAGACCCGGCCCAGTGCCGCCGCGTCGGTGTCCGCGCCGACGGCAAGGCACAGGCACGCGACGCCGTCGGACCGCAACTCCTCAAGCGCTTTGGCGGCATCAGCTTCTGCGTAGGTGCCCTCGTAGCCATCGTCGTAGGCGTAGCCGTCGGACAATACGACGAGGAGCCGATTGGGAGTTCCCCCCTGCCGTTTGAGGATTTCACCGGCCCCGCGGACCGCGGCGCCGAGCCGGGTGTACCCCGACGGCTGCAGTTTCGCGAGCCGGGTTCGTTGCCGTACGCCGAAGCCTTCGTCGAATGTCTTGATGGCGGGCAGGTGGACAGCCTGCCGGCCGTTGGAGCGAAACCCGTACAACGCGACCCGGTCACCGAGTTCGGTCAACGTGGCGGTCATGGTGGCGGCGGCGTGCCGCTGGTGCTCGTGCACCGCCATCCCGTCGCGGTCGACGTCGGTCGTAGACCCGGAGGTGTCCAGCAGGATCAGTACGGCGAGGTCGCGGGCCGTCTTGCGGCGCTCGAGATAGACGTCGGCTGGCGGTGAATAGCCGGAGCGCAGGTCGACGAACAGGTTGACCAGTGCTTCGGTGTCCAGGTCTTCGCCATCCGGACGGGCACGAAACACTGTGAAGCCCAGCCCGATCCGGGCCAGCCGCCGCCGCAGGACGTCGTCCTTGCGCACGATCAGCGGGTTGACGTCGGTGTCGATGGGTAGCGGGAAGTCGATGACACGCGACCATTCGGGCCTGTAGCGACCGGTGTGCACGTTCCACTCCGGGTAAAGGGCGCCCCCGACACCGACCGCTGCACCCGGTCTTCCTGCGTCGGTGAAGTGGATGCGGGTGGGCAGCGGCCGGGCACCCGCGGACGTGCCGCGGCCCCGTCTCAGTGCACCGAGGTCCAGTTCCGCGCCGGCCGAATCGTCGCCGTACGACCGCGAGCTGCCTAGGAGTTTGCGAATGTACTCTGACAATGCGCGTGACGAAAAGGCAGGCGCTTCAAAGAGTTTAAGGATCAGACTTCGCTCAGTCGGTCCGGTGTCGTCCTCGATCTCGTCGACCTCGTCGGCGTCCGACGGGTCGAATGACAACCGCAGATCCTTGGTGCCGGTAGGCGACTTCGCCTGTTCGGAAACAGCTCCTAGCACCGACCAGGGTCTGAGCTGTCCGAACCAGTCCGGTGGTGCGGGCAGCATCCGCCGGCTCTTGGCGATATCGAGCGACTCGGCACGACTGGAAGATTCAGGGTCGCCAACGGAATATGAGGCCGCAAGCGGTACCCGCTTGGCCAGCTCGGCCAGTGCGCGGCGTCCCTCCAGTGCGAGATAGCGTCGGGCCGGTCGCGGCCGCGCCCGCAGGACCATCATGACGCTGCGGTCGAGGCTGTCACACGCCAGTAATGCGCTCTGTAGAACCACTTCTCGGCGCTGTTCATCGTCATGGCTGTCCGCTGACACGAAGATCGCCCGGCCGTCGGTGTAGGCGAGCTCACGGGTCGGTGCTGCGGTGACGTCGACGGCTCGGCCCGCGATATGACTTGCCAGAAGCCGAAACCGTCCCGGGTCCGTCATCAGCCGATTATGGCGTCGGCGAGTTCGCCCAGCGCGCGAACGACTTCGGGGTCGTCGGAGAGCGTCTGTACCACCGCCGAGCGGACGGCCTTGCGTAGCGGGAGCCCTTCGGCAGTGAGGATGCCCGCGAGTATCAACAGGCGGGTGGAGGCCGCCTCCCGTAGCGGCGAACCCTCCAGACCACGGATCGCATTGCCGAGTCTGACCAGGGCATCCGCCGTCGTCACGGCGATACCTGCCTCGTGCACAATGACTTCCGTCTCGACTTCCGCGGGCGGGAAGCCGAGTTCGATCGACACGAAGCGCTGCCGAGTGGACTCCTTGATGTTCTTCAGGACGCTCTGGTACCCGGGGTTGTAGGAGATGACCAACTGAAATCCCGGTGCGGCGTGCAGTGTGGTGCCCAAGCGATCGATGGACAGTTCGCGGCGATGGTCGGCCAGCGGGTGGATCACCACCGTGGTGTCCTGGCGCGCTTCGACGATCTCGTCGAGGTAGCAGATGGCGCCCTCGCGGACTGCTCGGGTCAACGGCCCGTCCGCCCAGACGGTTTCGCCACCCTTCAGAAGAAATCGGCCGACCAGGTCAGCCGATGTCATGTCCTCGTGGCCCGCGACGGTGATCAACTCCCGGCCGAGCTCGTACGCCATCGCCTCGACGAACCGGGTCTTACCGCATCCGGTCGGCCCCTTCAGTAGCACCGGCACACCGCGACGGGCGGCGGCGTGAAACACCTCGACCTCGTCGCCGACGGCGCGGTAAAACGGTGCAGTGCAGTGGTCTTGGTCGTTCGTCAGCACCTCAGTTCCCCGGCTCGAACGGCACCGTCTTCGGCAACTGCGCGCCCTCGGGCAGGATCAGCTTTCCGTCGGTGTCGATGTAGCCGGAACGCTTGGTGGGCATCGGCAGGGTCGGGTCGGGGCACGGCACATCGGTCCCGTCGCCACAGATTCCGCCGTTGAAGTACGACCGCTTCAGATGATCCGCCGGCCACGGGTCGGAGTGCAGGGCGATCCACTGTGCGGGCACGTTGTACAGGAAGAAGAATGCGGAACTGGTGAAGGCGAAGATCGCCAGAAAGCGAATGAACTGCTGCTTGGCGAATCCGCCACCCACCTGGTCGAGTCCGCGCTCGACGATGGTTCGGCCACGGTCATCGGTGAAGAACCGGAGGCAGGCCAGCGCGGTCATCACCCCGCCCCACATCAGGCCCTCGTAGATCGGCCATTGATGGTAGGTGTTGGCGAACACTGAAACAGACCGGATAGCACCGGGATACGTGTAAAGCCCGAAGGGAAGCATGAAGCCGGCCTCCATCACGAAATCGAGGACGATCGCGGCGGCGTACGTGGCGAGGATCAGTTTCAGGTTGCTCATACCGGGCCAGCGGTTTTTCAGCCGGCGCATCAGCCAGCACCCGGCGATGGCGAAGAACATCACCATGCCGTACCCGGTCGCGTTGATCAGCAGGGGCTCGGCGACCTGGCGACCCGGCGCTTCGGGTGAGACCCAGCCGGGCACGTGCGACGACCAGGAGCCACGGTTCCACAGCCAGGTGTTGTAGGTGCACCAGGTGTTGACGTAGTTCAGGAACGGATCCTGGAAGAAGAACAGGGCACACGATACGAACAGCAATCCGTCGAGGGTGAACCGCCGCTCTCGCACCCAGGGCCGGATGAGAAACCAGTAGATGGTCAGCGGCAGAAGGACGACCATCGCGGCGGCGTTGACCATCAGCATCGTCTTCATGTACATCGGCGGATCGCTGGGCCCCTGAGGCACCCGGACGAAGTACGGTCCGGTGACCCAGCGGGTCCACACGTAGATCTGCAGCGCCAGCACCAAGCCACCGGCGGTAGCCCAGATGACGACCGGCCGGACCTTCTTCTCCACCTCCGTGCCGACCGGCGGTTGGGTCTTGCTGGAGAGATCACTCATGGGTTCGTGCCCTTCTCGACCGCGGATTATGGCTTTGAGCGACTAGATCGTCGAAAATATACCCATTGGTATCTGATACTGGAAGCGGTTTCTGCGATCCGTGGCAGAATCGGGGGATGGCTGAGCGCTGGACGCGCGAGAGACGTCTCGAACACACCCGTTCACTGCTGTTGGACGCGGCCGAGCAGGTGTTCGCCGAAAAGGGCTTCACCGCAGCCAGTCTCGATGACATCGCCTACGCGGCCGGCTACACCAAGGGTGCGATCTACAAACACTTCGCCGCCAAGGAGGACTTGTTCCTCGCCGTCAGCGACCGATATTGGCGCCGCTACTTCGACAATTTCGCTGAAGTGCTAGGCGAGGCAACGGAGGTCGGCGCCCGCGAACGCGAGGGTATCGCCGAGCGGTGGCGTCAGCTCAGCGCCGATCGTGGGGCCGAACACGCCGCGTTGGGCCACGAGTTCACCCTGTATCTGCTTCGCAACCCGGATGCACGCGAACGGGTCGCGGCCAAACGCGCCGAGGTCCTCGAAAGCTTGACCACATTCATCGTCGAGGGACTCGACCGGCTGGGGGCAACCCTGCTGATTCCACCGCAGACGTTCGCGGGCGTGCTGATCGCAACCAGCGATTCGGTGGTTCTCGGCAGTGAGCTCGACGACGTCGACCTCTACAAGCCGATAGTCGAGATGTACATGTCGGCGATCAAACTCCCCTGATCCCGGGGGCGCCGCGACCGTAACGCCACGGCGGGATCCGGCGTCGATTGCCGCCCTGGCGTTACTTTCGACGAACGATCGCTCAGGGTCGGGGCTCGGTCCAGGTGGGCTGGGTCATGCCGGGCGCGTTCGAAGCGGGAGCTGGGTGATGCGCAGGATGCACGCCCGGGAAGAGGGACGGGCCTCGGTAGTAGGCCAGGAGGAGACCCAGCGCGATCAATGCGGCGACCGCCGCGATCTTGAGCACCGTCAATACAGCGCGGATGGCGGCCGGCTGCTTGGCTTTGGGGCGCACCTTCGGGGCGGGCTTCGCCGACTTTGCCGACTTCGCCGGCACGACGGGCTGGTTTTTGCCCCGCAGAAACTGCATCACCACATCGGTGGCCCGATTGTGCTGTTCGCGGTCCACGTAGAGCTGCACGCCCGCGGCGGTCGCGCCCTTTCGACCGCTCGGGCTGGCGATGTAAGCGCCGACGTCGGCATCGTGCAGCAGCGCGAGAAGCGGTGCGGCGTCGGCTGATTCGAGTTCGGCGAGGATCACCCAGGTGTCCGCCCACACGTCGTTGTCCTGACCGCCAGGCGGCAGCCAGAACATCAGGTCGCGCTCTTTGAGGTACTCGAGCGGAATGACCCTGGACAGCATCACCCAAGTATGCGCCGCCGAGCTAGCCGATGGCTCGAGAAGACCCTTCCCAGAACTGCGCCCGCACCGCCTTCTTGTCCGGCTTGCCCAGCGCGGTCACCGGCACCGATTCGACGATGATGACCTGCTTGGGGGCCTGCACCGAACCCTTGCGGTCCTTGACCGCCGTCTGGATCTCGGCGGTCAGCTTCGCCACCGCGTCGTCGTCGCTGGGGTGGTCGGGTCGCAGCACGACCACCGCGGTGACGGCCTCACCCCACTTCTCGTCGGGCGTGCCGATCACACACACCTGCGCGACGGCCGGATGCTCGGCGACGACGTCTTCCACCTCGCGGGGGAACACGTTGAACCCGCCGGTGACGATCATGTCCTTGACCCGGTCGACGATGAACCAGAAGCCGTCCTCGTCCTCGCGCGCCATGTCACCGGTGTGCAGCCAGCCGTCCTTGAACGCCTTGGCCGTCTCCTCCGGCAGATTCCAGTACCCACCGCTCAGCAGCGGCCCGGAGACACAGATCTCGCCGACCTCGCCTTGGGCCACTTCCTTGCCGTCGGCATCCAGCAGCGCGGTGCGGGCGAACAGCGTGGGCCGCCCGCAGGAGGTCAGGCGCTTCTCGTCGTGATCCTTCTTGGCCAGATACGAGATCACCATCGGCGCCTCGGACTGCCCGTAGTACTGGGCGAAGATCGGGCCGAAGCGGCGGATCGCCTCGGCCAGCCGCACCGGGTTCATCGCCGAGGCGCCGTAGTAGACCGTCTCCAGCGACGACAGATCGCGGGTCTGCGAATCGGGATGATCCATCAGCGCGTAGATCATCGACGGCACCAGCATCGTCGCGGTGATCTTCTGCTCCTCGATCACCCGCAGCACCTCGGCCGGGTCGAACTTCGTCAGCACCACCAGCTCGCCGCCCTTGACGACGGTCGGCACGAAGAACGCAGCCCCGGCATGCGACAGCGGCGTGCACATCAGGAACCGCGGGTTGTCCGGCCACTCCCACTCGGCGAGCTGGATGGTCGTCATCGAGGTGATCGACTGCGCGGTACCCAGCACACCCTTGGGCTTGCCGGTGGTGCCGCCGGTGTAGGCCATACCGCCGACGTGGTCGGGGGCAAGGTTGGCCGCCACCAACGGCTTCGGCGAGTACTTGGCGGCCTCGGCGATCAGGTCCACCGCGGAATCGCCCAGCGCCTCGGGAACCGGGCCGAGCGTCAGCACCTGCTTGAGGCCGGGCACCTTCTCCAGCAGACCCTGGGCCCGTTCGATGAACATCGGGTTGGGATCGATGATCAGCGACGTCACCCCGGCGTCGTTGAGCACGTACGCGTGGTCGTCGAGTGAGCCGAGAGGGTGTAGTGCCACCCGCCGGTACCCCTGGGTCTGGCCGGCGCCGATGATCATCAGCACCTCGGGCCGGTTCAGCGACAGCAGCCCCGCCGTCGCGCCGGATCCCGCGCCGAGCGCCTCGAACGCCTGAATGTACTGGCTGATGCGGTCGGCGAGCTCGCCACCGGTCAGCGTGGTGTCACCCAGATGCAGCACCGGCTTGGTCTTATTGCGCTTCAGCGCGCCGACCGTCAGGTGCCCGGAATGAATCGGATGGCGCAGCAGCTCGTCACTCATGGCGTCCACACTAGAACGTGTTCCAGATTTGATGGAAGGGGTGCTGTTATTCATCGCGCCCGATCCGGCCGCGGCTAGCATTCGCCAATGCCGCAGCAGCAGGAAGTCACCGGGCGCGCGGCGACCATGACGATCGTGGCGATGGGGCTCGGCTACAGCATCACTGCCGCCGACCCGACGATCCTGTCGGCCAATCTCGCCGAGGTGCGCAAGGGTTTGGCCTTCAGCCCCAGCACCGCCAGCTTCTTGGCCTGCCTGGCCACGCTCACGCTTGCCGCGGCGGTGCTCGGCGCGGGCGCGCTCGGCGACGCCTATGGCATGAAGCGGATGTTCGTGATCGGCTGTTACGGCTCGATCGGATTCGGTGTGCTGGCCGCTGTCGCGCCAAACGTCGCGGTCCTGACGTTCGCGCGAGCCGGTGTCGGTATTGCGTTCGCCTTCGTACTCGGGCTGTCGCTCGCCATCATCAACGCGGTGTTCCCGGCGGGACGACGAGGGGTCGCGATCGCGATGTACCTCGGCGCCGGCCATGCACTGAGCGTCTTTCAGCCGGCGGTCGGAGGCTGGCTGGTGTCCCACTTCGGTTGGCGCGCCTGCTTTCTGGTCACCCCGGTGCTTGCCGCGGTCACCCTCGCGCTGACCATGCGCTATGTGCCGGAAACGCTGCGCTGGCAGCGCAAGCTCGACATCGTCGGGATCCTGCTGATCGCGGTCGGGCTGATCCTGTTGATCCTGGGGCTCACTTCGCTGCAGGGCGGGTTCCACGTCACCGCGCTGGTGCAGATCCTGGTCGGGATCGGGCTGGCGGTGGCGTTCGTGTTCTGGGAGCGACGCACCGCCGCGCCGGCATTGGACATGCGGATCTTCGGATCCGGTCGGTTCAACGCCGCGGTGATCGCCGGTGCGACGTTCAACTTCCTGCAGGGCGGCGCGACCATCCTGTTCGCCTACTACCTGGTCACCATCCGCGGTCAATCTCCCGAAGTGCTCGGCCTGCTGCTCATTCCGTCGGTGCTGCTGGCGTCGCTGGCGGCGATGGCGGCGGGCCGCGCCGTTGGCCGGTTCGGCGAACGTGCGGTGCTGGTGACGGGGCTGGCCATCCTGCTGGTAGGGATGGTGATGCTGGTGCTGCTCGACGCGCAGACCCCGATTTTCGTGCTCGGCGTCGCGGTGACACTGAACGCGATCGGCGGCGCGGTGGTGCAGACGCCGCAGTCCACCATCATGATGTCGAGCGCCCCGGCTGAGCTGGGTGGCGTTATCTCTGCGGTGAAACCCGCTGTCGGACAAGCCAGTTACTCGCTCGGGCCGGCGCTCTTCGCGTTGGTGGGCACCACGTTGTTCCTGCGTGACGGGCGGCACAAGCTGGAGGGCTCAGGGATCAGCGAGGACGCGGCCCGCGACGCGCTGCGCGTCGCGCACGGCGGTGCGCCGGGGCCGGCGGCGGGTGCCGAAGTCCTCGACCCGGACAAGGCCCGCTGGGTGGTGTCGGAGGCGGCCCAGAGTTGGTTGACCGCCATCCACGACCTGAGCCTCATCATGGCGGTGGTGCCCGCTGTGGCGATCGTGGTCGCGTGGGTGCTGCTGCGACCCAAGGCTGGCTCGCCGTCAACCTGACGTGGCATTCTGGCCGGTATGTATGCGCCCGAACCGCGTTTTCTCGACGACCGGCCGACCTACTGGGCTGACCACAAGCCCGATGGCGAAGCGGTCAACTACCTAGGCCGCAGCTGGACCTGGGCGCAGTGGAACGACCGGATCCAACGGTTGGCCGGTGCCCTGGTGGAGCGCGGCATCGGGCGCGGTGACGTGGTGGCGTTCCTGGACAAGAACCACCCGGCCTGCGTCGAGTTGCAGCTGGCCGCGGCCTCGATCGGCGCGGCGACCGCAGTCATCAACTTCCGGTTGGCCGCCGAGGAGATGGACTACGTCCTCAACGACTCGGGCGCCAAACTGCTGATCGTCGGCTCCGAGCTGATCGGGGCCGTCGACAACATCCGCGAAAAGCTGACCCACGTCGAGCACGTCGTCGAGGTCACCCCCGACGGCGCGGACGGTGACGAGTACGAGGCGCTGGTGGCGGCCGCCTCGCCGACCGGTCGTGCCGCCGGCGTCGAGCCCGACGACACCTGCCTGATCATGTACTCCTCCGGCACCACCGGCCGGCCCAAGGGCGTCGTGCTGTCACAGCGAAATATGTTGGCGCACACGATCAACGCGGCCACGTTCGAGTTCGGCCCGGACGACAAGAACATGGTGGCGATGCCGCTGTTCCACGTCGGGGGATCGGCGTATGTGCAGTACGGCATTCACGCCGGCATCCCGACGATCATGACGCGCGAGGCCGACGGCGCGTCGCTGGCGGGTGCGCTGCTGCAGGGCGCCAACCGCACGTTCCTGGTGCCTGCGGTGCTGGGCAAGGTGCTGGAATCGGGCGAGGACGCGGTGAAGTTGTTCGGCGGGCTGCGGACGTTCGTCTACGGCGCCTCGCCGATGCCGCCTGCGCTGCTGAAGTCGGCGCTCAAGGCGTGGCCGGACACCGATTTCATCCAGGTGTACGGGCTGACCGAGGTGTGTGGCGCGATCACGCATCTCCCACCGGAGGCCCATCGCGACGAATCCCGCCCGGAGCGGATGCTCAGTGCAGGCAAGCCTGCCCATGAGGCGGAGGTGCGGGTGGTCGACATCGAGACGCTTGCTGAGGTGCCGATTGGCCAGCCCGGCGAATTGTGGTTCCGCTCACCGCAGTTGATGAAGGGCTATCACAACAAGCCGGAGGCCACCGCCGCAGCGATCACCGAGGACGGCTGGTTCCGCACCGGTGACATCGGCCGCGTCGACGACGAGGGCTTTATTTTCGTCGAGGACCGTCTCAAGGACATGATCATCTCCGGCGGGGAGAACATCTACTCCGTCGAGGTCGAGCGGGTGCTGACCGATCACCCCGCGGTGCTCGATGCCGCGGTGTTCGGCATCCCGGACGACAAGTGGGGTGAGTCGGTCAAGGCGGTCGTCGAATTGTCGGCTGGTGGTGAGACTTCCGAGGCTGAGCTGATCGCCTGGTGCCAGGAGCGGTTGGCGCGCTACAAGTGCCCGCGCAGCGTGGAGATCTCCGAGGCGCTGCCGCGCAATCCCACCGGCAAGCTGCTCAAGCGTGAGCTGCGCACACCGCACTGGGAGAACCGCGGCCGCGCGATCTGATGGCGGTACCGCTGGACGATCTCCTGGAGCGCCTGCACGTGGTCGCGCTGCCGATGCGGGTGCGCTTCCGCGGCATCATGATTCGCGAGGTGGCGCTGATCGACGGGCCGACGGGCTGGGGCGAGTTCGGCGCGTTCGTCGAGTACGAACCACCCGAGGCCGCCCATTGGCTGGCATCGGGCATCGAATCTGCTTACGGCACAAGGCCGCCCGTCGTACGCACCGTCATCCCGATCAACGCGACGGTCCCGGCGGTGCCCGCCGCGCAGGTGCTCGAGGTGCTGGAGCGCTTCCCGGGGGCGCGCACCGCCAAGGTGAAGGTGGCCGAGCCGGGGCAGACGCTGGCCGACGACGTCGCCCGGGTCAATGCCGTGCGCGCGGTGATCCCGACGGTGCGGGTGGACGCCAACGGTGGGTGGACGGTCGAGGAGGCGGTGGCCGCCGCGGCCGCGCTCAGTGCCGACGGCCCGCTGGAATACCTCGAACAGCCTTGCAAGACAGTGGACGAACTGGCCGAGGTGCGCCGACGGGTGGCGGTCGCGGTCGCCGCCGACGAGAGCATCCGCAAGGCCGCCGACCCGCTGGCCGTGGTGCGGGCGCGGGCGGCTGACATCGCGGTGCTCAAGGTCGCCCCCCTGGGTGGGGTTGCCGCGATGTTGGCCATCGCCGCCGAAATCGACATCCCGGTGGTGGTTTCCAGTGCGCTGGACTCCGCGGTCGGCATCGCAGCCGGGCTGGCCGCGGCCGGGGCACTGCCCCGACTGGAGCATGCCTGCGGGCTGGGCACCGGCGGGCTGTTCGTCGAGGACGTCGCCGACATCACGCCCGTCGACGGCGGTCTGCCCGTCGGCGACGTGGCGCCCGATCCGGCGCGCCTCGCTGCGCTCGCCGCGCCGACCGAGCGCCGCGACTGGTGGATCGCCCGCACGAAGGAGTGCTTCGCACTCCTCTCCGACGCCCAAACCGACAAATGGCCGAACAATCGCGAGTAGATCGCGGCAGAACGTCGATCTCGACGCGGGTTAGAGCACAGCCCTGAGTTCGGCGATCGAGTTGCGCATGAAGTAGGCCAGGTCGTGGTCGTCGGCGGCGAGCCACTGCTCGAACGCCAGCCCGAACACCGCCGCGGCGGTTTCAGCGGTCAGGCGCGCGGTCGTCTCGGGCACACCGCGGCGCACCAATCCCTCGGCGAGTGCTGCGGCCATCGCGGCGCGCTTGGCGAGCTCGCGTTCCTGCAGTGCCGGGTTGGCGTCGATGACAGCCTGGCGTAGCCGCGATGCCTCGCGGCGGCCGTCCAGGAAGGCCATGCCCTGTTCGAGCGCCGCGCTCGCGGTATCGAGCGGAGATGAATCAGGCGCCTCGACAACACCTTTCGTCAGCTGTTCCAGCAGCGGCCGCTGGCCGGCGAAGAGCACCTCGCGCTTGTCGGTGAAGTACCGGAAGAAGGTGCGCTCGGTCAGCCCGGCCCGCTCGGCGATCTCGGCGACCGTCGTCTGGTCGAACCCGCGCTCGGTGTACAGCGCCAGGGCCGCCTGTTGAAGGCGGCCCTGTGCATCCGGCTCCCAGCGACCCATGGGGGAATTTTAGCGGGATGACAGTTGCTGACATCACCGTTAGAGTCTGATGACAGCGACTGACATGGAGGTTGTCCCATGAAACTATTCGTCACCGGAGCGTCCGGCTGGGTTGGCTCGGCGGTGGTGCCCGACCTGCTGGCCGCCGGCCATCAGGTGGTCGGGCTGGCCCGCTCCGATGCGTCCGCCGAAGCGCTCGCGAAAGCGGGGGCCGACGTCCACCGCGGCGACCTCGCGGACCTGGACAGTCTGCGCAGTGGCGCCAAAGCGGCCGACGGCGTCATCCACCTGGCGTTCCACCACGACTTCGACAACTTCACCGATGCGGGCGCGCTCGATCGCCAGGCCATCACCGCACTGGGCGAGACGTTGGCCGACTCCGGCCGGCCGCTGGTCGTCACGAGTGGAACGGCAGGGCACGCCGTGGGCCAGGTGCTGACCGAGGATCAACCCGCCAACCCCCAGTCGCCCCGAGTCTCCGAGTCGGCCGCGCTGGCCTTCGCCGACCGCGGCGTGCGGGTCTCCATCGTGCGACTCGCCCCCACGGTGCACGGCAACGGCGACTACGGCTTCGTTCCGACCCTGATCAATGTCGCGCGCGACAAGGGTGTGGCGGCCTACGTCGGTGACGGCGCCAACCGTTGGTCGGCGGTCCACCGCGACGACGCCGCAGTGCTGTTCCGGCTGGCCGTCGAAGCACCGACCGGTGCCGTCGTCCACGCGATCGGTGAGGAAGGCGTCGCCACCAGGGACATCGCCGAAACCATCGGACGACACCTCGGCGTGCCGGTCACCAGCGTCGCTCCCGAGAACGCGATGGACCACTTCGGCTGGATCGGCGCCTTCTTCGCCCTCGACATTCCGGCCAGCAGCGCCCTCACCCGCGAGCGATTCGGCTGGCAGCCCACCGGCATCGGCCTGCTCGAGGATCTCAAGGCCCACTACTTCTAGCGATTTCGGCGGGGGGTAACCCCCCCCGCGGGGGGGTTAACCCCCCCAAAACCGTTGCCGCGCCCGAGGGGGGGGTGGTTGGGGGTGGGGGGGGGGCCGCCAAAACCCCCGGGGGGTCAAACAAAAC
>NZ_JAPZLA010000008.1:0-192070 GCF_033804465.1 Mycobacterium sp. RTGN5
ATCAAGGGCGCACCCACTCCGGACGACCTGGACGCGTTGATCACCAAGGTGTGGAAGACGCCGGCGTTCATCTTGACCCACCCGCTCGGGGTGGCCGCCTTCGGCCGCGAGGCCACCTACCGTGGTGTGCCGCCGGTGGTGGTGAACCTCTTCGGCGCCCAGTTCATCACCTGGCGCGGCATCCCGATCATTCCGAGCGACAAGGTGCCGGTGGAGAAGGGCAAGACCAAGTTCATCCTGGTGCGCACCGGCGAGGAACGCCAAGGCGTGGTCGGACTGTTCCAGCCCGGCCTGGTCGGCGAGCAGGCACCCGGCCTATCGGTGCGCTTCACCGGCATCAACCGCTCCGGAATCGCCTCCTACCTGGTGACCCAGTACTCCTCGTTGGCCGTGCTGACCGACGATGCACTTGCCGTGCTCGAGGGCGCTGCGGTGGACCAGTTCCATGAGTACAAGTGAGTACCGGTCGGTAGACGCCGAGGGCGAGCTTCCGATCAGCGAGGCCGAACTGGCGGCGCTGGCCAACCAGCTCTTCGCTGCGAGTTTCCGGCCCGGTAATGACAGTCCGCCGCAAACGGTTCCACCGGCCCCGCGCGGCAACGTGCCCGACACGACGTCCGCGGCCTCCTACGGTGCCGCCGGCGCCGGAGCTGCGCCGGTAGCGCCGCCCGCGGTGTTCACCGAGGCACCCGGGGTGACGCTGCCACCGCCGAGTTCACCTGGGCCCGAACCGATCCCGCCGCAAGCGGTACCGGTGGCTCCACGTGGCAACGCCCCCGGTCTCACCACCCCGCCGCACCTGGGTGAATTCGCCGTGCCCAACGGCATCGTGCCGACGGTTCCGGGAGTCTTGGCCGGACCGGCGCCCAGCGCGCCGGTCGCGCCACGCGGTTCGGCACCGGGGTGGCCGACGGCTACTCCTGCGATTCCCGATATTCCGCTCGGCGTTCTCGCTCCAAGCGATGACGGGGCGAACTACTACTTCATCTCCGGTGCACCAGCGCTGTCCGAACCGGTACCGAAGATCCCGGACCGTCACGAGATCTTCGACGTCAACGCGATCCGTGCCGATTTCCCGATCCTGGGCGAGACCGTCAACGGCAAACCGCTGATCTGGTTCGACAACGCCGCCACCACCCAGAAGCCGCAGGCGGTGATCGATCGGCTGGCGTACTTCTACGCGCACGAGAACTCCAACATCCACCGTGCCGCACACGAATTGGCCGCCCGAGCAACCGATGCCTACGAAGAGGCCCGCGAAGCCGTTCGGCGGTTCATCGGTGCATCCAAGACCGAACAGATCATCTTCGTGCGCGGCACCACCGAGGCGATCAACCTGGTGGCGTACTCGTGGGGTGGCAAGCATCTAGGCCCCGGCGACGAGATCGTCATCACCAACCTCGAGCACCACGCCAATATCGTTCCGTGGCAGATTATTTCGCAGAAGACCGGCGCGATCCTCAAGGTGGCGCCGGTCGATGACGCCGGCAATCTGTTGCTCAGCGAGTTTGAGGACCTGCTGGGGCCGCGGACCAAACTGGTTGCCGCAACGCAGGTTTCCAATGCGCTGGGCACGGTCACCCCGGTGGACAAGATCGTCGAACTCGGCCACCGCTACGGCGCCCGGGTGCTCATCGACGGCGCCCAGTCCATCCCCCACATCCCGATCGATGTCAGCAAGACCGGGGCGGATTTCTTCGTGTTCTCCGGGCACAAGATCTTCGGCCCGACCGGGATCGGGGTGCTGTATGGCACCGAGGAGGCACTCGCCGAGACACCGCCGTGGCAGGGCGGCGGCAACATGATCGCCGACGTCACCATCGAGCGCTCGCTGTATCAGGGTCCGCCGAACAAGTTCGAAGCCGGCACCGGCAACATCGCCGACGCCGTCGGACTCGGTGAAGCCATCCGCTACGTCGAGCGGGTGGGCATCGACCGGATCGCCTCCTACGAGCATGCGCTGCTGGAATACGCGACACCGCGACTGGCCGACATCGACGGGGTGCGCCTGATCGGCACCGCAGACGAGAAGGCCAGCGTGCTGTCCTTCGTGCTGGCCGGCCACGAGCCGCTCGAGGTCGGCAAGGCGCTCAACGCCGAGGGGATCGCAGTCCGCGCCGGACACCACTGCGCCCAGCCGATCCTGCGGCGGATGGGCGTGGAGACCACGGTTCGCCCGTCGTTCGCGTTCTACAACACCTTCGACGAGATCGACGTCTTCCTCAAAGCGGTCCGCCGGATCGCAGAAGGCGGCGCGAACAGCGGTTAGAGGAGAACGGCGTTACCTAACTCACGCGCACCCCCCGCCGTCTGGTATGACTGTCTAAGTAAATTGCCGTCACGGGGAGGACTTGGGCTGGTGAGCGCCCCGACCGAACAACGCGTGGTCTCCGCCGAACAGCCGCATCGACCGGCTTTGGCGAAGTGGATCCGTCGGCTGGCGGTGCCGATCATCCTTGGCTGGGTCGGCCTGATCATCGTCTTGAACACGGTCGTCCCGCAGCTGGACGAAGTCGGCAGGCTGCGCGCGGTCTCGATGTCCCCCAAGGACGCGCCGTCGGTGATCGCGATGATGCGTTCGGGCAAAGTCTTCGAGGAATCCGACTCGGACAGCTCGGCCATGATCGTCCTGGAGGGCGACGAGCCCCTTGGCGACGCCGCGCACCAGTTCTACAACGAGATGGTCACCAAGCTGCGTGCCGACACCACCCACGTGCAGCACATCCAGGATTTCTGGGGTGATCCGCTCACCGAAGCCGGTGCGCTGAGCGCCGACTCCAAAGCCGTCTACGTGCAGGTGGCCTTGGCCGGGAACATGGGCGAGACGCTCGGCAACGATTCAGTCGAAGCGGTCCAGAAGATCGTCAGAGGCCTGTCACCGCCGCCGGGTGTGAAGGTCTTCGTGACCGGTGGTCCGGCACTGCAGGCTGACCAGCAGCTTGCCGGCGACAAGAGCATTCGGATCATCGAGTTCACCACCATCGGTGTCATCCTCATCATGCTGTTGTTCTTCTACCGGTCTTTCGTCACCGTGGGGCTCGTTCTGGTGATGCTGATCCTTGGCCTCATGGTGACCCGCGGCGCGGTGGCGTTCCTGGGTTATCACAACCTGATCGGCCTGTCGCCGTTCGCTACCCAATTGCTGGTAACCCTGGCGATAGCCGCGACGACCGACTACGCGATCTTCCTGATCGGGCGATATCAGGAGGCCAGATCGATCGGCGAGGACCGAGAACAGGCCTACTACACGATGTATCACGGCACCGCGCATGTGGTGCTGGCCTCGGGCATGACGATCGCCGGGGCGACGTTCTGCCTGTCGTTCACGCGGTTGCCGTATTTCAAGTCGCTGGGTGTCCCGCTCGCCGTCGGCATGGTGGTCGCGGTGATCTCGGCGTTGACGTTGGGCGCCGCGATCGTCACGGTGGCCAGCCGCTTCGGGCTGCTGGAACCCAAGCGCGCGATGCGGATTCGGTTCTGGCGGAAGCTGGGCGCGCTTGTGGTGCGCTGGCCCGCAGGCGTTCTGTTCGCGACGATCATGATCGCCTTGATCGGCCTGATCACCCTGCCGGGCTATCAACCGAACTACAACGACCGCAAGTACCTGCCGGCCGACCTGCCGGCCAACGAGGGTTTCGCGGCGGCCGAGCGGCACTTCCCCATCGCCCGGATGAACCCCGAGATGGTGTTGGTCGAGACCGATCAGGACGTGCGCAATTCGGCGGACTTCCTGGTGATCGAGCGGATCAGTAAGGCCATCTCCAAGGTTCCCGGCATCGGCCGGGTGCAGTCGATCACCCGTCCTGCGGGAAAGCCGTTGAAGTACAGCACGATTCCGGCCCAGATCAGCATGGGCGGCACTGGGCAGACGATGAACCGCTCCTACCTGGAAGACCGCATGGCCGACATGCTGGTTCAGGGCAATCAAATGCAAGACACCATCAACACGATGACGCAGATGATCGACTTGATGCAGAGGATGAGCGGCACCCTGCACGACATGGTGACCAAGACCGACCAGACGGCAATCGACATCGCCGACCTGCGCAACCACATCTCCGACTTCGACGACTTCCTGCGCCCGATCCGCAGTTACCTGTACTGGGAACCGCACTGCTACGACATTCCGCTGTGCGCGGCGACGCGGTCGGTGTTCGACACACTCGACGGGGTCGACACCATGGTCGACGACATCCAGTCGCTGCTGCCGGACATGCATCGGCTCGATGCCATGATGCCCCAGATGGTTTCGCTGATGCGGCCGACGATTGAGTCGATGAAGCGGATGCGAATCATGATGCTCACCCAGCAGGCGACCCAGGCCGGCCAGCAGGATCAGCAGGCCGCGCTGAGCCAAAACCAGGCGGCAATGGGGTCTGCGTTCAATGATGCGCTCAACGACGACACGTTCTACCTGCCGCCGGAGATCTTCGACAACGACGAATTCAAGCGCGGCATAAAGAATTTCATCTCACCCAACGGCCACGCGATCCGCTTCATCATCTCCCACGAGGATGACCCGCTGTCGGCCGACGGCATCAACCGCATCGACGCGATCAAGAACGCCGTCTTCGAGGCCATCAAGGGCACGCCACTGGAGGGCTCGAAGGTCTACATGGGCGGCACCGCGTCGACCTTCAAGGACATGCAGGAAGGCAATGAGTACGACCTCTTGATCGCCGGGGTCGCCGCGTTGTCGCTGATTTTCATCATCATGCTCATCATCACCCGCGCGATCGTGGCTGCCGCGGTGATCGTCGGTACCGTCGTGCTCTCGCTTGGTGCGTCGTTCGGGCTGTCAGTACTGCTCTGGCAACACATCTTGGGCATGGAATTGCAGTTCATGGTGATGGCGATGGCGGTCATCATCCTGCTGGCGGTGGGCGCCGACTACAACCTGCTCCTGGTCGCCCGAATGAAGGAAGAGATACCGGCGGGCATCAATACCGGCATCATCCGCGCGATGGGTGGCAGCGGTTCGGTGGTGACGGCGGCCGGCATGGTGTTCGCGTTCACGATGATCTCGATGTCGGTCAGCGCGATGGTGGTGGTCGCCCAAGTCGGCACGACGATCGGGCTCGGTCTGTTGTTCGACACCCTGGTGGTGCGGGCGTTCATGACGCCGGCGATCGCCGCGATGATGGGACCGTGGTTCTGGTGGCCGCAGGCCGTGCGACCCAAACCGCTGTCTAAGCGGCCCCACGGCGCGTTGCTCAGGTAGTCCCCAGTTTCGCTGAGATCAGCGTCGCCAGATCACGTCCCGCCCGTTGCAGCGGCAGTGCCGAGCGCGCCGCCATCGACATGATCACAGCCCCTTCGATTGTCGCGACGACCGTCGTCGCGAGGTCCTCGGCAGCCGTTGGATCAAGTCCGGCCTCCGTGAGCGGCCGCGCAATGAGTCGCACCCACTGCGTGAAGGCATTCGCGGCAGCCTGGGCCGCCGCCGGCGCCTCCGAATCACCCAGTGTCGCAGCGACAATCGGACATCCCGCGCTGTAATCGCTGTCGGCCAATGCAATCTCCCAGGCCCGCACGAATGCCGTTACCGACGCGATCGGATCGCCTTCTTGGACGATTCCTTCGAGCATCGACGAGAAACCCGCGGCAGCGGATTCAGTTGCCGCGGCGATCAATTCGGGCTTTCCCTCCGGAAAGTTCAGGTAGAGCGTCCGGCGCGCCAAACCGCTGTGTTCGAGAATTTGCGAAACGCTCGCGCTACCCACGCCGCGCCGCCGGACCAGTTCGATCGTGGTGTCGATCAAGCGTTGCCGAGCGGACATCGTGGCCTCCAACGGTTGCGGTAGACCAATCAGTCTACTATGGTCCACATTGGTAGATCGATCGGTCTACTTGATCGACGAAAGCAGCCGTCATGACTACGACCAATCAAGCATTACGAAAGTTCCGCCGCGAACGCCTCGTCGGCCGGTACGTCGTGAATCCCACCGTGGCATTGCTGGGGCGCCTCGGCGTACGCACCACATTCGCAACGGAACTCCAGACGATGGGCCGCAAGTCGGGGGGCTGGCGCTCGGTGCCCGTTTCCGCGCGGTTCGACGCGACGGGCGCGTGGGTGATTTCTCAGCACGGCTACCGGTCCGGGTGGGCGCTCAATGTCGCCGACGATCCGCAGGTCCGCATCCGGCAAGGCCAGCGATGGCGCAGCGGTACTGCGCGCTTCGTCCCCGATGACGACCCGATTGCGCGGGTGCGAACCTTCGCGACGTCGCGACTGCTATCGCCCCTTGTGACAGCCACTTTCCGGGCGTTGCAGTCCGACCCCGTCAGCGTCCGCATCGACTTCGTGGACTGACGAGGCGGTCCTCGTGTGGCCCGCGTGGCCTCTGAGACACCTGTGACGGACCTTTTTGAACACGCTCCCGACACCCGCTCGCGGGCGTCGTCGGATGTCCCCGCGGTGGCCTATCTTGGACCGTCCGACCAACTACATCGAGGAGGAAACGGCGTGGACGACGACACCACCTTGTCGGCCGCTGACCTCCTCGAAATCAATCGCGAAATCCAGGGCTCCCCCACCATCCGGCTGCTGGCCACACTCAACCTGAGCGGCTACGCCACCCTGATGGAGCGCCACCTCAGCGCTGGCGTGATGCCAGAAACCGATCTCGTGGTCCGCCTGGAACGCGACCTCGACGAGGTCGGCCGGCCCGGCGGCGAACAGTCCGGCCTTGGCCTGATCAAGAGCTGGGCCAGCCAGGGCTGGCTGCACCGGGTGGCCGACCAGCGCACCGGTGTCGAACGCAACCTCTGTTACCTGACCCAGGACGCTCGTCGCGCCCTGGACTTCCTGCGCGGGCTGCGCCGCCAGGACACCATCGCCACCGGCGGATCGATCAACGGCATCGCCGCCCGCCTCAAGCAGATCGCCCTGCGCGTGGGCAACGACCCGGTCCGGATCCGCGCAGGCATCCAGGCCGAGATCGCCGCACTGCAGACCGAACTCGACGCGCTGGAACGGGGCGAGGACCTCGAAGACCGCTCCGCCGACGTCGATATGACCGATATGTACGACGAGGCCCACGCCATCGCCCTGCAGATGGAACGGCTGATCACCGACATCGGCCAGTACGGCACCATGATCGAGCGGGCCACCGCCGCGCTCGACGAGCCGATCGACAGCAACCTGGAATACCGCGACCGGCAGCGACAGATGTACGCCGACTACCAGACCGCGTGGGATTCCCAGGGCCGCGACAGCCACCGCGCCTTTCTGCGGATGATCAACGACCCCGACCAGCGCGCCGAGTTCGAGGAAGACGTCGCCGCCGTCGCCCATGCGCTGCCCGCCCTTGACCCGGCGCTGCGCAAGGTGATGGCGGGCTTCTTCGAGCTTGTCGGCCAGCAGATCGACGAGGTGGAACGCATCCAGCAGCGCTGCGCGCAGCGGGTGAAGCGGTTCACCGCGTTCGGGACCCTGGAGCAGAGCCGCGGGGTGGCCCGTCAGCTCAACGACGCGATCGGCTCCGCCCGCGCGCTGCTGAAGAGCTCGCTGACCGACTCCCGCCTCGATATCGAACTCCCCCTGGCCCGGCACGCCATCAGTTCGGTTGGCGCACTGAGCTTCCGGATCGGTGACCTGTCCAACCCGAAACCCGCCCAGACCGCTGAGGGCGAGCTCGACCTGTCCAGCTTCTCGGCGCTGACCACCCAGGTCGATGCGCCCGCCATGTCGGAGATGATCAACACCGCGGTCGACGCCGGCGGGCGGCTGTCCCTGCCCGAGGCCGTGGAGATGCTGGATGCGGCCTATCTGGGGCATGTCATCGTGTTGTGGTCCTGGGCGCTCAAACAACCCGACACCGCTCAGCCAGTCGAGACGGTCACCGTGCGGTTCCAGTCGCTGGACGGACGCGACCGCGAGATGGAGGTCCCACACCTGGTGTTCACCGAACCGATCTCCAGCCTGTTGGGAGCCAGCGCATGACCACCGACGCCGACATCGACTTCAGCTCCCTGCCGCAGGTCGACCAGGCCTCCCGCACGCCGCATCAGCGCCGGCCGCGCTTCGACGGCGACGTCAGCGAGCTGCCCGACCGGGCCTGCTGGGCTTTGCAGCAGCTGTTGACCCGCCGCTACATCAGCGCCGAAGCCGATCAGGACCTGTACAGCTGGGTGCTCGAGTACCGCGCGCAGCTGTCGGTACGCCTGTCCGAACTCGACCTGATGCTGCGCATCGTCGACGGCACCGACATCGCCTTCATCGAGCAAGCCCGCTACGAATCAGCCAGGGGCGTCAAGCTTTTGCGCCGCGAGCCGTTGGGCACCTACGACTCCATCCTGGCCCTGCACCTGGCGCAGATGATGCGTGCCGCCGGCGGGCAGGCCGTGCTGATCAGCCGCGAGGAGGTACACGGCCTGTTCTCCGGGGTGCTCAACGACGTCGACCGCGACACCGTCACCTTCACCTCCCGCATCGACGCGGCGATCGCGCGCCTGGCCGGCTTGGACATCTTGCGCAAGACCCGCGACGACGACGACAGCTACACCATCAGCCCGGTGATCAACGCCGTGATGACCGCATCGGTGATCGCCGAGTTGCAGCAGCAGTTCGAGCTGCTACTCAGCGGCGGTGCCGCACCGGAACGCGACGACCAGGAGGCCGGCCAGGATGGCTGAACAGTTCCATTTGTCGCGGCTGCAGATCATCAACTGGGGTGTGTTCGACGGCTACCACGACATCCCGTTCAGTGACGGCGGCGCGCTGATCGCCGGCGCCTCAGGAAGCGGCAAATCCTCACTGCTCGACGCGATTTCGCTCGGCTTCCTGCCGTTCAACCGGCGCAACTTCAACGCCTCCGGCGACAATTCGGCGGCGGGGTCCAACGCGGGTCGGCGCACCGTCGACAAATATGTGCGCGGCGCCTGGGGCCAGCGCAGCGATGCCGGCGCCAGCAAGGTGATGTATCTGCGCGGCGATGGCACCGCATGGTCCGCGGTGGCCGTCAGCTACACCAGCAACACCGGCCGCACCGTCACCGGCTTGGTATTGAAATGGTTGACCGGCGAGTCGCGCTCGGACTCCTCGAGCCGGTTCGTGCTGGCCGACGGCGACCGCGACATCGAGGATGTCTGCAACCGTTGGGCCGCTGGGCGTTTCGACTCCGGGGTGTTCAAGGACGACGAGTGGCGGTTCTCCACCAAGGTCGAGTCGCAGTACCTGGCCCAGCTGTACGCCACCATCGGCATCCGCGCCTCCGACGCCGCCCAGCAGCTGCTCGGCAAGGCTAAGTCACTGAAAAGCGTTGGTGGACTGGAGCAGTTCGTTCGCGAGTTCATGCTCGACGAGCCGAGCAGCCTGACCCGGCTGCCCGACGCGCTCAAGCAAATCGACCCCCTGGTGGAGGCCCGCGAGCTGCTGGCCGTCGCGCAGCGCAAGCGCAAGATCCTCGGCGATATCGAGAAGATCCAGCAGCGTTACGCCTCGGAGTCCTCCGACCTTGGCATCATCGACCTGGTCGACCCGCCGATGGTGCGCGCCTACACCGACCATGTCCGGCTGGCACAGTGCGCGCCGCAGATCCAGTCGCTGGACGCGACCATCGACCAGCTCGGCAATGAGTACGAGGACGTCACCCGTCAGCTCAATCTCGCTAAGGCCGAAGGGGATTCGCTCAACGCACAGATCAGCGGATCCAGCGCCAACCTGGGGCCGCTGCAGTCGCAGGTGGCCGGCGCCGAGGCGCAGGCCGAGCAGGTGTCGCGCCGGCGCGTGGCCTACGAAACGATGCTGAACGCGCAGGACCTCGACGTCCCCGACAGTGCCGACGAATTCTGGAACCTGCGTGAGGAACTCACCACCGGAGTCACCGAGCTGCTGGCCAAACTCGACCGGGGCCGCGAAGCCTCCACCGATGCCGAGTACGCGCAGAAGGCGGCGCGCATCGCCCGCGATGACGCCGCCAAGGAACTCAAGCGCGTCGAGCACGTCGGCTCGGCACTACCCGAATTCGCGATCACCATGCGCGAACACATCTGCGCCGCAGTCGGTGTCGATCCCAGCCAGCTGCCGTATATCGCCGAGCTGATGGACCTGCGGCCCGATCAGAGCCGCTGGCGGGTGGCGGTGGAGAAGGTGCTGCGTGGCGTGGGCCTGCGGCTGCTGGTGCCCGATGAGCAGTATTCCGCGGTGCTGCGGTTCGTCAACGAGACCAACATGGGTGGACGGCTGCAGCTGCACCACGTCCGCGCCAGTTTCGTCGGCGCCGAGGTGAAAGAGGCCGAGTCGAATACGTTGGCCGGCAAGCTGTTCGTCGTCGACCCGACCCACCCGTGCGCCGCCGAAGCCGCCGACGTCATCGCCGCGGCGGGCGACCATATCTGCGTGGACACCCCGGATGTGTTCTCCCGCTTCCGGCGCGCGGTCACCGACGCCGGCCTGTACAAGGATTCCGACCGGCTGGCCATCAAGGACGACCGGCGACCGCTGCGGCAGTCCGACTACATCTTCCAGGGTGAGGTCGCCGCCAAGATCGACGCGTTGACCGTCGACCTCGCCAATGCCGAAGAGGCCTACCAGCAGGCACGTCGTGCCGCCGATGAAATTGCCGCACAACGCCAGCAGTGGCGCGATCGCTCCGCGGCATGCAAGGCGATCTGCGATCAGTTCCCGCAGTGGAATCAGGTCGACATCGACACCGCCGACGGCCACGCCGACCGGCTGCGTGAGCAGTACGAACTGCTGCTGGCCGACAATCCCGACATCGAAGCGCTCAACGCCCGCGCCGACGAGGTGTGGGAGCAGATCCAGACACTGATGACGCGCCGCGGCGCCAGCCAGACCCGCCGCGACGATCTGGACGGCCGGCGCACGCAGCTGCTCGAGCTGCAGGACCGGCTGGCGCCCGCGTTCGTGTCGGAGCCGCTGACCGAGTTGCTGGATCGCTATGCCGCCGATGTGCCGGTGTCGTTGGAGGTGCTCAATCCCGAGCCGCACCGCGAAGCGGTGTTCAACGCGATCCGCCGCGAACGCGAGCAGCTGCGCGAAAGCCGCAGGCGCTCTTACGATGAGCTGGCCCGCATCCTCAACACCTTTGACACCGCTTTCCCCGATGCGATCCCCAACGACAGCGACGTCTTCGACGAGCGGGTGCACGACTACGTGGCGTTGTGCCGGCACATCGACGAACGCGAGCTGCCCGAGGCTTACGAGCGGATGATGCGGCTCGTCACCGAGCAGGCGCCCGACGCCATCCTGACGCTGCACCGGGTGGCCGAGCAGGAAACCCGGCGGATCAGCGAGCAGATCGACCGGGTCAACACCGGCCTGGGTGCCGTCGCGTTCAACAACGGCACCCGGTTGACGCTGCGCGCCACTCCCCGCAGCCTGACCGCGGTGGCCGAACTGACCGAGATCGTGCGGGCCATCTCCCGGCGCATCGCCGAGGTCGGCCTCGGCGACAAGCAGGCGATCCTGGACCAGTACGCCGACATCCTCCGGTTGCGCAACCGGCTGGCGTCGACCGCGCCGGAGGACAAGGCGTGGACGCGTGATGCACTCGATGTCCGCAACCGGTTCACCTTCGACTGCGCCGAATGGGACACCGGCAGCGAGGAACTGATCCGTACGCATAGCAACGCGGGCGACAACTCCGGTGGCGAGCAGGAGAAGTTGATGGCGTTCTGCCTCGCGGGCGCCCTGAGCTTCAACCTGGCGAATCCCGAAAGTTCGGACAACAAGCCGGTTTTCGCGCAGTTGATGCTCGACGAGGCGTTCTCCAAGTCGGATCCGCAGTTCGCCCAGCAGGCGCTGCAGGCGTTCCGCAAGTTCGGCTTCCAGCTCGTGATCGTGGCCACCGTGCAGAACGCCACCACGATTCAGCCCTACATCGACAGCGTGATCATGGTGTCGAAGACCGAAGCCACCAGCCGCAACGCCCGCCCGGTGGCCACTGTGGCGGCCAAGACGATCTCGGACTTCACCACGCTGCGGGCCGAGATGCGCAACTCGGCGGCGCGGGAGCGTGTGCCGGCGACGGTGTGACTCTCCTTCCGACTTCTACTGCGGCGCGGGAGCCGTCGTACGTAATATTCGCAAATGCCGGCCAAGCGGCTCCCCCCGACGGATGTGGTGATCGAGCTCGACAATGTGGACGAGCTGTTCTCCGTCGATCCCCGCGATCTACTCGCTGGCGCGCATCGCATCGACAGCGGGATGGACGAGCTCGTGGAGCGGTTCCTAGCGCAGCGAAAGATCACGCCCGAGCAGCGCATCGTGCTGAACATCGCGGCCGAATGCTCTGACGAAACCGCCGCGACCGTAGCGCTGGCCGTGCGTCGCTACCTTCAGCTGCGGATTCGACGGGCCATCCGCGAACACAACCTGATCTGGCGGCAGGGCAAGCGGTCGCTGTTCAGTGGCTCAATGCTGTTCTTCATCGGCATCGCGCTGTCCTACGCCTTCACCCGGCCGATCATGGGCGACGTGGTGGACGGCCTGCTCGGCAACGGGGTGTTCCTCGTCGTCGCGTGGGTCGGCCTGTGGTATCCGCTCGACTTGTTGTTCATCGCCCGGGAGCAGGCAAAACGGGAGATCCGCGTGCTCGGCGGGATGCTCGACGTGCCGGTCGTCGTCCGTGCCCGCGACCGGACCATGCCGATTCCCGTGACGCCCCATCCCCCGTTCAACCAGGCGTTGCCGCTCAGCCTGAATGCGCGGTTCCGCAAGTTCCGCGGGCCGTCCAAATCGGGGCTTTAGACGCGAAAAGGCCGGGGGCACAACGCCCCCGGCCTTCTTCGCGAAAAGTTACTTCAGACCGGGCAGAGCTGCCTGGATTGCCGCGACCTGGGCCTTGCCGACGGTCTCGGTGTAGTCCTGCGGGACCGGGCTGAGGTCGCCGGGTCCGCTACCGAAGACGATCACCGTGACGGTGCGGTCGACGGTGAACAGCAGAGCTGCCATCGCGGACTTGCCGTCGGGCGACGTTCCGATGGTGACGGTCGCGTCGGGGCTGACCGCGGGCAGCGGCACCGGGGTGCCGGTCACCTGCGACGGAACGCTGTTCGCGGCGCCGGTCAGTGCCGTCGCGGCCTGCTCGGGCGTGTCGGCGATGATGATCGACACGTTGATGGCGTTGGTCCCCGACGTGAAGGTCTGGGTGACGTCCGGCGGCGCGGGATCAAGGGTGGTCTTCGGCGTATCGCCGACCCACGGTGCGCCGATCTCGGGAATGGCTGCGGCCTTGATCAGCAGGGTGTCGTAGTTGTGCTCGCCCGCGGGCGCTGCGACAGCGCTGGTGGTGGTCGACGTCGAGGTGGACGTCGAGGTCGATGTTGAGGTGCTCGTCGACGTTGAGGACGACTTTTCCTCATCCTTACCGCAGCCGGCGACGACCAACCCGAGTGCCACGGCGACTACGCCGACTCGGACGATTCCTCGCGTGCGTACAGGATCCATAACGGCGCGCTCCATTCTGGCCACCCCCCTGTGGAGGGCCAGGTGCAGCCTAAACGACAAGGTGGCACGCCCGCGTTGTTTCACAGATTCGTGCTTTGGAGAACTATCCGAACGCTGCGGTGTGACGTAACTGCCTGCGTGACGTGATACCGAGCTTGGCGAAGACCTTGCGCAGATGCCATTCCACGGTGTGTGCACTGATGAACAACTGGGCGCCGATCTCGGAGTTGGTGTGCCCTTGGGCGGCCAACCGCGCGATCTGTGCCTCCTGAGCCGTGAGCTCAGTACCAGAGCTCACCGTCTGCTTGCGCACCTTCTCGCCCGTGACGACGAGCTCGCGGCGGGCCCGCTCGGCGAATGCCTGTGCACCCATGCGGGTGAACGACGCGTAGGCCTCGCTCAGCTGCGCGCGTGCATCGGTACGACGGTTCACGCGGCGCAACCACTCGCCGTACGAGAGCCGGACCCGCGCGACGTGCGGTCTGATACGCGCCGCTTCGAGGCGTTCAAGCGCCTCGACGAAGAGCCGCTCGGCGTCGTCATCGGCCGCCAGCAACGCGCGGGCGGCAGCCACCACACCTAACCCCCATTCGGTCCCGCTGGTTCCGGGCCGCTGCTCGAGCCGCGGCAGTGCCGCTTGCGCGGACCCTCGGTCCCCGACATGCACCGCGGCTTCGATGAGTTCGAACAGGCACCAGCCGTGAAACCCGAGATCTTCATATTCGCAACATCTTTGAGCAGCTTCTAACGCTTCCTGATAGCGGCTCAGACCGTTGTACAGCACCGCCGCGGTGAATCCGCTGACGCCGATCAGCCGCCCCTCTCCCTTCGCCAGGCCGTCGGCGGCAGCCGCCTCGATCCGTTCGACCGCGTCGGCGGGCACACCCCGCCAGGCGGCCAGAGTCAGAGAGTGATACTTCATCGGCATGTGGCCGGTCGCAGCGGTGATCGCGTCGGCCTCCTCCAGAACCGCAGCAGCTTCGGCGAATTCACCGGTGTAGACGTGAACGCCCGCGCGATACACCAGCGCCGAGGGCAGCACGGCCAGCGCGCCGCCATCGCGGGCACGGCGAACCATATCTGTGGCGATCTGCTGGAGCACCGCATCGTCCCACAGCTCGTGCGCGGCAGACTCCTGCGCAATAGGGAACGGCCAGTGCTGGACGGCGCCGGTTTCGTTCTGCGCGTTCGTATTCCACGACTTGAGCGCGGCGCTCAAATGAACCGAGCCAGCACCTGGGCCGTCGAGGATGCGGTGGGTCATCCCGCTGAGCAGCAGGTCGATCGGGCGGCTCGGCGCTGCGAAGCCCGCAACGGCGTCGCGGCCGGCCTTTGCGACCTCGACCAGTAGCCCGGGCTCCGCCAGCCGGCCGGCGTACATGGCGGCGGTCAGCGCCTCGAGGTAAGTCTCGCGGGCCAGTTCGTCGTCGAGGCCGTCGAGCCCTCGTGCCGCGGTGAGCAACAACGCCGCGGCCTCGCCGGTTTGGGGAGCTCCCGCCTCGCCCGCCCGGCTGCCCATGAACTCCAGTTGCGCCTGCATCCGGACAACCTGCGCCCGTTGCAGGTCGGACAGCGGCGCGAGTTCTGCGATGGCGAGCAACTCTCGGGCGGCCTCGGGTGCGGCCGCTTCCCTCTTGGCATGGGCGGAAGCGATGGCGCGCGTGCCGCGCAAATGCGGATCGGCGGTCAGAGCAGTCGCCCGCTCAAGGAAGGCGGCCGCCGCGGCCACTCCGCCACGGCTCGCAGCTCGACTGGCCGACGCCTCCAGTTCGGCGGCCACCGCGTCGTCTGGGCCGAGAGACGCGTTGGCGCGATGCCACGCCCGGCGATCGGGGTCGGCTTGGGGGTTGGTCGCCTCGGCGAGGGCCCGATGGATTGTGCGACGGTCAGTCACGTCCGCGGCGCGGTAGGCCGCGGACCGCATCAACGGGTGGTGGAAGTGCATGTGCCCACCGAATTTAATGATCCCTGCGGCCTCGGCGGGGCCTAGCGCATCGACGGCGATAGCGAGAGCTGCGGCCGTGCGCAGGAACAACGCCGCATCTCCGGTCGGCTCGGCAGCCGCGACGAGCAGCAGCCGCTGAGTGTCGGGGGGCAGCGCCCGGATCCTGCGTACGAAATCTTCTTCGATCGCAGCGGTCGATGACCGCTTGCCGGATATCCAGAATCCGCCGGCGAGCTCGGTCGGCGTCGCGCTGCGCGGCACCTCCAAGATGGCCAGCGGAATCCCGCGGGTCTCGGCGACGACGCGGTCGCGCACGCGCGGATCGATGCCGCCCAGCGTGACGGCGTCGAACAGGTCCCGAGCGTCGCCGTCGGACAGTCCCTCGACCCGCAGTTCGGGAAGGCCAGCCAGGACGTCCGGACGGTCCCGGACCGCGAAGATGAGTGCAAGGGGTTCAGCCAGCAGACGCCGTGCCACGAACCCGAGGGTTTGCACCGAGACCTGGTCGAGCCACTGCGCGTCGTCGATCACACACAGCAGAGGTTGGGTTCCGGCGGCGGTGGCCAGCAGGCTGAGCACGGCCAGTCCGACCAGGAAGCGATCGGGGGTGACACCCAGCCCGCGCCCGAAGGCGACGTTGAGCGCCGCGCGCTGCGGCTCGGGTAGGACATCGAGGTAGTCGAGCAGCGGTGCGCACAATTGCTGGAGCCCGGCGAAGGCCAGCTCCATGTCGGATTCGACGCCGACGACCCGCAGGACCCGGACGCCGTCCGCGCGCGCCGCCGCGTAATCGAGGAGCGCGGACTTGCCTACGCCCGCCTCACCGCGCAGCACCAACACCTGAGAACCCGACGGGATGCCGGTAATCAGCGCGTCGAGGGTCTGGCATTCGCGGTCGCGACCACGCAGGTTCACGTCTGTCGATAGTAGTGAGGGCGCTATCAGGGAAGCGCCTGCGGCGTCACGAGGAATTTCTCGCCGGTCGCCCGCTTGACATATTCGTTGAACGCCGCGGGCTGGAGCATGCCCGCCAGCGACACCTCCCGGGTGTAGCTACTCGCGAATGTCGTGGTGAGCTCGGCGGCTACCCGAGCACGCAACCGACCAATGGTCTCGGCACCGGCGCTGCCGAGGAACGGGGTCAGCAGCCAGCCGCCGATGCCCCAGGCCATGCCGAAGTTTCTGGTGAGGATCGTCGGGCTGGTGTCGAGTCCGCCGTAGATATAGACCTGCTTGTGGACGGTCGACCCGTAGCGCGAGTACTGCGCTGCCGTGGCGCTGGCCGCTTCTTCCATGCCGTTGAGGATCTGGCTGGCCAGCGTGCCACCGCCGGTGGCGTCGAACGCCAGCGTCGCTTTGGTCGCTTTGAGCGCTTCGACGAGGTCAGCGTCGAACGACGGCGACGTCGAGTTGAGGACATGCGTCGCGCCGAGGGATTTGAGGATCTCTTCTTGCTCGGGCTTGCGGACGATGTTGACCAGCGGTATGCCGTCCTTCTGGCAGAGCTTGACCAGCATTTGCCCGAGGTTCGACGCGGCCGCGGTGTGCACCAGCGCTGAATGTCCTTCGCGGCGCATGGTTTCGGTCATCCCGAGCGCGGTCAGTGGGTTGACGAACGACGATGCTCCGTCTTTGGCGGTTGCGCCGTCGGGGAGGACCAAGCACATTGACGCGTCGACGGCGCGGTACTGCGAGTACATCGCGCCGCCGGCAATCCCCACCGTCTTTCCAACGAGGGCCTGGGCTGCTGGGGATGATCCCGCCGCCACCACGGTGCCGGCACCCTCGTTGCCCACTGGGAGCGACTGGTCGAGGCGCGCGGCGAACGCTTTCAGGGCGCCGTCGCCGAGCGGAGCCGTCACGACGGGACGCTCCGGCGTGCCGGTCACCGTGGCTTTTGTCATGTCGGCGCCTGCGGTGAGCAGACCCAGATCGGACGGGTTGATCGGCGAGGCCTCGACACGCACGAGCACCTCGTTGTCGCCCGGGCGCGGCACGTCGACCTCGTGCAGCGAGAGTTCGAGCGTGCTCGTCGAGGTCACCAACGAACGCAGCTCGAGGGCTTTCTCAGGCAGATCTGCGGCCATGGGTGGTGCCTCGTTCCTGGTTGCGATGGATCCCAGACCATTGGAACCCATGACACCGGACAAATCTTCCCGGATGGCAGCTGATTTTCCTTGTTGCACAGTGGAAATCGGTCTAGCAGAGCGGCGCGTCGGCAAACACGGCAACCCACTCCGCCGAGTCGCCAGAACAACAGCTCAAGATCGACGGGCAGCGCGTAATCCTGTACGCGCGCTCTATCAAGGGTTTACATTCGATGCAGGCGACCGGGGAGGTCATCGTGGAACGCAGTCTTCACCCGCTCGTCACCGCCGGGGCAACCCTGGCCGTCGGCATCGCAATCGCCGTCGCACCGGTCGCGCACGCCAACCCCGAAACCCCTAAATCCCCCGGCAGCGCCGGTGCCCACCACCCCGGCCACACCGGCGCGGTGACCGCCACACACAAACCCACCTCGGCGGTCACTTCCCCGCGCATCGCGAGCTCGCACAACACCACCCCGACCGTGCATCTCCCGGCGGCCTCCGCTGCGACGCCAAAAACCAACGCCTTGGGCGGCAGCAACCTGCTGTCGCTAGGTAATGCGAAGCCGCTTAGCGCCGACAAAGCGGCGCCTTTCCAGACCGTTGTGGAGGCTCTGCTCGGCGCGATCAACACTCCCACCGAGCTCCTGCTGCAGCGCCCCTTGATCGGCAACGGCACCAATGGAGCGGCGGGCACCGGGGAGAACGGCGGAGCCGGAGGGATTCTCTGGGGTAACGGAGGCAATGGCGGGTCCGGCGCCCCGGGCCAAAAGGGCGGCAACGGCGGAGCCACGGGCCTGATCGGAAATGGTGGCGCCGGTGGCACGGGCGGCGTCGCCAATGTTGCGGGGGGCACCGCTGGCACCGGCGGCACGGGGGGCACCGGCGGTCTGCTATTCGGTAGTGGCGGGTTGGGCGGCATGGGCGGATACAACAATTTCGTCAACGGCAGCGCCGGCGCAGGCGGAGTTGGTGGCAATGCCATCGGGTTGTCCGGCAACGGTGGAGCCGGTGGTGGTGGCGGCTACTCCAATTCGAGCACAAACACACCCGGCGGGGCCGGCGGACGCGGCGGCCACGGTGGTCTTGTCTACGGCATCGGCGGCAACGGCGGCAACGCCGGATTCGCAGGCAGCGGCGCCGTGGGCGGCTCCGGTGGTGCGGGCGGCCTGTTATTCGGCGGTGGCGGCGGTGGCGGGGCCGGCTCGTTGACCGGCAAGGGGGGCGACGGCGGGAGCGCCGGGTTGATCGGATTTGGCGGTGCGGGAGGAACCGGTGGCAACCAATATTCGGCAGCGGGGTCCGGAGGAGTCGGCGGTGCAGGCGGCAACGGCGGCAAGCTCCAAGGCGACGGCGGTAACGGAGGACCCGGCGGAGGGGCAATCCTCGGTTCGGGTGCGGCCGGCGGCCCCGGCGGCAGTGCGATAGGGCTGTTCGGCCGCGGGGGCGACGGAGGAGAAGGCGGCGCCGGCGCCACCAACACCGGCGGCCCCGGCGGCCCCGGTGGCAACGGCGGGTTGCTCTTGGGCGCCGATGGCATCGACGGGCCGCAGGGGCCGGGGCTGTAGGCGCCCGCCTACGCCTATGAAGTAGGGCGGGCGGGGCTCGAACCCGCGACCTACGGATTATGAGTCCGCGGCTCTAACCGACTGAGCTACCGCCCCTTGCGCGCATATCGCGGCAACTATGGTCCCACGTTGCGCAAGTGACATCATGGATAGGGTGCCCGCCGTGTCCAGCGTTTTCGCCTCCGACAACGCCGCCCCCGCACACCCGAAGGCCCTCGAAGCCATCCTGGCCGCCAACGACGGCACCACCACCTCTTACGGCGGCGACCCGATCACCCAGCGCGCCTCCGAGCGCGTCAAAGAGATCTTCGACTCCCCCAACGCCGACGTTCTCTTCGCCTTCACCGGCACCGGCGCCAACATCATCGCGCTGGCTTCCGCGGTCCGGCCCTGGCACGAGATCCTCTGCAGCGACATCGCGCATTCCCTGCTCGACGAAGCCGGCGGCCCAACACTCGTCTCCGGCGCCAGCCTGTTCGCGCTGCCCAGCGACGACGGCATCATCGACCCGGCTTTACTGGACCGCCGCATCACCCGCCGCGGCGACGTCCACCACTCCCAGCCCCGCATCGTCACCATCACCCAGTCCACCGAGAACGGGCGGGTCTGGCAGCCCGACGCCATCGCCGAATTCATCGACCACGCCCACGATCTCGATCTGCTGGTCCACGTCGACGGCTCCCGGGTCGCCAACGCGATTGCCGCCCTTGATGTCCCGCCGTCCCAAGCCGTCGGCGATGCCGACGTCGTCACCATCGGCGGCACCAAGAACGGCATGCTGTTCGGCGACGCCATCCTGGTCCGCCGCCCCGAACACTTCACCGGCATCGAGTTCGTCCAGAAACAGATCGGCCATCTGGCGAGCAAACACCGTTATGTCTCAGCGCAATTCGACGCCATGCTCGCCGACGGCACGTGGCTCCAAGCCGCCGCCCACGCCAACGCGATGGCCGCCCGGCTCAGTACCGGTATCACCGGCCTCGGCCTGCATCTGAGCTCCCCCACCGAAGCCAACGAGGTGTTCGTCGATCTCCCGGCCGAGGCGCTGTCCGCCTTACGGCAACACTTCGCCGTGCATTCGCCCGACCCGCACAAGCCGGCGGTAAGGTTCGTCTGTTCGTGGGCGACCACCGACGACGACGTCGACGCCGCACTACGCGCACTCTCGCAAGCCCAGGATCACATCATCTAAGGAGCCACATGCCAGTCACCACGGTGTATCTGGCACGGCACGGCCGCACGGCATTCAACGCCGAGGACCGCATGCGGGGACTGAGCGACCCGCCGCTCGACGAGGTTGGCATCACCGAGGCCCAGAAGCTCGCAAAAGCCCTCGCCGACAAAGGCCCGGCCACCGTGATCAGCAGTCCGCTGCAACGCGCCGTCGCCACCGCGCAATCGATCGCCGACGCGGCCGGCGTGCCCGCGACTGTCGACATCCGGCTCAATGACCGCGACTACGGCCCGCACACCGGCGCCAAACGCGCCGAGGTCATCGCCCGCTACGGCAGCATCGACAACGCCCCCGGCGTCGAGCCACTCGAGGCCGTCCGGCAGCGAGCCATCGCCGCGTTCACCGCACTGGTCGACGAACACCACGGCGGCCCTTTGGTTCTCGTCTCGCATGACGCGTTCAACCGTGCACTACTCGGCCAGCTCGACCCGACCCTGACCGACGCCCCTCAGCGCACCGCATGCTGGAACAAGCTCAGCCGGGTCGACGGCGTCTGGCGCGTCGAAGAATACGATCAGAAGCCGGACTAGAGCTCGGCGAAGACCGTCTGGCCGTCCGCGTCGATGACGTAGCGGTCGGTGCCCTCCGCGACGCGCGCCTGGTCGGCCTTCAACGACACCGCGATCTTGTTGCTCGCGTTGCGCATCACATCCAGCGTCAGCTCGCGGGCCTGCTCATGCGAGAAGTGCTCCCGCACACCGGAAGCCACCGCAGGGCTGATCCGCGCCGGCGACCAGATCAGCGCGTCGGCATAGCGCAGCGCCGCCTTGTGCGCCTCGGTCAGCAGCTCCGAGGACTCGTAGTGCTCGATATCGTCGTACATCGACTCGCTGCCGCCGGCGTCCAGCGCATTGCCCTCGCGCAGCGATTTGCACAGCCGGCAGTCGTGCGCGACCGCCCCGCGCAACCGCACCACCTCCGTGGTCACCGGGTCCAGCGACTTGAGCTTCGCCACCCCCGGCAGCAGCTGGTTGAACAGCACATCGGCGGCGTCGATGCCCGCGTCCCACACCGGCTGCTCAGGCACCCAGTGCACCGGCAGCCCGAGTACCTCCAGCCCGTTGCGCACCCGGGGCAGGAAGTCGGCGAAGAACATCTGGATGACGGCGCCGAACGCGCCCGCGCCCAGCGCGGTGGTCAGCGACTCCCGCTGGCGATCAGAGATCGCCGATACGTCGATGCTGAACTGCTCCGCGAACTCGGCCACCACCTTCTCGGCGTCCGTCTCGGCCGCGCGCACCGGCGTCTGCGCGGGCAGCGGCGTCAGCGACAGCGTGTCACCGCACGTCGCGCGGATCAGTCCCAACAACCGCTGCTGGTCGGCCGGTGACTGCCCCACCAGCGCGGTCAGTACTGCATCAAGATCGTCAGACATCTTTCGATTATTGCGCTTGGCTGACCGAAGACATGTGGAAGTCGGGGATTCGCAGCGTCGGCATCACCGCGCGGGTCGCCCAGTCACCCCATTCGCGGGGCAAAGTCGGCTCGGCCACGCCCGCCTCGGTGGCCCGGCGCAGCAGATCCAGCGGGCTCTCGTTGAAGCGGAAGTTGTTGACCGCCGCGGTGACTTCGCCGTCTTCGATCAGGTAGACGCCGTCGCGGGTCAGCCCGGTCAGCAGCAGGGTGGTCGGATCGACGGTGCGGATGTACCACAGCGTGGTCAGCAGCAGGCCGCGCTCGGTGGCCGCCACCATGTCGGCCAGCTCGGCGCTGCCGCCGGTCATCAGCAGGTTGTCGGCCGGGATCGCCGGTGTGGTCCCGAACTCGATAGCCGCGGCCCGCGGATAGGCCAGCGCGTTGATGACACCGTCGCGGATCCAATCGACCCGCCCGATGTCCATCCCGTTGTCGAACACCGAGATCGTCTCCGAACCGCTGGCCGCCGCGACGAACGGCGCACATTGCAGGCCCGCCGCGAACGGGTCGGAGTACATCGTCAGCGGCAACGCGGAGAGCTTCTCCCCCACCCGGGTTCCGCCACCGGGGGCCGACAACGCACTGCGGCCCTCTTCGGCGCCGCGGCCGTCCATCGACCAGCCCAGGTAGATCATCATGTCGGCCACCGTCGACGGCGGCATCAACGTCTCGTAACGACCCGCGGGCAGCTCGACGGTCCGGTCGGCCCAGCCCAAGCGCAGCGCCAGGTCGTCGAGCAGCGCATCGGTCGAGACGTCGGCAAACCACGGCGTGCTCACCCCCGCCCACGCGCTGGCACCGCCGCGTTTGGCGTTGACCTCCACCGTCCCGGTCGGCTGGGTGAAGCGCCGACGGATCCCGGTCGAGGTGGCCAGGAACGTCGTCTCCACGACGTGATGGGCGTAGCCGTAGAGCCGGTCAGTGCGGCCGAAGCCGCGGGACAACGATGCGGCGACATCGGCGAACACCGCAGCACCGGTCTCCGGCACCGGCGCGTTCCAGTCGTCGGGAGTTCCCTTGCCGGTCAGCAGCGGTGCACTGTCCCTGGCCTCGGGTGCGGCATGCGCGGCCTGCTCGGCGGCGGCGACCAGCCCGCCGATCGCGGCCGGGTTGACGTCGCTGGTGCGGTTCACCCCGGTGTGCGAGGTATCACCTTGGCGCACAATGGAAATCACGGTGGTCGACCGGGTGGTCGAGACCCCGTTGGTGGTCATCGAGTTGCCGGCCCACCGCAGCGAGGCCTCGGCGCGGTCGGTGACGATGACGATGGTTTCGTCGACGGTGGCGGCCTGCAGCGCCAGCTCGACGACCTGCTGTGCGGGGATCATCGGCCGGACTCCTCCCGCGTATTGAGAACGTTGACACCGCGGAACAGCGCCGACGGGCAGCCGTGGCTGACCGCGGCGACTTGACCGGGCTGGGCCTTGCCGCAGTTGAATGCCCCACCGAGGCGCCAGGTCGACGGTCCGCCAACGGCTTCCATCGAATTCCAGAAGTCGGTGGTGGTGGCCTGGTAGGCGACGTCGCGTACCTGACCCTCCAAGCGTCCGTGCCGGATTCGGTAGAACCGCTGCCCGGTGAACTGGAAGTTGTAGCGCTGCATGTCGATTGACCACGATTTGTCGCCGACGATGTAGATGCCGTCGTCGACGCGGGCGATCAGGTCGTCGGTGCTCAGGTTGTCGGTACCCGGCTGCAGGGACACGTTGGCCATCCGCTGGATCGGGACGTGGTGCGCGGAGTCGGCGTAGGAGCAACCATTGGACCGGGCCTGACCCAGCCGCGGTGCGAACACCCTGTCCAACTGGTAGCCGACGAAGACGCCGTCGCGCACCAGGTCCCAGCTCTGCGCGGCCACCCCTTCGTCGTCGTATCCGATTGTGGCCAAGCCGTGTTCGACGGTGCGGTCGGCGGTCACGTTCATCACCGGCGAGCCGTAGCGCATGGTGTTCAGCTTGTCCGGGGTGGCGAACGAGGTGCCCGCGTAGGCCGCCTCGTAGCCGATCGCGCGGTCGTATTCGGTGGCGTGGCCGATGGATTCGTGAATGGTCAGCCACAGGTTGGTCGGGTCGATCACCAAATCGGTGGGGCCGGCGACCACGGTGGGCGCCTTGGTCTTGTCGGCCAGCAGGATCGGCAGCTCCGCGAGCTCGGTGCTCCAGTTCCACACGTCGTCGCCGACCAGTGCCTCCCAGCCGCGGGCCATCGGCGGGGCCAGCGTCCGCATCGACTCGAAGCTGCCCGCGGCGGCGTCGACGGCCACCGCATCCAGCGCGGGCATCAGCCGCACCCGCTGCTGGGTGATCGACGAGCCGAAGGTGTCGGCGTAGAACACCTGCTCCTTGCAGGTGTTGACCATCGCCGAGACGTGGTCGACCCCGTCGGAGGCCAGCAGCCGGCCGGAGTACTCGCCGAGCACCGCGATCTTGTCGGCGGTCGACACCGTGAACGGGTCGATGGCGTAGCTCGATACCCAGGTCACGTCGGCGTAGACCGGTTCGGGTGCCAGCTCGATGCGCTCGGCGTTCAGCGGGGCCAGCGAGGTGGCCACCTCAACCGCGCGGCGGGCGGTCTCGGCGGCGACCTCGGGGGCCAGCTCGGCATGGGAGGCGAACCCCCAGGTGCCGTCGACGATCACCCGCACCGCCAAACCGATCTCCCGGTCGGACACCGCACTCTGCAGTTCACCGTCGCGCAGCTGCACCACCTCGGTGGTGATGGCGTGGATGCGCAGGTCGGCGTAGCTGGCGCCGGCCGCACGGGCCGCCGACAGGGCGGCGTCGGCGAGCTCATGGCGCGGCAGGGCCAAGAAGTCGGCGTCAACATCACGTGGACTCACGTGCTACACCGTAACGGCAGGCCCGGTGAACCCGCTTTAATGGCCAGGGTGACCACTCGGCGTGTGCGCTCCACCCTGCTGGGGTACGCGCTGCTGGCGCCGAGCCTGTTCGGAGTGGTGTGCTTCCTGCTGCTGCCGATGCTGGTGGTGGTGTGGCTGAGCCTGCATCGCTGGGATCTGCTGGGCCCGATCCGCTATGTGGGGCTGGACAATTGGCGCTCGGTGCTCACCGACGCCAGTTTCGGCAACTCGCTGTTGGTGACGCTGGCCTTCATCGCGATCGTCGTTCCCGCCCAGATCGTGCTCGGTTTGGCCGCCGCCGCGCTGCTGGCCCGCGAACTGCCGGGCAGCGGCGTGTTCCGCACCCTGTACGTGCTGCCGTGGGTGTGCTCACCGCTGGCGGTCGGCGTGTTGTGGCACTGGATCCTGGCGCCCACCGACGGCGCGGTGAGCACCCTGCTGGGCCGCCGCATCGAATGGCTCACCGATCCGGGGCTGGCGCTGCCGGTCGTCTCGGCGGTGACGGTGTGGACCAACGTCGGTTACGTGACGCTGTTCTTCCTGGCCGGCATCCTGGCCATCCCCCCGCAGATCCACGCCGCCGCGCAGCTCGACGGCGCGACCAGCTGGCAGCGGTTCTGGCACATCACCCTGCCGATGCTGCGCCCGACGCTGTTCTTCGTCTCGGTCACCGGCATCGTCAGCGCGGCCCAGGTGTTCGACACCGTGTACGCGCTGACCGGCGGCGGGCCGGCCGGACGCACCGATCTGGTGGCGCACCGCATCTATGCCGAGGCGTTCGGCGCCGCGGCGATCGGGCGCGCCGCGGTGATGGCATTGGTGTTGTTCGTCATCCTGGTCGGCGCGACGATCGTCCAGCATCTCTACTTCCGTCGGCGGATCAGCTATGACCTCACGTAACGCGCTGATCTATCTCGGGCTGCTGGCCGGTGCGCTGATCACCCTGGCCCCGTTCGGGTTGAGTCTGCTGACCTCGTTCACCTCCGCGCAGCAGTTCGCCACCGGGACACCGCTGTCGCTGCCGAACCCGCCGACGCTGGCCAACTACGCCGGGCTCGGTGATGCCGGATTCGGCCGGGCGCTGGCGGTCACCGCGCTGATGACGGCGATGATCACGCTGGCGCAGTTGACGTTCTCGGTGCTCGCGGGTTACGCGTTCGCCCGTCTGGAGTTCACCGGCCGCGACGCGTTGTTCTGGGTGTACATCGCCACGCTGATGGTGCCGGGCACCGTCACCGTCGTCCCGCTGTATCTGATGATGGCTGAGCTTGGGCTGCGGAACACGTTCTGGGCGTTGGTGTTGCCGTTTCTGTTCGGCTCGCCGTACGCGATCTTCTTGCTGCGCGAGTACTTTCGCGGCATCCCCGCCGACCTGGTCAACGCCGCCCGCCTCGACGGCGCCAACACCCTCGACGTGATCGTGCACGTGGTGTTGCCCGCCAGCAAGCCGATCCTGGTGACGCTGACGTTGATCACCGTTGTCAGTCAATGGAATTCGTTCATGTGGCCGCTGGTGATCACCAGCGGTGGCACCTGGCGGGTGCTGACCGTCGCGACAGCCGGGTTGCAGACCCAGTACAACGCGCAGTGGACGTTGGTGATGGCGGCGACGACGGTGGCGATCGTGCCGTTGATCGCGCTGTTCCTGGTGTTCCAGCGCCAGATTGTGCGCTCGATCGTCGTCACGGGCCTGAAATGAGCTGGCCGCCACGGTTCTCCACCCGGATGCTGGCCGGGCTGATCACGGTCGCACTGCTGCTGGTGGCCGGCGCACTCGTGCTGGGCCGCACGAGCGAGCCGTCCGGGAAAACGATTGTCACGGTGCGACTGTGGGATCCCGCGGTGGCCGCTGCCTACGCGGAGTCGTTCGCGGAATTTACCCGCACCCACCCTGACATCGAGGTACGCACCGACGTCGTCGCCTACGCCAGCTACTTCGACACCCTGCGCACCGACGTGGCCGGCGGCGGCGCCGACGACATCTTCTGGATCAACAACGCCAACTTCGCCGAATACGCCGACAACAACCGGCTGATGGCGATCGAGCCCAGCGCCGACTGGGACCCGTCGGTGGTCACCCAGTTCACCCGCGGCGGTGCGCTGTGGGGGGTGCCGCAGCTGACCGACGCCGGAATCGCGCTGTACTACAACGCCGATCTGCTGGCCGCCGACGGTGTCGAACCCACCGAACTGGATTCGTTGCGCTGGGATCCCGACCCGAGTGTCGACACCCTGCGGCCGATGTTGAAGCGCCTCACCCACGGCAGGCAGTGGGGCTACAACGCCGCCAACGACTTACAGGCCATCTACCTCAACTACATCGGCTCGGCGGGCGGGGTGTTCTCCGACGGCGATCGGTTCGCCTTCGACAACCCGCAGGCCGTCGCCGCGTTCACCTACATCGTCGGCCTGATCAACACCGATCAGGTCGCGCCGCCGGCGTCGGACACCAACGACAACGGCGACTTCTCCCGCAACCAGTTCCTGTCCGGGCGGATGGCGCTGTTCCAGTCGGGCACCTACAACCTGGCCCAGATCGCCGAACGGGCGCCGTTCCGCTGGGGCGTGGCGCTGTTGCCGGCCGGGCCGGCGGGCCGGGTCAGCGTCACCAACGGCATTGTCGTTGCGGGCAATCCGGCCAGCCGCCATCCCGACGCGGTGCGCCAGGTGCTGGCCTGGCTGGGCGGCACCCGCGGCAATGAGTACGTCGGCCGCCAGGGTGCGGCGATCCCCGCGGTGTTGTCGGCGCAGGCGGTGTACTTCGACTACTGGTCAGCCAAGGGGGTGGATGTGCGGCCGTTCTTCTCGGTGCTCGACGGCCCACGCATGACCGCACCGGGCGGGGCAGGTTTCGCGGCCGGCTATCAGGCGATCAAGCCGTACTTCGACGAGATGTTCCTCGGCAGAACGCCCGTCGCCGATGCACTGGCCGCTGCCCAGCACGCGGCCAACGCCGCCGCCGCGCGCTAAATGCCGGCGAGCACCGTTGCCTGCAGGGCCGCCGACACCACAATGACCAGCGCCGAGATCGTCAGCACCACCCAGTCGGCCCGGCGCGGGCCCGATGGTGCCGCCGAAATCAGGCCGGTCCCACCGCGTGCGGTGATCGCATCGCCCATCTCGTCGGCACGGCGCAGCGCCACCGTGATGCCCGCGGCCATGAGGTCCACCATCTCGATGGCCCAGCGTCGGCGTCGGGCCCGACGGGTCGTCAGCACCGGCCGCGGACGCAGCCGTCGCGCGGCGTAGAGCAGCCGGAATTCATCGAGCAGCATCGGAAAGGCCCGCAGCGACAAGGCAAGTGCCACAGCCCAGTCGTCGACCGGGATGCGGAAGGCCTTCAGCGGCCGGCCCAGCCGCGCCACCGCGGGCGCGACGTCGGCAACATTCGTCGTCCACGACACCAACATGCCCAGCGCCAACAGCACGATCGCGACCACGGTGATCCGCACGAATTTCAGCAAGCCACCGAGCGCGATGTCATAGGCCCCCACGTGGAACTCCGGTGCCCCACCGCCGAGTGTCGCGGTGACCCCGCCCAACAGCAACAGGATCCACAGCCACATGGGCACCGACGGCACCACACCGCGCGGGATGCGTGCCAGCCGAATCGCGATACCAATGAGGATCGTGACCAGCGCCAGCGGCAGCCAATCCGGGTAGAACGCGAGCAGGGCCGAAAAGGCGAGAACGACAATGATTTTGGTGCCTGCCCACAGCTCGTGGATCGGCGAGGTGCCCGGCACCGGGCGCAGGAGCACCACCGGACGGCGCTGACGTGCGGTGGTCATGACGGCCCCTCCGTCAGCACGCCGTCGTTCAGATGCAGGGTGCGCGGGCACAGTTCTTCCAGCCCGACGAAGTCGTGTGAGATCACCACGACGGTCAGGCCACTGTTGCGGCGCAGGTCGCTCAGCAGCCGCAGCAGGCCCTGCTGGCTGGCGGCATCCAGCCCGGCCAACGGTTCGTCGAGGATCAGCGCCTGCGGCGAGCGCGCCAGCAGCCCGGCCATCACCACCCGGCGCATCTGGCCACCGGAAAGCTGATCGATACGACGCCCCGCCAGCGAGGCATCCAAACCCACCTTCGCCAGCGCGGCCGCCACCCGGGCGCGGTCGCGATAGGAAAACCCGGCCGCAGAAGCAACTTCGGTGTCGACTCGGCCGCGCATCAGCTGCAACCGGGCGGCCTGGAACGCGATCGCCACCTCGCCGACGCATTCCGACGCGGGGCGTCCGCGCACCAGGCACGAGCCGGTGGTCGGTGTGGTCAGCCCCGCCATGATCCACGCCAGGGTGGACTTGCCGGAACCGTTGCCACCGTGGATCAGGACGCCGTCGCCCTCGTGCACGGTGAAGCTGACGTCGTCCAGGGCGGGCTTGGCCCACGGTGTGCCGCTGGCATATTCGTGGCTGACATGCTCGAGCTGCAACACCGGCTCGGCCGAGCGCGGCGCGATGCTCACCGTCGGCGCGGGTGCGGCGGCGCTCTCGACCAGGTGGGAGTTGTCCACCGATTCGCTGAGTTTGACGATCCGGTCGGCGGTGTCGGCCTCGTTGTTGTAGTGGGTGATCTGGACCAGCGCCATCTGGTGGCGTTCGGTTAGGCCGGACAACACCGTCAGCAGCGCTTCCCGCCCAAGCTGGTCGACCATGCTGGTTACCTCGTCGGCGATCAGCAACGACGGCTGGCGGGCCAGCGCCGCGGCCACCGCAAGGCGCTGCAGCTCGCCGCCGGACAACCCGCCGGTGTCGCGCTCTTCCATGCCCGCCAATCCGACCTCGTCGAGCAAACTCGCGACGTCGGTCTGCGTTCCCGGTGGCAGGCCCCAGACGACGTCGTCGGCGACTCGCGTTCCCAGGACCTGACTTTCGGGATGCTGCATGATGACCGCCGTCCCGCCCAGCGAACCCAGGCCGACCGCGCCAGGGCGCTCGATCGCTCCAGAGGTGGGTTCGCGGCCGGACAGCAGCAGCATCAGCGTGGTCTTCCCGGAGCCGTTGGCGCCGGTGATCGCCACGTCTTCCCCCGCGTCGACCGCCATGCTCAGCGGCCGCAGCGCGTCGTGCGTGGCGCTGGGGTAGCGGAACCGGGCATCGACCAACCGCACCGGAACCGGTGCGACGGGCCCGGTTTCGTCGCGGATCTCGAGCTTGTGCACATCGGGGATGCCGCTGAGCCGATCCAGCACCCGCGACAACGCCCACCACCCGACCAGCGTCACGATCATGATCGAGAACATCGCGTAGGCCATCAACAGCAGCGGCCAATACTGCAGCGCGACGCTGAAGAGGTGCTTGGCGTCCTGGGCCGCCGGCCGGAACGGCTCGAAGTGCGACACCACCGAGATGACGCCGTCGAAATTGGCGGTCATCGCCTGGAAGGTCAAACTCCGCAGCCGCACCAGGACCGTCAGCGCCGCGATGATGAAGAGCCCGAAGACCACCCCGGCCACCAGACCCACGGCGATGACGGTGGGGGTGCCACGTCCGCGGCGTTTCATGATGCCGGCCAGCCCACCCACATAGGCGCAGTTGACCACCACCATCAAGCCGCTGACACCGGCGATCAGGAACGCCACGACGCTCGCGGCGAACGTCGAAGCCACCAGCACCCGGAGGCGGTAGCGGTAGCCGAGCAGTCCCATTGGGACCGTGGTCAGCAGCGACAGGCCCCCGGCAAACGGAACGACGACCGAAATGATCGACAGCGCGGCCGCGAGTGCGGCCATCACGGAAGCTTGGGCCATCTCCACCGGCGACAGCGAGCCAGTGCGGCGGCGATCAACCGACGGTCCGGAGGGCTGCTGTGCAGGAGCCTCCGGTCTCGTCGCGGTCATCATCCGATTCTGCCAGCCGTTACGGCCGGGCCGTCGGTTCGACCGGCCGCGTCCAGGCCGCCTGTGGACATCCTGTGAGAAATGCCACCGAACCCGTGGACGACAACATAGGATTTCTATGTAAATATGGGACGTATGAGTCCGCAGCCCACCCAGGAACACCGCGGCGCCGCATCCGGTCTGGGATCCGAGCTGCTCACCGTGGTCGCCAGACTCAACCGGCTGGCCACCCAGCGGATCAGACTGCCACTGCCCTGGGCACAGGCCCGGCTGCTCGGCACCATCGACGACCAGGGCGAAGCCCGTATTTCCGATCTGGCCGAACTCGACCATTGCTCCCAGCCCACGATGACCACCCAGGTCCGTCGCCTGGAGGACGCCGGCCTGGTGGCCCGCACCCCCGATCCCGACGATGCGCGTGCCGTCCGCATCCGCATCACCCCCAAGGGTCAGACGATCCTGACCCAGGTCCGGGCAGACCGCGCCGCGGTGATCGACCCGCGTATCGATCGGCTGTCCGAAGAGGACCGCGAAATTCTGTCGACCGCCGTCGGAGCACTGCATCGCCTGCTCGACGACCTCGACAGCTCCCCGAAGTAGTTAGGAGTGAGCCACTCATGTGGCGCCAACCCAAGGCCGTCTGGGCCGTCGCGTTCGCATCCGTCGTCGCCTTCATGGGAATCGGGCTCGTCGACCCGATCCTGAAACCCATCGCCGACAATCTCAACGCCACACCGTCACAGGTTTCGCTGCTGTTCACCAGCTACATGGCCGTCATGGGCGTCGCGATGCTGATCACCGGTGTGGTGTCCAGCCGCATCGGCCCGAAACGCACACTGCTGCTCGGCCTGGTGATCATCATCGCCGGCGCCGGACTGGCCGGGATGAGCGACACCGTGATGGGCATCGTGGGCTGGCGCGCACTGTGGGGCCTAGGCAATGCCCTGTTCATCGCGACCGCGCTGGCCACCATCGTCAACTCCGCGCGCGGCTCGGTGGCCCAAGCGATCATCCTCTACGAGGCGGCGCTGGGGCTGGGCATCGCGGTGGGCCCACTGGTCGGCGGCGTGCTGGGTTCGATTTCCTGGCGCGGGCCGTTCTTCGGGGTGTCGGCTCTGATGGCGGTCGCTCTGGTGGTGACGACCGTGCTGCTGCCCGAAACGCCACGCCCGCAACGCGTGACGACATTGGCCGATCCGTTCCGGGCGCTGCGGCACCGCGGCCTGCTCGGCGTCGCAATCACCGCACTGCTGTACAACTTTGGCTTCTTCACGCTGCTGGCATTCACGCCGTTCCCGCTCGACATGGACGCCCATGGGATCGGGCTGATCTTCTTCGGCTGGGGCCTGTGCCTTGCGTTCACCTCGGTGGTCGTCGCCCCACGGCTGCAGCACCGCTTCGGCACGGTCCGGGTGCTGGTGATCAACCTGCTGTGCTTCTCGGCGCTGCTGGCGGTGATGGCGGTTTTCACCGACGACAAGGCCATCCTCGCGTCCTGCGTGGTGGTGGCCGGCCTGTTCATCGGCATCAACAACACGCTGATCACCGAGACGGTGATGAAGGCCGCACCCGTCGAACGCGGTGTGGCCTCAGCGGCCTACAGCTTCATGCGGTTCGGCGGCGCCGCCGTGGCGCCATGGCTGGCCGGTGTGCTGGGCGAGCAGGTCAGCGTGCACCTGCCGTTCTGGGTCGGCGCGGGCGCGGTGTTGGCCGGCGCCGGTGTGCTGCTACTGACGGCCCGGTACTTGAGCGGTATTGACACGCCGGAGGATGAGCTCGAGGAGATCACCGAGCAGGCCACCGCGGTCACCATCGGCAGCGACAGCTGACTCAGGGCCAACCCCGAGGAGAACGATGCAGTTCTGGTGTGGCACCCCGTTTATGAAGCCGACGGAAGCTGTCGCGGTGGCCCGCATGGTCGACGAGGCCGGCTACGACGGCATGATCTGCGCCGATCACCTGATCTACCCGCGGGACCTGCGCTCGCCGTATCCCTCGCCGACCGGTAAGCCCGGCTGGGCGCCGGAGACCGCGTGGCCGGACACCTGGGTCATGATCGGGGCGATGGCCGCGGTGACGACGCGACTGCGGTTCTCCAACGCGGTCTATATCGCGCCGGCCCGCCCCCTGCTGGAAGTCGCCAAGGTGGTGGCGACGGCTGCAGCGCTGTCCGAGGGCCGGGTGTCACTCGGCGTCGGAATCGGTTGGATGCGTGAGGAATACGAACTGCTGGGCCAGGAATTCGGGAATCGCGGCAAACGCCTCGACGAGATGATCCCGGCCCTGCGCGCGCTGTGGCAGGGCGGCTGGGTGTCCTGGACCGGCCAGCACTACCAAGTGCCGGAGATGATGATCGAACCGCATCCGCCCCAGCCGGTTCCGATCCTGTGCGGCGGCGAGTCCGACGCCGCGCTGCGCCGGGCGGCGTCACTGTGCGACGGCTGGATCGGCACGGCCTACACCTTCGACGACGCGGCGGCCTACGTCGCCAAGCTGGACGCGTTGCGCCGCGAATTCGGCCGCGCCGAAGAACCTTTCGAGATCATGCTGGCGCTCATCGATCCGCCGTCACCGGAGCTGTACAAGCGGGCGCAGGACATCGGTATCACGGCGGTGATGTGTGCCCCATGGATGGCAGATCCCAGTGTCGCCACCGGTAGTGATGTCGAGCGCTTCCGGGGTCCGATTGAACGGTTCGCCGAAACCGTTATTGCCCAATGCCGTTGAGCACTCACATCCAGATGGTGGCCTTCGGGCCTTCCCTGGGCTGAGCCAGTGGGTGGCCGGCGCCGAGCAGGTTGCCGGTGATGATGGCAGAAAAGCGGTTCATTGCGATGTCGAAGATACTGTTGTTCATCGGCTGCTCGATGAAGTGCCCTATCCGTTCGGCAGCAATGAACACCACCATCAGCAGCAGTCCGATCGCAATACCGGCGAACGGGTGGGCGGTTCCATCCAATCGGCTGAATGCCATGATCGCGAAGAACCACGCCAGCGAGCGAATGAAGATCTCGTAGGGCAGCGGGATCGGCTCGTTGCGGATGCGTTCTAGGCCGCTCTGAGCGCTCACCAGCGCGGTGTTGACGCCCATCAGCATCACGCGGGCCTGGTGGTCGATACTGCCCGTGGCGGACAACGCCTGAATGTCGACGGCCTGGCCGGTCATCAGGTCGACGGCGCTGGCGTCCGCCGGGTCCTCCGGGGTCAACTCGACGACCCCGGGAACCGGGGCGATGCCCCGTAGCTCGGCAGCGAGCTGCCAGGCGTAGCGGACCTGACGTCGGCGCATCCGATCCAGAACGACGGCCATTTCGGGTGCACCGGTGTCGACGGAACTCAGGCCGTTGTGGGTGGCGCGGGAGTTGATGATGACATTGCCCCACAGGGTGCGGGCCTCCCACCATCGGTTGTAGGCGATGGTGTTGCGGAAGCCGATGAACACCGAGGCGCCGATACCCAGCACAGACAGCACGGAGGCGGCGTACTCGATCTGCGTCGGGTCAGGAACCGGTATCAGCGCGGCGGCCACCGCCAGGACCGCCAGCAGATCCCAGCGCAGCCGCCACAACACCAGCCAGGACACCTTGAGCGGGCCCAGCTTGCCGACGCTACGAATCACCGCGTCAGCGTATTACCTGGTCGCATCAAAGCAGTGCTTCGACAAGATTTCCGACCAGGTAGGTCGCCGCGATCGCGATGGCCCCGAAGGCCAGCTGTCGTGCCGATCCGAACCACATCGAGCCCTTGGTGAACCGGGCGGCCACCGCACCGGCCACCAGCAGCCCGACGGCGCTGCAGGACAGGCCGACCCACAGTGATTCCGACCCAAGCAGATACGGCAGCAGCGGAATGAGCGCACCCAGCGCGAACATCACGAACGACGAGATGGCCGCCACCACCGGCGACGGCTTTTCGTGCGGATTGACCCCCAGCTCCTGAACGAGGTGGAAGTTCACCGCCCGGTCCTCGTCGCGGTGGATCTCCTCGGTGGCCGTGCGCGCGGTCGCCTCGGTCATGCCCATGTCCACCAACATGGCGACGAGTTCGGTGCGCTCGGCCTGCGGATGGCGTTTGAAGGAGCGCCGTTCGACCCGCACCTCGGAGTCGATTTGTTCGTTGGCCGTCGTGACGGACGTAAATTCGCCGAGCGCCATCGAGAACGCGCCCGCGAGAAGCCCGGAAACGCCACTGAGCACCACGGTGTGAGCGCCGGCGCCGGCCGCCACCCCGGCGATGAGAGCGCTGTTGCTGACCAAACCGTCCATCGCACCGAAGGTCGCGGCCCGTAGCCAGCCACCAGTGACGTCGGCGTGGCGATGATCAATCTCGTGCGGCAGGACGACTTTTTGTTTCGGTGTGATGTCCCTGTCGGACTCGGACATGTGGCCCATTGAACGCCAACCGACCGACTCACATTGACTCAGGTTTGCCTGTGTTTGCCACATCCGCGTTTACGGAAGGGGCCGCGGGGATACTTTCGGGTGATGACCACCACTGCGGAGCACCTCCGTAACGCGCTCGACGGCCGCTGGCGAGACGTCAAGAACGCCGTCCGCACCGAACTTTCCACCCAGGTCTTCAAGCCGCATTACACCCCCAACACGGCCATCGCCCGTGCGAAGGTGGCCGAGCAGATGTCGATCATGGCGGCCGCCGGCGCCGCGGAGGACGGGTTCCGAAAAGAGCACGGCGGCAACGGCGACGTGGGTGCCGCGGTAGTCCGGATCGAAATGCTCGCGATGTCGGACCTGTCGCTGATGGTCAAGGCGGGCGTGCAGTGGGGACTGTTCGGTGGCGCCATCGAGAACCTGGGCACCGAGCGCCACCACAAGGCCTACGTGCAGCGCATCATCGATCTGGACCTGATCGGCTGCTTCGGGATGACCGAGACCGGCCACGGCAGCGACGTGCAATCGCTGGAGACCACGGCCACCTACGACCCGGCGACCGAAGAGTTCGTGATCAACTCCCCCACCCCGTCGTCACGCAAGGACTACATCGGCGGTGCGGCCGAGACTGCCCGAGTGTCAGCGGTTTTCGCTCAGCTGATCACCGGCGGCGAGACGCACGGCGTGCACTGTTTCGTGGTGCCGATCCGCGACGAGGACGGCAACGACCTGCCAGGCGTGACCACGTCGGACTGCCTGTACAAGGGCGGGCTGCCCGGCGTCGACAACGGTCGCATCATGTTCGACAACGTCCGCGTTCCGCGGGAGAACCTGCTGAACAAGTACGCCGACGTCGCCGCTGACGGCACCTACTCCTCGCCGATCGAGAACTCCGGCCGGCGCTTCTTCACCATGCTGGGGACACTGATCCGCGGCCGGGTGACCGTCGGCGGCAGCGCGGGCGCCGCAGCACGGGTAGCGCTCGACATCGCCGTGCGATATGCGTTGGAGCGCAAGCAGTTCAGCGCCCCGGACGGCGAAGGTGAAGTACTGATCATGGATTACCTGGTGCACCAGCGCCGGTTGTTTCCGCTGATCGCCCGCTCATACGCACTGCAGTTCGCGCAGAACGAGTTGGTGGCGAAGCTGCATGAGGTGCAGACCTCAGACAGCCCCGATGCCGAAGAACAGCGTGAGCTGGAATCCAGGGCGGCCGGCCTGAAGGCAGCCAACACCTGGCACGCCAGCGCGGCGATCCAGGAGGCTCGCGAAGCCTGTGGCGGCGCAGGCTATCTCGCCGAGAACCGGCTGATCGCACTGCGCGCCGATACCGACGTGTTCACCACCTTCGAGGGTGACAACCATGTGCTGACGCAGCTGGTTGCCAAGGAGCTGCTGACGGCCTACGCCGACGACATCAAGGGCATGAGCCCGGTGGAGTGGGTGCGCTTCGCCGCCAACTTCGCGGGTGACCGGGTGCTGAAAAGGACTGCCGCCGAGACGATCATGCAAAGGATTCTCGACACTCGTCAGGACAGCGAGGAGGAAGGCAGCCTGTTCAACCGCGGTACTCAGGTGAAGATGTTCGAGGACCGCGAGGAGTATCTACTCTCCTCGGTGGCGCGCCGGCTGCAGAGCAAGGCGAAAGAGATGTCCGCGTTCGACGCGTTCAACTCCGTGCAGGATCACGTGCTCGACACCGCCAAGGCGCACATCGACCGGATCGTGCTCGAGGCGTTCGTGGCGGGCGTCGATGCCTGCGAGGACGAGGAGGCCCGCACCATCCTCGGGCTGGTGTGCGACCTGTACGCGCTGTCGGTGATCGAGGACAACAAGGCCTGGTTCATCGAACACCGCTACCTGTCCACCGAGCGGGCCAAGGCCGTCATCCGCGCCATCAACGAACGCTGCCGAGCGCTGCGGCCGTACGCCGAACTGCTCGTCGACGGCTTCGGCATCCCCGAGCAGTTGCGTTACGCGGAGATGCTGCACCCGGAGAACCTGGACTAACCCGTTCACGCTTTGTTTTGACAATTTTGACAAAACCTTGGGGCTGACCCAGTAACGTCGCGGCCGTGGAATTGAGGCTGCAACGCATCGGTGCGTGGTGCGGAACGATCATGATCGTGCTGTACGGAACGAGTCTTTCCGGGATAGCGCGGATGTTCCCGCCGCTGTCGCCGGTGGCATCGCCGGAAGAGATCGCCGACTTCTACGTCGACCACAAGATCTGGATCCGCATCGGTATCGCCGGGTGCCTGCTGACGTCGGTGATCGCGCTGCCGTTCCTGGCCACCATCGTGCTGCGCATCCGCCGGATCGAGGGCCAGTGGGGCATGCTGTCGATGACGCAGCTGTTCGCCGCGACGATTTTCGTTCCCGCCCTGCTGTTTCCGTTCATCATCATGGCCGCCGCGGCCTTCCGGCCTGACTCCCGGCCACCGGATATCACCCAGGCGCTCAACGACGTGTTCTGGTTGATGTTCATCGGCATCGTCGGGACGATCATCGTGCAGAACATCACGCTGGCGATCGCGTCGTTCATCGACAAGACCGAGCCGCAGACGTTTCCGCGCTGGTATGGCTACCTCAACCTGTGGGTGGCGCTGCTGTCGCTACCGGGCTGCGTGGTCGTGGTGTTCAACGACGGGCCGCTGGCCTGGCACGGGGTGTTCGCGTTCTACATCCCGGGCCTGGCGCTGACGGTGTGGATGTTCTCGACCACCTACGTGCTGAACCGCGGCATCAAGGCCCAGCAGCTCGCCGAAGTGTCATGACGGCGGTGGGACAACCACCAGCTAGCGCGCGACGCGTCCCCGGCGAACAGGGCACCTGGGTATTCCTGTTCGGCGACATGCTGGTATTCGCCGTGTTCTTCGCCACGTTCATGGTCGAACGATCCAAGGCGCCAGAGGTTTTCGACGTGGCACGCAAGACGCTGCACGTCAACATCGGCCTGGTCAACACGCTGGTGCTGCTGACCAGCTCACTGTTTGTGGTGGCCGCGATCGGCGGCCTTCGTAGCGGGGCCCGTGCCATCGCCGCCAGGGCGCTGCTGGTCGCGATCGGCTGCGGCGTGGTGTTCGTGGCACTGAAGGTCACCGAATACGTCCTGCTCGTGGGCGCCGGGCACACCGCGGGCGCCAACCACTTCTACCTGTACTACTTCATCCTCACCGGGCTGCACCTGCTGCATGTCTGTATCGGCATCGGGGTGCTGGCCTTGATGCTCACGCAGACCCGGCGGACCGAGCTGTCCGCGACCCGGTTCGCGGTGATCGAGGGCGGCGGCTGCTTCTGGCACCTGGTCGACCTGCTGTGGATCGTCCTGTTCCCACTCCTGTACCTGGTGAGCTGATGTTGGCCTTGATGCGTAACCGCGCCGGCGCGAGCTGGCTGATCCTGGTGGCCGCCACGCTGGCGTCATGGGCGCTGGGTGCCGACCACGGCACCGGGTCCCTGGTGGCGGTCGGCGTGTTGGCGATCGCCGCGATCAAGGTGCGGCTGGTGGGCCTGGACTTCATGGAATTGCGGCACGCCCCGATCCCGCTGCGGGCAGCGTTCGAGGTGTACTGCGTGGCGCTGTGGGCGCTGCTGTCCGGCCTGTATTTGTGGCTCTGACGCGTGTCGCCTAGTTCTTGATGGTGGTATGAGTTTCGTCGATGACAGTCCCTGCGAACCTCTGCATGTCTTTGTTGATGCTTTTGAGATCGCTTCCCGCAGAAGATGACTTCACGAAGGCGTCGAACAATTTTGCCGCCTGCTTGTACGTTGCCGCATCATGGTTACCAGCGCCGAGGAGGTTCCCTTCAATCGTCCCAAAGTATGTGGTGTTCGTCAGGGCAATAGCGCCTTTGTCGGTGCCAGAAGCGCTGTACGACAACTCTGCTGCGATTTGAGATACCTTGGGGACCAACAGATCACCAATGTCGACAATATCGACGACACTCTTGGTGGAACCGGCCTTGACTCCCAGGTCGTCCAGTGTCTTGGAAATTGGCGCACCGTACAGGACCATGGTTTTCACCGCGCTCCTGCTGTTTCCCACCGCCGCGTAGTTCTGCAGCTGGATGCCACCACCGCTGAAGCCGACCAACATGATTTCCGTCGGCTTCCATTCGCCATACATGGTGTCGATGAAATTGCTGACGGACGGATTCAGTTCACCGAATGCGACTGCGCGATACGCGGCCGCCAGGTCGGTCTCGTTGAAAACGATGCCCGACATGTAGACCACCATCCGCTTGGTCTTCTTGTCGGACCCCAGGACCAGTTGAGCACTGATCACGTTGGCGCCGCCGATGTTCGCGTATAGGTTTTGGGCGTTGGGCGTCAACGTGATTGGCGCGACGTTCACCTTGACCGCCACGTTCGTGGTGCCGCCGTGCGCGTCGCTGATCGTGACAGTGAAACTGTCGGTCTTCACCGCCGCACTCGCATTCGCCGCCCCTGCATCCAAACGCGCCTGTTCGGTCGGCGTGTACGTCAACGAACCGTTCGCACCCATTTCGACGGTGCCCTTCGACGGTGTGGACACGGTGAAGCTCAGGGAATCCTTGTCGGCGTCCTTGGCGGTGACAGTGACGGTGACCGCTCCGGTGGTCGTATTCGGTGTCCCCGCCTTCGCCTTGGCGCTGCTTGGCGCCGCGTTCTTCGGGGCGATCGCCACCGTGACCGGCACGCTGACTGCCGTGCCCACGCTGTTGGTCACGGTGATCGTGAACGTGTCAGTCTTGTCGGCAGAGCTTGCAGACGTGGCCGAGGCGGCATGCCCAGCGGCCGCGGTGGGAGTGTAGGTGAACGCTCCCGTGGTCTTATCGATCGTGACCTTGCCCTTGCTGGGCGTTGTCGCCGAAAACGTCAATGCATTGCCGTTCGGGTCGTTGGCAGTGACCGACCCTTTCACGACGCCCGTCGAGGCAGTGGGATCGCCGACCGAAACCGACACCACCGGAACGGCGTCGGCTGGATACATCGTCAGGACAACGACATCGAAGCGCACCGGGCTCGACGCGTAGAGTCGCCCCTTCGAGGTCACGATGACGTTTTCTGCGTAACGCATGCTCGGGCCGAGGTTGACCGTGTCGATCACTGTGCGACTGGCGATGTCGACAGTGTTCACGACGTCGTCCTCGACCGCGAATAAGTACTTCGCGTCCGGGCTCAACCGGATTTGACGGATCCAATTCGTCGAGCCGGCGTTGAACGTGGCCAGCACGTCACCGGAATTCACGGAGACGATCGCAATATCCTGGTTGCCGTTCTGCATAGCGACGATGGCGAAGGCGCCACCCGGAGTCAGAGCGATGCTCTGTGGACTGGAACCAGCGTCTCTGATGTCAAATGGGGCGACCGCTCCGGTTGCGAGGTCGACCTTCAACAGCTCCGCAGGGTAGCGGTTGGTCGCGGCGACCACAGCGCTCTTGCTGTCCACGGTGACCGCGAGATCGGTGATCGCTCCGTCGAAAGTGACGGTCCGGGTGACCTTTTGCGACGCCGTGCTGATAACGGACACGGCGGCGTTGTAGCCGACCCCGTAGTTGGTGGGGATGCCCCATCCGACGACGACCGACTTGCCGTCCGGCGCCACGGAGATGGACGTCTCATATGCGACGCTCGCACCGAGATTGATCGTCTTCGAGAGCGCGTTCGCCGTGCTGATGATAGCCACGACACCGACGCCGCTAGACGTGCTCGTCGGGCGATAGCCCGCTGCGTACACCCGCCCGTCCGGGGCGACGGCCACGCTGGTGACCGCGAAATCGGTCTTGATCGTCTTGGCGACCTTGTTGGTGGTGGTATCGATGACCACCACCGCACCTGCAGACATATTTGGGGTGACGGAAGCGACGTACACATAGCGGCCGTTGGGGCTCGCCGCCAACGCCTCGGATACGTAACCACCCAGGTTGACCACGGCCGCGACAGTGGGATCAACCGCAGCGCCCGGAACCGCTTGGGCCGCAGCGGGTGTGATGGCCGCGGGCAGGGCCGGAGCGGTCTCTGCCAGCTTGCGCGGCGTGGACCTGATGGAAAGCCGACCCGAGGCGGCCTTCGGGGAAGCAACGGCGCTGGACGTCTGAGGTGCGATGCGCAACCGATTCGAGACGGCGTGCGTGGTGCCCGACGAGTGCGACCTGGTCGCCCCATTCGGTGACGCGGAACCGCTGGCACTGCGGCTCGACGACGATGACGAACCATCCGAGCCAGTGGTGTCGGCGTGCGCGACGCCACTCGCGGTTGCCAGCGCCGCCCCAACCCCCAGTGTGAGCGCCCCAGCGCTCAACCAGGAGTACGCCTGACGTCGACAGACACGAGTTCGATGCCGACTCCTCGGCTTCCCATGCTTCATCGCCACAATGCGCCCCCCTGCCAAATCAGCGAATGCATAGACAACTACCAGCTAATTGACGGGTTTGCACAATGAACACGCGCTGTTGAGCTGCATGAAGTCCGGGGCGTCCGGTGAATCAGGCCCGAGTAAGGCCATCGGTGTCGGTGCTGGCTCCCCCGCTTGGACTCGAACCAAGAACCGTCCGATTAACAGTCGGAAGCTCTGCCAATTGAGCTACAGGGGACTAACTTCTTCCCGCAGGAGCGCGCGTGCGCTGATGCGGACCGGAGAGTGACTTTAGCTTATCGGGCACCCTCGACGCCAAAACGGGTGGGCGGGCGCCAACCCCGTCGCGTCAGGCAGGATGGTGGGGCGGGGTTTCGATGGAGGGAGCGCAGTGATCCGGTTTGTGGCCACACTTGGAGTGGGCTATGTGTTGGGCACCAAGGCCGGCCGTAAGCGCTATGAGCAGATCGTCGGCACGTTTCGCGCGCTCACCGGCAATCCCGCCACCAAATCCGTGATCGACGCCGGCCGCCGCAAGCTCGCCGATCGGGTGTCACCGGATGCTGATCCGAAGATGGTCACGCTCACCGAGATCGACGCCAACACCACCGTGGTGGAACCACAGCGGTCGGAAACGCAATAAGAGCGGGCAGTTAGCCCATCGGGATGCTGATGGTCTGACCCGGCAGCAGCGGACCGGTGGAGATACCCACACCCGGGCTACCGCTGTTGGGGCCGCCGATGCCGACCTGCGGGGTGCCCACGCTGACGTTGTTGTTCGAGTAGCTCAGGCATTGCCCGTCGCCGCGGGAGCCGAACCACGCCAGGCAGGTGCCGGTAGCGGTGGTGGTCGACGAGGACGAAACCGTCAGTTCAGCCAGGGCCGGGATCGCAGCCGCAGCCACGACGAGCGCGCCAACAGCGGCGATACGGCGGGCACGAGTGTTCGCGGTAGTCATATCTGACCTTTCGCCGGAGATAGGCAGTCCGTTAACCATAACCTGCTCACAGTTATCACGCAGTGAGGTCGTCGCCGCTGGCCTGCTCCAGCAGGCTGCGCCGATACGCCTCCAGCGCCACCAGGTCGCCGAACAGCGCGTGATATTCGTCGCCCTGCTCCACTGGCGACATCCGCTGCAGCTTGGACTTGACCTCGGCCACCTGGCGGCCTACCCAGACCTCCTGCAGCCGGGCCAGCACACCGCCGATGTAGCGCGGGAGTCGCTCTTCGTCTTCGACCCGGATCCCCTCGACACCGAGCTCCATGATCAGGCCTTCGGTCACCGCGGCGCCGCACTGTTCACGCACCGTGTCGATCCACTGACCACCGGTGATGCCCGACGCCGTCCCGCCGGCGGCCGCGATCGCGATCCGCACCGCGGTATAACCGGGATGGGTGAAGCTCTCCGCAGTGAGCGAGTCGAAAACCGGCCCGGCCAGCGCCGGGTACTGCAGCGCCGCCTTGAGCGCTTCGCGTTGCGGCCACAGTGTCGGATCGCGGGGGTCGGGCCGCCGCGCCGCGCCGTCGACGGGCGGGGTCGGCCGCCCCGCAGCTTGGCGGCGGTTATCGCCGCGAGCCCCGGGTTTGTGGCCGGCTTCCTCGCGAACCCGGGCGATCACCTGCGCGACGTCGTCCCAGCCGACCCAGCCCGCGAGCTGGCGGGCGTACTCGTCGCGCAACGTCGGGTCCTTGATCTGGGCGACCATCGGCACGCACCGGCGCAGCGCCGACACCCGACCCTCGGCCATCTCCAGGTCGTGCTCGGTCAGCGCGGTGCGGATGGCGAACTCGAACAACGGCGTGCGCCGAGCCACCAGATCGCGCAGCGCGGTGTCCCCCTGCGCGAGCCGCAGATCGCACGGGTCCATGCCGTCGGCCGCGACGGCCACGTAACTCTGGCCGGCCAGGTTCTGTTCTCCCGCGAACGCCTTCAGGGCGGCGGCTCGACCGGCCGCGTCGCCGTCGAACACGTAGATCAGTTCGCCGCGAAAGAACTTGTCGTCCATCATCAATCGCCGCAGCATCGAGAGGTGTTCGTCGCCGAACGCGGTACCGCACGAGGCGACCGCGGTGGTCACCCCGGCCAGGTGCATGGCCATCACGTCGGTGTAGCCCTCGACGACGACGGCCTGATGCCCCTTGGCGATATCCCGCTTGGCCATATCGATGCCGAACAAGACGTTGGACTTCTTGTACAGCACGGTCTCTGGGGTGTTGACGTACTTCGCTTCCATCGTGTCGTCGTCGAAAATCCGGCGTGCGCCGAAGCCGACGGTCTCGCCGCTGGCGCTGCGGATGGGCCACAGCAGCCTGCGGTGGAAGCGGTCCATCGGGCCGCGCCTGCCCTCGCGGGACAGCCCGGCGGCTTCGAGTTCCTTGAACTCGAAGCCTTTTCGGATCAGATGCTTGGTCAGCGAATCCCAGCCCGACGGCGCGAAGCCGCAGCCGAATTGGCGGGCAGCGGCGGCGTCGAAGTTGCGCTCTTTGAGGTACTGCCTGGCCGGCGCGGCCTCCTCGGATTCCAGTGCGGCAGCGTAGAACTCCTGTGCGGCGGCGTTGGCGGACGTCAGCCGGCTGCGGCTGCCGCGGTCACGCTGCACGCTGGTGCCGCCACCGCTGTAGGTCACGGTGTAGCCGATGCGGTCAGCCAGCATCTCCACGGCTTCGACGAAGCTGACGTGTTCGATCTTCAGGATGAAGGCGTAGACATCACCGCCCTCCCCGCAGCCGAAGCAATGGAAGTGGCCGTGGTTGGGCCGCACGTGGAACGACGGCGACTTCTCGTCGTGGAACGGGCAGATGCCCTTCATCGAGTCCGCGCCGGCCCGGCGCAACTGGACGTAGTCGCCGACGACGTCTTCAATGCGGACCTGTTCGCGGATGGCGGCGATATCGCGATCGGAGATGCGACCCTTTCGGTCGCCGCCCGCGCTCACCGCTCCTGCCATCGGCACAGTCTAGAGCCCACGGCCACCGGCGTTGTGCGCGTCGATGCGCTCCAGTCGGCCCTCGGTGAACGACGCGACCTGATCGACGACAACCCGCATGCGGGCCGCGTCATCCACGGCGGCGTTGAACTCGGGCGCGAAGATCGGATCCAGCGTCGCGGGTGCGCCGTCGAGCAGCCAGTGCGCCACCTGGTGGACGCGTTCCCGCTGCCGTCCCTGCAGTTCGAGGTGCCGCGGGTCGGACATGATGAACTGCAGCGCCAGTGTCTTGAGCAGCGCGACCTCGGCCCGCACCGCGCCGGGCACCTGCAGATCCGCCTGATAGCGCACCAGTGGCTGCGGGCCGGCCTGCTCGTGGGTCAGCCGGACCGCCGCCGACGCGAACCGCCCGACCAGTTCACTGGTCAGTCGCTTAAGCGCCACCGACGCCGCGAGAGTCCCGTCGTACTTGCCAACGCCGGCCACCACCGGCAGCTCGGACAGCCGCCGCGCCGCTGCCTCCAGCTCCGCTGCGCTCAGGCTGCTCGACTCCCCCAGCCGGCCCAACGCCGCCGCGGCGTCGTCATCGGCCAGCACCCGCAGGTCGATGCGGCCCGACACCACGCCGTCCTCGACGTCGTGCACCGAGTAGGCCACGTCGTCGGCCCAGTCCATCACCTGGGCCTCCAGGCACGGGCGCTGCGACGGCGCCTCGCCCCGCACCCACTCGGCCAGCGCCCAGTCGTCGGCGTAGAAACCGAACTTTCGTCCGCGCTCACCGCGGAACCACGGGTATTTCGTGACCGCGTCCAGCCCCGCGCGGGTCAGGTTCAGTCCGACGCTACGACCTTGCTCGTCAAGCACTTTCGGCTCGATGCGGGTCAGGATCCGGAAGTTCTGGGCGTTGCCCTCGAAGCCGCCGCAGGCCGCCGCGAACTCGTCGAGTGCCCGTTCCCCGTTGTGGCCGTACGGCGGGTGACCGATGTCGTGGGCCAGCCCGGCCATGTCGACCAGGTCGGCATCGCACCCCAGCGGCACTGCCATCCCCCGCCCGATCTGGGCGACCTCGAGCGAGTGGGTCAGCCGGGTGCGGGGGTTCTCACTCTCCCGGGGCCCGACCACCTGGGTCTTGTCGGCCAGCCGCCGAAAGGCGGCGCAGTGCAGGACGCGGGCGCGATCGCGGGCGAAATCGGTGCGGTGCTCGGTCGACGTACCGGGCAGCCCGGCAGTCTTCGGCGGTTCGTGCACCACCCGCTCACGGTCGGCCTCGTCGTAGTGGCCGTGCTCATTCGTCGTCACCGAGGCACAGTCTGCCAGCCCCGCCCTACTACATTTGACGGTCATGCGCCTCGCTCGTGTGCTCAGCCTGCTCGTGGCCATCCTGACCGCCGCCACCTTGGTCGCGCCCGCCGCGGTGGCCGAGCCACCGTTGCGGCTGCCTGACTACGTCACCGACAACGCCGGCGCACTGAGCGGAGGTCAGCTCGCCAGCGTGCAGCAGGCGGTCGACACGCTCTACCGGGACCGCCATGTGCGCCTCTGGGTGGTCTTCGTCGACTCCTTCGCCCCCACGACCGCGACGGCATGGGCCGACGGCACCCGCAGCCTCAGCGATCTGGGTAGCCAGGACGCGATCCTTGCGGTCGCGACCGGGCAGCGGTCATATGCCTTCCTGGTTCCGTCGGCGGCGGCGGGCGGTGCCACCTCGGCCCAGGTCGACCAGATCCGGCTGAACAAGGTCGAGCCTGCGCTACACAACAGCGACTGGGCAGGCGCGGCGATCGCGGCCGCCAACGGGCTAGCGGGGTTGGGCGCCAGCGGCAGCAGCAGTTCCGGCGGATTCTCGTTGGTACCGCTACTGATCATCGTGGGCATCATCGGCCTGGCGATCGTGCTGCTCCTGCTGTGGAGCCGCCGGCGCCGCAACAAGCGGCACGAAGCCGAGGTGGCGGCCGCCAAGCGGGTGGACCCGACCGACCCCAACGCGCTGGCCTCGGTACCCCTCGATGCCCTCGACGAGCTGTCCCGATCGATCGTCGTCGACGTCGACAACGCCGTGCGAACCAGCTCCAACGAATTGGCCTTGGCCGCCGAGGAATTCGGCCAGCAGCAGGCGGATCGATTCAACCGGGCCGTCGAGAACGCGAAGGCCACCCTGCAGCAGGCGTTCAATGTGCGCCAGCAACTCGATGACACGATTCCCGAAACACCGGCCCAGCGCCGCGATCTGCTCACCCGGGTCGTGGTCGCCGCCGCGCGGGCCGACCGCGACCTGGACGCCCAAACCCAGGCGTTCCACGAACTCCGGGATCTGGTCATCAACGCTCCCGACCGGCTCGACATTCTGACCCAGAAGTTGGTGGATGTCAGCGCCCGCATCGATCCCGCTCAGACGACACTGACCCAGCTGCACAGCGAGTTCGCCGAGACCGCATTGGCTTCGGTGGCGCGCAACGTCGCCGCCGCCAAGGAGCGGCTGGAATTCGCCGACCACTCGATCAGCCGCGCCCGCGAGCTGGTGGCCAAACCGGTTGCCGGCGAGCAAGGTGAACTGGTCGACTGCGTGCGCGCCACGGAATCGGCTCTGCAGCAGGCAAGTTCGATGCTCAGCGCGGTGGACAGCGCGGCCAGCGACATCAGGCGAGCGGTCGCCACTCTGCCTGCGGCGATCGCCGACACCCAGCAGGGCATCAACCAGGCGGTGGCACAGCTGACCGAGGGCGGATTGGCCAACACTTCCGAGCTGACCGCCGCGCGTGATGCCGCAGTGGCAGCGGTGGCCGCCGCGCAGACCGACGGGACCGCCGACCCGTTGGGTGCGTTCACCCAGTTGACCCAGGCCGACGCGGACCTCGACCGGCTGCTGGCCGGCGTCACCGAGGAGCGCGAAACCGCTGAGCGACTGGGCCGGTCGTTCGACCAGGCGCTGTTCACCGCGGAGTCACGGGTGCGCTCGGTGGCGGACTACATCGATACCCGCCGCGGCAGTGTCGGGCCCGAGGCGCGGACGCGTCTCAACGAGGCCGTGCGGCAGCTCGAAGCCGCGCAGGCCAAGCAGAAGTCCAACGTCACCGAGGCCATCGCCCACGCCAACGGCGCGTCGATGCTGGCCGCTCAGGCCCAGCAGCTGGCCAACAACGACGTCCAGTCAGGCCAGCGGACGTACATGAATCACTATGGTGGAGTTGGCGGTTCGTCGAACATGGGCGCGATGATCGGCGGGATCATCCTCGGCAACATCCTGTCCGGCGGACTCGGCGGCGGATTCGGTGGCGGCGGCGGGTGGACGTCGAGCAGCTACGGCGGATCATCGGGATCCTCCGGCGGCGGAGGCGGGATGCTCGGCGGCGGGGGCCGGTTCTAACCGCGCAAGCGTGTCGACAGGTAGTCGACGACCGAGTCGATGCCGATGCGTTCCTGCGTCATCTCGTCGCGCTCACGCACGGTGACCGCGTGGTCTTCGAGCGTGTCGAAATCGACTGTCACGCAATAGGGTGTGCCGATCTCGTCCTGACGGCGGTAGCGCCGGCCGATCGCACCGGCGTCGTCGAACTCGATGTTCCAGTACTTGCGCAGTTCGGCGGCCAGATCCTTGGCCTTCGGGGACAGGTCGGCGTGCCGTGACAGCGGCAGCACCGCGGCCTTGACCGGCGCCAGCCGGGCGTCCAGCCGCAGCACCGTGCGCTTGTCCACCCCGCCCTTGGCGTTGGGGGCCTCATCCTCGGCGTAGGCGTCGACGAGGAACGCCATCAACGAACGGGTAAGTCCCGCTGCGGGTTCGATGACGTAGGGGACGTAGCGCGTGTCGGCGGCCTGGTCGTAGAACGACAGGTCGGTACCGGAATGCTCCGAGTGCGTCTTGAGGTCGAAGTCGGTGCGGTTGGCGATGCCCTCGAGCTCGCCCCACGGGTTGCCCTGGAAGCCGAACTTGTACTCGATGTCGGTGGTACCGGCCGAGTAGTGCGACAGCTTCTCCTTGGGATGCTCGTAGAGCCTCAGGTTTTCGGGGTTGATGCCGAGGTCGGTGTACCACTTCAGCCGGGTGTCGATCCAATACTTGTGCCATTCCGGCGCGGTGTCGGGTTCGACGAAGAACTCCATCTCCATCTGCTCGAACTCGCGGGTGCGGAAGATGAAGTTGCCGGGGGTGATCTCGTTGCGGAAGCTCTTGCCGATCTGGCCGATGCCGAATGGCGGCTTCTTGCGAGAGGTCGTCACCACGTTGGCGAAGTTCACGAAGATGCCCTGCGCGGTCTCCGGGCGCAAGTAGTGCAGGCCTTCCTCGGATTCGATCGGGCCGAGGTAGGTCTTGAGCATCATGTTGAATTCGCGGGGCTCGGTCCACTGGCCCTTGGTGCCGCAGTCCGGGCAGACGATTTCGGTCATCGGGACGTCATCAGGCTCGCCACCCTTCTTCAGGGCGTAGGCCTCTTGAAGGTGATCCTGGCGATGACGCTTGTGGCAGTTGAGGCACTCGATGAGCGGATCGTTGAACACCTCGACGTGACCGGAGGCCACCCACACCTCGCGCGGCAGGATGATCGAGCTGTCCAGGCCGACGACGTCGTCGCGGCCGGTCACCACCGACCGCCACCACTGGCGCTTGATGTTCTCCTTGAGCTCGACGCCCAGCGGGCCGTAATCCCACGCCGACTTGGTGCCGCCGTAGATCTCGCCGGCTGGGTAGACCAAACCACGACGCTTGGCCAGATTGACGACGGAATCAATGACGGACGCCACGATGGGTGCCACTCCTATCTATGGACGACGCAAGGCTTGCGGACGGGCAATAGCCATACAGCCTAACGACCCACCAATCGAACCTTTGACATGCGTGATCGTGCATGGAAAAGTGGGCGTCAAGTGGAAATCGTTTCCAATAACGGGAGGTGACGACATGACCGCACCCGCCCACGGCCGGGTCGACGAACTGTCGTCGCCGCGAGCCGACCTCCTGGAACACGCCGGTGAGCTGTTGCGCGCGCTGGCGGCGCCGGTACGCATCGCGATCGTGCTGCAGCTGCGGGAATCCCAGCGCTGCGTGCATGAGCTCGTCGACGCGCTCGACGTGCCGCAGCCGCTGGTCAGCCAGCACCTGCGGATCCTGAAGGCCGCCGGAGTGGTGGCAGGCGAACGCTCCGGGCGCGAGGTGATGTACCGGTTGGTGGACGATCACCTGGCCGAGATCGTCGTCGCCGCGATCAGCCACGCCGGTGAGGAGCATCCGTGACCGGAGCCGATATTCGTCCGCGCGCCGCCGCGACCGGAGTACGCGCCACCCGTCAGCGGGGGGCGATCATCGCGCTGCTCGACACCGTCGATGAGTTCCGCTCGGCCCAGGAGTTGCACGACGAGCTGCGCCGCCGCGGCGAGAACATCGGGCTCACCACCGTGTACCGGACGCTGCAGTCACTGTCGGCGGCCGATCTGGTGGACATGGTGCGCACCGACACCGGCGAGTCGATGTACCGGAGCTGCGCAGGGGCGGACCATCACCATCACCTGGTGTGTCGCAGCTGCGGTGCGACCGTGGAGGTCAGTGGTCGCGAAGTCGAGGCCTGGGCCGCCGAAGTGGCAGAGGAACATGGGTTTTCGGACGTGAGCCACACCATCGAACTGTTCGGCACCTGCGCTCAGTGCCGCGGCTGAGTGATTTCACGCCGAGATCGACGTTTGGACGCTCCACACTCGAACTTTGGCTGCGAAACGTCGGTTTCGGCGCAAACCCGTTAGTCGACGAGCGCGCGGCGCGCACCGGCGCCGCCGGCCAGCACCATCAGCACCAGTGTCTGCAGCGCGCTGTCGGCCAGTCCCTCGCCGGGAAAGTTGTAGCGCAGCATCACATCCCCGCGCTTACCCGACTGCTCCACAAACGTCACGGTCCCGAGCATCGTCGACTGCGCTTGTGCCGCAACTCGTTTGCGCAAATCGGCGTTGACCGGCAGATCCCAGGCCACCACCTGGGTCACCGAAACCATCTCGATGTCCTCGGTGATCGCGACCGTTCGCAGTGAAGCGAACGTCCCCTCGTAACGCACCGTGAGCGCACCATCGGGTTCCACCTCGACGGGTACCACCGCGGTCAGCACCTCGGCCAGCCTGCCCGCTAAGTCCACGCGATCACGCCCGGCCGAAACGCCGGTTTCGTTCGGCGTATTCCTCGCACGCCGCCCACAGATCCCGCCGGTCGTAATCGGGCCACAGCTTGTCCTGGAACACGTACTCGGCGTACGCGGCCTGCCACAACATGAAGTTGCTCGCCCGCTGCTCCCCCGACGTCCGGATGAACAGGTCGACATCGGGAATGTCGGGCCGGTGCAGGTGCTCGGCGAGCATGGCCTCGCTCACCCGTTCCGGGTCGACCCGCCCGGCCGCCACGTCACGCGCGATTTGCTTTGCCGCCTCGGCGATTTCGGCCCGCCCGCCGTAGTTGACGCAGTAGTTGACCGTGATCACGTCGTTGCCGACGGTCATGTTCTCGGCGATGTCGAATTCCTTGATGACGCTGCGCCACATCCGTGCCCGCGAGCCCACCCAGCGCATGTTGACACCCATGGCGTCGAGGTTCTCGCGGCGCCGTCGCACCACCTCACGGTTGAAGCCCATCAGGAAGCGCACCTCTTCGGCACTGCGCCGCCAGTTCTCGGTGGAGAACGCGTACACCGACAGGTGCTGGACGCCGATCTCGATGGCGCCGCAGGTGATGTCGATCAGCACCGCCTCACCCATCTTGTGGCCCTCGGTGCGGCTCAACCCGCGCTGAGTGGCCCAGCGCCCGTTGCCGTCCATCACGACGGCGACGTGCTTGGGCATCTGGTCGGCCGGGATGGGCGGCGGCACGGCCTTGGACGTGTGCTGCGGTGGGCGGCGCGGGCCGCCCCCTGGCACCGGCGGCAGCTCGGGGAACACCACCGGCCACACCGAGGTGTCGGGGAATACCGGGTAGTCGTCGGGCGCCGGGGGCAGCTGCGGAAATTGGTCTTTCCGCTTGCGTTCAGCCCCCCGCCACGAGCTGGTTACCCGGTTCATCGCCATGGGCTTCATCCTGCCTGAACATCTCCTTACCGTGGTCAGCGGGCTGCCGGTAGACACGCTCCACCAGCGGCAAGGTCCGCAGCTGGCGTTCCAGATGCCACTGCAGGTGCGCGGCCACCAGACCGCTGGCATGACTGCGGTGCGACGCCGACGACGCCTCTGCGGCCTCCCAGTCACCGTCGTGCAGCGCCGACATCAGGTCGATCACCGCCTGCGGCGGGGTGGTCGAGCCGGACGGGCGGCAATGCATGCAAACGCTGCCACCAGCGGCGATGTGGAACGCGCGGTGCGGGCCCGGCGCCGCACAGCGGGCGCATTCGATCAGCGAGGGCGCCCAGCCTGCGATGCCCATGGCCCGCAGCAGATAGGCGTCCAGGACCAGCTCACGGGGCCGCGTCGCATCCGCCACCGCGCGCAGCGCACCGACCGTGAGCCGGTGCAGCGCCGGCGCAGGCGCACGCTCCTCGCCGGCGAGTCGCTCGGCGGTTTCCAGGACCGCGCAGGCGCTGGTGTAGCGGCCGTAGTCGCTGACGATGTCGGTGGCGAAGGCGTCGATAGACACCACCTGGGTGACGATGTCCAGGTTGCGGCCCGGATGCAGCTGGACATCGATATGCGCGAACGGCTCCAGCCGGGAGCCGAATTTGCTGCGGGTGCGGCGCACCCCCTTGGCGACCGCGCGGACCAGACCATTGTCGCGGGTCAGCAGGGTGACGATGCGGTCTGCTTCACCGAGCTTGTGCTGGCGCAGCACAACAGCCCGATCCCGATACAACCGCATCCGAGAAGTTTCCCACCGCAATGCGACATAAGCGCGGACCCGCGCCGTTAGTCTCGACGTCGCCATGACAGCTCACGCGAGTTTGGGCAGGCCGCCGCGGTTTCCCACCATCGGCGAGCAGCTCTATCAACTGGCCAGCGGGACGGTGACCTCCACCGAGCTGGTCCGCCGGTCGCTGCGCGCGATCGCGGCCAGCCAGTCCACCCTCAACGCCTTCCGGGTGGTGCTCACCGAATCGGCCCTCGCCGACGCCGCCGACGCTGACCGTCGTCGCGCCGCCGGCGAGCAGGCACCGCTGCTGGGCATCCCCATCGCGGTCAAGGACGACGTCGACATCGCCGGGGTGCCGACCTCCTTCGGCGTCGCCGGGCCCATCCGGCCGGCCACCGAGGACTCCGAGGTGGTGCGCCGGCTGCGTGAAGCCGGTGCGGTGATCGTCGGCAAGACGAACTGCTGCGAACTCGGCCAGTGGCCGTTCACCAGCGGACCGGCATTCGGCCACACGCGAAATCCCTGGTCGCGCAAGCACACTCCGGGCGGGTCGTCGGGCGGCAGCGCGGCGGCGGTCGCGGCCGGTCTGGTGGCCGCGGCCATCGGATCCGACGGCGCGGGCAGTGTCAGGGTGCCCGCCGCATGGACCCACCTCGTCGGCATCAAACCGCAACGTGGGCGCATCTCGACCTGGCCGATCCGCGACCCGTTCAACGGCATCACGGTCAACGGCGTGCTGGCCCGCACGGTCGCCGACGCCGCCCTAGTCCTCGATGCCGCGTCAGGCAATGTCGACGACGACCTGTACAAGCCGCCGCCGGTGCGGATGGTCGATGCCGTCGGCGCCGCATCCGGACCGTTGAAGATCGCGCTCTCGACACGGTTTCCGTTCACCATCTTCCCGGCCAAGCTGCACCCCGAGATCCGGGCGGCGCTGAACGAGGTCGCCGAACAGCTGGGCATGCTGGGCCACACCGTGATGGCGGGCAATCCCAACTACGGGCTGCGGCTGCCCCTGTCGTTTCTGCCCCGCTCGACGGCCGGACTGCTGGAATGGGCCGACCGGCTGGGTGACGACGTCGTGTTCGACCCCAGGACCGAGGCCAACATGCGGATGGGCCGACTGCTCTCCGGCGCCCTGTTGCGCCGGGCCATGGCCACCGAGCCGATCCTGCACCGCCGCGTCGGGGCGATCTTCCGTTCCGTCGACGTCGTGCTGGCACCGACGACGGCGCAGCCGCCTCCGCCCGCCCGCAAGTTCGACAAACTCGGCGCAGGCGCCACCGACCGCGCAATGATCGCGGACTGCCCGGTGACCTTCCCGTGGAACGTGCTGGGCTGGCCGTCGATCAACATCCCGGCCGGCTTCACCTCCGCCGGCCTGCCCATCGGCGTTCAGTTGATGGGCCCGGCCAACAGCGAGCCGCTGCTGATCTCACTGGCCGCCGAATTGGAGGCCATCAACGGCTGGTCCAACAAGCAGCCCGAGATCTGGTGGAACACCCCGGTGCCGACCGATCACGAATAAATAGCCATTACGGGTAATTGTCGACGCAACAGCCCGTTGGTACTACTTCTTCATGCCCGACACCAAGCACGACAGCGAGAAGCTCGTCCGCGACTTTCTCGGCTCCTGGGAGGACCGCGACCTCGAGGTGATCTGCGCCGCCTTCGCCGACGACGCGATCTATCACAATGTGCCCGTCGCCCCGATCGAGGGCATCGCGGGGATTCGCGCGATCTTCCAGGCGTTTCTGGACGCCTTCGCCGAGGCCAAGCTCGACATCGTCACGCTTGCCGCCGAACCCGGCCTGGTACTCGCCGAGCGCATCGACTACTTCACGATGACCGACGGGCGCAAGGTCGTACTACCCGTCAACGGCGTCTTCGAGGTGCGCGACGGCAAGATCGTCCGGTTCAGCGACTACTTCGATCTCGCCGATTTCGAACGGCAGAGCGGGTTCACGCTCTGAGAGTTTAAAAGCCAAGCTTCCCAAGCTGTTTGGGGTCGCGCTGCCAGTTCTTGGCAATCTTGACCCGCAAGTCGAGGTACACCTTCGTGCCCAGCAGCTTCTCGATCTGAAGGCGGGCCACCGTCCCGACCTCTTTGAGACGGGCCCCGCCCTTGCCGATCACGATGCCCTTCTGGCTGTCCCGCTCGACATAGAGCACCGCGCGCACGTCGATCAGGTCGTCACGGTCGGGGCGCGTCTCGACCTCCTCGATCACCACCGCCAGCGAGTGCGGCAGCTCGTCGCGCACGCCCTCCAGCGCGGCCTCGCGGATCAGCTCGGCCATCAGCGTCTCTTCGGGCTCGTCGGTGAGCTCGCCGTCGGGATAGAACGCCGGGCCGGGCGGCAACTGCGCGGCCAGCACCTCGGTGAGCACGTCGACCTGATCGCCGCGGGTCGCCGACACCGGCACGATCTCGGCGGCGGAGTCACCGACCAGTTCCAGCACGGCCATCAGCTGTTGGGCCACCCGGTCCTTGGCCACCTTGTCGATCTTGGTGACAATGACGACGAACGTGGTCCTGGGTGCCACCTCGCGGATCTGTTCGTAGATCCACCGGTCGCCGGGCCCGATCGTCTCGTCGGCGGGGATGCACAACCCGATGACGTCGACTTGCGAGTAGGTGTCGCGCACCAGGAGGTTGAGCCGCTTGCCCAGCAGGGTGCGCGGCCGGTGCAGCCCGGGGGTGTCGACCAGCACGATTTGAAAGTCGGGGCTATGCACGATGCCGCGAATGGTGTGCCGGGTGGTCTGCGGCTGGTTGGCGGTGATCGCCACCTTGGCACCGACCAGGGCATTGGTCAGTGTCGACTTGCCCGTATTGGGGCGGCCCACCAAACACACGAAGCCGGACCGGAACTCGCTCACTGCGGCGCTCCGGAGCGGTCGGTCACGATGATCGCGGCGGCCGGCGAAAGTTCCCGGACGGCGGCGACACCGTCATCGTCAGCCGAACCGCCGACCAACACCGCAGCCTCCAAACCCGTTGCGCCACTGGACACCGCCGCGGCGAGAGCTGCCTGCAGACCCGTCAGCCGCAACGCCGACAGGGTCACCGGTGCGCCGGCGTAGGTCCGCCCGTCGAGGTCGCGCACCGCGGCTCCTTCGCCCGCTTCGGCGCGCGCCATCGCGCCGCGCGCGAGCACCACCAATTTCTCGTCTTCGGCCGCCAGCGTCTCACTCATTGTCGTCGCCTTCCTCAAGGTCGGTTCGGCTGACCAGTACAGTGCCGATGCGCAGCCGGCCACGATGATCGCGGCCACCCTCGGCGCGGAGCCGCAGCCCGTGGGACACCACCTCGGCGCCGGGCAGCGGAATCCTGCCGAGCTCGAGAGCCAGCAACCCGCCCACGGTGTCGACGTCGAGATCTTCCTCGAACTCGACGTCGTAGAGCTCGCCGACGTCTTCGATCGGCAGCCGAGCCGACACCCGGAACTTGTTGTCGTCCAGCTTCTCCACCGGTGCCACCTCGTCGTGGTCGTACTCGTCGGCGATCTCGCCGACGATCTCTTCGAGCACGTCTTCGATCGTCACGAGACCGGCGATGGCGCCGTATTCATCGACCAGCAGCGCCATGTGGTTGCGGTCGCGCTGCATCTCCCGCAAAAGGTCGTCGAGCGGTTTGGAGTCGGGCACGAAGACCGCGGGGCGCATGATCTCGGACACCTTGGTGTGACGGCCGCTGTCGGACGAGTAATAGGTGCGCTGGACGAGGTCTTTGAGATAGACGACGCCGACGACATCGTCGACGTTCTCCCCGATCACCGGGATGCGGGAATAGCCGCTGCGCACCGCCAATGACGTCGCTTGGCTTGCGGTCTTGTCACTTTCGATCCAGACCATCTCGGTGCGCGGGACCATCACCTCGCGTGCGGCGGTGTCGCCGAGCTCGAAGACCGACTGGATCATTCGCCGTTCGTCGTCGGCCACCACCCCGCGCTGCTGCGCCAGGTCGACCACCTCGCGCAGCTCGATCTCGGAGGCGAACGGTCCGTTGCGGAAACCCCGGCCGGGGGTCAGCGCGTTGCCGATCACGATGAGTAGCCGGCTGATCGGGGTCAGCAGTACCGAGATCGCCTGCAGCGGAACGGCTGACGTGAGCGCGATGGTGTAGGCGTTCTGCCTGCCGACGGTGCGCGGCCCGACACCCATGGCGACGAAGCTGGCCACGGTCATGATCGCGGCCGCCACCACCAGACCCCATTTGAGGCCGAGGTCATCCCACAGGAAGGCCACCAGCAGCACCGTGGCGGCTGCTTCGCACGCAATGCGCAGCAGCACAACAAGATTGATGTAGCGGGGTCGCTCGGCCATGATCCGCGCCAAGCGAAGGGCGCCGGGCCGGTCGTCGCGCACCAGTTCCTCGACCCGGGCGACCGACACCGTGCTGATGGCGGCGTCGATTGCGGCGAACAGACCACCGAGCGCTATGAGGGCGATCGCGCCGAGCAGCGCACTCCAGCCCGTCACGATTCGTCGAAGAACTGTGACTTGTCGAGCAGTCGACGATCCTTCTCGATCTGTCGATCTTGGTGATAGGCCTGAACTTGTTCGCCGACCCACTCCTCGAGCAGCTTGCGCTGCAGGTCGAACATCTCTTTTTCCTCGTCAGGTTCGGCATGGTCGTAGCCGAGCAGGTGCAGCACTCCGTGCACCGTCAGCAGGGCCAGCTCCTGGCCGAGGCTGTGGCCCGCGGCGGCTGCTTGGTCGGCGGCGAACTGCGGGCACAGCACGATGTCGCCGAGCATCGACGGCCCCGGCTCGGGTGCATCCGGGCGACCGCCGGGCTCGAGCTCGTCCATCGGGAAGCTCATCACGTCGGTGGGACCAGGCAGGTCCATCCAGCGCATGTGCAGATCGGCCATCGCGTTGGTGTCCAGCAGCACCATCGACAATTCGGCAGCGGGATTGACGTCCATGCGGCGAATCACGAAGCGGGCGACGCTGATCAGTTCCTCTTCGGAAACGTCGAGGCCGGATTCGTTGGAAACCTCGATAGTCATCTTCTCCTCGCCCCTAACGCCGAGTCGAACGACGTTGGGAGCGGTTCACCAGGCCAGGCTGCTCGGCCTTGGCGTAGGCGTCGACGATCTCCGAGACCAGCCGGTGGCGCACTACGTCGGCGCTGGTGAGCTCGGTGAAGTTGATGTCGTCGATACCCTCGAGGACGTCCTTTGCCGCGCGAAGACCGGATGTGGCGCCGCCCGGCAGATCGACCTGCGTGATGTCGCCGGTGACCACGATCTTGGATCCGAACCCCAGCCGGGTGAGGAACATCTTCATCTGCTCGGCGGTGGTGTTCTGCGCCTCGTCGAGGATGATGAAGGCGTCGTTGAGGCTGCGGCCACGCATGAAGGCCAGCGGTGCCACCTCGATTACGCCGGCGGCCAACAGGTTCGGGATGGCGGCCGGATCCATCATGTCGTGCAGCGCGTCATACAGCGGCCGCAGGTAGGGGTCGATCTTCTCGGTCAGCGTGCCGGGCAGAAACCCAAGGCGCTCACCGGCTTCCACTGCGGGGCGGGTCAGGATGATCCTGCTGACCTGCTTGGTCTGCAGCGCATTGACGGCCTTGGCCATGGCCAGATAGGTCTTACCGGTACCCGCCGGCCCGATACCGAACACGATGGTGTGGGCGTCGATGGCGTCGACATAGCGCTTCTGGTTCAGCGTCTTGGGCCGAATTGTCTTGCCCCGCCGGGACAGAATGTCCAGGGTCAGTACCTCGGCCGGTGACTCGTTATCGGCGCCGGTGACCATCCCGATGCTGTGCCGCACCGCATCCGGCGACAGCGTCTGGCCGCCGGCCACGATTGCGATGAGCTCGGAGATCACCCGCTCGGCCATCGCGATATCGGCCGCGTCGCCGGACAGGGTGACGGTGTTACCTCGGACATGCACGTCGGCTGACAGGCTGCGTTCCAGTGCGCGCAAGTTTTCGTCGGCGGAACCCAGCAGGCCCACAACGAGGTCGGGCGGAACAGTCATGCTGCTGCGCACTTGCGAAGCAGCGGTCGTCTCGCGGGGCGTCACGTGTTCTTCGAAGCCTGCTTCCTGGAGGTCGAGATTGCCGGTTGGTTCATCCTACCGCCGGGCCTTGACCCGGTGAAGTCGATAACGTCTGGGCGCTGGCACGTATGCCTGCCAGCAGGAGGTCGAGCGCGCACTCGAAGTCCGCCGCCGCCGAGGACCGCTGGCTCACCTCGGCCAGGGCGGCAAGGCGGTGATGCCGATCCGAGGCCAGCGCCCCGATCTGGGCGGCTACCTGTCGCTGCTGCTCGTCGCGCCCGGTGCCGGCCAGCGGCCCGGCCAACTCGACCTGCGCGCTGCCCATGACCAGGCTGAGCACCGCCCGGAACGCGCCAAGCAGGGCGGTGTCGTCGAGGCCTCCGCGGCTCAGCGCGTCGACGAGACGCTCGGCGGCCGCGTAGCTCGTCGGTGACACCGTGCGCCTGGTCAACACCAGCGGAATGGCGTTTGGATGCGCCCGCACGCCCTGCCACATCGCGGTGGCGATCGCGCGAACATCGCCGAGCCAGTCGCTGCCGCTGTCGGGCAGCTCGACGGCGGCGATCACGGCCTCGGCAACCAACTCCTCCAACTGATCTCGGTCGCGGACGTAGTTGTAGAGGGTCATCGCGCCGGTGCCAAGGGCCGCGGCCAGCGTGCGCATGCTCAGCCCGGCCAGCCCGTCGCGGTCCACGATCTGCAGCGCGGCGGTCTGGATCTCGTCGATCGTGAAGCGTGGGCGCATCGGCGGAATCTCCCTCCCTTGACACGTACATCGTACGGGTTAGTGTTTACGTACACCGTACGTATCGAGGAGAACCGATGTCCCCAGCCACTCAAACCGCCCTGACCTTCGACTCGAGCGGCGCGACGTGCGCCGCCTGGCTCACCCGGCCGCCCGGCCCTGGGCCGCATCCCGGCCTGGTGCTCGTCCACGGGTTCGGCGCCAACCACACGATGTCGCTCGAGCAGTACGAACAGCACTTCAGCCAGGCGGGAATCGCCACGCTGGCGTTCGACTACCGCGGACTGGGAGCATCGGGCGGATTCCCGCGCCAGCGATTGAGCCTGCGCAAGCACCGCCAGGACGTCGGCGCCGCATTCGAGTTCCTCGCCGGCCTGCCGGACATCGATGCCGGGCGGGTCGGCCTGTGGGGCACCAGCCTGGGCGCGATGCACGCCCTGCAGGTCGCGGCCGCCCGCGACGACGTGGCGGCCGTCGTGGTGCAGTGCCCGATCGTCGACGGCCCCGCGGTGGTGCGCCGGCTCGGACTCGGCGCCATGCTGCAGCTGACCCCGGCAGTGCTCAACGATCTCGGACGGCGCCTGTTGGGCCGGACACCGCACTACATCCCCGTCGTCGGCCCGCCGGGCAGCGCGGCGGCGGTGACGGTTGCGGGCGCGCTGGAAGGCTGGGACGCCACCGTCTCCCCCGGCGGCTACTTCGACAACCGGGTCGGGGCTTCCGACGTCGCGGAGATCGCGGTCACGACCGCGGTTCGCGCGGCGTCCCGCATCACCGCGCCCGCGCTGGTCTGCGTCAGCGACCGCGAGACGCTGATGGATCCCGGGCGCGCAGAAGACATCGCCCGACGGGCGCCGCACGGCGAGATCCGCCATTACGACGCCGACCACTTCGACGTCTATCACCCGCCACTGCTGGCCGATCTTCTCGCCGACCAGACCGACTTTCTGCGGAAGCACCTCAATGTCGACCCGACGTAACCTGTTGCGGCGCAACGATCTCAGGTTTATCGCGTTCGCGAGATCGCTGTCCGCCGCCGACTGGCAGCACACAAGCCTGTGCACGGACTGGACCAACCACGAGGTGCTGGCCCACATCGTCTACGGCTACCAGGCCCCGCCTGCACCCATGGTGGCCGAGATGGTCAGGCATGGCGGGTCTTTCGATCGCGCGAACTCCGCCCTGGCGCGCCGGCACGCGGTACGCCGCACACCGGCCGAGCTGATCGGCGACCTGACCGCCCTGATCGACGCACCCCGCGGCATCGGCCGGGTGTTCCCGCCGGGGTTGTTACTCGGCGACCACGTGATCCACGAACTCGACATCGCGCTGGCGATCGGCCGGGAGCCGGACGTTCATACCGAAGCGCTGACCGCTGTTCTCGAAACCCAAGTGCGCGTGCCCAATCCGTTCATCCCGGCGCGATCCCGGGCACGTGGGCTGACCCTGCACGCCCGCGACGTGGGCTGGCGTCGTGGCGCCACCGGACCTCGCGTGAGCGGATCGGCCGCACACCTGGCCTCGGTGCTGGCCGGCCGGCCCCAGGCGTTGGAGCACCTCGACGGTGACGGGGTGACGACGTTGGGCGCCCGCCTCTGACGCGCTATTCGCGGGTGAAGGCGTCGTGGGTCAGCGCCGAGTTCATGAAGTCCCGGAAGTGCAACCACTTGCCGTCCCGCAACGTGATGATGTGGGCGAACTCCGACTCCCAGGTGTGCCCGGTAGCCAGCCGCAGGAACTTCTGGTGACCCCAGACCGCCAGGTTGTCCCCGTCGCCGATGAACAGCCACGGTTCCATCGCCACAATCTGGATGTGGCTGCCGACGGTGGTGAAGAAGTCGACCGCCTGCGTAATGCCCTGGTAGTCACCGGCATACGGGATCGCGGCACTGCCGTAGTAGGTGATCCGGATTTCCGGATCCATGTGGCTGAGCGCGGTTTCGAGATCGCCGGCGGGGACCGCCGCGTAGATCGCCTTGGTGGCGGCGACGTTGCCGCTCTCGACGGTGCTCATCGGCTCAGTTGCATCGGCAGGCGGACGAAGCCGTGGGTGAGCAGGCTGGCGGTCTGTCGCACACCGGGTTCCTCGGAAAGGCCGATCACCGAGTAGCGGTCCAGTACCGCGTTGACGACCGCGAACACCTCCAACCGGGCCAGCGGCGCGCCCAGGCAGAAGTGCAGTCCGTGGCCGAAGGCCAGGTGCTGGCGAATGTTGGGCCGGTCCAGGTCCAGGCGTTGGGGATCTTCGAAGACGGCCGGGTCGTGGTTGGCCGCGCCGAAGAACAGCGCCACCCACTCCCCCTTCTTGATATTGGCGCCATCGATCTCGACGTCGCGGGTCGCGATGCGGAACAACCGTTGTGGTCCGGTGAGCCGGGCGACCTCCTCGATGAAGGTGCTCACCAGCGAGCGGTCGGCCCGCAGCCGAGCGGTCACCGCAGGCTCACGCGCCATGGCGTGCAGGACGCTGCCGATCAGATAGGTCGTCGTCTCGCTGCCTGCCACCACCAGCGTCACGCACAGGCGCACGATCTGCTCGGGGGTGAGCCGCTGGCCGTCGAGTTCGGCCCGCAGCAGCGCCGAGATCAGATCCTCAGCGTCCTCGACATCCTGCGAATTATCCAGGCGGGCACTGTGTTCGATGACCCGATCGGTGAACGCCGCCACCATGTCGGCGTTGCTGGCCATCCGCTCCTCGGGCGTCATCGTCGATGAGAGCATGAATGCGTTGGCCCAGTTCTTGAACCGGACGTGGTCGCCGTCGGGCAGACCCAGCAGCCGCACCATCGCGCGGGTGGGCACCTCGTCGGCGAACTCCATGACGTCGGGATCATCGTCGCGCTTGCGGGCATCGAAATCGGCGAGCAGAACCGGCACCAGCTCGGCGAGCCAGTTCTCGAGCCGGCGGATGCGCCGTGGCGAGAACGCCTGGCTGACCAGTTTGCGTTCACCGGTGTGCGCGGGCGGGTCGGTGTTGACCAGCATCAGACTCGGGGCCGACGACGCCTCCTGGATCGGGTCGCGGGAGGAGAACGTCTCGCCGTCGCGAGCCGCCGCGAGAACCTGGTCGTGGCGGAACAACGCCCAGGCGGTGACGGGCTCGTCAGCCCCGGGCACGGTCCCGGGCGGCCAGTCCTGGTAGCCCGCCACCGGCGAGGAATCCCGCAGTTGCTCGAAGAGTGGATAGGGGTTGGCGATCCCCTCCGGAGTGGTCAGCAGGTGGAGCGCGGAAGCGGTCGTCGAGGTCATGCCAACAGCCTCGATGCTGCTATGGCGGCCGGTCGATCTCCCGATGGAGGTCAGTTGCGCTCCCTACCGGGCGGTTTTGCCACTGCCGCCCCGTTGGTGGTGAGACGATCGGCGCACTGTGACCGCCACCACTGACTCCCTTGACTCGCTGCCCGTGACCGCGCTCGTCGACGGCAATCACCCGGGCTGGGCGTCCAAGCAACCGCCGACCAGCGCGGTGACCCGTCGCTACGACGAGGCCTGCCGGCTGGGCATCGTCGAACGCGCCGACGACCCGATCCGAGCCGTCGCCGACACCGTCGACGCGCATGCCACCCAGGTGCGCGAGGCTCTGGAAGGCCTGGGCGACGAGAAGGCGCTGGCCGCGTTGGAGGCGGTGCTCGATCTGTCCCTGCTGGAGCGTCAGCTGATCGAGGACGCCGCCCGGCGCAGGACGCTGGCGCTGCTGCGCGTGCAGGAAGGGCTCTCGAAACTGCGCGCGATCGACGAGGTCGCCAAGATCGTCGACCGGGCCCCGCGTGAGCTCGTGGAGTCGTGCGGGTTCGACCGGGCGGTGTTGTTCCGCGTGCACGAAGGCCGGATGGTGATGGAGTCGGCGTACTTCGGCGATGACGTCGAGGGTGCCGAGAAGATGGTCGCCTTCGCCCAGTCCGTCGCCCCGCCGTTGGACCACATGTTGCTCGAGACGCAGATGATCCGAAGGCGCGCACCGGAAATCGTGCGCGACGCCCAGAACGATCCGCGCGTCAACCGCCCGATCATCGACTTCTCGCTGACCCACTCCTACGTTGCGGCCCCGGTCATGCCCACCGGTCGGGTGATCGGCTTCCTGCACGCTGACCGGCTGTACTCGGGGCGCACCGTCGACGAGATCGACCGAGACACGGTGTGGGCGTTCGCCGAAGGATTCGGCTACGCCTTCGAGCGCACCGTGCTGATGGAACGGATGCGCCGCCAGCACGCGGAGGTGCGTAGCGCGCTGGCCACCGCGGAGGAGGCCGCCCAGGCCTTGCAGGACGCCGATCTGGAACTGCGCAAGGTCGAGCCGGCCGAGCGCAGCCCGGCCAGCCGCCGGCTTGCCGAGGTCGAGTCACGCGTGCACGAGATGCTGACCCGCCGCGAGGCCGAGGTGCTGCGGCTGATGGCAGACGGGCGGACCAACCAGCAGATCGCCGATGAACTGGTGATCACCCCTGGCACGGTGAAATCCCATGTGAAGCGGGTACTTCGGAAGCTGCACGCGAGCAACCGCGCTGAGGCCGCGTCGATCTACGCGCGCCTGGCGTCCCGGCCGGATCCGGCCTGAGCGCGTGCGGCCGTAATCAGATGAGCGCCCCGCAGATTTCGGAACCGGGATTCGCCTGGCACTGGGCTACGGCCACGACATAGAGCGCGGCGAAGGCGAGGGTCGCGGGCAACGTCACCACTGCGATCGCGCCCTGCAGCTGCTGGACACCGAGGATCTTAAAGATCAGATCCGTCCTCAAATCGGCCTGCTCGTCGGCGATGTCGTCGATGTCGCCACGCCGCTGAGCTTCGAGCAGCTCGATCCCGTCCTGCACCAGATTCACCGCCCCCACCACCTGGGCGACGACCGGAATGAAGCCGAGCACCGTCGAAAACTGTTCGCGGTTGGACTCGGCTGCGCTGTTGGGCAGGCGCCGCGGCGGACCGGACGGAATCTCGGTCAGCCCAAGGTCGCCCGGGAAAACACCGGGGTCGAACGCCTTGATATCCCAGCTCGCGCCGAGCGGCACGTTGGCATTCTGGTTCAGATACAACCGGGTGTAGGCGACGTACTTGTCGCCGTCACCGTGGAGGACGAAAATCTCGGCATCGTCCACCGCTCCGTCTGTCCCGTAGACGCCGGTGATCTTGATATTCCACGAATCGTCCCGGAACGCCTGCATATTCAAGTCCACGTAGTAGGACGGCGGCAGATCCGCCAACGTGACCGAACCGGTGGAGGACTCCGCCGCCGGCGTCCGCACGGAATTGGCCCGGCGATCGGCAGGGCGCGCCGCACGCAGATTCACCACCCTCGCGGGAGCCTTCTGCGTCCCCGAAATCGTGGATGCCGCCAACGCCCGCGTACCGGCCTGCTTCTTCGCGACCGCCCGGGGCGGGGAGCCTTCGCTGTGCGCGTGCGCGGGCTTGGCAGATCCGCTACCTGTCGAATCAGCCGACGCAGAACCCGATCCCGCTAAAACCGCGGCACCCAGACCGAGCGCGAACACCCCACCACAGACGTAACCGACATACGTCATCTTGACCCCCCAAAAATTGACGTTGGGGAATATTAACGCATCGACGCGGGGTAGGGCTGAGTTACCGCGCGATCGACCAGCGCGGCGTCAGTACGCCCAGCGCGCCCAACGCCACCGCCGCGGCGGTCGTGGTGCGCAACACCGTGGGGCCAAGCCGCACCGCCGAGGCGCCTGCGGCAACCAGCGCGACGAGCTCGCGGTCGCTGATCCCACCTTCGGGCCCCACGATCAACAGGATCGAATTCGCTTGCGCCACAGGGAGTTCAGCCAGCGGCCGAGCGGCGGATTCGTGCAGCGCAAGGACCAGTCCCCCGGCACCCACCTGATCGCCGACGGCCTTGACCAGCGCCGCCGTCGCCACCGGCCCACCGATGTCCGGGATGTAGGCACGCCGCGACTGCCGGGCGGCCGAGCGCGCCACCGCGCGCCAGCGGCGCAAACCCTTCTCCGCGCGCTCGCCGTCCCAGCGCGCGACGCACCGGTCCGCCTGCCAGGCGATGAAATCGTCGGCGCCGGCTTCGGTGGCCAGCTCGATCGCCAGTTCCGACCGTTCCGACTTCGGGATGCCCTGGGCGACAGTCACTGTCGGCGTGGGGCGCGATGCTGTCCAGCGCTCGAGGACCCGGGCCGAGAACCCGCGCTTGCTGGTTTCCTCGACCTCGCAGCGGGCCAGGGTGCCTGCACCGTCGGAGAGCACCAGCGCCTCACCGGGGCGGATGCGCCGCACCGTGGCGGCGTGGAAGCCCTCGTCGCCGTCGACGACGGCCGCCTGCCCGACCGCCGGGATGGCGTCGGCGTAGAACAGGGTGTCGGCCAATGCCTCAGCGGCCGCTGAAGGTCTCGCGCAGCCGGTTGAACAGGCCGCCGGAATTGGCGGACGCGGCGTGCGTGGATTTGACCTCGGGTTCGGCGTGGCTGCGCGTCTTGAACTCGGCGAGCAGTTCCTTGGCTCGCGCGTCGAGCTTGCCAGGGACCGTCACCTCGATGTGTGCGTGCAGGTTTCCGCGGACGCCCGAGCGCAGGTGCGGCATGCCGTGGCCCCGCAGCGTCGTCACCGAACCGGGCTGGGTGCCGGGCGCGATCGTGATCTCGGTCAGCCCGTCGAGAATGGCGTCGACAGTGACCGTGGTGCCGAGCGCGGCATCGACCATCGGCACCGAGACGGTGAAGTGAAGGTCGTCAGTGTCGCGGATGAAGATGTCATGTTGCTGCTCGTGGACCTCGACATAGAGATCGCCCGCCGGGCCACCGCCCGGACCGACTTCACCCTGGGCGGCCAGCCGGACCCGCATGCCGTCGCCGACGCCGGCCGGGATCTTGACGCTGATGTCGCGACGGGCGCGCACGCGGCCGTCACCGGCGCACCGGTGGCACGGGTCGGGGATGACCTCACCGACGCCACGACAGGTCGGGCAGGGGCGCGACGTCATGACCTGTCCGAGCAGCGAGCGCTGCACGGTCTGCACCTCGCCGCGTCCGCCGCAGGTATCGCAGGCGACCGGGGTGGAGTTGCCGTGGGTGCCCTTGCCCTGGCAGATGTCACACAGCACAGCGGTGTCGACGGTGACCTGTTTGGTCACGCCGGTCGCGCACTCCGCGAGGGTAAGCCGCATTCGCAGCAGCGAGTCCGAGCCGGGACGCACCCGGCCGATGGGACCGCGCGATGCGCCACTACCGCCGAAGAAGGCTTCGAACACATCGCCTAAGCCGCCAAAGCCGCTGAATCCGTTGCCTGCCGAGGCGGCGCTTTCCAGCGGATCGCCACCGAGGTCGACGATGCGGCGCTTCTCCGGGTCGGACAGCACCTCGTAGGCGGCGCTGATTTCCTTGAACTGGTGCTGGGCCGCCTCGTCGGGATTGACGTCGGGATGCAGTTCGCGGGCCAGCTTCCGATAGGCGCGCTTGATCTCCTGATCGCTGGCGCCCTGGCTCACCCCGAGCAAGCCGTAGTAGTCCCGTGCCACACTTGACCTTTCGAAATCCTGCCGGTTATCCGGCTCGGTGTCCCCTGCCGGCTATCCGGCGCGGTGTCCTAGGACATCGCCGATGTACAGCGCAACCGCCGCGACATTGGCAATAGTTCCCGGGTAGTCCATTCTGGTCGGCCCCAAGACACCCATGCCGCCGAATACGGTGCCTGAGCTGCCGTAGGTCGTGGTCACCACCGAGGTGCCGACCATCTGCTCGGCCTCGGTCTCATGGCCGATGCGCACCGTGACCTTACCCGCTTCCTGCTGGGCGGCTAGCAGGCGAATGACCACCACCTGCTCCTCGAGCGCTTCGAGGATCGAGCGCAGCGAGCCCCCGAAGTCGGCGGTGTTGCGGGTCAGGTTGGCGGTACCGCCCATCAGCAGGCGTTCCTCGTTGTGTTCGACCAGCGACTCCAACAGGACGGTCGCTGAGCGGCCGACGGCGTCGCCAAGCCCGCCCGACCCGTCGAGCCTGGCGGCCAGGTCGGCCACCGCGGCCGAGGCCGCCGCGAGCCGCTTGCCCTCCAGCGCCTGCCCGAGCAGTTCGCGCAACTGGGACAGCTGGTGGTCGTCGATCGTGTCGCCCAGCTCGACGATGCGCTGGTCGACCCGGCCGGAGTCGGTGATGACGACCATCAGCAGCCGCGCGGGTGTGATCGAGACGATCTCGAGGTGGCGCACGGTCGAGGTGGACAGCGTCGGGTACTGGACGATCGCCACCTGGCGGGTCAGCTGGGCCAGCAGCTTCACCGCGCGGCGCAGCACGTCGTCCAGGTCGACCCCGGACTCCAGGAACTGCAGGATCGCGCGGCGTTCCGGCGGCGAGAGCGGCTTGACGTCGTCGATGCGGTTGACGAACTCCCGGTAACCCTTCTCGGTGGGCACCCGACCGGAGCTGGTGTGGGGCTGGGTGATGTACCCCTCCGCCTCCAGCACCGCCATGTCGTTGCGCACGGTGGCGCTGGATACCCCGAGGTTGTGGCGGTCGACGAGAACCTTGGAACCGACTGGTTCCTTGGTCGCGACGAAGTCGGCAACGATGGCGCGAAGTACCTCAAAGCGACGGTCGTCGGCACTTCCCATCAGATACACCTCCAAGTTGCCTCTATTTTAGTGTCAGTATCAGCTCAATTAGCACCCACACGCTCCGAGTGCCATCGCGCCGTCGACGCACGGCCGCCCTCCGCTGGCAATCCGGGCGCCAGCGACTAGCCTTGCTCAGATGGTGATGCGGAGTCCGGGGGCTGCGCTCGGGGCTGGGGCCCGATGATCTTCAAGGGCGTTCGGGAAGGCAAGCCGTATCCCGAGCATGGTCTGACCTACCGCGACTGGTCGCATATCCCCCCACGACAGATCCGCCTCGACGAGCTGGTCACCACGACCACCGTGCTCGCGCTGGATCGCCTGCTGTCCGAAGACTCCACCTTCTACGGCGACCTGTTTCCGCATGCGGTCCGGTGGCGGGGCGTCGTCTACCTCGAAGACGGCCTGCACAGGGCGGTGCGCGCCGCGCTGCGTAATCGCACCGTGCTGCACGCCAGGGTCTACGACATGGACCCCGGCCCGAACGGCCAATTCGCACCGAGCTGACCGGACTCGGTCGCCCTCGCCGCGGGTAGCCGCACCATGAATACTGTTCTGCCAGGACTGGATTCGGCCACCACGGTGCCTTTGTGCGCCTCCACGATCGACAGGACGATCGCCAGCCCGAGGCCACTGCAGCCCAGTTCGCGCGACCGCGCCTTGTCGGCCCGGACGAACCGACCGAAGAGATTCGGCATGATCTCGTCGGGAATCCCTGGCCCGTCGTCGGCCACCACCAGCTCGACCACCGTGCCGGTGCCGGCCGTGCGAGTCGACAGCGACGTGGTGACGGTCACCCCGGCCGGTGTGTGCACTCGCGCGTTGCTCAGCAGGTTGCCCAACAGCTGATGGAGCCGGGCGCGATCCCCGCGTACCCAGATCCCATGGTCGGGCAAGTCGGTGACGAAATGGTGATCCGGTGCGGTCACCGACGCATCGTTCACGGCATCGGCGACGACATCGCACAGATCGAGATCCTCGAGCTCGAGATCGAGGCCCTCGTCAAGCCGGGACAGCAGCAGGAGATCAGCCACCAGTGCGGCCATCCGCCGCGACTCCGCCTCGATGCGCGCCAGGGCGTACTCGGTGGTCGGCGGCAGGATTTCGCTGTCTTGCCGGGTGAGTTCGGCGTAGCCGAGGATCGCCGCCAGCGGAGTGCGCAGCTCGTGGCTCGCGTCGGTGAGGAACTGCCGGGTCCGCCGATCCGAATCCGCCATGTTGGTGAGCGCGGTGTCGACGTTGGCCAGGAGCCGGTTCAGCGTCTGCCCGACGACACCGACCTCGCTTTCGGGGTCGGTATCGGCGTCCCCCACCCGGGCGGTGATGCGATGGTCCATGGCATCCAGCGGCATCGCAGCGACCTGGCCGGCGACCGCGGCCACCCGGCGAAGCGGCTTGAGCGCATAGTTCACCGCCACGACGGTGCCAAGCGCGGTGGTGACGAGCGCAAGCACCACCAGCCCCACCACGGTCAGCGCCTTGCCGGCCACGGTCTTGTTGGCCTGGTGCAGGGACACCGCTGAAACCAGCCGCTCACCTCCGGCGAAGTCGCGATGGCCGACCCGATGCGGCCCTAGGTCACCAAGGCTGACCGTCTGCGGATCCCCGTCACCCCAGTCGATGGCTTCCAACGCCCGCATCACGTCCGACGACGCGGGAAGGGGTTCGCCGTCGGTGAACACCGTGCCGGAGACGGCGGTGTCGCCGCGCAGCATGGCGATGACCGTCCCTGGCGCCTGGCCCGGGAAGTCGATGACATCCCCGTGCGACTCGTCGGCCGCGGGCGGCACCGGGTAGACGTGGTCGCGCTTGGACTTCGCATACGAATAGCCGAACGCGGCCAGCGAATTGGACACCTGACTGTCGGCCAGGCTGGCGGCCTCGTCCCGCAGGCTGATGACAGCCACGGCGCCGACGCCGACCAGCGCAACGCTGACGATCACCGATACCCACAGAACCAGTCGCCGGCGCAGCGACCTCGGCCGCCACGACCAGCTCCTGGGGTTCATGGCTGGGGCCGCAGCATGTAGCCGACCCCTCGAACGGTGTGGATCATCGGCTCACGGTGTGTGTCGACCTTTCGGCGCAGGTAGGAGATGTAGAGGTCGACGATGCTGGACCGTCCGCCGAAGCCGTAGTTCCAGACTCGATCCAGGATCTCCGTACGAGTGATTGCGCGCCGCGGGTTGCGCATCAGATAGCGGAGCAACTCGAACTCAGTCGTGGTCAGCGAGATCGGCTCACCGCTTCGTCGAACGTCACGGCTGGCGCCGTCGAGCACCAGGTCGCCCACCTTGAGCACCTCGTCCTCGGGGTCCATGGTGGCCTTGGCCCGGCGCAGCAGGCCGCGCAACCGGGCCACCAACTCCTCCAGGCTGAAGGGTTTGGTCAGGTAGTCGTCGGCACCGGCTGTCAGACCCGTCACCCGGTCGACCACCGAGTCGCGCGCAGTCAGGAACAGCGTCGGGGTGTACCCCTCCGACTCCCTCGTCATCTTGAGGATCTGCAGGCCGTCGGTGTCGGGGAGCATGATGTCCAGGACCAGCAGGTCCGGCTCGAAGTCCTGAAACTTCGCCAAGGCGTCCCGGCCGTCGCCTGCCGTCTGCACATCCCAGCCCTCATAGTGCAGCGCCATCTTGACCAGATTGGTCAACGCCGGTTCGTCGTCGACGAGCAGAACACGGATCGGCGATCCGTCGATCCGTGAGATGCGGGGCAGCTGGCCAAGGATCGCCTGGCGGGGCTGGAGTGGACGGGACGAAGTGGGTGCGACCGGTAGAGCCATACTTCGATTCTGTAGAAAACACATGAATCTGTCATGCAGCCCATACCTGTTTCATATCTTAGCTGGCCGCAGCTGCATCCATGCCGTGCTGTATTACGTTCGCCGCCACGGGTTTCCGCAAAGTTCTGTTAGGCGCGACACAGTTTGGTCACGACTGCACGCCGTTCGACCGATCCAGATATGGATCCGATATGGATACCTTGAATACCCCAAGACACCACACCTACTGTCGCGCTTGTGAATTCGTTCCGCTTCAGCGGCTCGATACGCGAATCGATTGTCACTGAAAAGATCTCGCACGCGCAGACAGGAGTTTTACCTTGCAGCGTTCCATCGAGCCGACCACGGGTTCTGACGACCCGAGCAGGATGTCCACGATCCTGCGCCATGATCTACCGGCCTCGCTGGTGGTCTTCCTGGTGGCCTTGCCACTGTCGCTGGGTATCGCGATCGCCTCCGACGCACCGGTGCTCGCCGGGCTGATCGCCGCGATCGTCGGTGGTGTGGTCGCCGGGGCCCTTGGTGGCTCCCCGCTGCAGGTGAGCGGACCGGCGGCCGGGCTGACGGTCATCGTCGCGGGCTTGATCGCCGAGTTCGGCTGGGCGGTGACCTGCGCTGTCACCGTCTGCGCAGGTCTGCTGCAGATACTGCTCGGGGTCAGCCGAGTGGGCCGTGCGGCGCTGGCGATCTCGCCGATGGTGGTGCACGCCATGCTGGCGGGCATCGGAGTCACGATCGCGCTGCAGCAAGTCCACGTGCTGCTCGGTGGCAGCTCCGAGAGTTCGGCCTGGCGCAATATCACCGAACTGCCCAGTCAGCTGATCGCGGCCGACGGCGCCGGGCTGGCCGTCGGTGTGCTGGTGATCGGAATCCTGCTGGCGTGGCGCTGGGTCCCCGCTCGGATTCGCAAAGTGCCAGGCCCGCTGGTCGCGATCGTCGTCGCGAGCGCGGTATCGGTGCTCTTCGCGTTGAACGTGCCCCGCATTCAGCTCGACGGATCCCTGCTCAACGCCCTGCAGGCACCCGGTCTACCGGAGGGCAATTGGGGGGCGTTCGCGACGGGCGTCATCACCGTTGCCCTCATCGCCAGCGTGGAAAGCCTGCTCACGGCGGTCGCCGTCGACCGCATGCAAGACGGTCCGCGGTCGAACCTGAACCGCGAACTGGTGGGCCAGGGCGCCGCCAATGTGGCCTCGGGCGCCGTCGGCGGACTTCCGATCACCGGTGTGATCGTGCGCAGCTCGGCCAACGTGACCGCAGGCGCCAAGACCCGCGCATCGTCGATCCTGCACGGACTATGGGTGCTGGTCTTCGCCCTGCCGTTCGCCGGCTTGGCCCAGCAGATTCCGACCGCGGCGCTGGCCGGACTGCTCATAGTGATCGGCATCCAGCTGGTCAAGCTCACCCACATCAAGACGGCCCGGCAGACCGGGGACATCGCGGTCTATCTGGTGACGATCGCCGGCGTGGTCTTCCTCAACCTCCTCCAGGGCGTCCTGCTCGGGCTGGCGTTGGCGGTCGCACTCACCGTCTGGCGGGTGGCGCGCGCCAGGATCCACGCCGAGCCCGCCGACGATACGGACAACGCCGATTGGCACATCGCCGTGGAAGGGTCGTGCACGTTCTTGTCCCTGCCCCAGCTTCACAAGACGCTGGCATCCGTGCCGCCGGGTGTGCGCGTCACGCTGGAGATGTCGGTGGACTTCATCGACCATGCCGCACACCAGGCACTCAAGGACTGGCAGCGTCAGCACGAGGCATCCGGCGGCAGCGTGCTGGTGCAGGAGGTCGGCTCCGTCGAACTTCACAGCGCAGTCACCGGGCCGCCCCAGCGCGCCTTCACTCAGATCGACAAGCGGCTCGGAGTGGTGCCGTGGAGTTCGTGGCAGGACCCGCAGACCAAGAACGGCCACGAGCGGCGCGACACCCCGCCCCAGGCGGTTCTCGACGGCCTCGAGGTGTACCACCGCAGGACCGCGCCCCAGATACGGCCGCACATGGCGAAATTGGCGCACGCCCATCAGGCCGAGACGCTGTTCATCACCTGCACTGACGCCAGGATTGTGCCGAATGCGATCACCAGCAGCGGGCCTGGCGACCTGTTCACAGTGCGCAACGTCGGCAACCTGGTACCCGCCGACCAGCTCGACTCTTCCGTGGAGGCAGCGATCGCCTATGCGGTCGGCAGGTTGACGGTGTCCTCAATAGTCGTGTGTGGCCATTCCGCCTGCGGCGCAATGCATGCCGCCCTGCGCGAGCAAGGCGTGCCAGGCGAGCGAGTACCCGGTGAAGAACACCTGCGATCCTGGCTCAAGCACGCTCGGCCGGCATTGGACGCCTTCGACGAAGGCCGCCACCCCATTGCAATATCCGCCGAGGAACAAGGATTCAACACCGCGGACCAGCTGAGCATGGTCAGCGTCGCCGTCCAGGTCGACACTCTGGTACGCCATCCACTGATCCGTGAACTGCACGAGGAAGGCCGGCTGAAGGTCGTCGGCTTGTTCTACGACATTGGCAGCGCGCGGGTGCTGCACGTCGAGCCAGCATCGAGTTTGACTGTCCATCAACATATTTGACCCTGATATGAATAGCGTGACCGGTGGGAGACCATCGCCTATGTTGGAGATATCGGGCAGACGTCACGAAACCTGCATTCCCCCAATGGGTTTCTCTTCCCGACACACGAAAGGACCAGCAATGAAGCTCACACTCCGCCACCTCGCACCCGTCGTCGCCGCCGGCGCCGCGGCAGCTGCCCTCAGCCTCGCACCGAGCGCTGCTGCGGCGCCCAATCCGATCAATTGCATGCAGAAGGGCGGCGCGACCATGTGCGAGAAGCAGGGCCACGCCCGGATTCACGCCACACCCCCTGCCACTTCGCCCCAGCAGGCCTTCGGGTTCAACGGCATCCCGCTGTGGGCGCTGGGCTAGCCGGCAGGGCCACCGAGCAAGGCCGCGGGAAGTGCCTACCCCCCAAGGCTTCCCCGCGGCCTTGCCATGTCCGGCCGTCAGTCGTCGAGCACGTCGCGCACGATGCCGTCGGCCAACAGTCGCCCACGGTCGGTCAGCACCAACCGGTCGCACGCACGGACCAGAAGACCGGCGCCCACCGCCTCGTCAGCCCGCACCTGTTCGGACCCCGTCAGCGCCGTCAGCGGCAGCCCCGTGCGCATCCGGATCTGCAGGAGGACGTTCTCGATGTGGCGGGCGTGGGCGTCAAGGCGTTCGAACTCCGCGACCGGCAGCTGCCTCCCGGCGAGCGCCTCGGCGTAGGCAGTCGGGTGCTTGACGTTCCACCACCGGGTGTCGCCGACGAACGCGTGGGCGCCGGGTCCGGCCCCCCACCACTGGCCGCCGTTCCAGTAGCCGACGTTGTGCCGGCACTCGGCGCCGGGACGACTCCAGTTCGACACCTCATACCAGCTCAGCCCGGCCGCCGACAGCCGCTGGTCGAGTAGTTCGTAGCGGTGCGCGAGCACATCGTCGTCGGGAGCGGCGATCTCACCGCGGCGCACCCGGCGGGCCAGCGCGGTGCCGTCCTCGACGACAAGGGCGTAGGCCGACACGTGGTCGACGCCTGCAGTCAGCGCGGCGTCGACCGAGCGCAGCAGATCGTCGTCGGACTCCCCCGGCGTGCCGTAGATGAGGTCGATGTTGAGGTGCTCGAAGCCGGCGGACGTGGCCTCGGCGGCGGCGTGCAGCGCCCGCCCCGGCGAATGGGTCCGGTCCAGCAGCGCCAGCACGCGGGGTGCCACCGACTGCATGCCCAGCGACACCCGGGTGTAGCCCGCGGCGCGGATCTCCTCGAAAAACTCCGGTGACGTCGACTCCGGGTTGGCCTCGGTGGTCACCTCGGCGTCGGCGGCCATGGCGAAGTTGTTCCGCACGACGTCGAGCACCTCGGCCAGTCCTGTGCCACCGAGTAGCGATGGTGTGCCACCACCGACGAACACCGTGTCGACCGGTACTGCACCCAGCAGGTCAGCGGCCAGTTCGAGCTCGGTGCGCAGCGCGGTCAGCCAGCCCTGTGGCGACGCGCCGCCCAGCTCGGCGGCGGTGTAGGTGTTGAAGTCGCAATACCCGCAGCGGGTGGCACAGAACGGCACATGGACATAGATGCCGAACGCCGTGCCGGGCGTCAGGACGAGCTCCGGCAGGGCGGCCTGCGCGGGACGGACCGACATGCGTCCAGTGTCCCAGAGTCGACTTTTACTCACGACGAGCCGAAATTTGTCCCGGTTAGAGCGATTGACGGGGTTCGTGGCAGAATGGCGCGCATGCCTGCCCCCCAGAATCTGCGCCCGGTCGCACTGGTGGTTCGGCGGCATGTCGATTACCAGCGCGTCTGTACCTGTTGTTGTCTGGCTTGACGCCGTAGACCGCCCACCTGTACTTCAGCTGGCCGCCGGATCTGCGCCGCCGGAACAGCCCACCGGTGGAATCGCGCGATCCGAACGCCAGCTCCTTGACATGAGGAGCCCCATTTCATGACTCAGCCGACCAAGGCCGCCCCGAAGCGCCCGAAGGGTGAGGGCCAGTGGGCCCTTGGCTACCGCGAGCCGCTCAACCCCAACGAGCAGTTCAAGAAGGACGACGACGCACTCAACGTCCGCGCCCGCATCGAGAACATCTACGCCAAGCAGGGCTTCGACAGCATCGACAAGCAGGATCTGCGCGGCCGCATGCGCTGGTGGGGCCTCTACACCCAGCGCAAGCCCGGCTATGACGGCACCTGGACCGGTGACGAGAACACCGACATGCTCGAAGACGAGTTCTTCATGCTGCGAGTGCGCAGCGACGGCGGCGCACTGACCACCGCGGCGCTGCGCACGCTCGGCGGCATCTCGACCGAGTTCGCCCGCGACACCGCCGATATCAGCGATCGCGAGAACGTGCAGTACCACTGGATCCAGATCGAGGACATGCCGGAGATCTGGCGTCGGCTCGACGAGATCGGTCTGCAGACCACCGAGGCGTGCGGCGACTGCCCACGCGTGGTGCTGGGCTCACCGCTTGCGGGTGAATCGCTCGACGAGGTCATCGACGGCACCCCGGCGATCCAAGAGATCGTCAAGCGCTACATCGGCAAGCCCGAGTACTCGAACCTCCCCCGCAAGTTCAAGACCGCCATCAGCGGCCTGCAGGACGTCGTGCACGAGGTCAACGACGTCGCCTTCATCGGGGTCAACCACCCCGAGCACGGCCCCGGCTTCGACCTGTGGGTCGGCGGCGGCCTGTCCACCAACCCGATGCTGGGACAGCGAGTCGGCGCCTGGGTGCCTCTCGACGAGGTGCCCGACGTCTGGGAAGGCGTGGTCAGCGTGTTCCGTGACTACGGTTACCGGCGGCTGCGCGCCAAAGCCCGGCTGAAGTTCCTCATCAAGGACTGGGGCATCCAGAAGTTCCGTGAGGTGCTCGAGACCGAGTACCTGAAGCGGCCGCTGATCGACGGGCCCGCACCCGCACCGGTCCCCCGTCCGATCGACCACGTCGGCGTCCAAAAGCTCAAGAACGGCCTCAACGCCGTCGGGGTTGCACCGATCGCGGGGCGGGTCTCGGGCACGATCCTGACGAAGGTCGCCGACCTGGCCGAGGCCGCCGGTTCAACTCGGGTCCGGTTCACCCCGTATCAGAAGCTGATCGTCCTGGACGTGCCCGACGACAAGCTCGAAGAGCTTCGCAGTGGGCTCGATGCCATCGGCCTGCCATCGGCACCGTCGCATTGGCGGCGAAACCTGATGGCCTGCACGGGAATCGAGTTCTGCAAGCTCAGCTTCGCCGAGACCCGCGTGCGCGCTCAGAGCCTGGTGCCGGACCTGGAGAAGCGGCTCGAAGACATCAATGCCGAACTCGATGTGCCGGTCACAGTCAACATCAACGGCTGCCCCAACTCATGCGCCCGCATCCAGGTCGCCGACATCGGGTTCAAGGGCCAGATGATCGACGACGGCAACGGCCCGGAAGAAGGGTTCCAGGTTCACCTGGGCGGCAGCCTGGGCCTGGACAGCGGTTTCGGCCGAAAGCTCCGTCAGCACAAGGTGGTCTCCACCGAACTCGGCGACTACATCGAGCGGGTCGTGCGCAACTTCGTGAAACAAAAGCACGAAGGAGAACGTTTCGCCCAGTGGGCTGTGCGAGCGGAAGAAGATGATTTGCGATGAGTATTGGGGTGGGTGAATTGACGGAGGCAGACCTACGACAGCTTGCCGAGCACGGCGCCGCCGAATTGGACGGCGCCAGCGCTGACGAGCTGATGGCCTGGACCGACAAGCACTTCGGCGGTGAATACGTCGTGGCCTCCAACATGCAGGACGCGGTGTTGGTCGACATCGCCGCCAAAGTTCGCCCCGGCGTTGACGTGCTGTTCCTCGATACCGGCTACCACTTCGCCGAGACGATCGGCACCCGCGACGCGGTCGAGGCCGTATACGACATCCATGTCGTCAACGTCACACCCGAGCACAGCGTGGCCGAGCAGGACCAGTTGCTGGGCAAGGACCTGTTCGCCAGCAATCCGACCGAGTGCTGCCGGCTGCGTAAGGTCACCCCGCTGGGCAAAGCGTTGCAGGGATACACGGCCTGGGTCACCGGCATCCGCCGTGTCGAGGCACCCACCCGTGCCCATGCGCCGCTGATCAGCTTCGACGAGGCATTCAAGCTGGTGAAGATCAATCCGCTGGCCGCGTGGTCCGATGACGACATGGACGCCTACATCCAGGCCAACGGTGTTTTGGTGAACCCGCTTGTCGACGAAGGATATCCGTCGATCGGCTGCGCGCCGTGCACGGCGAAGCCGATCGAGGGTGCGGACCCGCGCAGCGGCCGCTGGCAGGGCCTGTCGAAAACAGAATGCGGACTCCACGTTTCGTGAGGCTCATCCTCACCGCGCACGGCAGCGCTGATCCGCGCTCCTCGGCCACCATTCATGCGGTGGCCGAGCGAATTCGCGCGTTGCGGCCCGAGCTGGATGTGCGAGTCGCGTTCTGCGAACAGAACTCACCGAATCTGTGTGATGAACTACGCGCGCTGGACGGTCCGGCGGTCGTCACACCGCTACTGCTGGCCAGCGCGTACCACGCCCGCACCGACATCCCCGCGATGATCGCCGACGCGGGTGCCGATGTGATCCAGGCCGACGCCCTGGGTGAGGATCCGCGCCTCCTCGAGGTCATGCGGGAACGCCTGGCACAGAACCAGATTCACCAATTCGAGCGCGGTCTGGGCGTGCTGGTGGTGGCGGTCGGCTCTTCGCATCCCGCCGCCAACGCCCGCACCTCGGCGCTCGCCGAGACATTGGCCCGTGGGACCCGATGGTCCGGGGTGCAGGTGGCCTACGCGACCGGACCGCACCCGTCGGTGCTGGACGGAGCCGAGATCCTGCGCCGCAAGGGCGCCCGGCGAATCGTCGTGGCGCCGTGGTTCATCGCACCGGGGCGCATCACCGACCGGGTGGCCGCAATCGCTGACGCCGAAGGCATGACGATGGTGGCGCCGCTGGGCGCGCATCCACTGGTGGCCGAGACGGTGCTCGACCGGTTCGACCACGCGGTGTCCGCCCGGGTCGCGGCCTAGGTTGCCGCGACCTGCACTTCGCTTGCCGCGACCTGTACTTCGCCGGCGATCGGCGGCACCCTGGTGGCCCGCACGTACACCGAGTCGCCCTCTTTCAGCCCGAGCGCCTCGGCGTCGCCGCGGGTGATCTGCGCGATGAACGGTTTCCCGTTGGTGGCGCTGGTCAATTCGACCCGCACCTCGAAGCCCAGATACGCAACCCGATCGATGGTGGCGCGCACGACACCGGTTGACTCCCCGGTGCCGTCGCCGGCGGCGATCGCCATTTCTGGATTGCGCCCGACGCGAATATCGTGCGGGCGCACCAGGATTCCGTTGAGCGACGACACGGTGCCCAGGAATGACATCACGAATGCATTGGACGGGCTGTCGTAGACCTCCGTCGGCGAGCCGACCTGTTCGATCCGACCCTTGTTGAGCACGGCGATCCGGTCGGCGACGTCCAGCGCCTCGGCCTGGTCGTGGGTGACGAGCACCGTCGTCACGTGCACCTCGTCATGCAGCCGGCGCAGCCATGTCCGCAGATCCTCTCGGACCTTGGCGTCCAAGGCGCCAAACGGCTCGTCGAGTAGCAGCACCTCCGGGTCGACGGCGAGTGCCCGAGCCAGCGCCATCCGCTGGCGCTGGCCACCGGAAAGCTGGCTGGGATAGCGGGTTTGGAACCCGGCCAGCCCAACGACCTCGAGCAGGTTGTCGACCTTGTCCTTGATCTCCGACTTAGGCTTCTTGCGGATCTTGAGCCCGAACGCGACGTTGTCCCGCACAGTCAGGTGCTTGAACGCGGCATAGTGCTGGAACACGAAGCCGATGCCGCGCCGCTGCGGGGGGACGTTGGTGACATCTCGGCCGTTGATGGTGATGCTGCCGGTGTCGGGCTGGTCGAGTCCGGCGATGGCACGCAGCAGTGTGGACTTGCCCGAGCCACTGGGCCCCAGCAGCGCGGTCAGCGACCCGGCGGGCACCACGAAGTCGACGTCGTCGAGCGCGGCGAACTCGCCGTAGCGCTTGTTGGCGCCGGTGACGGTGATGGCATTGGTCATGAGAGCTTTTCTCCTCGTTACCTATTCACTCGCCGCTTTGGCGCGCCGGGCATCCAGCACCACCTGAACGATGAGGACGAGCACGGCCACCGCCATCAGCAGTGTCGAGATCGTGTACGCGCCGTATTGGTCACCGCGGCTGTAGCGGTCGGACACCAGCAGAGTCATGGTCTGCGAGGTACCCGGCAGGTTCGACGACACCATGATGACGCCGCCGTACTCACCAAGCGTGCGGGCGATCGTCAGCACCACACCGTAGGTGAGTCCCCACCGTATCGATGGCAGGGTGATCCGCCAGAACGTCTGCCACCAGCTGGATCCCAGCGTGGCGGCCGCCTCCTCCTGGTCGGTGCCGAGTTCGTGCAGCACCGGCTCGACTTCGCGGATCACGAACGGCACGGTGACGAAGATGCTGGCCAGTACGATCCCGGGAAAGCCGAAGATGATCTTGAATCCGAGATCGTTCTCGACGAAGCCGAACACGCCCGCGCTGCCCCACAGCAGGATCAGTGCCACACCGACGACCACCGGCGACACCGCGAACGGCAGGTCGATGACGGCCTGCAGGGCAGACTTACCGCGGAACTTGTTGCGCGCCAGCACGAGCGCGGTCGGTATCCCAAAGATGACATTGAGTGGCACGACGATCGCGACCACCAGCAGCGAAAGCTGCAGCGCCGATATCGCGGCCGGGGTACTGATCGAGTCGAAGAACGCGCCGATTCCCGGCTGGAACGCCCGCCAGAGAATCAATCCGACGGGGACGATCACCAGCACCGCGACGTAGGCCAGAGCCACGTAACGGATGAGGTACCGCACCAGCGGTGACAGCGTCACTTTGCCAGCTCCTCCCGCTTGGCCGCCCGCGAGCCGACAGCCCGCAGGACGAACAACACGATGAACGAAACAAGCAGCAGCACAATCGAAATCGCGGCGGCACCGGTCCGGTCGTCATTCTCGATCAGCGTGCGGATCCACTGTGAGGACACCTCGGTCTCCCCCGGCACCGCGCCGCCGATCAGCACCACCGAGCCGAATTCGCCGATCGCGCGGGAGAACGCCAGCCCCCCGCCGGAGAGCAGGGACGGCAACAACGCAGGCAAGATCACCTTGGTGAAGATGATCCTGTTGTTGGCGCCCAGCGAGGCGGCCGCCTGCTCAACTTCGCGGTCGAGCTCGAGCAGCACCGGCTGAACAGAACGCACCACGAACGGCAGCGTGACGAACAGCAGCGCGATCCCGACACCCCATTTGGTGTGCTGTAGCTGGACATCGATCGGGCTGTACGGGCCGTACAGCGCGAGCATGACCAAGCTGGCGACGATGGTGGGCAGGGCGAACGGCAGGTCGATCACGGCATCGACCAACCGCTTACCCGGGAAGTCATCGCGGGTCAGCACCCAGGCGACCAGCAGTCCGAAGACGGTGTTGACCAGGGTGACGCCGATCGAGATCGTGAGCGTCACCCGGAACGACTCGATCGCGGCGTTGGAGGTGACCGCCAGCCAAAAGAGGTGCCAGCCACCCTTGGCCGACTGCCACACGATCGCAGCGAGTGGCAGCAGGACGATGACGCTCAGCCAGATCGACGCCGCCCCAACCCGCAAGCTGGTCGTGCCGTGCCTGCGGCCGCCGAAGCGGGACGGCCCGCCCGAGTCACCTCCGGTGAGCTCGGGCCGGACCGCCTGCGGATTTGGTTCGATGGCTGCTGTCATCCAGTGGCCTGCTTGTAGATCTTCGTGATGGAGCCATTGTCCTTATCGAACAGCGCCGGATCCACCTTGCTCCAGCCGCCGAGGTCAGCGATGGTCCACAACTTCTGCGGGGTCGGGAAGTCGGTGGCGAAGTCAGCAGCCGCTGCGGGATCGACAGGACGGAATCCGGCCTGGGCCCAGATCTTCTGAGCTTCCGGGGTGAACAGGTAGTTGTTCAGCGCGGTCGCCTTGTCGACGTGGGCGCTGGTGGTCACCACCGCCACCGGGTTCTCGATCTTGAACGTCTGCGGCGGATTGACGTGCTCGACCGGCTTGCCCTGCCGCTCGGTGTTGATGGCCTCGTTCTCGTAGCTGATCAGAACGTCACCGGTGCCCTGCAGGAACACGTCGGTGGCCTCGCGACCGGAACCCGGCCGGGTCTTGATGTGCTCGGAGACGAGCTTGGTGATGAAGTCGATGCCTGCCGCGTCGTCCTGACCGCCGTTGCTCTTGGCGGCATAGGGCGCCAACAGGTTCCACTTGGCCGAGCCGGAACTCAGCGGGCTGGGGCTGACGACCTCAAGACCGGGCTGCAGCAGATCATCCCAGTCCTTGATGTTCTTCGGGTTGCCCTTGCGGACGACCAGCGACACCACCGAGCCGAACGGGATGCCCTTGGTGGTGGACTTGTTCCAGTCGGCGGCAACCTTATTGGCCTTCACCAGGCGGCTGACGTCCGGCTCGACCGAGAAGTTGACGATATCGGCCGGCTTGCCGTCGACCACGGCGCGCGACTGATCACCGGAGGCGCCGTAGGACGTCGTCACTGCCACGCCCTTGCCCTCGGGCGTCGCGGCGAACGCCGGGAGGATCTTGCTCCAGCCGGGCTCCGGCACCGCGTAGGCGACCAGAGTCAGGGTGGTGTCAGCCTTCGGCTGGCTGCTACCGCCGGCGACATCGCTCGAACCGCCGCCGCCGCAGGCGGCAAGCACCGTTGCGGTCGTCGCGAGCGCGACTGCTGTGCTCCACCGTCGAACGGGGAGGTGAAAGTTGGGCATTGCTGGCCTTTCTCATTGCGGATAAGGGGATTCGAGCCCCGTCGCAACGGAATGGCGATGCTTGACAACGATTGCCAACGACCATCACCGACACCAAACCGCGGACGGGTAAAGGGTGTCAGCGACAACAAGCAACATCAGCAACGGCCAACGCACCGACGGCAATAAGGGCCAAGACATGGCCCTCGCCGTAACCGGTCGCCGTTTGCATGGCGCGAAGCTTAACAGAGATTTTTTCGGTCACCAGCCGGGGCATTCAGCGGTTGATCAGCCACACCACGACGACGAGGATCAGCAGCGCGACCAGGGCCAGCGTCACCCGCGATCGCGGCATCCCGCTCATCGAAGCCGCCGGTCAGCGCCGCGCAGCCGGCGCAACACCCGGATGCCGTTGCCCAGGAACACATCGAAGACCAAGGCGATGACGTAGGCGAGCAATAAAACCACGGGCATCACGATGATCGTTTGAAGAACGAAACCGAGGCCGGACAACCACAGTTCGACACCGTCCCACCAACTCAACAGCGCCTGCACGGCACCAGCGTATGCCGCGGCTGTCACCGCCTTGTCACCGGCGGTAACAGCAAAGGCACGGATCGCTGTATAAGTAGACGCCGAGTGGCCCGGCGGTCGATGATGTCCCCATGGTTCTGCAAGCCCAGCCGACCGGCGAGGACACTCGAGACGTGGCCATCGAATCCGCCCCGCCGCCGCTGTCCGCAACCGCCCCAGTGCCCTACCCCTCGCCCGCTTCGCTGCGCAATCCGTTCCCGCCGATCGCCGACTACGCCTTCCTGTCCGACTGCGAGAACACGTGTCTGATCTCGTCGGCCGGCGCACTGGAATGGCTGTGCGTTCCGCGGCCGGACTCCCCTAGCGTTTTCGGAGCGATCCTGGACCGCGGCGCCGGCCATTTCCGGCTTGGGCCCTACGGCGTGTCGGTGCCGGCCGCCCGCCGCTATCTCCCGGGCAGCCTCATTCTCGAGACCACCTGGCAGACCCACACCGGCTGGCTCATCGTGCGGGACGCCCTGGTGATGGGACCGTGGCACGATCTCGATACCCGCTCTCGGACGCACCGGCGTACCCCGATGGACTGGGACGCCGAGCACATCCTGCTGCGCACCGTGCGCTGTGTGAGCGGGACGGTCGAGCTGGTGATGAACTGCGAACCGTCATTCGACTACGCCCGGGTCAACGCCACCTGGGAGTACTCGGCCAACGCCTATGGCGAGGCGATCGCGCGGGCCAGAAAAGACCCCGATGCCCATCCCACGCTGCGGCTGACGACGAATCTGCGGATCGGGCTGGAGGGCCGCGAAGCGCGCGCCCGCACCCGGCTCAAAGAGGGTGACAACGTGTTCGTCGCCCTCTCGTGGTCGAAGCACCCGTCGCCGCAGACGTATGAAGAAGCGGCCGACAAAATGTGGCAGACCAGCGAGGCGTGGCGGCAGTGGATCAACATCGGTGACTTCCCCGATCATCCGTGGCGCTCTTACCTGCAGCGCAGCGCGCTCACGCTCAAGGGTCTGACCTATTCGCCGACCGGCGCCCTCCTGGCCGCCAGCACCACGTCACTACCCGAGACACCGCAGGGTGAACGCAACTGGGACTACCGCTATGCGTGGGTGCGTGACTCGACGTTCGCGCTGTGGGGTCTCTACACGCTGGGTCTCGACCGCGAGGCCGACGACTTCTTCTCCTTCATCGCCGACGTGTCCGGCGCCAACAACGGTGAGCGGCATCCACTTCAGGTGATGTACGGCGTCGGCGGCGAGCGTGAACTGGTCGAGGAAGAACTCAGTCACCTATCCGGGTACGACAACGCTCGGCCGGTGCGCATCGGCAACGGCGCATTCGACCAGATGCAGCACGACATCTGGGGCACCATGCTCGACTCGGTGTACCTGCACGCCAAGTCCCGCGAGCAGATCTCCGATCAGTTGTGGCCGGTGCTCAAGGAGCAGGTCGAAGAGGCGATCAAGCACTGGAAGGAACCCGACCGCGGCATCTGGGAGGTCCGCGGCGAGCCGCAGCACTTCACCTCCTCGAAGATCATGTGCTGGGTCGCGCTGGATCGCGGGTCCAAGCTGGCCGAACTGGTCGGCGAGAAGAGCTACGCCCAGCAGTGGCGGGCGATCGCCGAGGAGATCAAGGCCGACATCCTTGCGAAAGGCGTGGACAAGCGCGGCGTGCTCACCCAGCGCTACGGCGACGACGCTCTGGACGCGTCGCTGCTGCTGGTGCCGCTGGTGCGGTTCCTGCCGTCGGACGACCCGCGGCTGCGGGCCACCGTGCTGGCCATTGCCGACGAGCTCACCGAGGACGGCTTGGTACTGCGGTATCGCGTCGAGGAGACCGACGACGGCCTGTCCGGCGAAGAAGGCAGCTTCACCATCTGCTCGTTCTGGCTGGTGTCGGCGCTGGTCGAGATCGGCGAGGTCAGCCGCGCTCGCCATCTGTGCGAGCGGCTGCTGTCCTTCGCCAGCCCACTACACCTCTATGCCGAGGAGATCGAGCCGCGTACCGGCCGCCATCTGGGCAACTTCCCGCAGGCGTTCACCCATCTGGCCTTGATCAATGCCGTGGTGCACGTCATCAGGGCCGAAGAGGAAGCCGACAGCACGGGCGTGTTCCAGCCGGCCAACGCGCCGATGTAGGTGTAGCTAGCCCAAGCGACCGGCCACCAGCCCCGCTTCGACCCGCTCGAGCAGCGCCTTGGCGGCTGCAATGGCCTGCCGATCGTCGCCGACGGCGCGCGTCATCTGGCTGGCCCACTGCCGCCGCAGCCGGGTGAGGTTGTCAGCCGCGAGGTCGGTCGGAAACAGATTGACGCCCCTCGCGTCGTGCGGATCGGCACGCCGCTCGACGAACCCGCGGCGTTCCAGCGTCCGCAGCGCGGTCGAGAGGTTGCTGCGCTGCAGGCCGGTCGCTCGCGCGACATCGCTCGGCGTGACGCCCGGATGGTGATCGATGTGCCGCATCACGTGCGCTTCCTGCGCGGTCAGGTGGATGACGTCCGCAGATAAGGCCATCCGCAGCTCTCGGCCCACGCCCAGGATCGCCTCGGCAAGATCGGCCAGCTCACTATCCATGGACAAATCCTACCCTACTAGTTATGATTCAATAGTTATTGTTTGATAACTACTTAGATTGAGGATCTTGATGACCACCGTCACCCAGCCGGCCGAGCAGCTCCGGCGCGACGCCGCCATCTCGCCATGGCTGCTGGTCGTGCTGGCCCTGCTGAGTGCGGTCGCGCCGGTAGCCACCGACCTCTATCTACCGGCGTTCCCGGAGATGACCGCGGAGCTGCAGGCTAGCGCCACCGCCGTGCAACTGACCCTGACGGCGTTTCTGCTCGGGCTGACGTTCGGCCAGTTGATGTTCGGCCCGCTCTCCGACCGGCTCGGCCGGCGCCGCCCGCTGATCGTCGGCGCCCTGCTGTGCGTGGTCGCCAGCGTGATCGCGGCGACGGCGCCCAATATCGGCATTCTCATCGTGGCGCGGTTCGCCCAAGGGTTCACCGGAGCCGCAGGCATGGTGATCGGCCGCGCGGTGATCTCCGACCTCACCACCGGCAAGACGGCGGGGCGGGCGTTCAGCCTGATGATGATCGTCGGCGGTGTGGCGCCGGTAATTGCGCCGTTCGCCGGCGGCCTGCTCGTCGATTCACTCGGCTGGCGCGGGATCCTGTGGGTGGTCTGCGCCATCGCGGTCGCGATGCTGATCTCCATCGTCTTCGTGGTCCGGGAGTCACACCCCGAAGAGCGTCGATCCGAGCTCAAAGCCGCTGCTGCGCAGGGCATCTCACCGTGGTCGGCACTGCGGTCCCGGACGTATATCGCCAACACCCTGGCCTTCGGGTTCGGCTTCGCGGTGATGATGGCCTACATCTCGGCCTCACCGTTCGTCTACCAGGTGATGATCGGCCTCACGCCCATGCAGTACGGCATCGCCTTCGGTGTCAATGCGCTGGGCATGATCTCCGTCAGCGCCGTGTCGTCGCGGCTGAACCGAACCGTCTCCAGCACCACGCTGCTCGGCATCGGCCTTGGGCTGACCGTGGCCGCGACGCTAGTGCTGCTCGCGCTGGTCCTGACGGGCGTGCCGGCGTGGCTGATGATGATCCCGATCTTCGTGGCGGTCGCCAGCCAGGGGCTGATTCTCGGCAATGCCACTGCCCTGGCATTGTCCGCCGTCCCGCGCGCGGCCGGCTCCGGCTCGGCCGGCCTGGGCGCCCTGCAGTTCGGGCTCGGCGCCGCCGTATCGCCCTTAGTCGGCCTTGGCGGTGAGCACACCGCCCTACCGCTTGCCGTGGTGATGGTGACCGTGTCGGTGCTGGCACTGATGGCATACCTCGCCAGCCGACGGGCTAGCTGACCAGCGCCGGTTCCTGGGCGGCCGAATACTCCTGCCACGCAACCAGAACGGCCTCCAGCTGTTCGGGTGAATGCCGGCCCAGCCCGCACTCGGTCGACACCCCGAACTCGGGCAGGAACTCGGCCGCCAACTCGGCCCTCGTCCTCGCCCCCGCGGCACCGTCCTCGGCATGCAGCAGGCCGAGGTAGAACTCGGTACTGGGCTCCAGGGCCAGGTCGGCCAGCGGCTGCCAGTGCGCTCGCTTGGTCCAGGCCGCCACCGTCGCCGCCTGGATCGCGTCGATGCGCCGAGTGACGTGACGAGACAGGCCGTTGGCCAACGCGACGATCGCAGACGCGTCGCGGGGCAGGATGTGCCGTCCGCCGCGGGCCGCGGCCTCCTCGCTCGGCGGTTCCCCCATGAACGGCGAAGCACCGAACTTCGAGTCGCCGTAGCACAAATGGAACGTCAGCTCCGCCTCGGGACGGACCCAGTCCCCCACCCGACCCGTCGCCGCGAAGATCGGCTCCAGGCTTCCGTACGGATTGTCGAACCACCCCTCGACGGTCGCCAGCTCGGTCGGTAGATCCCATTGGATGGCGAGGTCTCCCGGCGGAATGGCGTCCTGGATCGCATCGACGCTGTGCCGCAACGCCTTTTCGTAGGCGTAGGCCACCTGCACGCGATCGGCGAAATCGACGAACGAGTTCACCGCGTTGAACGGAGTCGGAATCGACACCAGGAACCGCGAATCCGCGGCGAGCACCCCCTGGTCGCGGGCGTTGCGGAACTTCGCGTACGACTCGGTGGCGATGCTGTGGTAGTCCACCGGACCGAATTCGACGGACACCCCGGGCCGGGTCGTGACGCGGTCGCCGACGACCTCCAACGTCGGGTTCTTCCGGAAGTGGTCGGCCTGGGTGAACACCCAGTTGGCCCGGTCCCCCGGTTCGCCATCGGGCACTCGGCGGACGCCGGGCTGCAGCCGAGAACCGACAAGCCGGAAGGCGTCGTCGACGGTCGGGACGTTGATGCTTCCGGTCACGTAGAAGGTGGTCATCGAAACTCCAATGATTGCAAGGGTTTACAAGAGGACACCGAGGCGTGGCGGAAAGGTGCCGCGCAACGTGAAATTGCCGAGGTGGACGTATTTCCACCGCGCCGGGTCGTGCAGGGAATGCACGCGAACGTTGCGCCAGTGTCGATCCAGCGCGAAACCGCGGTCGGTGGCCGAGGCGCCGGCGAGTTCGAAGACACCACTGGCGATCTCGACCGCGAACTCCTGGGCCAGGGCCTTGGCCGCCGCGACCTGAAGCGATGCGGCGGCCGCGGACTCGCGGGTCAGCTCCGGTTCCGCCAGCGCCGCGTCGACCAGGTGGGAACCGTGCGCCAGCAGCGCCTCCAATGCGAACAGCCGCGCGGTGAGCTCGCCGAAGCGGCGCACCACGTGTGGCTCCTCGGTCGCCGAGTCGACCTGCGCCTCGAACCACGGCCTGCTCCTGGTGCCGACGAACTGCGCGCCGTCTTCCAGTGCGGCCCTGGCGATGCCGATGTCGACCGCGGCATGCAGTGCCTGATCGAAGGCGCCCAGCACCGAAGGGTCCGCCGTCACCGGATCGGCGTCGGGCCCCTCATCGATGACGAATGCGTCGTCGACGACGACGTTGTCGAACACCACCTCGCCGCTGGCCGTACCGCGCTGGCCGAACGACGACCACTTCTCCAGGTTCAGCGTGACACCCGGATCGTTGGCGCGGACGAACACCGTTGCACCGTGCGCGGGTTCGGTACCCGGGATGCGCGCGGCGACGCCGATCCACGTCGAGCCGAGGGTGCCGGTCGCGTAGTACTTCGTGCCGTTGAGCAACCAGCCACCCTCGGGCCTGCGTTGCACGGTGGTGAGCCGGTCGACCGAGAGGCGGGTGCCGCGCTCGACGGTGGCGTTGCCCAGCTGTGCACCGGCCAGGATGTCGGCGTAGATCTGCGGCGCCGGATCAGACTGGCCCAGTCCTCGTATCGCCGCGCTGAGCACGAAGTGTGCGAGTAACAGCTGCCCGACGGCCGAGTCGGCCCGGGACAGGATGCGCAGCACCTCGACCGCGGTGGCGCGCGGTAGATCCGGACCGCCGTGCTCGGCAGGCACGATGATGCCGAGCAGACCCGACGCCGCGACCGCGCGCAGCTGTTCGGTCGGCAAGGTGCCGTCGAGCTCGCGCTGGACGGCGCCGGCGGCGATCTCGGCGGCAACGTCAGCGGCGACCGCCAGGGCGTCGTCAACCGACTGCAGCACCGGGGTTTTCGCTTCGATGGTCGTCATGCAATTCACTCCTTGGGGAAGGTGTACCGGAATGCTAAGTGGCACTTCGTTGTCGAACAGCAGGCGTCAAGCAACGCTGGAGGGGCGTGCAGGAACGCTGTACACAGCGTCGGCGGCCAGCCGCGCGCCCACGCCCTGCACGAGTGCGACCAGGGTGGCCAGCGCGGTCCCCCGTGCCGGGGGCGCCGCGGTCGCCACCGAGATGCGTCGCACCGGGCGACGGCCCACGACGCGACGCACGGCGACGTCCACCCTGGTGTCGGAGGCCGCCAGCGAGGGCACCAGCGACACCCCGAGGTTCGCCGCGACCAGACCTTGCACTGTCGAATACTCCTCGGCACGGAAGGTGATCGATGGCGCGAAACCCGCATGGCGGCAAGCATTGTGGAAGACGCGGGTGTCCGGACAGGTTCCCGTTGCCGAGCTGACCACCCACTGCTCGGCGGCCAACGCGGGCAGCGCCACCTCTGCGGCCGCAGCCAGCCGATGGTTGAGCGGCAGGACGACGAAGAACTCGTCGTCGTAGACCGGGACGGCCACGACGCCGGGGTACTGACTGGGCTCACCGGGAACCTCGGTGATGATCGCTGCGTCGGCGCCGCCACTGGCCAGCAGCGCTACCCCGTCGTCGGGGTCGGCATCGATGAGTTGCACCTTGGTGCGCGGGTGCCGGGTCCGGAACCTGGCGAGTGCTCGCGGGAGGATCGCCGCCGCAGCGCTGGTGAACGACGCCACCCGAATCAGGTCCGGCCCTGCGGCAGCGAGGCTTTGGAGATCTTGCTCGGCCTTGGCAACGGCGTCCAGGATCCGTTCGGCGTGCTCCAGCAGCCTCGTGCCGGCGGGCGTCGGGCGGGCCCCGGAGGGTCCGCGGACCAGCACGACGGTGCCGATGTCGCGCTCGAGCGCGGAGATCTGTTGGGACACAGCAGAGGTCGTGTAGTTCAGCGTTGCGGCGGCAGCACTGAGCGAGCCGCAGCGCGCGACCTCTTGCAGTACCCGCAGCCGTCGCACATCGAACACCCTGGCCAAACTAGCCGCAGCGGTGCGGGCCGCCCATGGTTGTGATCAGGGCGAAGTAATCGCCCCCACCGGTGTGATGCCGTGGTGCAGCTCGGCGACGTCGGGGTGCGCACGCGTGCGGGACTTCCAGGCGTTCTCGCCGTAGGTATTGAAGATCGGGTTGTTGGGATCGGCTTCCACACCCCGCGAGCGCGCGGCCAGCTCGGGCGGCAGCTCGATGATCGGGATCGTGGCGTCCAGGGCCGGATTGACGAAGTACGGAATGGACACCCGGTCGGTGCCGGGTCGCGGGGCCAGCACCCGATGCTGGGTGGCGCGCAGGTACCCGCCGGTGGCCACCTCGAGCAGTTCACCGATGTTGACGACGAATGCCCCGGCCAGCGGCGGTACGTCGAGCCACTGTCCGTCCGCCAGTTCGACCTGCAGCCCGGTCGAATCGGGTTCGAGCAGCAGCAGGGTCAGCACCCCGGAATCCTTGTGGGCGCCAACACCTTGCACGTAGTCGTCGCGGCCGGGGTATCGGACGACCTTGATCAGGGTGGCGGGCTTGTCGGCGAATGCGGGATCGAACGTGTCCTCGGCTGCGCCAAGAGACACCGCCCAATGCCGTAGCAGCCGCAACCCCACCGCGGACAGGCTGGCATCCCAGCGTTCGAACGCCGCGCGGAAGCCGGCCGGGGTGGCCGGCCACAGGTTGGGCCCCTGCAGCCGCCAGTACCCGGTCGCACCGTCGAGCGTCGGGCGTTGGGGCCCGACGTCGATCTGCTCGCGCCAGTCCACCCTGCCGTTGGTCAGTTCACCGCCGAGCCGTGAGTAGCCGCGAAACTGCGGGCTCTTCAGCTGGCTGATCTCGTTCTTGGCGTCCAGCGGCAGGGCGAAGAACGTTCGCGCCAGCGTCAGCACTTCGTCGATCTGAGCATCCGGCACCCCGTGACCGACCAGGTAGAAGAAGCCGATGTCGTGAGCGGCTTCGCGCAGCCGCGAACGGAATGCGCCCGCGTCACGGTCAGCGTCGGCGAGGTCGAGTACGGGCAGCACGAGAACCATTGTGGGGTCCCCCAGCGTCCGCGCGCCACAGGCGTTCACGAGAACTGCACGGGTGTGAAGCAATCACGGTGCTTTGATTTCTTGTCCCAGCTCACCTCGGCGCGAACCATGGTGTCCATGAGCTATCGCACTGTCGACACCTCACGCCGGGTGATCGATCTGGCCACCGGGATTCTGGTGGGCCTGCGCGGGTGCTCGGAGCGCGACGCGTTCGCCGAACTGGTGGCCGTGGTTCAGCACACCGGCATCGGCCTTGGCAGTATCGCGCGGGCGTTGGTGGCGATTGCCGGATCCCCTGGCGACTCGGTGCCCCATCAGGCCGAGGCGTTCGATGCGTGGGCGGACCTGCTCGCGGCTCGGGCGCTCACCGCCGCGGCGCACTAGACTCGCGGTCGGCGCACAGTATCGGAGCGGAGCACCATGACCACAGTCGAAGACACCACACCCGCGACGTTCGAAGACGCCTGGAACGAGTGGCACCGGGAGCGCGAGCGCTACTACCGCGATCCGCTCGGCTGGGTCAGCCTCACGGGCTTGTACTGGCTCACCGACGAATTCACGTCCATTGCCGACCTCCCGGGTCAGTGGCGAGCCGACGCCGATGCCGCCTACGTCGACGGGACCGACGGGACCGAGGTGCTGCGTCCGGTCGAGGGCGCACCGGGAGTGCTCGTCGAGGCAGGCGATCGGCGTATCGAGGTTATCCGCCGGACGGGTTCGGTCGCGTTGCGCGTACACGACCCGGAATCGCCCCACCTGTCGGCGTATCAGGGCATTCCCGCCTACGCACCGGACGTACGGTGGCGGGTGCCCGGCAGATTCACCGCGCATCCGCAGCCGGAGGTCATCACGACGGGCGCCGTCGTCGATGGGCTCGAACACCACCACACCGCGGTCGGTGTCATCGACTTCGAACTGGCCGGTGCCGCTTTGCGTCTGGTCGCGTTCGGCCGCCCCGACGGCAGCCTGCATGTGCTCTTCACCGACGCCACCAGCGGAGTGACGACGTATCCGGCGGCCAGGGGGCTCGGCGTCGACGAGCCCGACGCCGACGGCACGGTGACCCTCGACTTCAACCGGGCGTCGAACTTGCCCTGCGCCTTCACCGATTACGCGACATGCCCGGTTGCGCCGGCGGAGAACCGGCTGTCCGTGGCCGTCGAGGCCGGGGAAAAGAACCCCCGCTGAACGGCCCTCAGCCGGGGTCTGCCCCGGGAACTCCGCATCCGCCGACACGACGGGACCGCCCGGCCCGCGTCGTCGTCGTCGGCGGCGGGTTCAGTGGCACGATGACGGCCGTCAACATCGCCAGGCTGACCGAATACCCGTTGCACATCACCGTGGTCAACGACCGGGGCCCGGTGGGGCGCGGGGTCGCCTACGCGGTGCGGCGACCGGAGTATCTGCTCAACGTGGCCGCGCGCAACATGTCGGCGTTCCCCCACGAACCGAACCACTTCCTGGACTGGCTTCGCACCCGCTCGGAGTTCGAACTGAGCCCCGAGATCGAATTGCGCGAGCGCTTCGTCGCGCGCGAGATCTACGGCGACTACCTGCGTTCCATCGCGCAACACCATCTGCAAAGCCCGGGAGAAGGCGCCCTTGCCTCGTCGCAGTTGGTCAACGGTGTGGTCGTCGACATCGAATCGGCGGGACGAGGTTGCCGCGTGCGATTGGCGGACGGAACGGCTATCGACGCCGACCGGGTGGTGCTGGCCACCGGAAATGAGCCACCCGCGCCGTTGCCCGGCGCAGCGGAGCTGACCGACCATCCGGCCTGGGTGGCGAACCCGTGGCAGGCATGGGAACAACGGCTGCCGGACCACGATGGGACTGTGGTGCTTCTCGGAACCGGCCTGACGGCGGTCGACGCCATCATTACCCTGCGCGCGCTGGGCTGGCTGGGCACCATTCACGCGATATCCCGCCACGGCTGGTTTCCGCACGCACATTTCCGCGGGATCGAATACCCGGAATTTCCGCCTGCCGATGTCGACCTCGCCGCACTCGGGCTTGAACGTTTGGTGGCCCTCGTCGAGGAGCACTGCGCAATCCTGCACGAGCGCAACGCGAATCCCGCCATCATCGTCGACAAACTCCGGGGTTACACACAGCAGATCTGGTCGGGATTCAGCCTCGAGGACCGCCTGACGTTCGCCCGTGAACATGCCGCCCGCTGGAATGTCTTTCGGCATCGCATCGCTCCGGAGCTCCGTGCGCAGATCACCAGTTCCCAACTCACCGGCCAGCTTCGGGTGCATGCCGGCTCGATCGTCAAGCTCGAGCCGTCGGCGGCCCGGATTCGTGTCGAACTGGCCGATGGCCAGTCGGTGCAGGGCGATCTGGTGATCAACGCCACCGGTCCGTCGACGAGATTCACGGCGACCCGGTCGGTGCTGCTGCAGAATCTGCTGCGCGAGGGCTCGATCGCGCCAGACCTGACCGATCTCGGTGTCCACATCGATACCGACCACACGGTGTTGACCCGTTCCGGTGAACGCTCACCGTGGCTTCTCGCGTTGGGACCGCTATTGCGGGGTACCTACTGGGAAACGATCGCCGTACCCGAATTGCGTGTGCAAGCCAGGCGCGTGGCCGAGACGGTGCTGGGTGGGGCACGCGCCGAGCAGGAGAGCCAGCTACAGCTGGAATACATGATCTGACAACGCCGAGCAGCGCAGTGGTACAGGGGTTTTCCACAGATTCGGGTTCATCCCCAGATTTGAGTTTGGGTCCATTTTTGTCGGTGCGACGGCATAGACTTTCGAACATGAGTTCGATTGATGGCCTACTGGACGCGCTCGACGAAGTCGTCGCATCCATCGGCGCGGTCGATCTCGAGACCCTGCCCGCACCGAAGCGGTTCGCGGTATTGGAGCGGCTGGAAACAGCCCAGCGACGCCTGACGGCGATCTCTCACGCCGGGGTCGCCCGGTTGGAGCAATTCGAGGGGTGTCCACCGGTGGGGATTGCTTTGGCCGATGTGTTGCGGATCAGTCCCCCCGAAGCACGACGCCGGATTCGCGACGCCGAACAGTTGGCACCGCGGACCACGTTGACCGGGGATCCGCTGCCGCCTCTGTTGCCCGCAACGTCTCAGGCGTGGCACGACGGCCAGCTTGATCGCGAGCACCTGCGGGTGATCCAAAAGTTCTTCCACGACCTGCCCGACCATGTGCCGTCGGCCGAGGTGGAGAAGGCTGAACGCTCGCTGGCGGGGCATGCGGTGAATCTGCGTCCGGATCAGTTGGCGAAGGTCGCCTACCGGTTGGCGCTGCATCTCAATCCCGATGGCACGTTCTCGGACGACGACCGCGCCCGCAAGCGGGGGTTCGTGTGGTGCGGCGGGCAACAGGTCGATGGCATGAGCGTCGGCAAGCTCATCGCCGACCCGGAGTTGCGCTCAGAGCTCGACGCGTGGTTCGCGAAATTCGCCGCCCCCGGCATGTGCAACCCGGCCGACGACCATCCGACCGTCAACCCCTCCGATGAGGTCAAAGAGCGGGATCTGCGCAGCTGCGGGCAGCGCCAGCATGATGCCCTCAAAGCCTTGGTGCGCGGACAGCTCGGGGACCCGAAGTTCGGTCAGCACAACGGCTTACCCGTGACGGTGATCGTGACGGCCACCCTGCAAGACATCCAGAACAAAACCGGCTACGGGATCACCGCCAGCGGCGCCGTGGTCCCGATCTCGGACGTCATCCGCGTGGGCGCCCACGCGTATCACTACTTGGCGCTCTTCGACGGCGTGACGGGGCGGGCGTTGTGGCTAGGCCGCACCAAACGCATCGCTTCTGCCGACCAGCGAATCATCCTGCACGCCAAGGATCGTGGCTGCACCCGGCCCGGCTGCGACGCCCCCGGCTACCACTCCGTTGTCCACCACGCCGCAAAAGACTGGAAAAACGGCGGCAACACCGACATCAACGACCTCACCCTGGCCTGCCCGCCCGACAACCAACTCGTCGAAACCGGCGGCTGGGACACCCGCATCCTGGCAGGCGGCCAAACCCAATGGATCCCACCACCAGGACTACCCATGCTCAAGGGCGGAGTCAACGACTACCACCACCCAGAGCGGCTGCTGGAGAACGACAGCGATCCGCCGGCCGACGATGCAGGCGCGGCCTAACCCGGCTAGTTGCCCTGTCCCCCACGGCCGATCGATGCCAGATCGGCGACCGGGTCGATGCGGTTGATCAGCCAGTCGCCGAGGATGCGCGCCTTGTAGACCCGCGGATTGTGCGAGGCCAGCGTTCGCGCATTCTTCCAATGCCGGTCCAGCCCACGCCGTTCGGACACCCCGGATGCGCCGAGCGCATCGAAGATCCGCGTCGTGGCCGACAACGCTGCCGCGATGATCACCAGTTGGGCTTGGTCGACGGCGACCTCCGCGTCGATCAGCAGCCGCCGCGCACCCGCCTCGTCACCGGCCAGCCGGCCCGACACGATGCGGTCCAGCGTTGCGGTGCTCCGCGCCAGCGCCGCTTCCGCGGCGAACACATCGGCCGAGACCTCACCGACCACCTGAAGCAGTTGCGGATCGAACGACGGAACGGCCGTCAATCCCTGCGGGTAGTTGCGGATTCGTTCGGCCAGGGCGCTCGAGCCGTCGCGCAGTGCGGCTTTGGTGATGCCTGTCAGCACCGAGTGCATGGCGGTCTGATAGAAGTGCGCCTGGTAGGCGAACCGTTCGGTGGCCGGGAAGACATTTCCGGACTCGGCACGCGCCCGTTCGTAGCGGGCGGTACCGCTGGCCGTGGTGCGCTGGCCGAACCCGTCCCAGTCGTCGACGAGTGTCACTCCCGGGTCGTCGCGGCGCACCAGCGCTGTCACCAGCTGGCCGTCATCACCGCGACCCAGCACGTCGAGCCAGTCGGCGTAAAGACTGCCGGTCGCATAGTATTTCGCGCCGCTGACCGACCAGTGGTCGTCTTCGGCGGTGATCGTGGAGGTCAGATTGGCCAGGGTCACATTGTTGGCTTCGGTCCAGCCGCCACCGACGAATTCACCGGCGAGGAACCGCTTGATCCAGGTGTCGTTGGTGTCCGATTGCGGTGCGTTGAGCCGGTCTTCGACGAACGCCAGGTGGTTGCGCCAGATGTGCGCGACATTGGGGTCCGCCTCGGCCAGCTCGGCCAACAGCGCGAAGGTCTGCTCCAGCGAGGCACCGAAACCGCCATGAATGGCCGGAATTCGCACCGTACCGAAGTCGACGTCGGCCAGCCAGCGGACCTGCTCATGCGGGAACACCCGCTCCCGTTCCCGCTCGAGGTTGCCTTGCGCGATCTTGTCGAACACGGGCCGGAATACCGAGAACAGGCCGTCGTCGGAGGCGGTCGGATCCGCCAGATACGTGAGTGTCGCGCTCATTGTCGGGGTCCTGGACTCTCGATGCGGTAGGAGTACTGCTCCTCGACCGCCACATATCCGAGGCGGCGGTACAGCAGGTGCGCCTTGCTGCGGTTGTTGATATCGGTACCCAGTGAGGCGACGGTCAGCCCGCGCCGCAGCGCGGCCAGCCAGATCTTCTGCAGCAGCACCTCGCCGATGCCGTGCCGCCGAAGGTCCGGGCGCACTCCGATGTAGTCGGTATGTGCGCTCAGTTCCTGCGCTCCGGCCACCCCGGTGATGAACGTCGAGCCCAGCACATAGCCGACCACGTCGGCCGCCTCGTCGAGCGCGGCGATGCTGAAGTCGGGCGTGAATGCCCGGCTGGCGATGTGGTGCTCCCAGTCCTCCGGGCTCTTCGACATGTTGCCGAAATGCTCCAGAAAGGTGCTGTGCTGGAGCCTGCGGACCTGCTCGCCCAATCCCCTACTGATGACCTCGGGCCAGCCGATCACCGTGATACCCGCAGCGCCAACATGTTCCAGCGCACCGCGGTTCTCCCCGTGCAATGGTTTGCGGGTGCGAATGAACTCGGCCTCGCGCACCGCACCGCGCCGCTTGAGCGCGTCGATGACCACCGGCTGATTGGCGCCGATGATCACCCGAAAATACGCGCCGGGGATGTTCGCAGCTTCCCGCTCGAACCGGTGCACCGCGGTGCGCACGACGTCGTCGATGATGTCGGACCCGACATCGGGATCGATGACGAAGTCGCCGCTGATTTCCGGCTCCGCACCGTGCGGCCGGTGCACGGCGGTGTAACCGCGGACTCGTCCGAGCGCGTCGCGGAGCACCGTCGCCTCGAATACCGACGCCAGCTGCTCGGCGATATCGCGGGAGTCGGCGGCGAACTTGCGCCCGCTGAGCCCATGCGTGGTGGCCAGGAAGTCGGCGATCAGCGGATGGTCGGCGGTGCTGACCGGTGCCACCGACCAGTTGCCGGTCACCGTGACGTCGAGCAGTGTCATCGGAAGCTCCTCGGTGACGGGACCGAGATCCCCAGCAGCGTCGTCTCGCTGATCCACGTCGGTGTGCTCGCCCGCAGGAAGCCCGCGCGCAGTGACGACACGAGGCGCCGAATCCGGCTCACGGCGCCACCACCTCCTTGTCCTTGTCCCTGTCCTTGTCCTCGTCCGTTTGGGGCTCGTCATGGCTGAGCACGTCGAGGATCCCCTCCTCGACGAGCCGCTGCTGTTCAGCCTCCGACAGGGTCTGGATGCTGCCGAGCCGCGCCGCCACCTCGGGGCGGGTCGCACGCAGGTACCAGTACCAGAGCAGGCCCACGAACAGCAGCCCGAAGAACACGAACGGCAGGATGTTGAAGGGGAATTCAGGCACCGGGAAGAAGTTGGAGAAGATCACGTAGCCAATGCCGAGCGCGGCCGCAACCGAGATGACCAACCGAGTGGTGGTGAGTGCCTTGATCTTTCGCAGCCAGATCGGAGTGGCAATGACCACGAGCAGGTAGCTGACAAGGAATCCCCAGTTGGCGACATAACCACCGTAGACATCGAACACCAGCCGGCCCACCGAACTGAAGGTGGCCGTCACCGAGAACACGAACGCCAGCGCACCGACCAGCGCGATACCGACCCAGGGGGTCCGGTACTTGGCATGCACCTTCGTCAGCGCGCTCGGCAGCGCACCCTCGTGAGCAAAGGTGAACAGTGAGCGGGCCGCCGCGGTGGTGACCGCAGTGACGAACACGATGAACGCGATGGCCACCGCCGCACTCACGATGTAATTGACCCACGACACCCCGGTCACGTCGGCGAGCTGCGGCAGCACCGCCTTGTCACCATTGATGTCACCGAAATGCAGGATCTGCGGGTACGTGGCGAAGATGTAGATCACGCCGATCAGCAGCACGACCCGCAGCAGTGAGCGCGCGATGTTCTGGTGCGCGTTCTTGGCTTCCGCGCCGAGCGAGGCCACACTCTCGAAGCCCGCGTAGGACCCGACCGCCGTGACAGCGGCGATGAACGTCGCGCTCGACCCCAGGTGGGTGAGGCTGAACTGCTCGGTGTCGATGTGGAAGCCGTAGGTGACGTAGGAGGCGACGATGATCACCAGGATCGAGGCGATCGCGACCACCTCGAAGGCCAGCTCGTACTTGGCGGCGATGGCCACCCCCCGGAAGGGCAGGTAGGTCGCGGCGGCCACCACGACGATCACCAGCAGCAGGCGGAACCATGTTGCCTGCGAACCCAATCCGATGGACTCCAGGAACGAGTCGAGATACAGCACCCCGCCGAGCGTTCCGGTGATCGCGAAACCGATGTAGCCCAGCAAGAGACTGAAGCCGGCCGCATAGGCGAACCCGGGGCCCAGACCGTTACCCGTGTACGTGCCCAGCGAGCCCGACGACACCGTGCGCTTGGCCTGGAAGCTGATGGTCGTGGCGATGAGGATGGTGAGCGCCAGGCCGACGATCACCGCCCAGGAGGCGCCCTTCCCCGCGGCGACGAACAACGAGTAGGGCACCACGGCCACGGCGACGCTCGGCGCCGCCGCCGCGAGGCCCTGGGCGAAGACACCCCACGGCCCCAACGCTTCTCGTTCAAGTCCGGTCGATTCCGCGGCGGTCAGTGAGCGACCGCCGATGCCGAATTGTGGTGTGGACACAGTGCCGCCTTTCCCGCCCGGCGTGCGTCATCGCCGCCACGCATTCGCTTGGCACGCAGGGATTTAACGTATTGTTGACGTATCTGACACGGTGCCCGAAAGTTGCGCTCGGCGTCAGTTATCGGATCGCCGAGATTCTTTTCCGGGGTGCCGCACCTGGGTGTTCGTCGGGCAGCAGCGCCGAACCGAATGGAAACAGCCGTTGCCGCAACGTGTCCGCACGGTCCGCGGTCGCCAATCCGCGCCGCCGCAGCTCGGGGATGAGGTACTCGGCAACGTCGGCGAAACTGCCGGGTGTGACGTGGTAGGCGATGTTGAAGCCGTCGACCCCGGCCTCCGCAGCGAAGTCAGCCAGCCCGTCCGCGACGGTCGACGCGTCACCGACGAACAACGGTCCGCCGAATCCGCCGAGGCCGCCGACATAGTCCCGCAAGGTGATCCGCTGCCGAAGCCCGTCGGAGTCGTCCACCGTGGCCAGGATGGACTGGCTGGCATCGGTCTCGAACTGCTCGATCGGCCGGTCGACGCCGTAGGTCGACCAATCCACACCGCTCAGCGCCGAGAGCAGCACCAGACCGCCTTCCAGATCCGTATAGCGGGCAAGTTCGTCGGCCTTGGCCTGCGCCGCGCGTTGGGTGCTGTCGACGACGATCTCGACCGAGCTCAGGAATCGCACCGAGTCCGGGCTGCGCCCATGGCTCACCGCCCGGCGGCGCACGTCGTCCACCCGCGCTCGCACGACAGCAGGCCGCGGATCCGACAAGAAGACGATCTCGGCGTTGCGGGCCGCGAATTCTCGTCCCGCGGTCGATGATCCGGCCTGGAACAGCACCGGGGTGCGCTGCGGGGACGGCTCCACCAGATGCGCTCCCGGCACACTGAAGTACCGGCCCTCATGACCGATCGGATGCACCTTGGCGGCATCGGTGAACACCCCACCGGCGCGATCGCGCACCACGGCCCCGTCTTCCCAGGAGCCTTCCCACAGCTTGTAGGTGACGTCCAGGAACTCCTGTGCGATGGCGTAGCGCTCGTCGTGGGGAATCTGGCGTTCGCGGCCGATGATGTTGCGGGCGGCGCTGTCCAGGAGCGAGGTGACGATGTTCCAGCCGACCCTGCCGCCGGTGAGATGATCCAGCGTGCTGAACTTGCGGGCCAGTAGGTAGGGGCTCTCGTAGGTGGTCGACACGGTGATACCGAAACCCAGCCGCTGGGTTGCCGCGGCCATCGCCGATACCGCGAGCAACGGGTCGGTGACCGGGGTCTGCACGCCGTGGCTCAGCGCGGCGTCCGCACTGCCGCCGAACACATCGAGCTGGCCGACCGCGTCGGCGATGAACAACAGGTCGAATCCGCCCTCGTCGAGCAGACGCGCCAGATCCACCCAGTAGTTCAGGCTCGTGTATTGCGCGGTGCGATCGTCGGGGTGACGCCACATGCCGAAGTTGCCGTGTGACACCGTCGACATCGAGAATGCCGACAGGACGAACGGCGCCGGAAGGCTCATGCTGAGCGCTCCCTGCGTTCCGGGACGGGCAGGCCCAGGTGCGAGCGCAACGTCGTACCGGTGTACTCGTGCCGGAACAGTCCGCGCTTGCGCAGCACCGGGACCACCTGGTCGACGAAATCAGCGAACTGTCCCGGCAATCCGGAGTCGGTCAGCACAAAACCGTCGGCGGCATGGGACAGAAACCATGTCTCGATCTCGTCGGCAATCCGCTCCGGGGTGCCGATGACCTGCGCACCCCATCCGTTGATGGTGCGGTACAGGAACTCTCGCACGGTCGGGTTGCCATCGCGGGCCAGGGCACGGTAACCGGCCAAGGCGGTTTGGTGCGTTTCGGTGGTGTCGGGGAACGCCGAGTCGGGCACGGGGCCGTCGAGGTCGGCGCCGACGACGTCGACATCGACCTCCAGCAGCCAGCCGGCCTGATACTCCGGGCTGAAGTAGTCGTATGCCGACCGTTCGATGCGACGCACCTCGTCATCGGTAGAGCCGACGATGAACCTCAGCGACGGGGTGATCAGCGGCGCGGCCGGTCGCCCGGCGCGGCCGGCCTCGGCATGAACCTTGCGGTAGAACTCCTGGGCACCGGCGATCGTGCCCTGCCCGGTGAAGATGACCTCGGCGTGCCGCGCGGCGAACTGCCGTCCGCGTGGCGACGATCCGGCCTGAAAGATCACCGGCTGACCCTGCGCAGACCGGGCGGCGCCGATCGGACCCGCGACCTGAAAGTGCGGGCCCCGGTGATCGGCGACCTGAATCGCACTGAGGTCGTTGAAGATTCCTCGTCCACGGTCCTCGACGATGGTCTCGGATCCCCAACCGTCCCAGAGCTTCCTGACGACCTCGATCGCCTCGTCGGCGATCTCGTAGCGGGCGTCGTGCTCGACCACTCCCCTGCCGCTGAAGTTGGCTGCCGCGGCGTGCGCGAAGCTGGTCACCAGGTTCCACCCGGCCCGGCCACCGCTGAGATGGTCCAGCGACAGCAACTGGCGGGCAAGGTGATAGGGATGAGCCAACGTGGCCGACCCGGTGACGACCAAACCGATGTGCTCGGTCACCGACGACAGGGCCGCCGTCGCCGTCAGTGGCTCAAAGTCCTCAGTTGTCTTGTACGCCCAGGTTTCCCGTGGGCCGAAGTTGAGGCCGTCGGGGAAGAACAACGCGTCGAAGGTGCCCTTCTCCGCGGTCTGAGCACGCTCGACCAGCCGGCGACGCACCGCCGCGGTGCTGTTGTCGATCTCCGGATGCCGCCACGGGCCCGCCGACCGCGTGCTGCCGAAAGTCAGGAGGTGCACTTCTCGGGACACCTGCGCAGCCTAGGACCACCCGAGGTCACGGCACAGCGGTTAAACCCGCCCCGAATTGAATTGCCGCCCAGCGGGAAGCACGCCCGCGGCGGCTACTTCTTCGCCGCATGCTCGAGCATCGCCGAGGCGATGCTCTTGGCCTCGTCGTTGATCGAGTTGCTGCACGCCCACGCTTCGACCACCAGATTGGCCGCCGACGTCAGTGCGTGCTGGCAGCCCCATCCGCCGGCGTTGCGCTGGCTGGACTGCTGGGTGAGGATGTCGCCAGTTGTGTTGGCCTTGTCGATCTTCCAGGTGGAGTGCACGTCGGAGTTGTCGATGTCGATCGACGTACCACCGCACTTGTCCCATGTCGTCCGGGACCCCTCGACGAACTTCTGGGCCTTGTCCGCCGACGGGTAGAGCACCGCGATCTGTTCGACCCAGTGCGCATTGTCGGTGGTGGGCTCCTGGAGTACCTCGTCGCGGACAGCCGTCCAGTCGCTGCCCTTGTAGACCAGTTCTTCGGCACCGTAGATCGCGCCAAGACAGTCGACGTCGGACACCCCGTCGGAGTTGTCGCTCATGCTCTGCGATGACGCGGTCGCCCGGATTCCGGTGGCGTCCATGACGCCGTTGACCTCACCCGCGGTGAGCAGCACCCGGTCGAGGTCGGACTCCTCGAGCTTGGGCACGTTGGTGGGAGTGGGGCCGGCAGCCTGGCCACGCAGCGCCGTACCGCTCACGGTCGACACACATCCGGACAGCAACGCGCCGATCAGGACGGCGGTGCAGAACACAGGCGCACGGCGGCTCACGGACGATATTGTCCCTCAGCTGGCAGTTTCCTGTGCCCCAACACCTGGATTAGCGTCCCCGGTTGATCTTGTCCTGCATCGTTGTGGCCAGGCTGACCGCCCGGCCCGAGGCCCGTTGCTCAGCCGGGGTGCCACCGGTGACCGCGACGTCCACGTCGACAACGCAATCGGCCGCCAACCCGATGGCCCGCTCGGTGGGAAATGTCGCGTCCCCCTGGTTGTCGGAGTTGATCACCGTCGCCGACAACACCGGTCCGTCCACCTTCACGTCGGTGATCTTCTGGTACAGCTCGGTGTTGGCCGGGCTGCGCAGCACGCTGCGCACCGTCTTACCTTCGCAGGCCTTCCATCGGCTGACGAATCCGCCGAACATCCGTTGCGCCTCGGCTTCGGAGCCGAACTCGACGACACCGGCGTCGAGACTGGACACCGTCTGGCCGCCGCCGAAGTTCGAGAACTCCTGCCAGGCGGCACGCCGCACGTCGCCACCCTCGTACACCACCCGCATGAACGGTGTGATCGGGCCAAGGCATTCGATGGGATTGGCGTCGTTGTTGTCACGAATCCCGTTGGGTAACACGTCAATTCCGCCAACTGACGGTAAACCGTTGTCGGGCAGTGGGTTTCCCGCAGCCTGACCAGCTTCGGCATTGCTCGGCAGGATCGCGGCGAGGTCACGCACCGCGCTGACAGGGTCGCGGCGCGCGGCGGTGCCGGCCACCGTGCTCGTGCATCCCGCAAGCACGACGACGCCGACTACGGCACCAACTATCGATCGCCCCCGAACGACATGAAGGTCGCGTGTGATGAAATCCCCTACTTCTTTGCTTTGTCGCTGCCGGCCTCGGATGACAGCGCGGCGACGAAGGCTTCCTGCGGTACTTCGACCCGGCCGATGGTCTTCATCCGCTTCTTGCCTTCCTTCTGCTTCTCGAGCAGTTTGCGCTTGCGGGTGATGTCACCGCCGTAGCACTTGCTAAGCACGTCCTTGCGGATCGCCCGGATGTTCTCGCGGGCAATGATTCTCGCTCCGATGGCGGCCTGGATCGGCACCTCGAACTGCTGACGGGGAATGAGCTCCTTGAGCTTGGTCGTCATCTTGTTGCCGTAGGCGGCGGCACCATCCTTGTGCACGATGGCACTGAAGGCGTCGACGGCCTCGCCCTGCAGCAGGATGTCCACCTTCACCAGGTCGGCTTCCTGCTCGCCCGCTTCCTCGTAGTCGAGGCTGGCGTAGCCGCGGGTCCGCGATTTCAGCGAGTCGAAGAAGTCGAAGATGATCTCGCCCAGCGGCATGGTGTAGCGCAGCTCGACTCGTTCGGGCGACAGGTAGTCCATGCCGCCGAGCTCGCCGCGACGGGACTGGCACAGCTCCATGATCGTGCCGATGAACTCACTGGGCGCGATGACCGTCGTCTTCACGATCGGTTCGAAGACGGACCGGACCTTGCCCTCCTGCCAGTCCGAGGGGTTCGTCACGACGATCTCAGAACCGTCGTCCCTGACGATTCGGTAGACGACGTTCGGGGCGGTGGAGATCAGGTCCAGGTCGAACTCGCGCTCAAGGCGCTCCCTGGTGATCTCCATGTGCAGCAGGCCCAGAAAGCCGCAGCGGAAGCCGAAGCCGAGCGCCACCGAGGTTTCCGGCTCCCACACCAGCGCAGCATCGTTGAGCTGCAACCGTTCGAGCGCATCGCGCAGGTTCGGGTAATCCGAGCCGTCCACGGGATACAGCCCGGAGTAGACCATCGGCCGTGGCTCCCGGTAGCCCGTCAGCGCTTCGGTGGCGCCGTTGCGGAACGACGTGACGGTGTCGCCGACCTTCGACTGCCGGACGTCCTTGACGCCGGTGATGAGATAGCCCACCTCGCCGACGCCGAGGCCCTCGGTCGCCTTGGGCTCGGGTGAGACGATGCCGACTTCCAGCAGTTCGTGCGTCGTGCCGGTGGACATCATCTTGATCTTCTCGCGCGGCTTGAGCGTGCCGTCCACCACGCGCACGTAGGTGACCACGCCGCGGTAGATGTCGTAGACCGAGTCGAAGATCATCGCCCGTGCGGGTGCGTCGGCGTCGCCAACCGGCGCCGGGATCAGCCGGACCACCTCGTCGAGCAGCTCGCGGACACCCTCGCCGGTCTTGCCCGAGACGCGGAGCACGTCCTCGGGCTCGCAGCCGATGATGTGGGCGATCTCGCCGGCGTAGCGATCGGGGTCGGCGGCGGGGAGGTCGATCTTGTTGAGCACCGGGATGATCGTCAAATCGCGGTCCAGCGCCAGGTAGAGGTTGGCCAGCGTCTGGGCCTCGATGCCCTGGGCGGCGTCGACCAGCAGCACCGCGCCCTCGCAGGCCTCCAGCGCGCGGGACACCTCATAGGTGAAGTCGACGTGGCCGGGGGTGTCGATCAGGTGCAGCACGAACTGCTCACCGGAGACCTCCCACGGCAGGCGCACGTTCTGCGCCTTGATGGTGATGCCGCGTTCGCGCTCGATGTCCATCCGGTCGAGGTACTGAGCACGCATGTCGCGGTCGGCGACCACGCCGGTGATGCCGAGCATCCGGTCGGCGAGCGTGGACTTCCCATGATCGATGTGAGCGATGATGCAGAAGTTCCGAATCTGCGCCGGCGCAGTGAAAGTCTTGTCGGCGAAGCTGCTGATGGGAATCTCCTGGTGGGGTCGTGCTTCGAGGGGGCCCTCGGGTTTTACCAGGGTATCGAGTGGGGCCCTTCGGGACACAATCGTGCGCCGCGAGGTCTCCGCGTTCCGCCTATGCTGTCGAGAATGGCGTCGCAGTGGAGGACGTTCCAGAGACTCGCAGAGCACCTCGTTTTCAACGAGGCGCCCAGATTCATCCGGCAATTGCCGATTCCCCAGGCCGTGCCGCGAACCATCCAGCAGGGGCTCAGGCTGGGCCTCGAGGCGCTGGTGGCCAGTTCCGTGGCCACCGAGCAGCCCGCTGCGATCACCGCGGGCCGCCCCGTGACCAGCAGCAGCGTGCCGACCGCGCACCGCGCGCGCCGCCTTATCTATGCACCCGATCTCGACGGCCGCGCCGACCCGGGCGAGGTGGTCTGGACCTGGGTGGTCTACGAGGACGACCCGACCCGGGGCAAGGACCGGCCGGTGCTGGTGGTCGGGCGCGACCGTCAGACCCTGCTGGGCCTGATGCTGTCCAGCCAGACCCAGCACTCCGAGGACGGCAACTGGATCGGTATCGGCTCGGGCGGCTGGGATTACGAGGGCCGGGCCAGCTGGGTGCGGTTGGATCGGGTCCTCGACGTCCCCGAGGAGGGCATCCGCCGCGAGGGCGCGATCCTGGAGAAATCGACCTTCGAGGTGGTCGCCGCCCGACTGCGCGCCGAGTACTCCTGGAGCTAGCGGCTAACCGCCTTGCGTGATGTAGGCCTGCAGATGCTCCTGCTCGGACTGCAACTGCTCCATCCGGTGCTTCACGACATCGCCGATGCTGACGATGCCGACCAGCCGGTCGCCCTGCATCACCGGGACGTGACGCACTCGGTTGTTGGTCATCAACGCGCTCAGATCGTCGATCTGGTCCTCGGGCGTGCAGGTCACCAGGATCTTGCTCATGATGTCGGAAACCGAGCTGCGCAGCAGCTCAGGGCCGTGGTCATGCAGTTTGCGCACGACGTCGCGCTCCGAGACGATGCCCACGACACCATCGGCGCCCACCACGACCATCGCGCCGATGTTGTGAATGACCAATTCGGCGAGCAAACCCGTCACGGTGGTCGTCTCGGTGACCGTGGCCACCGCCGCGCCCTTGGTGCGCAGAATGTCTGCGATGCGCATCGCGACTCCTTGTGATGGATGTCACATCAGGCTAAGGCTTATGGGAGCCCCGGGGAAGCAAACCGCCCCGGTTGCGTTAAGACAGAACGGACGAGGACGAGGAGATGGGCAATGGGCACACTGGCTACGACGGTGTTGGGTGACGGACTGACGGTCAGCGCGATCGGTTTCGGCGGGATGGCGCTGACCCCCGTGTACGGCGCGGTCGACGACACCGAATCGCTGGCGACGCTGCACCACTGCCTGGACGTGGGTGTGACGTTCATCGACACCGCCAACGTGTACGGCGTCGGCGCCAACGAGCGGCTGATCGCCCAGCTGCTGGCCGATCGCCGTGACGAGGTGCAGCTGGCGACGAAGTTCGGCATCGACGGCGACCCGACCACAGGGAAGCTCAAGGCCCGCGGAGACGCCGCGTATGTGCGGCAGAGCATCGACGAAAGCCTGGGCCGGCTCGGGACCGACAGCGTCGACCTCTACTACATGCACCGCCGCGACGTGTCGGTGCCGATCGAGGAGACCGTCGGCGCGATGGCCGAGCTGGTCACCGCCGGCAAGGTGCGCCATCTGGGGCTGTCCGAGGTGACGGCCGACGAGCTGCGCGCCGCGGTGGCGGTGCACCCGATCGCGGCGGTGCAGAGCGAGTGGTCGATCTGGAGCCGCGACGTCGAAGCCAACGTCGTGCCGGCCGCCGCGGAACTCGGCGTCGGCTTCGTCCCGTATTCGCCGCTGGGCCGCGGCTTCCTGGCCGGCGCGGTTCGCTCGGCCGCCGACTTGTCGTCGGGTGGGGACCTTCGCAGCCTCATGCCGCGCTTCGCCGGCGAGGCGCTCGACACGAATATGGCTGTGGTGCAGGTGGTTACCTCGATCGCCGAGGAGGTCGGCGCGACACCGGCCCAGGTGGCGCTGGCTTGGCTGCACCAGCGCGCCGAGGCGCTGGGCGTGGTCTCGGTGCCCATCCCGGGTACCCGGCGTGCCGCCAGGGTCGACGAGAACACCGGCTCGCTGTCGGTGCACCTGAACCCCGACCAGATGACGGCGCTGGAGACTGCGGGTGCGCGCGTGTCCGGCCACCGCTCGTTCGACCCGGGTGGGGTGTCGTCGGCCCGCGAGTGATGATCCGGCGTGTAGTAATGACCCCATGATCGACATCACGCTGCTTGGCACCGGAAGCCCGATGATCGACCCGAACCGGGCCGGACCGTCGACCCTGGTGAAAGCCGGTGACGCGGTGTTCCTGGTGGACTGCGGGCGCGGGGTGCTGATGCGGGCAGCGGCGGCCGGCGTCGGCGCGGCCAACATCTCCGCGCTGTTGCTGACCCACCTGCACAGCGACCACATCACCGACCTGTCCGACGTCATCACGACGCGCTGGGTGACGACGTTCGTGCCCACCCCGCTGCCGATCATCGGCCCGCCCGGCACCAAGGCCGTCGTCGAGGCGACGCTGGCCGCGCTGGCACCCGACATCTCCTACCGCATCGGCCATCACCCCGACATCACCGAACCCCCGTCGATTCAGGTGCACGAGTACACCGAGGGTCAGGTGTGGGACGACGGCGGTGTCCGCATCACCGCGGCGCCCACCGACCACCGACCGGTCGAACCGACGCTGGGTTTCCGTGTCGAGTACGACGGCGCCACGGTGGTGCTGGCCGGTGACACCGTGCCGTGCGCGAGCCTGGACGCCCTCGCTGCGGGCGCAAACGCTTTGGTGCACACGGTGATTCGTGCGGATCTGGTGGCGCAGATACCGGTTCAGCGACTCCGCGACATCCTCGACTACCACTCGTCGGTGGAACAGGCCGCGGCCACCGCGGCCCGCGCCGGAGTCGGCAAGCTGGTGCTCACCCACTACGTGCCGGCACTCGTGCCCGGGCAGGAAGATCAGTGGCGCGCCCTGGCGGCCACCGAGTTCAGCGGCCCGGTGGAAATCGGCAACGATTTGCTTCAGGTGTCCGTCGGGAACTAATCCACCGCAGCGCACGACTCATGTGCGATGACAACGACGGTGGAAACCTCGACGCGACGCGCTGACTCCGCTGTGCTGCGCCGAATCTGGCGGCTGCACTTCTGGGTGGGGCTGTTCGCGGCGCCGGTGCTGGTGGTCCTGGCCTGCTCGGGGTTGGTGATCCTCTACAGCCAGCCGCTTGACGCCGTGCTGAACCGGCATCTGCTCGTCGTCGAGCCGGGATCGCAGACCGTGCCGCTCGACGCCCAGGTGATCACCGCCAAACAGCACGTCACCACCACCGACACCCTCGAAGCCGTCACCCCGCCCGACAGTCCGGACTCCTCCACGCGACTGGACTTCTTGTCCGCGACCGCGCCGGGCTACCCGCAGGCCGAAGCCAACGTCATCCAGGTGTTCGTCGATCCCTACACCGGCGCGTATCTGGGCCAGCGCGATCAGCTCTCGGGATTGGTGGGCTGGGCCAATCAGCTGCACCGGATGTTCGGCAACGACGGACCGCACGTGCCGCTGCCGTCGCTGGGACATCTGATCAACCCGTCGGCGTATCCCGAGTCCACGATCCCGGTGGGGATCGGCAACCTCTGGATGGAGCTGACCGCGATCTGGATTCTGGTGCTACTGGGCAGCGGCGTCTATCTGTGGTGGCCAAGGGCGATCGAAGCCGCCAAGCCGCTGTTGACAGTCCGGTGGCGCAGCGGCGGTCGGGTGCGGTGGCGCGATGTGCATGCGCTCACCGGTGTGGTCCTCGCCGTCATCCTGTCCTGCTACATCCTCTCGGGCATGACGTGGACGCGGTACTGGGGCGAGAACTGGCGGGCGGTGACCGCGACGGTCACGCCCTCGGCCCAAATCGATGCTCCCTCAACGCCGGCCAAGCTCGGTGACTACGACCGGTTGGGGCGCCGCATCGCCTGGGCCGCGACCGACGACCCGATCTACGCCTCACAGCCGGACGGCGCCGCGGCCCGACTGTCCTACGCCGACATCGACCGCATCGCCAAGGACGAGCACATGGTGCCCGGCTACGCGATCTTCCCGCCGTCGGACTCAACCCAGGACGGCGCAGAAGTCTTCGGCAGCTACACGGTGGTCAATCCGTGGCCGCAGCGGGTGTCCGAACAGCGGACGCTCTACCTGAATCAGTTCACCGGCGCGACGATCACCAACGCCACCGCCGCTGCGGACGGGGCGCTGTCGCGGTTGACCAGTTTCGGGATCGCCATGCACATGGGCCACCAATTCGGTTGGCTGACCCGCATTTCGGCCACCGTCGCCTGTCTCGGTGTCCTGCTCAGCGTGCTGACCGGGCTGCTGATGTGGTGGAAGCGGCGGCCGTCCGGCGGTAGCGGGCTGCCCGGCCCGGCCAGCCCGGCGGCTCGCGCCAACACCCCGAAGCGGGCGATGGTCACGGTGGCGGTCATCGCCATCGCACTCGGGGTGCTGTTCCCCGCGTTCGGCATCTCACTGATCGTGGTGCTCATCGCCGAGGGGATCGTCGCGGCCCGGCGTGATCACGCCAGCCGGGTGACCTCCACCACCACGTCGAGATCGGTTGACCCCTCGCCGGAGTAGATGCCCTTCAGCGGGGTCACGTCGGCGTAGTCCCGGCCGACCCCGACGCTGATGTACTGCTCGTTGATCTCGGAATCGTTGGTCGGGTCGTAATTCCACCAGCCGCCCGTCCACGCCTGGATCCAGGCGTGGCTCTGCCCGTCGACGGTGTCACCGACCACCGCGTTGCGCTTGGGGTGCAGATATCCCGAGACGTATCGCGACGGAATACCCATGCCGCGCAACAGAATCAGGGTCAGGTGCGCGAAATCCTGGCAGACGCCCTTGCCCTCGCGCAGCGCGTCGATGCCCGACGAGTGCACGCCGGTGGTGCCGGGCACGTACTGCAGTTCGCTGTGCGCCCATCGGGCGGCGGCGATGACGGCTGCCTGCGGATCGTTCTCCTTGACGATGCGCCTGCCGACCCGCTCGAGCCGCCGGCTCGCCGGCGTGTAGTGCGTGGCGGTGAGCACCTCGTCGAAACGATCCCGCACCGCCTCGGACGCCAGTTCATCCCACGACACTTCGTCCGTCGGCGCTTCCGGCTCCTCGGTCTCGACCACCGAGGACGCCGTCACCTCCAGTTCGGTGTGCGGTGCATGCAGGTCGAAAGCCGTTACCGCCGTGCCCCAATAGTCGACATACCGGTAAGAGCGGGTGGCCGGAATGGTTTCGACCCGGTTGAGGATGACGTTCTGCCGGGAATCCGAGCGCGGCGTGAGCCGGGCCTCGTTGTAGGAGGCGGTGACCGGTGACTTGTAGGCGTACCCCGTCGCGTGCACAACCCGCATGCGCCACATTCAGATCTCCCCTTCCTCGATGACCAGCTCAGCCTGTTGCCCGGCATCCGACCACGCCACCCACGGCGCGGAGTGGAAGTACTGCAGCGCCACCGCTTCTCCGACATCGCGGCAGGTCTCCTGCAGGCTGGCGAGCCGTTCTTCCAGAGACTCGAGCAGCACACCCGGTCGGATGAATTCCAGCTCACTGCGGGCCCGCCCGAGCAGGCGCTGGGCCTCAGCGGTAGAGCCAACTCGGTTGTGGCGGCGGTGCATCAGTTCGTCGAGGCTGTGCTCGGCAAGCTTGAGCGAGTAGTAGATCGACCGCGGGAAAAGCCGGTCCAGCAACATGAATTCGACGACCCGGCTGGCGTCGAGCACGCCACGATAGGTGCGTAGGTAGGTGTCGTGGGCGCCGGCCGAGCGCAGCACCGTCACCCACGCCGGCGAGGATGCGCTGTCCCCGACCCGGGATAGCAACAGCCGCACCGTCATATCGACCCGCTCGATCGCCCGGCCCAGCACCAGGAAGCGGTAGCCGTCGTCGCGCGAGAGTGTCGAATCGGCCAGCCCCGCGAACATCGCGGCCCGGCCCTCGATGAAGCTGAAGAACTCGTGCGGGCCCAGCCTGCGGGAGGCGCGCTCACGTTCGGCCAGCGCGTTGTAGGTGGTGTTCAGGCACTCCCACATGTCGGTGGACGTGACTTCCCTTGCCGAGCGGGCATTTTCGCGGGCTGCCGATATCGCGTCGACGATCGAGCAGCCGCCCTCCAGGTCACGGCTGAATGCCACCAGATCGGTCAGTGACCACAGATCGAGCTGGTGGTCGGGCGGCTCGATCCCCAGCACCTGCAGCAGCACCCGGGAGGTGTGGTCGGGGTCGACGCTGGAGTCCTCGAGCAGCTGGTGGACGGTGATGTCGAGGATGCGGGCGGTGTCGTCGGCGCGCTCGACATAACGCCCGATCCAATAGAGCGCCTCGGCGTTACGGGCCAGCATCAGCGCATCACCTGCTGCTGCTGTTGCTGGTCCTGCTGGTTCTGCTGCTGTTGCCCCTGCTGCTGCTGATTCTGCTCGGCGCCCTTCTCCGCGACCGGCGCCTTGGCCGTCTTGGGGATCTTGCGGACGACCTCGGCGGCGCCGAGCTCGCGGGCGGCCACCGACGTCCGGGATGCCAGCACCCAGGTGTCCTTGGATCCACCGCCCTGACTGGAGTTCACCAACAGCGAGCCCTCGGTGAGGGCGACCCGGGTCAACCCGCCGGGCAGCACCCACACCTCCTCGCCGTCGTTGACGGCGAACGGGCGCAGGTCGACGTGCCGGGGCGCCAACTCATCGCCGACCTTCGTCGGCACCGTCGACAGCTGCACCACCGGCTGCGCGATCCAGCCGCGGGGGTCGGCGTTGATCTTCTTGCGGATGGTCGCCAGCTCCTTGTCGCTGGCGTCCGGGCCAAACACAATGCCGTAGCCGCCGGAGCCCTCGACCGGCTTGACCACCAACTCGTCGACCCGGTCGAGCACCTCTTCGCGTTCCTCGTCGAGCCAGCAGCGCATCGTGTCGACGTTGGCCACCAACGGCTTCTCGCCGAGGTAGTACTCGATGATGGTCGGCACGTAGGTGTAGACGAGCTTGTCGTCGCCGACACCGTTGCCGACCGCGCTGGAGATCACCACGTTGCCGGCCCGCGCCGCGTTCAGCAGGCCCGCCACCCCCAGCACCGAGTCGGGGCGGAATTGCATGGGATCGAGGTAGTCGTCGTCGATGCGGCGGTAGATGACGTCGACCTGACGCTCACCCTCGGTGGTGCGCATGTACACGGTGTTGTCACGGCAGAACAGGTCGCGGCCTTCGACCAGTTCGACGCCCATCTGCCGGGCCAGCAGGGAGTGCTCGAAGTAGGCGGAGTTGAACGGGCCCGGGGTGAGGACGACGACGGTGGGGTCGGCCTCGTTGGTGGCCGCCGCGTTGCGCAGCGCCCGCAGCAGATGAGACGCGTAGTCGCCGACCGCCCGCACCCGGTGGGTGGCGAACAGATTCGGGAAGACCCGGGCCATGGTGCGCCGGTTCTCCATGACGTAGGAGACCCCCGACGGGGACCGCAGGTTGTCCTCGAGGACCCGGAAGGTGCCCTGGGCGTCGCGGACCAGGTCGATGCCTGCGACGTGGATGCGCACCCCGTTGGGCGGGTTGATCCCTACGGCCTGCCGGTGGAAATGCTCACAGGAGGTGACCAGCCGGCGCGGGATGACCCCGTCGCGCAGGATCTCCTGGTCGCCGTAGATGTCGTCGAGGTACATCTCGAGGGCTTTGACGCGCTGGGTGATGCCGCGTTCCAGCCGGGACCACTCGGCGGCGGAGATGACGCGGGGCACCAGGTCGAGCGGGAAGGGCCGCTCCTGGCCGGACAGCGAGAACGTGATGCCCTGGTCGATGAACGCGCGGCCCAGCGCCTCGGCCCTGGCCTCGAGCTCGTCGGCGTCGGACGGGGCGAGCTCGGCGAAGATGCCCTTGTACGGCCCGCGGACGTTGCCCTCGCTGTCGAACATCTCGTCGAACGCCTTGGCGTAGGAGCCCATGTTGTTGTAGCCGCCGAAGATATGGTCGTGTCTGTGCGGCCGTCGCGAACCGTTACGTGACGTCCGACTGGCTTCCGATGGCAGGGTACGAAGGCTCACCAGTCACATGCTGCCCCAAACTCGTCGTTTCGGCAGGCCAGTGAGCTCCGCTTTGGGAGATTCGAGTCCTGACTGGTACCCTGAGCAGTCGCTGCACGTGGGCCCGACGGCCCCGGCAAGACCGAGACCCCCAAGCTTGAAGACGAGGAATTAACGCGTGGCTAACATCAAGTCGCAGGAAAAGCGTATTCGCACCAACGAGAAGCGCCGCGTGCGCAACAAGTCGGTGAAGAGCTCGCTTCACACTGCGATCCGCGGATTCCGTGAGGCAGCTTCCGGGGGCGACAAGGACAAGGCCGCCGAGTTGCTGGCGTCGACCAGCCGCAAGCTGGACAAGGCCGCCAGCAAGGGCGTCATCCACAAGAACCAGGCGGCCAACAAGAAGTCCGCGCTGGCTCAGGCCTTCAACAAGATCTGATCAGTCCCGGCCGCTACCGGCGGCCAGTTGCGCGACCTTGCGCACCGCATTCTCCAGCACGTAATCGGCGTCGGCCGCTGCCCCTTTGACGTCGGCATTCAGCGCTGCCACCAGCCGGATCGCCGTCGCCACCTTGTCGCGTGACCATCTCCGCGACTGTTTCTGCGCCTTCTGAATGCGCCACGGCGGCATGCCCAGCTCGCCGGCCAGCCGGTACGGATCACCCGTCAGCGGGCCCACCCGCGCGATCGTGTGCACGGCCTCGGCCAGCGCGTCGGCCAGCAGGACGTGCGGAACGCCGCGCATCATCGCCCACCGCAGCGCCTCGGCCGACCCGGCGATATCGCCTACCACCGCCTTGTCGGCGATTTCGAAGCCGGTGACCTCCGCCTTGCCGCTGTGATAGCGCCGCACCGCGACCGCATCGATCTGACCATCGGTGTCGGCGACCAGCTGCGAGCAGGCCGCCGCGAGTTCCCGGATGTCGGAGCCGACGGCGTCGAGCAGTGCGGTGACCGTGTCGTCGTCGACCTTGACCTTCTGTGCGCGGAACTCGGTGCGCACGAAGTCGGCCCGTTCGGCGGGCTTGGCGATCTTGGCGCAGACGTGCACCTGGGCGCCGAGTTTCTTCAGCTGATCGGCCAGCGCCTTGGCGCGCCCGCCGCCGGAGTGCACCACGGCCAGCACGGTGCCGGGCGGCAGGTCGGCGGCCGCCGCGGCGATCAGCTCGACGGCCTCCTTGCCCGCTTCGGCGGCCGACTCGAGCACCACCACCCGTTCGTCGGCGAACAGCGACGGGCTGAGCAGTTCGGCGAGCTCGTTGACCGACACCTCGCCTGCGCGCAGCCGGTCGATCGGGACGTCGGCGCTGCCCGCGACACCGCGGGCGATCCGCAACACCTCGGAGACGGCGCGGTCGACGAGGAGCTCCTCGTCACCCAGGATCAGATGCAGGCCTGCCGTCTCGCTCACCAGACGATCGTTTCACGTCCGGCCGACACCGGCTGACACCGACCTTGCCGCAGCGCCACACCACCGCGACGGCCAGCGTCGCCGCGGCAACGGTCAGCACCCCGGCGAGCCCGGACGGCACCGAGACCGCAGCACCGGGCACCTCCGCAGCCGTCGACGCGACACGCAGCAGCCACCACAGCTCGGGGCCGGTGAAGCGGATCAGCAGCCCGGCGGCGGGCGCCGACAGCCAGCACAACGCCGCCGCGGCGGTGCCCAGCACCGTGATCGGTGGAATCACCACGGCAACAGCCAGATTGGCGAGTACACCGACCACGCTCAGACGCCCGGAGATCGCTGCCACCAACGGCGCGGTGACCAATTGGGCGGCCAGCGCGATACAGACCGCCTCGGCCAGTGGTTTCGGCCAGCCGTGTGCGATCAGTCGCGCCGCCCACCCCGGCGCCAGCACGATGAGCGCGGCGGTCGCCGATACGGATAGCGCGAAGCCGGCGTCGACAGCCAATTGCGGTGCCAGGATGAGCAATCCGAGCAGGGTGGCCGCCAGCATCGGAATGGCCTGACGTCTGCGGGCGCTCAGGATGGCCACCAAGGTGATGGCGCCCATCACCGCGGCGCGCAGCACGCTGGCGGTCGGCTGTACGACGACGACGAACGCCAGCAGCGCCACCGCGGCCAGGCCGACCGCCGCACGCGGGCCGATGAGCCCCGCCGACAGCAGCACCGTGCCGCAGACGATCGTGACGTTGGCGCCGGACACGGCGGTCAGATGAGTAAGCCCGGCCGTGCGGAATTGTGCTGTGGTGGCGGCACTTACAGCAGACGTGTCGCCCAGGACGAGCCCGGGCAGGATAGCGGCTTGATCGGCGGGCAGTACATCGCGGGATGCTTCGGCGAAGCGCGCGCGTACCGCCCGCGCCGCGCGCTGCATCGGCGACGCCCGGCCCAGCGCTGGCTCGCCGGTGGCGTTGAGCACGGCCACGGTCAGGTCGTGCCGAGTCGGCCGGCTGATCCGCGCCTTGAATCGGGCCGGCTGGCCCGCCATCAGCTCGCCGAACCCCGCGATCGGCGTGAAAACAACGACACTGCCGGGCATGTCGGTGCCGTTCAGCTCGGCCAGCGCGCCACGGAACATCAACCGGCCACTGCCCAGCGGCCGTGGGTCCTCCCCCGGCGTCACGGTCACCGTGGCCACGGTGCCGAACCGTTGCACGATGGGGTGCGCGCGGACCGCGGCGCTGCGCATCGTCGCCGCCAGCGCGAAGCCCGCCCCGACGATCGCGGCGCCGATCACCGCGACAGCCACCGCGCGCAGCACCGGCCGGGCCTCGCCGCACCACCGGGTCAGCGCCGCCCAGCCGAGCCCGACGGCTGCGCAGAGCACGGCCAGCAGCGGCCCGACCGTCCAGGTGATACCCGCCGCGGTGACCGCCCAGGCAGTCAGGGCCGCAGGCACCAGTCGCAGATCCAGCCGCGCGGCCGCATCGGTCACACCCGAACCAGCGCCCGCAGCTTGTCCAGCCGGGCCGGACCGATGCCGTCGACATCCCCGAGTTGATCGACGCTGCCGAACTTTCCGTTGGTGTCACGCCAGGCCACGATCGCGGCGGCCGTCACGGGTCCGACGCCGGGCAGTGCGTCGAGTTGTTCGACGGTCGCGGTGTTCAGGTCGACCGGTTCGGCAGGCGCCCCCTTTCCCGGCGCCGCCGGCGGTGTGGATGCGGCCGGTGGTCCGCCACTGATCGAGCTGCCCAGCGCGCTCGGCTGGCCCGCCGGGGTGCCGATACCGACCACGATCTGCTCGCCGTCGGTGAGGACGCGGGCCAGGTTCAGCCCGAGGGTGTCGGCCCCGTCGATGGTGCCGCCGGCGGCCGATACGGCATCAGCCACGCGCGCGCCGGGCGTCAGTGTCACCAGGCCGGGTTTGGTGACCAGCCCGACAACGCTGACGACGACCGGCTGATGGGCATCCGGGCTGGGCCGCGGGGATGCCGAGGACACCATTTCCACCGGCGGGAGTTTGGCCGATACGACCGGCGGTGGATCGTCACTCATCAGGGTGATCACCGTGATGAGCACGGCGACAACGGCAATCACCGCCAGTGCGACGCCGCCCGCGCGGCCCGGGTCGGCCCTGATCGCGGTCAGCCAGCCGGCACGTTGGGCGTGCCCGTCGGGGATCCAACTGGGCACCGGGATCTCGTCGGCGTCCTCGTCGTCGGCGGGTGCGGCGTCACCCGATTCGCCTGGGTGCAGGCGGCGGTGCAGACTGGCCAGCGGCTGGTCGGTGCGCATGTCGTGACGGTAGGTCCCCGCCGGGACAGCGAACGCTCATCAGGCCACGGGCCGTCGGCCCCTGTGGATGAACTCCGGTCTGTGGACAGCCCCGATCAGACCAGGCCGAGGTACTCCACATCGCTGGCGTATTTGCGGATCAACTCCGCGTCGATATGCGGGATATCAGCTTCCGCACCGACTTTCGCGGCCCGCACCTGGGCTCGGAACACGTCTGTCGGCGCCAGCGCTCCGCGCACGGGCCGTTCGGGATGGGTATACGCATGCAGCAGCGGCAACACCGACTGGTGTCTTTGCTTGTCCGGCAACGCTTTCAGGCTGGTCTCGAACCGCGCCAGCCAGGTGTCGTAGTCGTCGATGCGCTCGATCCGGTGCCCCGCTTCGACCAGCCAGTCCACGAAGGTGTCCAGCGAGACGCCGTCGTCGTGTGGGTTCATCACGTCGTAGGAGTGATACCCCTGGGTGGTCTGGGTCCCGATGGTGGTGACGGCCTCGGCGATGAAGTCGACCGGCAGGCCGTCGTAATGTGCCCGCGGCCGTTGCCCGGCGGTGTCGGCGGCATAGAACGACCACGGCGCGATCCCGGTGGCCAACAGGCTCACCACAAGCCGGGTGAAGGCGTCCGGGACGTTGAGCTGCCCGGTGTAGCGGCTGTGCGCCAGGATCATGTCGGAGCGGAACACCGCGACCGGCAGGCCACACAGGTCGTGCGCCTCGCGCAGCAGAACCTCACCGGCCCACTTGCTGTCGGCGTAGCCGTTGGCGTAGCTGTCATCCACCGGCCGCACCGCACTGATCGTGCGAATGTCGCCGTCCTCGGCGAACACTGCCGGATCGACCGTCATCGCCACTGCCACCGTGGACAAATAGGTGACCGGCTTGATCCGGGCGGTGATGGCGAACCGGATCACCTCGGCGGTGCCGACGACGTTGGGGCCGAACAGCTCGTTGTAGGGCAGCACGTGATTCACCAGTGCGGCCGGATGCACCACCTGGTCGACCCGCCGGGTCAGGGAACTGAACACCAGCGGATGCAAACCGAGGTTCGGCTCACTGATGTCACCGGCGATCACTTCGAGATGGTCGGCGGCAAGTTCACAGAACCGCTTGTGCAGCTCCACATCTCCGGCCTCGAACACCGACTCGAGTCGCTTGCGGGCGTCTTCGCTGTCCCGGCCCCGCACGATGGTGATCAGCGTGCCACCCGTCTTCGACAGCCGCTCCAACCACTCCAGCGCCAGGAAGCGTCCCAACCAGCCGTTGGCGCCGGTGAGCAACACGGTGTGCGGGGTGCCCGTCACGTGCGGCAACGTCGGAGCTGCCGCCAGCGTCGCGGCGTCCACGAACACGTCCAAGCGCAGATCGGAAGCACGGGCCTCGGTAGCGCCCCGGCCATGAACCGATGCGAAAGTCGGTCTGCTGCTCGCCGATTCGCGCTCCTGCTCGATCAGCAGGGCAAGGCTGCCCAGGGTTGATGTCGGGTTGATGATCGTGCTGACCGGGACTTCGACATCGAAGATGTCGCCAAGCAAGTTGGCGAATGTCAACGCCGACAACGAATCCCCACCGAGATCGGTGAAGTGCGCCTCAGCGCCCACCGCGGCGCTCGCCGTGCCGAGCAGCGCCCTGACCGCACGGCCCACGGTGTCGATCACCAGGCGATCGCCGGCGCCGTCGCGCAGCGAACGGATTTCGTCGACCTGAGCGGCCGCCAGATCCGCGTACAACTTCTCCAGCTCGTCGGAGTAGCGGTCCTTGAGTTTGGGACGCAGGTTCTTTCCGACGCCGGAGAGCAGCCCATTGTCGTCGGTGAACGGTTCGTACTCCACCAGGAAGTCAGCCGGCACCTCGTAGGACTGCAGGTCGGCAAGCTTGCCGGTGTCCCGAAGTGATTCATGCAGTGCGACTTTCAGCGCATCCTGGTCACCGGGGAACCGCAGCAGCGCCTCGACGGTCGGCACGACGACCGCGAGCAGGCTGGCGCGTTCACTGTTGCCGTACACATAGATCTGCCGCACCAGCGGCGCCCCGGCGAAGATCGCCTCCAGCCGGGCGACCGCCACGAATTCGCCCTGCGAGAGCTTCAGCACGTTGTTGCGCCGATCGACATACACCAGGTGATCCGGCGCCACCTCGGCCATCACGTCGCCGGTGCGGTAGTAGCCGTCGGCGTCGAACGCATCCGCGGTGACCTCGGGGCGTTTGTAGTAACCCGGAAAAGCCGTGTCGGACTTGACCAGTAGCTCACCACGCGGGTGGGGCAAGTCAGTGGAGAAGTAGCCCAGTTCGGGTACGTCGATGAGCTTGTAGTCGCTGACCGGTGGCCGGGAGATCACCCCGTCGCGGCTGACCATACCGACCTCGGTGAGGCCGTACCCGTCGAAGATGCGGACATCGAGGCAGTCGTGCAGGAACTCCTTCATCTCCGCGGCCAGCGGGGCCGTCCCGACGAAACCGCCGAGCACCCGCCCGCCGAGCACCCCGTCGCGGATCTCGGCCATGGCCTGTGACTCCGCTATACGGGCCTCGATACCGTCGGCGATCATCCGGTCGGCGGCGCTGCGGTAACGCTGGAACAGCATGTCCACCACCCGCGGCACGACGGGCAGGTCGGTCGGGCGCACCAGCGCCCAATCCTCGAACAGCGTCGACATGTCCGACTCAGGGACGAAGTAGCTGGTGCCGCCGGCCAGGAACGAGGCCACCAGCGGCAACCGGCCGCCGAGGTGGTTCAGCGGCATGAAGTTCACGTTGAACACCGGGTTCGCCGCGGCCAGGAACGGCGCCGTCCACAGCGAAGACAGCATCCGCTCGGTGTACATCGCGCCCTTGGGGGTGCCGGTGCTGCCCGAGGTGTACATGATCATCGCCAGACGCTCGTCGCTGGCCTCGGTGTAGAGCGGTTCGGGAGGAAGGGCCGAACCGCGTTGGATCACGTCGTCGAAGATGTCGACGTGCACCGCCATGCGGGCCTCGGCGAGGCGCTGGTAGGCGCGCTCGAGCCCTTCCCGGTGGTCATCGACCTGCGGCAGGTAGTCGAACACGAGCAACCGCCGTACCGACGGACTACCGAGTACGGATTCGATTGCCAGATCGAGGTATTCGGCGCTGACCGCCACGATCGTCGGCTCTACTTCGGCGATGATGGGTGCCATCCGGGAGGCGGCGGCGTTGTGCTGCAGCGGCACTGTCACCAGGCCCAGGTACGCACAGACCAGGTCGATCGTCAGATAGTGCGGGCTGGCGAAGCCGATCGTGGCGACCACATCGCCCGGCACCACCGGTGCGCTGGGATGCCTGCGTACCTCGGCGGCAACGGCGCGCACCTGGGACCACAGCTGCCGATAGCTGGTGGTGTCGAATCTCGGTAGCACCTGCGCCGTGGTGCGTCCGGTGGCGGCATCGGTATGCAGTTCGCGGGCACGCTGCCCGAGTGCGGGACGATCGCCGTAGCCCTCGATGAGCGTCTCCAGCAGCGGAGCCAGCCGCAGGCCGGACCGACTGACCAGGCCGACGAGTCCCGGGTCGGGTGGGCTATGTCGGAACTGCTCGTCATTGGCGTTCAACAGAGCGATCCGCTCGGCCACTCGATCTTCACGTTCGGTCTGGATGTCGGTTACGGCCATCGATGTGCACCTCTCGAGAAATCTCTCCCCCTTGGTATGAACGGGCGAAGGCTGGGTTGATTTCAATGGGCCTCTGTGATGTCGCTTACACAGCCGCCCGCCGGGCCGGCGCATCCGATCTGTGAGACATCACCTACCGGGGGCGTGGCCTGCGGTGGTAGACCCGTCAGGAGTGTTCGCCAGCTGAGGAGGACGTCCATGACCGCCACCACCGACCGCCCCATTCGGGTGATCCAGTGGACCACCGGCAACATCGGCCGCCGGTCGCTGCACGCGATCATCAGCCGGCCGGATCTGGAGCTGGTCGGGGTGTACGCGCACGGCGCCGACAAGCTCGGTGTCGATGCCGCCGAACTGTCCGGCTGGCCCGATGCCACCGGGATCACCGCGACCAATGACATCGACGCGCTGCTGGCGACCAAGCCGGACGCCTGCTGCTACAACCCGTTGTGGCCCAGCGTCGACGAGTTGGTGCGACTCCTGGAAGCCGGGGTCAACGTGTGTTCGTCGGCGGCCTGGATCACCGGCGGCAAGCAGACACCCGAGGACTTGACCCGGATCCGAAAGGCTTGCGAGCAAGGCAATTCCACGATCTTCGGCAGCGGCGCCCATCCCGGGATGACGAACATGGTCGGCATGGTGCTTTCGGGTTCCTGTGAACGCGTCGACGAGATTCGCATCACCGAGTCGGTGGACTGCTCGACCTACGAGTCGGCGGGCACCCAGTCCGCGATGGGCTTCGGCTGCGCGCCGGATACCCCCGGACTGGAAGAGAGCGTGCGCCAGGAGAGCGAAGTGTTCGCCGAGTCGGCGGCGATGATGGCCGACGCGATCGGCGCCAAGCTGGACCGGATGACGTTCGACGTCACGTTCACCACCGCCACCGGCGACAGCGATCTGGGATTCATGACGATCCCGGAGGGCACCGTCGGCGGGGTGTACGGCTTTCACCGCGGCTGGGTCGGTGACCGCAACGTGGTCAGCGTCGGGTTCAACTGGATCATGGGCAGCCACGTGGTCCCGCCCAAGCCACTGGAGCACGGCCATGTCATCCAGGTATTCGGGGTGCCCAACATGCGCACCGTGCTGCATTGCCTGCCGCCGAAGAACTGGCCCGAGGCCGGATTCATGGGCCTGGGCATGATCTACACCGCCATGCCGGTGACCAACGCCGTGCCTGCGGTGGTTGCCGCCGCACCGGGCATCGTGACGCTGGCCGATCTGCCTCCGGTGACCGGACGCTTTTCCGGGTAATCCTGCGGCGCGGGAATTAATCCGGACCGCAGTCCGGTTACTTGCTCTGAAGTGCCCGACATCAGGTCGGGCACGCCCGGATCAAGGAGAAACCCCCGATGACCGCACCGGCTCAGACCACCGATCTCAGCGCAGGAACCTGGGCGATCGACCCCGTCCACTCGTCGATCAGCTTCTCGGTACGCCACCTCGTCGTCAGTAAGGTCCGCGGGACGTTCGGTACGTTCAGCGGCACCGTGACCGTGGCCGAGGACGGCACCCCGTCGGTGTCCGCCGAGATCGACATCGCCTCGGTCAACTCCGGCAACGACCAGCGCGACGCACACCTGCGGGCGGCTGACTTCTTCGATGTCGAGAAGTACCCCACCGCCACATTCGTGTCGACGTCAGTGACCTCGGACGGTGAGGACTACCGGCTCGACGGCGACTTCACCCTCAAGGGCGTGACCCGGCAGGTCACCCTCGCCCTGCAGTTCAACGGCGTCAACCCCGGCATGGGGCACGGCGCGGTCGCCGGCTTCGAGGCCTCGGTGGTGTTGAACCGCAAGGACTTCGGTATCGACATCGACATGCCGCTGGAGACCGGTGGCGCGGTTGTCGGCGACAAGGTCACCATCACCCTGGAGATCGAGGCGCTCAGGCAGGGCTGATCGGTCCGGGCGGGGTGGGATCGACGGCGACGACGATTCCCACCGCGCCGGCACCGACGTGGACGCCGAGCACCGGGCCAAGGTCGGTGACGACGGCGTCCCCACAGCCGGGCAGCGCGGCAGCCAGTGTGGCAGCCAAATCGGCTGCGACGGACGGATTGTCGATGTGATGGACGGCCAGCGACGCCCGCTGCTCCCCCACCACCTCGATCACCTGCTCGATCATCGCCGCTTGCGCTTTGGATGCGGTGCGCACCCGCTGGGCCAGCACCAGCCGGCCCTGCTCGTCGATGCGCAGCAGCGGCTTGAGGGCCAACGCGGTACCGAGCCAGGATGCCGCGGTGCCGATCCGGCCGCTGCGCCGCAAGTTGTCCAGCCGCTGCACGACAATGTAGGCGCGCACCCGGGAGACCGCTGACTCCGCCTCGGCGGCAACGGTTTCCAGGTCGGCACCCGCGAAGGCAGCACGGGCGGCGGCCAATGCGACAAACCCGGTGCCCATCGCTGTCGACTTCGAGTCCACCACCCGCACCGCCCCGCCGAACTCGCGCGCAGCGTATTCGGCGGCGCCAAGGGTGCTGGAGAGTTCGCCGGAGATGTGCACGGCCACCACACCGTCACCGCCGCTGTCGCGCAACGCGTTTCGGTAGGCATCGGTGAGTTCGCTCGGGGTGGCGCCTGCGGTCGTCACGTGCGCGCGCTGGTACAGATCGGCCGGGATGGCGTCCACACCATCGCGCAGGTCGCGGCCGTCGACCAGAATGTGAAGCGGTACAACGCGAATATCGCAACCGCGGACCTCATCGGCCGGCAACCGAGCCGATGAGTCGGTGACCACGACGACGGCCATGGGTCAGTCGCGGGTGGCGTCGAGCGGAACACCGGCTTCGGCAAGCGCTTTCAGCATCAGGTCGGCGACGCCCTGATGCGCTTCGAAATTCCAGTGGATGCCGTCGGGGTTGCCCCGGCCGGCCATCACCTCTTCGGCCACCGCCGCCTTCAAGTCGACCACCGGCATGTCGTGCTGGGCAGCCCATTCATTGATCGCGGCGACCGTACCGGCGCGGCCGCGATGCGACATGCCGTAGGTGGGGGCGATGTGCACCGAGGGAATCGAGGCGACCATCGGGATGCCAGGACGGTTGAAATCTATTGCACCACGAGTCATTTCGAGGTACTCGACGGTCAGGTGCGGTGGCAGTGCCGGCCGGGCGATCGGCGAGAACTTCGGCTGCGCCCAGCCGTATCCGTCCCGAACCCAGCGGCGCAGCCAGGACGGGCGAACGTAGCGGATGAGTTCCCGCAGCGCGGTCGGCAGCGGCGAGGGCAGCGAGTCCATGCCGCTGGTCGCGAAGATCACCGCACCGGCGCGCGGCAGCGCGGCCCAGGCCCGGGGATCCTGGGTGGCCGCCCACCACACGTCGCGGCTGGTCCAGCCGATCCGGCCGATCAGCTCAACATCCCAACCGAGTTGGCGGGCAACGATATTGGGCCAGATCCGCGGATCATCCGAGGGCAGCCCGCCCAGCGGTCCGTAGTAGGACAGGGAATCGCAGAAGATGAGCAGGGTCCGGTCAGAGGACATCGTTGGCCACCTGAGCAGAGGCGTTCCACACGTCGAGGCGCCAGCGGATGGACCCGAACGGAGCATCGTCGGCGCTGTGCCCGGACAGCTGCGCCCAGCTGGCGTTGCCCATCCCGCCCAGCACCGGCCAGCTCTCGACGGGCAGCCCGAGAAGCGCCGCGCACAGCGCTGCGATCAGTCCACCATGTGCCACCAGCACCAACGGCCGGTCGGGCTCCTCACGTCCCCATTCGCGTTCTGCAGCAACCAATTCGGCGACCAACGGCACACTGCGCTCAGCGACGTCGATGCGGCTTTCGCCGCCGTGCGGCGCCCAGGTGGCGTCGTCGCGCCAGGCCTGTCGCGCTCCTGGTGCGGCGTCGTCCACCTGATGGTGGGTGAGCCCCTGCCAGTCGCCGAGGTGGGTCTCCCGAAGCCGGGTATCGAGGTGCACCTGCAGCCCGGTGCGCTCCGCCAGCGCCACCGCGGTGTCCGAGGCGCGCCGCAGGTCCGAGGAGACGATCAGCAGCGGCTGGCGCTTGGCCAGCACCTCGGCGGCCGCGACGGCCTGCGCCCGGCCCAGATCAGTCAGTTCGGTGTCGAGCTGGCCCTGCATGCGGCTGCCGGCGTTGTACTCGGTCTGGCCGTGCCGCAGCATGACCAGCCGCCGCACCGTCATGGCACTTCCTCAACGTCATCGAGGTCGACCGACAAAAACGGGCAATCCCGCCACAGCCGGTCCAGGGCGTAGAAGTTGCGCTCCTCCTGATGCTGGATATGCACCACGATGTCGATGAAGTCGAGCAGCACCCAGCGTCCTTCTCGGGTGCCCTCGCGGCGCGCGGGCTTGTTGCCGGCCAGCCGCATCTTCTCCTCGACCTCGTCGACGATCGCGTTCACTTGCCGCTCGTTGGCGGCCGATGCGATCACGAAGCAGTCGGTGATCACCAGCTGGCCGGACACGTCGATGACGACGATGTCCTGTGCGAGCTTGCCGGCGGCAGCGCGGGCCGCCACGGTGGCCATCTGGATGGCTTCGTCGGTCGCGGTCACGTAGGGGTCTCCTCGAATGTTGTAACGGCGGGCCGGCTCAGGTGGCCGACTCCGCTGTAAAGGCCGCGCTTGGATACGTACTGCACGACGCCGTCGGGCACCAGGTACCAGATCGGCCGGTTTCCGGCGGCGCGAACGCGACAGTCGGTGGACGAGATCGCCAAGGCGGGCACCTCAACCAGGCTCAGCGCCTCCTCGGGCAACTGGTCGAAGGCGGCAACGATGTGCTTGGCGTTGAGTTCGTAGCCGGGCCGGCTGACGCCCACGAACTTGGCGAGCGCGAACAGCTCCTCCCAGTTCTGCCAGGACAGGATCGACGCCAGCGCGTCGGCTCCAGTGATGAAGAACAGGTCGGCATCGGGGTTGAGCGCGCGCAGATCGCGCAGCGTGTCGGCGGTGTAGGTGGGCCCGCCGCGGTCGACGTCGACCCGGCTGACCGAGAACCGCGGGTTGGAGGCGGTCGCGATCACCGTCATCAGGTAGCGGTCCTCGGGCGGGGTCACCTCCCGGGACTTCTGCCACGGCTGGCCCGTCGGCACGAACACCACCTCGTCGAGATCGAAGAGGGCGGCCACCTCGCTGGCAGCGACCAGGTGGCCGTTGTGGATGGGATCGAACGTCCCACCCATCACGCCGAGCCTGCGCCGAGCCGAGGAAACCACGATTGACCAGCTTACGGGAGGCCGCCGGGCCGTTCGCCACGCTCACGAGCCGGCCGCCCACCTGTGCGCTGGCAAAGACCTTCGCGGGATATCGCTCCAATTCAGGTAGCATTTCGCCCTGAGTCGAGTTATCCGATCAAGGGGTCAATGATGATGAAGTTCGGTAGCCGACGTCTGACACTGCCTGTGACGGGTGTGGCCGCTGTGGCCGCTGCAGTGGCGGTGGGATTGACCCCAACGGTTGCGACCGCCCCGGTGCTCACCGCGGCGACGGTGGATTACCTGTACGGGACGAACATCGGCTGGACGCCGACCGATCAGGAGTACCGCGGCTTCATCAGCCGGGTCCTGGACGGCACCGACACGCCCGCCAACGCGCCCGCCTCGAGTGGCTTGGTCAACTACAACGCCGGCTTCTGGCCCTTTTCGCACAACGGCATCTTCGATCTGACATGGAACAAATCGGTCGCCCAAGGCGTGGCACGCCTCGAGGCCAAGAACCCCCAGGACGACGTTATCTTCGGACTGTCCCAGGGCGCGGTCGTGATATCTCGCTATAAGGCCGCGCACCCCGAGGGAACCGGCAACACGTTCGTCCTCGTCGAAAACCCGAGCCGCCCCAATGGCGGGATACTGGAACGCTTTGCCGGACTGTACATTCCGGGGCTCGACATCAGCGTGAGCGGCGCCACCCCGGACAACGGTGATACGACCGTCGACGTGGCCCGCCAGTACGACGGCTGGGCGGACTTCCCCACGTACCCCCTGAATCTGCTGGCGACGATCAACGCCATCGTGGGCATGGTCCTCGTCCACGGACAGACGCAGACCGAACTCACCGCCGCCCAAATCGAAGCGGCGAAGGATGGCGGCAACGCGTACTACCAAGTACACGGCGACACAACGTATTACCTCATCCGGACCCCTCTGGTGCCGTTGCTGATGCCGCTCAAGGGCATCGTGCCGGCCCCGATTCTGGGCGCCATCGATCCAGTTCTGCGGACCGTCATCGAGATGGGTTACGACCGCAGCGATTACAGCGCGCCGACGAAGGCGCAGCTGCTCCCCGGGGTCGGCCTGCTGCCCAGCCTGCCCAGCGCGCCGGCCACCGCCGCCGCACAGAAGGCTGTCGCCGCGAAAACGCCCCAGGCCGCGGCGATTGCACCGAAAACCAGCACCGCGAAGGCCAGCGCATCAAAGACCAGCGCACCGAAGAAGACCGCGAGCGCGAGCAACGACAGCCACAAGAAGAGCCCCGGCCGCAGCGCCAGGCCGTCGAAGGCAAGCGACTAGGACAGCTGAGCCACCAGCAGATCAACCCGCTCAGTCGCGTGGGTCGGACGCAACCGGCCATTGCGACTGAGGCTGACCAATCCGTGCAGCGCCGACCAGAGCACCTCGGCGAACGTGTCCGCGTCGGGCAGCTCGCCAAGTTGCGCAACGACGTCGCGTAGCTCGTTGAACCCCGCTTCCAGTTCCGGCGGCGTGTCCTCGGCGGCGAAGTGCAATGTGGTTGGGCGGGTGAACATCACGTCATACAGCGCCGGATTTTCGGCGGCAAAGCCGAGGTAGGCGTGCGCGAGACGCCGCAGCGCGTCCGCTCCCGTCGCGGCGCCACCGCGCGCGGTGTGCAGTACCTCGGCGAGCTCACCGAATCCGTCGACGGCGACCGCCTGCGCGAGCTGCTCCATGTTGGCGAAGTGTGCGTAGAGGACGGGTTGGCTGTACTCGATCTCGGCGGACAGCCGACGCGTGGTGACGGCATCCCAGCCTTCGGACTCGGCCAGCCGGCGCGCCGTGGTGATGATCAGCTGGCGTCGCGCAGCGCGTTCGCGTGTACGCCGGTCCTCGGTAGGCATAGGCGACAATAGCATTGCTAGAACTACTAGCACTGGTATTGACAGCCTCCATCGACGGGTCTAGCGTTGCTAGGACATCTAGCGACGACATCATCAGGGAGTTTTGACGTGCCTACCGTTCAATTCGCGCAGCTCGCAGCGCTGATCGCCATCATGGGCACCGCAGTGGTCTATGGCACCGACGTCTTCTGCGCTCTGGTGTTGCGGCCCGCACTGGCCCGCATTGACGACCGGGCCCTGAACGCGGTCGTCGGGTTTGTGCACCGATACGGAGACCGGCGCATGCCGGTGCCGGGGGCGATCGGTGTCGTCGCGGCCGCCGCAAGCGCGGTCCTGGCCGCACTCGCCGCGCACTGGACTCAGGCCGTCACGGCTGGTGTCGCCGTAGTGCTGCTGCTGACCTGGCTGGTGCTCTACACACGCGTGAGTGCGCCGATCAATCGGCAACTCACCGCCGCCGCCGAGAATGGCCAGGTGTTGGCAGATGTTCGTGTACTGCAGGCAAATTGGGACCGGATCATCACCGTGCGCGCCACCTTGCAGGGCCTCGCACTCGCCGCCCTGTGCCTGACGTTGATTACCTGAAAGGATGATGAAAGATGACAAAGCAACCGAAATCCCTTGGCCGGCTGGTGATGCGCGCGGCACCCCTGCTCAATGCACCGGTCGCAGCGATCGCTACCTCACCGCGCTTTGGCGGGCTGGTGAATCGCAACATCGCGATACTGGGCTATACCGGGCGGCGTTCCGGGCGCACGTTCAGCATCCCGGTGGCATACCGCCGCAGCGGTGACACGATTACCGTCAACGCCAATCTGCCTCAAACGAAAACGTGGTGGCGCAACTTCCTCGGCGACGGCGGTCCGGTGACGGTGCAGTTCGACGGCACCGAGCGCACTGGGCATGCCGTGGCCGCACAGGACCACAAGGGCCGGGTCAGTGTGACCGTCCGACTAGACGGGCAGTAGCTGGTCGATCACCGCGGCAAGCTGCTTGGCCGAACGGCATTCGTGCATGGTGATGACGTCTTCGTAGCGCGGTACCGCCGAGTCACCGCTGCCCCACAGGTGCCGCGGTTCCGGATTGAGCCAATGCGCATGCCGGCTGGCACTGACCATGTGGGCAAGGATGTCGACGGCGGGGTTGCGGTAGTTGGTCCGGGCGTCGCCGAGCACCAGCAGCGAGCTGCGCGGTGAGAGCACGTTGTGGAAGTTCTCGGTGAACGAGATGAACGCGTTGCCGTAGTCGGAGTGTCCGTCGCGGGTGTAGACCCCCGCTTCGCGGGTGATGCGCTGGACGGCGACGGCAAGGTCGGCGTCCGGACCGAACAGGTGGGTCACTTCGTCGGTGGTGTCGATGAAGGCAAAGACCCGAACCCGGGAGAACTGCTGACGCAGGGCGTTCACGAGCAGCAGGGTGAAGTGGCTGAAGCCGGCCACTGATCCCGAGACATCGCACAGCACAACGAGTTCCGGTCGAGCCGGGCGCGGCTTGCGCAGCACGAGGTCGATCGGCACTCCCCCGGTCGACATCGACTTGCGCAGTGTCTTGCGCAGATCGATGGCACCGGAACGGGCGCGACGCCGTCGCGCCGCCAGCCTGGTGGCCAGCATCCGGGCCAGCGGACCGACGACCTTGCGCATCTGACGCAGCTGATCGCCGGAGGCGCGCAGGAATTCGACGTTCTCGGCCAGCTGCGGGATGCCGTACATCTGCACGTGGTCGCGGCCGAGCTGTTCAGCGGTGCGGCGTTTGGTCTCGCTTTCCACCATCCGGCGCAGCTGGGTGATCTTCTGCGCGGCAAGCGCTTTGGCGATCTGTTCCTGAGTGGGACTCGGGTCGTCGTCGTGCGGCGCCAGCAGGCCGGCCAGCAGCCGGCCTTCCAGTTCGTCCAGACCCATGGCCTTGAGCGCCTGATACGACGAGTACGACGGGCCGCGGCTTGATGTGTAACGGCCATAGGCCTCGACGATCTGGGCGATCATCGCGACCAGCCGATCGTCCATATCACCGATATCGGGGTTGTCGGCCAGCAGGTCCAGCAGCATCTGCCGCATCGCCTCGATGTCCTCGGGCGGCAACCCTTCCTGGGTGTCCTCGTCGGCGTCCTCGTCGACCAGGACGGTGCGGCCACCCAGCGCCGCAGGCCACCACAGGTCGAACAGCGCGTCGTAGGTCTCCCGGTGGTCGGCGCGGCGCAACACCGCGCAGGCCAGTCCTTCACGCAGCGCCTCACGACTACCGAGGCCAAGCACGGTCATCACCCGGCCTGCGTCGACGGTCTCCGACGGGCCCACCGAAATCCCCTGGGCGCGTAGCGCTTCGACGAAGCCCACCAGATGGCCGGGCAAGCCGTGCGGCGCCAGCGGTTGTGGGGGGCGCACCCTGCGGACGGCCATCGGCTTAGTTCAGCCGCAGTTCGCCGGAAGCGCGCTGCTGGTCGGACTGGTGCTTGAGCACCACTCCGAGTGTTGCGGCAATGGTGGCGTCGTCGATGGTGTCGAGCCCGAGCGCCAGGATCGTGCGGCCCCAGTCGATGGTCTCGGCGACCGAGGGCAGCTTCTTGAGCTGCATGCCGCGCAGCACGCCGATGATGCGGACCAGTTCAGCGGCCAGCGATTCGGGTAGCTCGGGCACCCGGGAGAGCAGGATGCGCCGCTCGAGGTCGGGCTCGGGGAAGTCGATGTGCAGGAACAGGCAGCGGCGCTTGAGCGCTTCGGACAGCTCCCGGGTGGCATTGGAGGTCAGCACCACGAACGGGGTGCGTGCGGCGGTGATCGTGCCCAATTCGGGGATGGTGACCGCGAAGTCGCTCAGCACCTCCAGCAGCAGGCCTTCGATCTCGATGTCGGCCTTGTCGGTCTCGTCGATCAGCAGCACGGTGGGTTCGGTGCGCCGGATCGCGGTCAGCAGCGGCCGGGACAGCAGGAATTCCTCGCTGAAGACGTCGGTCTTGGTCTGATCCCAGTCGTTCGACCCGGACTGGATCCGCAGGATCTGCTTGGCGTGGTTCCACTCGTAGAGCGCCCGCGCCTCGTCGACACCTTCGTAGCACTGCAGGCGCACCAGCCCCGACCCGGTGGACTGAGCGACCGCGCGGGCCAGCTCGGTCTTGCCGACACCGGCCGGCCCCTCGACCAGCAGCGGCTTGCCCAGCCGGTCGGCCAGGAACACCGCGGTGGCGGTCGCGGTGTCGGGCAGATAGCCGGTCTCGGCCAGCCGCTTGGCGACATCGTCGATGTCGGTGAACAGCGGTGCAGGACGGGCGGGGGTTTCAGTCATGGTTCTCCTGTCGTCGCCTCAGGCAGGGCGGGTATGGCCGTCTCCCCAGACGATCCATTTGGTTGACGTCAATTCGGGCAGGCCCATCGGGCCGCGGGCGTGCAGCTTCTGGGTGGAGATGCCGATCTCGGCTCCGAAGCCGAATTGCTCACCGTCGGTGAACGCCGTCGAGGCGTTGACCATCACCGCTGCTGCGTCGACACGTTCGGTAAAGGTCTGTGCCGCAGCAAGATTGGTGGTGACAATGGCCTCGGTGTGGCCGGTGCCGTAGGTGTTGATGTGCTCGATCGCGGCGTCGAGACCGTCGACGGTGGCCACCGCGATGTCCATCGACAAGTACTCCGCCCGCAGGTCGTCCTCGGTGGGGTTGTCGTGGACGGTGACTCCGGCCTGCCGCAAGGCGGCGACCAGCCGCGGCAGAGCCGTATTGGCGATGGCCGTGTCCACCAGCAGTGTCTCGGCAGCGTTGCAGACACTGGGCCTGCGGGTCTTGGCGTTGAGGATGATCCGCTCGGCGACGTCGAGGTCGGCGGCGGAGTGGACGTAGACGTGACAGTTGCCCACACCGGTTTCGATGGTGGGCACCGTGGCGTCGCGCACGACGGCGTCGATCAAGCCGGCACCACCGCGCGGGATCACCACGTCGACCAGGCCGCGGGCCTGGATCAGATGGGTGACGCTGGAGCGGTCGGCGCTGGGCAGCAGCTGCACCGCATCTTCGGGCAGACCTTCGGCGGCCAGTGCGCCGCGCAAGGCGAGAACCAGTGCGGCATTGGAGTGCGCTGCCGAGGAGCTGCCGCGCAGCAGGACGGCGTTGCCGGATTTGAGGGTGAGGCCGAACGCGTCGACCGTCACGTTGGGCCGGCCCTCGTAGACGATTCCGATCACGCCGAGGGGAACCCGCTGTTGACGCAGTTGCAGCCCGTTGGGCAGCGTGCGTCCACGCAGGACCTCGCCGATCGGGTCGGGCAGGCCGGCGACCTGGCGCAGACCAGCCGCGATGCCGTCGATGCGGCCAGGGTTGAGTGCCAGCCGATCCAGCATCGCCTCCGCCGTGCCAGCGGCCCGGGCAGCGTCGAGATCTCGGACGTTGGCGGCCAGGATCTGATGGGCGTGCGCCAGTACCGCGTCAGCGGCGGCGTGCAGGGCCCGGTCTTTGGCAGTGGTGGTGAGCGATCCAAGGGTCCGCGAGGCGACGCGCGCCCTACGGGCAGCGTCGTGAACCTGATCGCGCAAGTCCACGCTTGGCTGAGCCGATTCCCGGGTCGCTGCGCTCCTGCCCTCCGGGGCCGCCTCGACACTCATTACCCGAGGATATCGGTCTCCCCAGAGAGCGTCAGCTTGAGGCATGGGCAGCCAGCGCCAGTTGCAAGTTCCGCGAAGCAGCACGCACTACCGAGAACCCAACGACTAGGGCGCTGGCGGAGGGATTCGCACATCTCGCCGAGGCGAACGTGGCAGGCGTAGATTCCCTGCAACGAGCAGGGGGCAGCCAATGGGTGCGGTTCACATCACAATCCTCATCGTCGGCGCACTACTCCTAATAGGGGTCGCGTTTGAGGTGATGGCGAGACTCAATCGGACAGCGATTCGCGAGCACGAACGCCGCCGCGAAGAGTGGCGCGCAGCAGGCATGGAGGGGCCACCACCTGGCGAGGGCCTAAGCAGCGGCAGCAGCGGCGGCGGCGGCGGGTGATTCGCGGCCCTTCAGGGCCGACGCGGAGTGATCCACCAACCGGCAGGTGGGGGCCGGTCTAGAGCGGCCCGGTGAGGGGGTCGTTGCGGTGGCGGGCGCCGGAGGTCCCACCGCCGAACAGGGCCCGGGCGTCGTCGGTGATGGCGCGCTGGAAGGCCCCGCCGATCGGGGCCTGCAGCCGCTTCAGGATGTCGGTGACGACGTCGGCGTCCAGGCGGGCAACCTCATCGGCGCCGAACTCGTAGAAGCCGTCGAGGTCGAGCCCGAAGAACGGGCCCGGCTGGAAGGGCCGCCGCCGCAGGTGTTGCGGCAGGGTCGCCGATCCGTCCGCGAACGCGGCGTACTGGACGTTGAGACCTGCCCGGCCGCCGAGGTCGAAGCCCGCAACCCCCTGAATGCCGCGGGATGGGACGTGGTCGGGGGTGATCGCCAGTGGGCCCAGCAAGCCGCCGTCGATCCACGTGCTCCACCCCCTGGCATCAGCAGGCGGCTCGGGCACCCGGATTTCGTTGATGTAGCGCAGCCCGACGCGTTGCAGTGCGGGGGCGACCTTCGCGTCGGCGAGGGCACTGCAGGCCACGGCCATCGCGGTCTCGATGGCGTCGAGGCCGACGTAACTGGTCGTCTCGTACGTGAACGCCGACGAGATGAGGGTCAGCGATTCGGTGCTCTCGGCGTTGCGCATCCGCACGCCGTGCCGCGGTTCCGTCCGCGGCGGGGCACCGGGCACGTCGTTCACGAGGTTGACCCCGGTCAATTGTTCGGTGATCGGGAATCGTGCCTCGACCGCCAAGGCCACCGCGTCGAGAGTTGCCTGCTGACGCAACCGCGGCGCATCGGTGAATCGGACTTCCGCGATCACAGCCACCACGGGCGCATTAGCGAACACTTCGGCGTTGGGGTACATGGAATCTCAACTTACGCGTAGCCCCTGTCCAAGAAGGCCGCCAGCTAACGTGAGCGGGGTGACACGGGTGTGCGTAGTGGGCAGCGTGAACGTCGACCAGTTCTTTCGCGTCACCGCTCTGCCACACGCCGGCGAGACGGTCCTGGGGTCGGCAGTCGTCAGCGCCCCAGGCGGCAAGGGCGGCAACCAGGCGGTGGCAGCGGCCCGCGCCGGCGCCCGTGTGCAGTTCGTCGGGGCGGTCGGCACCGACGCGGCGGGCGCCGAGTTGCGAACCCACCTGAGTGCCAACGGCGTCGGGCTCGACGGCCTCGAAGAACTGCCGGTCGCCAGCGGCCGCGCGGTGATCGTGGTCGACGACCACGGCGAGAACATGATCGTGGTGGCGCCCGGCGCCAACGGGCATCTGACGCTGGCCTCTGCCCCCGCCCGTGCGGTCATCGCCGAGTGCGAGGTGCTGCTCGTCCAGTTGGAGGTCCCGATCGCGACCGCCGTGGCGGCCGCGCGCGAAGCGCGATCGGTCGGAGCCACCGTGATCGTCAACGCCTCCCCCGTCAGCACCGACCCCGGCCTGAGTGACCTGGCCGACGTCACCGACGTCGTGATCGTCAACGAAACCGAGGAGCCGCATTGGGCTTGGCCCACAAGACATCTGGTGATCACCCGCGGCGGTCGTGGGGCGATCTACCGCACGGTCGACGGGGATGTCGAGGTGCCCAGCCCCGAGGTCGAGGCGATCGACACCACCGGCGCAGGTGATGTCTTCGCCGGCGTGCTCGCCGCGGATTGGTCGGCAGGCCACGAACGTGCACTTCGCCGAGCCTGCGCGGCGGGCGCCCTGGCGACGCTGGTTCCCGGCGCCGGAGATTGCGCACCGACCGCCGAGGCAATAGACGACGTCCTCACCCAGTACTGAACGCCCTACGGTTGTGGCGATAGTGTGCGGCGATGACGCACAGTGACGCTCCGCGGCCGCCCGAGGGTGACTGGCTGGGCACCCCGTTCCTGAAATTCACCCGCGAGGGCGGGTTCGGGGTGTGCACCCTGGACCGGCCGGAGGCACGCAACGCGATGACGCCGGCGATGTACTTCGGCATCAAGTACGCGGTCAATCACGTCGGGTCGGATCCCGATCTGGCCGGCCTGCTCATCACCGGAACCGGCGACGTTTTCGCGCCGGGCGGCGATATGGGCGGCGGCGGTGCGGACAACTGGCTGACCTTCGGTGCGGCGCTGGGCATGGACGCGCTGCCGTTCGACACGCTGCGGCAATCCGCCAAGCCGGTGGTGGCCGCCGTCAACGGGCTGTGCCAGGGCGGCGGACTGCAGATCGCGCTGTGCGCCGACATGGCGGTGGTCAGCGACCGCGCGACGTTCCGCGTTCCTGAGCTCTACCGCGGCATCGCCGACACCTACTACAGCCAGATGCTGGCGCGGCTCATCGGCCCGGTCCGCACGCGCGATCTGATGTTCACCGGCCGCACGCTGAACGCCGAGGAAGCTCGGGACTGGGGCATGGTCGCGCGAGTGGTTCCGCACGACGAACTGGCCGAGACCTCCCGCGAGATCCTCGCGCAATGCTGTCGCACCGCACCCGTCGCGCGGTCGGTGGTGAAGTCCAGCCTCGACAACTACCTGGGCCTCTACGACCGGATCGGCATGCAACGCAGCCTTGGCTCGCCGGAGTCCATCGAGGGCTTCATGGCCTTCAAGGAACGGCGCTCGCCGGACTGGGTGCACCCGGACCTGCGCATTGACGGCAGGCTGTAGGCAGGAAAGTTCAGGCTGTTCTGAATACAGCTGTGGCTGTACTGTCGGATCATGCAGACCGTCACCCACAGCGACGCACTCGCTCGATTCGGCTGTGCCCTGTCCGATCCGACCCGCGCCGAGATCCTGCTGCTGCTGCGCGAGGGGCCCGGCTACCCGTCGGATCTGGCCGACAAGATCGGGGTTTCGCGCCAGATCCTGTCCAATCACCTGGCCTGCCTGCGCGGCTGCGGCCTGGTGGTCGCCGAACCGGAAGGCCGGCGCAGCCGGTATGAGCTGGCCGACGCCCGGATCGCCAAGGCCATCGACGACCTGCTCGGGTTGGTCCTGACCGTCGACCCGGCGTGCTGCCCGGCCGCAGCCACCGACGACTGCTGCTGATGAGCACCGTCTCGACCCCGGCCCGCCGCGCCCAACTCACACGGCGGATCCGCCTGCTGGTGGCCGCCACCATCGCCTACAACGTCATCGAGGCGGCGGTGGCACTCACCGAAGGTGCACGGGTGTCGTCGGCAGCGCTGATCGGATTCGGGCTGGACTCGCTGATCGAGGTGTCCTCGGCGGCGGCGATCGCCTGGCAGTTCGCCGCGAAGGACCCGGAGACGCGCGAGAGAACCGCGCTGCGGATCGTCGCCTTCTCCTTCTTCGCGCTGGCGATCTACGTGGCCATCGACTCGGTCCTCGCGCTCATCGGACTGCAGGAGCCTGGCCATTCACCGATCGGCATCGGGTTGGCCGCGATCAGCCTGGTCATCATGCCGGTGCTGTCACTGGCCCAGCGCCGCGCCGGTCGCGAACTTGGCTCGCTGTCGGCGGTGGCCGACTCCAAGCAGACCCTGCTCTGCACCTACCTGTCGGCAGTACTGCTGGCCGGCCTGTTGCTCAACGCCTACGCCGGCTGGTGGTGGGCCGACCCGATCGCCGCCATGGTGATCGCCGGGGTGGCGGCGCGAGAAGGGCTCGAAGCGTGGCGCGGCGACGCCTGCTGCGCACCAACGACTGTGGACGACTGCTGCTCAGGTGAGCAGTCCTGATCAGTTTTCGGGTATCTCCCGCTCGATCTCGGCCAGCCAGATCCGCGCCGACATGTCCGACGGCGCCCGCCAGTCGCCCCGCGGCGACAACGAGCCGCCGTGAGACACCTTGGGCCCGTTCGGCAGCGCGGAACGCTTGAACTGGCTGAACGAGTAGTACCGAGAAGCAAAGACCTGCAGCCAGTGCCGGATCTCCTTGAGCGAGTATGCCGGTCGCTTGCCCTCCGGAAATCCCGGTGGCCAGTTGCCGCTGTCGGGATCACTCCAGGCGTGCCAGGCCAGAAACGCGATCTTGGACGGCCGGAAGCCGTACCGGAGTACCTGGTACAGCGAGAAGTCCTGCAGCGCGTACGGACCCACCTTGGCTTCGCTGCTCTGGATCTCCTCGTCCTCACCAGTCGGTACCAGCTCGGGGGTGATTTCGGTGTCCAGCACCGACTGCAGGATTTCGCCGACCTCGTCCTCGAACTGCGCTGACGAGATCACCCATCGGATCAGGTGCTGGATAAGGGTTTTCGGCACTCCGCCGTTGACGTTGTAGTGGGACATCTGATCGCCGACGCCGTAGGTCGACCAGCCCAGACCGAGCTCGGACAAGTCGCCGGTGCCCAGCACGATGCCACCGCGCTGATTGGCGAGCCGGAACAGGTAGTCGGTGCGCAGACCGGCCTGCACGTTCTCGAAGGTGACGTCGTAGACCGGCTCACCGCGGCCGAACGGGTGGTCGATCTCGGTCAGCATCAGCGTGGCGGTGTCGCGGATATCGAGCTCGGCGAACGTGACACCGAGGGCGCGCGAGAGTCTGATCGCGTTGTTCTTGGTGTGCTCGCCGGTCGCGAAGCCGGGCAGGGTGAACGCCAGAATGTCGCTGCGGGGCCGGCCTTCCCGGTCCATCGCGTGGGCGGCCACGATCAGCGCATGCGTCGAGTCGAGCCCGCCGGACACTCCGATCACAAGCTTGGGGTAATTCAGCGCGCGCAGCCGCTGAACGAGCCCGGCGCACTGAATGTTGTATCCCTCGTAGCAATCCTGTTCCAGGCGGAACGGATCGCTTGGCACGAAGGGAAAGCGTTCGACCGCCCGCAGCAAGCCGATGTCGCCGCTGGGCGGGTCGAGCCGGAAACCGATGCGCCGGAACGACTTCAACCGGTCTTGGTGGTGACGCCGATTGTCGTCGAAGGTACCCATCCGGAGTCGCTCGGAGCGCAGCAGATCCAGATCGACGTCGGCGACCGAGCGGCGCTCCCCCTTCGGGAACCGCTCGGATTCGGCCAGCAGACGGCCGTTTTCGTAAATCATCGTCTGCCCGTCCCAGGCCAGGTCGGTGCTGGACTCACCTTCACCGGCGGCGGCGTAGACGTAGGCCGCCAGACAGCGCGCCGACGCCGAACGGGCCAGCAGCTTGCGGTCGTCGGCCCGACCGATGGTGATCGGGCTGCCGGAGAGGTTGGCCAGCACCGTCGCACCCGCCAGCGCGGCCTCCGCGCTCGGCGGTATCGGCACCCACATGTCTTCGCAGATTTCGACGTGCAGCACCAGGCCCGACACGTCGTCGGCCGCGAACAACAGGTCCGGGCCGAACGGTACGTCGGCGCCTCCGATACGGATGGTGCCAGCCACGTCGTCGCCGGCGGCGACCTGGCGGCGTTCGTAGAACTCTCGATACGTCGGCAGATAGGACTTCGGGGCCACCCCCAGCACGGCGCCCCGGTGGATCACCACCGCGGTGTTGTAGATGCGGTGCAGGTAGCGCAGCGGCGCGCCCACCACCAGCACGGGGAACAGGTCGGCCGATGCGGCGACGACGTCCAGCAGGGCGTCCTCGACGGCGTCGAGCAGCGAGTCCTGCAGCAGGATGTCCTCGATGGAGTAACCCGACAGGGTGAGCTCGGGGAACACCGCCACCGCGACGCTGTCGTCGTGGCAAGCCCGGGCAATCCCCAGCACCGACTCGGCGTTGGCGGCGGGGTCCGCGAGCACCGTTCGGTGCGTGCAGGCGGCCAGCCGCACGAAGCCGTGCCGGTAGGCGGAGTAGAAATCCATGGCTCCATTGTCGCCCGTGGCCCCCGGGGTAGAAGCGATAACCCGCGCTTCGGGCGCTGACGGGCAGACCACCGCCATGAAGTGACCTGGGTCACATCAGTTGGGGCCAGTGGTCCGCGTTACCACCATGGTTGTCGCGCAAGGCTTTTGCGTGGTCAGTGGGCGGGTTTCGAGTATGGCTCTACGCGTTCACATCGATAGCCGCGGTCGTAGTTTTCTGGCATGAGGCCGCATTTCGCGGTCAACCAGATCGGGGGATCGAAAATGTTGTCAGTAGACGCACCTGTCCAGCAGCCGTCATCGACCGAGACTTCGCGGGTGGTCGACACCCGGCCGACCGTGCTGATCACCGAGCAGGAAGTGAAGCTCTTGACCGCCGCCGCCGTCGGGACGGCGCCGGCCAAGCGCGGCCTGTTCTCGCGGTGGATTGCGGCCAGTCGAGCGGCACGCGCGACTCGGCCAGCCCGGCCCAGCCGGCGGCCGTGCACCGCCCATTACGAATTCCTGGAGAACGCCGCGATGGCCCGCGCCATGGAACGCCTGTGACCTCTGCGACGGAAGTAACAGGAGCGCACACCCGTGCGATTACTCAGGCAGTAATTCCAAACGGGTCGGAGGAAGCGTGCGACGTCGATGGAAGGCCGCCCTCGGCGCCCTGATCCTGGTTGTCGCGGCCATGCTCGGGGAACTCGTTCCCGCTGCCGCTCAAGCCGACCCGGCACCTGTGCCGGCACCCGTGGCCAAGGACTTCTCGAACCCGGCGATCGTGATCCTGGGATACGGCCTGCTGCCCGACGGCTCAATGCGGATGATCTTGCGCCGACGGGTACTGACCGGACTGGCCGTCGCCTCGATGTATCCGCACTCACCGATCATCGTCACCGGTGGCAACCCGAAGAACGGCGTAACCGAAGCTGCGCAGATGCGCCGGATGCTGATGATGCTCGGCGTTCCCGACAGCCGGATCGTCGTGGAAGACAAGGCCAATAGCACCGTGCAGAACGCCCAGTTCTCGGTGCCGCTGGCCAAGCAGGCCGGCACCTCGGGCATCATCCTGGTGACCTCGACGACCCACCAGGATCGCGCCGACGGCAATTTCGTCGATGCCGGCGCCAATCTCCTGGCCACCGTGAGCTATCCGGATGGGAATCCGACGGTCAACGTGACCCAGTTCGCGCACGACGTGCTGAGCCCGTTCACCAACTTCGGCTGACCACCTACCCTGGAAAGCGTGGAAAGCCCCGAACTCGTCGCGCTGTTGGCGGGGCGTCGCGTCGCGGTGCTGACCGGAGCCGGGATCTCCACCGACTCCGGCATTCCCGACTACCGCGGCCCGGACTCTCCCCCGGCGAACCCGATGACAATCCGCCAGTTCACCTCGAGCCGCGCGTTCCGGCAGCGCTATTGGGCCCGCAACCACCTGGGCTGGCGGCACATGGCCCAGACCCTGCCCAATGCCGGGCATCGGGCGCTGGCACACCTGGAGCGAGCCGGCGTGGTCAGCGGTGTCATCACCCAGAACGTGGATCTGTTGCACACCAAGGCCGGCAGCCAAAACGTCATCAATCTGCACGGCACCTACGCGCAGGTGGTGTGCCTGGGCTGCGGGTACACCATGTCGCGCGCCGCGCTGGCCGATGAACTCGAGGCGGCCAACCCCGGATTCGCCGAGCGCGCCGAACAACTCGGCGGCATCGCCGTCGCGCCCGACGCCGACGCCGTGGTCACCGACACCGAGTCGTTTCGCTTCATCGACTGCCCGTCGTGCGCAGGGATGCTCAAACCCGACATCGTCTACTTCGGCGAGAGTGTGCGCAAAGAGATTGTTGCGCAATGTTATTCGCTGATCGAAGCGTCAGATGCCCTGTTGGTGGCCGGATCCTCGTTGACGGTGTTCTCCGGGTACCGGTTCGTGCGACAGGCCGCCGCGCTGGGCATACCGATCGCGATCGTGAACCGCGGCGCGACCCGCGGAGACGACCTCGCGACGGTCACGGTGGACAGCGGCTGTTCGCCGATGCTGGCGCTGCTGGCCGACGAGCTGCAGAATCAGCGAGCGCGCTAGACGGCCACCAGATCGTCGGCGTGCACCGCGGGACGGCGCATTTCGGCGGGCAGGTCCGACGTCGACCGGCCGATCATGGTCGTGAGCTCGCCGGCGTCGTAGGCCACCACGCCCCGGGCCACCATTTCCCCGTCCAGGTCGCGCAGCTCGACGACGTCGCCGCCGAAGAACCGGCCGGTCACCTCGGTGATTCCGGCCGCCAGCAATGAGCGCCGCTGCTTGACCACCGCGCGCACCGCGCCGGCGTCCAATGTCAGCGCACCGGCGGACTCCGCCGCGTAGCGAACCCAGAACCGTCGAGCCGACATTCGGTCGGGCCGCGGCGCGAAAACCGTGCCCACCGACGCATCGGTCAGCGCGGCGCCGGCATCGGCCGCCGCAGCCAGCAGCACCGGGACCCCGGCGTCGGCGGCCAGCAGCGCCGAGGACAACTTGGACCGCATCCCACCGGTGCCCAGCCGGCTACCGTCCCCTGCCACCACGCCGTCGAGATCGTCCGGCCCGGCGACCTCCGGGATGAACCGCGCTGGATTGTCTTGGGACGCCTTACGAGGGTCTCCCTCGTAGAGGCCGTCGATATCGGACAGCAGAATCAGCGCATCCGCACCGACCAGGTGGGCCACCAGCGCCGAGAGCCGGTCGTTGTCGCCGAAGCGGATCTCGTTGGTGGCCACCGTGTCGTTCTCGTTGACGATCGCCACCGCATGCAGGGCCCGCAGCCGGCTCAGCGTGCGCTGGGCGTTGGTGTGCTGCACGCGCATCGAAATGTCGTGCGCGGTCAGCAGAACCTGACCGACCGTGCGGTCGTAGCGGGCGAAGGCCGCACTCCACGCGTTGACCAGCGCCACTTGACCGACACTGGCGGCGGCCTGCTTGGTCGCCAGATCGGTGGGGCGCCGGTTCAGGCCAAGCGGCTCGATACCGGCCGCGATCGCACCCGAGGACACGATGACGACGTCAGAACCCGCCGCCATCCGCGCCTCGATCGCGTCGACGAGCTGGGCCAGCCGGCCGGCGTCGAACAACCCCGACTTCGTGGTCAGTGCGGTGGTGCCGATCTTGACGACGACACTGCGCGCGGCCCGAACGGCGTCGCGGTACTGACTCACCCGCCGTCCTCATGCTCGCGGCGCTGGCGACGGGCCTCCTTGCGCTCGTCGGCACCGATTCGGTCGGTTTGCTCCAGCCGGATATCGGTACCACGACCGGTCTGGATGACGTCGACACCGGCCAGGGTCTGCGGCTCCCAGTCGAACGTCATATCGCCGATGGTGACCGCGCAGCCGGATTTGGCGCCCTGCCTCCGCAATTCGTCCTCGACGCCGAGCCGGGCCAGCCGGTCGCCGAGGTAGCCGACGGCTTCGTCGTTGACGAAGTCGGTCTGGGAGATCCAGCGTTCCGGCCGCACACCGCGCACGATGAAGCCGCCGGGGTTCGCAGGGTCGGGCTCGACGGTGAAACCGGTCCGGTCGACCGGAACCGGCCGGATCACCGGGCGGCGCGGCACCACCTCGGGCAGGGCGGCCTGGTAGGCCGCCACCATGTCCCACAGCGCAAACGTCAGCTCCCGCAAGCCTTCCCGACTCACGGTGGACACCTCGAACACCGGCCAGCCGCGTGCCTCGACGTCGGCGCGCACGAAATCGGCCAACTCCCTCGCCTCGGGGATGTCGATCTTGTTGAGCACGACCGCCCGCGGGCGGTCAGCCAGATCACCCAGTGTCGAATCGCCCTGCAGCGTGGGTCGATACGCGGCCAGCTCGGCCTCTAACGCATCGATATCGGAGACCGGGTCGCGGCCGGGTTCCAGGGTGGCGCAGTCGACAACGTGAACCAAGAGCGCACAGCGTTCGATGTGGCGCAGGAAATCCAGGCCGAGCCCACGGCCCTCCGACGCGCCCGGAATCAAGCCGGGGACGTCGGCGACGGTGAAGGTGTGATCGCCCGCCGACACGACGCCGAGATTGGGCACCAACGTGGTGAACGGATAGTCCGCGATCTTGGGCTTGGCCGCTGAGATCGTCGACACCAGTGAGGATTTACCGGCCGACGGAAAGCCGATCAGCCCGACGTCGGCGACGGTCTTGAGCTCCAGGGTGAGCTCGCGTTCCTCACCCTTCTCACCGAGCAGCGCGAAACCCGGGGCCTTGCGCGCCCGGGAGGCCAGCGCGGCATTGCCCAGCCCACCGCGGCCGCCCTCGGCGGCCACGAAGCGGGTGCCCGCACCGACCAGATCGGCCAGCAGGCGGCCGTCGGCGTCGAGCACGAAGGTGCCGTCGGGCACCCTCACCTCGAGATCGGACCCTTTGGCGCCCTCGCGGTTATTGCCCATCCCCTGCTTGCCCGACGGGGCATCGACATGTGGGTGGAAGTGGAAGTCGAGCAGGGTGTGCACCTGCGGATCGACGACGAGCACGACGCTGCCGCCGTTACCGCCGTTACCGCCGTCGGGTCCGCCGAGTGGTTTGAACTTCTCGCGGTGTACCGACGCACAGCCGTGCCCACCAGTGCCCGCGCGGGCATGAATGACGGCGCGGTCGACGAAACGGGGCATCGGAGAGTCCTTTCAACCACGAGTGTGAACCTGTTGCGAGATATCGGCCTCAACCTCGCAGTGGTTTCACACTCGCGAGTGAGACCTACTCCGGTCGCGCGACGCGAACGATGTTGACGGTCTTGCGGCCGCGCTTGACGCCGAACTCGACGGCGCCGGGCGCCGTGGCGAACAAGGTGTCGTCACCACCACGACCGACGTTCACGCCGGGGTGGAAGTGGGTGCCGCGCTGGCGGACGATGATCTCGCCCGCCTTGACGACCTGGCCGCCGAACCGCTTGACGCCGAGGCGCTGGGCGTTGGAATCGCGACCGTTGCGTGAGCTGGAAGCGCCCTTCTTATGTGCCATGTCAGTTCGCTCCCTCGACTACTTGATTCCGGTGACCTTGAGCACCGTCAACGGCTGACGGTGACCCTGCCGCTTGTGGTAGCCGGTCTTGTTCTTGAACTTGTGGATCTTGATCTTCGGGCCCTTGATGTGCTCGAGCACCTCACCGGTGACGGCAACCTTCTCCAAGGCCTTCGCCTCGCTGGTGACCTTGGCGCCGTCGACCACCAGGGCCACGGGCAGGGAGACGGAGCCGCCGGCCTCGACCTCGAGCTTCTCGACCTTGAGTATGTCTCCAACGGCGACCTTGTACTGCTTGCCGCCGGTCTTGACGATTGCGTACGTCGCCATCGTTTCCTCTGCCTTGCTCTGCGGGCGCGCGCTAACCGAAGCTGCGTGCGCGGGTCTGGGGGTGCGGGATCTTAAGCCCGCTGCCACCGGCGTCGGACGCCTGGCGACAACTGCTCAAGGTTACGTGACCAGCACCGGGAGGGTCAAACCGCCACCCTATGAGACCGGTGGTCCGGCCGGACGTGCTGCCGCCCGGCGTCGTTGCCGACCGGCCGACACCACCGGCGCCGGAGCCACGACTGGCTGGTCGGCGTCATATTCGTCCGATTCGTCATCGTCCTCGTCGTCGAGATCGTCCTCGTCGTCGTCATCCTCGTCGTCGTCGTCGACATCAAGGTTGACCTCGTCGAGGTCCTCGTCGTCTTCGTCCAGGTCGACATCGATCTCGTCGTCCTCGTCGTCGTCGTCATCGTCGTCGTCGTCGGACTCGTCGTCCTCGTCGTCGTCGATGTCATCCTCGACGGCGATTTCCTCGGCGACCAGCTCGGCGATGGCCCGATCTTCTTCGCCGTCCTCGGCTTCGGTCTCGCGCTCGATCTCGTCGGCCAGCTCTTCGTCGGCCTCGTCGTCCTCGTGCTTGCCGTTGGCCGCCGCCATCGCCTTGAACATCGGATGCTCACTGCTGTGCTGAGGCACCTTCGCCACGGGCGCCTCAACCTCTTCGCCGCGGCCGCGTTTGCCACGCTTGCCGCGCCGTCCACCGCCGCCGGCCGCGCCGCCGCCAGTGCCCGAGTCGGACTTACGCCCGGTGCCCTGCGCGGTATCGACCGGATCGGCGTGCAGCACAATGCCCCGGCCGCTGCAGTGAGTACAGGTGGTCGAGAACGCCTCCACCAGCCCGGTGCCCAGCTTCTTACGTGTGAGCTGCACCAGGCCGAGCGATGTCACCTCGGACACCTGATGGCGGGTGCGGTCACGCCCCAACGCCTCGGTCAACCGACGCAACACCAGGTCGCGGTTGGACTCCAGCACCATGTCGATGAAGTCGACGACGATGATCCCGCCGATATCGCGCAGCCGCAGCTGTCGCACGACCTCCTCGGCCGCCTCGAGGTTGTTCTTGGTGACGGTCTGCTCGAGGTTGCCGCCCGCGCCGGTGAACTTTCCGGTGTTGACGTCGACGACCGTCATCGCCTCGGTGCGGTCGATCACCAGGGTGCCGCCCGAGGGCAGCCACACCTTGCGATCCAGCGCCTTGGCCAACTGCTCATCGATGCGGTGCACCGCGAACACGTCCGGGGCGTCCGGGCCACCCGGCGGGTCGTATTTAGTCAGCTTCGAAATAAGGTCGGGCGCAACGGCATTGACGTAATCGTGGATGGTTTCCCAGGCACTGTCGCCGGAAACAATCAGCCCGGAGAAGTCTTCGTTGAACAAGTCGCGGATCACCTTGACCAGCACGTCGGGCTCTTCGTAGAGCGCGACGGCAGCGCCAGCGGCCTTGCCTTTGGTCTTTGCGGCCTGCTCGGCGATCGTGGTCCAGCGTTCCTGCAGGCGGGTGACGTCGCCGCGGATGTCTTCTTCCTTCACGCCTTCCGAGGCGGTCCGGATGATCACACCGGCGTCGTCGGGCACCACGTCGCGCAGGATTTCCTTGAGCCGCTGCCGTTCGGTGTCGGGCAGCTTGCGGCTGATCCCGGTCGACGACGCGCCCGGCACGTAGACCAAGTAGCGCCCGGCCAGCGACACCTGGGTAGTCAGTCGCGCACCCTTATGGCCGACGGGGTCCTTGCTGACCTGCACGATGACGGGATCGCCGGGCTTGAGCGCCTGCTCGATCTTGCGCTGCGCGCCACCAAGGCCCGCGGCTTCCCAGTTCACCTCGCCGGCGTAGAGCACGCCGTTGCGGCCACGGCCGATATCGACGAACGCGGCCTCCATCGACGGCAGCACGTTCTGCACGATGCCGAGGTAGATGTTGCCGACCAGTGATGCCGACGCCGCCGAGGTCACGAAGTGCTCGACGACGACCCCGTCTTCCATGACGGCGATCTGGGTGTAGCGGGCGCCCTCGTGCGGGGGTTCGGTGCGGATCTTGTCGCGCACCACCATGACGCGTTCGACGGCTTCGCGGCGAGCCAGGAATTCGGCCTCGGACAGGATCGGCGGGCGCCGGCGGCCGGCATCGCGGCCGTCGCGGCGGCGCTGACGCTTGGCCTCCAGTCGAGTGGACCCGCTGATGCCCTGAATCTCGTCGGGATCGCGGCCCTTGGCCGACTTCTCCCTGGGCGCCCGCTCGTGGACCACCGTGTTGGGCGGGTCGTCGGACGATGCGTCGGCGTCGTCGCCGCCCCCGCCACCACCGGACTTGCGGCGGCGGCGCCTACGGCGGCGCCGGGTCGCGGCCTCACCGCTGCCCGACTCGTCGTCGCTGTCGTCGTCGCTCTCGGAATCCTCGCCTGCCTCGGCGTTCTCGTCGGCGCCTTCGGGCCGCTCGGAATCGTCCTCGCCGTCCGGGCCACCTTGCTCGCCACGGCCACGGCCACGGCCACGACGGCCACGACGACGCCGCCGGTTGGCGGGGCGTTCGGACTGGTCGTCGTCGGTTTCGGCGGTGGACTCGTCGTCCCCGTCGTCCTCGTCCTCGTCCTCGTCGTCGTCCTCGTCATCACGGGCGGCGCGGGTGGCACGGCGTTCGGTCTCGACCGGCTGGGGGGCGACGAACAGCGGCATGTACGCCGCCGACTCGACCGGGGCAGTCTCCAGGATCAGCCGCGACTCGGGCTCCTCGGAAGCTTCAGCGGCCTCGGGGGCTTCGACGGTCTCGGCTGCGGGCGCCGGGAGCTCCTGCGCCGCAGCGGGCTCGTCAGCTGTGTCTTGGGGGCCTGCCGCCAGGACGTCGCGGACGCGCACCGCGTCGGAGCGATCCACGCTGGACTGCGGGCTTCGCGCGCGGCCGTCGAGCTCGCTCAGGGCGGCGAGCACGCGCCGGCTGGTGGTGCCAAGCACCCGCGCCAGCGAGTGCACCCTCAAGCGTTCAGGCAGGTCTTCGCCCGCGGCAACAGCCGGGGGTCCCCACTCAATCTGGGGTTCGTCTGCGGGTAGTTCCTGATAGAGGTCATCGTTGGCCACGTATTCTCCTCAAGCCCCCGGGCGCGTCACAATCGACGCGGCCACGCGAGGGCTTCCGCTATTTGTCCGGGTTAGTTCGCCCGGACTTGTTTATGGTCTCGCTCCGAACTGTTCATGGGAACGCGCTCGGTGCCTGGCTGAATGATGGCTGTGACGGTCGGCGCCTCACCCATTGGTGCGGTGGTCGCGCACAACGTAAGTCTTCATCCGGATGGGCCTTGCGGGCACATCCGCGATCAGTATCCCACACCACACACACTGTTCGGACGACAGTGGCGCGGGAAGTGCGCTCAGGCGCTCGGAAACCAAAGGCCGATCTCGCGCTCGGCGGACTCTGGCGAGTCCGAGCCGTGCACGAGATTGAACTGCGTTTCCAGGCCGAAGTCGCCGCGGATCGTGCCCGGTGTGGCCTTCTCCACCGGATCGGTTCCGCCGGCGAGCTGCCGAAACGCCGCGATCGCACGGGGGCCTTCCAAGATCGCCGCGACCACCGGAGCCGAGGTGATGAATTCCAGCAGCGAGTCGAAGAACGGCTTGCCGTCGTGCTCGGCGTAGTGCGCGCGGGCCAGCTCGTCACTGACCTGCTTGAGCTCCAGGGCAGCGATCGTCAGGCCTTTGCGTTCGATTCGGCTGATGATTTCGCCGATCACCCCGCGCTGGACGCCGTCGGGCTTGATCAATACCAGGGTCCGCTCGCTCACGGCGCACAGCGTACCCGTCACGGCAGGCACATCGAGTGTCCGGCTACCCCACTATCGGTGACCCGTACTCGACTCCGCTCCAGCCCCTTGGCATCGCCGAGGGCGGACTTTAGCGTTCGCCTTATCGGTAAAAACCACTTTTCACAACGGGGGAAAACATGAGAAACGACAACGACTTCGTACGCCGGATGCGCCGGGTACCGGGTGGAATGCTGCTCGGCACACTGGCTGCTGGCGCGCTGGCCACACTATCCGTTAGTTCGGCCGGGACCGCTGGCGCCAGCTGTGCGTCTCTCAACGGCTTCAACGTCGGTTCCGGTTGCCACACAACAGATTTCGGCGATTTTGCACTTGGCATCGGCAACGTCAACTCCGTCAGCGCGAGCGGCGGCTTCAACACTGCGATCGCATTCGGAAACGGCGCCTCCGCGAGCAGCACCGGTCGGTTCAACGTCACGTTGGCGGCGGGAACGGATGCCTCCGCTCGTGCGACCGGGACGCTCAACCGCTCGGTGGCCATCGGGAATCGAGGCAACAACGTCTACTACGGTACGAACGACTACACCTTTGCCAGGACGACTGGGTCGATGAACTCGGCGTACGCCATCGGCAACGGCAATACGGCCATCGTGGCATCCGGTGACCAGAATCCGCTGAAGGGGCCGGGCTTCAGTACTGCGATCGCGGTCGGAAGCGGAAACGCGGCCAGTGCGCGCAACGGCTCGGTCAAACTGAGCATCGCCGCCGGTTCCCGACACAAGGCGCTCAACGGAGTGAACAACGGCACCTATCCGTAACTCGTACGGTTCACTGGGGCGGCTGCTGACCAGGCAGCCGCCCTTGCCGCTGTCGGCGCAGGACCTCGACGCGCAGGTAGGCGATGATCCCCCAGACGATCGCGAACACCACTCCGACCATTCCGACGGCGGGGTACACGAAGAACCCGGCGACCAGGATGAGCTGGACGCCCAGGTTCAGCCACACTGCCCACGACCGGCCCTGCACCCCGGCCAGCAGGACCAGGAACACCGCGAAGCCGACCAGGTAGGCCGTCGACCAGGCGGTGAGTCCGCCGCCGACCATGTTGACCACAGGCAGCGCCAGCAGGACCACGATCGCTTCGAGGATCAGGGTGCCGGCCATGACGCCGCGGAAACTCTTCCAGGGGTCCGGAGCCGCTGGGCCGGCGACATCGGGGTCAGTTGCGGGCACCTCGGGCGTGTCGCTCATTGCGGGTCCTTCCCGAACAGGGTGCGCCCGGCGCCGGCCGTCACCACGGAACCCGTGATGACGATCCCGGCTCCGGAGAATCCGTCGGACTCGGCCGCGGAGTCCTCGACCAGCGCGGTGGCGACCTCGATGGCGTCGGGCATCGTCTCGGCGCGCAGCACCCGGTCCGGCCCGAAGATCTCCTCGGCCCGCATCGCCAGTGCTTCGACCTCGAGCGCGCGGGGCGAGCCGTTGTGCGTGATGACGACCTGGTCGAACGCCGGCTCGAGCGCGCTGAGGATGCCGGTGACGTCCTTGTCCCCCATCACCGACAGCACCCCGACGAGGAACCGGAAGTCGAACTCGGTGTCCAGTGCGTCGGCGAGTGCCGCGGCACCGGCGGGGTTGTGCGCGGCGTCGACGAATACCGTCGGCGCGCTGCGCATCCGCTCGAGTCGCCCGGGGCTGGCCGCCGCGGCGAATCCGGCCCGCACCGCGTCGACGTCCAGCTGCCGGTCGGCGCCGGCTCCGAAGAACGCTTCGACGGCGGCCAGTGCGACGACGGCGTTGTGGGCCTGATGCTCGCCGTGCAGCGGCAGGAAGATATCGGAGTACGTCCCGCCGAGGCCCTGCAGCTGCAGCACCTGCCCGCCGATGGCCACCTGGCGGTCGAGTACGGCGAACTCGGAATCCTCTCGGGCCACCGAGGCATCAGACTTAACCGCCTGGGCCAGAAGCACTTCCATCGCCTCAGGGGCCTGGCGGCCGATGATCGCGACGGTGTCGGTCTGCACCAGATCACCGCGTGGGGCACCGATGATGCCGGCCTTCTCGGCCGCGATCTGGGCGACGGTGTCACCGAGGTACTCGGCGTGATCGATGCCGATCGGGGTGATCACCGCGACGGGTGCATCGACGACGTTGGTGGCATCCCAGCGCCCGCCCATCCCGACCTCGACGACGGCGACGTCGACGGGGGCGTCAGCGAAGGCGGCGAACGCCATCGCGGTGAGGACTTCGAACTTGCTCATCGCGGGGCCATCTTCAGCCTGTGATTGAGCGTCGACCATCTGCACGAACGGTTCGATCTCGCGGTAGACCTCGACGTAGCGCGCCGGGCTGAGCGGCTCGTTGTCGATGGCGATGCGCTCGACAGCGGACTGCAGGTGCGGGCTGGTGGTACGCCCGGTCCGGCGACTGAACGCGATCAGCAGCGCATCGACCATGCGGGCCACCGACGTCTTGCCGTTGGTCCCGGCGATGTGGATGCACGGGTAGGCCAGCTGTGGTGAGCCAAGCATCTCCATCAGTGCCTCGATGCGCGTGGTGCTGGGCTCCAGCTTGGTTTCCGGCCAGCGCTGGTCGAGCAGATGCTCCACCTGCAGCAGCGCAGCGATCTCGGCAGGTGTGGGCGGTTCGGCCTCATCCCAGTCGAGTGGCTCCGTCATGCCAGCGCCGCCAGCCGCGCGGTGATCCGCTCGACTTCCTCGCCGGCCAGCTGCTGACGGCCACGAATCTTGGCGACGACGTCGTCGGGCGCCTTGGCCAAGAACGCCTCGTTGCCGAGTTTGGCTGTGGTGCCTGCCAATTCCTTCTGCGCGGCGGCGAGGTCCTTCTCCATGCGGCGGCGTTCGGCGGCCACGTCCACGGTGCCCGAGGTGTCGACCTCGACGTTGACGGTGCCGGCCGAGAGCCGCACCTCGATGTGCGCGGTCGGGGTGAAGTCCGCACCCGCGGTGGTCAGCCAGGCCAGTGCGGTGACCGGGGCGACCTGACCGCCCAAACCGGCCTCATCGACACCCGACAGCCGGGCGGGCACCCGCTGCCGGTCGGCCAGCCCCTGATCGCTGCGGAATCGCCGGATCTCGGTGACCAGCTTCTGCACATCGGCGATCCGTTGGGCGGCAACCGGATCGGCCGCGATCCCGGAGGCCGTCGGCCACTCTGCGATCACCAGTGACTCGCCGCCCGTTAGCGCCTTCCACAACGTCTCGGTGACGAACGGCATCACCGGGTGCAGCAGCTTGAGCAGGGTGTCCAGCACCGCGGCAAGCACCGCCGTTGTGTGAACGGTGCCCTCCTCTTGTGCGAGCTGGACCTTCGCCAGCTCCAGGTACCAGTCACAGAACTCGTCCCAGGCGAAGTGGTAGAGCGATTCGCAGGCCCGGCTGAACTCGTAGCCGTCGAGGGTCGAATCCACTTCGGCCCTAACCTCTTCCAGCCGGCCAAGGATCCAGCGGTCGGCATCGGTGAGCTCGGCGGCGTCCGGCAGCGGCGCCGGTGCGGCGCCGTTCATCAGCGCGAAGCGGGTGGCGTTGAACAGCTTGGTGGCGAAGTTGCGCGAGGCCCTGGCGGCGTCGTCACCGATGGACAGGTCGCCACCCGGGCTGGCACCACGGGCCAGGGTGAACCGGAGCGCGTCGGCACCGAACTGTTCCACCCAATCCAGCGGGTCGATGCCGTTGCCCTTCGACTTGCTCATCTTGCGGCCGTGCTCGTCGCGGATCAGCCCGTGCAGGAAGACGTTCTCGAACGGCACCTGCGGCCCACGCGCGCCGTCCAGCGTGATCGTCTCATCGCCCGACACGAACGTGCCGAACATCACCATGCGCGCCACCCAGAAGAACAGGATGTCGTATCCCGTTACCAAAACGCTTGTCGGATAGAACTTTTCCAGCTCCGGGGTACGGTCGGGCCAGCCCATCGTGGAGAACGGCCACAGCGCCGAGGAAAACCAGGTGTCCAGCACGTCGGGGTCCTGCTCCCAGCCCGCCGGCGGTGTCTCATCGGGCCCGACGCACACCTGCTCGCCATTGGGGCCGTGCCAGATCGGAATGCGGTGGCCCCACCACAGTTGCCGCGAGATGGTCCAGTCGTGCATATCGTCGACCCAGCCGAACCAGCGCGGCTCGAGACTCTTCGGGTGAATGACGATGTCGCCGTTGCGCACCGCATCACCGGCCGCCTTGGCCAGTGATTCGACCTTCACCCACCACTGCAGGCTCAGGCGCGGTTCGATCGGCTCGCCACTGCGCTCAGAGTGCCCGACGCTGTGCAAGTACGGCCGCTTCTCGGCGACGATCCGGCCCTCGGCGGCCAGCGCCTCACGCACCGCGACCCGCGCCTCGAAACGGTCCATGCCATCGAATCGTGTTCCGGTGTCGGCGATCCGACCCTTGGTATCCAGCATCGTCGGCATCGGCAGGCTGTGCCGCACCCCGATCTCGAAGTCGTTCGGGTCGTGCGCGGGGGTGACTTTGACTGCGCCGGTGCCGAATTCGGGGTCGACGTGCGCATCGGCGACGATGATGATGTCACGTTCCAGGAACGGATGCGGCAGCGTCTTGCCGACCAGGTGCCGGTAGCGCTCGTCGTCGGGGTGCACCGCGATTGCGGTGTCACCCAGCATCGTCTCGAGCCGGGTGGTGGCCACCACGATGTGCGGTTGCGCGTCATCCATCGACCCGTACCGGAACGACACCAGCTCGCCTTCGACGTCCTCGTACTTGACCTCGAGGTCGCTGATCGCGGTCTCCAGCACCGGCGACCAGTTGACCAGCCGCTCGGCCTGGTAGATCAGGCCTGCGTCGTAGAGCCGCTTGAAGATCGTGCGCACGGCCCGGGACAGGCCCTCGTCCATGGTGAACCGGTCCCGGCTCCAGTCGACGCCGTCCCCGATCGCACGCATCTGGGCGCCGATGGTGCCGCCCGATTCACGCTTCCAATCCCACACCTTGTCGACGAACAGCTCGCGGCCGAAGTCCTCTTTGGTCTTGCCGTCCACGGCGAGCTGTTTTTCGACCACGCTCTGGGTGGCGATACCGGCGTGATCCATCCCCGGCAGCCACAGCACCTCGTAGCCCTGCATGCGCTTACGCCGGGTCAGCGCGTCCATCAGGGTGTGGTCGAGCGCGTGACCCATGTGCAGGCTGCCGGTGACGTTCGGCGGCGGCAGCACGATCGAATACGGGGGCTTATTGCTTGTGGCGTCGGCCGTGAAGTAGCCGGCATCGACCCAGCCCTGATAGATCTGCGCCTCTACCGCCCCCGGTTCCCACGACTTGGGCAGGGCGTCGGCGCGAGAGTCGTCAGTGGTGGTCACTCGACAATTCTAGGAACGCGCGATGCGCTACTTCCGTCCGCCCAGCAATCCACCCAGGATGTCGCCGATGGCGCCGCCCTGTTTACCGCCGAGCACATTGCCCAAAATGTTGCCGAGCGGGTTGTCTCCCCCGCCGAATCCACCGCTCGCCCCGCCGAGGATGCTGCCCAGCACATCGCCGAGCCCACCGCCGGACGTCCCGCCCGCAGCCGAGCCGCCGGAAGCCTGCTTGCCCAGATAGGCCAGCACGATGGGGATGAGGATCGGCAGCAGTTTCTTGATCAGGTCGCCACTGCCGGCACCCGATCCCGCCAGGGCCGAGGCCACCTGGTTGGTGTCGTTGCCGCCGAAGATCCGCGCCACGAACTGTTCGCCCGCACCGGTGTCGACCTGGTCGACGTTCACGCCGCCGTCGAGCAACCCGCTGCCGCCCTCGGTGGCGATGGCCGATTCGAGCGTGCTGGAGTCGATGTCGTCAGAGACGACGTTGTGCTGGATACCGCCGACCAGGGTGGGCACCAGGGTTTGGATCGCCTGGTTCACGTCCCCTTCGGAGGCGCCAAGCCTGCTGGCGATATCCGCCACGGGAATTTGACTCATAAGATCGTCGAGACCGGCCATGGTGTCCACCTTCATCGCTGGATTGTGCGGCTCTGTACGCCGACCCTAGTCCTCGAGACGGACCGTCTCCAGGGAAATCCCTGCGGCCGCAAACCGGTCGAGCAGGGCCTCGCCCATGGCCGCGGCGGGCGTGAGCACACCGCGCAAATCGGAGAGCTTGTCGCGGTCGAGTGCCAGCGCCAGCCCGCATTCGCCGAGCATCACCGACGTGGCCTTGTACCCCGGGTCGCCCTGCTGGGCGATGGTGGCCCGGTAGCGCACACCGGTCGTGGTGGTCGTGTAGGTCTCGGCGCGGTAGTGGCCACGTTCGCGGGTCTGCTCGCTGGGGCCGGTGCCGGGTTTGGGGACGACGCGCTCCACCAGCCGGCGCGGCAGGAACCGGAAGAACCGGCTGCCGAGCGCGACGACGCCGTTGTTCGCGACACTGGCCACCGCCGAGGCCACCGGCGCGACGACCGAGGAGCCGACGCTCATGTTCTCCGCGTAGCGGAACCTGCGACCGTAGGCGTAGCGCAGAAGCGCGTTGCTGCGCCGCACGATTCGGGTGTTGTAGAGCGCCATCACGAAGCCGGTCGTCCACACCCCGGCCAGCTCGGGCGCGATGTTGCCGCCACGCCGCCACGGCAGGTCGGGCTGCGGCCCGAGCTCGGGTTCGACGGCCCGATCCTGGGTCAGTGTGTACGGGTCCTCCAGCATGCGCCGGGTGTTCGGGTCGTTGGAGGAGGCGCGGAAGACCTCGACCATCGAGGCGGCGGTGCCGCCCGATATCCCGCCGAGGAGGTTGCGGATTACGAAGTCCGTGTCGCCGAGCTCGCCGGTGCCGTCTTGCTGGACTCGCCGGTGGAGCGCGAACACGCTCATATCCGAAGGGACAGAATCGAATCCGCACGCATGCACGATCCGCGCGCCGGTGTCGACGGCCTGCTTGTGATAGTCGTCGATACTCTGCCGCACGAACATGGCCTCACCGGTGAGGTCGGCGTAGTCGGTGCCCGCCGCCGCACAAGCGGCCACCAACGGCAGGCCGTAGCGGGTGTACGGCCCGACGGTGGTGATGACGACACGGGTTCGCGCAGCCATGTCGTTGAGCGACGACGGGGACGCCGCGTCGGCGATCAGAATCGGCCACGACTGCGCCGATTCGCCCAGCCCATCACGCACAGCCAGCAGCTTGTCGGGCGACCGGCCGGCCAGCGCGACCCGGACATCTCCGCCGGCGCGGGCCAGGTAATCGGCGGTGAGCTTGCCGACGAATCCGGTGGCCCCGTACAAGACGATGTCGAATTCCCGCTGCGCTGCCGTCATGAGCGCCAACATACCGGCGAATTCAGCCAAGGGTTTCGGGCAACTGCGCCCGCTCCCCCAGCACGTGCTCGGCGAGGAACGCCGTGACCACCTGGTACCAGATCTTGGCGTGCTGCGGGGACAGCACCCAGTGGCTCTCGGACGGGAAGTAGAGAAACCGGTGTGCGGAAGTGCCGTCATCGGCGGCGGGCAGCCCGGATTCGGTAAGAAGTTCGTACCACAGTCGCAATGCCTCGCCGATGGGCACGCGATAGTCCTTGTCGCCGTGGATCACCAGCATCGGGGTGGTGATGTGCTCGACGAAGCGATGCGGTGAATTCGCTTGTGCCATAGCCGGTGTCATCTCGCGGGTCCAGTAGTAGGCGCCGTCGGTGGTCGGGCCGAATTGGTCGAGGGCCCACAGGCTGGCGTGGGTGACGATCGCCGCGAAGCGGTCGGTGTGGCCGGCCACCCAGTTGGCCATGTAGCCGCCGAACGAGCCGCCCATCGCCGCGGTGCGCGTGGCGTCGATCCGGGGGTCGGCCACCGCGGCGTCGACAGCGGCCATCAAATCCTCGTACGGCGGCCCACCCCAGGCACCCCAACCGCGCTGAATGAACTGCTGCCCGTAGCCGGTGGACAGCGCGGGGTCCGGCAGCAGCACCGCATACCCGCGCGCGGCCATCAGCCAGGGATTCCATCGCCACGACCACACGTTCCAGCTATTCAGCGGTCCACCGTGAATCCACAGCAGCAGTGGCGCAGGTTCGTTTGTTGTCGGTAGCACCAGCCAGGACCGCACCGGCGTGCCGTCGTCGGCAGTGGCAACGATCTCGGTGAGTTCGCCTGGTAATACGGGCAGTTCCACGCACGGCAACACGGTGAGCGCACCGGACGGGTCGATGCGCACCGGGTGCGGGGGCGCCGCATAGGAGGTCCGCAGTGCGTAGATGATGCCGCCAGGCGCGCCGATGACGGCGGTGTAGCTGAAGTCGTCGGTGGTGATCTGCCGGACATCGCTGTCGAGGCCGATCTCGAAGATCGGGCAGCGGCCGTTGTCGTCAGCGGTGACCAGCAGCGCCGCGCTGTTCTGGGCCCACGTCACCGAGGCCGGCCAGCGGTCCCATCCGGTCGCCAGCTCAGCCCACTCCCCCGACTCCAAGCTCAAGTGGCACACCGTGATTCGCGGTGCTTGCTCAGGCGTGGATACGCTTTCGCGGGTGAACGCCACGCTCGTGCCATCCGGTGAGATGGCCGGGTGCTCCAGGTCGGCGGCGAGGTCCTCGGCGATCACGGCACGTTCGCCGGTCTGCAGGTCGATGCGCATCAGCACCGACCGCAGCGCCGCACGTGGGGCGGCCACCTGCCAGGCGGCGACGGCGAATGTGCCGTCCGGGCTCACCACGAAATCGGCATCGGCAAGCGCAGGCCCAGGCTGGCGAGTCAGGTCGGTGAGGCCACCGTCGGCGGCGACGCCGAACAGGTGGGTCTGGCCGGGGCCCAGATCCTTGTCCCACTGCCGCACCGGATAGCCGGTGTGCAGGATTGCGCTGATCTTGTTGTCCTTGCGCAGTTTTCGCAGCCGCCGCTCGTCGTCGACAGTGTCGGCCGACGGCAGCAGCGGCGCACCGACCACCACGGTGGCTGCGGCGCGGGCGGAGCGCACGGCGGTGATCCCGCCGGGCAGCTCCGCCAGCTGAACGGCCTCCCCGCCCGCGGCGGGCAACGTCCACAACGCGGCAGGCGGCTTCTCGTCGTCCTCGGTCGGCCGCACCGAGGTGAAGAGCAGATCCCCGTCAGCGGTGAAGGTCGGCGCGGCTTCGCCTTTGGCCCCGCGGGTCAGCCTGCGGGCCGGCGCCACCCCGGCGGGATCCAGCTCCCATACCGCGGTGACGTATTCGGTCTTGGCGGCATTGAGTTCGGCCACGGTGGTGACCACCCGGGATCCGTCCACCGACACCGCCAGTCCGGAGACCCGCGGCAGGGCGAGGTAGTCGTCGAGGTCGTCGAATGGGCCCGTGGTCATCAGCACACGTTACGTTTTACGCATGGCCGAGATCGCTGTCGTCGGAGCGGGGATCGCCGGGCTGGCCACCGCTGTCGCACTCCAACTACGCGGCCATTCCGTCACAGTGATCGAAGAGCGGACCAACACCGCCTCCGGCGCCGGCATCAGCATCTGGCCCAACGCGCTCGCTGCGCTCGACCAGCTCGGCCTCGGCGACCAGGTCCGGACGGCCGGCGGCCGGATCACGGCGGGCGCGATGCGCTGGAAGGACGGCAGCTGGCTGCGCCGCCCGTCCGGCGAACGGATCGTCACCGCGCTGGGCGAACCCTTGGTCATCCTGCAGCGGGTCACATTGCGCGACATCCTGGCCGGCGCGCTGGCACCGGGCACCATCGTCGACGGGCTGGCGGTCCGCGAGCTGAGCACCCTCGCCACCGGGGTTCGTCTGCACCTGACGGATTCCTCGTCGCGCGACGTCGACGCGGTGGTGGGCGCGGACGGCACCGGCTCGGTGGTGGCCCGCCATCTCAACGGCCCGCTGCCCCACCGCTACGCCGGGTACACCGCATGGCGCGGGGTGTCCTCGCTGGCGATCGACGCCGATCTGGCGGGCGAGACCCTGGCGGCCGGGCTTGAGGTCGGCCACGTCCCGATGGGGCCGGACCGGACGTATTGGTTCGCCACCGAGCGCGCGGCCGAAGGCGCCACGTCCGCACAGGGCGAGCTTGCCTATTTGCGCACGAAGCTCGCCTCGTGGGCCGCGCCGATTCCGGCGATGCTGGCAGCCACCGATCCTGCCGAGGTGTTGCGCAACGACCTCTACGACCGCAAGACCGCCAAGCACTGGGCGGTCGGGCCGGTGGTGCTGGTGGGCGATGCCGCCCACCCGATGCGCCCGCACCTGGGCCAGGGCGGCTGTCAGGCGCTCGAGGATGCCGCGGTGCTCGGCGCGTTCGTGGATCTGTCTACCGACCTGCCCAGCGCGTTCACCGGATTCGAGGCATTCCGTCGGCGGCGAGTGAGCGCGATCGTCGCCGAATCCCGGCTGATCGGCCGGCTGGTCAATCTGCGACCGGTGGCACTCGGCGCGCTGGCCAGCCGGGCCACCGTGGTGCTGCCCGAGTCCGTGGTAACCCGCCACCTGGCGTCGATCGCGGCCGGCTCGGCCTTTCGGCTGCCCGGTATCGGTTAGTGCAGGCCGAGGGCGTTGGCGATGGCGCGGCCCGGATCGTGGAAGGCCTGGCACATCTTGTTGAAGTCGACGGACTTGAACGGGCCGCTCAGGACGTTCGAGCAGGTGCCCTGCGCCGGGGCCGGGGCAGCGCCACCGGAGACCGGGGTGGCGAAGGCCGGGGTACCTGCGGCCTGGCCGCAGGACGGCCACGCGCCCATGCCCTGCTTGCGGGCGACGTTCTCGGCGACCCGGATCTGCTCTTCACGGGTGGCCTGATGCGGGGTGCCGGTGCCGCCGTTGGCGGTCCAGGTCGCCTGCTTGAACTGCAGGCCACCGGAGAAACCATTGCCGGTGTTGGCGCCCCAGTTGCCGCCGGACTCGCACTTTGCCACCGCGTCCCAGTTCACGCCGCTGTCGGCGCTGGCATTTCCGCAGTTCAGAACGAATCCGGCCAGGGCCAGCGCTCCGGAGATTACTGCGAGGGTGACGATCCTGCGCAAAGTGCTCATTGGTATTTCCCTTCCCGACAAAGGGGGCACTGGTGTGCCGCTGTGAGGTGAATCGCACCTTGTGATGCAGCCGTTACAGGCGTGTCGGTTGTTTTTTCTGAGAAATTTGATAAGGAAGTGCCCCTAGAGACAAGAGTGGCGCCGAGTCCGTAGACCCAGCGCCACTCTTGAAGCGTCAGCTCAGCCGCGACGGCCGCAGACCGGCCATGCTCCTCGGCCCTGGCTACGCAGGACGTTCTCCGCCACGCGGATCTGCTCATCGCGCGACGCCATGTGCGGGGACCCGCCGCCACCGTTGGCACGCCAGGTGCCCATGGTGAACTGCAGGCCGCCGAAGTAGCCGTTGCCGGTGTTGATTGCCCAGTTGCCGCCGGACTCGCACGCTGCGACCGCGTCCCAGTTCATGCCGTCAGCAGAGGCGGTACCGGTACCGAGGACCATCGGTGCCACCACGGCGGCGCCGCCGATCGCGGCCATCCCGAAGGTGCGTGCGAGTGAGATGCGGACGTTCTTCAACAGTTTTCCTTTCGCCGTGCAAGCGCCGAATGCCATCCCGTCGCCACCGGACGAGGTACAGCCCGTTGCCGGACTGCTGGAATTCGGGTCGCGCCGTCTCGGTCGGGCACGACAGCGTGGCCGGCTGGCATCACCCCGGGCCCCGTTCAACCGGTGATGCACCGAAGGCCCTGAGGACCTTCCGGCCCCGCACACACGCAGGGTTCCAATGTGTGGAGTTATAGGTGGAGATGTTTGCTCCCAAAGGGATCGGGTAGGAACCTACGGAGCCAATCGAACGAAGTCACATCAACGACACGCCTATATCGGTTCGATAACAGGATGATCACGACCAGAACCTATGAGTTATCTATGCAGGTCAGCGCCGTGTTTTGTGACCAGGCATTTCATTGACCTGCCCGTCAATTTTGTGAGCTAAATCACGCACTATTTGTGGTCTGGACCACAGATTTTGATAACGCGACCCACAGGTGTGATTGCTCAGAGGCGCCCGGCACGTGCTTCCTTGGCCCGGAAGCACCTGGGGGGCAGATTTCATTAGCTGGATACCGGGCCCGGATCGCGTCGATCACCAAGGCCAAATCCCTTGCTCGAAGCCGGTTTTCAGCAATTCCTGCCGGACGGCCGAGTTGCGCGCCGATTTACCGTGGAACGCCCCACCCGGTCGTCAGCGCCAGAATGCCTTGGCGGCCAGGCGTGTTCGACACAGCGGGAATCATGGCCGAAGCCGGCCCATCGGTGAGATCGCCACGCCATTTCCCACTGGCCCGAGACCGGGCCGAAATGGCGGGATATCGCAGCGTTCTCGGTGCGCTGCCGGGTGAAATACGTTCTGGCTCAGCGGATCCTGCAGACCAAAGACTGCGAATGAACAGGCTATGTCGCAACGATAAATGGCGTCTTTCAATTAGCACCCGAATTGAGCGCTTTTGCCAGTTTATCGAGCTATTTGCTGCTGCAGATCCGCCGGGGAATTGACGTTGGCCAGCGCCGGGCCAGCCGGGATCACGACCCGCTGGGTGACGACCGTCTCGGCAAGCGCCCGCATACTGCGATCCCCCGCGGCGACCAACGCGTCGATGTGGTCGGCGAGGTCGGTGCGGTAGACGCCGGCCAGGTAATGATCGCGGCCGTCCCACGGCAGCACGATGTCGACGCCCCGGTATTCGGCCAGCTCGTCGATGACATCAGTGGTCAGGAAGGGCATGTCGACCGCGCACACGAACGCCCGCTCCAGGCCGCCCGCCGCGGCCGCCCGAAGCCCGCGGCCGGTGGCCAGCAGCGGCCCCACCCCGCGAATCTCGTCGCGCAGCACCTCGGCGTCCAGCGCAGGAAGCGCCTGACCAGGGGCGGCGATCACGAATACCGGCATGCAGCGGGACCGTAGGACGCCGACGGTGTACTCCACCATCGTGGTGTCGGCGTCGGGATGCGCCAGCGTGGCCTTGTCGCGGCCCATGCGGCGCGACGCCCCACCAGCCAATACAACGGCGGCCAGCGGGGCGGGCGTGCTCACGGCTCGGTCTAGGCCCGGCTAGTCAACGGTCCAGGTGTCGCGACCGCGCAACAGCGATTGCAGCGCAAGCCGGTCATGCGGCGTGGCCTCGCGTGCCATCCGAACCTGATCGCGGGCGGCGTCGTCGTACGACGGCCGGCTGACCTGGCGGAAAATGCCCATCACGGTGTGCTCGAGGTTCTGCTCGGACAGCCGCGACAGCGCGAACGCGTAGGCGGAATCGGCAGTGGCCGCGTCATGCACGACGATCTCGCTGGCCGCGACATCGGCTGTCTTCGCGACATCCAGCCCGAATCCACTCTTGACCACGCAGTACTCGCCGTTGGCGCCGAACGTCACCGGCTCACCCTGGCGGACGTTGATGATCCGCTCCTCGGCGCCTTCCTTGCGGAGCAGGTCGAAGGAACCGTCGTTGAAGATCGGGCAGTCCTGCATGATCTCGACCAGCGCGGCACCACGGTGTGCTGCGGCGCCCTTCAGCACCTCCGTCAGACCCTTGCGGTCGGAGTCCAGCGCCCGGCCGACGAACGTCGCCTCGGCGCCCAGCGCCAGCGACACGGGGTTGAACGGATAGTCCAGCGAGCCCATCGGGGTGGACTTGGTGACCTTGCCGACCTCCGAGGTCGGCGAGTACTGACCCTTGGTCAGACCGTAGATCCGGTTGTTGAACAGCAGGATCGTGATGTTGACGTTGCGACGCAACGCGTGGATCAGGTGATTGCCACCGATCGAGAGGGCATCGCCGTCACCGGTGACCACCCAGACCGACAGGTCCGGGCGGGCCAGCGCCAGCCCGGTGGCGATGGTCGGGGCGCGACCGTGGATCGAGTGGAAGCCGTAGGTCTCGAGGTAGTACGGGAAACGGCTCGAGCAGCCGATGCCGCTGACGAACGCGATGTTCTCGCGGCGCAGCCCCAGCTCCGGCAAGAAGTTGCGGATCGTGTTGAGGATGACGTAGTCGCCGCAGCCCGGGCACCAGCGCACCTCTTGGTCGGTGGTGAAGTCCTTGGCTTTTTGCGGCTCGTCGGTGGTCGGCACCCATGCCGTTTTGGACACTCCAGGTGCCAGCAGATCCGAGCCGATCAGGTCAGTCATCCGTTCACTCCCGCGCCAATAGTGCCTGTACTCACGGTAGCTGCCGCAAGCCTGGCAAATTTCGCTTTGTCGCTTTCCTTTTCAGCAAGCGTTCCGTCCAGGGCGGCATCGATGATGCCCTCCAGCTCATCCGCCAGGAACGCCATGCCCTCTACCTTCGTCACCGAGTGGATGTCGACCAGGTACGTGCCGCGCAGCAACAGCGACAGCTGACCGAGGTTCATCTCCGGAACGACGACGTTCGGGTAACTGCGCAACACGTCGCCGAGGTTCGCCGGCATCGGATTGAGGTGGCGCAGGTGAGCCTGGGCAACCTTGATCCCGCGGCGGCGCGCCCGTCGGATCGCTTCACCGATCGGGCCGAACGAACTTCCCCAGCCCAGGATCAGCAGCTCTGCATCGCCGGTCGGGTCGTCGACCGTGATGTCGGGCACCTTGATTCCGGCAATCTTGGCCTGGCGCAACCGGACCATGAGGTCGTGGTTGGCCGGCTCGTAGGAGATGGCGCCGGAACCGTTGGCCGACTCCAGGCCGCCGATGCGGTGCTCGAGACCGGGGGTGCCAGGGACCGCGAACTGGCGGGCCAACGTCTCCGGGTCGCGGGCGTAGGGCTGGAAGTCCTCGCCGGCCTTGGCCAAATTCGTATCGATCGGCTCGAAGGAGTTGACGTCCGGGACCCGCCACGGCTCCGAGCCGTTGGCGATCGCACCGTCGGACAGCAGGATGACCGGCGTCCGGTAGGTCAGGGCGATGCGGGCGGCCTCGATGGCCACCTCGAAGCAATCCGACGGCGTGCTGGCGGACAGCACCGCGACCGGCGACTCGCCGTTGCGGCCGAACATCACCTGCAGCAGGTCCGCCTGCTCGGTCTTGGTGGGCAGGCCGGTGGACGGGCCGCCGCGCTGCACGTCGATCACCAGCAGCGGCAGCTCGGCCATCATGGCCAGGCCGATGGCTTCGGACTTCAGCGAGATGCCGGGGCCCGACGTGCTGGTCACGCCAAGGGCGCCACCGTACGACGCACCGATCGCGGCGCCGACGCCGGCGATCTCGTCCTCGGCCTGGAAGGTCAGGATGTTGAAGTTCTTGTGCTTGGACAGCTCGTGCAGGATGTCCGACGCCGGGGTGATCGGGTAGGTGCCGAGCACCACCTGAATGTCAGCGAGCTGACCGGCGGCGATCACGCCGTAGGCCAGCGCGGTGTTGCCCGAGATCTGCCGGTACTCACCGGGCGCCAGCTTGGCCGGCGCGATCTCATAGGTGGTGCCGAACGCCTCGGTGGTCTCGCCGTAGTTCCAGCCGGCCTTGAGCGCCAAGACATTCGCCTCGGCGACGTCGGTCTTCCGGGCGAACTTCTCGCGGATGAACGTCTCGCTGGTCTCGATCGGCCGGCCGTACATCCACGACAGCAGCCCGAGCGCGAACATGTTCTTCGCGCGCTGGCCGTCCTTCTTGGTCGCCCCGATTTCCTCGACGGCGCCGAGGGTCAGCGTGGTCATCGCGACGGCCTGCACGACGTAGTCGGAGAGCTCGCCGCTCTCCAGCGGGTTGCTTTCGTAGCCAACTTTCGCGAGGTTGCGTTTGGTGAATTCGTCGGAGTTGGCGATCACCAGACCACCGCGCGGCAGGTCGGCGATGTTGGCCTTCAGCGCCGCGGGGTTCATGGCGACCAGGACGTCGGGACGGTCACCGGCGGTGAGGATGTCGTAGTCGGCGATCTGGATCTGGAATGACGAGACGCCGGGCAGCGTGCCCTGAGGCGCGCGGATCTCCGCGGGGTAATTCGGTTGGGTCGCAAGGTCATTGCCGAAAAGCGCGGCCTCTGTGGTGAACCGGTCACCGGTCAGCTGCATACCGTCACCGGAATCACCGGCGAATCGGATGACGACCTTTTCCAGCTTTTGCCGGTTGCCCGTAGCACCGTTGCCGTTGGGACCCACGTCCCCGCCTTTCGTTCTGTACCGCCGGGTGTGAATTCCGCGTCGCCGTCAGGGAGGACGCGCCGACGAAATCGACAGCCCAGGAGTTGCTGTCACTCGCAGTACCGATTATTGCACTTTCTTAGGCAAGCCAGACCACGGCCGCACGTTGACACGCCGCCCGGCCTGCGCGGAAGTCACAGCTCACAGACACGGGGCACGGCCAGATGAGACAAAAGTGTGTCGTTCGTCACTTTTCGAGAACGGCGTTCTCTAAGAGAAGAACTACTCGCTGGTAGCTCTCAGTTACCCGCGCGCCGCGTGGCGTTTCTCGAGTTCGCCGGCGACGAGTTCACTGGCCTCTTTCGCCGCGGCGCGAGGGTCGGCGCCCGCCGCACGATTGGCCACATAACAGGTGGTGAACATGTCGCCGGCCCCGGTGGTCTGCACGCCCTCCACCCGCCAGGCCGCAGGCACTCGCACGCAGCTGTCACCGGTATAGATGTCGCATCCCTCGGACCCGTAGGTCACCAGGATCTCGGGCACACCGAGGCGCGCGGCGGTCGTTTCGTCGAAGGGCCCGTCGGCGACGATGACGGCCTCGTCCTCGGCCAGCTTCAGGATGCTGAGGTGGGCCAGCAACTCCGGCGGGTAGTGGCGGTCCACGACCAGCGGTCCGAGCCGGTCGGCGCGCACCAGGCCCTGACCGTCATAGGCGACCCGGTGGCCCCGCTGCGCCAGCAGCGCCAGGGTCTTGGCGGGAAAGTCGGTGCGCAGCAGCGGCGCGAGGTGCACCCACGTCGTGTCGGGGTCGGCGGCGTCGATCTCCGCCGAGCCCCACACCGGACCGATGGCCTCCACCGACATGTGGCGATGATCGAGATCCTCGTAGTCCAGCCGGAACGAGCTCGTGCGGTCCGCCGTCAGGATCCGGATCATCGACCCGAATCGCTCCAGCAGCGGGTCGAAAAGGGGCCGGTCGTCCGCTGCGGCCAGCGCGACGATGCCGCCCGGTGCGCCGGCGGCCGCCATGGCCACACCGGAGAAGGACGCGCAGCCGCCGGGGGTCCTCGGGCCGCCGTTGATCACGTCGATGGCCAGGTTGCCCAGCACGGTCACGCCGGCCACGAGCTCGGCGCGCTGTTCTGGCACGAAATGTCTCCTCGTCAATGGTGGCGCATTCATCGTCGCCGTCGGCGCGCGATGGTAGTCGGGAATTCCTCGAATCAACGACTCGTCGAGTTCAGCCGGGCAGGTTGTACGGAGTGATCACCTGGATCGGGACGGGGCGCGCGGGCTCGCTGGGCAGCGCCCCCTGCTGCTGCAGGATCAGCCGCATGGCGAGGCGCGCGTCGGCACGTAGGTCGTTGTGCAGCACCACCGAGATCCGGCCCTCCCGCAGCAGCCGCCGGTTGTCGGCGTCCAGGTCGTGGGCAACAAACACCCGGCAGCGGCGACCGATCCGGTCGAACGCCGCGACGGTCGCGGTGTTGCCGCCACCGACCGAATAGACAGCCTCCACCTCCGGATGCCGATCGAGGGCGTCGAGCACCAGACGCTGGTTGGTGGCGTCGATACCGTCGCTGCCGCTGACCTCGACGATGCCGCGCCCGGACTTGCGCAACGCGGTCCGGAAACCGACCTCCCGCTCAGCTTCTCCGCGAAAAACCGTGCGGCTCAACGTGATCAGCACGTCAGCGGGCGCCTCACCCAGCCATTGATCCATCAGGTACGCCGCGGTGACGCCGGCACCGTGGTTGTCGATGCCGACGTAGGCGCAGCGTGCGCTGGACGGAATGTCGGTCGCGTAGGTCACCACGGGAACACCCGACGCCACCAACCGGTCGACGGCCTCGGCCACCTCGGGATCGTCCTGACCCTTGAGCACCACGCCGTGGCTGCCCTTGATCCGCGCGAGCGTCTCCACCGTCTGCTCCGTCGACCCGGACTCCCACAGGTGGAAGCGCGCACGCAGCATGGCCGGCGCGAACGCGGGTAACTCCGCTTCGACGGCGGCGCGGAAGGTGTCGGAGAACCGCTGCGGCGTCTGCATCACCACGTCGAACAGATAGCGACGCCCATTGAGCCGCAGTTGGGCTCGCTGCTTTTCCAGGTCCTCGATCGCCCGGGTCACCTCGGCGCGGGTGGCCTCCCGCACGCCCGGCCGATCGTTGAGGACGCGGTCGACGGTGGCCTCGGACAGTCCGGATTGCTGGGCGATCTCGCGGACCTTGAATCGGTGCGCCATGGGCTGCACCCTATCTTGCTGATGGGTTTTTGATGGCTTTCTGGTGTTGATTGCGGGCTGGATCACAGCAAGACTTGCCGCATGGTCGAAGTGCGCGCACGGGTGGAACCGTGGTTGAACGAGTTGGCATTTCAGCTCGACGAGCTGCGAACGCTCACCGAGCGGGACACCAACCTCGATGCGTACCCGCATGCCGCCGAGGTGCGGCAGAACGTGCTGGTCTACTCCGCCGCCGAGATGGTGAGCGCCGATCGGCGGGCGCTGCAGGCCGAGCTGATCACGGCGCTGGCCGACGGTCCCGGCGTCGTGGTGTTCACCGGTGCGTTTCCCGCCGCCGTCGTCGATGAGGCCAGCGTGGCGTTCGGTGCGCTGATCGCCGCCCAGCGGCAGGCGGGCGCTGCGGCCGGTGACCACTTCGGCGCCGCGGGCGCCAACGACCGGGTGTGGAATGCCGCCCAGAAACTCGCGTTGCACTCCCCCGCGGTCCACGCCGACTACTACGCCAACGACCTGCTGGCGTTGGTGTGCCAGGCCTGGCTTGGCCCGCGCTATCAGGTCACCTCACAGGTGAATGTCGTCAATCCCGGTGGGGCCGCTCAGGTTCCGCACCGCGACTACCACCTCGGCTTCGTCGCACCCGGACAGCTCACCGAGTACCCCGCGCACGTGCACCGGATGTCGCCGGCGCTGACCTTGCAGGGCGCGGTCGCACACACCGACATGCCGCTCGAGAGCGGGCCGACCATGCTGCTGCCGTATTCGCAGCTCTTCGAGGGCGGGTACGTGGCGTTCAACCGGCCGGAGTTCATCGACTACTTCGCCGGCCACCAGGTGCAGATCCCGCTGAAGAAGGGCGACGCGGTGTTCTTCAACCCCGCGCTCTATCACGGCGCGGGATCCAATACTTCTGCCGACGTGCGGCGGATGGCCAACCTGCTGCAGATCTCCTCGCCGTTCGGCCGCGCGATGGAAGTCCTCGACCGCACCGCGATGGTGCGCGCGGTGTACCCGGCCTTGCGGGCCATGAAGGCCGCAGGCCGCCCGGCGGCAGAACTGCTCAACGCGGTGGTGGCCACCGCCGAGGGGTATCCCTTCCCCACCAATCTCGACCTGGATCAGCCGATCGGAAGCCTGGTCCCGCCCAGCCAGGTCGACGTGGTGCTCGCCGCCCTGGCCGACGATCTCACCCCCGATGCCCTCGACGCAGCCCTGCGCGACCAGAACGAACGGAGAATCCCATGACCACACTCGGCATCATCGGCCTCGGCCGAATCGGAGCCTTCCACACCGAAACGCTGAGCAACCTCGCCGGCGTCGACGGTCTGGTCATCACCGACGAACGCGCCGATGTCGTCACCGCGGTCGCGGCGAAATTCGGCGCCAAACCGGTGAATTCGGTTGAGGAGCTGCTGAATTCGGGCATCGACGGAGTAGTGGTCGCGGCCGCAACACCGGCGCACGCCGAACTCACCCTGGCCGCCGTTGCCAAGGGGCTGCCCACGTTCTGCGAGAAGCCCATCGCGTCGACCGCCGCCGAAAGCGCCAGGGTGGCCGAGGCGATCCTCGCCTCGGGCGTGCCCGTGCAGGTGGGTTACCAGCGTCGCTTCGACGCCGCCTTCGCCGCGGCCAAGCGCGCTGTGGACGACGGTTCGCTCGGCAACCTGCACACAGTGCGCAGCACCACCATGGATCCCGCTCCCCCGCCGATGGACTACATCAAGGGTTCGGGCGGCATCTTTCGCGACTGCGCCGTACACGATTTCGACATCATCAACTGGATCACCGGGCAGCGCGCCGTCGAGGTGTACGCCACCGGCACCGTCCAGGGCGATCCGCTGTTCAGCGAATACCGCGACGTCGACACCGCTGCCGTCATCGTGAGATTCGACGGCGGCGCCCTCGGTGTGGTCTCCAACGCCCGCTACAACGCCCGCGGCTACGACTGCCGCCTCGAGATCCACGGCTTCGACGACAGCGTCGCGGCGGGCTGGGATCAGGGCGCACCGGTCCGAAACACCGATCCGCACAACACTTTCCCCGAAGGCCCCGCCCACCACTTCTTCATGGACCGGTTCACCGAGGCGTTCCGCACCGAGTTGGCCGCCTTCGTTGAGGTGACCAAGGGGAACGCCATCCTGGGAGCGACTGTGGCCGACGCGGTCGAGGTGGCCTGGATCGCCGAGGCGGCCACCGAATCACTGCGCCGGCGCGTGCCGGTTCTGATCGAGGAAGTGAAGGGACAGTGACCGTCAAGATCGCCGGCGCCCCGATTTCGTGGGGCGTGTGTGAGGTACCCGGCTGGGGCTACCAGTTGCAGCCCGACCGGGTGCTGACCGAGATGCGCGGCGCGGGGTTGACCGCCACCGAACTCGGACCAGAAGGCTTCCTGCCGTCCGACACCGACAAGCTGAAAGCGGTTCTGCGCGATAAGGATCTGGAGTGTGTCGGCGGTTTCGTCCCGGTCGTGTTGTTCAAGGACGACCACGATCCCGCCGACGACTTGGCCGGGCCACTCGAATCGTTGGTCGCCGCAGGCGCCGGTGTGGTGGTGCTTGCCGCAGCGACGGGATCCGACGGGTACGACTCACGTCCCGTCCTCGACGACGGCCAGTGGTCGACGCTGTTCGCCAACCTGGACCGGCTGGCGGGGATCGCCGCCGAACGGGGTCTGCTCGCGGTGCTGCACCCGCACGTCGGCACGGTCGTCGAGACCAAAGACGATGTCGACAAGGTGCTCGCCGGGTCGTCGATCCCGCTGTGCCTGGACACCGGTCACCTGCTGATCGGCGGCACGGATCCACTGGAGCTGGCGAAGGCCGTACCGGACCGCATCGCTCACACCCACCTCAAGGACGTGGACGCGACGCTGGCCGCATGTGTGCAGTCCGGCGAGCTCACCTACACCGAGGCGGTAGCCCAGGGTATGTACACCCCGCTGGGCACCGGCGACGTCGACATCGCCGGCATCGTTGCGGTATTGCTGGACAACGGCTTCGACGGCTGGTTCGTGCTCGAGCAGGACACCATCCTCGACCGCGAGCCGCAGGGCCAGGGGCCGATGCGCGACGTGCTAGCCAGCGTGGCCTACCTCCAGCGTGTCGTTGGCGGCGTATCGGCATGAGCCTGCGGATTGGTGTGCTCGGAGCGTCCCGAATCGCCGAGCAGGCCATCGTCGGCCCGGCCCGCGAGCTTGGGCATCGGCTGGTCGTCGTGGCTGCCCGAGATCCCCAGCGGGCCAAGGATTTCGCCGATGCGTACGGGGTCGAACGGGTCGCCACCGGCTATGCCGATGTGATCGACGACCCGGAGGTCGACGTTGTCTACAACCCGCTGGCCAATGCACTGCATGCGCCGTGGAATCTCGCGGCGATCAAGGCCGGTAAGCCGGTGCTGACCGAAAAGCCGTTCGCGCGCAACCACACCGAGGCGCGAGCTGTCGCCGACGCCGCCGAAGGCGCCGGGGTCAGCGTGCTGGAGGGCTTCCACTACGTGTTCCATCCGGTCACCCAGCGGGTCTTCGAGCGCGCCACCGGCGGTGAGCTCGGCGAGATCCACCATGTCGAGGTACGGCTGGCGATGCCGGCACCCGATGCCACCGACCCACGTTGGTCGCTGGATCTGGCCGGCGGGGCACTGATGGATCTCGGGTGCTACGGCCTGCACGTCATGCGGCAGCTGGGTGCGCGCGGGCTGGGCCGGCCCGCGATCACCGCCGCACATGCGTCGCAGCGCAGCCCGGGCATCGACGAATGGTGCGACGTCGAGCTGAGTTTCCCGTCCGGCGCTACGGGTCTGAACACCAACTCCATGACCGCAGAAGATTATTCGTTCACCATCAAAGTCGTCGGCACCAAAGGTGACGCCCTGGTCCACGACTTCATCAAGCCCAACGCCGACGACAGGCTGACGATCCGCACGCCGGGCGGGACGCGGGTGGAGCACCTGGGCACGCGCCCGTCGTACACCTACCAACTCGAGGCGTTCGCCGCACACGTGCTTCAGGGCGCGCCGCTGCCGATCGGCGTCGAGGACGCGGTGCAGAACATGCAGTACGTGGATGCCGCCTACCGCGCTGCGGGTATGTCGCCGCGCTGAATCGGGCCCTGCATCGGGCCGCCATCAGGCACCATGGCAGACATGCCAGCGTCCTTCCCCGACGGCCATTGGGGCAAAGAAGACATCTCGCCGCTGTTCAAACCCATCTACGCGTTCGCATCAACGGCACTTGGTTCGCGGGTCATCAAGACGCTCGTCCCCCTCGATCGCCGCGTGCTACGGGCGACCAAAGGCAAATACACGTTGTTCGGCCCGACCTCGATGCCGGAATTGCTCCTCACCACGACGGGCCGCAAGTCGGGCCAGCCGCGGGTGTCGGCGCTGAGCTATCTACGCGACGGCGACCGGCTGCTGATCCTCGGTAGCAACTTCGGCGAGCAGCATCACCCGGCCTGGAGCCTGAACTTGATCGCCGACCCGAACGCCGTCGTGGCGATCAACGGGATCGAAATCCCAGTGACCGCCACACTGCTGTCGGGTGCCGAGGGAGAACCAGGCTTACAGCGCTTTCTGGCCTACCCGATGTACCAGTCGTATCGCACCCGCACCGACCGGGAACTGCGGCTGTTCGCGCTGACGCCCCGGTAGGGCTTACCTCTTATCCGCGGCCCAGCTCGTGGGAGAGCGCCTCGAGCTCGTCACCGCCGGCCATCTGCTGGGTCAAGTGCTCCAACGTGATGTCGTCGTAGGCGCAGTCCAGCTTCTGGCGGCCGCGGTTGAGCAGCACGAAGTGATCGCCGACCATGTGCGCGTGGTGCGGATTGTGGGTGATGAACACGACGCCGAAACCGGCCTCTTTGGCCGCGGTGATGTATTTGAGCACCACACCGGACTGCTTGACACCGAGAGCGGCCGTCGGCTCATCGAGGATCAGCACCCGCGCGCCGAAGAACACCGCACGGGCAATCGCCACACACTGGCGCTGACCGCCGGACAACGAGCCAATCGGCACGTCGACGTCGGGAAGATCGATGCCCATCTTCGACAACTCGGTGAGGGTGGTGGCCCGCATCGCGTTGGCGTCCAGCGACCAGGGAAAGCCCTTCTTGCGGATCTCCTGGCCCAGGAAGAAGTTTCGCCACACCGGCATCAAGGGGACGACAGCGAGGTTCTGATACACCGTGGCGATCCCCTTGCCGAGCGCGTCGGCGGGCGAACCGAACTTCGTCGGCTCGCCATCGACGAGTAACTCGCCCTCGGTTTGTGGGTGCAACCCGGCGATGATCTTGATCAACGTCGACTTGCCCGCACCGTTGTCCCCGAGGATGCCGGTCACCTCGCCGGCGTGCACCCGCAGCGAGATACCTTTGAGCGCAGTGATATTGCCGTAGCTCTTGCCGACGTCCTTCAGCTCGACGAGCGGCACCTTGCCGCCGGAGGGAGCTTCTTCTGTGGGACGGTCCATGGTTGCGGTCACTTCTCTTTCACCTCTTGGCGGCGTAGTTGCGGAAGGCGTTGTTGGCGATGACCGCGAACAGCAGCATCGCGCCCAGGAAGAACTTGAACCAGTCGGGGTTCCAGCCCGCGTAGACGATGCCCTGGTTGGTCATGCCGAAGATGAACGCACCGATGGCGGCCCCGATGGCGGTGCCGTAACCACCGGTCAGCAGGCAACCACCGATGACCGCGGCGATGATGTAGAAGAACTCATTGCCGATGCCCTGGCCGGACTGAACTGTGTTGAACGAGAACAGCAGATGCATGCCCACGAACCAGGCGCAGAATCCGACGAACATGAACAGCCCGATCTTGACCTTGGTCACCGGCACGCCGACCGCGCGGGCGCTCTCCGCGTCACCGCCGACCGCGAAAATCCAGTTACCGATCTTGGTCTTGAACAGCACCCAGGTGGCCACCGCGGTAAACACCAGCCACCACACGACGGTGATGCGGATACTCACACCGAACAGGGTGAACGACGAGGCGAACACCTTCTGCGCCGAATCCCAGCCCTGCATGTCGTTCACGCTCTGCGTGGCGACCTGCCCCGAAACCAGTTTGGTCACCGCGAGATTGATGCCGGCGAGCATGAAGAATGTACTCAGCGTGATGAGGAATGACGGAATCTTGGTCTTCATCACCAGGTAGCCGTTGAAGAAGCCGACGGTCAGCGCCAGGATCAGCGCCAGGCCGGCGGCCGCCCACAGGTTGAGGTGCAGGTTGTAGGCCAGCATCGAGGCGGCCAGCGAACTGAACGTCACGGCGACACCCGTGGACAAGTCGAACTCGCCGCCGATCATCAACACGGCCACCCCGCACGCCATGATCCCGATGGTGGAACTGGCGTAGAGAACGGTGGCCAGCGACGAGGCCTGCCGGAAGGGATCAGCGACGATCAGGAAGAGGACGAAGATTCCGATAGCACCGATGCCTGCGCCCATCTCGGGCCGAATCAGCAGGCGTTGCAGCCGGTTCCGTTCCTTGACGCGTTCGTCGCGAACGATTTTGTGGTCGGCGACCTCGAGATCAGCTTGCGTAGTCATGTGTTTCCCCAGGATCGCTATCGGGTTCCGCCCTTGGCCAATTCGGCCACGGCGTCGATGTTGGACTTGTCGATGAAGGACGGGCCCGTCAGCGTCGGCTGGTTACCGCCGATGACGTTCTTGTTGCTGAGGTAGAGCCACAGCGAGTCGACGGCCAGGTAGCCCTGAAGGAACGGCTGCTGGTCGACGGCCCATTGCACGTCGCCCTTCTGGATCGCGTCGACCAGCGCCGCGTTGGTATCGAAGGTGGCGACTTTGGCGTTGCTGGCCGCGTTCTTGACCGATTGGACGGCGGTCAGCGCGAACGGCGCACCAAGCGTCAGAACAGAGTCGACGGCCGGATCCTGTTGGAGCTTGGCGGTGATCGTCGACTCGACCGACGGCATGTCCTTGCCGTTGACGTTGAGGATTTCCGTCGCCGGGAAGGTGTTCTTCACACCAGCGCACCGCGCTTCGAGGTCCACGTGACCCTGTTCCTGGATGACGCACACGACCTTCTTGGCGCCATCGGTCTGCAGCCGCTTACCCGCCTCCTGACCAGCGATATACCCGTCCTGTCCGAAGTACTCTTTGACCCCCATCGCCTGCCAGGCGTCGAGGCCGGCGTTGAAGGCGACAACGGGGATGCCCTTGGAATCGGCGCTTTGCACAGCGGCCTTCATGGCGTCCGGCTTGGCCAGCGTCACAGCGATGCCTTTGACACCGCTGTCGATCGCGCTCTGGACCAGGTTGGCCTGGTTGGGCGCCTCGGGATCGCTGGAGTAGCGCAGCTCGATGTTGTCTTTCTTGGCGGCGGTTTCCGCGCCCTTGCGGACCAGATCCCAGAACGAGTCACCGGGCGCCTCGTGGGTGATCATCGCGATCGTCATCCGTGGCGTGTCGACGGTGCCGCCGCCGGAACCGCCGCCGGAGTCCCGGGGCTTTCCACCGGTGGCCGAACAAGCAGCCAGCCCGATGACGAGGGCACCCGCTCCTGCCAGGGCCGCTAGCCGATTGAACCTCATAACGACTCCTTGTCCTCCACGTCGCGTACAACACGCTGATACCTCGATGTAATACGGCTCACAGCGGAAAGTCAATACTTTGTTCGGACATTAGGACTGCAGGTCAAATGTTAGGGTGCTGACATGAGTGACTTCGAGCTGGCGATCTGCGCCGAAATGGTGTTCCGCGAGCTACCACTTCTCGAGCGGGTCCGGCGCATCGACGAGCTGGGCTTCGCGGTGGAGATCTGGAGCTGGCACGACAAGGACCTGGCAGCGCTGGCCGCCACCGGCGCCCGATTCTCGTCGATGACGGGCTACCTACAGGGCGACCTGATCGATCCGCTGAGCGCCGACGAAGTGGTGCGGACCGCCGAGCTGAGCATCAAAGCCGCTGAGACACTGGGTGTCCCACGGCTGAACCTGCACACCGCCGAACTGGTCGACGGTCAGGCTGCGCGGCCCAGGCAGCGGGCCACCGGACAGATGTGGCTGACGGCGCAACGCGCGCTGGAGCGGATCGGCGAACTCGGCGCGGCCGCCGGCGTCACGTTCTGCGTGGAAAACCTGAACACGATCGTCGACCACCCCGGAGTCCCGCTGGCCCGCGCCAAGGACACCCTGGCACTCATCGAGGGGGTGGGCCATCCGAACGTCAAGATGATGCTCGACCTCTACCACGCGCAGATCGGCGAAGGGAATCTTGTCGAGCTGGTCCGCCGGTGCGGCCCGGCGATCGGTGAGATCCAGGTGGCCGACGTGCCGGGGCGCTGCGAGCCCGGCACGGGAGAGATTCACTACCCGGCAATCGCAAAGGCATTGCGCGAGATGGGCTATGCCGGGCCAATCGGCCTGGAGGCGTGGGCAGCCGGCGACAGCGGAGCCGCGTTGGCGGCGTTCCGCGCCGCGTTCTCCTGAACCCGCGTCAGCGGTCGACGAGCGTGGTGTCGAAGTAGTACCGCGAGGCGCGATAGCAATGGGTGCCGAACTCGACCGCCCGCCCGGAATCGTCGAACGCGGTGCGGTCCATGGTCAGCAGCGGCGCACCCGGCTTCTCGTCGAGCAGTCGCGCTTCGCTGCGACTGGCGGCTTTGGCGCCGATGCGCTGGCTGGCCAGCCGGATGTGCACTCCCCGCGCCCGCAGCGACTGATAGAGGCCGTTTTTCTCGAGTTCCTCAGCGTCCGGTGCGATCTCGACCGGAAGGTAGTTGATCATCAAGGCCAGCGGCTCGCCACTGGCACGCCGCAGGCGCTTGATGCAGGCGACCTCACGGCCTTCGGCCAGGCTGAGCTCGCGGGCGATGTCCTCGCTCGGCGGGCCGACGTGGTACTCCAGCAGCTGGGTGGTCGGTTCCTGACCGGCCCGGGCCAGATCGTCGAACAAGCTGGTCAGTTCGACCCGTCGGTGCACCGGGTTCTGGACGACCTGAGTCCCCACACCGCGCTTGCGGACCAGCAGTCCCTTGTCGACGAGTTCCTGGATCGCCCGCCGCGTGGTGGGCCGCGAAAGCGTGAGTCGCTTGGCCAGTGCCAGCTCATTTTCGAATCGATCGCCGGGCGCAAGTTCGCCACTGCGGATCGAGGCCTCGATCGCCTGGGAGAGCTGGTAGTAGAGGGGAACAGGGCTTGACCTGTCCAGTTCAACCGTCAACGGCACATCGACTCCGATCTCGAACCCGAAATCCCAACAGTAGCTGAAGTCTAACACCGACTGTATAAAAGATAGAATGTCAGGACAAACTATTGACAGACGGCTGTGGCGGGAGGCACAGTCGTAGCAAGTCCCCACCGAGCCCTGAAGAGAGCTGACGTGACTACTACCCCACCCTTCGACGTACTCGCCATCGGGCGCAGTGGCGTCGACATCTACCCACTCCAGGTCGGTGTGGGCCTGGAGCACGTGGAGTCCTTCGGCAAGTTCCTCGGCGGCAGCGCGGCCAACGTCGCAGTCGCCGCTGCCCGCCTCGGCAACCACACCGCGCTGATCTCCGGCGTCGGCGCCGACCCGTTCGGCCGGTACGTGCGAGCCGAGCTGGCGCGTCTGAACGTGGACAACCGCTACGTCAACATCCACGCGGAGTACCCGACGCCGGTGACGTTCTGCGAGATCTTCCCGCCCGACGACTTCCCGCTGTACTTCTACCGCAAGCCCAGTGCGCCGGATCTGCAAATCGACGCCGGCGAACTCGATCTCGACGCAATCCGCGATGCACGCCTGTATTGGTCGACAGTCACCGGACTGTCCGAAGAGCCAAGCCGGAGCGCACATTTCGCCGCTTGGGCGACTCGCGCACGGCAGCCGCTCACGGTTCTGGACCTCGACTATCGCCCGATGTTCTGGGAGTCCCCCGCCGCCGCCTCCGAACAGGTTCAGCGCGCATTGGCCCATGTCACCATCGCGGTCGGTAACCGGGAAGAGTGCGAGATCGCCGTCGGCGAGACCAACCCGCACAAGGCCGCCGATGCGCTGCTCGATCTGGGTGTGCAGTTGGCGATCGTCAAACAGGGCCCGCGGGGCGTGCTGGGCAAGACCCGAAGCGCGTCGGTGACGGTGTCGCCGGTCGACGTCGACGTTATCAACGGCCTGGGTGCCGGCGACAGCTTCGGCGGCAGCCTGTGCCACGGCTTGCTGCACGGGTGGCCGCTGGAGAAGACGTTGCGTTACGCCAACGCCGCCGGTGCGATCGTCGCCTCGCGGCTGGAGTGTTCGACGGCGATGCCGACGGCCGATGAGGTTGCGGCGCTGGCCGAGCAAATCGCCGTGGAGGCCGTCAATGTCTAGCCCCTGCAAGGACTATGCCGATATCACCGAGCTGCGGGTGGCCGACCCAGCCGCGATCGCGCGGGCGTGGCAGATCCGCGCCACCCGGCCCGTCGTGCGCGGCAACGGGCGACTGATGATCGTCGCGGCCGACCACCCCGCCCGGGGCGCACTGGCCGTCGGCTCGCGACCCACCGCGATGAACAGCCGCACCGACCTGCTCGACCGGCTGCGCACCGCGCTGGCCGACCCCGGGGTCGATGGCGTGCTGGCCACGTCCGACATCCTCGATGACCTGCTGCTGCTCGGCGCGCTCGAGGACAAGGTGGTGTTCTCGTCGTTCAACCGCGGCGGCCTGGCCGGTGCGGAGTTCGAATTCGACGACCGGATGACGGGCGCCACCGCGGCATCGACTGCCGCGGCGAAGATGAACGGCGGAAAGATGTTGTGCCGCATCGCGCTCGACGATCCCGGCACGGTGGCGACGATGGCGGCGTGCGCGCAAGCTGTCGACGAGCTGGCCGCGCATGGTCTGATCGCGATGGTCGAGCCGTTCATGTCGTCCCGCGTCGACGGCAAGGTCCGCAACGACCTCAGTCCCGATGCGGTGATCAAGTCCATTCACATCAGCCAGGGGCTGGGTTCGACATCGGCCTACACCTGGATGAAGCTGCCGGTGGTCCCCGAAATGGACCGGGTGATGGACTCCACCACACTCCCCACGTTGCTGCTCGGCGGTGACCCCACCGATCCCGACGAAGCCTTCGCCAGTTGGGAAAAGGCGCTCGCGCTGCCGTCGGTTCGGGGTCTGATCGTAGGGCGCACCCTGCTCTACCCGGCCGACGAGGACGTGAGTTCCGCAGTCGCGACCGCCGTGTCGATGGTGAGATAGCTGATGCACAGCAAGTACTACATCGCGGCTCGTAGCGCCGAGCTGCCGTTGACGGTCGACGTCACCCCCGAATCGGCCGGCTGGGCCGAATCATCGCTGCAGGTCTTGGAACTGGACGACTCGCAGACGGCCGAATTACACACCCGCGATACCGAGGTGATGATCCTGCCGCTGGTCGGGGGCGGCAGGATCGACGCCGGCGAGCAGTCGTTCGAACTGGCCCACCGCTCTTCGGTGTTCGACGGTCCCGCCGACATGGTGTACCTCGGCATCGACCAGGAGTACGTCATCGCCGGCGAGGGTCGGTTCGCCATCTGCGGCGCTCGCGCCACACGGTCGTTCCCGAACCGCCGGGTCGCGGCCGCCGATGTTGCCGTCGAACTGCGCGGCGCTGGCAACTGCAGCCGCCAGGTCCACAACTTCGGCACCGCAACCACATTCGAGGCCGACTCGCTGATCGCCTGCGAGGTGATCACCCCTGGCGGCAACTGGTCGAGCTACCCCGCGCACAAGCACGAGGAGAACACTGACGTCGAAACCCAGCTGGAGGAGATCTACTACTTCGAGATCGCCGACAGCCCGGCCGGCACCCCAGGGTTCGGCTATCACCGGGTGTACGGCTCGCCGCAGCGCCCGATCGAGGTGCTCGAAGAGGTCCGCTCCGGTGACGTGGTGCTGGTTCCGCACGGCTACCACGGACCGTCGATCGCGGCGCCCGGCCACCACATGTACTACCTCAACGTCATGGCCGGTTCCGGCCCGAACCGGGCCTGGCTGATCTGCGACGACCCCAACCACACCTGGCTGCGCGGCAGCTGGGAGCACCAGGAGATCGACCCGCGGCTGCCGATGGGCAGCCCGTCCAGCCAAGGAGCCTGACCGTGGTATCCACCGCGCCCAAGGGAGGCGAGAAGCTCGCCGATACCGAAGCCACCGTGCGACTCACGGTGGCCCAGGCCACCATTCGGTTCCTCGCCAACCAGTACGTCGAGCGCGATGGACTGCGCAGCAAGTTCTTCGCCGGGTGCTTCGGCATCTTCGGCCATGGCAATGTCGCCGGGCTCGGTCAGGCCTTGCTGCAAGACGAAATTGAATCCTTGGACGCCGGTCGCGAACCCGGACTGAAGTACGTGCTCGGCCGCAACGAGCAGGCCATGGTGCACACTGCCGTTGCCTATGCCCGCCAGAAGGATCGACTCGAGGCCTGGGCTGTCACCGCCAGCGTCGGACCCGGTGCCACCAACATGCTGACCGGCGCCGCGCTGGCGACCATCAACCGGCTTCCAGTGCTCCTGCTGCCCGCCGACACGTTCGCCACCCGGGTGAGCTCCCCCGTGCTGCAGGAACTCGAGCTGCCGTCGTCCGGCGATGTGACCGTGAACGATGCGTTCAAACCGCTGTCCCGCTACTTCGACCGGGTATGGCGGCCCGAGCAGCTGCCCGCCGCACTGCTCGGTGCCATGCGGGTGTTGACCGACCCCGTCGAAACCGGTGCGGCAACGGTGTCGATCCCCCAGGACGTCCAGGCGCAGGCCCACGACTGGCCCGAATCGCTGTTCGCCGAACGCACCTGGCACGTCGCCCGGCCGTTGCCGGAGCGTTCGGTGATCACCCGCGCGGCCGAGATCATCGCCGCGGCAAGGCAACCCCTGATCATTGCCGGTGGCGGTGTGCACTACTCCGAGGCTGAAGACGCATTGGCCGCGCTCTGCGAGCAGACCGGTATTCCGGTCGCGGAAAGTCAGGCCGGCAAGGGTTCGCTGCGCTTCGACCATCCGCAATCAGTCGGTGCTGTTGGCTCTACGGGGACCACCGCCGCCAACACACTGGCCGCCGACGCCGATGTGATCATCGGGATCGGCACCCGCTACAGCGATTTCACCACGGCGTCGCGGACTGCGTTCAACAACCCGCACGTGCGGTTCGTCAACATCAACGTGGCGTCGCTGGACTCCGTCAAACAAGGTGGTGTCAGCGTCGTCGCCGATGCCCGGGAGGCCATCGAGGCACTCACGGCCGCGCTGGGCGGCTACACCGTCGGCGACGAATACCGGTCCCGGATCACCGAACTCGCCCGGGACTGGGACGAGGCCGTGTCTTCGGTATACAGATGCGAGGATGGTGCGCAGCTCAACCAGAATCAAGTCATCGGACTGGTCAACACGCTCTCGGAGCCGCGTGACGTCGTGGTGTGCGCCGCAGGTTCGATGCCAGGCGACCTGCACAAGTTGTGGCGCACCCGCGACCGGAAGGGCTACCACGTCGAGTACGGCTACTCGTGCATGGGTTACGAGATCGCCGGCGGTATCGGGGTGCGGATGGCCGACCCCGATCGCGACGTGTTCATCATGGTCGGCGACGGCTCCTATCTGATGATGGCCACCGAGCTGGTGACCGCCGTCCAGGAGGGCATCAAGGTCATCCCGGTTCTGGTGCAAAACCACGGATTCGCCTCTATCGGTGGCCTTTCCGAGTCGCTGGGGTCGCAGCGGTTCGGCACCTCTTACCGGTACCGCAGCGACGACGGCCGGCTCGACGGTGACAAGCTGCCTGTCGACCTGGCCGCCAATGCAGCCAGCCTGGGCGCCGACGTCATCAAGGTGACGACGGCAGCCGAGTTCGCCGACGCAGTCAAGGCCGCCAAGGCCGCCGACCGCACCACGGTCATTCACGTAGAGACCGATCCGTTGATCTTCGCGCCGGACAGCCAGTCGTGGTGGGACGTGCCAGTCAGCGAGGTCTCCAGCCTGGACTCCACCCAAACCGCCTACCAACGGTATGCGGAGTGGAAGAAAGTCCAACGCCCCCTGATCAATCCGTCAGACACCTAAATAGAACAGCACCGTGAGGACGCCCCATCGTGAGCACTATTCTCGTCGGCTCCGCCCCCGACTCGTGGGGCGTGTGGTTCCCCGACGATCCGCAGCAGACGCCCTACACCCGCTTCCTCGACGAGGTCGCCGCCTCCGGGTACCAGTGGATCGAGCTGGGCCCCTTCGGCTACCTGCCGACTGACCCGAAACTGCTCGCCGACGAGCTCGCGGCCCGCAATCTCCAGCTGTCGGCAGGGACGGTGTTCGAGCACCTGCATCAAGACGAATCGTGGGATGCGGTCTGGAAACAGATCGAAGACGTCGCCAAACTGACTGCCGCCGTTGGCGGTAAGCATGTCGTGGTCATCCCCGAGATGTGGCGGGACCCGTCCTCCGGTGCGGTGCTGGAAGACCGCACCCTGACACCTGAGCAGTGGCGCAAGAAGACCCAGGGCATGAACGAACTGGGCAAGGCGATGTTCGAGCAGTACGGGGTGCGTGCGCAGTATCACCCGCATGCCGACAGCCACGTCGACACTGAGGAGAACGTCTACCGGTTCCTCGACGGCACCGACGGCGAGTTCGTCAACCTGTGCCTGGACACCGGGCACATCTCCTACTGCGGTGGCGATAACATCGCGATCATCCGCCGTGCCCCCGAGCGCATCGGGTACCTGCACCTCAAGCAGGTCGACCCGGAGGTTCGGGCGAAGGTCGAGGCCGAGGATCTGCCGTTCGGCGAGGCCGTGAAACTCGGTGCGATGACCGAGCCGCCGTGCGGCATCCCGGATATGCCATCGCTTCTCGCCGAGATCGAGAAGCTCGGCATCGACGTGTTCGCGATCGTCGAGCAGGACATGTACCCCTGCGAGGTCGATGCCCCCCTGCCGATTGCCACCCGCACCCGCAATTACCTCGGATCCTGCGGCGTCCCCGCTGTCCGCTTCTAGATCAGGAGATTGAGAACCATGTCTGACCTTCGTGTCGCCGTTCTCGGTGTCGGCATCATGGGCGCCGACCACGTCGCCCGACTGACGTCGAAGATCTCCGGTGCCCGGGTGGCCGTCGTCAACGACTATCTCACCGAGAAAGCCGATCAACTCGCCACGACCATTCCCGGCTGCCGTGCCATCGCCGACCCCCTCGATGCGATCGCTGACGCGCAAGTCGATGCCGTGGTGCTGGCCACACCGGGTCCTACCCACGAGAAGCAACTCTTGGCGTGCCTCGAGCACGGCAAGCCGGTGCTGTGCGAGAAGCCGTTGACCACCGATGTGGAGACCTCGCTCGAGGTCGTGCGCCGCGAGGCCGAACTCGGAAAGCGGCTTATTCAGGTCGGTTTCATGCGCCGCTTCGACCACGAGTACGCCCAACTCAAAGCACTGCTGGACAGCGGAGAGCTGGGCCGCGCGCTGGTGCTGCATTGCGCACATCGCAATCCTGCCGTGCCCCCGACCTTCGACAGTTCGATGATCGTCAGGGACTCCCTGGTGCACGAGGTCGACGTCACCCGGTTCCTGTTCGACGAGGAGATCGTCTCGATCCAGATCATCAAGCCGTCCGCCAATCCCGGTGCGCCGGAAGGCATCGCGGATCCGCAGATCGCCATCATGCGGACCGCGTCCGGTAAACACGTCGATGTCGAGCTGTTCGTCACGACCGGCGTCGCCTACGAGGTGCGCACCGAACTGGTCGCCGAGAAGGGCAGCGCGATGATCGGTCTCGACGTCGGACTGGTCCGCAAAGCCGCGCCCGGCATGTGGGGCGGGCAGATCACGCCCGGCTTCCGTGAGCGCTTCGGACAGGCCTACGACACCGAATTCGCGCGCTGGGTGGACGCGGTCCGCTCCGGTGCCAACGTCGACGGCCCCACCGCATGGGACGGGTACGCCGCCGCAGCGGTATGCGAGGCCGGAGTGCAGTCGCTGAACAGCGGCCTGCCGGTCGAGGTCAAGATGGTCTCTCGCGACTCCATCCCCGGCGCCTGACATGAAAATTGCGCTGGATCCCACCCCGTTCCACCACGACTACGAACTGCTCGAATTCCCGCGGCTGGTGGCCGATCTGGGCTACGAGTACCTGCAGCTGACGCCGCACCGGGATTTCATCCCGTTCTTCAACCACCCGCGCGCCGATGACGAGCTGGTGGCCAAGTTCCGTAAGGCCTGCGGTGACGCGGGCGTCGGGATCGCCTCGGTGCTGCCGGTGCTGCGCTGGTCGGCGCCGGACGAGGATGCCCGGGAGGCCGCCGTGCGCAACTGGAAGCGCGTCATCCAGATCACTGTCGACCTCGGGGTGAACGTGATCAACACCGAGTTCTCCGGACGTCCCGAGCGGGCCGAGGAATCCGAGCGGTCGTTCTTCCGATCCATGGAGGAGCTGCTGCCGATCATCGAACGCGAGGGTCTGGACGTCCGGATCGACCCGCACCCCGACGATTTCGTCGAGGACGGCATGGAGGCGGTGCGCATCATCCGCGGAGTCAACTCCCCCAACATCGGCATGGTGTTCGTCGCATGCCATGCCTTCCATATGGGCGGCGAGATGCTCGACATCATGCGCGCGGCCGGCAACAAGCTGCGACTGGTGCATGTCGCCGACACCATGGACCACCACCGCAGCCACGGTCTGCGCTATATCACCAACCCGCCCGGCAATCCGGTCCGCGTGCATCAGCACCTCAAGATCGGCGACGGCGACATCAACTGGGACGAATTCTTCGGCGGCCTCGCCGAAATCGACTTCTACGACCGGCCCGACACCGTCATGGTGTCCTCGGTGTTCGCCGAAGACGAGAACGCCCAAGAGGTTTCGCGCTACCAGCTGGCGACGATGACCGACTACGTCACGAAATACACGAAGTGAGAGACACCATGACCAAGACCATCACCCACTGGCTCAACAACGCAACGTTCGCGGGCACCAGCGGCGCCACCGCTCCCGTCACCAACCCGGCCACCGGAGCGGTGACCGGCGAGGTCGCCCTGGCCAATGTCACTGACGCGCAGAAGGTCATCGACGCCGCAGCCGCGGCGTTCCCGGAATGGCGCGACACCTCATTGGCCAAGCGCACCGCGGTGCTGTTCAACTTTCGCGAGCTGCTCAACGAGCGCAAGGGCGAGCTGGCCGAGATCATCACCAGCGAACACGGCAAGGTCGTCTCCGACGCGCTCGGCGAGGTCAGCCGCGGCCAAGAGGTCGTCGAATTCGCCTGTGGCATTCCGCATCTGCTCAAGGGCGGATATACCGAGAACGCCTCGACCAAGGTCGACGTGTACTCGATCCGCCAACCACTGGGCGTCGTCGGCATCATCAGCCCGTTCAACTTCCCGGCCATGGTGCCGATGTGGTTCTTCCCCATCGCGATTGCCACCGGCAACACCGTGGTGCTCAAGCCCTCGGAGAAGGATCCGTCGGCTGCGCTCTGGCTGGCTGAGCTGTGGAAGGAAGCGGGCCTGCCCGCGGGCGTCTTCAATGTGCTGCAGGGCGACAAGACCGCGGTCGACGAACTGCTGACCAACCCGAAGGTCGCCTCGGTCAGCTTCGTCGGGTCCACCCCGATCGCCAAGTACGTCTACGCCACCGGCACCGCACACGACAAGCGCGTGCAGGCCCTCGGCGGCGCCAAGAACCACGCCGTGATCCTGCCCGACGCCGACCTGGACCTGGCCGCCGATGCGATGGTCAACGCCGGGTTCGGCTCAGCGGGTGAACGCTGCATGGCGATCAGCGCGGCGGTGGCCGTCGGCCCGATCGCCGACGACCTCGTCGCCAAGATCGCCGAGCGCACGACGCCGCTGAAAATCGGTGACGGCACCAAGGATTCGGACATGGGCCCGCTGGTCACCAAGGCACACCGCGACAAGGTGGCGTCCTATATCGACGCCGGAGAAGCCGACGGAGCCAAGGTCGTCGTCGACGGCAGGCAGGTCATGCCCAACGGTGAAGCCGACGGCTTCTGGCTCGGCCCGACCTTGCTGGACAACGTCACCCCGGAGATGAGCGTCTACACCGACGAGATCTTCGGCCCCGTCCTGGCGATCGTCCGCGTCGAAACCTACGACGACGCTCTTGCGCTGATCAACAGCAACCCGTATGGCAACGGCACTGCGATCTTCACCAACGACGGCGGTGCGGCACGCCGTTTCCAGAACGAGGTTCAGGTCGGCATGATCGGCATCAACGTGCCGATCCCAGTCCCGATGGCCTACTACAGCTTCGGCGGCTGGAAGGCCTCGCTGTTCGGTGACAGCCACGCCCACGGGATGGACGGTGTGCAGTTCTTCACCCGACAGAAGGCCATCACCAGCCGCTGGCTCGACCCCAGCCACGGCGGCATCAACCTCGGCTTCCCGACCAACTGACCATGCCTCACCTTGTCGCGACGGCATGGACCAGTGCCGGCAACACCTCGCCGCTGCGGCAACCGCAGACCAGCCCCGTCCCGATTGAGGAGCGGGTCGCGGCGGTTGCCGAGGCCGGCTACAGCGGGATGGGTTTGGTGGTCGACGACCTGGTGGCCATTCGCGACACCATCGGTTTCGATGAGCTGCGAAAGTTGATTGACGACAATGGCCTCACCCACGTCGAAATCGAGCTGATCGAACGATGGTGGATCCCACGCGGCCAGCCCGGGCACACCTACGACGCGCGTGACGTGCTCTTTGAGGCGGCCGATGGGTTGGAGCCGAAATTCATCAAAATCGGCTCCGAATTGGGCCCGCGCACAACCGATATCGGTGTGCTGATCGCCCCGTTGCGACAACTCGCCGACCAGGCCGCTGACCACGGCACCAAGATCGCCATCGAGACGATGCCGTTCTCTATCATCACGACGGTGCCGATGGGCGCCGAACTGGTGACCGCGGCTGGACATTCCGGGGTCGGATTGCTGATCGACGCCTGGCACGTCTTCCGGGCCGGCACATCAATGGACGAGCTCGCCGAGGCGCTAGCCCCGGCAATGATCTTCGGAGTGGAGCTCAATGACGCCGCGCCGGAGGTGATCGGTGAGCTGTTCGAGGACACGTTGCAACGTCGGTTGTTCTGCGGCGAGGGCTGTTTCGACCTCCCCGGTTTGATCGCGGTGCTACGAGACAAGGGTTTCGACGGTCCGTGGGGTATCGAGATCCTGTCGCGCACTTACCGCAAACTCCCGCCACGCGAAGGCCTGAAGCTGGCCGCCGAGACCACCCGCGCTCTGCTCTGACGGCATCGGGTGCCAGGATGCGTCTATGGAGACCAGCTTCCCCGCCCCCGCAGGCCCGCTCCCGGCGTATCAGGCCAGGCCGGCCGGGGCAGGGCCGTGCCCCGGCGTCGTCATCGTGCACGACGCCATGGGCCTGTCGCGCGACGCCAAACGCATCACCGACCGCTTCGCCGACAACGGCTACCTCGCGCTGGCACCGGCGCTGTACCACCGAGGCAATCGGCTGCTCTGCGTGGTCCGCACATTGCAGGCGTTCCGCAACGGCGAAGGGACCGCCGTCGACGATCTGATCGCCGCGCGCGATCACCTGGTTGCCGATCCCCAGTGCACCGGAAAGGTCGGCATCGTCGGGTTCTGCATGGGCGGCGGCTTCTGCCTGGTGCTCGGGCCAAGTGGCGCGTTCGACGCCTCCGCCCCGAACTATGGCGACTGGCCCAAAGACGTTTCCAAGATTGCGAACTCGTGCCCGACCGTCGCCAGCTACGGCGCCAAGGACCGGATGATCAAGGCGACGGCCGCCAAGTTGGACGACATCCTCGCCGCGGGCGGCGTGGCCCGCGATATCAAGGAATACCCGAACGTCGGGCATTCCTTCATGAACGAGTTCCCCACCCCGGGTCCGTTGAAGGTCATCGAACGTGTGGCGGGACTGGCCTACTCAGAACCCGAGGCCGAGGACGCCTGGCAACGGATCCTGGCGTTCTTCGGTGAGCATCTTCGGTGACTTCGACTCTCCAGACCTCATAGGTGTTTCGCGAACCGACGCGCGAACAACCGCAGTTTCGACGGGGAAGGCGGTCGCGGCCGCGGGTCGTAGTGCTGCTCCGGGACGTAACCGAGGATCTCTCGAGCTTCGTCCAAACTCCAGCGGCGAGATGGGTTGTCCGACACCAGATTCACGACCCGGAAACCGTCGACTTCGCCCTCGACGGCACGCGTGATGCCGTTGACGAAGTCCGTCGGGCCCAGCCAACAAGCGTCTTCCCAATCATCGAGACGAATCGGTCGCTGGTCTCCCGGCGGCCGGCCGCCAATTCGCACGGCGATTCCGACGCCCCCGGTCGTCGCGACGAACGCCGCGACGGCCCGCTCTCCCAGCGCCTTGGTCATCCCATAGGCATTGTCGCCGGGATCCGCGGCACCGGCGGCGATCGGCCCTGGGGACGGCCAACGGCCGCGGTTTGCCCAGACCGAACTCGCGAAGACGACCCGGCGCACACCGTGGGCTGCCGCGGCGTCCAAGACGAGGAGCAGCGTATCGACATTGTCGGCGACGAGATCCGTCCATGAGGCGCTCGACATGCCATTGCCGGCGAGGTGAACCAGGGTCCTCGCCCCGGCGAACACGTCGCGCCACGCGCCTGGCACCGACAACTCCGCCACGATGGCTCCAGGATCGTCGGACGCTACGCGGTCGACGGGGCGGACACGGTGGCCGCGGGCCTCGAGATGCGGAACCAGCCGGCGTCCGAGGTTGCCGGCCGCTCCGGTGACGACCACGGTGCACGACACGTCGTTACGATTCGCGCAGTCGATGGCGATCCAACGACTTCTTCACGGCACGCACGACACCCAACTCAACCAAGTCCTTGTCTCGTGTCATGTTCTCGCTGTGACGACGCACGACCAACGTCGCCAGCGGGAGCCGGTGCACCATCCGGCCCGACTCATGAAGTCGGGCAAACCAATCGGTATCCTCCCCGTACTGCATATCCGGATCGAACACGCCGACGGTATCGAACACCGACCGGCGGTAGAGACCCGCGCCGATATAGTACGGAAACGAGGCCTCGGGATTGCCGAATCGGGTTGTCACCGAAGTTGATTCGTCATACAGCGCCATCTGCGCCCAGCCCGTCACGACATCGCAGCCCTCATCGACAATAGTCCGCACAAGCTTGTCGAGCGCGCCGGCGGGCCATAGGTCGTCGACATCGAGGAACGCGACGAATTCTCCTTGGGCGGAGGCGATTCCGGTGTTGCGAGCGCCCGCAGGCCCCTGTTGCAACTGGCGTAAGTAGGTGACGTCGACCGGAAGTTCGGCCACCGCCCGCTGGAGATCGTCGATGGATCCATCGTCGACCACGATCAGCTCGAGCTCCGGGTACTCCTGAGCAAGGATGCTCGCCACCGCGTCGGCGAGGAACCGCGCACCGTTGTGGACCGGGATCACGACGCTGACCAGCGGCCGCGCATCGGACTCCGGGATCTCGAGAACAGACTGACCTGCGACGACAGACCGCACGGTAGCGACCACCGATTCAGGGTTACGCCCCAGACGAATCCGTGTGGTTGTGACTTGCGCCAGAATGTCGCACATCATCCGATGCAGCGGTGCACCGGCGTGCGGCAGCTGTGCCAGCGTGGTGAAGGTGGCTGCGTGCAACAGGGCCGATGGGTCGACTGCTTCGACGGCCGATGCCTCGCCATCCCCGAACCGCAAGGTGGCGAGGGCCGACAGTGGAAGCTTGCGCGGGAGGTGGGCGTCGGGGCCGTCGAGAGCCAGTACGACCTTCTCGTCACCAGGCCCCGGCGGCATCAACAGGCGGCCCGTCGGCCAGCGTTGCGAGGGGGCCACTTTCGCCGTCGAGAACAGGCTGTACGCGCGAGGCGGGTCGGCGGCGATGGCCACGTAGTCGTCACCCAGGAATTGCATCCCGGCCGCGAGGCACTGCAGCGCGGTTGACGACTTGCCCGAGCCGCCGCGTCCCACCAGGAGTACCGCGGCCTTCTCGTCACCAACAACGGCGCCATGGACAAGATGCCGGCCGCGGTCCATCAGGATCCAGTGCAGCAAGGTGCGAAGAGGTGCCGAACGCGTCCAGTACGGCAAGTTGCCTACGTCCTGCACCCAGTACACGCCGCGGCCAGTCTCGCGATCCAGAACGCACACCGAGAACTCGGACCAGTGAAACGCGACGAGATAGCGACCATTGCCGAATCCCACCAGATCGCCGCGGTCGGTGAAGGCGCTGCGGGGCACTGGTGGTGGCGGCATCCGTACACCGGTAGAGGCGGAATCCCACACCTGCAGCCGCACTTCCGGCCGCACCGCTGGGGATCCGGGGTCCTCGAGATGGCGCAGTGCACCCAGGAGAACGGAACTCGTTGCGGGGCTGGCGAACTCGACGCCCACCGGCACATCGGCTACGTCGAAGAGGTGGCTGCTGGTTTCCGACCCTGACAACGCAAGGGCAGTCGCAGCGAAGACCTGCGCCGCGAAGTCACGCTCGGCGATTTCAACTCGTCCCATGTCAGCCTTGCACGACGAGTTCTTCGAACGCACCGTCCCGGAGAACCAGCGCTCGGTCTGCCATCAGCGCGCACGTCCTCTCGTGCCCGGCCGTAATGATCGTTACCTGCGGCAGCGCGTGGCGGATCGAGCTCAGAATCGAGGCCAATTCCGTAGGCGGAAGGTGATTTCCGGGCTCGTCCAGCACCACGAGATCGGGGTGGCCGATGAGGGCGCGGGCGATGGATACGCGCTGCGCCTCGCCTCCGGAGAGACGGACGCCCTCGTCACCCATGGGCGAGTGGATTCCCGCTGGCAATGTATCGACGAAATCGGTCAAGCCGACGACCTCGAGAGCCCAGTACGATTCCCCGATTCCTGCGTCCGGGCGGCCGTAGCTGAGGTTCTCGGCGATGGTGCCGTCGAAGAAGGTCGGTCGCTGCGGTGCCCACCCCATCCTGCGCCGTACCTCATCGCCGTCAACCCGCGAAAGGTCACACCCGTCGAACATCACTCGTCCCGAGGTCGGCGTGAGCACGCCAAGGAGAACCCGCAACAGGGTGGTCTTGCCGGCACCGTTCGGACCGCTGACATCGACGTGCTCACCGGCCCTGAGTGACAGGTCGAGTCCTTGCAGAATCATCCGATCGTCATACATCGCACAGACACACTGCAGTTCCACCCGCGCGTCGCTCGTCCCGAATCCCTCTGGTGCAGAGGAAATTTCCGCCGGCGGCAGGGCGTCCCACAATTCAGTCAACCGCTCGGTCGCCAATCGGCCCGCCACCACCTCATGACGCGCGGAGGTGACTTGCACGAGCGCCTGCGCCAGCAGCGTCGCGGCGAAGTAAAACGCCGCCAAATTGCCGACTGACGACGTACCGCTGATCACTTGTTGTCCGCCGACAATCAATGCCAGGACTACGACCAGACCACCGACCACGTATTGCGTTTGCCCAGCCTCGGCGTGCACATCCGCCATCGCGTTGCCACGGTCGCGGAGCCGCCCGATGACGTTGGCCTGTCGCTTGAGTTCACCTTCTTCGAAACCACGTGCCCTGACCAGTTCGACATGCCGGACCAAGAAGGCGGAGCTGGCCGCGTAGGACTCGAAAGCTTCCTGAAAGTCCTTGGTCTTCCTTCGGACTCGTGCCGCCTGGTACCGGTGCGCCATAAGGGCGACCATGACGACAGCGAACCCCAGCACGGATAGAAGTGGGCTCACAACGATCATTCCGAAGGCGGCAAGGACAGCGCTCGCAGACGCCGGCAGCACCACCGACATCAGGCGGTTGAGCATGACATCGAAGCGTTCGCTGTCGTGGACCATGCGCGCCTGCAACCGTGCCGGGACAAGGCTGTCGAAGATTCGGGGATCGGCACGCAGGACCCGACCGGCGATCTTCAGGCGCATGTCCGCCGCAGCGGCTTTGGCCAGCCGCATGCTCACCCGACGTTGCCATAGTGTGAGTCCCGATCCCACGACGCGGATCGCGATCAACCCGACGCAGCCGAGGAAGGCAGCCCGCCGGTCCCCGGCCGGAATCGAGACGTCGAACAGCTCTCGGACGATCCAGACGGCAGGCAGGAGCAACAATGCGGTCAACACCGCAAGTGCCCAAGCCAGCGCAGCTCGTCCCTTGTTCCAGTGCATCAGCGGGTTGGGCGGAATGATCGCGAGGCAGACCCGTCGCATCGTTCACCGCCGCCCGATGCGTCGAAACAGCCTCGCTACGGCGGCGGCGGGCATCAATGGCCACGGCACTTGCCACGATTCGTGGTATTCGCGGAGCAGCCGAAGCCACACTGCAGCGGTCGACGCGGTCCGCTCCGCAGCAAATGCCACGATGAGAGTCTTGGACGCAAACATCGTCGACGACGCGTAGTCGGCATCCATCATCCGTCGTTCCCACCGCTCGATGGGCCACACGCGTAATGCATTGAGCTCGTGTAGGACCCACTGGGGCACCGCCCCACCGACAATCGAGTCCAGGACGACCAGCATCCGCCTCAGGCGCACACCCACCTGATGGTTACGGGCGAACGCGACCACGCGGCCCCAATCCACTTCGTCGGCGCCGGCCAAGAGCAAGAGTGCATCGGCGGCCCACCGCACCGGCGGCTCGGGATTCGGCTCGGCTCCGTGCACGAGAGTGATGATCAGTTGAGCGGTCGCATCGGGCACACTCGCCGCAAGATCAAGGCCGGCCGCAGGAACGAGATTTGTCAGCAACGCCCGTTCCGACTTCGGTCCCCTGACATCTTTGAGCGGCCACCAGTGGAGGTCGAGTGTGGCGACGCCGTCCGGCGCGCGGAATGAGGCCGCGTGATAGACGCGCAAATCAACGGGGGGCAATTGGAGTTGCCAACCGATATCGGCCAATACCGCGAATGCCGCCGTTCGATCGGCTGAGGTCACATATACGTCGATGTCCGACATCGGGCGCGCGGCAAGCGTCGGGTAATGGCCGCCGGCGACCAAGGCGGCACCTTTGAGGAGCACCGGGGTCAGGCCGCGATCGTCCAACGCTTGCACCGCTGGTGCCGCACCCTCGACGAGCCGCGAGTTTTCCACGAACGACCGCCGGTACACCCCCTTGAGCAGCGGACGGATTTCGTGATCGACATCCCACTGTTGCATTCGATGGAACACCATCGGCATGAGCCGATACGTCCCGCCGTCCACGGGAAGCCGCGGATCGAATGTGCGGCACCAATTCAGCAACGCGTCCCGCGCCTCGATCCCCCGTCCGCCCACTACCCGAAGCAGCGGCACGTGAGCTGATGTCGGTACGAACCGTCCACTCTCGCCGGTTTCGGGGCCGCCGCGCCGGATGGCGACGGGTGTCTCGCGCGCCACGACACTCACCGCGCGCCGCGGTTCGCTGCCCTGGCCCGCCGAGCGACTTCGAGCAACGCAAGTCGCTGTCGAGGAGAGGCATCGCGTGACGTGTTGTCTGCATGGATGCGCCGACGAAGAACGACGTCGGCAACGCTGCACCAGCGCAGCCCGGCCGCGTCGAATCGCATCACCCAGTCGATCGCCTCACCAGCCGCCAACGAAGTGTCGAACATCCCGACCTGGTCCAGCGCCTCACGAGTGACGATCATCGAACCGGGCAGTCGAGCAGCAGATCCCGCGCGCGCGGAGGCCGCGTAGGCCATCGAGTCCCCGAATTCCTCGACGACGCCGAAGCAACCGTCAGCATCGTGTTCGCGCAGCGCAACGATCCGACGCTCCAGACTCTCCGGCGGCCACAGGTCATCAGCGTCCAGGAAAGCGACGGCGTCGGCCTCGGCATGAGTCAGCCCGGTGTTGCGTGCCGCGGCCGTTCCTGCGTGTTGTTGTCGAACCAGCGTTACCTCGGGGTGCGCCAGGGCCACCGCGGCGCTGTCATCGGTGGATCCGTCATCCACGACAATCACCTGAGTCGGCTGAAGTGTCTGCGAGGCCACGCTCGTCAACGCTTCGGCAAGCAACCGACCGTGGTTCCAGCAAGGGATGACCACTGCGACCTTCACAGGTCACCACCTATCCGCAGCGGCTCCCGGCGACGGCCACCCGACGGCATCGACGTCATGGATGGGATCCAGGGCCATCATGTCCGCGAGATTGTCATACGAATCCAGCCTGGGAGTCTGGTACGCGGCGGGCCAGCTCGGCTGGTGATGGGTGAAGTCCGTCGGGCCATCGAGAGGGGTAAGCAGCCCGACAGCGACAAAGCAATCCAACATCGCGTCAATGTCTTGCTCCACGCCGAGCTCATCCGGGAAACCAGCGCGGCACGAGGCAACGATGTCGCTGCGATGCATACCCTCGCTCGCAGCCCCCCAGACTGCGGCTCCGACACCTTCAGTGGTGTGGTAACGACCGCTGCGGAGATCGAGGATCACTGCTTCGCCGTCGATGAGTTCGCTGACAATCTGCCGGCTGAGCACCCCGAAAACTGCCATCAAACCTCCCCGAACGTACGGCAACGCGTTGCCTTAGCAACTTAATGTATATGCAGTCGCCATGCGAGGCAGCGAGTGCGGCAAAGTCTCACCCTCACGGGTGCAGAGTCGGCCGGTAGCTGAGCTCCTGGATATTGCCGTCGAGTGTTCGGCTCTCGATCAGCTCGAGGTCGAAGTCGGCCGCACCCGCGAACAGCGGGTCATCACCGGTCTGACCGGTGATCACGGGAAAGATCGTCACCTGAACCCGGTCCACCAGGCCGGCGGCCATCAGCGCCCGGTTCATCGACAGGCTGCCGTGCGAGCGCAGCGGCACGTCGGACTCCTCCTTGAGCCGGGCGACAACGTCGACGGCGTCACCGCTGACGACGGTCGCATCCGGCCAATCCAAGGGTGCTTGCAGGGTGGTCGACACCACCGTCGCCGGCAGGTGCCGCATCCGGGTGACCCAGAGGTCATTCACCGACGCCTCTTCACTTAAGTCCAGCATCTGCGTGAACATCCGATAGGTATTGGCGCCGAATACCATTCGCTGCTTGACGTCGTACTGGGCTAGGCGGTGATCGAGTAGCTCGGGGCCTTGCTTGCCCCAGTAGCCGCCCCAGTCACCACCGCTGACCCCGCCGAAGCCGTCGAGGCTGGAGAAGACGTCAAACGTGTAGGTAGTGGTCATGCAGATACAGACCAGGGACCACGCCAAAACTCATCGCCGAGGCTGTAGGTGTCGACACAGATCGCGAGGCGGATTCAAGGAATGATTGCAACAGTGGACTCTGTCGGGGGTGACAGTAGTCTGTCGAGGACTTCGGCGGGGTTGTCCCAATCGAAGCGTTTGCGTGGTCGTTCGTTGA
>NZ_JAPZLA010000009.1:0-97978 GCF_033804465.1 Mycobacterium sp. RTGN5
CGGGCAAGGCGGCGTCGCCGGCAACGGCGGCACCGGCGGCACCGGCGGCACCAACACCGGCAACACCGGCGGCAGCGGCGCGGCCGGCGGACAAGGCGGCACCGGCGGCACCGCCGGCGCAGCCGGGGTGGGCACCAACGGTGGCGCGGCAGGCACCATCGGCTCCGGCGGGGCCGGCGGACTGGGTGGCAGCGGCGGTGGCGGCGGCACCGGCGGCGCGGGAACGACCAGTACGACCCCGACCGCAGGCAACCAAGGCGGCCAGGGCGGCGCAGGCGGCCAGGGCGGCACCGGCGGCGCAGGCATCGGCGGCGTCGGCGGCGGGGCAGGCGGGCAAGGCGGCGTCGCCGGCAACGGCGGCACCGGCGGCACCGGCGGCACCAACACCGGCAACACCGGCGGCAGCGGCGCGGCCGGCGGACAAGGCGGCACCGGCGGCACAGCGGGCACAGCCGGTGTGGGCACGAACGGCGGCGCGGCCGGCACCATCGGCACCGGCGGCATTGGCGGCACCGGCGGACTCGGCGGCGACGGCGGCACGGGCACAGCCGGCACCACCGGCGCCACGCCCACTGCGGGTGGCCAAGGCGGCCAGGGCGGTAGCGCAGGCTCCGGCGGAACCGGCGGCGCGGGCATCGGCGGAGTCGGCGGCGGCGCAGGCGGACAGGGCGGCATCGCTGGTAAGGGCGGCAAGGGCGGCACCGGCGGTGCCAACACCACCCTCGGCGGGCAAGGTGGCGGCGGCGGTCAAGGCGGCACCGGCGGCAACGCCGGCGCAGCGGGCACAGGAACCAACGGCGGCGCAGCCGGCACCATCGGCACGGGCGGCAGCGGCGGCACCGGCGGCATCGGCGGCGTGGGCGGCACCGGCACAACCGGTACGACCGGCGCAACTCCGACCGCGGGCGGCCAAGGCGGCCAGGGCGGTAGCGCAGGCTCCGGCGGAACCGGCGGCGCGGGCATCGGCGGCGTCGGCGGCGGCGCCGGTGGCCAGGGCGGCATCGGCGGCCAAGGTGGTGGCGGCGGCACCGGCGGCACCAACACCACGCTTGGCGGCCAAGGTGGCGGCGGCGGTCAGGGCGGCACCGGCGGCAACGCCGGCGCAGCCGGCACAGGAACCAACGGCGGCGCAGCCGGCTCCATCGGCACGGGCGGCATCGGCGGCACCGGCGGCACCGGCGGGGTGGGCGGGACCGGCACAACCGGTACGACCGGCGCAACTCCGACCGCGGGCGGCCAGGGCGGCACGGGCGGTACCGCCGGGCAAGGCGGCAACGGCGGCACGGGCATCGGCGGCGTCGGCGGCGGCGCCGGCGGCCAGGGCGGCATCGGCGGCCAAGGTGGCGGCGGCGGCACCGGCGGCACCAACACCACGCTTGGCGGCCAAGGTGGCGGCGGCGGCCAAGGCGGCACCGGCGGCAACGCCGGCGCAGCCGGCACAGGAACCAACGGCGGCGCAGCCGGCACCATCGGCACCGGCGGCGTTGGTGGACTAGGCGGCAACGGTGGAGTCGGCGGCGTTGGCGCTGACGGCACAACAGGCACGTCGGCAACAGCGGGCAGCCAGGGCGGCCAGGGCGGCACAGCCGGGCAAGGCGGCAACGGCGGCGCGGGCATCGGCGGCATCGGTGGCGGCGCCGGCGGCCAAGGCGGCATTGGCGGCCAAGGCGGCGGCGGCGGCACCGGCGGCACCAACACCGGCAATGCCGGTGGCAGCGGTGGCGCGGGCGGCCAGGGCGGCATCGGCGGCACTGCGGGCGCGGCAGGCACCGGCACCAACGGCGGCGCGGCCGGCACCATCGGCACCGGTGGCGGCGGCGGCAGCGGCGGCACCGGCGGTGACGGCGGCACCGGCACAACCGGCACCTCCAGTACAACGCCCACCGCGGGCGGCCAAGGCGGCGCTGCCGGCACCGGCGGTACCGGCGGCACGGGCGGCGCGGGCATCGGCGGCGTCGGTGGCGGTGGCGGTGGACAAGGCGGCATCGGCGGCAGCGGCGGAACCGGCGGCGTTGGCGGCACCAACACCGGCACCGCTGGCGGCGCAGGCGCCGCCGGCGGCAAGGGCGGCACCGGCGGCAACGCCGGCGCGGCAGGCACCGGCGGCACCGGCGGCGGCGCGGCCGGCACGATCGGCAGCGCGGGCCTCGGCGGCCTCGGCGGCGACGGCGGGGCGGGTGGCACCGGCACAACCGGCACCACCGGCACGACTCCGACCGCGGGCGGCACCGGCGGAACCGGCGGCACGGCCGGGCAAGGCGGCACCGGCGGCGCCGGTATCGGCGGAGTTGGCGGCGCCAACGGCGGCCAGGGCGGCATTGGCGGCCAGGGCGGCAAGGGCGGCCAGGGCGGCACCAACACCACCGCTGGCGGCGCGGCCGCGGCCGGCGGCAAGGGCGGCACCGGCGGCACCGCGGGCGCGGCCGGCGTGGGCGGCACCGGCGGCGGCGCGGCAGGCAGCATCGGCGCGGGCGGGGTCGGTGGCGCCGGCGGCACGGGCGGAGTGGGCGGCGCCGGCACAACCGGCACCACCGGCACGACTCCCACTGCGGGCGGCGCAGGCGGCACCGGCGGCACGGCCGGCCAAGGCGGCACCGGCGGCACCGGCATCGGCGGAGTCGGCGGCGGCGCAGGCGGCATCGGCGGCACCGGCGGAGCCGGCGGCGCAGGCGGCGGCGGCGGCACCAACACGACCGCAGGCGGCGCAGGCGCGGGCGGCGGCAAGGGCGGCACCGGCGGCACCGCGGGCGCAGCCGGCGTGGGCACCAACGGCGGCGCGACCGGCAGCATCGGCACCGGCGGAGTCGGCGGCGTTGGCGGCGTTGGCGGCAACGGCGGCGCGGGCACCACTGGGACCACCGGGGCCACACCCACCGGGGGCGGCAACGGCGGCAACGGCGGCACCGCAGGCCAGGGCGGCACCGGCGGCGCCGGCATCGGCGGAGTCGGCGGCGGCGCAGGCGGCGCTGGCGGTACCGGCGGCATCGGCGGCGCAGGCGGCATCGGCGGCACCAATACGACTGCAGGCGGCAACGGCGCGGGTGGCGGGACCGGCGGCACCGGCGGCACCGCGGGCGCAGCCGGCGTCGGCACCAACGGCGGCGCCACCGGCGCCATCGGCACCGGCGGCAAGGGCGGGATCGGCGGCAACGGCGGAGCCGGCGGCACGGGCACGACCGGCACCACCGGCACCACGCCCACCGCGGGCGGCCAGGGCGGCACGGGCGGCACGGCCGGCCAAGGCGGCACCGGCGGCACCGGCATCGGCGGAGTCGGCGGCGGTGCCGGCGGCAACGGCGGAGTCGGCGGCAACGGCGCGGGCGGCGGCACCGGCGGCACCAACACCACCGCAGGCGGCAACGGCGCGGGCGGCGGCAAGGGTGGCACCGGCGGCACTGCGGGCGCGGCGGGCGCGGGTACCAACGGCGGCGCCGCCGGGAGCATCGGCACCGGCGGAGTCGGCGGCACCGGCGGTAATGGCGGCAACGGCGCAGCAGGCACGACCGGCGCCAATGGGTTCACCCCCGGCGGCGGCGGCACCGGCGGTAGCGGCGGTACGGCCGGCCAGGGCGGCACGGGCGGTACCGGCATCGGCGGAGTCGGCGGCGGCGCCGGCGGCGGCGGCGGTGTCGGCGGAACCGGCGCGGCGGGCGGCAAGGGCGGAAACACCACTGTCGGCACCAACGCCGCGGGCAAGGGTGGCACGGGCGGCACGGGCGGCGCCGGTGGCGCCGGCGGTACCGGAACCGACGGCGGCTCGGGCGGCACCGGCGGGAACGCAAACACCGCGGGCAACGGCGGCGTTGGCGGCACCGGCAACGGCGCCGGCACCGGCGGCGCGGGCGGCACCGGAGGCACCGCAGGTGTTGGCGGCAACGGCGGCAGCGCCGGTGGCGGTAACGGCAGCGGCGCCAACGGCGGCATCGGCGGCACCGCGGGCACCGGCGGGACAGGCGGCAACGGCGGCACCACGGGTGTGGGTGGCGTCGGCGGCAACGGTGTCGTCGGCGGCACGGGCGGCACCGGCGGCACGGGTAGCGGCAGCGGCACCGGCGGAACCGGCGGCACCGGCGGAACCGGCGGCGGTGGCGGCACCGGCGGCATCGGCAAAAACGGCGGTGGCAACGCCGGAAAGGTCGGCGGTGGCGGCGGCGCCGGAAACACCGGCAGCGGTCCGAGCGGCGTCAACGGGGGCGGCGGCGGGACCGGCGGCACCGCGGGCACCGGAGGGGCGGGGGGCACGTAAGGGCGGTAGCTCGGATAGCTCTGACCGTCGGACACGTTCACATATCGGACGCACCCGAACACTCTGCGAAAAATCTCGACGACCAATTCCCCGACTGAATTTCACGAACAACGGGACGTCAACAGGCATAACCGGCGACGCTCGACCCAGCCAGAAAACTGGCGATCGGGAGTTTGCCATGGCTCCCTAGCCTGCATTGCTACCATGTGACGCTTAGAGCATTGGCGAACATGGGAGCAAACCATGGCTGCACGGCACCGTGCGACCGACCGGGCGAAATCCCGAGCGCATCGCACCGCTGTTGGCCACCGCGCCCAGCAGCCGCACAGCAAAGTCTCGCTATGGCTGGGAACAGGTGCTCTCGCCGTCGGCGTCTGCGCTTCGCTGGCCGGCGCGACGGGGATCGCCCAGGCTGACTCCTCAGGCGCCGACTCCTCTGCGTCGAACCACAACAGCACCGGCCCCAAGGCTGGAAACGCCGGCCGCTCCCCATCGCCGAAACACAGCAATAACGGCTCCCCGGTGGGAACCAGCGGCCGAAGCAACGCGGCGAAGCCGACTACCGAAACAAAGTCGGCCAGTTCGAGCCGTGCGACCGGCGCCGGCCGCACCAGCGTCACGCCGACGGCACCCGCTGCGGCCGACTCGATTTCGACTGTCGCGCAACCAGATAGCGCCCGATCGGCGAAGCCCGTTGCGGCGGCGTCCTCGTCGACCCTGTCCGCGGCGGATTCACCAACCACTCCTCCGAACCTGTCGTTAACCGACGTGATTGGCGCGATCGTTGCCTACGCGCGCTCGGCCGGCGGCGGCCCGATCACCCTCATCAGCCTTCCGCAGATCATCACCGCGCTCGTCACCAACGAGTGGCAGGGCCGGCCGCTCATCGGCAACGGGGTGGACGGGACAGCGGCAAACCCCGACGGACAGGGCGGCGGCTGGTTACTGGGCAGTGGCGGCAAAGGCTATACGTGGACGGACGTCACGTGCACCGACAGTGCCGGCTGCGCCGGCGGTGACGGCGGAGCCGGCGGGCTGATCGGCACTGGCGGCAACGCCGGAGATGGCGCGAACGGCGGGGCAGGCGGAAACGGCGGGTCGGCCCTCTTGCTCGGCACCGGCGGAAACGGCGGCGCCGGCGGCGCAAACTCGGCCGCCGCCGGGGTCGGCGGCAAGGGTGGAGCGGGCGGCAACGGCGGGCTGATCGGCGGGAACGCCGGCGATGGCGGCGAGGGCGGTGACGGCGCCACCGGCGGCGACGGTGGCGCGGGCGGCTCTGTGATCGGCTTCGGATTCGGCTACTTCGCCGGCGCGTACCACGCGGGAAGCGTCACCGGCGGGGATGGCGGAGCGGGCGGCACCGGAACCAACGGGGCCGGCGGCAACGGCGGCGCCGGCGGCGCGGCCGACCTCGCGAGCGACCCGCTGTGGAACTTGCTGATCAGTGTGACGAGCGCGCTCACCGGCTCCAACGGTCCCGGTTCGGCGATCGGCGGCAAGGGCGGAGCCGGCGGTGGGGGCACGACGATCGGTGGCGACGGCGGGCTCGGCGGTATCGCCTACAACTACGGCACCGGCAATTCCGTCGGCGGCAATGGTGGCAGCGGCGGTGACGGAACTACGGCTGGCGGTCTCGGCGCCACTGGTGGAATCGCCTGGGCGGCAAGCGGTTCGGCGACCAACGGCACCGACGCCAGCAACGGGACCCCGTAGCTCAACCGTCCAAGCGGGCGAACTGCTTGCGCTGATAAAGATCCACCGAAGACTGCCGTCTGACCTTGCCGCTGGTGGTGACCGGGATCGAACCTCCGGCTACCAGGACGAGATCTGAGACCGCGATGCCGTGCGTGTTCGAGATGGCCGAAGTGACATCCCGCTTGATTGCATCGAAGTGCTGCTTGGCCTCGTCGTCGGAGTCGCCGCGCTTCCTGACTTCCATCACGACCACCAGCTTCTCCACCGCGTCGTCGGGAACGGCGATCGCCACGCACCGGCCCTTGGTGATCTCCGTGACCGTTGCCTCGATGTCGTCAGGGGCGTGATTGCGGCCGTAGATGATCAGGAGATCCTTGATGCGGCCCACCACGAACAGCTCGCCGTCGGAGATGAAACCGACGTCACCAGTCTTCAGCCACGGGCCTTCTGGCGTACCGGCCGATGGGCCGACGATCGTGCCACCGAATGTGCGCGCGGAATCCTCCGGCTTTTCCCAGTAGCCGATGCTGACGTTATCGCCGTGGCACCAAATCTCACCGGTGGTCCCGTCCGCAACCTCGGTGCGGGTGTCCGGGTCGACGATCCGCAAGATCGGCGAACGCGGGCTGATCGGGCCGTCGTAGCTGACCAACGGTGTGCCATCCGCACCGTCGCATCGCTTGGCCTGGCCGGCGGTCAGGGCTTCGGTGTCGAAGTACACAACCTTGATCGGGTCTTCCGGCTTGGGCGTCGACATGTACAGGGTCGCCTCGGCCATGCCGTAGGACGGCTGAATGACCGCCTCGTTCAGGTTGAAGCGGGCAAATCGGTCGGTGAAGCGCTTGATCGTCGCGGGCTGAACCCGCTCGGCGCCGCTTTGGATGGTGTGCACACCGGACAGATCGAGCCCAGCCATGTCTTCGTCGGAAGTTTTCCGTGTCGCCAGATCGAACGCGAAGTTCGGTGCGGCGGTGAACGGGCACGGATTGGTCGCAAGCAACTGCATCCAGCGGGCCGGCCGCACCAGGAAGGACGCGGGGCTGGTCAACACCGCACTCGTACCCAACACAATCGGTGAGCAAACACCCAGGATCAATCCCAAGTCATGGAAAAACGGCAGCCACGACACAAATGTCAGGTCGGGCGGGGTGACCCCGGCATGCCTCGAGTAGTCGGTGGTGATCTGCTGCAGATTGGTGAAAAGGTTGGTGTACGAGATCATTACGCCAGCCGGCGAACGGGTCGAACCAGAGGTGTATTGCAGATAGGCGGTGGCGTGGGGATTGTCGTCCTCGTGCATCGCCGGCGCGCCGGGCCGGGGCGGAGCGTCTAGGTCCAGCAAATCCACCTCGATGATGGCCGGCGGCGCTTGCCCGGGCTGCGGGACGATGCTCCGAGCCACCTCGGCCACGACAGAAGACGTCGTGAGGACGGCAGCGGGCGACGCGTCGCGCATCACCGAATCGACCCGCTCGTCGGTGACGCCACCCATGGGGACCGACAGCGGAACCGGGATCACCCCGGCGTGCAGCGCACCCAGGAACGCAACGATGTATTCCAGGCTTTGCGGGGCGATGATCATGGCGCGATCGCCCGGCGACGCGCACAATCTGAGCTCCCTGGCGAAGTTGACCACCCGCCGATACAACTGCGGCCAGGTGAGGGTCATGGGCACGCCGGCCCAGTCCTGGTCGTAATCCATAAAGGTGTACGCAACGTCATCCGGTTGCAGGCTGGCGCGTTCGCGCAACAGAGCCGGAATCGAAGCTTCAATCGCCTGTGTCACGGCAAGCAAGCTATCAAAAGCCGCGGCAGCCTCAACTTCGAACAGCCAAGTTAAGTGACGTCGTCGTCAACCATCACGTCCCGCGGGCAACCTGCCGGCAGAGGACGCTGCGGCAAACGCGCCAGCCATCGGCGTACCTGTGCACTTACGTGCGAATCAAGCAAACTTGACCCGGGACGCCACGTCTGCGTCAATAATCGTCTTGCCTGGGTTGGGGGAACCACGGGTGAGTCAGGCAACGGACTGGACTGCGGTTTTGTTGCTGTTGAGGAGACAGGATGGTTTCATTCGGTGCGATCGATGATCGGCCAAGCGGCTCGGGTTCAGCGAATCCCCCGGCCGCGATGAGCATCAAATCGACCACTCCGGTCGCCGTCATCGGTATGGCGTGCCGACTTCCTGGTGGTATCGAATCCCCCGAGCAGCTCTGGGAGGCGTTGCGCAGGGGCGATGACCTGGTCACCGAAGTGCCACCAGACCGCTGGGACAAAGACGAGTACTACGACCCCGAGCCGGGGGTGCCGGGTAGGACGGCGTCGAAGTGGGGTGCCTTCCTCGACGACGTGGCCTGCTTCGATTCCGAATTCTTCGGCATCAACCAGCGCGAGGCCGTCGCGCTCGATCCGCAACACCGGTTGCTGCTCGAAACCTCCTGGGAGGCGATGGAGCACGCCGGGCTCACTCCCGCAGTCATGAAGGACTCGCTGACCGGTGTATTCACCGGATTGACGCACTACGACTATCAGCTACTGGCGATGGAATCCGACGCCATGGAGGGGCCCTACGGCTACTCAGGCAACACCTTCAGCATGGCGGCGGGGCGCATCGCTTACACGCTGGGACTCCACGGTCCGGCGATGGCCGTCGACACCGCGTGTTCCTCCGGGCTGCTCGCCGTGCACCTGGGGTGTCGCAGCCTGAGCGAGGGTGAGAGCGATCTCGCGCTCGCCGGCGGCGCCTACGTGATGCTGGACCCGCGCAAGTACATCGCCGGGACCGCAGCAGGCCATCTGTCGCCGACTGGGCGGTGCCGCGCCTTCGACGCCGCCGCGGACGGCTACGTGGGCGGTGAGGCGTGCGCAATGGTGTTGCTCAAGCGCCTGCCGGACGCGCTACGCGACGGGGACCGGATCCTCGCCGTCATCCGCGGAACGGCCGTAAACCAAGACGGCGCCACCGTGAACATCTCCACACCGTCAGTCACCGCACAGACCGCGGTGTATCGAGCGGCGCTGGCGGCCGCCGATGTCGACGCGGACAGCGTCGGCTTGGTCGAGGCGCACGGCCCGGGCACCCCGGTCGGCGATCCCATCGAATACACCAGCCTGAGCCAGGTCTACGGCGTCGACGGGCCGTGCGCGCTCGGATCGGCGAAGACCAACTTTGGCCACTCGCAGTCGGCGTCCGGCGCCATCGGCCTGATCAAGACGATCCTTGCGCTGCAACACGGGGCGGTCCCCCCGAATCTGCACTTCACCCGCCTGCCTGACGACCTGGCGCGCATTGACACGAAACTTTTTGTGCCAGTTGAGAACACCGAGTGGCCGACCACCGGGCCGCATCCGCGGCGCGCGGCGGTGTCGTCGTACGGGGTATCAGGCACCAACGTCCACGCCGTGCTGGAACAAGGTCCCGAACCCCAGGGAGCGCCGAACACTGCGGCCGACGTCAACGACTCCCCCCCTGCGCCACTGCTGTTTCCGCTCTCGGCGACCTCGGCGGACGAGCTGCGGCGTACCGCCGGCCGGCTCGCCCCCTGGGTGCAAGCACATGACGACATGGCTCTGGCCGATCTCGGCTACACCCTGGCGCGCCGGCGCGCTCATCGCCCGGTACGGACCGCCGTGCACGCCAGCACCCCGCGGGAGTTGACCGCGGCGTTGCTCGAAGTCGCCGAGGGCGAGACGCCGTATCCGGCCGTCCTGGCAAAGGACGACCGCGGACCGGTGTGGGTGTTCTCCGGACAGGGCTCGCAATGGGCCAAGATGGGTGCAGAGCTTCTGGCGAGCGAGCCGGTTTTCGCCGCGACTGTGGCGCAGATCGAGCCACTGGTCGCGAGCGAGTCCGGGTTCTCGGTCACCGAAGCGATGACCGCACCGGAGGTGGTGACCGGCGACGCCCGGCTGCAGCCGACCCTGTTCACTGTGCAGGTTGCCCTGGCGGCCGCGATGAAGGCCTACGGCGCGCGCCCCGGCGCGGTCATCGGATATTCGATGGGTGAGGTCGCTGCGGCGGTGGTCTGCGGCGCGCTGTCACTCGAGGACGGCGTGCGGGTGGTCTGCCGGCGCTCACAGCTGATGTCCGGCATCGCCGGTTCCGGGATCATGGCGTCGGTGGAACTGCCTGCCAAGCAGGTGCTTTCGGAGTTGACGCTCGGCGGCATCAAGGACGTCGTCGTCGGGGTGGTTGCCTCGCCGGAGTCCACGGTGATCAGTGGTGCGGAGCAGACCGTTCGCGAGTTGATGGCGGCCTGGGAAGAACGCGGCGTGATGGTCCGCCAGTCTCTGATCGACGTCGCGGCACACTCTCCCCTTGTCGATCCGATCCTTGAGGAACTCGCCGAGGCTCTCGCCGAGATCAAACCGCTGACGCCGCAGGTTCCGTTCTACTCGGCAACGGGATTCGACCCGCGCGAGGAGCCGGTCTGCAACGGCAAGTATTGGGTCCGCAACCTGCGCAACACGGTGCGGTTCGCCGCGGCGGTACGAGCGGCTCTGGAGGACGGGCATCGGGTGTACGCCGAGCTGGCACCACATCCGATGCTGACCCACGTTATCGAACGCAGCGCCGCGAATTTGGATGCGCCGGTGGCCACCTTCGCGAGCATGCGCAGGGAGCAGGAGCTGCCGCACGGGCTGCGAGGCTTGGTGGCAGACCTGCACAGTGCGGGTGCCGCCATCGATTTCGCCGTTCTGTATCCCGATGGGTGCCTGGTGGACGCGCCGCTGCCGACGTGGACCCGCCATCGGCTGTGGCTCGAACGCGACGATCGCGAGTCCGCGACGCATGGTGGTCACACGGTGTCGGTGCATCCGCTCCTGGGCTCCCACGTGCGCTTGCCGGAAGAGCCCGAGCGCCACGTGTGGCAGGCCGAGGTCGGCACCACTGCCCAGCCGTGGCTCGCCGATCACACGATCCGCAACGTGGCCGTACTCCCCGGGGCGGCCTATTGCGAGATGGCCTTGGCCGCCGCACACACCGTGCTGGGTGAGGCTGTCGAAGTCCGCGACATCCGCTTCGAGGCTGCGTTGTTGCTCGATGAGCGGACCACCGTCGGCAGCTCGGCGGCGTTGTCGTCTCCCGGTGTCGCCGACTTCCTCGTGGAGTCCGATGATGGCGGCCGACAAACACGGCATTCCAGCGCGGTGCTGCACACCGCTGACGATGAGCAGCCCACCGCCTACGACGTGGCCGCACTTCTTGCCGCCCATCCGAACCGCACCGATGGTGCGGAGGTGCGCAGGGAACTGGACCAACATGGCGTCCAGTACGGGCCGGCGTTCTCCGGCCTGGGTGCCGTTCATACCGGCGATGACGCCACCGGCACGGTCTTGGCCGAGGTCGCTCTGCCCAGCCAAATCCGCACGCAGCAAGGCGCTTACGGCGTACATCCGGCACTGCTGGACGTCTGCTTTCAGTCGGTTGCCGCCAGTCCGCAGATCCAGAGCAGCACTGGTGGCGGGCTAGGCCTGCCGCTGGGTGCCCGGCGCGTGCGCTCCTATGGATCTGCCCGAACCGCCCACTACTGCTATGCCCGGATCACCCAAGTCGACGCCACCGGGATCGAGGCCGACCTCGATGTACTCGACCAGCACGGCGCGGTTCTTCTCAGTGTGCAGGGATTGCACTGCGGCACCGGAGAATCCGAGGCGGCCCAACAGGATCGGGTGCTCGGCGAGCGGCTGCTGACCATCGAATGGCAGCAGCGACAGTTGCCGGAACCATCGCACGTCGAGGCCGGAACCTGGCTGCTGATCAGCACCACCGCCACCGCGGATCTGATCGGCACGACACTGACTGACACCTTGAAAAACCAAGGCGCTCAATGCAACACGATGTGTTGGCCGCCGAACGCGGACCACGCGTCCGCCGCCGGGCAGCTGGCCGAGCAGCTGCGGTCCGGGAAAATCACCGGCGCCGTGATCCTCACCGGATCAAAGAACAACAGCGACGACCGATGCCCACTGGTGGGCCGGGAGTATGTCCAGCATGTGACGCGCATCGCCCGCGAGCTGGCCCAGACCTCAGGCCACATCCCTCAACTCTTTGTCGTGACCCGCGCTGCCCAAACTGTCCTGGCCGGCGACGTGGCCAATCTGGAGCAGGGTGGACTGCGTGGCTTGGTGCGGGTGATCAGCTCCGAATATCCGCATATGCATGCCACCCAGATCGACCTCGACGACAACACCGATGCCGAGCAGCTGGCTCGCCATCTGCTCAGTGGATCCAAGGAAGACGAGACCGCCTGGCGCGACGGCGCGTGGTACACGGCCCGCATGCTGCCCAGCCCGCTGCGACCCGACGAACGGCTCATTGTCGTCGCCGACAACGACTCTGATGGGATGCGGCTGCAAATCCGCACCCCCGGCGATCTGGAAACATTGGAACTGGCTGCGTGCGAACGGGTTACGCCAGGGCCTGGCCAAATCGAAGTCGCCGTCGGCGTATCCAGCATCAACTTCGCCGACGTGCTCGTCGCGATGGGCCTGTTCCCGGCCATCGACGGCGGCTTACCCGAACTGGGGATGGATTTCGCTGGCGTGGTCACCGCGGTCGGGCCTGATGTCACTGATCATCGCGTCGGCGACCGGGTCGGCGGCTTCTCCGGAAACGGCTGCTGGGGCACCTTCGTCACCTGCGACGCCCGGTTGGCCGTCACGCTTCCGGCTGCCCTGACCGATCACCAGGCAGTCGCAGTGGCAACGGCGACCGCGACCGCCTGGTACGGCCTGCACGACCAAGCACGGATCGCGGCAGGCGACCGGGTGCTGATTCACTCGGCAACCGGTGGTGTTGGCCAGGCCGCGATCGGAGTCGCGCGCGCCGCGGGCGCCGAGATCTTCGCCACCGCGGGTAGCGATGAGCGCCGACAGATGCTGCGCGACATGGGGATCGAGCATGTCTACGACTCACGTAGCACCGAATTCGCCGACCAGATCCGCAGTGACACCGACGGTTACGGCGTCGATATCGTGCTGAACTCCCTGACCGGTGCGGCCCAGCGGGCCGGGTTCGAACTGCTGGCCACCGGCGGGCGGTTCGTCGAGATCGGCAAGCGCGACGTCTACGGCAACACCCGGCTGGGACTGTTCCCGTTCCGGCGGAACCTCACGTTCTACTACGTGGATCTGGCGCTCATGTCACTCAGCCACCCCCAGCGGGTCGGCGAGTTGCTGCGCACGGTGTACGAGCTCGTGACAGACGGTGAGTTACCGCCCGCCGCGTACACCGAATACCCGTTGGCCCATGCCGCCACCGCGATCCGGGTGATGGGCGCCGCCCAGCACACCGGAAAGCTGTTACTCGATATCCCCCGTACCGGGAGCAGCGACGTGGTGGTGCATCCGGAACAGGCCAAGGCCTTCCGCCGCGACGGTGCGTACCTGATCACCGGCGGCTTGGGCGGCCTGGGTTTGTTCCTCGCCGAGAAGATGGCCGTCGCCGGCTGCGGACGCATCGTGTTGACGTCCCGCTCGCAGCCGACACTCAAGGCGCTGGAAACGATCGAACTGATCCGGGCGTTGGGTGCTGAGGTCGTGGTGTACTGCGGCGACATCGCCGTCCCCAGCACTGCGCAGCGGATGGTCGAGGCCGCTATCGCCACCGGACTTCCGGTGCGAGGCGTGCTGCACGCAGCAGCAGTCATCGAGGACGCAACCCTGGCCAACATCACCGACGAGCTGATCGAGCGTGACTGGGCACCGAAGGTTTACGGTGCCTGGAATCTGCACGGCGCCACCGCCGATCAACCCCTGGACTGGTTCTGCTCATTTTCGTCGGCGGCCGCGCTGGTGGGCTCGCCAGGGCAGGGGGCCTACGCCGCGGCCAACAGCTGGCTCGACGCCTTCACCCAATGGCGGCGGACAGAGGGTCTCCCGGGTACCACAATCGCCTGGGGACCCTGGGTCCAGATCGGCCGAGCGACGGAGCTCGCCGAGAGCACCGGCGCGGCGATCGCTCCCGACGAGGGTGCGTACGCACTCGACATGCTGCTGCGCCACGACCGCGCCTACACCGGCTACGCGCCGACCGGCGGCAGCCCGTGGTTGACAGACTTTGCCGAACGGACGCCCTTCGCCGAAGCATTCAGCGCCGTCGGGGAAAGCCAAACGAGCACAAGCAAACTGCTCACGGAGCTCAGTGGTCTGCCACGCGCAGAATGGCCCGCCCGATTGCGGCGTCTGATTTCCGACCAGGTGAGCCTGATCCTGCGTCGCAACATCGAGCCCGACCGGCCGCTCGCCGAGTACGGCGTCGACTCGCTGGGCGCCCTGGAACTACGGACTCGCCTCGAAGCCGAAACCGGAGTGCGCTTGACGTCCAATGACCTTGCCGCCGGCACCATTCGAGGTCTCGCGGAGCTGCTGTGCGAAAAATTGGCACCCACGAGCAGCGACGCGCCAGCCTAGCCGGCATGCGGTATAGGACAGAAAGTTTGGGAGGATCGTGAACGCAGTTCTCAAAGTGGCCGCATTGGGCCTTGCTCAGCTGGTCGCGATCGGATTGCTGATGTTCTTACCGGCGGGCACCTTCGATTACTGGCAAGCCTGGGCTTTCCTCGCGGTGTTTGCGCTGGCTGCTTGGTTCCCGAGCATCTACCTGCAGATCACGAATCCCGTTGTCCTAGAGCGGCGGATGCGGAGCGGGCCGATCGCTGAAGGCCGGACGGTGCAGAAGATCGTGATGCTCGGCCTGTACGGCTCGCTGGTTGCGGTATGCGTGGTGAGCGCCCTCGACCACCGCTTCGGCTGGTCATCGGCACCAGTCGCGCTCTGTCTGATCGGCAATATCATGGCCGGCGCCGGATTGGTCGTGACGGTGCTGGTGGCTGTTCAGAACACGTATGCGTCCACAACCGTACAAGTCGAGACGGGCCAGAAGGTCGTCAGCACCGGTCTTTACGGGCTGGTACGGCACCCCATGTACACCGGCAATGTACTGATCCTGGTAGGCCTGCCGCTTGCCCTCGGGTCCTATTGGGCGCTCATCTTTGTCCTGCCCGGCGTGGCCGTACTTGCCGCGCGGATCCATGACGAGGAGAAGCTACTCAGCGACGAGCTGGACGGTTACCACGAGTACACCAAAAAGGTCCGCTCGCGCCTGATTCCGCAAGTATGGTGACCGCCGGGTGAATCACCCCTGTTGTCGGCAGGCTCGAGAAGGCGAGGTGCAATTCAGGTGACGGATCTGCAAGTGCGAAAGATGCGCTTTGGCTTCGCCGACTATCCCGTTCCCTTCAACTGGAATCCATCCGATCCGGCGTTCTCCTGCGCGACCAACATGCTGTCCTTCCTGTTTCTCGCCATCGAGAAGATGATCAGCGCGACGGTCCACGAGGTGTTGCCCACGATCACCGACCCGCAGGTCGCCGAGGAAGCCCTGGCATTCGTCCGCCAGGAGGGCCAGCACAGCATGGCGCACCGCCAGCACGCGAAGGGCCTGATCAAAGCCTATCCAGCGCTACAAGAAACCCTCGATGAGGTGATGGCGGTGTACGACGAGCTGACCGCCACCATGCCGGTGAAGTATCGGTTGGCGTATATCGCCGACCTCGAGGCAACCTTCACACCGACGTTCACCATGATGCTGAACAACGCCGACACCTTGTTCGCGCCCGGCGACGATCGAGTGGCCTCATTGTTCCTGTGGCATTTCGTCGAAGAAATCGAGCACCGCAGCTCAGCGTCGATCATCTACGACGCCGTCGTCGCCGACCCGTGGTACCGCATGCGGATAGCGCCGGCAGTCTTCCGACACGGCGAGGCGCTGATGGTGAAGACCGCCAGCAGCTTCAACACACGCATCCCGCTCGAGGAGCGAAGAGTCGACGCCACATCGATATTCGGCAGCGAGTTGTGGAAAGTCGCACTCATCAAGAGGTTTCCGTCCTTGCAGGGGCGTCGATTCTTCGCCCTGCCCGACGACGGCCCGCTCCAACGACTCTATTCGCACATTCCGCTCCGAGAGCAGGCGGCCGCCGCACTCGGGGTGGTGCGCAGCCAATTGCCCGGCCACAATCCCGCGAAACAGAAACTCCCCCGCTTCGCCGTGGATTGGCTTGCCCGCTATGAGGCCGGCTACGACGTCACCCGCTGGTACACCGCAGGCAATCAAACGTCGCAGGGCTAGCGCGCCACCCGCTGGCTCAACTCGCGCACCGTCGGCGTGGTGAACAAGGCGGGCAACGTCACCTGGACGTCAAGCGCGGAGTTGATCGCAGCGACGGCGCGCATGGCCGACAGTGAATCCCCACCGAGATCGAAGAACGAGTCGTCCACTCCGACGCATTCCACATCCAGCACCTGGGCGTAGATGCCGCAGAGAATCTGTTCGATGTCCGAGGCCGGGGCCTGGTAATCGCGGCGTTCGGGCGTTGACAGAACATGCGACGGCCGGTTATCCCAACGGTCTACCACCAGCGGCCGGCCAGGATCGGCCGCCATGGTCACCAGTGTCCGCTCGAGTTGCTCGATCAGCTGGTGAATGCTGTTGTCGTCGAACACATCCGTTCGATATTGGATACGAAGGTCTAATTCAGGACCCGGAATCGCCTGGACCGTGAGCGGGTAGTGGTAGTAATCGCGACTGGCGACGTCGTCGACCCTCAGCCCGTCCGCGCCAGACAGCAATGACGTGTCAGTGGGGTAGTTCTCGTAGACGAATACGGTGTCGAACAGCCGTGCCTGACCGGCGACGTGGTGAATCTCGTTGAGCCCCAGGTACTCGTATTCGAATGTGCGGCTTCGGCTGTTCTGCAGCTGATCGAGCAGGGCGGCGACGGAGGTGTCAGCCGAAATAGTCGCCCGCATCGGCACGGTGTTGATCAGCAGGCCCACCATCGAATCCGCACCGGCCATGTCGGCCGGTCGACCCGCGACCACGACACCGAAGGCGATATCACGCTGACCGGTCATCGCCATCAGTAGCTGCGTCCACGCAGCCTGCAGGACTGTACTAACGGTGGTGTGGTGCGTACGGGCCAGCTCGTTCAGTGCCAGCGTGGTCTCCGCCGAAACCCGAAGCGAGGTAACGTTTCGCGGTCCCACCTCCAGGTCTGGCGGGCCCACCAAAGTCGGGGTGTCGAAGCCGGACAGCGCCTCTCGCCAGGCCGACCGAGCCGCGGCCGCATCGCGTTCGGCCAGCCAGCTGATGAACCTGCGATAGGGCACGGCCGCGGGCAGCCGCTGCCCGTAGTAGCCGGCGAACACTTCCTGCAACAGCACGGTCAGCGACCAGCCATCGAGCAGAATGTGGTGATTGGTCAGCACGAGCCGGTGCTGGTCCGGGGCGATACGGATCAACGCCGCCCGGAAGGCCGTCTGTTCGGCCAGATCACAGACCGCAACGCGCTCATCGACGCACAACCGCGTGATTCGCTCATCGCGGTCCGCGGCCGCTCGGGTGAGGTCGACATATTGCCACGGCACCACGGGATCAGCCGGAATGACCTGGATCGGCTCCTGCCCGCCTGCCACCTCGCAGAACCGCGCCGCCAGGTTCGGATGCCGCTGAACGGCCGCCTGTACGGCCTCCTGCAGCCGGTACCGGTCGAGCCGCCCGCTCAACGTGACGCCCATCTGCACGGCGTACACATCGTCGCCAGAACTGTGAGCGACGTTGGCGTGGAACAGCAATCCCTGCTGCAGGGGAGTCAACGGAAGGATGTCGGCGACCTCGTGGGTCTGGCACAATTCGTCGATCTGCTGCTGAGTCAATCGGGCGGGCGCGATATCCGACGGCGTCAATCCCCCACCGCCGCCGTGCACATGGGCGCAGATACCGGCCAGAGCGTCGAACCACAGTCCGGACAGCCGGGTGACCTGCGCATGGTCAAGCGCCGACAGCGCCCAGGTCCAGCCGGCGCGAAGGCGTGGTCCGTCAAGGGTTTCCACGGTGCCCGCATTGAGTTCGACGGTGTGCATCAGCGGCATCGGAACCGCCGCCGCGGGGCCGGTCACCTTATAGCCGTCCTCGCGGATCTCCCAGAAGTCGCCGGACATCTGGCCGCCGCCGCCACTCATGCGGCCCAGATAGTTGAATCCGATAGCCGGGTCGGCGCCGGCCAGGTCGACATCGTTGTTCAGGTAGCGCAGCAACCCGTAGGTCAAACCATCCGGCAGCGCGCGGAGTTGCTCCTTGGCATCCTTGATGACGGGCCCCAACTCCGGGTCGCCGACCAGCACCTGATCCCAGTCCAGCCCACCCACCGCCAGCGATACCGGGTACTTGGTGGTGAACCAGCCGACCGTGCGCGACAAGTCGACATCGGCGACCTCTTCTTGGCGCCCATGCCCCTCCGCGTCGATCACGACGGGCGAACCCGCCGTGCCCAGGTATTCGGTCAGTGCCAACCCGAACGCGATCAGCAGGATGTCGTTGATCCCGGCATGGAACGCCGCAGGCACTTCGCCGAGCAGCATCCTGGTGGTCTCGGAGTCGAGCTCCACCGACAGACTGCCGGCGTTGGCATACGTGTCGATCATCGGTTGCACCGCGGGCAGCGGCGCGGGAATCGCTGTGATCCGTCGCCAGTGTGCCGCCTGCTCGACGACCTCCGGCTGGTACGCATGCTCGGCCAACGCCGATGCCCACCGGGCGAAGGATGTCCGCGATGGCGGCAGTTCGACCGGCTGGCGACCGTGCAGCTGCGCCCAGGCGAGATTGAAGTCCTCCAACAAGATTCGCCACGAGACACCGTCGACGGCCAGGTGATGCGCGATCATCAGCAGCTGCCCGGTGGGAGCCGCCCACAGGGCGCTCACCATCGCACCGGACGCCGGATTCAATCTGGACCGGGCCTTGGTGACCGTCTCCTCAGACAACACGTCGACGGTGTGCAGGCAGGTGCGGGCGTCCACCGATCCGGGCTCGGGCACGGACAGCGACCAGCCCCCGGCGCCGGTTTCCTCTTCTTGGGCGGCAACCCTCAACCGCAACATCGCATGCCGGTCCAGAATGGCTTGAAGCACCACCAGCACGTCGTCCTCGGTCACCCCGACCGGCGCCTGGATCAGCACAGTCTGGTTGAACTGATCAACCGGGCCCGCGACGTCGTGCAGCCACCGGATGATGGGGGTGGCCAGCAGCGGGCCGACGCCTTCGTCGACGACATCGTTTTCGCCGTCGGAAAGCGTTGCGACCCTGGCCAGTCCGGCCACCGTCTGTTCGACGAAGATGTCACGCGGCCGGCAGAGCACTCCCGCGGCGCGCGCCCGGGCGACCACCTGCATCGACAGAATGCTGTCGCCGCCGAGTTCGAAGAACGATTCATCGACGCCGACCCGCTCGAGCCCGAGGACCTGGGCGTAGATGCCCGCCAGGATCTCCTCCACCGCATCCGATGGCGCACGGTAGGAATCGACGTCCTGATAGTCCGGTGCCGGCAGCGCCTTGGTGTCCAGTTTGCCGTTGACCGTGAGCGGCAGCGCAGCGATGACCACCACGGCGGAGGGGACCATGTACGACGGCAGCCGATCACCCAGTGCGGTACGCGCGGCAGCCGGGTCCACCTCGCCGGTCACATACCCGACCAGGCGCTTGTCACCGGCGCGATCTTCGCGGGCGATCACCACCGCCTGATCGACACCCGCCAATTCGCTGAGTGCTGCTTGGATTTCGCCGAGTTCGATCCGGTAGCCGCGGATCTTCACCTGCTCGTCGGAGCGCCCCATGTAGCGCAGCTCGCCGTCGGCGCCCCACGCCATCAGATCGCCGGTGCGGTACATGCGCGCTCCCGGCTCCCCGAACGGACACGCCACGAATCGGGTCGACGACAGCTCCGCCCTGCCGATGTAGCCGTCGGCGACCCCGGCGCCGGCCACGTACAGCTCGCCAACGACGCCCGTCGGTACCGGCCTCAGCAGGGTGTCGAGGACGAAGAAGCCGAGATGACCGAGCGGCACGCCGATCGGGCTGACGGCGCTGTCCACGTCGTCAGCGACGATCTCCCGGAACGAGGCGTGCACCGTCGTCTCCGTGATGCCGTACATGTTGATCAGCCGCGGCGTGCCAGGAGGATGGTTCTCCAGCCACGACCGCATCCGTTGTGGTTCAAGCGCTTCCCCACCGAACACCACGGCCTCGAGTTTCAACTGTGCGCCCAGCTCGGGATGCGCGGCGTCAGCAGTCTGCAACGCGTAGAACGCCGAAGGGGTTTGGCTCAGAACACCGACCTGCTCGGAGACCAGCAAGGCGTGCAGATCCTCGGGCGAACGCACCACCGCGTCGGGTACCACGACCACCCGGCCGCCATAGAGCAGCGCCCCCCAGATCTCCCACACCGAGAAATCAAAGGCCAGCGAATGGCATTGCGACCAAGCCAGCCCCGCCATGTCCATGTCGGCGTCCAACGTCTGCAGCAGGCGAATCACGTTGCGGTGCGGAATCGCCACGCCCTTGGGCGTTCCCGTCGTTCCGGAGGTGTAGATGATGTACGCGACATCATCCGCGCGCGGCTCCGGCAGCTCGGCCCCGGTATCGACGGCCGGATCGATCAGGTCGCTCGCATCGATGACCGAGAGGCCTTGTCCCTCAAGCAATTCAGCCAGTTCCGCGGTGGTGACGGCGGCGACGGGCTTGGCGTCGCCGAGCACGAATTGCCGCCGCGCCTCAGGCACCGATGGATCGATCGGCACGTAGGTGGCTCCGGTCTTGACCACCGCCACCATCGCCACGATCGCCTCGGCTGAGCGCGGCAACAGCAGCGCCACCCGTTGTCCGGGACCCGCTCCGCGACTGGCCAATACGTGCGCCGCGCGACTGGCCGCCTCATCCAGCGCGCGGTACGTCATCGACACGCCCTCGAAGGTGACCGCAGACGCGTCGGGGGTGCGCGCCGCCTGCGTGGCGAACATCGACGCGATCGTTTCCGGGGTACCCACCGACTGGGTCAGTACCGCGCGGTTGCCGACCTGGTCGAGGCGAGCGTGCTCGGCGGCATCCAGAACATCCAGCGCCGACATCGGCGAAGTGGGGTCGGCGGTCATTTCCGTCAGCACCCGTTGTAACCGGTCGACCAGGTTCTGGATGGTCGCGGCATCGAATACGTCGGTGCGGAATTCGACACCGCCACCGATCCCGGCGGGATCGCCAGCCTCGTTCCACCGTTCAGCCAGGTTGAACGTGAGGTCCATGCGAGCAGTCTCGGTATCCACCGCCATCGGCTCGACCTGCAGGTCGCCAAGAGACAACCCGGCGGCATCGCCGGCCTGCCAGCCAAAGTTCTGCCACGCCAACACCACCTGGACCAGCGGATGATGAGCCATGCTGCGCGTCGGCTTGAGCCGCTCCACCAGCACCTCGAACGGCACGTCCTGATGCTCGTAGGCGGCCAGGCTCCGCCGGCGCACCTGCGCCAGCAGATCGGCGAAGGTGGGATTTCCGGTCAGGTCGACACGCAACACCAGGGTGTTGACGAAGAAACCGACGAGCTCATCGAGCGCGATGTCACCACGGCCTGCGATCGGGAAGCCCACCGCCACATCGTTGTTGGCGCTCAGGTTCGACAGCAGCACCGCGAGTGCGGTCTGAATCACCATGAAGTTGGTCGCGTTGTGTTCGCGGGCCACCCGGGAAACCTGCTGCTGCAATTCGGCAGGCCAGTCGACCTCCAGCCGGGCGCCGCGGTAGTCGGCGACCATCGGATAGGGTCGGTCGGTAGGCAGCTGCACCTGCTCGGGCATCCCGGCCAGAGCATCTTCCCAATAAGCCAGTTCCGCGGAAATGCGGCTGTCGGCGTCGGTCAGATCACCCAGCCGCGACCGCTGCCACAGCGTGTAGTCGACGTACTGCACCGCCAGGTCCGGCCACCCGGGAGCCTCGCCGGCCGACCGGCTGGCATAGGCGGCGCCCAGATCCCGCACCAGCGGTGCAATGGACCAGCCGTCGGCGGCGATATGGTGCACCACGGCCACCAGTACATGTTCGTCACCGGTAACGCGGAAAAGCCTTGCCTGCATCGGAATTTCGGTCGCCAGGTCAAACGTGTAGCGCGTCGCCGCTTCGACGGCGTCCATCAATTCGGCGGCTGACCAGCTGGTGGCATCGATGACCTCCCAGCCGAAGTCGGCAACATCGGTGGAAACAATGAGTTGCGCAGGCACGCCTTCGACCGCGGGGAACCGTGTGCGCAGGCTCTCCTGGTGGTCCACCACATCGGCCAGCGCAGCACCCAATGCGTCGGCGTCCACCTGCCCGTGCAGCCGCAACGCGACCGGCAGGTTGTAGATCGGGGACGGCCCCTGGAGCTGGTCGACGATCCACAGCCGGTTCTGGGCGAACGACAGCGGCACGACGTCGGGGCGCGGGACGGCCACCAGTGGCTCGGAACGGGTTTCGTCCCCGGTGACGCGGGGCGCCAGTTGAGCAACCGTGGGCGTCTCGAACAGCGCACGCACCGCGAGACCGGAACCCAGGCTGTTGTTGATCGCCGATACCAGGCGCATCGCCGACAGTGAATCCCCGCCGAGGTCGAAGAACGAGTCGTCCACCCCGACCCGATCGGTGCCCAGCAACTGGGCGAAGATTCCGGCCAGGATCTCCTCGGTGGGAGTGCTTGGGGCACGGTAATTTTCCGTGTCCTGGTAGTCCGGCGCCGGCAGTGCCCGTCGGTCCAGCTTGCCGCTGACCGTCAGTGGTAGCGCTGACAACTCCAGCACCGCGGCCGGCACCATGTAGGCCGGTAGCTTTTCGGCCAGCGCGACGCGGATCTTGACCGGATCCGCTGTGCCGGTGAAATAGCCGACAAGGCGCGGGTCACCGGGACGATCTTCGCGGGCGATCACCACCGCCTGGTCGACCCCGTCGAGCCCGGCGAGCACGGCCTGGATCTCGCCGGGTTCGATGCGGTACCCGCGGATCTTGACCTGCTCGTCGGCACGCCCCAGGTATTGCAGCTGTCCATCGGCTCGCCAGCGCACCAGGTCTCCTGTGCGATACATCCGAGCGCCGGGCGCGCCGAACGGGCAGGGCACGAATCGTGACGCCGTCAAGCCGGTCCGGCCGATGTATCCGACGCCAACGCCGCGGCCGGCCACGTACAACTCGCCGACCACGCCCTCCGGCACCGGTTGTAGCCGCTCGTCGAGAACGAACAACGCGACGGTCGGCGGCGGCGCGCCGATCGGAACCTCTGCCCCCACTGTCAGGGGCGCGCTCATCGACGCGTACACCGTCACCTCGGTGGGGCCGTAGGCGTTGACGACCACCCGGCCGGGCGCCCACTGCTCGACCACCTCGGGCGGACACGCCTCACCGCCGAGCAGCAGCGCCACCGACTCCAGCCCCTGCGGGCTCAGTGCGGCCACCGCCGACGGCGTTTGGGTGAGCACGTTGACGTGTTCGCTGACCAACAGCGCGTGGAAGTCGTCCGGTGAGCGGACTACCGCGTCGGGCACCACCAGCAGCCGGCCACCACCGAGCAGCGCGGCCCAGATCTCCCACACCGAGAAGTCGAACGCATACGAGTGGCATTGCGTCCACACCTGGTCGGCCGGCAGAGCCGGATGAGCCGACGCCGCCAGGTGCGCGAGGTTACGCTGGGACAGCGCAACGCCTTTGGGGGTGCCGGTCGTGCCCGACGTGTAGATGAGGTACGCGATATTGTCCGGGTCGGACGTGGAAACTGCCACGCTGGGTTGGCCTTGAGCCGGCGCATCGGCTAGATCACCCACATCGATGACCGCGACATCGTGGCCATGCAGCCGCGACCGCAGAGCGGTGGTCGTGACGACGGCGACCGGCGCGGCATCAGCGAGCATGAACTCGATGCGGGACTCGGGCAGCGCGGGATCGATCGCGAGGTACGCCGCCCCGACTTTGAGCGCAGCCAGCATGACGACGACCGCCTCGGCCGACCGGTCCAGCAGCAGCGCCAGACAATCGCCGGCACGGACACCGCGGCTGGACAGCACGCCCGCGTAGCGGTCCGCCGCGTCGTCGAGCTCCTGGTAGCTCATCGACACGTTGCCTGAGGTCAATGCGACGGCCTGCGGGGCACGAATCACCTGCGCGGCGAACAACTCCGGCACCGACGAGGCCGCTGGTACAGACTCCGTCAGCACTGCACGGTTGCCGATCGTGTCGAGTCGCGCGCGCTCGGAGGGGTCGAGCACGTCGATCGACGACACCCGCTGGGCCGGGTCGGCGGTCATCGCCACCAACACCCGCTCCAGCCGCCCGACCAACGTCTCGATAGTGGCCGCGTCGAAGACGTCGGTGCGGAATTCGACCATGCCGCCGATCCCGGTCGGCTCGCCGGCGCGGGTCCAGCGTTCGGTCAACGAGAATGCGAGATCCACCCGGGCGGTGTGCGTGTCGAGCGGGAGCTGGGCGACCTGCAGGTCCCCCAACGCCAGCGCAATGTCTTCGCTGGTCTCGCCGGGCAGGTTCTGCCAGGCCAGCATCACCTGGACCAACGGATGGTGGTTGAGCGATCGAGTGGGGTTGATCCGCTCGACGACGACTTCGAAGGGCACGTCTTGGTGCTCGTAGGCGGCCAGACTGCGTGTGCGCACCTGAGCCAGGAGGTCGGCAACAGTGGGGTCATCGCCGATGTCGACGCGCAACACCAAGGTATTGACGAAGAAGCCCACCAAGCCGTCCAGCGCGGGGTCGTTGCGCCCACCGATCGGGAAACCGACCGCCACATCGGAACTCGCGCTCATCTTGCCTAGCAGCAGGGAGAGCGCGGCCTGAACCAACATGAAACTGGTCGCATTGTGCTCGAGGGCCACCGCAGCGATCCGCTGCTGCAGCTCGACGGGCCATTGCCACCCGACGGTGGCGCCGCACTGGTCTGCCACCGCCGGATACGGCCGGTCAGTCGGCAACTGCAACCGTTCAGGCATGCCCGCCAAGGCATCTTGCCAGTACTCCAGCTGTGCAGCGATCAGACTGTTGCCGTCGTTCAGATCACCGAACTGCGCACGCTGCCACAGCGTGTAATCGACGTATTGGACCGGCAATTCGGCCCAAGCCGGGTCCAGCCCCGCGCTTCGGCAGACATACGCCACGCCCAGGTCGTTCACCATCGGGCCCATCGACAAGCCGTCGGCAGCGATGTGGTGTGCCACGGCCACCACGACGTGGTCGTCGGCGCTGACGCGGAACAGCTTGGCCCGCATGGGAATCTCGGCGGCCAGGTCGAACGAGTGCAGTGCGACGGCGCCGACAGCCTCATCCAGCTGGACTTGTGACCAGCCGCCCGCGTCGATGACGTCCCACCCAAAGTCGGCATCCTCGGCGGGCACCACCACCTGTCGAGGTATTCCGTCGGGCGCGGCGAACATCGTGCGCAGGCTCTCATGACGGCCCACCACGTCGGCCAGCGCCGTACCCAGCGCCTGGGTATTGAGCGGCCCGGTCAGCCGCAGGCCCACCGCCATGTTGTAGGTCGGTGATGGGCCCTGCAACTGGTCGAGGAACCATAACCGGTTCTGCGAGAACGACAGCGGGATGACCGAGGGGCGCTCCATGGGCCTCAACGGCTTCGCCCGATCGTCATCGCCACCGATGCGCGGCGCCAGTTGTGCGACCGAAGGCACCTCGAACAGGGTGCGCACCGAAAGGTGAGTATTCAAGCCGGTATTGACCGCGGCGATCAGGCGCATCGCCGACAGCGAATCCCCACCAAGCTCGAAGAACGAGTCGTCCACGCCGACACGACTCAACCCGAGGATCCTGGCGTAGATGCCAACCAGGATTTCCTCGACTGCGGTGGCCGGCGCCCGATAGGAGTCGGTGTCGGCGAATTCCGGTGCAGGCAGGGCCCTGCGGTCGAGTTTGCCGTTGACCGTCAAGGGCAGTTCGTCGATCACCAGGATCGCCGCCGGAACCATGTACTCCGGCAGCCGTTCGGCCAACGCGGCGCGCAGCACAGCGGGTTCAAGGGCATCCGACGCTGCGGTGACGTAGCCCACCAGTCGCTTCTCGCCGGGGCGGTCCTCGCGGGCGATCACGACCGCCTGCGCAACTCCCTCCACCTCAGCGAGCACGGCGCGAACCTCACCGAGTTCGATCCGGTACCCACGGATCTTGACCTGCTCGTCGGCGCGACCCACATACCGCAGCTCGCCATCGGCGCCCCACCACACCAAATCGCCGGTGCGATACATGCGCATCCCCGGCGCCCCGAACGGGCAGGCGACGAAGCGCGACGACGACAACCCCGGTCGCCGCCAATAGCCAAGACCGGCCTGCGGCCCGGCCACATACAAGTCACCGACCACGCCGGCAGGTGCCGGACGCAACCACTGGTCCAGTACGAAGAACGCCAGGTCTGCCAGTGGCCCACCGACCGGGCTGACATCGGTGTCCGTGTCTGTATAGACGATCTCCCGGAACGACGCGTGCACCGTGGTCTCGGTGGTGCCGTACAGGTTGAGCAGGCGCGGCGAGCCGGGGTGGCTGTCCAGCCAAGCCCGAAGACGTTGTGGCTCAAGCGCTTCACCGGCGAATATCACCGCGTTCAGCTTCAGCTGGCGTGCGAGTTCGGGCTGCAGCGCGTCCGCGGTTTGCAGTGCGTAGAAGGCTGACGGGGTCTGGGACAGGACGGTGACCTGTTCGGCAGCCAGCAGGGCATGGAACTCCTCAGGCGCCCGCGCCACCGACTCGGGGACCACCACCAACCGCCCGCCGTACAGCAGCGCGCCCCACATCTCGCAGACCGAGACGTCGAAGGCCAGGGAATGCCACAGCGACCACACCTGCTCCGCCATATCGATGGTGACATCCATGGCAGCCAGCAGCTGCGTCACGTTCTGGTGCGTGATGGCAACACCTTTGGGGATACCCGTGGTGCCCGAGGTGTAGATCAGGTACGCGATGCCATCGGGTGCGGGCCCGGCCAGTGCGGTGCTGGGTTGACCGGCGACAGCAGAGTCGTTCGGGTCGATGACGCGCAGGTTCGCACCCGTAAGCCGCTCGGCCAACTCCGGGTTGGTGATCGCGGCCACCGGCGCGGCATCGTCGAGCACCAACTGCATCCGGGCCGACGGCGCCGCCGGGTCGATCGGCACGTACGCCGCCCCGGTCTTGAGCACCGCCAGAATCGATACGATCGCCTCAGCCGACCGCGGCAACAACAACGCCACCCGCTGACCCGGCCCAATCCCCTTGCCCGCCAACAAATGCGCAAACCGGTTGGTGGCCTCATCCAGCTCGCGGTAAGTCCAGGATCGCCCTTCCCAGGTGAGCGCCAACGCCTCAGGAACACGCGCGACCTGGGCGGCGAACAACGCCGGAATCGAGGGGGCCATCGGCGCCGGCTGGGCCAACACAGCCCGGTTGCTCCACTGCTCCAGCTCGGTGTGCTCGGCGTCATCAAGGACGTCGAACGATGACAGCGGACGAGCCGGGTCGGCGATCATGGCCGCCAAGACTCGCTTGAGGCGCTCCACCAGCGCTACGACATCGGCGGCGGCGAACATGTCGGTGTCATATTCGACGCGCAGGGTCAGTTCGTCGCCCGGCATGGCCTGCATCGCGATGGGATAATGGTTGTACTCGCGGTGCGCGAAGTTGGTGACCACCAACCCGTCGGTGCCCGACAGCTTCGCGGCATCGATTGGATAGTTCTCGTAGACGAAGAACGTGTCGAAAAGATGATCCTGACCGGTCACCCGGTGAATCTCGCTGAGGGCCAGATGCTGATGATCCAGTGTCTGGGCGTGATCGTTCTGCAACTGATCGAGCAAATCGGCAGTCGTTGTCGCCGTGGAGATCCTGGCCCGCACCGGCACCGTGTTGATCAGCAGACCCACCATCGAGTCCGAACCCAACACCTCGTCGGGCCGCCCCGACACCGTCGTGCCGAACGCCACATCACGCTGGCCGGTCAGCGACATCAACACCCGCGCATAGGCACCCTGCAACACCGTGCTGACCGTCGTGTGACATGAGCGGGCCAACTCACCCAGCGCCCGAGTCATCTGTTCGGACACGGCGAACGAGACGACGTCGCGCTGTCCCAGGCTCGCCCGGCCCGCGGCACCCACCAACGTCGGCGTGTCGAAACCAGCCAGCACCCGACCCCACGCCGCACGAGCGGCATCGGGGTCGCGGCCGGTCAGCCAGGTGACGAACCGGCGGTAGGGCGGGGGCGGCGGCAGCCGCTGTCCGTAATACGTGGCGAACACTTCGCCCAGCAGGATCGGCAGCGACCACCCGTCCAACACGATGTGATGGTTGGTCAACACAAACCGGTACTGATCGGTCCCGGTTTTGATCAACGCCGCCCTGAACGCCGGCTCACTGGCCAACTCGCACACCGCAATACGCTCAGCCGCGCACACCTGCGCGATCTGTGCCTCGACAGCGCCGCCGTCGAGCTCGAAATACTGCCAGGGCACCACCGGATCAGCCGGAATGACCTGCACCGGCTCGGCAAATCGTTGGGAGAACCGGGCCGCGAGGTTGGGATGCCGGGCGACCACCGCCTGCACCGCGGCATCCAGTCTCGCCTGGTCCAGCGGACCGCTCAGACTCACATACAGCTGCACCGCATACACATCGTCGCCACCCAGAGCTGCGCTGGCGTGGAACAACAGCCCCTGCTGCAACGGCGTCAGCGGCAGCACATCAGCCATCCGCATCGGGCCGCCTGCGCCCGGCGAGCTGACTTTGGCGACGACAGGCTTTGACGCGGCTGGCTCGGTGGCGATCGACTCCGTCCGAGCCTGGTCTCCGCCGACCAGCGCCGCCAACTGGGCGACGGTAGGTGCCTCGAACAGCGCCCGCACCGAAAGCCGGGTGTTCAGACCGGTATTGACCGCGGCGATCAGGCGCATCGCCGACAGCGAATCACCGCCAAGGTTGAAAAACGAGTCGTCCAGGCCAACCCGTTTCACCCCGAGCACCTTGACGTAGATGTCGGACAGAACCTCCTCGACCACGGTGGTCGGAGCGCGGTAGCGCATGTCCGAGAACTCCGGTGCCGGAAGGGCTCGGCGGTCGAGTTTTCCGTTGACCGTCAACGGCACCGCATCGATCACCACGACCGCGGCCGGAACCATATACTCCGGCAAGCGTTCTGCCACTGCCGTGCGCAACGCGGCGGGTTGGAGATCAGCCGAAGCCCCGGTGACGTATCCGACGAGTCGCTTGTCCCCAGGGCGGTCCTCGCGGGCGATCACGACCGCCTGTTCGACGCCGCGCACCCCGGCCAATACGGCTTGGACTTCGCCGAGTTCGATGCGGTACCCGCGGATCTTCACCTGCTCGTCGGCGCGACCCACATACCGCAGCTGGCCGTCGGTACCCCACCGCGCCAGGTCACCGGTGCGATACATCCGCGCCCCGGAACCGCCGAACGGGCATGCTACGAAACGTGATCCGGTCAAGCCGGCGCGATCCAGATATCCAACGCCAACGCCGTGTCCGGCGACATACAACTCGCCGACGACGCCGGGCGCGACCGGCCGCAACCAACTATCGAGCACAAACAACGCCGCCCCGGAAATCGGCGGTCCGATCGGCACCGCCCCGGATCCCGCTGCCAGCGGCGCACTCAGGGCCACATCGACGGTCGTCTCGGTGGGACCGTAGGCGTTGATCATGACGCGCCCGGGCGCCCACTGATCCATCAGCTCGGTCGGGCAGGGCTCAGCGCCGATGATCAGTGCCACCGATTCCAGCACCTCGGGTGACAGCATTCCCACTTCGGATGGGGTGGTACTGAACACGCTGACGTGTTCGGCGGCCAGTACGGCCTGGAGCTCTTCCGGTGCGCGGGATACCGATTCGGGCACCACCACCAGCCGCCCGCCACCCAGCAGTGCGCCGAAGATCTCCTGGACCGACACGTCGAAGCCGTAGGACCGGCACTGAGACCACACCCGGCGTGGCGGAAGCGATGTCGCCAGTAGCGAGTCGATCAGCTGAGCAACGTTGCGGTGGGTGATGGCAACACCTTTGGGGACGCCGGTGGTGCCCGAGGTGTAGATCACGTAGGCGATGTCATCGGGCGCAGGCCCGGCCAGTGCGGTGCTGGGTTGACCGGCGACAGCAGAGTCGTTCACGTCGATGACGCGTAGATTCGCGCCGGACAGCCGCTCGGCCAACGTGGAGTCGGTGATCGCGGCCACCGGCGCGGCATCGTCGAGCACCAACTGCATCCGCGCCGACGGCGCGGCCGGGTCGATCGGCACGTACGCCGCCCCGGTCTTGAGCACCGCCAGAATCGATACGATCGCCTCAGCCGACCGCGGCAACAACAGCACCACCCGCTGACCCGGCCCAATCCCCTTGCCCGCCAGCAGGTGTGCGAACCGGTTGGTGGCCTCGTCCAACTCGCGATACGACAGCGAGCGGGCCCCGAAACTCAAGGCCGTCGCGTCGGGGTCACGCGCGACCTGGGCGGCGAACAACGCCGGAATCGAGGGGGCCACCGGCGCCGGCTGGAACAGCACAGCCCGGTTGCTCCATTGATCCAGCTGGGCGTGCTCGCTCACATCGAGCAGGTCCATCGAGGCCAACGGCGCGGTGGCGTCGGCGATCATGGCTGCTAGGACGCGCTTGAGCCGCTCGATCAGTGTTTCGATGCCGGCGGCGTCGAACACATCGGTGCCGTATTCGACGCGCAGTGTCAGTTCGTCGCCGGGAATTGCTTGAAGCGAAAGCGGATAGTGGTTGTATTCGTGGTGCGCGAAGTTGGTGACGGCCAACCCGTCCGTGCTCGGCAACTTCGCGGCGTCGATCGGATAGTTCTCGTAGACGAAGAACGTGTCGAACAGGTGATCCTGACCGGTTACCCGGTGAATCTCGTTGAGCGCCAGGTGCTGATGATCCAGTGTCTGGGCGTGATCGCTCTGCAACTGACCCAACAGATCGGCAGTCGTGGTCGAAGCCGTGGCACTGGCCCGGACCGGCACCGTGTTGATCAACAGACCCACCATCGAGTCCGAACCCAACACCTCGTCGGGCCGCCCCGACACCGTGGTCCCGAACGCCACATCACGCTGACCCGTCAGCGACATCAACACCTGCGCGTAGGCGCCCTGCAGCACCGTGCTCATCGTCGTGTGACACGACCGCGCCAACTCACCCAACGCCCGCGTGGTGTCCTCGGATATCTGGAACGAGGCGACATCGCGGCCGGCCGGCACCCGGCCCGCGGCACCCACCAACGTCGGCGTCTCGAAACCGGCCAGCACCTGCCCCCACGCCGCACGGGCGGCATCGAGATCACGGCCGGCCAACCAACTGACGAACCGCCGATACGGCGCGGCCGGAGGCAATCGCTGACCGTAATAGCTCGCGAACACCTCGCCAAGCAGGATCGGCAGCGACCACCCGTCCAACACGATGTGATGGTTGGTCAACACAAACCGGTACTCATCGGTCCCGGTCTTGATCAACGCCGCCCGGAACGCCGGCTCACTGGCCAACTCGCACACCGCAATACGCTCAGCCGCGCACACCTGCGCGATCTGTGCCTCGACAGCGCCGCCGTCGAGCTCAAAATACTGCCAACGCACCACCGGATCAGCCGGAATAACCTGTACCGGCTCGGCAAATCGTTGGGGGAACCGCGCAGCCAAATTGGGATGCCGGACCACCACCGCCTGCAACGCCGCGTGCAACCTCTCCTGATCCAGCGGACCGCTCAAACTCACATACAGCTGCACCGCATATGCATCGTCTTGGCTCGCCGCCACACGGGCGTGGAACAACAACCCCTGCTGCAACGGCGTCAGCGGCAGCACATCTGCAATCTGCATGGGGCCGCTGGGGACCGTCGAACTACTCTTGGCGACGACAGCTGGCGCCGCGGGAGCCTCGGGAGCCTCTTCGGCCGCCCGCTCCGGCGCACCGCCGCCGCCACCGACCATCGCCGCCAGTTGGGCGACCGTGGGCGCTTCGAACACCGCTCGCACCGAAAGGCGAGTATTCAGCTGCGTATTGACCGCACCAATCAGGCGCATCGCCGATAGCGAATCCCCACCCAGCTTGAAGAACGAGTCGTCTGTGCCGACCCGTTCCAGCCCAAGGACCTGAGCGTAGATCCCGGCCAGGATCTCCTCGACCGCGTCACTGGGAGCGCGATAGGAATCGACATCCTGATACTCCGGCGCCGGCAGGGCCTTGGTATCGAGCTTGCCGTTCACCGTCAGCGGCAACGCCTCGATCGAGACCACCGCAGAAGGAACCATATACACCGGCAACCGCTCAGCCACGGCCGCACGCGCACTCACCGGATCAGCAGACCCGCAGATATAGGCCACCAAACGCTTATCACCGGCACGATCCTCACGGGCGATCACCACCGCCTGCTCGACACCATCCAATTCACGCAACGCAGCCTGGATTTCGCCGAGCTCGATGCGATAACCACGGATCTTGACCTGCTCATCAGCACGCCCCACGTACTCGAGCTGCCCATCGGCACTCCAGCGCACCAAGTCACCCGTGCGATACATCCGCGCCCCCGGCGCCCCGAACGGGCATGCCACGAACCGTGTTCCAGACAACCCCGCCCGGCCCACATAGCCGTAAGCCAACCCCGACCCGGCCACATACAACTCGCCCACCACACCCGCAGGAACCGGCTGCAACCAACCGTCGAGCACAAAGAAACCCAGATTGGCCAGCGGACGCCCAATCGGGCTAACGGCCTTATCGGCATCCACTTCAACAATCTCCCGGAACGACGCATGCACAGTCGTCTCGGTGATGCCATACATATTGATCATCCGCGGCGACCCCGGATGATTCTGCAACCAAGCCCGAATACGGTGCGGCTCAAGGGCTTCGCCACCGAACACCACAGCTTTGAGCGCAAGCTGCCCCGCCGGATCAGCCGAGGACACATCGACGCTCTGCAACGCATAAAAAGCCGACGGCGTCTGAGACAGCACATCAACCCGTTCAGAGACCAACAACGCGTAGAAATCTTCCGGCGATCGGACCACCGCGTCGGGAACCACCACCACCCGGCCGCCAAAGAGCAAGCCGCCCCAGATCTCCCACACCGAGAAATCAAAAGCCAGCGAATGGCACTGCGTCCAAACCTGCTCCGCCAGTTCCATATCAGTGGCCAGCGCCTCCAACAGGCGAGTCACATTCTGGTGCGGAATCGCCACACCCTTAGGCGTTCCCGTAGTACCCGAGGTGTAAATGATGTACGCGATATCGTCTGGCCCCGGCCCCGGCAATACCGTACTGGGCTGACCCGCAACAGCCGGATCGTCGAAATCAACAACCAGAAGATCCCGCCCATCAAGGCGCGACCGCAACTCAGCCGTCGTGATCGCAGCCACCGGCGCAGCATCATCGAGCACAAACTGCATCCGCGCCTCCGGCACCGCCGGATCGACCGCAACATAGGCCGCCCCAGTTTTCAACACCGCCAGGATCGCCACAATCGCCTCACCCGAACGCGGCAACAACAACGCCACCCGCCGCCCAGGCCCCGCACCCTGCGCCGCCAACACATGAGCCAACCGACTCGACGCCTCGTCCAACTCCCGATACGACCACGACTGCTCACCGCAACGCAGCGCCACCGCATCCGGAACCCGAGCCACCTGCTCAGCAAACAACGCCGGAATCGACACCGCCGCACTCAACGGCTCCGCGAGCACCGCCCGATTGCCCCACACCCCAAGACAATCCCGCTCCGCAGCATCAAGCACCTCAATCGACGACAACCGCCGCGCCGGATCAGCAGTCATCGCCACCAACACCCGGGTGAATCGCTCGATCAGTGTTTCGATGCCGGCGGCGTCGAACACATCGGTGCCGTATTCGACGCGCAGTGTCAGTTCGTCACCGGGGATGGCCTGTATCGCAACGGGGTAGTGGTTGTATTCGTGGTGCGCGAAGTTGGTGACGGCCAACCCGTCGGTGCCCGACAATGTGGCTGCATCGATCGGGTAGTTCTCGTAGACGAAGAACGTGTCGAATAGGTTGTCCTGACCGGTTACCCGGTGAATCTCGTTGAGCGCCAGGTGCTGATGATCCAGTGTCTGGGCGTGATCGCTCTGCAGCTGGTCGAGCAGATCGGCAGTCGTGGTCGAAGCCGTGGCACTGGCCCGGACCGGCACCGTGTTGATCAGCAGACCCACCATCGAGTCCGAACCCAACACCTCGTCGGGCCGACCCGACACCGTGGTCCCGAAGACGACGTCACGCTGACCGGTCAGCGACATCAGCACCTGCGCGTAGGCGCCCTGCAGCACCGTGCTCATCGTCGTGTGACACGACCGCGCCAACTCACCCAACGCCCGCGTGGTGTCCTCGGATATCTGGAACGACGCGACGTCGCGGCCGGCCGGCACCCGGCCCGCGGGCCCGACCAACGTCGGGGTATCGAAACCGGCCAGCACCTGCCCCCACGCCGCCCTGGCGGCATCGAGATCACGGCCGGCCAACCAACTGACGAACCGCCGATACGGCGCGGCGGGAGGCAATCGCTGTCCGTAATAGCTCGCGAACACCTCGCCAAGCAGGATCGGCAGCGACCACCCGTCCAACACGATGTGATGGTTGGTCAACACAAACCGGTACTCATCGGTCCCGGTTTTGATCAACGCCGCCCGGAACGCCGGCTCACTGGCCAACTCACACACCGCAATACGCTCAGCCGCGCACACCTGCGCGATCTGCTCTTCGCCATCGAGTTCGACATACTGCCAGGGCACCACAGGCTCGGCGAGGATGATCTGCACCGGCTCGGCGTACTGCTGGGAGAACCGGGCCGCGAGATTGGGATGCCGGGCGACCACCGCCTGCACCGCCGCGTGCAACCTCTCCTGATCCAGCGGACCAGTCAAACTGACATACAGCTGCACCGCGTATACGTCGTCGCCACCCAGAGCCGCACTGGCGTGGAACAACAACCCCTGCTGCAGCGGAGTCAGCGGCAGAACATCAGCTATCCGCATACTGCCGCTGAAGCTCGTCGATCTGCTCCTGGGTCAGAGGGGCCGCGATATCCGACGGTGTCAGCCCGCCCCCACCGCTTTGCACATGCGCACAAATACCGGTCAGTGCGTCAAACCACAACTGGCTCAGGCGGTTAACCTGCGCTTGATTCAGCGCCGACGGCGCCCACGTCCACGCTGCGGACAAGCAGGGCCCGGCATCGGTGTCCATCGTGCCGGCATTGAGTTCCAAGGTGTGCATCAGCGGTATCGGCGGTTTCACGCTCGGGCTGATATTGGCCAAGCCGTCCCAGGCGATCTGCCATGCGTCACCGGATGTTTCGGCCGACGTCGCACCCTGACGCCCCAGGTAGTTGAACCCGATCACCGGATCGGATCCGTCCAAATCGATCTCTGTGTTCACGTAGCGCAAGGCCCCGTAGTTCAGGCCTTCGGGGAGGTTCCGCAGCTGTTCCTTCGCGGCCTTGATGACCGCGCCCAGCTTCGCATCGCCCGCCACCACCTGCGCCCAGCTCAGTCCGCCGACGTCTAGCGCCACCGGATATTTGGCGGTGAACCAGCCCACTGTGCGTGACAGGTCGACTGAGTCGCCTTGGGCGGCCACCAGCTCCTCGTCGCGCCCATGTCCCTCGACATCGATGGAGATCGGCGCCTCACCGGTGCCCAGGAATTCCGTTGTGGCCAAGGCAAATGCGATCAGGAGGATGTCGTGCACACCGGCATGGAATGCCGCAGGCACCTCGCCGAGCAGTATCTGAGTGGTCTCGATATCGAGAACTGCCGCGAGGTTCCCGGCAGTCACCAATGTGTCGACGAAGGGATCCACCTCTGGCAATGCGGCAGGCGTTGCCGCGATCTGCCGCCATACGTCGGTCTCCGCCACGACATCGGGGCGGCGCGCGTGTTCGTCAAGCAGCGACGCCCACCTGGCGAACGACGTTCCTGGCTCGGGCAGCATCGCCTGTTGACCGGCACGGTGCTGGACCCAGGCGAAATTGAGGTCCTCCAAGAGGATTCGCCACGACACCCCATCGATCGCCAGATGGTGGATGATCGCCACCAACCGACGCGTAGAGGTCACCCACACCGCGCTCAGCATGACGCCGGCGGCTGGGTTCAACTGCGTTCCGGCGTGCAATACCGCGTCGTCGGTGAGCACGTCGACGGTGTGCAGGCGCGAACGGGCATCTATTGACCCGGCTTCGGGCACCTCAAGCGACCAGCGACCGGCATCGTCGCGGTCGACCCGCACCCGCAACATGGCGTGCTGGTCCAGCAACAGCTGCAGCATCACCAGCACATCGGCTTCGGTGGTGCCCACGGGTGCCTGTACCACCACGGTCTGATTGAAGTGGGCAACCGGGCTGCCCGCAGCTTCCAGGCTCTCGAGCCAGCGGATGATCGGGGTGGCGATCACCGGGCCGACGCCGTCGCCAGAAAGGTCGCTGTCTGCGTCGGTCACCTTGGCCACTTGGGCCAGTCGGGCCACCGTCTGCTCGACGAAAACATCACGCGGACGGCATAATACGCCCGCGGCCCGCGCCCGAGCCACGACCTGCATCGACAGGATGCTGTCGCCACCCAGTTCGAAGAATGACTCGTCTGTGCCGACCCGTTCCAGCCCAAGGACCTGAGCGTAGATCCCGGCCAGGATCTCCTCGACCGCGTCACTGGGAGCGCGATAGGAATCGACATCCTGATACTCCGGCGCCGGCAGGGCCTTGGTATCGAGCTTGCCGTTCACCGTCAGCGGCAACGCCTCGATCGAGACCACCGCAGAAGGAACCATATACACCGGCAACCGCTCAGCCACGGCCGCACGCGCACTCACCGGATCAGCAGACCCGCAGATATAGGCCACCAAACGCTTATCACCGGCACGATCCTCACGGGCGATCACCACCGCCTGCTCGACACCATCCAATTCACGCAACGCAGCCTGGATTTCGCCGAGCTCGATGCGATAACCACGGATCTTGACCTGCTCATCAGCACGCCCCACGTACTCGAGCTGCCCATCGGCACTCCAGCGCACCAAGTCACCCGTGCGATACATCCGCGCCCCCGGCGCCCCGAACGGGCATGCCACGAACCGTGTTCCAGACAACCCCGCCCGGCCCACATAGCCGTAAGCCAACCCCGACCCGGCCACATACAACTCGCCCACCACACCCGCAGGAACCGGCTGCAACCAACCGTCGAGCACAAAGAAACCCAGATTGGCCAGCGGACGCCCAATCGGGCTAACGGCCTTATCGGCATCCACTTCAACAATCTCCCGGAACGACGCATGCACAGTCGTCTCGGTGATGCCATACATATTGATCATCCGCGGCGACCCCGGATGATTCTGCAACCAAGCCCGAATACGGTGCGGCTCAAGGGCTTCGCCACCGAACACCACAGCTTTGAGCGCAAGCTGCCCCGCCGGATCAGCCGAGGACACATCGACGCTCTGCAACGCATAAAAAGCCGACGGCGTCTGAGACAGCACATCAACCCGTTCAGAGACCAACAACGCGTAGAAATCTTCCGGCGATCGGACCACCGCGTCGGGAACCACCACCACCCGGCCGCCAAAGAGCAAGCCGCCCCAGATCTCCCACACCGAGAAATCAAAAGCCAGCGAATGGCACTGCGTCCAAACCTGCTCCGCCAGTTCCATATCAGTGGCCAGCGCCTCCAACAGGCGAGTCACATTCTGGTGCGGAATCGCCACACCCTTAGGCGTTCCCGTAGTACCCGAGGTGTAAATGATGTACGCGATATCGTCTGGCCCCGGCCCCGGCAATACCGTACTGGGCTGACCCGCAACAGCCGGATCGTCGAAATCAACAACCAGAAGATCCCGCCCATCAAGGCGCGACCGCAACTCAGCCGTCGTGATCGCAGCCACCGGCGCAGCATCATCGAGCACAAACTGCATCCGCGCCTCCGGCACCGCCGGATCGACCGCAACATAGGCCGCCCCAGTTTTCAACACCGCCAGGATCGCCACAATCGCCTCACCCGAACGCGGCAACAACAACGCCACCCGCCGCCCAGGCCCCGCACCCTGCGCCGCCAACACATGAGCCAACCGACTCGACGCCTCGTCCAACTCCCGATACGACCACGACTGCTCACCGCAACGCAGCGCCACCGCATCCGGAACCCGAGCCACCTGCTCAGCAAACAACGCCGGAATCGACACCGCCGCACTCAACGGCTCCGCGAGCACCGCCCGATTGCCCCACACCCCAAGACAATCCCGCTCCGCAGCATCAAGCACCTCAATCGACGACAACCGCCGCGCCGGATCAGCAGTCATCGCCACCAACACCTGAAGCAGGCGCCTGGTTACCTCGGCGGCATCCCAATCCGCGAACAGATGACCTGTCCCCAGCGTGCTCAGGAAAAGCTCGTCGCCAAGCCCGGAAAAGGTAAACCCAGTGCTGCCCGCGAGACCGGAGTCGGTCATGTTCGCCGATGCCGGGGCACCGCCGAAGTCCAACGTGAATGCCGCCGGGAAGAAGTTGATGACGATCCGGTCCGCGGTGTGCGCGCCGCGTTCGAGCGCGTGCACCGGGAACCGCTGATGTTGCACGGCTTCGGAGATTCGCGTGTCGACCTGCGTGCAGAATTCGCGTACCGAAGACTCCGCCGGAGTGCGCACAACCAGCGGCACCAAACCGGCAGCCATCCCTGGCAGTGTTTTCAGCTCCGGACGGATTCGCCTGCTGACCGGGAAGTCGAATACCACTTCGGCGCCCTCAGCGCAGCGCCCGCGAACCAGCAGTGCGCTCGCCGCGGCGATCACCGACGTGCGGGGGATGTCCCAGTCGTGGGCCAGCTCGTCGACTCGCCGCAGCACTGCCGGGTCCAGCGGAACCGGCACCGAACGCCAACCCGCATCAGGTTCGTCGGAGGCTTCCGGCGAACGGGTGTTGGCCGGTCCGCTTTCGGCAGGAAGGTTCGCCGTCCAATAGGCCTCATCTTCGCGATAATCGCTGGACTGTTCGTATTCCGATTCGCATTCAAGCAAGTCGCGCAATGAACCGAAGAACGCCGGCGGAATGAGATCCCCGGAAATGGTGGCCGAGTAGATGGACGCGACGCGATTAACGAGCAGCCAAATTCCGGCACCGTCAATGACGATGTGGTGGAAACACCCGAATATGTAGAATTCTGCGGGCCCGGTCTCAAATAGGGCGTATTTGAACAGCGGACCCGTGAACGCCATGGGCGTGCGCTGGATCGACAGCGCCGCCTCCTGCACGTCGCGCGCCGGGTCGCTCGACCCGGTGAAGTCATGGAAGTCCAGCTCGATCTCCGGGTAGTCGATCACCCGCTGGAAAACCTGGCCGTCCTCTTCGAAGAACGCGGCCCGCACCGGTTCGGCTTCACGCGTCGCACGGTGCAGTGCCCACTCGAAGGCGTCGCGTTCCAGCGCGCCCTCGACTTTCAACAGCATGCCGAGCTGCCAGTCGGTACCGGCCTGACCCGTCTCCTGTGCCAGCCAGATATCCAGCTGCGCGCGCGTCAGAGGAAGCGCATCCTCGTTGAACTCCATCAAAACTCCAGACCCAAACCGCTCAACTAGTCCGACGCTCGGCTTCCTGCCAGCCGGTCGCGCAGACTCTTCGGTCGAATGTCGGGCCAGTTTTGTTCGATGTAGTCCAGACATGCCGCGCGGTCAGCTTCGCCGTGTACGACCCGCCAGCCGGCTGGGACATCAGCGAACGTCGGCCACAGGCTGTGCTGCTCCTCGTCGTTGACCAAGACGACGAAGCTGCCGCCGTCGTCATCGAACGGATTGGTGCTCACCGGGTCTCCCGACACTCTCGTCAATATGGGTAGAACAAGTTCCAAACCATACTTTGTGGGTATGACCCATGTCACGAAGTTCGGTGTGACTCACATCACGAGCAGCAACCTTTTGTGCAGTCACGCACGCTTGTGACAGGGGTGGCCACCCGTTTCTCTCAGATGACAGGGTTAGGTTCGCCTTGGAGGCATTTCGCTTCCGCGCCGTCGCGAAGCCGATGTGGAGGCGGAATCTGCCTACGGTCGTTAGTGCCGCGTGCCAGCAAGCACGGGACGTCAGCGGTGCTGGCCTCGCCGAGCGAAATCCTCCAGCCGGTCGGCAGCATCCGCTGCACTTTTGGCAGGTTCGGTAATCCGGGTGGCAAGCTCACGCGCCCGAGCCACGTAGTCGGGGGCAAGGATGGCGCGCAGGTCGGCGACCAAGGACTCCTCGGTGACAGTGGAAAATCGCCGGGCGGTGCCCACCTTCAGCCGTTTGACCGCAGCTCCGTAGATCGCGTGAACGAGATCCCAGAACAGGATCAGCTGGGGCACTCCAGCGCGCATGCCGATGGGCGTGGTGCTCGAGCCACCGTGGTGAACGACCGCGCGGCAGGCGGGGAAGACGGTCGCATAGTTCATCAGGCCGACCACTTTGACGCGCTCGGAATGTGGCGCATCGCTGAAGTCGGTGCCGGCGGCGCCGACCAGAGCCCGCTCCCCTAGCCGCGCGCAGGCCGCGTCGATCATCGCGATCGTGTCGGCCGGAGACTCGACCGGAATGCTGCCGAAGCCGAAGAAAATCGGCGGCGTGCCCGCGGCGATCCACGACGCGACCTCGTCATCGGTCTCGGTGGCCAACTCCAGCGTCAGCGTCCCGACGAACGGCCGCTGGTCAGCCCATTGCGCCCATTCGGTCGCGAGCCCGGGAAAGCACGCCTCGTCATACGCCTGGACTTCCAGCGACCCGTTTTCGGTGATCCGCCACGGCGCCGACCTCGTCGCCTGCGGTAGGCCCAGTTCGCGGCGCTGAGCGTCTTCGGCCTTCTTCGTCCCGCGCCACGACATCCACCAGAACGCCCGGACCACCGCACGGCCCAGCGGTGCCGGCAGGAAGGGCAGGACCCGCGCGTTCGGCCGCAGCGGGAAGTAGTGCAACGTGGCCATCGGGATGCCGTAATGCTCGGCGACGTTGGAGGCCGCGTCTTCGAAATTGATGCCGCTGAAGAGCAGGTCGGCCCCGTCGGCCAGCGACATCAACGTCGCGCTCATATCCTGCCAGCCCTGGAACAGCGGACCGGATATTTCGCCACGCGCCCTGGCCATCCGCCGGAGTTTCCACGGGCTACTGAAGAAGCACGTCCAGTAGTCACGGTGCGCGTCCAGAATCGACCGCGAATTCGGCCCGAACCCGACGGTGTCGGGCACCGCCGCCTTGGTGAATTCGACGAGGTCCGGCGGAACCGCCATGGACACGTCATGCCCACGACGCACCAACTCGCGGCCGACGGCCGCAGTGGGCTCGATATCGCCGCGACTACCCCAGGTTGCCAGCACAAACTTCATCGCGGATGTACGACCGTCGCCGAGCTGCCGCTACTGCGCGGCGCTCAAGGCGAGAAATTCGCCGAGATACCGCGGTGACTTCAGGTTGAGCAGACGCGTGCGGTCTGCCTTGAGATCGGCGTAGGTGAGCGCCGCGACCTGCTCCGGCGTGTAGGGCAACGTCGACTCCGGAGTGCCCTTGCGAACGAATCCGACGCCCTGATCGCACTTGAGCACGCCGACCACCAGATCGGGGCGTGTGCTGCGGAGTTCGACGATGGATTTCCACACGTCGCCGTTCCAGATGCCGATCTTCAACGGGCCGGACTGCTGCGCCATGAATTCGTCCCACGAGTCTGCGCGGCGGCCGGCCAGCTCGAACGGCGGGTTGCAGTCGTGCAGGAAGATCACGCCGTCGTCCTTCAGATAACGCACGGTGTTCTCGACGTCGCGCACCACCTGTTCGTAGGTGTGCAGCCCGTCGATCAGCGCGACGTCGACGGGGTGCTGCTCAAGCAGAGCCGCCTCGTTCTCGAAGAAGGCATCGCTGGTGGTCTCGAAATACTCAACGACCCGGCCCTTGGCGTTGGCCAGTTCGCGGGTGCGCTCGGTCAGCCGGAACGCCGGATCGACGGCGAATTTCACATCGGCGCTGATCCGCTGGAAGGCCTGCCCGCGGGACACCCCGATCTCGAGGTAGACGGGGTTGGACCGCATGGCCAGCGCCTGCTGGACGGCCCTGATCCGGTTCACGCCTGGCATCGCGTCCGCCAACATGACCAGGCCGCTGTTGAAACTGACGCCGTTGATATTCACGCGTGGTTCCTACCACAAAGGGGTTGCGCAACATGGGGGTTTCGGCTCACTGGTTGTTGGGCGTAAGAATGGTCGGCTATGTCACGTTCATTCGAGATCGTCAGCGAATCGGCCGCCAGCGTCGAGGCGATTCACGCGGCGTTCGGACGCGAGGACTACTGGGCGGACCGGCTGGCCGGCGATGCCGCGTCCACCCTGGACTCGCTGATCGTCGACGATGACGGTGCGGTGGAAGTGCACATCACCCAATACCTCGGCCGCCAGATGCTGCCCGGCCCGCTGGCCAAAGTTGTCGCCGGTGACCTGAAACTCCACTACCGCGAGACATGGCGCGCAGCCGGTGACGGCCGCGTGCGAGGTGAGGTCAATGTGTCGGCCGGTGGCTTCGGGTCCAGCCGCGCGGAGAACTGGCTGGCCCCGGCGGGCGCCGCTTCGCAGCTGCGCTCGGCGGTCAGAGTCGAGGTCAAAATCCCCTTGGTGGGCGGCCAACTCGAGAAGTCGATCGGCGCCGGCTTGGCCAAAAGCATCCCGTCGACCCTGCGCTACACCACCAAGTGGATCGCCGAACACGCATAAACCCCCTCTTATTGACGTGCGCGAATGTAAGAATGCCTCGACCAACAGACGCGTCCGCTCAGTTAGTAGGTAGTGATCTTGCGCCAGGCGCACAGCGTTAGCCCTACCGAGAACCAGCAGACTCAGCGCTCAGAACCGAAGGCATTCCGCGCGGATATCGAGGGCTTGCGTGCTGTCGCCGTGCTGGCCGTCGTCCTGTTTCACGCTGCGGTGCCCGGTATCAGTGGCGGCTTCGTGGGTGTCGACGTCTTCTTCGTCATCTCCGGCTTTCTCATCACCGGACTGCTCTGGCGCGAGGTGAGCAGCACGGGTTCGGTACGGCTGCACAACTTCTACGGCGCACGCGCCCGCCGACTGTTGCCGGCCTCGGCCGCCGTCGGCGTCGTCACGATGGTCGCGTCGGCGATCCTGTTGCCGCCGTTGCAGGCTCAACCTGCGATCAGTGACGGTATCGCCAGCGCGCTCTACGTCAGCAACTACCAATTCGTCCTGCGGGGCGTCGACTACTTCAGCAACCACATCGCGCAATCGCCGTTCCTGCACTACTGGTCACTCGGCGTCGAGGAACAGTTCTACCTGGTGTGGGCACCGATGTTGCTGGGCACGGTGTGGCTGATCCGGTTGATGCGCCGTGCGCGGCGTCGACCAACCGCGGACGTCACCACCTCGAAACGCCCGTTCATCGTGTTGCTCACCGTGGTCGCGACGGTGTCGTTTCTCCTGTCGTTTCTGGGCAGCTACATCCTGCCGGCGGCGGCGTTCTACTCGCTGCCGACCCGGGCCTGGCAGCTGGCTGCCGGCGGGCTGGTGGCGCTGACTGCCGTTGGATGGCAACGCCTTTCGCCGCGATCCGCCGCCGTCGTCGGGTGGGCCGGGCTGGCGTTGATCCTGCTGGCCTGTGTCTGGCTGAGGCCAACCACGCTGTATCCGGGTGTCGCCGCTCTCCTACCGACAGTCGGCGCGGCACTGATCATCGGCGCCGGTTGTTCGACACCGAACCAGGGCACCGGCCGACTCCTGGGCGTGCCGCCCATGCGCGCGATCGGTCGCATCTCCTATTCGTGGTACCTGTGGCATTGGCCGGTGCTGGTCCTCGCACCGTTCGTGTTGGGCCACTCACTGAACCTGGCCGAGCGAATCATCGCGGCGGTGCTATCCGCCGGGCTGGCGTGGCTGACCCTGCGCTACCTGGAGAACCCGCTGCGGTTCTCGCCGAAGATCCGCAATTCTGGGTGGCGGAGCCTAGGCCTCGGCGCGGTCGCCACCGTCATCGCGGTCTGTGTCGGCCTCGGACTTCTGAAGGCAGTGCCCACGCCGGTCGGGCACGGCGCGGCCGCGGCACCCATGAACATCACCGGCGTTACCGTCCCCAACGGCTCCCCTGTCGGGGCGTACGACCAAGCGGTACACCAAACGTTCGCCCAGGTGCAGGCCGCAGTCGTCGCATCGGCCGACCTCAAAGCCGTGCCCGCCAACCTGGCGCCCCCGATCTCGGAAGCTATCGCCGAGAAGCAGGGCCTCTCGTTCAACGGCTGCCTGCGCGAACCTTTCGAAAGCGGACAGCCCGAATGCGCCATGGGCGATACCTCGTCGCCGACGACGATCGCGCTTGTCGGTGACTCGCACGCCGCCATGTGGACCCCGGCCTTCCAGCGGGCCGCCACCGAGCGACATTGGCGCCTCGAGCTGATGGCCAAGGGCGCTTGCCCGTTGCTGGATATCCCGATCACCAATCCGCTGAGCCGCATGGCTGAGCTGTTCGCGCACTGCGCGGAATGGCGCGATCAGATCATCAGGCGGCTGGAAACTGAGCGACCACGGCTGATCGTGCTGAGCCTTTGGCACGGCTACGGAACCACCGAATCCCTCTCGGGCTACCAGTCCTACGACGCCGCGTGGACCAACAGCCTCGCTCGCCTGGTGCAGCGACTGCGCGCCACGGGTGCGCGGCTGCTGGTGCTCGGTCCGATCCCGGACCCCCACTTCCACGTGCCGGCTTGCCTATCCGGGTATCTCGACGACGTATCAGCCTGCACACCGACTCGATCGGCCGCGGTCAACGAGTCGGGTATCGCCGCCGAAGCCGCCGCGGTCACAGGGGGCGGCGGACAGTACGTCGACACCTCCGACTTGTTCTGTACTGCCGATCGCTGCCCGGTCATCGTCGGCAACACGCTGGTCTATCTCGACGAGAACCACATGTCCCAGACGTACGCGCGGACCCTGGCCCCGGTGGCCGCGGCCCTCGCAGACCGCGCCCTGGCGCAGAAGTAGTGAGAAGGGCCCGGTCTAGCCAGATGGAGAATCCACGGTTTCGTCCGGACATCGAGGGGCTGCGCGCCATCGCGGTGGTGGCCGTCGTTCTGTTTCACGCTGAGGTGCCAGGTGTCGGCGGCGGATTCGTCGGCGTCGACGTGTTCTTCGTCATCTCAGGGTTCTTGATCACCGGACTGCTATGGCGCGAGGCCAACTCCACCGGCACGGTTCGGCTGCGTGGCTTCTATGGTGCCCGGGCCCGCCGGCTGCTGCCGGCCTCGGCACTCGTCGGCATTGTCACCGCGATCGGCGCGGCGGTGCTGCTGCCACCGCTACAGGCCCGCACCGCCTTCGGTGACGGTATCGCCAGCGCGCTGTACGTCAGCAATTACCGGTTCCTTCTGCAGGGCGTCGACTACTCCGCGCCTTACCTCCCGCCGTCGCCCTTCCTGCACTACTGGTCCCTCGGCGTCGAAGAGCAGTTCTACCTGGTGTGGCCGGCGCTGATCCTCGGCACAGCGTGGCTGATCCGGCGGGTGCGCAGGGCGCACCAGCTCCCAAGAACTCAAGCGACCGCCTCCCAACGTCCCTATCTGGTGGTCCTTGCGCTGGTCGCCGCTATCTCCTTGGCACTGTCGCTGGTCGCGTCGTACTGGGCACCGTTTGTGGCGTTCTTCTCGTTGCCCACCCGCGCCTGGCAGTTGGCTATCGGCGGGTTGATCGCACTCACTGCCGGCCAGTGGCGCCGCTTATCGTCGCGAGCCGCCGCGATCATCGGGTGCGCCGGGCTGGGCGTGATCCTGGTGGCCTGCAACCAGTTGAGCGCCACCACGCTGTATCCCGGTACCGCTGCACTGTTACCGACCCTCGGTGCGGCCCTGGTCATCGGTGCCGGCTGTGCCGCGCCGGCTCAGGGGTGCGGACGCTTACTCGGACTGGCACCCATGCGCGCCATCGGCCGCATCTCCTACTCGTGGTACCTGTGGCACTGGCCGGTCCTGATATTCGCGCCGCTGGTGGTCGGCCACTCGCTGGGGTTGGCCGGCCGGCTGACCGCGGCCCTGCTGTCGGCCGGGCTGGCGGCACTGACCTTGCGGTTCGTCGAAAACCCGCTGCGCTTCGCCCCCAAGGTCCGCGATTCGCCGTGGCGCAGCCTTGGGCTGGGCGCGGTGGCGACCGCCGTCGCGGCCGTGGTGGGGGTAGCGCTGCTCGTTGTGGTGCCCACACCGGTCGGGCGCGGCGCTCCGGCCGTGCCGCTGAATTTCACCGCACTGCCACCGCCATTCGCACGCTCGGACATCGCGGCCTACGACGACGCGGTGAAGCAATCGTTCGCGCAGGTACAGGCCGCCGTCGCAGCATCGGCCGACCTCAAAGCCATTCCGTCGAATCTGCAACCGCCGCTGGCCGACGCGGCAGCCGAGCTCAACGACATGTACCGCAGCGGGTGCATGCTCAGTGGGTGGCAAGTCGCGCCGCCTGCTTGCGCGTCGGGCGACACCGCATCGACGACGACGGTCGCCGTGGTCGGCGACTCGAATGCCGCAATGTGGAATCAGGGCTTCCGCGCGATCGCCGAGCAGCGCGGCTGGCGCCTGGAGATGGTGGTCAAAGCGGGCTGCCCACTGCTGGACTTGCCCATCACCAGCCCACAACTGCACCGGGAGTACACCGAGTGCGAGCAGTGGCGCAGCCAGGTCGTCGACCGGTTCCGCGACGAGCACCCGAGACTGGTTGTGGTGACCATGTGGCGGCAGTACGGGCCTGACTCTGGTTACACCGCAGACCTCACGTCATACAGCCCGGCGTGGCTCGACAGCCTGACGCGCCTCGTTCGCCAGCTGCGTGACACCGGTGCCCAGGTGCTGGTGCTCGGACCGATCCCGGACCCACGATCGGTTCCGCCGATCTGCCTGTCCGGCCACCTTGACGATGCGACGGCGTGCTCGCTTGCGAGGCCGACCGCGGTCAACGACGCCGGTATCAAAGCCGAGTCCGCCGCCACCACGGCGGGCGGGGGTCAATACGCAGACATCACTGACCTGTTCTGCACCACCGAGCGCTGCCCTGTCATCGTCGGCAACACCCTGGTCTATCTCGACAAGAATCATCTGACGATCGAATACGTACGGTCGTTGGCACCGGTCATCGGAGCGTTGGCGGATCGTGCGCTCGCGCTTGGCTAGTCACGTAAGTAGTCAAAACCAACCCGTTCGCAAAACCACCACTCGCGCCTTGCGCCTGAGTGTAAGAATGCCTCGACTCAATTGACGTGTTCGCTGATTAGGCAGGTAGGTGATCTTGGCTCACGCCGACAGCCTCAGGGCTAGCGAAGAACAGCAAAGTCGGCGCCCCGAAAAGTCGCACTTCCGCCCGGACATCGAGGGCTTACGTGCCATTGCCGTGACAGCCGTCGTGTTGTTCCACGCTGCCGTACCTGGCATCGGGGGCGGCTACGTCGGCGTCGACGTGTTCTTCGTGATCTCTGGGTTCCTGATCACCGGGCTGTTGTGGCGAGAGGTGAGCAGCACCGGCAGCGTTCGGCTGCGGTCGTTCTACGGGGCCCGCGCCCGTCGGCTGCTGCCGGCATCGGCCGCGGTCGGCGTCGTCACGATGGTCGCGTCGATACTGCTGCTGCCGCCGTTGCGGGTTCCGACTGTCTTGTACGACGGCATCGCCAGCGCGCTCTATGTCGGCAACTACTGGTTCATCATCGACAACATCAACTACTTCTCCGACCTCCTGACGCCCTCGCCATTCCTGCACTATTGGTCGTTGGGTGTGGAGGAACAGTTCTACCTGGTCTGGGCACCGCTGATGCTCGGCACCGCCTGGCTCATCAGGCGGTTTCGGCGGAACAAGACTCGCGCCATCAACGCCTCGCGACGTCCGTACCTGATCGTCCTCGGCTTGGTGACCGTCCTATCGTTCGCACTGTCGCTGGTGATCACCTACGTCGTGCCCGCGATGGCGTTCTTTTCGCTGGCCACCCGGGCGTGGCAGTTGGCCATCGGCGGACTGGTCGCGCTGACCGCCATCGGATGGCAACGGCTGTCGCCCCAGGCGGCAGCGATCGCCGGCTGGGCCGGCGTGGGCATGATCGTGCTCGCCTGCGTGTGGTTCACCTCAACGACGCCCTTTCCGGGTACCGCCGCGCTGCTGCCCTCTCTCGGTGCGGTGCTGGTGATCGGCGCCGGGTGCGCCACCCCGTCACAGGGATGCGGGCAGTTCCTGAGCACGTCGCCGATGCGCGCGATCGGCCGCATCTCCTATTCGTGGTACCTGTGGCACTGGCCGGTGCTGGTTCTCGCCCCGTTCCTGCTTGGCCATTCGTTGGGATTGGCCGAGCGGATCATCGCGGCCCTGCTTTCCGCCGGGCTGGCGTGGCTGACCATGCGCTACCTGGAGAATCCGCTGCGCTTCGCGCCGAAGATCCGCGACTTCCCGTGGCGCAGCCTCGGCGTCGGCGCTGCCGCCACCCTCATCGCGGTCTGTGTCGGCCTCGGTTTGCTGCGGGTCGTGCCCTCGCCTGTCGGGCACGGCGCGCCGGCAACCGCGGTCGCCCTCAAGGGTGCGTCGGTGCCCGCGGGTTCGGCCATGGCTGCCTATGACGGCGCCGTCGCGCAGACCTTCGCTCAGGTGCAGGCCGCGCTCGCAGCCTCGTTCGGGAACCGCGCCGTCCCGTCCAACCTCACCCCGCCGCTCACCAATTTGGCGGACGAGCAGGCCGACTACACATACCAGGGCTGCCTGCGCACGCCCTACGAAAGCGGGCAACCCGAGTGCGTCATGGGCGACACCGCCTCGACCACCACGGTGGCCCTCATCGGCGACTCGCACGCCGCGATGTGGACGCCGGCGTTCCAGCAGATCGCCACCCAACGGCATTGGCGGCTGCAAATGATGGCCAAGGAAGCCTGCGCGGTCGTGGATGCGCGGACCGGCGGCGTCTTCAGCAACCTGGTCGAAGACCTTCAGCACTGCCAGCAGTGGCGCGACGAGATCCTGGCCCGGCTCGCGGCCGAACACCCTCGTCTCGTCGTGGTGAGCGTATGGCGGGGATACGGCATCGACGAAACGATGTCGGGCTTCCGCGCATACGACAAGGCCTGGCTGGACGGCATGACCCAGCTGGTGCGGCAACTGCGCGACATGGGCACACCGGTGCTGGTGCTCGGGCCGATACCGAGCCCGCATGCAAATGTGCCGATCTGCGTGTCCGGCCATCTGGACGATGCCGCGGCGTGCTCGCTGTCCCGGTCGGCGGCGGTGGACCTATCCGGTATCAGCGCCGAGGCCCGCGCCACGACGGCCGGCGGCGGGCAGTACGCCGACCTGTCCGATCTGTTCTGCACCACGGAACGCTGCCCAGTCATCGTCGGCAACACGCTGGTCTACCTCGACGTGAGCCATCTGACCCTTCAATACTCGCAGGTGCTGACCCCGGCCATCGCTGCGCTGACCGACCGCGCACTCGCCGTCGGTGAGCAAGACGGATCTAGAAAGTAGTTGACCTTGGCCCACGCCGACAGCCTCAGCTCTGCTGAAGAACAGCAGAGCCGGCACCCAGAACATAAGGAATTCCGGCCCGACATCGAGGGCCTCCGCGCCGTAGCGGTGGCAGCCGTTGTTCTGTTCCACGCCGAGATTCCCGGGGTCAGTGGCGGATTCGTCGGAGTAGACGTGTTCTTCGTCATCTCGGGTTTCTTGATCACTGGATTGTTGTGGCGCGAAGTCAGCACCTCGGGCGCGGTGCGACTCGGGCGTTTTTACGGGGCCCGAGCGCGGCGATTGCTGCCTGCCTCGGCTTTGGTGGGTGTCTTCATCATGGTCTCCTCGGTCCTCGTGCTACCCCCGCTGTCAGCTCGGACCGTCATCGGCGACGGGATCGCGAGCGCGTTGTACGTCAGCAACTATCGATTCGCCCTGCAGGGCGTCGACTATCTGGCGTCCATGGCGCCGCCATCACCGTTCCAGCACTACTGGTCACTCGGCGTCGAGGAACAGTTCTACTTGGTGTGGGCTCCCCTTATCCTTGGCACGACCTGGCTGATCCGGCGCGCACGCCGGAGATCGGTTGCGGGGAGCACGATTTCGCGCCGCCCCTACCTGGTGGCCCTGACGCTGGTCGCAGTCGGATCGTTCGTGCTGTCCCTGGTGGTCACTTTTTGGGCGCCGTCCCTAGCGTTCTTCTCCTTGCCCACCCGGGCCTGGCAGTTGGCCGTCGGCGGGTTGGTGGCGCTGACCACCATTCACTGGCGCCACCTGTCGAAGCGGGCGGCCGAGATCACCGGGTGGGTCGGGCTGGCGCTGATCGTGGCGGCATGCGTCTGCTTTAGCCAGACAACGCTGTATCCAGGTTGGGCCGCCGTCTTGCCCACGCTGGGCTCGGTGCTGGTGATCGGTGCCGGATGTGCGGCACCGACTCAGGGTTGTGGACGCCTACTCAAGGTGCGGCCCATGCAATGGCTGGGCCGCATCTCCTACTCCCTATACCTCTGGCATTGGCCCCTCTTGCTGATGGCGTTGTGGGCGATAGCGCCCGTCACCGGCCACGCCATGGCCCTCGGCGCAGCGGCGATTTTGCTCTCCATCGCGCTGGCCGCGCTCACCTTGCGGTTCGTAGAGAACCCGCTGCGCTTCGCGCCAAAAATCCGCAATTCGCCATTCCGCAGTCTTGCGGTGGGCGGCATCGCCACTGCGGTAGCCGTATGCGTCGGTCTCGCACTCCAGGTACCGAACCCGGTGGGCCATGGCGCGCCCGCCACGGCGCTGACAGTTTCCGCGACTCCCCTGCCTCCCGGCGCGGACATCGCCAGCTACGACGCGGCGGTACAGCACGCCTTCGCCCAGGTGCAGGCAGCCGTCGCGGCGTCGGTCTCCATCAAGGCCGTGCCGTCCAACCTCACGCCCCCACTCGCCGACGCGGCGCAAAAGGGCGATCCAGGCGCACCTCCCGCAGGCTGCATTCTCAGCTATTTCGACGTGGCACAGCCGGAATGCGCAACGGGCGATACCACCTCCTCGACGACGGTGGCTCTGATCGGCGACTCGAACGCCGCGATGTGGAATCCGGCGTTCAAGCAGGTGGCCGAAGAGCGACACTGGCGGCTGGAGACCATGGCAAAGCTCGGCTGCCCCATGCTCGACCTGCCGACCCTCAACCCTGTCCTCGAACGGCCCTACACCGAGTGTGCGCAGTGGCGTAACCAGGTCATCGATCGGCTCAAGACTGAACACCCGCAGCTGATCGTGTTGAGCGTGCTGCGGCGATATGGCGCCAACTACGGGTGGCGGGTCGGTTTCACGACGTATGAACCCGAGTGGCTGGCCGGTGTCACGCGACTCGTCCAACAGTTGCGCGCTAGCGGCGCACAAGTGCTGGTCCTCGGTCCGATCCCCGGTCCACAATCAGGCGCTCCGGACTGCTTGTCCGTGCATCTCGATGATGCGACGGCGTGCTCGACACCCAGGTCGACTGCGGTCAACGCTGACGGTATCGCCGCGGAAGAGGTGGCCGCCAAGGCCGGCGGCGGTCAATACGCCAACCTCACGGACCTGTTCTGTACCACCGCCGTCTGCCCGGCCATCGTCGGCAACACCCTTGTGTACGCCGACCAAAATCACCTGACGCTGCAATACGCCCGGGTGCTGGCTCCAGTCATGAGTGCGCTGAGCGGCCGCGCACTCGCCCACCGTTAGCTATCAGGAGGCTCGTGTTGTCAACGTCAAGATCTGTACTCATCACCGGCGGTGCCGGCTTCATCGGGTCCACGCTCGCGCGCCGTCTCATCGAAGCCGGCTACGAGGTCGCCGTGATGGACATCCTGCACCCGCAGGTGCACGCCGAAGGCGCCACGATCGACCTGCCGCCATCGGTGCGCTTGTTCACCGGCGATGTCACTCACGCCCCTGACTGCGACGCCGTGCTGCGGCTGGTCAAGCCTTCCCAGATCGTGCACCTTGCGGCCGAAACCGGTACGGCGCAATCGCTTTCGGAGGCCACCCGCCACGGTTCGGTCAATGTTGTCGGGACCACGCAACTGCTCGACGCCCTGAGCCGCTGCGGGCATGTGCCCGCGCAGGTGGTCTTGGCATCGTCACGGGCCGTGTACGGCGAGGGCGCCTGGCAGTCCGGCGACCACGTCTTCTACCCGCCGCCGCGCAGCCACGCTCAGCTCGTGGCCGGCGCCTGGGATCCACAAGGTCCTACGGGTGATCCGGCCGTGCCGCTCGCAAGCAACGCGGAGCGGACCGAGCCTCGACCCACAAACATCTACGCAGCGACCAAACTCGCCCAAGAGCACATCCTGGCCGCCTGGACGAGCGCGCACGACACAAAGCTCAGCGTGCTTCGCCTGCAGAACGTTTACGGACCGGGCCAGTCGCTGACGAACTCCTACACCGGCATCGTGGCCCTCTTCGCTCGACTGTCGCTGGCGAAGCAGGCCTTGGAGGTCTACGAAGACGGACGGATCGTCCGCGATTTCGTCTATATCGACGATGTCGTCGAGGCGCTCTTCATGGCGATCGAGAGTCCGGCCGCGCCGTCACGCTACGTCGATATCGGGTCGGGCGTCCCGACCACGATCCATGAGCTCGCACAACAACTAGCGACCATCTGCGGTGCACCCGAGCCGGCCATCGTCGGGAAATTCCGTGACGGCGACGTACGGGCCGCGCGCTGCGACATCGGGCCCGCTACGAACGAGCTCGGTTGGCGTCCCAAGTGGTCGCTCGAGGAAGGTATGCGGGCCCTACTCGACTGGATCGGCAACTAGCCGATCCCCTGCCGAATCAACGACCACAGCTGTCAAGAGATAGGTAATTGTTTTGAGTTTCTCGGTTGCGACGAAGACGTCGCTACTTGGTCCGCGGCAACTCCGCTCACGCTATGGTCAATATTTGTGATCGAGCTTGAAGGCGTAGCAAAGACGTTCGACGGAGACATCCTGGCCCTGCAGGATGTCAGCTTTTCCGTTGCCACTGGATCGGTCTGCGCGCTCCTCGGCCATAACGGTGCCGGAAAGACCACCACGATCAACATCCTCTCCACGTTGATGAAGCCCTCCTACGGCAAAGCGATCGTGGCCGGCTACGACGTCGTCAAGGAGCCGACGAAAGTGCGTGCGTCCATCTCGATGACCGGGCAGATCGCTGCAATCGACTGGCAGCTCACCGGGCGGGAAAATCTCGTGATGTTCAGCCGGCTGCACGGCATGCGCCGCAAAGAAGCCAGACTGCGCGCCGACGAGTTGATCGAGCAGTTCGATCTGACCGACGCCGCCGACCGGAACGTGGTCACCTACTCCGGCGGTATGCGGCGACGCGTGGATATCGCTGCAGCACTTGTAGTTCCGCCGAAAGTGCTCTTCCTCGACGAGCCGACAACCGGCTTGGACCCGCGCAGCCGCCGCAGCGTCTGGGACCTGGTGTCCTCGTTGAAAGCCGGCGGTACGACGGTGCTACTCACCACCCAGTATCTCGAAGAAGCCGACGTACTCAGCGATTCGATCGTGGTGATGAATCAGGGCCGCGTGGTCGCCACCGGGACCGCGGAGGAACTCAAGGGCCGCGTCGGATACAGCTACTGCACAGTGAGCCCCGCCGACCCCGCCGACCTGCACAAGATCCTCGCCGTGGTCGCCGATCTTCAGGACGCTCAGGCCGATGAAGATGCCAACACCGTTTCTGTGTTGGCGCCCAACGGCGTTGCGACACTCAGTGAGGTGTTTCGCCGGGTCGACCAGCTCGACGTTGAGCTGGCCGACATTTCATTGCGCAAGCCGTCCTTGGACGAGGTTTTCCTCCATCTCACGGGGAACGTCACCGCGTGACCGCAGTTGCTGCTCTCACCGAACGGATGGTCCGCAATACGCTGCGCAGCGATTTGCCGTTCGCAGTATTGGCGCCGGCCGGTAACTTCATCATCTTCAACCTGGCGCTGCGCAACGTGATCGACACCGGCGGGATCGGCTATCCCCAATACCTGCTGCCGGTCATCATCGTCCAGGTAACCCTGCTCGGCGCGCTGACGACCGTCGACCGGGCCACCCGGGATCATCAGTCCGAGCTCGGTCTTCGACTTCGCACATTGCCCATCTCGTCATTGACACCGCTGACGGCTCGCATGCTGTACTGCCTCCTCCGCGGCGTGGTCGCCCTCGTCGCCACGATCGTCTCCGGGTATATATTCGGCTTCCGATTGCTCGGTGGCCCTGGTCACCTCATCCTCTTCGTGTTGTTCGTCCTGGCGTTGACCTTGGCGCTATCGCTGGGCGCGGATGCGATCGGGGTCGGGGTATCAAATGCTCAGATCGGAAAGACCGGCGGGTCCAGTCAGATCCTCCTCGTTCCTCAAATGATGCTCACCATGCTGTCTACGGGCATGGCTCCTGTCGACTCGTTTCCCGAGTGGTTGCACGGTTTCGTTCGCTACCAACCGGTTTCGCAGGTGACCGACACCCTGCGCGGGCTCGCCGCAGGCAATGTCGCGGCCAGCAGCGTGGCGAGCAGCTTCGCCTGGTGCCTGGGCCTGCTGGTGGCGTTCGGCGCGGTAGCGGTGCGGATGCAGAGGCGGACCCAGTGACCACCTCCGCGCCGCTGCGCAGCTCGCTGCTCTACGAAAGTTGGGTGTTCGCGCGCCAGCACTTCACTCACTGGCGCGGCAGTCCGCTGGTGCCGGTCCAATCTGTGGTGTTCCCGACCGTCTTGCTGGTTACGTACTATCTGCTCGTCGGCAGATCGGTCATGCGCATCACCGGCACGGACAGCCTTTACGGCCTGGTGCCGACGTGCGCGATCGCCGGAGCGTTCTCCGGGTCGCTCGCAGTAGGGCTTGGCATCTCCTTCGAACGCGACACCGGCCTTCTCAGCCGCATGTGGGCGCTGCCGGTCAGCCGTGCCAGTGCCCTGACGGGCCGGCTCATTGCCGAAGCGGTACGGACCTTGGTGAGCACCGCCGTCATCACCGGGGTCGGCATCGGGCTGGGACTTCGGTTCAAAGGCGGTCCGCTCGAGCTGCTGCTATACCTGCTAGTCCCGGTGATGGTGGTGATGGTGTTCGCGATGGCTGTGATAGCGATCGCGGTGCGGGCCAAGGACGGCACTGTACTGATTTGGCTTGGGCTGCCCGCGATCACCGCCGTATTCGCCAGCTCCGGTTCTCCACCGGTTGAATCACTGCCATCCTGGATGTGGCCGCTGCTGCGTTTTCAGCCAATGGAACCGATCGTGGAGTCCATGCGGACACTCGCTCAAGGTGGCCTTCCATGGTGGCCACTGCTCTGGGGTGTTCTGTGGACGATTGCCGGGGCCGCAGTCGTCGGCCCGCTCGCTGTTCGCGGGTACCGGGCTGCGGCCGAATCCGGGGGCGTCCGCGGCTGACGTCAGCCGCGGCGGGACAGGGCGAACTTCTCCATCAGGTCGGCAGCCAGGGCAACACTGTCAGCTGGTTTGATCATCCGTGCGGCGAGTTGTTGTGCGCGCTCGGCATATTCGGGAGTGAGGATCGTGCGCAGGTCGGCCACCAACGTCTTCTCGGTGGTGGCGACAAAGCGTCGACCGGTGCCCACCTTGAGCTTCTTGAGCCGAGAGCCCCAGCACGCCTGATCGGGCAACATCCAGGTGATCAACGTGGGGCGTCCCGCGCGCAGGCCCGCGTTGGTGGTGCCGGCACCGCCGTGGTGGACGACCGCGCGGCAGGCCGGGAGGATCTCTGCGTAGTTCATCGCGCCGACGATCTTCACGTGGTCGTAGGTCGGGACACTGCTGAAGTCGGTCCACCCTGCGCCGACCAAGGCTCGTTCACCGAGTTGCGCGCAGGCCCCGGCGATCATCGCGATGGTGTCGGCAGCCGAGTCCACCGGCATGCTGCCGAAGCTGAAGAAGATCGGTGGCGTCCCGGCGTCTATCCATGATGCGATCTCGGCGTCTCCGGCGGCCGGCAGCTGCATCGTCAGCGCCCCGACGAACGGACGTTCGGGGATCTCCTGGTCATTCCACTGTGACCACTCGTCCGCCAGCCCGGGATAGCACACTTCGTCGTAGGCCTGGATTTCCATCGCGTGACCTTCGGCGATCCGCTGCGTCCAGTGGCCCGTTGCCTTCGGTAGGCCGAGGGCGGCGCGCTGGGCGTCGTCTTCGGTCTTGTGCCCGCGCCACGCTAGCCAGTCCAGCACGTTCATCGCCGCGCGGCACAACGCCGGCGGCAGGAACGGCATCTCAAAACCGTTGCTTCGCAACGGGAAAATCTGCAGCGTGGCAAGCGGAGTGCCGCAGTACTCGGCAACGTTGGAAGCGACGTCCTCGTAATTCATCCCGGTGAGCAACACGTCGGTCCCGTCAGCCAACGACAGGAGAGTCTTTTCTACCTGTCCTCGGTACTCCTCAAGGGGTGCCGAAAACTCTCTCAGCAGCTTGTTCAATTCCTGGAGTTTCCAGGGCTTGCTGAAGAACAGTTTCCAGTATTCGTGGTGCGGGTCGTCGGCGACGCTCAGGCTCGGCCCGAAGGCGACGGCCTGCGGGCCAGCGGACTCGGCGAATCCCACCATCTCCGGTGCGACAACGAGATGCACATCATGTCCGCGGCCAACCAGTTCCCGCCCGATCGCGGCGAACGGCTCCACTTCGCCGCGCGTACCCCAGTTCGCCAGTACGAATTTCATCGCGGGTCCTAGCCCTTGCCAACCCCGGTGGGTTGTTCGAGGTACCACGGATTGGCGCGCGCCCAGTCGATGGTGCGGCGGATCCCTTCCTCGACGTCGACCTTCAGATGCCAGCCCAGCTCCCGCTGCGCCTTGGTCGAGTCCGGGATACGACGGGGAATGTCTTCATACCGACCGCCGAAACGCTCTGTCGTGTCGACGGGCTCGGCGGACGACACCGAGTCGACACTGGCGAGCTTGATCGCCAGATCCACCGCGTCACGCATGCTCGTCTCGACCATGCTCCCGACGTTGAAGGCCTCACCGATCGCCGCATCACTATCGGCGGCGAGCAACGTGCCGGCGACCGCGTCGTCGACGTAGGTGAAGCAGCGGGTCTGGTCACCGGAGTCATAGAGCAGCGGCTGGTGGCCGTTGAGGATCCGGTGAACAGTCTGCGACACCACAAAGATCGGATTCTGGCGCGGGCCATACACATTGAAGTACCGGACCACCGTCACCGGCAGTCCGTGGGCGGCATGCATCGCAAAGACCAGATGTTCGGCCATGCCCTTGCTGGTGCTGTAGCTCCACCGCGCGGTCGTCGTCGAACCCAGCACCCGATCGTCGTCCTCGGCCCACGGCGGGTTGGGGTTCTTGCCGAACACCTCGGATGTGCTGGCGAACACCACGCGTATTCCGTTGCGCTGGCTCAGTTCCAGAACGTTGCGGGTCCCGATCACATTGACGTCGAGAACCCTCAGCGGGTCGTCCATGTAGTTCGTGACCCCCACGACCGCCGCCAGGTGAAACACCGTGTCGACACCGGGCGTCAAAGCTTGCTCGAGTGCCGCCAAATCGGTGACATCGCCTTGGACGAACCGGAAGTTGGGATGGCTGTCGAAATCGATGCTGCTATCACGGGTGTTCTTCGCGAAGTCGAAAATGGTGACGCTGTCGCCGCGTTCCAGCAGTGCCGTCACCAAGTGCGATCCGATGAAGCCGTAGCCGCCTGTTACGACGACATTGGACATAGTTGCTCTTTCGTTCTGCGTGCGGTTTGCAAAAAACTAGCAGCCGACTAGCGACCGATCCCCTTGTAGATGAATCCGGCCGCGCGGGCGGCTGCCGGGTCGAAGCTGTTGCGCCCATCAAGAAACACGCAGCCATCGGCCGCCAGGTCCGCAAGCCGGACCAAGGGAATCTGATGGAATTCCCGGTGCCCCGCAAGGACGACCAGTGCATCGGCATCCTTCACCGCGGACTCGATATCCGGGCTCAGCGGGATCTTCGTCACCGTGTGGGCTTCCTCGTCCGGCACCCACGGGTCATGAACGGACAGCTGGCAACCGGACTCTTCCAGCAGAGCGACGACGTACTTGGTGGGCGTGAGCCGGCAGTCACCGGTGTTGTTCTTGAACGCGATCCCCAGCACCGCGATCTTGCTGTTCTCGATCGCCTTGCCCTGATCCGCCAGCAGCTGGGTGAGCAAACCGTAGGTATAACTCGGCATCGTGTCGTTGACGGTCCTCGACGTCTTCGGCACGTGCAGATCCAGCCCCAACGTCTCGCCAAGGTGGTTGACGAACCACGGATCCTTCGTCAGGCAGTAGCCCCCGACGCCCATGCTCGGCGACAGGATATTCACGTTGTGGCTGCCCTTCGGCATCGAGTTCGCCGCGGCGATGACCTGAAGCACGTCCATATCGAGCCGGTCGCACACCTTGGCCAGTTCGTTGGCCATCGCGATATTGAGGTCGATCCAGAGGTTGTCGGCGAGCTTGACCATCTCGGCGGTCCGTGGGTCCTCGACGATGATGGACTCCAGCCCGAGCCCGTGGCGCCACAGCGTCGCGCAGCTGCGCGCGCTGCGCTCGTCGACCGCACCGACAACGACAGGAATGGACGTGAGCTCCCGGATCGCTTGCCCTTCGGCAAGACGCTCGGGGCAGAACGCCAACCCGAAATCGACCCCGGCCTTCAGGCCGGACGCCTCTTCCAGGATCGGCCGAACGAGAGTTTCGGTGGTATCCGGCGGCACGGTGCTCTTCAAGATGACGAGGTGGCCGGGGCGCAGGTACTCCCCGACGGCCTGCGCCGCTGCCTTGATGTCGTCGACGATCGGCTCGTAGTCCGGACCGAGCGGGGTGCCGACCGTGACGATGATGAAGTCGTTGTCGGCGATGACACTGAAGTCCGACGTAGCGCGGAGCCGGCCGACCTGGACGCTGTTGGCGACCAGCTCGCCGAGACCTGGCTCGGGCACGCTCGTCCTGCCCTGATTGATCTCGTCGACGATGTTCGGCCGCACGTCGATACCCGTCACGGGCCAGCCCCGGTCAGCCAGAACCGCACCGATCACGGTGCCGATATAGCCGAAGCCCACAACGGCGATCCCTGACCGCATGCCACGGACCAGCAGATCGATCTCGGCATCGCTTTGTCCGAACGCGCCTCTAGCCATTGCCGTTCCTAGCTCCTTCAACTTCCCCGTGCGGGAGTTACAACCGGGCCTCACGACCAGCGGGTCGCTCGGCAGCCTAATCGAATATTGACGGCATCGACCCGAAATTCGGCTGGCTCACAGAAGTGATCAGGCGCGGCTCGTCAGCCGTGCATATGCTTCCACCCGGTCAGCTGCAGCAACGACACTGTCGGCGCGTTGCGTCACCCGCGGGGCAATCTCGCGAGCCCGCGTCGCGTACGACGGGGCCAGAATCCGGCGCAGATCCTTGACCAGCGATTTCTCGGTGGTGGTCGAGAAGCGCCGGCCGGCGCCAACCTTGAGCCGTTTCAGTTGCGCGGCGAAGAACGGCTGGTCAGGCAGTGTCCAGAGCACCAACTGGGGGACCCCCGCCCGCAGGCACGCGGCCACGGTGCCCGAGCCGCCGTGATGCACGACCGCCCGGCACGACGGGAAGATCGTCGCGTAGTTCACCTGGCCGACCACGTTCACATGGTCGTGCCGCGGCACGTCGCTGTAATCGGTACCGCCGGCGCCCACGATCGCGCGCTCCCCTAACCGTGCGCACGCTGCGGCGATCATGCCGATCGTGTCGGCAGGCGATCCGATCGGGACGCTGCCGAACCCGAAGAAAATGGGCGGCGTTCCGTCGGCGATCCACGCCGCCACCTCGGCATCGGAATCCGTCGGCGACGCCATCGCCAACGCCCCGACGAACGGCCGCTGCTGCTCCCAACTCGCCCAGTCACCCGCCAAACCCGGAAAGACCAACGCGTCGTAGGCCTGGATTTCCAGCGAATTCCGGCTCGCGATACGACGCGGCGCGGAGCTGGTGGCCTTGGGCAGTCCCAATTCGCGGCGCTGCGCGTCCTCCCCCGCGCGAGTCCCACGCCACGCAGTCCATTCGTTGACCGCCATCGCCAGGCGGCTCAGCGGCGCCGGCAGCAACGGCAGGAGCTGCCCGTGCACCCGGTAGGGGAAGTAATGCAGGGTGACCAACGGAATGTCGAAGGCCTCCGCGACGTTCGCCGCGGGCTGCTCAAAAATCAGCCCGGTGAGCAGCAGGTCGGCCCCTTGGGCCACCGAGGCCAGTGTCCTGGTCATCTCCGCCCAGCACTCGTCGGCGAATTGCGCGGTTTCACTGGCCATCCGGTTGAGCTCTTTGAGCTTCCAGGGGGTGCGTCCGTACACGGTGAAATACCGCCACTGCAGCTCCAGGATGTCCTTGGAATCCAGCCCATAGGCCACCGCCGGGAGCCCGGCGGCCTCGGCGAAACCCACCAGATTGGGTGGGACAACCATGCGCACGTCGTGCCCTCTGCGCTGCAACTCGCAGCCGACAACCACGGCGGGCTCGATGTCGCCGCGACCGCCGTAGCTGGACAGCACAAGTTTCATTGCCGGTTCTGGCCTTTCCGTCGTCCTGCGTGCACTACGTCAGGAGCAACGGCCATTATTACCGCTTTTTTGACGACCGAGTCAGCGTTCGGCCATGACGTCGGCTCATCGTTGATACGATCCCGAATCGCCCAGACCAGGCCATTTTTGGGCCATCACGCTGAGGAGCTCGATTTTGGCTGACGGCGCAGTGACTGCGCGCGACGCGGAACGCATCGACTGGGACGTGATCGTGGTGGGCACCGGTATGGGCGGCGGGACGCTGGGTTACGCCTTGGCCTGCGCCGGGCGCCGAGTCCTGTTCGTCGAAAAGGGACGCTCGACGCTGCCTGGCGCACCGGGAACGATTCGTTCTGCGATGCCAGAACTGGCCGAGCCGATCGCCGCCAGATCCGCGGCGAGCTACTTCGACGCCTTGGCCCGTGGCGGACGCTCGACCGACGAAGTCGAAGACATCAGCGGCCGCCGCGCCAAACGCTTTGTGCCATTCATCGGCAGCGGAACCGGCGGATCCTCTGCGCTCTACGGCATGGTGTGCGAGCGATTTTTCGCTCGGGACTTCACTCCCCGGCAGAATTTCGCCGACCCGGGCGATTCGACCGTGCCGGAGGCCTGGCCGGTCACCTACGACGAGATGCGACCGTGGTACGCCGATGCCGAGAAGCTGCTGGGGGTCCGCGGCCAGCCCGATCCGCTGCGGCCCGAGGCGGCCGCCGTCAATCTGCCTGCTGCACCAGCATTTTCGGCCGACAACCAACCGTTGGTCGACTACCTGACCGGACGCGGGCTGCATCCCTATCACCTGCCGATGGCCTGTGACTACACCGCCGACTGCGCCACGTGTCAGACCTTCCTCTGCTCCCGGCCGTGCAAGAACGACGCCTCGCGAAACTGCGTGCTGCCCGCCGTCACTGACCACGGCGCCCAGCTGTTGACCGAAGCTCGGGTGGTGCACCTGGAAGCAGACCGCACCGGGGTGCGACAGGTGATCTGCGAGCACCCGTCCGGACAACTGACCTTGAAGGCGAAGGTGGTGGTGCTGGCCGCAGGCGCCCTGGCCACCCCCGTGCTGCTGCTCAATTCCCGGTCAGGCGACTGGCCACGCGGGCTGGCCAACGGCTCGGACATGGTGGGCCGCAACCTGATGCGCCATCTCCTCGACCCCGTCATGATCTGGCCGGAACCGGGCTCCAAGATCACCGGAGCCAACAAGGAGATCGGGCTCAACGATTTCTACTTCCATGAAGGCCAGAAGTACGGCACCGTGCAGTCGTTCGGCTCGATACCGCCGATGGAGTGGCTGACCAATCGCCCTGGCCCGCAAGCGAAAGCACTACGTGCCATGAGTCCCGCGGTGCGAAGGGTGTACGAGAAGTTCTTCACCGGCGGGCTGATCCTCGCCGCGATGATGGAAGACCTCCCCTACGCGGATAACCGAGTGCTGCTATCCGACCATCCCGGCGCCGACGGCCGTCAGCGGATGCGGATTCAATACCGTTTGCACACAGGAGAACTCGAACGCCACGCGGAGTTCCTGCGGCTGTTCAAAAATGTGCTGAAGCCGTTTCGCACCCGCGGCCTTGGCAGCGGGAAGGAAAACTCGAACGTGGGCCACGTCTGTGGTACCTGCCGATTTGGGACCGATCCCACCACCAGTGTGCTGGATGCTCAGAACCGCGCGCACGAAGTGGACAACCTCTACGTCGTGGACACCTCGTTCTTCCCATCCAGCGCCGGCCTGAATCCGAGTCTGACGGTTGCGGCCAACGCGTTGCGGGTGGCCGAACATCTAAACCAAGCGTTGTGAGACGTGAACCGCTCCAGACGTGTCCCTGCTCCCCAGCGCGGGCAAAAGTGCCTCGACTCAATGGGTCTGCCCCCCTACCAGGTAGGTGATCGTGCACCAGGCCGACAGCGTTAGCCGTCCCGAAGAGCGACAGGACCGAGGGCCGGAACGGAACAAATTCCGCCCGGACATCGAGGGTTTGCGCGCTGTCGCCGTAGTCGCCGTAGTCCTGTTCCATGCGGCGGTGCCCGGCCTGGGTGGCGGCTACGTCGGCGTCGACGTCTTCTTCGTCATCTCTGGCTTCTTGATCACCGGGCTGCTCTGGCGCGAGGTGAGCGGCACCGGCACCGTCAAGCTGCGGAGCTTCTACGGTGCGCGGGCGCGCCGGCTGCTGCCCGCCTCCGCCGCGGTCGGTGTCGTCACGATGATCGCCGCGACGTTCCTCTTACCGCCCCTGCAAGTGCCGACCGTTCTGTACGACGGCATATTGAGCGCGCTCTACGTGAGCAACTACCGATTCATGCTCGAAGGCGTCAACTATTTCAGCGCCGCCAATTACCTGACGCCATCGCCGTTTCTGCATTACTGGTCGCTGGGCGTCGAAGAACAGTTCTACCTGGTGTGGGCGCCCCTAATCCTCGGCGTGGCCTGGCTGATCCGATTGGTACGCCGGGCGCGGAAGAGTCGGCAATCCCCCGCCGCCCCGACACAACGCCCGTATTTGGTGACGCTCGCGGTGGTGGCCGTCGTGTCCTTCGGAATGTCGTTCGTCCTGACCACTGTCATGCCCGCCGCGGCGTTCTATTCGTTGCCCACCCGGGCCTGGCAACTCGCCGTTGGCGGTTTGGTTGCGCTCACAGCCGGCCAGTGGCGCCGCGTGCCGGCATTACCGGCCGGGATCGCAGGATGGACTGGGCTGGCAATGATCCTGGTGGCCTGCACCTGGTTCAGCCCGACCACCCCCTTCCCCGGCACCGCCGCAATCCTGCCCACCGTCGGTACCGCGCTTGTCATCGGCGCGGGTTGCGCTATACCCGCGCGGGGTTGCGGACGCCTGCTGGGCCTGCGGCCGGTGCGTGCCATCGGCCGCATCTCCTACTCGTGGTATCTGTGGCACTGGCCGGTACTGGTGCTGGCCCCGCTTCTGATGGGCCAGTCGCTTGGGCTGGTCGCCCGGCTGACCGCTGCGCTGTTGTCCGCCGGGCTGGCATGGCTCACATTGAAGTTCGTTGAAAACCCGCTGCGCTTCCGGCCGAAGATCCGCGACTCGGCGGGGCGCAGCCTCGGTCTGGGTGCGGTGGCCACCGCGATCGCGGTCTGTGCCGGCCTGGCGCTACTGCAGGTCGTACCAACCACCGTCGGACGCGGCGCACCCGCGGCGCCCCTGACCCTGATCGCAGCCCCGGTCCCCGCGGGTGCCGGCATCCACGCCTACGACACCGCGGTCCGGCAGGCAGTCGCCCAGGTTCAGGCAGGCCTCGCGGCCTCTGCCGATCTCAAGGCGGTCCCGTCGAATCTTGTTCCTCCGCTTGCGAATGCAGCGGGCGAAGACAAGAACGTGTACCTCGGTGGCTGTATGCGCGACTTTCTCGAAACCGGACAACCGGAATGCGCTTCGGGAGATACCGCCTCGGCCACCACGGTTGCCTTGATCGGTGATTCGCATGCAGCAATGTGGAATCCGGCGTTCCAGCAGCTCGCCGATGAGCGTCACTGGCGGCTCGAGACGCTGGCGAAGACTGGCTGCCCATTGCTGGACCTGCCGATCAGCAGTCCACTGCTTCACCGGGAGTACACCGAGTGCGAACAATGGCGTACCGAGATCATCAACCGGTTGCGCTCCGAGCACCCGCGACTGGTCGTGCTCAGCATGTGGCGGGGATACGGTTCGGCCGACTGGCCATCGGGATTCACATCGTACGACCAGGTGTGGCTCGACAGCCTGACCCGCATGGTGCACCAGCTCCGCGCCAGCGGTACGCAGGTCCTGGTGCTAGGGCCGATCCCCGATCCCCAGTCGGTGGTGCCGGTGTGCCTCTCGGCCCATTTGGACAACGCAACGGCCTGTGAGCCAAAGCGATCCAACGCGGTCAATCCAGCCGGTATCGCCGCGGAGGCCGCCGCCGTCAAGGCCGGCGGCGGGCAGTATGCCGACCTCACCGACTTGTTCTGCACAGCAGATCGCTGCCCTGTCATCGTCGACAACACCCTGGTGTACTTCGACTGGAACCATCTGACGCTCGAATACTCCCGAGCCCTGGGCCCGGTCGTTGGAGCCTTGGCCGATCGGGCGCTGGCTCAGAGCTGAGCGGGCGGCGAAGCGGCCGGGGGACTGCGTCGGGCGAGCCGCCCTTTGAGGGACATCGCGGGCTTCTCGACGAGGTACCAGCTCAGTGCCGCCAACGGCAGCGTGATGACGGCGGCGATGACCGCGAACACCGGCGGAGCCAGGAAGGCCAGCCCGCCGATGACCAGGAGCTGCTGAATCGGAAACGCGTAAATGTAGACGCCGTATGACAAGTCAGTCCGCAATCGCAAGCGCGGGTGGCGGATGAGAGCACCCGAAACGACGAGCGCATACGCCAGCGGGAAGGCAGCGATCCACCGGTAGTTGGGCAGCAGGCTGGCCGCCAGGACGATCGCCACGCTCAGCGTCACGAGTGACCAACGAGCGGGAATGACGTTGCGTACCTGGAACAACAGCGCACCGGCCAGGAACATCACCGCGAAACGGGCGGCCGCTCCTTCAGCGATCAGCAGCTGGGTCGCCGCGTCCATCGGTGGCCGCTTGGCGGGGGGTGCTTCGACGACGGCACTCATCGACGGCAGTTGGGTTGACCAGAGCACCGCCAGGGCGAGCAACCCCGGGATCACCCAACGACGACGAAGTAGTCCGGTGATGCCAAGAAGTGCAATAGCGATGTAGCACAGCACTTCCCAATACAGCGTCCAGAGCGAACCATCCCACTCCCCCGGCAGCGGGACCCCGAGCGGCGTTCCGGAGACATCGCTCTGCTTCATCATCAGTGCGAAATTGTTCAGGACGTAGTGGATGGGGCCGGGCGACAGCAGCAGCTTGCCGGGCGAGCCGCCGCCAATCGCCACGCCGATGGGCGCGATAACGAACGCGATGACGATCAGGCAGACCCAGAACGCCGGGAGGATGCGCAACCCTCGAGCGACGAAATAGTCACGCAGCCGCGGTCGTCGCACCCAGCTCCACGTGATGAGGAATCCGGAAATCGCGAAGAACCCGTCCACCCAGACGTCTCGAAGCAGTTGGTGGGCCGGCTCGAAAGAGATGGCGCGCCCGGTGATCAGCCAGGAATGCCACAAGATGACGCCCGTCGCCATCGCGAGTCGCCATGCGTTCAGCGCATTGTTCTGCGGGTCGAATACCTCGCCGAGGGAGCGTTTCCACCGGCGACTGACGCTCTCGTCTTCGCTATCGCCGACGACTTCCGGATGCGCGCTCATCGTTCAGCAAACACGACCGACGCGGACAAAGTCTTCCACGAGATCGGTGGCCGCAGCAGCACTTTCGGCAGGCGTCGTCACATGGTTCGCGAACTCGTCAGCCCGCCTGAGGTATTGCGGGGCCAGAATCTTGCGCAGGTCCGCGATCAGTGACTTCTCGGTCGTCTTGGCAAAGCGACGCCCGGTGCCCACCTTCAACCGCTTGAGCTGGCTGGTCCGCAACCACTGGTCAGGCAGCGTCCAGAGACCCACCTGCGGAACTCCCGACCGCAAGCACGCGGCGATCGTGCCGGCCCCGCTGTGGTGCACGACTGCGCGACAGAGCGGGAAGATCTCGGCGAAATTGACAAGGCCGACCAATTTGACGTGTTCGGGGTAGGCGATCGCGCTGAAATCAGAGGAGCCGGCGCCCACCACGGCCCGCTCGCCCAACTGCGAACAGACGGCGCTGATCATGGCGATCGTGTCAGCCGGTGAGCCGACCGGCACGCTGCCGAATCCGAAGAAGATCGGCGGCGTCCCCTTGGCGATCCACGACGCGACCTCGTCGTCGGAATCCGTCGGCGACTCCAGCGTCAGGGTGCCGACGAAGGGGCGCTGGCGACCCCATTTCGCCCACTCGGCGGCCAGCCCGGGAATGAACGCATCGTCGTAGGCCTGGATTTCCAAGGATCCACGGTCTGCGATGCGACCTGGCCAGGGCGTTGTTGCCTGCGGCAGCCCAAGCAAACGACGCTGCGTGTCCTCAACGTCCTTCACCACACCGCTCCAGGACATCCGCTGGTAGCCCGTCATCACTGCACGGCCCAACGGTGCCGGCAGCAGTGGCAGAACCTTCCCGTTGGCTCGCATCGGGAAGAAATCCACAGTGACGAGCGGGATGCCGTGATACTCCGCGACATTGGCCGCGAACTGCTCGAAACCGTTGCCGGCGATGATGACGTCGGCGCCTTCAGCGACCGACACCAGGGTCGAGAACGCTTCCTCGGTCCAGCACTGGGTGACGATCTCCCCGATGCCTTCTCCCAGCCTGGCCAGATCCTTCGATTTCCAGGGCATCTGAAAGAAGCACGTCCAGTAGTCGCGCTGAGCGTCCATCATGACCTGCGAGTCCGTCCCCCAGGCGACCGCAGAAAGACCCGCCGCCTCGGCAAAGCCGACCACATTTGGCGGGACGACGATGAGCACGTCGTGGCCCCGGCGCAGCAATTCACGGCCGATGACAACGCTGGGCTCAACATCGCCACGCACGCCGTGGCATGCCAGGACCACTTTCATCGCTGATCTAGCCTCTCAACCGCGTGCGGAGTGTGCACGTTCTTTCGAACACCGGCCAGTATCGCTGGTTTTTTGACGGCCAGGTAAGCGTTTGGCTAACTGGTAGCTCCCTTGCTGGTGGCCGACCAGATCGGTCAGCTCGGCTCCCGGATCGGAAGGCCGGCGGCCCGGTAGACCGCGTCGATGACGCTCATGTTCTCGACCGCGTCCTGCGGCGACGTCCGCACCGGCTCGCCGCGCAGCACTGCACCGGCGAACGCTTCCAGCTGGAAGGAATAGGTGGTGCGACGGGAGAAACGCTCGGTCCTTCTCCCGTTGGCCGACCGGACCGAGAGCACCGGGAACACGTTGGGTGCCGCAGGACTGAGCCACCGCAGCTCGCCGTCATCACCGACGATTTTGGCGCTCGCCCGAAACAGATTCCCCGACCACAGCGCGCAGCGCAGCCGGCCGGTGTGGCCATTGGCATACTGCAACTCGGCCGTCATTGCCCGGTCCACTTGGGGCTTCTGCAGCTTCGCCTGTGCCGAAACAACTTCCGGGGTGGAGCCACCGAACGTGCGGGCCATGTTCGTCACGTAGCTGCCCGCATCCATCATCGCCCCGCCGGCCATGGCGTAGTTGTAGCAATTGGCCTTGAAGGTCGGCAGCAATACGCACAGGGTGACGTCCACGCGCCGAAGGGTGCCGAGCTCGCCGGAGGCGATGATCTGCTCGACGCGCCGCGTCAGCGGATGGTGGCGGAACTGAATCGCCTCCATCACCACACGGTCCGACGTGGCATCCAGGTCGGCGATTTCCTGAGCCTCGGCGGCATTGGCTGTGAACGGCTTCTCGACCAGCACATGCTTGCCCGCCGCCAATGCCAACTTTGTCCATTTACCGTGCATGCTGGTCGGCACCAAGACGTAGATGGCATCGAGGTCCGGATCGTCGATCAGCGCCTCATACGTACCGTAAGCCTTGGGTATGCCGTACTTGGCCGCGAATTCGTCGGCACTGGGCTGATCACGTGATGCCACCGCCGCGACCACGACATCGTCGTTGTCCTTAGCCGGGTTGATCATCGTCGTCGGCGCGAAGCTCGAAGCTCCCAAGATGCCGATACGTACCCGCCCAGCGCTGTCTGGCATTGCTCTTCTCTCCTCCGTCAAACCACCGCGGCGATACTAGAAGACGGCCAACTGAAAATTTCAACAATTGACATAACCGTCAGCAAGCTCACTCAACTCGGCTCCCGCAGGGGAAGGCCGGCGGCGCGGTAGACCGAGTCGATGACGGTCATGGTCTCGATCGCGTCCTCGGGTGTCGTCTTGACCGGCTCGCCCCGCAGCACCGCCGCGGCGAACGCATCCAGCTGATAGGCATAGGTGGCACGTCGCGGGAAGCGCTCGACCCGCTTCTTGCCGCCGGATCGCACGGAGAACCGATGAAAAATGTGCGGCAACAACGGATTGATCACATACAACTCACCGCGGTCACCGGTCACCCGCAGGCTTATCCTCAGCAGATCCGCCGACCACATCGAACAACGAAGCCGGCCGGTGTGTCCGGCCGGAAAACGCAGCTCGGCCGTCATCGCCCGGTCCACCGTGCTGTCACGCAACTTCGCTTGTGCAGAAACAACTTCCGGCGTCGAGCCACCGAACGTGCGCAGCATGTGCACCGCATAGCATCCGGCGTCCATAGTGGCTCCGCCGGCGAGGGAATAGTTGTAGCGGATGTCGGAGAACTTGGGCAACGGGAAACAGAAGGCGACGTCCACCCGCTGCAGGGTGCCCAGCTCTCCTGAGGCGATGATCTCCTCCGCCCGTAAGGCAAAGGGGTGGTAGCGGTAGTGAAATGCCTCCATCACCACCCGGTCTGACGCGGCGGCCAGCTCGGCGATCTCACGGGCCTCGGCGGCATTGGCGGTGAACGGCTTCTCGCACAGCACGTGCTTGCCTGCCTCGATCGCAGCGCGAGTCCACTTGCCATGCAAGCCATTTGGTAGCGGGTTGTACACCGCATCCACATCCGGGTCGGCTATCAGCGCCTCGTAGCTGTCGTGTACCCGTGCGATGTCATGCTTGGCCGCGAAAGCCCGGGCGCGCGACGCATCCCGCGCCGCCACCGCGGCCACCACAACCTCAGCGTTCTCCTTCGCCGGATTGATCAGCGCCGCCGGCGCTATTTGGGCTGCCCCCAGGACGCCGATCCGTACCGGCCCCCGGCCGTCAGTCATGCGCGCGATGCTAACACCCGGCCCGCAGCCCAGGACGCCGAAGAGTCTGCACGCTCCCCAGCGCAACAGTTCGTCGCGACCATTACGGATCGAGGCCAGCACATTGTCGCTTACACTCTGGCCGTGTTTCCCGCTGGAGCGTTGCGCCGCCTAACGGCCCGGCGTCGCGCGAGCAGAACCACACCCGACGAGAAACCCCCGACGCGAATCGTGGTGGTCTCCAACGTAAGCAGTTTCGGTGGCGGCGGCGTAGTCGATTTCCGCGACATCCTCTCCGCAATCCGCCGAAAGCGACCGGACGTTCACCTCGTCGCGGTCCTCCCACAAAAAGGAGATGTATCGCAGCGGTGCGCGGATGACGGTATTGAAACGAAGATCGCCTGGACGCCGTGGTGGGGTTTCGGAAAATGGTCGCGGTTCCGATTCGTCGATCCGCACGTGGTGATCGGCTGGCTTCCCTACACCGTGATACTTCTGCCCGGCATCGTGCAGGCACTGGTGTACTTCACCCGACAACGTCCGACGATGGTCTTGACCAATACGATGACAATCCCGTCGCACGCCATCGCCGCCAAGATCCTCGGCATCCCGCACCACTGGATCATCCGCGAGTTCGGGAGGGACGACCATCAACTCTGGTTCCTGTTCGGCTACCGCAGAACCGTGCGCCTGGTCGGGTGGCTGTCGGAGTCGGTGATCTGCAACTCGCACGCAGTCGAGCAAGCCATGCTCGATCTGGACCCGACGATGCCGGCGGACGTGATCTACCCCGTCGTCGACAGCGCAATGGGCACGCCGCCGGAGCGGCAGCCGGGCGAGCAGTTGCGGGCCGTCCTGGTCGGCTATTTCTCCGAGGCCAAGGGGCAGAGTCTGGCGATCGAGGCCATCGCCATCGCCCGAAGTGCGGGCATCGATGTCGAACTGACACTGGTAGGTGCCGGAAGCAACCAGCCACTTCGCCGCCTTGCCCAACGATTGGGCGTCGATGATCTGGTGACCATTCACGGACCGACCCGCGACGTCCCGCGCTACTGGTCAGCCGCCCACGTCGGGCTGATGTGCAGCCAATGTGAAGCGTTCGGCCGCGTCACCGTCGAGGCCATGAGGGCTGGCCTCCCCGTCTGCGGGACCAATTCTGGTGGCACCCCGGAGATCATCGAACCGGGGGTCGCCGGACTATTGAGCCCGACCGGAGACGCCAAAGCCCTCGCCACCAACCTGATGACACTCGAAGCGGACGAAGGCCTGCGCCGTCGCCTCGCCAATGGCGCACAGAAGTCTTCTCAGCGTTTCCAACGCGACCGCCACGACGACGAACTCGCCACCTTTCTCGGCCTGCGTTGATAGCATCCCGAATCGCCCAGAACGGGCCGGCATTGGGCCATAGCACCGAGGAGCCAGATAGTGCCTGAGGGTGAATTGACTGGGCGCGAGGCCGAACGTGTCGAGTGGGATGTCATCGTCGTGGGCGCCGGTATGGGCGGCGGCATGCTCGGCCACCGGCTGGCACGCGCGGGCCGCCGAGTGCTCTTCGTCGAAAAGGGCCGCTCCACACTGCCCGGCACCCCGGGCACGATTCGCGCGGCGATGCCCGAAATGGCCGAGCCACAGGCGTCCCGGTCGAAGAAGACCTACTACGACACCCTGGCCCGGGCAGGACGTAGCAACGACGAAATCACCGATATCAGTGGACGATTCCCGAGAAAGTTCGTGCCGTACATCGGCGCCGGTCCCGGCGGATCGTCGGCGCTCTACGGCATGGTCTGCGAACGGTTCTTCGTCGACGACTTCGCGCCTCGCCAATTCTTCACCGATCCCGGCGAATCCACCGTCCCCGAGTCGTGGCCGATCTCCTACGAACAGCTGGCGCCCTGGTACGCGGAGGCCGAGAAGCTTCTCGGGGTGCGCGGCCAGCCGGATCCTCTGCGGCCGGAGTCGGCCGATGTCGGGCTGCCAGCCGCACCACCGTTTTCCGCCGACAATCAGCCGTTGGTGAACTATCTGGCGGGGCGCGGCCTGCATCCCTATCACTTGCCGATGGCGTGTGATTACACCGACGACTGCGCGACCTGCCAGGCGTACCTCTGCCCCAAGGGGTGCAAGAACGACGGCGCCCGCGCCGGTGTGCTGCCCGCCGTCACCGAATACGGCGCTGAGCTACTCGCCGAATGCCGAGTCTTACGACTCGAGTCAGACCGCACCGGCGTGCGACAGGTGATCTGTCAGCGCCGCAACGACATGCTCACGCTGAAAGGCAAAGTGGTGGTGCTTGCCGCCGGAGCGCTGGCCACCCCGGTGCTGTTGCTCAATTCCCGGTCCGGGGATTGGTCGCGTGGACTGGCCAACGGCTCAGATATGGTGGGCCGCAATCTCATGCGCCACGTCATGGACTGGATCGAGATCTGGCCACAACGCGGCAGCAAGATCACCGCCGAGAACAAGGAAATCGGGCTCAACGACTTCTATTTCATCGATGGCCAGAAGTACGGCACGGTGCAGTCGGCCAGCTCGATGGCCTCGTTGGCACCGCTCGACATGATGATGAACCAGCCGGGTCTGGTCTCAAAGGCGTTGCGGTGGTCGAGCCCTATCGCGCGGCCGATCTACGACAGGGTGATCAGTGGCGGACTCGTCCTGGCCGCGATCATGGAAGACCTGCCGTACTCGGACAACCGGGTACTGCCGAGCGATCGGCCCAGTGTCGACGGACGCCAGCGGCTGCGGCTTCAATACCGCTTACATCCCAACGAGATCGAGCGGCGGGAGGTGTTCTTGAGCGCGCTCAACGAGGTGTTGAAGCCGTTCCGCACCCTCACTCTGCGCACCGGTGAGAACAACGGAACCCTGGGCCACGTCTGCGGCACGGTCCGCTTCGGCACCGATCCCGCGACCAGCGTGCTGGACCCGCAGAACCGCGCACACGAGGTGGACAACCTGTATGTGGTGGACGCGTCGTTCTTCCCGTCCAGTAGCGGCATCAACCCGAGCCTGACCGTCGCAGCCAATGCGTTGCGGGTCGCCGAACACATCAACGAAGCGCACTTCGCCAACTGACATAGCATCGCCACGTGGATCTGTTCGTGCGCGACTCCGGGCCGGTCGACGCGCCCGCCATCGTGTTCCTGCACGGCGGCATCATGAGCGGGTGGACCTGGGAGCCGGTGGTCGCACGGATGCGGCACTACCGCTGCCTGGTCCCGGATCTGCCCCAGTACGGCAGAAGCTTTGATCAGGGCCCCTTCGAGATGAGCCGGGCCGCCGGCGCGATCGCAGACCTCATCCGCACCCGAGTCGACGGCGGACGGGCGCACCTGGTCGGCTACTCACTCGGGGCCCAGGTCGGCGTCGAACTCCTGGCTTCTGAGCCGTATCTCGTCGACCGCGCGGTGTTGAGCAGCACCTTGATCAACACGCTGCCCGCGGTCCAGCTCACGCGCCGCCTGGCGGGTGTGTTCGCCCGCACCGCCGCATTCCGATGGCTACTGATGAACCGCTACTGGGATGCCGGCCACGCGGTGCAGAACGCGGATTACGACGAGGATGCGCGCCTGAATTCGGGAGCGCAATTCGCCCACATCGCCGAGGCTTCGGCAGGTTTCAGCCTTCCCCGGACGCTCGACAAAGCAGACGTACCAACACTGTTCGTCACCGGTACCAACGAGTTGCGAGCAATCCGCCATTGGGCGGCACTGCTCTCACAGTCGATGCCCAATGGCGTCGACCGACTCGCGGTCGGCATGAGTCATGACTGGCCGATGCACAATCCAGGCCTCTTCGCCCGCACCGCCGACGCCTGGCTGTCTGGCAGCACGCTGCCTGCCGAGTTGGTGGCTAGGCCGGTTCGCGGACGGGAAGGCCGGCGGCGCGATAGATCGCATCGATGACGGTCATGTTCTCGACCGCGTCCGCCACCGACGTCCTCACCGGCTCGCCACGCAGCACCGCCGCGGCGAACGCATCCAGTTGATACGCGTAGGTTGCCCGCAACGGAAACTTCTCGTCGCGTTTGCCGTCGGCGGATCGAACCGAGAACCGCTGGAACGGCTGCAGCGGATGCAGCCTCAGCTCGCCGCGGTCACCGACCACTTTGGTGCTGTAGTGCGGTGGCTCGGCGGACCACATCGAACAGTGCAGCCGGCCGGTGTGCCCGCCGGCGAACCGCAACTCGGCCGTCATCACCCGGTCAATCTGCGGGCCGCGCAGTTTTGCCTGTGCGGAAACAACTTCCGGGGTCGAACCGCCATATGTGCGAACTGTGTCAACGATGTAGGACCCGAGATCCATCGTCGCCCCGCCGCCGAGCGGATAGCTGTAGCGGGAACCCGAGAAGTCGCGCAGCCAATAGCAATTGACCGCCTCGACCCGCTGAATCGTTCCCAGCTCTCCTGAGGCGAGGATCTGTTCGATCCGCACCGACGCAGGGTGATAGCGGTGATGGAGACCCTCCATCACCACGCGACCCGAGCCAGCCGCGAGGTCGGCGATCTCCCGGGCCTCGGCAGCATTGGCGGCGAGCGGCTTCTCCACCAGCACATGCTTGCCCGCTTCGAGCGCGGCTCGAATCCATTTGCCATGCAGGGCATTTGGCAAGGGGATGTATACCGCGTCAACGCCGGTATCCGCGATCAGCGCTTCATAGCCGTCGTGCACCCGGGGGATGCCGTATTTGGCGGCGTAGGCGCGACCGCGCACCACATCGCGCGCGGCCACCGCGGCAACCTCGACCTCAGCGTTGTCCTTTGCCGGCTTGATCACCGCCGTTGGCGTGACACCGGCCGCCCCGAGAACTCCGATCCGTACCAAACCGTCAGGCATGCGCTACTTGCGCCACAGCACGCCCGTGCCGTCGATATCGACGATTTCGGCGGTGATCCCATGCTTTTCGCGGTAATCGGTGACGGCCTTCTCGCACGCCTTCACGGCCAGATAGTCGTCGACGACGCAGAAGCCCCCGGGCGACAGTCGCGGGTACAGCGCGTCCAGGGCCTGAATCGTGGATTCGTAGAGGTCACCATCGAGCCGCAACACCGAGATCGCATCGATCGGGGCATCGTGCAGCGTGTCCTTGAACCAACCTGGCAGGAAACGGACTTGGTCGTCCAGCAGGCCGTAACGTTCGAAATTCTTCTTGACGTCGGCCTCCGACACCCCCAGGATGCCCGAAACTATTTCTGCGTGAATCCCTTTGTCTGCCTTGTAGTTCTCGGTGTCAGAGCGCGGGACCCCCTGGAAGGAATCGCACAGCCACACGTTGCGCGTGGTGTCGCCGTAGGCCGCCAATACCGCCCGCATCAAGATGCACGCGCCGCCACGCCACACGCCCGTCTCGACGAGGTCGCCGGGGACATCGTCAGCCAGCACCGTCTCCACGCACTCCTGCAGACTGGTGAGCCGCTTCATGCCGATCATCGTCTCGGCCTCGGCCGGCCAGTCCAGGCCCGCTTCGCGCAGGTTTTGATCACGCACGCCCGCGCCCCGAAGTTTGGGACCGAAGGTATTGGCCACCTTGAGCAGGACACGTCGCCGCAACGGCCAGTCCGAGGGCATCCGCTCATGCATCCCGAACCTGGTCAGGTTGCGCCGGAGCAGGTCGAGGTACAGCGAACGAACGTCGTAATCGGTGATGGTCAAAATGGCCCTATCTCGCATGCCAGCATTTCGGCGCTGAGTCTAAACTTGCAGGGGCGTTAGTTTGCGGGGTTTTCCAGTATCGGATCGTCAAGTCGGCCAACCTGCTTGCGACGGGCGAAATCTTCGAGAAGATCGGCGGCCCTCGTCACGCTGTCGGCCGGCGTGTTCATCCGGGCCGCCAGCTCGCGGGCGCGGGTGAGGTAGTCCGGGGCCAGAATCGTGCGCAGGTCGGCGACCAGCGTCTTCTCAGTGGCAGCGGCAAACCGTCGCGAGGTGCCTACCTTCAGCCCCTTGACCGCGGCTCCCCAAATCACCTGAACATCGGCCATCCAGAGGACGAGTGTCGGAACGCCGGCGCGCAGGCCGGCCGCGGTGGTGCCCGCGCCGCCGTGGTGCACGACGGCCCGGCACGACGGAAATATCGTCGCGTAATTCACCGCGCCCACCACCTTGACGTGGTCGAACTGCGGGACATCACTGAAATCGGTCCAGCCGGCGCACAGCAATGCCCGCTCGCCGACCTGCGCGCACGCCCCCGCAATCATGCGGATCATGTCGGCGGGCGACTCGACCGGAATGCTGCCGAATCCGAAGCAGATCGGGGGCGTCCCCGCAGCGATCCAGGACATGACGTCCTCGTCGGCTTCGGTGGCCAACTCCAGCGTCAGTGTGCCGATGAACGGCCGCTGACCATCCCACTGCGCCCACTCATCTGCCAATCCCGGAAACAGCAGGTCGTCATAGGCCTGGATCTCGAGCAATTCGAGTTCAGCGATCCGCTCCGGCACAGGTCCCGACGCCGGCGCGAGGCCTAGTTCCCGCCGCGCTATACCGACGACGTTCTTCACCGACAGCCAGACCACCCACTCGTAGACCTTCATCGCCGCGCGCAGCACCGGCCCAGGCAGATTCGGCAAGAGCTTGCCGTTGACCCGCATCGGAAACCAGAACACCGTCGCCAGCGGGACACCGCAGTATTCCGAGACGTCGAACACGAGTTCCTCGTAACTGACGCCAGTCACGAGCACATCGGCTTCACCCGCAACCGATGTGAGCGTCCTGCTCATCTCGGCCCAAGCCCGAACACCGGGCTCGCGGGATTCGCGGAGATACTTCTGCACATCCCGCACGCGCCAGAAATTGCGGAACAAGAAGCCCCAGAAGTCGCGGGTGTCCTCCAGCCACGCCTGGGTATCGGGCCCGTAAGCGACCGCCGCGAGGCCGACGGATTCGGCCGAACCGATCGAGTCGGGCGGGATGGCCATGAGCACGTCGTGACCGCGGCGCATCAGCTCGCGGCCGGCGGCGATACCCGGTTCGACATCCCCACGAGTTCCGTAGAAAGCCAGCACAAATTTCATCGGATGCTCCCGACCCGACCCCACTACGCCCACGTGCCCTTGCGCCGATGGACCAGCGCCAGGGTCTCGAGGCCAAGCTTCACAACAAACGGCGGCAACATCCGGTCGAGATTGCGGTAGCGACCGACGTCCTTGAACGCCTGCCGGAACCCGCGTTCGCTTGCCCCGTAGGCCGCGAAGACGCGATCCAGCTCGGCCTCATCGAACGACCCGTCCCGCGCGGCCGCGGCAAGCGATTCGTAGACCGTGCCGATCCAGTGGGTGCCGAAAGGCTCGGTCGCCTGACCGCGGGTTTGATGGTGCCGAAGATCCGGGGTCAGGAACTCGTCGACTTCTGCCTCATGCTTCGCGTCCAGATCGATCGCCAGCGTCGTAGAGATTCGCTTCAGTTCCCGGCGCCAGTCCTCGAGGAGATTGGAGTATTCAACGAACACACGCGGTATGCCACGGGTGTCCCGTTCGGCCAGCAGACTGTATTTCAGCCACCAGGCACACGTCAGCTCCGGTGAGGAGTCAACGTAGTTCTGCTGATTGGCCCGCTTCTCCAGAGATCCGATGATCTCGTCCGGATGGCGCACCGCGACCACCGCCGCGACGTCAAAGCCGGCCTGACGCGCGGCCTCGAACCAGATCCTGGACACCGCCGTCGTCTTCGGTTCCTTGATGACCAGGGTCGGCGCGGTCGGCAAGCCGGTGAGATAGTCCTTGAGCTTGGCCACCCAGGCACCGTTGTTTTCGGCATCGAACGCCCCGTCCTGGTAGGCATCCAGTGCCATGTCGTACCCGGAGCTGCCGTGGTCGTGCAGGATCGCCTGATTCAGATGAATGACGGCGCGTGCCTCGAAAAACCCGCGCGGATTCTCCGACGTCGCGCCTAACAAACCCGGCGGAAGCGAACCGCCACACAGGGAGAGAACCCGCGCCAGCGCAGAGGTCCCGGACCGGCCATTGCCCAAGACAAAGAGAGCCACCGGGCGGGTCCGAGTGCCCGATGCCGGCTTCTGTCGAGGATTCTCGGCACTCGGCCGGCTTGTGATCACAGCGGCAGAATAGGGTTTTCGCGAGCGCTTCGACAAGGTATTGAGCCTTTGCGGTGGCCTGCGCAACCTCGCTAAATCGAAACAGCCGGTCGGCTACTCTGACGCTCGTGTCAATCCAGGACCGTCCTGCGCAAGCACCCACTGATGCGCGGCTGGACAACCGGCTCGTACTGATGGATCAAGCCTTCTATGCCGGGCATCACGCCGCCGGCCAGAGGGAAGTGATGCAGGTCGGCTGGCTCTATCACCACCCGGTCGACATCGAGGGATTGAAGCGTTTTCGCGACAAACTCAGTCAAGGCATGATGGGTCGGCTCATCGAGCGGTCGCCGCTGCCGTTCGGCCGCTGGCGGTGGGTGTCAGATCCGCAGCCGGCCGACCTCGATATCGCTGAGGCCGTTCGCCCTCGGGATGAGCTCGGTGACTGGTTCGACGAGCGCACGCAATTGCCTATCGACCCGGAATCTGGACCCGGCTGGCGGATCAGCGTGGTCCGTCTCGGCGACGGCTCGACCGCTATCAGCCTGGTGCTGTCCCACTACGTCATCGACGGCATCGGTGCGGCCGTCGCAGTGACGCAGGCGCTCCTCGGCCTGCCCGTCGATCTCGGCTATCCGCCCCCTCGGTCGCGCTCTCGGCTGCAGGCGCTGGTTCAAGACGTCCGCGAAACTGCGCGGGACGCCCCGGATACGGGGCGGGCATTTCTCGCGGCGGTGAAAGAGGCCCGGCGCCGCCAGCAGGATGTCGTGCACTCGCAGGCCCAGGCGTCATTGCCGGGGCCGTCGACGAGCGGCGCCGGCGACCTCGTGATCGTGCCCAACATCTGGATCCGGATCCGGCTCGACGAGTGGAATGCGCGCGCAGAGGCGTTGGGCGGAACAGTGAGCGCGCTGGCTGCGGCGTTCACCGCGCGACTCGACCGGCACATGGGACGCACGCATGGGGATGCCGACGATGTCAGAATGCTGCTCACCGTCAACACCCGCACCATGGACGATGCGCGGGCGATCGCCGTCTCGTTCATCCGGGTCGGCATAGACCCGCAGGGCGTGACGGCCGATCTGACTCCTGCCCGCGCCGCGATCAAACAGGCCCTCAAGGACGCAAAAGACACTCCCGACGAATCAGCTGAGCTCGTCGCCCTGACTCCCTTCACCCCCAAACGGGCGTGGAAGCATCTGATCGACTACGCGGTCAGCGATCCGGAGCAACCCGCGGTGTGCTCGAGCCTCGGCGATACGGGTCCGGCGGCGAGCCGCCCCGACGGCACGCTGTCCGATGGGATGTTCGCTCGGGGAGCAAGCCAGAACGTCACCCGGGGCTGGCTTGAACGAGCGGGCAGCCAGTTGCACGTCTTTGTCGGCACCTCGACCGAAATGAACCAGGTCGGCGTGTGCGTGCGCGGCTACCAACCGGGGTCGGTGACGACGCGGTCCGCGTTGCGGGAGCTGGCCGAGCGCACGGTAGCGGAATTCGGTCTGATGGGTGAGATCGATTAGCCGATTCGCCGCTAAGTGGGAGCTGGCCTCGCGACGTCCTACCGCTTGCGGACGCGTCAATGCGGCCAGGCTGCCAGCGACATGACAGTTAGCCATTACCGCAGTTTCTTGCACGCCCGTACGCGTATGCTCCCGCTGTTGCATTACAAAAGACCCCCCACGGAGGCCATCGCCATGGTTGACTCTCGGTCGAGATCGGTCGCGACCCTGTGGCGTGGCTCGTTTGCGGAAACCGTCATGCGAGCGTCACACGAGCGAGCTGTGACGCCCGCCACATGGGCTGTAACGTGAGGCATCGCGCCACGATGCGTAAAGCATTTTCCATCTAATGGCTGGTGCGAGGAACGGAAGTGCTTTGAAGATGGGAAAGGTCGTCGTGCGGTGATCGATGGAAGTTTGCCCGACGTTGAGCAAACTCAGCCCGATGTCACCGACTGGCCGCGCGATGACACCGCTGAGCAACCTGCCGACCAATCGCCGCCCCCGCATCAGGCGAAGAGCCCCATCCGCAAGGAGCGTCGAAATCAGGGATCTGTGCTGAAGTCGTTGGGCCGGTTGTGGATTCCGTTGGTCGTCGTCGCCGTGCTCGCCGTCGGGGGCCTGACCGTGTACCGCCTGCACGGCCTCTTCGGAAGCGAAAAGTCGCTCTCCTACGGCGACACCAAGAACGACAAGGGCAAGCCCTACAACCCCAAGAAGATGAAATACGAAATCTTCGGACCACCAGGAACGTCCGCCCAGATCAGCTATTTCGACGAAAACGGCAACCCGGTGCACACCGACGCGACGCTGCCGTGGTCACTGGAATTCCCGATCTCCGCTGCCGCGGGTATCGGAAGCATCGCCGCACAGGCCGACAGCGACACCATCGGCTGCCGGATCTCCGTGGACGGCGTGGTCAAGGACGAGAAGACCACGACGCATGAAGTGAGTTCCTTTATCTCCTGTCTGCTGAAGGCCGCATGAGTAACCATCAGTCGCAGGGCGGCCGCTCATTCGTTGCGGACAAGATCCACCGATTCCCGGCGCTCGTCATATTGGGCTGGCTGGCGATCGTCATCGGCTTGACCCTCGGGGTTCCCACCTTGGAGCAGGTCGAGGCAGAGCACGCGGTATCGCAAAACCCCACCGATGCGCCGTCGTTCATGGCGGCACAGCGCATGTCCGAGGTTTTCGAGGAATCGTCTTCCGGCGGCGCCGCAACAATGATCGTGTTGGAAGGTCAGCAGCCCCTCGGCGACGACGCGCACGAGTATTACGACCGGCTGATCCGCCAGTTGCGAAGCGATACCAAGCACGTTCAGCACATTCAGAACTTCTGGGGTGATCCGCTCACCAGTGCGGCCGCAGAAAGCGATGACGGCAAGGCCGCCTACGTTCAGATAATCGTCACCGGCAAACCTGGCGACGCCGTGGCCAACGAGTCGGTCCAGGCCGTGCAGCACATCGTCGCGCAGACGCCGGCGCCGCCAGGGATCAAGACATACGTCACCGGGCCCGCGGCCCTCGCCGCCGATATGAGCGTCAGCGGCAACAGCACGGTCACCACGATCACCTTGGTGAGCATCGCAGTGATCTTGGTGACGCTGCTCATCGTCTACCGGTCGCCCCTGACCGTGATCGCGTTGTTGCTGGTGGTCTTCGTCCAGTTGCAAGCGGCCCGCGGAATCGTCGCATTACTCGGACACCACGAAATCATCGGGCTGACCAGCCTCGCGGTAAACCTGTTGGTGGCCCTGGTGATCGCGGCTGGAACCGACTACGGGATATTTTTCATCGGGCGCTATCACGAGGCGCGCCTGGCCGGCGAAGACCGGGAGACGGCGTTCTTCACGACGTACCGCGGTGTCGCCCATGTCGTGTTGGCCACCGGCCTGACCGTCGCCGGAGCCACGTTCTGCCTCAGCTTCACCCGCCTGCCCGCCTTCCAAGCACTCGGCGTGCCCTGTGCCGTGGGCATTCTGACCGCGGTCGCGGTCGCCCTCACCCTGGTTCCGGCTGTCATTGCCGTCGGCAGCCGTTTCGGCCTGTTCGAGCCCAAGCGGAATGCCAGCACTCGCGGATGGCGACGAATCGGCACGGCGATCGTCCGGTGGCCGGGACCCATCCTCGTCGCATCGTTGGCCATCACGCTGGTCGGACTCTTGACGCTGCCCGGATTCAAGCCCGACTTCAACGACCAGCACTTCTTGCCCAAGAACATTCCCGCCACTCAGGGCATTAACGCAGCGGCCCGGCACTTTCCGCCGTCGGCGATGATGGCCCCGGAGATCCTGATGGTGGAGACCGATCATGATCTGCGCAATTCCGCCGACTTCCTCGTACTGAACAAGCTGGCGAAGGCCGTCCTTGCCGTTCCGGGTATTGAAAAGGTTCAGGCGGTCACGCGTCCCGAGGGGACACCGATCGCCCACACGACGATTCCCTATTTGATGAGCGCGCAGCAGGCCGGCCAGCAGCAATTCATGTTCTTCCAGAAGCAGCGCATGGCGGACCTGCTCACACAGGCTGACCAATTAGGGCAAACCATCGCCATCATGTCGAATATGTACGACTTGATGAAGCAGTTGTCAGCCACGATGCACAGCATGGTCAAGAGCACGCATGAAATGTCTGACATCACCATGCAATTGCGTGATCATATTGCCGACTTCGAAGATTTCTTCCGACCCATCCGCAATTACCTGTACTGGGAACCGCACTGCTTCGATATTCCGCTCTGCTGGTCAATTAGAAGTGTTTTCGACGTCCTCGACGGGGTTGACGGGCTGACCGAGAAGCTAGCCCAGCTGACGGCGAATCTCGATCAAATGGACGTGATCATGCCGCAGCTGCTCGCGCAGTTCCCGGAGATGATCGCGATCATGACGAGCATGCGGGGAATGCTGCTCACCATGCACAGCACCATGTCGGGTGTCTTCGGCCAAATGGACGGCAACAGCGAGAATTCCACGGCCATGGGTAAAGCGTTCGACGCCGCCCAGAACGACGATTCTTTCTACGTTCCGCCGGAGGTCTTCAAGAACGAAGATTTCAAACGGGTCATGAAAGTCTTCATCTCGCCGGACGGCAAGGCCGTTCGCATGCTCATCTCCCAGAAGGGCGATCCCACCTCGCCCGACGGTATCGGCAGAGTTGATGCGATAAAGAGCGCGGCCGAGGAGGCGCTCAAAGGCACCCCCCTGGAGGGCTCACCAATCTCTCTCGCGGGTACAGCAGCGCTTGTCAAAGACACGGTCAATGGCACAAAATTCGATCTGGTCATCGCCATCGTTTCAGCACTCTGTCTGATCTTCGTCGTCATGCTGATCGTGACGAGGAGCCTGATCGCCGCAATGGTTATCGTCGGTACGGTATTGCTGTCATTGGGCGCTTCCTTCGGCTTGGCGGTTTTCATTTGGCAGTATCTGCTCGGTATACAGTTGCACTGGTCGGTCTTTGTGATGACAGTGATCATTCTTCTGGCCGTCGGATCTGATTACAATTTGCTGCTGGTCGCCAGAATGAAGGAAGAACTCCACGCAGGCATCAATACCGGCATCATTCGCGCGATGGCGGGCACAGGCAAAGTCGTGACCACCGCGGGCCTCGTGTTCGCGTTCACCATGGCGTCGATGATCGTCAGCGACGTGATCAGCATCGGCCAGGTGGGTACGACGATCGCCGTCGGTCTGCTGTTCGACACCTTGGTCGTGCGCGCGTTCATGACACCATCCATCGCCGCCCTGCTGGGCCGCTGGTTCTGGTGGCCGCAACGGGTTCGGCCCCGCCCCGCCAGCACGATGCTCCGACCCACCGGACCGCGTCCACTGGTGCGCGCGTTGTTGCAGAACCAAGAGCGGTAAGTGACGGACACCCAACTCGCGGCCCAGCCAGCCGAACCGACCACCCCGATCCGTCGACCGGCGATCGCGCGGACAATCCGCGCACTCTCACCGGTCATCATTCTGGCGTGGTTAGCGGTCACCGTTCTGGTGACGTTCTTCGTACCGTGGCTGGAGACCGTCAGCCGCGACCATTCCGTACCGATGGCACCGCAGGACGCGCCATCAGTGATCGCGATGCAGCAGATGGGGAGCAACTTCAAGGAGTCTGACTCCGACAGTTTCGCCATGCTGGTGATGGAAGGGCAGCAGGAACTCGGCGACGATGCGCATACCTACTACGACGGACTGATTCGTGCCCTGAGGAGCGATACGAAACATGTCCAGCACGTACAGGATCTTTGGAGTGATCGCCTCACCGCGTCCGGCGCGCAAAGTAAAGACGGCAAGGCTGTCTATATCCAATTGAATCTGGCCGGCAACACCGGAACGACGTTGGGCCAGCAGTCAATTGCCGCGGTCCGCAGCATCGCCGAACACACTCCGGCGCCGCCCGGCATCAAGGTCTACGTGACCGGTCCGGCAGCACTGGTGTCCGATATGCAGCATGCGGGCGACCACTCCATGATCAAGATGACCGCTGTCGGCGCGGTCATCATCTTGCTGGTTTTGCTGTTCGTCTACCGTTCGATAGTCACGGTCCTTGGCTTGTTACTCACGGTCGGTCTCGAAGTCCTGATCGCTCGCGGAGTCGTCGCGTTTCTGGCCGATCACAACGTCATTGGCCTATCCACGTTTGCCACCAGCCTGCTCGTCGGCCTCGCGATGGCGGCCGGAACCGACTACGGAATCTTCTTCTTCGGTCGCTACCAAGAAGCGCGGCAGGCCGGTGAGGACGTCGAAACCGCGTACTACAGCACCTTCCGCAGCGTCGCGCCCGTCGTCCTGGGTAGCGGTTTGACCATTGCCGGCGCGATGCTGTGCCTGAGCGTCACCCGGATACCGATCTTCCAGAGCATGGGCGTGCCGTCCGCGGTAGGTCTGTTCGTCGCCGTCGCGGTCGCCGTCACGCTGGTTCCGGCGCTTCTTGCCACTGGTGGCCGCCTCAAGCTCTTCGATCCCAAGCATCGGATCAAGACTGCGAGGTGGCGGCGGATCGGCACGGCGGTGGTTCGCTGGCCGGTGCCCATTCTGATCACCACAATTGCGATTGCTCTGGTCGGCCTGCTCGCGCTGCCCGGCTATCAAACCAGCTACAACGATCGGCTCTACATTCCGCAGGATCTTCCGGCGAACGTGGGAAATGCCGCCGCTGATCGCCATTTCTCCCAGGCGCGGATGATGCCCGAGATTCTGATGATCGAATCCGATCACGATATGCGGAATCCAGCAGACTTTCTCATCCTGCATAAATTGGCCAAGGCCATTTTCAAGGTACCCGGCATATCCCGGGTGCAGGGCATCACCCGCCCCGAGGGAACGCCGATCGAGCACACTTCGGTGCCTTTCCTGATGGATATGCAGAACGCGGGTATGCAGAGCAGCATTGGTTTCCTGAAGGCCCGCATGGCCGACCTGCTCGGACAGGTCAAAATGCTCGACAGGCAAATCGCGTTGATGAAGCGCATGTATGAGCTGCAAAAAGCGCTCAACGACATTACGCACGCCTCGTTCGTCACGACGACAGAAATGTCCCAAGTAGTCAAATTACTCATGGGTGGCGCAGCCGATTTCGACGACTTCTTCAGGCCAATCCGTTCCTATATGTATTGGGATCAGCACTGCTTCAACATTCCGCTCTGCTTTGCCACTCGATCGATATTCGACGCAATCGATGGCATCAGCCAACTCAATGACAAGATTAAAGAAATGCTTGTGCAGTTTGCGACATTGGATCGGCTGATGCCACAGCTGCTTGCACAGATCCCCCAGATGATCACGATCATGGAGGGCATGAAAGGCATGATGCTGAAAATGCACAGCACCATGTCCGGAACGTTCGACGTGTTGGACGACTCCAACACGAATACCGGCGCCATGGGGCAGGCATTCGACGCCGCGCAGGACGACGATTCCTTCTTTCTGCCGCCTGAGGTTTTCCAGAATGCGGATTTCCAGCGGGCGATGAGCGCCTACCTGTCCCCCGACGGCAAATCCGCGCGATTCATCATCTCCCACAAGGACGATCCCGCGTCCCCGGCAGGCATCGCCAGCATCTCCCAGATTCGAACGGCCGCCGAGGAAGCCCTCAAGACCACACCTTTGCAGGGCGCCAAGATCTCGATCGCCGGCACCGCAGCGACGTTCAAGGACTTCAGCGACGGCTCCAAATACGACCTCTGGATCGCGGCGGTCGGCGCGCTCTGCCTGATCTTCATCATCATGCTGATCATCACCCGCAGCCTGATCGCAGCCCTGGTGATCGTGGGCACGGTGGCGCTGTCGCTGGGCGCTTCGTTCGGGCTCTCGGTATTACTCTGGCAATACTTCCTGGGCATCAAACTGCACTGGATGGTGCTACCGATGTCGGTGATCGTGCTCTTGGCGGTCGGCTCGGACTACAACCTCCTCCTGGTATCCCGAATAAAGGAAGAACTGTCCGCGGGTATCAACACCGGCATCATCAGGGCCATGGGCGGCACCGGCAAGGTCGTGACCAACGCCGGCCTGGTGTTCGCGTTCACTATGGCCGCGATGGTCACCAGCGATCTGCAGATCATCGGCCAGGTCGGGACCACCGTCGGACTGGGCCTGCTGTTCGACACCCTGGTCGTGCGGTCGTTCATGACACCGGCAATCGCCGTGTTGCTCGGACGCTGGTTCTGGTGGCCACAGCGAGTTCGTCCGCGCCCGGCCAGCTTCATGCTCCGGTCTGCAGGAACGCGCGCGTCGGTGCGGGCCTACATGCTGCCCCGGGAGGACCGCGACGACGACGCGGTCACCGCTGAATTGCCAAGGACAACAGTCTGATTCGGGTGGGTTAGCCGGCCCCGGACGTAGCCCGGGTTTCCAGCCGAACGTAGCTCGCAAGCGTCTCGCCGGCATCGGCAGGCGCGAATCCGGTGGACTCGATCTTCGACAGGTCGAGGACACCGCTCGCCGGCCGCGGCGAAACAGGATTCGTGGCCTTGCTGAAGTACTCCGCGGTGGAAACACCGCTGACCCGGTCCGGATCGTGGCCCGCCAACTCGAAGGTGCGTCGCGCCACGTCGGCCCACGAGGTGACCGGGCCGGACCCCGTCATGTTGTACGTTCCGTACGGCGCACGGCTCTCGGTCACGTGCCGGATCGCTCGCGCCAGTTCCGAAGTGAACGTCAAGCGGCCGAGCTGGTCGTCGACCACCGCCGGATCGACGCCCTTGTCGGCCAGAGAAAGCATGGTGCGCACGAAGTTTCGGCCCTCGCCGATCACCCACGAGGTGCGCAGGATGTAGTGCCGGTCCAGCGTGGAGATGATCTGATCGCCTGCCGCTTTCGTCTGCCCGTAGACACCGAGCGGGGCCATCGGATCGTCCTCGCGGTAGGGCCGCGTCGCGGTGCCGTCGAACACGTAGTCACTCGAGATGTGGACAACGGTCAGTCGGTGCGCCGACGCGACCCGCGCCAGATTCGCGATGCCGGTGACGTTGGCGGCCCATGCCGTAGCGCGCCCTTCCGCGGTCTCGGCGGCGTCCACCGCGGTGTACGCCGCGGCATTGATGATCGTGTCGTATTCCCGCCACGGCAGCGCCGAACCGAGATCACCGGAGGTGAGATCGAAGTCGGGAAGGTCGACAAACTCGACGTGCGAAGCACTTTCGAACGCCGCTTGCAGTGCGCGACCCAGTTGGCCGCCGGAGCCGATCACCAAGGTCTTGCGCGGCTGGACGGGGACAACCTCCGACAGCGGCCCCTGAGCCCGGTCCTTGGCCGACAATTCGGCCTGATCCAGCGGAATCGGCCAGTCAATCGCGATGGTCTCGTCCGCCGGGTTCAGCGAGGTGTAGAGGCCGTCCGGTGAGTAGTGATCGTTGACGAGGTAGGTGTAGGCAGTGTTGGGCTCGAGTGTCTGAAATCCGTTGCCGACGCCTTGCGGTACGAACACGGCACGCGACGGATCAAGTTCAGCGGTCACCACCGTCCCGAACGTCGGGCCGTCCCGCAGATCGACCCACGCACCAAAAATTCGTCCACTCGCGACGGAGATGTACTTGTCCCATGGTTCGGCGTGGATGCCGCGCGTGGTGCCCGCGGATTCGTTGAACGAGACGTTGTTCTGGACCGGCCCGAAGTCGGGCATGCCGGCAGCCACCATCTTCTCGCGCTGCCAGTTCTCCTTGAACCACCCGCGGTTGTCGCCATGAACGGCCAGGTCCCAGATGGTCAGCCCCGGAATAGCCGTCGACGTTGCGCGCAGTGCCTTGCCGAGCTCCGTCATTACCCGTGCTCTCCTGTCATTGCCCGAGTCGGGCGTAGAACGCCTCAGTGGCATCTTTGGCGGGCGCCCACCAATTTTCGTGATCGCGATACCACTCGATGGTCGCCGTCAGCCCGTACTCGAAGTCAGGATATCGCGGCCGCCAGCCAAGCTCATCACGCAGCTTGGTGGCGTCGATGGCGTACCGCAGGTCGTGACCGGTGCGGTCCGGGACTTTCTCGTACGCGTCGGCGTCATGACCCATGATCGTCAGGATCAATTCGACGACGGTCTTGTTGTCCTTTTCGCCGTCGGCGCCGATCAGGTACGTCTCCCCGATCCGGCCTTTTTCCAGGATCTGCAACACCGCCGACGAGTGATCGTCGGCGTGGATCCAGTCGCGGACGTTGAGACCATCGCCGTACAGCTTGGGGCGGGTGCCGCGAAGGACATTCGTGATCTGGCGCGGAATGAATTTCTCGACATGCTGGTACGGGCCATAGTTGTTGGAGCAGTTCGAGATTGTCGCTTGCAAACCGTAGGAGCGCACCCACGCCCGCACCAGTAGGTCGCTGCCCGCCTTGGTCGACGAATACGGTGACGACGGGTTGTAGGGACTGGCTTCGGTGAACCGGGCCGGGTCGTCGAGCGCCAGGTCACCGTAGACCTCGTCGGTCGAGATGTGGTGGTAACGCACGCCATACTTGCGGACCGCCTCGATCAGCGTGAACGTGCCGATCAAGTTGGTATGCAGGAATGGTTCCGGGTCGTCGAGCGAATTATCGTTGTGCGTTTCCGCGGCATAGTGCACGACGCCGTCGGCGGAGGCCACCAATTTATCGACCAGCTCGGCGTTGGCGATATCGCCGTGTACGAATGTCACCCGCTCTTCGGGCAGGCCGGCCAGCGACTCACGGTTGCCGGCATAGGTCAGCTTGTCCAGCACGGTGATGTGATGGTCGGTGTGCTCGACCGCGTAATGCACGAAGTTCGACCCGATGAACCCGGCACCTCCGGTGACCAGAAGCTGCGTCACTAAAAACCTCTCTCCAGCAGGCCCAGCAGGTAGGAGCCGTAACCTGACTTGACCAGTTTCTCGGCGCGCTCGCGCAGCTCGTCCTCGCTGAGAAAGCCTTGCCGCCAGGCGATTTCCTCGGGGACGCCGATCTTCAACCCCGTGCGGCGCTCCATCGTGCGGACGAAGTCGGCCGCGTCTGTCATCTGGTCGAAAGTCCCAGTGTCGAGCCAGGCGGTGCCTCGCGGCAGCACCTGCACCCGCAGGCGGCTCTGCTCGAGATAGGCGCGATTGACGTCGGTGATCTCGTACTCACCCCGATCGCTCGGGGAGAGATCTCGGGCGATTTGCACGACGTCGTTGTCGTAGAAGTACAGACCCGGCACCGCGTAATTGCTCTTCGGCTGTTTTGGTTTCTCCTCGAGGGACACGACCACCCCGGCTGGGTCGAATTCCACAACCCCGTAGGCGGATGGCTCTGCCACCCAGTAGGCGAAGATCACGCCGCCGTCGACTCCTGCGAAGCTCTTGAGCTGAGTGCCGAGACCCGGTCCATACAGCAGGTTGTCGCCGAGAATCAGTGCGACCTTGTCGTTTCCGATGAAATCGGAGCCGATCGTGAACGCCTGGGCCAGCCCGTCCGGCGAGGGCTGCTGGGCGAAGGTGATCGACACCCCGAACCGCGATCCGTCACCCAACAGCCGTTCGAAGCTCTCCGCGTCGTGCGGCGTGGTGATCACCAGGATGTCCCGAATGCCCGCCAGCATCAGTGTGGACAGCGGGTAGTACGCCATCGGCTTGTCGTAGACAGGGATCAGCTGCTTGGAGACGCCAAGCGTGATCGGGTGAAGGCGGGTACCTGAGCCGCCCGCCAGGATGATGCCCTTCATGGCGCCTGGGTGACGACTCGAACGCCCATCCCGCGCGTCTCGTAGATGCAGAGGTCGTCGCACCAGAACCGGCCGTCGAACACCACCAGCACGCCGCGGTCATCGCTTTGCGTGGAGAGGATCTCGATTTCAGACTTAGTGCACTTGTTCGTCGGCGTCACTTGGCCACGGAACTTCCAGCTGAACGTCTGGTCCAGCGCGACGGGCTCGAACGCGATTCCCCCGTCGGCCAATCCCGACAGCTTGACCGCTGCGCGAGCCGCCTGCTGCATCGCCTCCAGGCCAAGCGATCCGGGCTGGACCGGGTCCTGGAAGAAGTGGGCCTTGAAGAACCATGCCTCGGGGGTGACGTCGTACTCGGCAACCAGTCGCCCAAGGCCGGCTTCTCCCCCACCTGGCCAGAAGTTGACCCGGTCGAGAACCTGAAGACGGCCCTGGTCCAGCCATGGAGCGCCGGTTAGTTCCGGGGAGTTGTACGACAGAGCAACCGGCGCCGGCTCGGAAAGCGCCTCCAACACACCGGGTTTCATTCGCAGGCCGACCTGGGTCTTCAGCGCCTCGGGGCTGAAGAACCCGAACGCCGTCTTCATCGTCATGACGACGGCATCGCCTTGGGTGCAGATGACCTCGAAGAACACGATCGTTGAGCCAGCCCCGTCGGCGAACCGCTCCAGAGTCGAGGTCACCCGCAGCGTCCCGACTCGGGCCGGCGTGTGTTGTACGACTTCACCACCGTCGAGATTTCGGAACACCACGTCATCGAGACGATTGGCGGCGAATCCGTTGTACGAGGACAGCCAGCCGCACGGTTGCAGCAGGATCTCGATCAGCACCGGCATCGGGACCGCGTCGGTCTTGCCGTCCTCGAAATACCATTCGCCGGCCGGAACGTCGTATTCCGCAACGACGACGCCACCCTTGGTCGGCACCCCCGGTGGGCTGGACACGCTGAGCACCCGCGACATGAAGTGGTAGGGCTCGTCGGGCAGGCGCGGTGCTCGGCGGGCTCCGTCGAACGGCGCGTACAGGGCCCCGAACGCATCCGAGGGCATGCCACGTCCGCAGGCCAGCAGCGCGCCCTGATCACCGCGAACGTCGTTGGTGCCGGCCAGGATCTGCACCGGGCCGGGCGCCCCCGGCGGCATCGGCCAGTCCGGAACCAGGCGCATACCGAAGCGCCGGGCGTGGAAGACCTTGAAACCGTCACTGCGGCAGAGCAATGCGGCGAAGACCATCGGTGTCGGCCCGTCGATGATCTCCTCGATGAACACCTCGTAGTCGAGCATGTGATCGGCGTCGGGTGTCACCTGCCCGCGGCAGACGAAGCGCGCCATATCCTCGGGCACCGGCTCGAAGCGCCAACCATCGCGCTCGATGGTGAACCCGTAGGCGGCCATGGCGAAGGACAGGGCCTGGGTGGCCGCGTCCGCCATCAGCGTCCCGGGCATGCAGGGGTCGTTCTTGAAATGCCCGTCGTAGAACCACATGTCCTTCGGCACCGCGGCAGTCGCGCGCAGATAACCGCGCCCCCAGGGCCCGCCAACCGGATCGAATTCGGCGATCTCGTCGATCAGCCGCAGCTTCCCGGTCGGCAGGGACGGCGTCCGGGTGTGTGCCGCCGCCCGCTCGAACCCGCTGCCAAAGCACTGGAACGCGTGGCCGTCGGTGAAGGCCTCCACGTCCTCCTTGCTGAACGACCGTTTCTGGGTGACGACGGGTGGCTCGTCGCGAACGGCGCCGTCACGCGGCGCGTCGTCGGCGGCGTCCCACAACACCCCGTCCGACTCGGCGAGTTCCGCATCGGAGAAGAACCCCGCCTGTCCGTTGCGGACCGAGATCATCAACCGGTCGCCGATGTAGCAGTCGTAGTGGAAGAAGAACAGCCGTGTGCCACCGGTTTTCGCGTGACCGTCGATGTGGATCTCGTAGTGCAACGTGTCACCGCCCTTGGGCAGTTCGCCCATGAACGTCAGGTCGCAACCGAGCAGGCGGTAGACGCGCTCACTGCGGTTGGTGAAATCCGCACCCAGCCACGAGGCCAGCAGCAGGTCCGCTTGTCCGCTCTCGATCACCACGCCGGGCGACATCCGGCCGTTGTGGATGTACCAGGCGTTCAGGTCGACATCGGTCTCCGTGACGATGAGGCCGGTACCCATCGTGCCGGGTTCGCCCTCGATGCTCATCACCCGATCGGCCAGAAGCAGCGGCGGCTCTGGCATCCGCACCAGACGTTCGTACTGGTCGTACTCGGCGAACTTCGGACCCATGACCTCTGAGACCTTGCCGCCGGCAAGGATTTCCAGCTGTGCGCGGTTCCACAGCGGTTCTGCGACCGTCGCGGGTCGCTTGCTCGGCACGGGTGCCGGCGTGGTGGGTGCCGGCGCCGGTGCCAACGTCACCGGCGTCACCGGAGGTGCCGGGGGTGGGGGCGGCGCACTCGGTGGTGCCGGCGCAGGTGCGACCGGTGCCGACGCTACGGGTGCGGGTGCCGGTGCGTAGAGCGCTGGCGCACTGGCCGCGACCGCCGGTGCTGATCCCCGTTGTCCGGACACCAGCGCGAGAAGATCACCGCGCGACTTCAGGAACGACGTGTGGGCCTCTGCCTGCCGTTCGAGGAATGCGGTATGCGCATCACTCACCGAGGCAACCAGATTCAGCGCAGCGGTGGTCTGATCGCTGACCGCGGCAGGAGCGACGGGTCTGGCGATCGCAGTCCTCGTGTCCGGCACGGACTGGATGACGACCTCCTGGGCGACCACCAACGGCGCGGGATGAACCGGCGCGGGCGGCATGACCTGAACACTTCCGTGGTCCACTTCGGGCATGGGAGCACTTCCATTCTTGGACGCCGCTGGCGTCGGTACATTCGGGGACGCCACCGGCGTCGGTACATTCGGGGACGCCACCGGCGTCGAGACGATATCGGGCCAATGGGCGGCCAGCGTCAGCTTGCGGGTGTTCTCCGACGACACTGCCTGACCCTGTTCACGCAACTGCTGAATGCGCGCGTCGAATGCACTGATGTCGACCGGAAGCCCGTGCGCCCATAGCTTGCCGACGGTTTCGGCCAAGGCGCGCAGCCCGCGGCGTTCCTGGGGATCCAGCGCGACCGCCAGATGGGGGCGATCGCCAAGGATTTTCGAGACCGCCGCGGTCAGGATCGCACGGGGCCCATGCTCGACGAAGACGCGAACGCCGTCCTCCCATGCCTGGAGCACCGTCGCCGGGAAATCGATCGGCTCGAGGGCTTGCCGGGTGATCGCCTCGGCGGCCGCCTCACGGGTCGGCACATAGGCACGGTTGACCGCGTTGCTGTAGAACCGGATGTCCGGTACCTCGTGCGTCTCGCGGGTGTGGATCTTGCGCCAGGTATCGGCGAACGGTGCCATCGCCTCGCAGTGGATGACCATATCCAGACCCAGGGGAATCGCGGTCGCGCCGGGAACGGCGTCGATCACCCGTCGGCACGCCGCGGGATCCCCGCCGATCACACAATCGTCCGGTGCTTGAACGATCGTCATGTAGGCACGCGGCTCGACGGCCAGTGCCGCGTCGACCAGGGGCCGGGGTGCGGTGATACGCCAGCACTCCCACGGGGCCGGTTGGTCACCGAGCCCCCAGTCGGCCGCCGCCACCCGACATTCGCCGGTCAGCTCATCGCCGTACATGCCCGACGCCTCGATCTCATCGAGCATCGGTTCCAGGTCGCTCCAGACCCCAAAGGCCATCAGCGAGTTCGTTTCACCTGACGAAAGACCAATAGCAGCAGCAGGTTTGAGGCCAAGAACGGTTCGGGAGAACTCGGCCTGCGACTGACAGACCACAGCACAACCGGTCAGCTGGGTGCGCGGGTCCAGGGTAGTGATCCCAGCACCGTGCAGAGCGCGGGCCAAATCGCCAACGCCGGAGAAGCGTTGGGTGAGCGCGTCGCCGATCTCGGGCCACGCGAACAACAGATCACGCCCGGCCCCCGGGTACGCGGCGGCGGCACCGGTGAATGTGAAGGCCAGCTCCCCGACGATCGGCACTTCGGCGAAGGCGATGCCGGGAATCACCGGCGTCTCGCCACGTTCCAGCCGTTGGACGGCCTGCTGTCGAAGCGTGTCCACCGTGGATTGGCTGTCCCCCACCAACGAACACCGCACCGGCCCACTGCCACCCGGTTCGCCGCGTTGCAGCCGGCTCAGCAGGTCGGCCGGGCTGTCGCCGGCATAACGCTCCGACACCGGAACCACACCGAGCGCCAGTGGCTTGGGTGGGCCGCCGGCCGCGGACACGGTAATACCTCCGGCGCGTCCGCCCAACGCCTCAACCCACACCGCAGCAGACGTGCCGCCCGGTGCGGGCTGCGCACCGGCCCGGTCCACCCGCACGCGGCTCCGCACTGCCTCCGCGCGCGCGGCGACTTCCACCGCAGCGCTGGCCGCGTGGGTGCGCCCGATCCGCCCAGCGGCGAAGTTCGGATCCGCAAGGGTCGGTGCGACGTCGGTATCGATGACCGCGATGATCTCGTCGCCCGCAGCTTCGGCGTCGGCGCGGCGCTTGAGGACGAAGGCCACTGCCGCGTCGCCGTGCGCCACGCTGGTATCTGCATCGAGTGCGTCCGCCGCCCGTGAATGTGCTGTCTCACAACACATATCGACCGCACCGGCGACGACGGTGTCGAGTTCCCGATGCCGCAGCGCCCGGATGCCGATCTGCAGCGCGGTGATCGCCGACAGTTCCTCGGTGGAGACGGTGAAGCCGAATCCGCGGAAGTCGCGCTGCGCGTGGATGCGGTTGGCGGGAATGTTCGGCATGGTTCCGATCACACCGTCGGCGGTGAGTTTCGGGGCGGCCTCTTTGTTGGCTTCCAGCCATCGGTCATTGTCGGTGTTCAGCACTCGCAACCGTTGCCGGGCGATGGTGGCATCGCATCCCATGCCGACGAAGACGCCGGTCCGGTCCGGGTCGGTGGTCACGCCGCGCAGCGCCTGTCCCGCGGCGGCCAGCATCACGGTCTGCTGACTGAGGCTCCCCGCCAGCTCGTTGGGCGGAAAGCCAAGTCCGGCAAGATCAAGGGAAACGACATCGAGCGGTGTCGATGGCGCCTCGGGGCCCAGCACTCGGCGACGGAACGCGTCCGCGTCGCGCGCGTCGCCGGTGACCACACCGATTCCGCAGATGACGATCTCGTCGGTGGGCGGCTGCGGCCGGGTGACCGAATCGCTTGGCCCCCGGTAATTCTCGACAATCAGGTGGGCGTTGTTACCGCCGAAACCGAAGTTGCTGACCGCGGCACGTTTGACCGGGCTCTCCCACGGCGTTGCCGTGGTGACCAAGGTGAACGGTGTATCGCCCAGTTTGCCGGTCGGCTTCTCGCACAACGTCGGCGGAAAGGTCGACGCCGCCATCGCGGAGAGCACATTCACCAGGCTTGCCGCGCCGGACACCGTGATGGTGTGGCCCAGATTGCCTTTCAGTGCACCCAGCTTCAGCGGCACGTCGCCGTAGGCGGCCGCGATGCTCTGCAGCTCGGTGGCGTCACCCAGCGGCGTGCCGGTCGCGTGGCAATCCACATAGTCGATATCGGCCGGCGTCAGCCCCGCCTGCTCGAGTGCCGACATCATGGCGCGGGTCTGGCCCCCCACCGCGGGTGCCAAGAAGCCGCTCTGGCGCCCGTCGTTCGAGAGCCCGACCCCCATGATCACGCCGAGGATGTGGTCACCGTCGCGCTCGGCGTCGTCGAGACGTTTCAATGCGACCAGGGCAGCACCTTGCGCGGGAACGAGGCCGTCGGCCTCCGCGTGGAACGGACGAGACCGGCCCGACGGGCTCAGCGCCTGCAGCGAGGTGAAGCCGAGATGCAGGAACAGATCATCCGATCCGTTAACGCCGCCGGCGAGCATCAGGTCGGCATCGCCGTCGTGCAGGGCGTCGCACGCCAGTTTGATGGCGTACAGCGATGACGCGCAGGCCGCGTCGAGCGCATAGACCGGTCCGGTCATCTCCATCGCGCCGGCAACCAGGTGCACCGGCAGCCCCGACGAAAAGCGGTTGCGCGGATCGTCGTTTCCTTCGCCGGTCCAGACGGCCTCGACAAACGCGGTGCCCATGGTGCTCGGATACGACAGGTTGCCGACGATCAGACCGGTCCGCGGGGCCGCAACCGGCCCGCCCAGTGCCTGCTGCGCGCATTGGGCAAGCCAGGGAACGATCGGATCGAGCTGGTCAAAATCGGGTATCCGCGACGCGAACTGGGTCAGGTCGAATGAGGTCTCGACATAACCGCCGGTCGCCGACGAGACCCGCAGCCCTGGTTTGTCGCTCGCCAACAGCTTGGCGGGGTCCACCCCGCGCCAGCGTTCGCGCGGGGTGGGCGTCAGCAGGCAGCGTCCACCCAGGGAGGCGTCGAACAGTTCCTCGGGCGTGCTGACACCTGGCAGTACACAACTGCGTCCGACGATCGCGACGGGGTCGAACCCGCTCACGCCGACGTGTCCGCGGCGGCGCCCGCAGCGTAGAACTCCACACCCTCGAGCGTGGCGACAGGCGCACCGTCGGAGGTCTCGTAGGCGATATCGAAGTCGACCCGCTTGTCGTTGACCGGATGCGCGGCCAGCCGGCAGCGCCCGATGCTGCCGTCACCGAACGCGCGGTGCAGCACAACACGGCCGATCCGCACCGGCAGCACCAGGGGCCGTCCCTGCGCGCTGGCCCACACGATGCCCAGCTGCAGCCCGCCATCGATGCTGGCGGCGTCGATGGCCCAGCCGTTCTGCGGCCAGTCGAGGTCGTCCAGGCTCTTGAGAGTCGCTGTGCCACCAGCAGTTCCGAAGGTGTCGAGTTGCTCGATGACGGCAAACCGCGGCCCGTGGAACAGTGGTCCGGCGTAGGCCCCCTCGACACCGATCGGCCACGCCGACCCCGCTACCTGCGGAACCGAGAGTTCCGGCGCCGCAACCGGCGCGGTGTCCACGGTGGCGCGGTACCGCGCCCGGCCCTCGCGATCCCTGATCGAGACCGTGTACGACGAGCCCGCCTGCTCGAAATCGATGGTGAACGATTGCCGTTCGTGCTCGGCGAACGTGACTCCCGACAGCACCTGGAAGTCACGGACCACCGGGCACGCGTCGGCAACCAGCCCACGTGCCGCCCGCAGGATCGCATCCAGCGCGATCACCACCGGCACCACCACTTTTCCGCGGACCTGGTGATCGGTCAGCACCGGCAGGTTCTCGGCCGACACATCCCACTCCACGCGCGCCGTGCGAAGCCGCGGCTCAGCCGGTGCAGCCACGACCACCGCGGTAGCCGATGAACGGCACAACGCGTGATCGGCGAAGAACTGTGCACCCTCGGCGATCGGGATGACACCCACACCGCCGGCGAGGAACCGGCTCTTCAACGTCGCGTCGACCATCCCGCCGTCCCATGGACCCCAGCCGAAGGCGCGGACCACGCATTCGCCGTTGCGGCGCGCGGACTCACGAGCCGCGATGGATTCCAGGGCCGCGTTGGCCGATGCGTAGGCGGACTGCCCGGGATTTCCGGCCCGTGCAGCGATCGAGGAGAACAGCGAGATAAAGCGCAGTTCGTCGGTCGACGTCGCATCCAGGAGCGCCTCTGCGCCAATCAGTTTCGTGGTGAACACCTTGACGAATCCGTCGTCGTCGAGGTCTTCCAGACGCTTGTCGGCCAGCACACCGGCGCCGTGGACCACACCGACGATCGGCCCGAAGTTCTGCCGAACCTCGTCCAGCACGCCGCGCAATGCGGCGTCATCGGTGATGCTCGCGGCGAAGTATCGCGCCGGAGTGCCTTGCCGCTCTGCGGTTGCCAGCGTGGTGCGGACTTCCCGCGTGGCCAACAGGCTTTCGGCCTGGGCTCGGGCCTGCGGCAGGCTCAACTGCTCGCCACGAGCCCGCGCCGATGCCGCCAGTGCGGTGGCGATCTCAGCGGAGGTGGTACCCGACGGCTCGTCGGCAGTGACCTCACGCAGGGGGGTGCGGCCAAGAAGAGCGAGCCGCAGACCGTGGCGCTTGGCCAGCGCCAGCGCCGACTCTGCGGTCACTCCGCGCGCGCCACCGGTGACCACGACCACGCCGCCCGGGGCGACGCTGATCGTTTCACCCTCTCCCACCGAGGATTCGATGTCGTCGACGGCAACCAGCCGGGTGCCGTCAGCGCGCAACGCAACCTCGATACCGCTGCCACCTTCCAGCAGCTCCGCCGTCAGCCGCTCGGCGTCGAGGGTCTCCATGTCGACGGCCCGTACCGAGGCGTTGGGCCACTCCCAGCCGGCGGTTTTCACCAGGCTCGCTACTCCGAGCGGTATATCCGCGGCGACGAAACGCCCACCCGTGGACTGCACGGTGACGAAAAGCCGTGTTGGCGCGCTGCTCTTGGCGACGCTGCGCGCGGCGTGGAATGCCCGCACGTGCACCGCAACACAGTCTTCGGGTGAGCGGGCCGGCGCCAGCGCGGCCAGGCTGATGACGGCACCCGCTTCGGCGGGCGCCTCATCGACGGTCTGGGCGTGGAGCCCGCGGGCAGTCAGCGCACGCTCGAGGGCGTCGGCGAAGGCAGGGTCTTCGCGGGTGATGAAGACGACGCCGTCGCGCAGGCCTGCCATCGCCAGCCCGCTGGGCGGTGCGGCCCGAAGTTCGGCCTCGGTGCAGGACAAGCCGACCAGCGCCGGGGATTCCGGAGCCGAGTGCCGCGCTTCGGCAGCCTGCTCGGTACGACCGCCTGCGGCGAAGTCGGCGACCGTGTCGACGACGTCTTGCAGGGTGCGCAGGTTGGCCAGCTCAGAGGCCGGAATCTCGGGAGCGCCAGGGAACTTCGCCTGCAATGCCGCCAAAATCTCGACCTGCTTGATCGAATCAATCCCCAGCTCGGCCTCCATCTCCATGCCCAACCCGAGCATGTCAACCGGATAACCCGTCTTCTCCGAAACAATCGACAACACCACATCACCGGCCGACACCGAGGGAACCGCAGGCGCAACTACCGCCGCAGCACCAGGAGCAGCGGGCGCGGCGAATCCGGAGACAGTCTCGACAACGTCCTGCAGGGTGCGCAGGTTGGCCAGCTCAGAGGCCGGGACCTCGGGAGCGCCAGGGAACTTCGCCTGCAATGCCGCCAAAATCTCGACCTGCTTGATCGAATCAATCCCCAGCTCGGCCTCCATCTCCATGCCCAACCCGAGCATGTCAACCGGATAACCCGTCTTCTCCGAAACAATCGACAACACCACATCACC
>NZ_JAPZLA010000010.1:0-83446 GCF_033804465.1 Mycobacterium sp. RTGN5
GATCAGCCCCGCGGATACCAACTCCCAAAAACGAACCTGAACCGACAACAACGGACTCCGCGGCATCAACACCCCAATCACGAAGTGTTGCAATCACCCCTTGAAGCCAAGCGAGTAGCGGTGTCGACAGCTACAGCCTCAGCGCAAGTCGTCAGAGGATGTAGAGCATTTCCTGGTAGGTCGGCAGCGGCCAGAGGTCGTCGGCGACAACGCCTTCCAGCGTGTCGGCGGCCGCGCGTACCGCATCCATCAACGGAAGCAGGCTCTGCGCATGCTTGGCCTCCTCGGCAGCAAAATCACCACCGTGAGCTCCCATCGCCGTCTTGAGCGCCGTCAACGCACTGGTCAGCTCCGAGATCGGGGCGGAGACGGTCCCGAGCAAGGTCGTGTCCGCATCCACCCCGGCTGCCTTCAGCGCCGCGACGTTCTGCGCCAACTCGGTCTGGTAGCGCACGGCCGCAGGCAGAATCACCGTCGAGCCAACTTCCAGCGTGATCTTGGCCTCGACGCCGACGGTGAGCACGTAGGTCTCGTAGCGAACCTCCTCGCGGCTGCGAAGCTCCCGCTCGTTGAACACGCCGTACTTCTCGAAGACCTCGATCGCCTCCGGCGTCACCAGCTCCGGAATCGCGTCGATGGTCGTCTTGAGGTTCGGTAGGCCGCGCGTAGCCGCCTCGGTCTGCCAGTTCTCCGAATAGCCGTCACCGTTGAACACGACAGCGCCGTGCTCGGTGATGATCTCGGTGAGCAGCTTCTGCACGGCCATGTCGAAGGTCTCGCCGTCGTCGATGGCGTTCTCCAGCCACGTCGCCATGTAGTCGAGCGAGTCGGCCATGATCGTGTTGATGATGATCATCGGCACGTTGATGGTCTGCCCCGAGCCCGGCGCGCGGAACTCGAACCGGTTGCCGGTGAACGCGAATGGGCTGGTGCGGTTGCGGTCGCCCGGATCGGTCGGCAGGACGGGCAGCGTATCGACGCCCATGATCATGGAGCCCTTGCCCTTTGACGACGTGGCAGCACCCTTGGCGATCTGCTCGAACACGTCGGCGAGTTGATCGCCGAGGAAGATCGAGATGATCGCCGGCGGGGCCTCGTTGGCGCCGAGGCGGTGGTCGTTGGTGGCCGAGGCCACCGACACCCGAAGCAGGCCGGCGAACTTGTGCACCGCGCGGATGACCGCGGCGCAGAACACCAGGAACTGCGCGTTCTCGTGCGGGGTGTCACCCGGCACCAGCAGGCTGCCGAACTCCGCGTTGCCCAATGAGAAGTTGACGTGCTTGCCCGAGCCGTTGACGCCGGCGAACGGCTTCTCGTGCATCAGACATTCCATGCCGTGCTTCTTGGCGATGGTCTTGAACGTCGTCATCAGCAGCTGCTGATGGTCGGCGGCGATGTTGGCCCGCTCGAACATCGGCGCGATCTCGAACTGTCCTGGGGCGACCTCGTTGTGCCGGGTCTTGGCCGGGATGCCGAGCTTGAACAGCTCACGCTCGGTGTCCATCATGAAGGCCAGCACCCGGTCCGGGATGGCGCCGAAGTAGTGGTCGTCGAATTCCTGGCCCTTGGGCGGCTTCGCACCGAACAGCGTGCGGCCGGAGTTGATCAGGTCGGGACGGGCCAAGAAGAAGTGCCGGTCGACCAGGAAGTACTCCTGCTCGGGCCCGCAGAACGACACGATGTGGTCGAAATCCTTGTGCCCGAACAACTTCAGGATGCGCTCGGCCTGCGCGCCCATGGCCTGCTGGCTGCGCAGCAACGGCGTCTTGTAGTCCAGCGCCTCACCCGTCATCGAGACGAACACCGTCGGGATGCACAGCGTGTTGCCGTTCGGGTTCTCCAGGATGTACGCCGGGCTGGTGACGTCCCAGCCGGTGTAACCGCGCGCTTCAAAGGTGCTGCGCAGGCCACCGGAGGGGAAGCTGGAGCCGTCCGGCTCCCCCTGGATCAGGGTCTTGCCCGCAAACTCGGCGAGCGTGGTCCCGTCGCCTACCGGATCGAGGAAGCTGTCGTGCTTCTCGGCGGTCAGTCCCGTCATGGGGTAGAAAACGTGGGCGTAGTGGGTCGCGCCCTTGGACAGCGCCCAGTCCTTCATCGCCGCGGCGACGGCATCGGCCACGGCCGGATCGAGCTTCGCACCCTTGTCGATCGTCGCGGTGATGGACTTGAACACCGACTTAGGCAGCCTCAGTCGCATCTCGGCGGCGGTGAAGACGTTGGCACCGAAGATCTCGCCTGGTGCCTCACCTGGATCGAAGCTGATAGGGGGAGGCACGTACGCCTCGACGTTGGTGATCGCCTGAAGACGGGCCGCGTTTCCGCTCAACTGTTTTTCCTCTGCACCCATAACGTCCGCGTCTGCTCGCGGATGTGTGACCGGCCAACACTAAGAAGCTCCGGTTCCGAACTTGTTACGACGGCGTCAACGACAGATGGCGCAAATGACAGCTTGCGGTCGCAAGGGATTCTCAGTCGGCTTTTCCGCCAATCGGGCTGCTACCAGCAAAGCGGGCGGCGAGATCGAGGTCCGTAGCCACCGCGACAAGGGCGGCCGCCACGATGGAGGCCGGAGCACGGTCGAGCACGACCAGCCCGATCGCCGGGCTCGGTCCGTGTTTGACCATCGGCCGCGCGGAAAAACCTTGCGGCACAGGAAGTTGCGGCAGCCAGGCGGTGCTGGCGATGGTGGCCCGCCGGGCGTGCGTCAGGTGTGCGTAGAGCGCGTCGACCGAATCCGCCTCCACCACAGGGCGATAGTGAATGCCCTCGGCAGCCATGTTGGCGTCCAGAATGCGGCGGTTACGCATCGTGGTCGTCAGCACGCACAGGTCCAGGCCGGCCGCATCCGCCCACGCCACTTCCGCCTTGCCCATCAACGGATCGTCGGCGGATGCCACCAGCACGTACTGCTCGCGATACAACTCGACCGACCGAGTGCCCGGCAGGGCTTCGTCATCCAGGTAGGTCAACCCGGCGTCGATCTCGAAATCGGCCAATCGCCTGGCGATTTCCCGTGACGACAACGCCTCGATACGCACCGACGCCGCGGGATTGCGGGACAGGAACTCCGCAGTGATGAACGGGCTGGCCGGTACCGCCGTCGGAATCGCGCCCAGCCGGGCGGTGACCGTCAGCCGCCCCTGCATCCGTTCGAGATCGGCGAGCATTTCATCGCGTTCGGCGGTGATGCGCTGGGCCCATGCCACAACCCGCTGCCCCTCCTCGGTGAAGCCCTCGAAGCGACGGCCGCGTTGCACGATCACGATGCCCAGGTCGCGCTCCAGCCTGCGGATCGCCACCGACAGCGTCGGCTGGCTGATGTGGCAACGCGCGGCCGCGCGCCCGAAGTGGCGCTCGGCGGCCAGCGCCAGCAGATAGTCCAGATGCTGCAGCAGCACGTCGCTCGCCATCGATCTGACGATAGCCGTCAGCTATCACCGCATGTCAAATACCGATTACCAACCCGCTGTATCTGGGGTAGGCCGCCGATTCGGAGGGCTAAATTGGAGGCATGGCCAGTGCCAAAGACGTCAATGCGGACTATGACGAACGGGACGTCGAGGTCAGCGGCCCCAAACACGAGGCGGCCGGGGTCAAGGCTGTGATCGTCAGCATGCAGCGCGCCCTATCCGAAATGGGCCCGGTCCGCACGCTGGCGACATTGTCTCGGCTCAATCAGCGGCACGGCTTCGACTGCCCCGGCTGCGCCTGGCCCGAGGATCACGGCGGCCGCAAAGTGGCCGAGTTCTGCGAAAACGGGGCGAAGGCGGTGGCCGAGGAGGCCACCAAGCGGCGCGCCACCCCGGCCTTCTTCGCCCGTCACACGATCGCTGAGCTGGCCGCTAAGCCCGAGTACTGGCTGTCCCAGCAGGGCCGGCTCACCCACCCGATGGTGTTGCGGCCCGGCGATCAGCACTACCGGCCGATCGCCTGGGACGAGGCCTACCGGCTGATCGCCGAGCACCTGCGTGACCTCGGCTCCCCGCACGAGGCGGTGTTCTACACCTCGGGACGCACCAGCAACGAGGCGGCGTTCCTCTATCAATTGCTGGTCCGCAGCTTCGGCACCAACAACCTGCCGGACTGCTCCAACATGTGCCACGAATCGTCGGGCACCGCGCTGATCGATTCCATCGGCATCGGCAAGGGCTCGGTGACGGTCGAGGACATCGAGCACGCCGACGTCATCGTCATCGCCGGACAGAATCCGGGCACCAACCATCCGCGGATGCTGTCGGTGCTGGAGAAGGCGAAAGCCAACGGGGCCAAGATCATCGCTGTCAACCCGCTTCCCGAGGCCGGCCTGATCCGGTTCAAGGATCCGCAGAAGGTGAACGGCGTCGTCGGCCACGGGGTGCCGATCGCCGACGAGTTCGTGCAGATCCGGCTCGGCGGCGACCTGGCGTTGTTCAAGGGACTGGGCCGGCTGTTGGTCGAGGCCGAGGACCGCACCCCCGGCAGCGTGATTGACCGCGAGTTCGTCGATGCGCACTGCCACGGCTTCGACGAGTACCTGGCCGACGCCCGCACAGTCGACCTGGACACCGTCACCGAAGCCACCGGTATCGCCCGGCCCCAGTTGGAGCGGGTCGCGGGCATGCTGGCGGCCTCGCAGCGCACCATCGTGTGCTGGGCCATGGGCATCACCCAGCACACCCATGCGGTCGCCACGATCGCCGAGATGACCAACCTGCTGCTGATGCGCGGCATGATCGGCAAGCCAGGCGCCGGAGTGTGTCCGGTGCGTGGGCATTCCAACGTCCAGGGCGACCGCACGATGGGGATCTGGGAGAAGGTCCCCGAGACCTTCCTGACCGCACTGGACAACCGTTTCGGCATCATCGCCCCCCGCAAGCACGGCTATGACACGGTCAATGCCATCCGGGCGATGCGCGACGGGCAGGCGTCGGTATTTCTCGCGATGGGCGGCAACTTCGCCTCGGCCACCCCTGACACCGCGGTGACGGAAGCGGCGTTGAGCACGTGCGCGCTCACCGTCCAGATCTCGACCAAACTCAACCGCAGCCACCTGATGCACGGGCGCACGGCGTTGATCCTGCCCACCCTTGGCCGCACCGATCGTGACCTGGTGGGTGGCCGCAAACAGGTTGTCTCCGTCGAGGATTCGATGTCGATGGTGCACCTGTCACGCGGCAGCCTGACCCCGCCGAGCGACGAGGTGCGCAGTGAAGTCGCCATCGTCTGCCAGTTGGCCCGCGCGGTGCTCGGACCCGACCACCCGGTGCCGTGGGAATCTTTCGCCGCCGACTACGACGCCATCCGCGACGCCATCGCCGCTGTGGTGCCGGGCTGCGTCGACTACAACAAGCGGGTGCGCCAGCCCGACGGCTTCCAATTGCCGCATCCACCACGGGATTCCCGCGAGTTCCCGACGATCACCGGCAAGGCCAACTTCGCGGTCAACGAGCTGAACTGGGTACCGGTGCCACCGGGACGGCTGGTGCTGCAGACATTACGCAGCCACGATCAGTACAACACCACCATCTACGGCCTCGACGACCGCTACCGCGGGGTCAAGGGCGGGCGTCGCGTCGTCTTCGTCAACCCGGCCGACATCGAAACGCTCGGGCTGGCCGACGGCGACCGGGTCGACTTGATCTCGGAGTTCACCGACGCTCACGGTGATCTGCAGGAGCGCCGCGCCAAAGATTTTCTGGTGGTGCCGTACTCGACGCCGGTCGGCAACGCCGCCGCCTATTACCCTGAGACCAATCCTCTGGTGCCGCTGGATCACGTTGCCGCCAAGTCGAATACACCGGTGTCGAAGGCGGTCGTGATCCGCCTGGAACGCGGCGGACAGGAAGGCGGCGCAGCATGGGCCGGGTGACGTCGCGGCGACGGGCCAGCCACGTCATCGACGGTATCGCCACTGAGCGCCCGGAGACCCTGGTCGTCGAGGAGCCGCTGGAAATCCGGGTCAACGGAAGGCCGCTGAGCGTCACGATGCGCACGCCCGGCTCCGATGTCGAACTGGCGCAGGGCTTTCTGCTGACCGAAGGGGTCATCACCCGCCGCGACGATGTCCTCACCGTCCGCTACTGCCGTGGCTCAGAGACCGAAGACGGCACCAACACCTACAACGTCCTCGACGTGACGTTGCACCCCGACGTCCCGATGCCCGAGGTCGACGTCACGCGGAACTTCTACACCACCTCGTCGTGCGGGGTGTGCGGCAAGGCCTCGATCGACGCGGTCCGGCTGACCAGCCGGCACTCCCCCGGCGACGATCCGTCGATCGTCACCGCCGCGGCGCTGACCGCGATGCCCACCCAACTACGGTCAGCGCAAAAGGTTTTCGCCAGCACCGGCGGACTGCACGGTGCGGCGTTGTTCGCCGTCGACGGCACGATGCTGGTGGTGCGCGAGGATGTCGGCCGGCACAACGCCGTTGATAAAGTGATCGGCTGGGCGCTGGAGGCCAACCGTGTCCCGCTCGACGGCACCGTCCTGTTGGTCAGCGGCCGCGCGTCCTTCGAGCTGACTCAGAAGGCGGTCATGGCCGGTATCCCGGTGCTCGCCGCGGTCTCCGCGCCCTCCTCGCTGGCCGTCGACCTGGCCACCCAGTCAGGTCTGACGCTGGTGGCGTTCCTGCGCGGGGAATCGATGAACGTCTACAGCCGGGGCGACCGCATCCGGCACTGAGCAGCCGATCGTCAGTTGTTGCCCGGTATCGCCGTCGGTGCCGGCGGGGCCTTCACCGGCGGCGAGAAGCTGTTGGGGCCACCGCCGTCCGAGCCCTTCTCGGTGGGCGACGGCGGCGGCGCGACACTGGTGCTCGCCGGCGTCGTGGTGGTCGTCGTCGTCGTAGTCGTGGGCGCTGGCTTCTCGTCCTTGCTACACGCTGTCGCCATACCGGTCATGCCGACGGCCAGAGCAATCGCAGCCACCGCGGACCGCTGGCGAAGTTTGTTCATCCTCCGATGATACGGAACCCGGACGATACTGGCTCTGCGACGACTGCCGCCAATCTCCACGCAATCTCCATAAAATCTCCAAGCCGGCCAACCCCTGCGCCAGCGACCATCAATCCCGATCAGCCACTGAGGGATTGGGAGCACGATGGCGGAAATTCTGATTGCGGGACTGTCGGCAGCCGGGCACATCACCCCGCTGCTGGCGGTAGCAGGCGGGCTGGCGCATCGCGGTGACCGGGTCACCGTGCTGACCTCGCCACGGCACGCAGCGAAGGTAAGCGCTTGCGGCGCCCGGCTTCACCCGCTGCCGACCGAGGCGGACTTGGCCGATGGCCAGGTCGACGACAGCCCGGAGCGAGCCGCGCTGACCGGGCTGCGGAAGCTCAACTTCGACATCACCGAGCTGTTCATCGGGCCGATGCCCCGCCAGGCCGCGATCCTCACCGAATTGTTCGCCGAGAACCGCTTCGACGCGGTCATCGTCGACACGGCCTTCTTCGGGATCCTGCCGTTCCTGCTGGGTTCGCGCGCGTCGCTGCCACCGGTGCTGATGTTCACCCCGATGCCGTTGATGATCGCCAGCCGCGACACCGGTCCCGCCGGTCTGGGCATGCTGCCCGCCACGGGGCCGCTGGGCCGGCTGCGCAATCGGACGCTCACCGCCCTGTCGCACAACGTGCTGCTGGGCCCGTCGCACCGCGCGGCCAACCGCCGTCTGGACGCGATGAACGCGCCGCGGCTGCCGGTATTCGTGCTGGACGCCGGGCTGCTGGCCGACCGCCTCATCGTGCCAAGCGTGCCCGCATTCGACTATCCGCGCAGCGACCTGCCTGCCAACGTGCGCTATGTCGGGGCGGTGCATCCGGTTCCGGCACAGACCTTCCGGCAGCCGTCATGGTGGCGCGAGCTCGACCGTGACCGGCCGGTCGTCCACGTCACGCAGGGCACCGTCGACAATGCTGATCTGGGCCGACTGCTGGAGCCGACCATCGAGGCGCTCGACGGTGAGGACGTCATCGTCGTCGCCACCACCGGGGGTCGCGACGTGGCCGACCTCAAGGTCTCGCTGCCGTCGAATACCTATGTCGCCGAGTTCATTCCGCACGATGTACTACTGCCGAAGGTGGATGTCATGGTGAGCAACGGCGGGTTCGGTGCCGTTCAGCGGGCGTTGTGTGCCGGGGTGCCGCTGGTGGTCGCCGGCGACACGGAGGACAAGCCGGAGGTGGCCGCGCGGGTGGGTTGGTCGGGCGCGGGGATCAACCTGCGGACCGGGACACCGACCCGGCGTGCGGTGCGCAACGCGGTCGATGCGGTGCTGCACAACCCGCACTACCGCAACTGTGCGCGCAACCTACAGACGGCATTCGCCCAGCGAGACGGGGTCGCAGAGATCGCCCTGCTGCTCGACGAGGTGATCGCCGAACGCCGGACACGAATCCGTACTTAGGCGGACTTTTCGCGGCGCTCCGGGCGGGCCGGCTTGCGCGGCACGATCGTCGGAAGCACGTTGTCTTCGACGGTCTCCTTGGTGACGACGACCTTGGCGACGTCGTCGCGGCTGGGGATGTCATACATCACCGGCAGCAGGACTTCTTCCATGATCGCGCGCAGCCCGCGGGCACCGGTGCCGCGGTGGATGGCCTGATCGGCAATGGCGTCCAGCGCGTCCTCGTTGAACTCCAGCTCAACGCCGTCCATCTCGAACAGCCGGGTGTACTGCTTCACCAGGGCGTTCTTCGGCTTGGACAGGATCTGAACCAGGGACTCCTTGTCCAGGTTCGTCACCGATGCCACCACCGGCAGACGACCGATGAACTCCGGGATGAGCCCGAACTTGATCAGATCCTCGGGCATGACCTCGGCGAAGTGGTCCTGGGTGTCGATCTCGGCCTTGGACTTCACCTCGGCGCCGAAGCCGAGGCCGCGCTTGCCGACACGGTCCGAAACGATCCGTTCCAGGCCTGCGAACGCACCCGCCACGATGAACAGCACGTTGGTGGTGTCGATCTGGATGAACTCCTGATGCGGGTGCTTGCGACCACCCTGCGGGGGAACCGACGCCTGGGTGCCCTCGAGGATCTTCAGCAGCGCCTGCTGCACACCCTCACCGGAGACGTCGCGCGTGATCGAGGGGTTCTCGCTCTTGCGGGCGATCTTGTCGACCTCGTCGATGTAAATGATGCCGGTCTCGGCGCGCTTGACGTCGTAGTCGGCCGCCTGGATCAGCTTGAGCAGAATGTTCTCGACGTCCTCGCCGACATAACCGGCTTCGGTCAGGGCGGTGGCGTCGGCGATGGCGAACGGCACGTTGAGCATCTTGGCCAGCGTCTGCGCCAGGTACGTCTTACCGCACCCGGTCGGGCCGAGCATCAAGATGTTGGACTTGGCCAGCTCCACCGGCTCGGAACGGGAGTCGCGGTGCTTCTCCTGCGCCTGGATGCGCTTGTAATGGTTGTAGACGGCCACGGCGAGCGTGCGCTTGGCGGTGTCCTGGCCGATGACGTAGGCCTCCAGGAACTCCCGGATCTCAGCAGGCTTGGGCAGCTCATCGAGTTTGACGTCGTCGGCGTCAGCCAACTCCTCTTCGATGATCTCGTTGCACAGATCGATGCACTCGTCGCAGATGTAGACGCCCGGGCCCGCTATGAGCTTCTTCACCTGCTTCTGGCTCTTACCGCAGAACGAGCACTTCAGCAGGTCACCGCCGTCTCCGATACGCGCCATGGTGGTGAGGTCCTACTTTCTTCGCCGGGTCTTCGATCGTTGCGAGTCAGTCAGTGCCGGTGTCTGTCCCGACGCTACCCGCTTGCTCTGCCACGGTGCGACAGATAAAGGCGAATCGCGTCAGTGGTATTCGTGCGTGATGGTGAACATATCGCCTGACACGGCTCTCGTCGCCTCGGCACGCTTAGCTGTGTTTTGGCGTGTCGCCGTCGTGACCTAACCGAGGCGTTGAGCTGCGCCGACCGTAACGTTGCATCGTGGTTGTCGTCGTTCCCCACGATACCGTCCAGATCGCCAAAGGCGGGCTGGCCAGGATTCGCCACCGGCGAAGCCGAGCGGCGACCCGGAATCACGCGTTCTGAGCGGAAAGCTTCCGGTACTCCAGCACGGTGTCGATGATCCCGTACTCCTTGGCGTCCGCAGCGGTCAGGATCTTGTCGCGGTCGGTGTCCTTGCGGATGACCGCGGCGTCCTTGCCGGTGTGGATGGCCAGCGTCGTTTCCATCAGGGTGCGCATCCGCTCGATCTCGGCGGCCTGGATCTCCAGATCAGAGAACTGACCCTGGATGACGCCGCCCAGCGACGGCTGGTGGATCAGGATCCGGGCGTTCGGCAGCGCGAGCCGCTTGCCGGGCGAGCCCGCCGCGAGCAGCACCGCCGCAGCGGATGCAGCCTGACCGAGGCACACCGTCTGGATGTCGGCGCGCACGTACTGCATGGTGTCGTAGATCGCCATCAGCGAGGTGAACGAGCCACCCGGCGAGTTGATGTACATGGTGATGTCGCGGTCGGGGTCCAGCGACTCCAGCACCAGCAGCTGGGCCATGACGTCGTTGGCCGAGGCGTCGTCCACCTGCACGCCGAGGAAGATGATGCGTTCCTCGAACAGCTTGTTGTAGGGGTTGGATTCCTTCACACCCCAGCTGGAGTGCTCGACGAACGACGGGAGGATGTAGCGCGCCTGCGGTGCGAGCCGCGGATCTGCCTGGGAAATGGGCGTTGTATCAGGCATTGGACACTCCGTTGAAGTGGGCGCGGGTGATGATGTGGTCGACGAAGCCGTACTCCAGAGCTTCCTGCGCCGTGAACCAGCGGTCACGGTCGGAGTCGGCTTCGATGCGCTCGAGCGACTGGCCGGTGAATTCGGCATTGAGCCGGAACATTTCCTTCTTGATGAGCGCGAACTGCTCGGCCTGGATGGCGATGTCGGCCGCGCCACCGGTGATGCCGCCCAACGGCTGGTGCATCAGGATGCGCGCGTGCGGCAACGCGTAGCGCTTGCCCTTGGCGCCGGCGGCGAGCAGGAACTCGCCCATCGAGGCGGCCATGCCCATGGCGTAGGTGGCGACGTCGCACGGCACGAGCACCATGGTGTCGAAGATCGCCATGCCGGCGCTGATGGAGCCGCCGGGCGAGTTGATGTACAGCGAGATGTCTTTGGTCGGGTCCTCGGCGGCGAGCAGGAGGATCTGCGCGCACAGCCGGTTGGCGATGTCGTCATCGACCTGGGAGCCAAGGAAGATGATGCGCTCGGCGAGCAACCGCTCATACACCGAGTCGGAAAGGTTCAGCCCTGGCATGCCCGAACGCATTTGAGTCACGACTTGATACCTGCTTTCTACGGACTTCGTTCTACCCGACCCTAACCAACCCACAGCGGCGCGCACTCCCAGGAGAGGGCGCTTTCGCTGTCGGCGTTACTCAGCCTTGTCGGCCTGCTGCTCAGCGGCCTCGTCGGCCTCATCACTCGTGTCGTCCGTGTCGGCCGTGTCGCCTTCGAGTTCCTCGATGACCTCAGCGCCCTCGGCGTCGGCCGGCGGGCCGAAGAACTCGGCGGTGTCGACGACGTTGCCATCGGTGTCGGTGACGGTGGCCGCCTCGACCACCGCGGCCACGGTCAGCCCGCGGCGCACGTCGGCAAACATCGCAGGCAGCTGGTTGTTCTGCTGCAGGATCTGCAGCAGCTGGGCCGGCTCGATGCCGTACTGGCGCGACATCAGAACGAGGCGCTCGGTCAGGTCGTTCTGGCCGACCTGGATGTCGAGATCGTCGGCGATCGCGTCCATCAACAGCTGGGTCTTGACGGCCTTCTCGGCGGCGTCGCGGGTCTCGGCGTCGAACTTCTCGCGCGAGCTGCCCTCGGCCTCGAGGGCCTCGGCGAACTTGGCCTCGTCGTGATCGAGGCCGTGGATCGCGTTGTGCACGGTCTGGTCGACCTGCGCCTGCACGATCGACTCGGGCAGCGGCACCTCGGTGGTCTCCAGCAAGAGCTCCAGCGCGTTGTCGCGGATCTTCTCGGCCTGGCCGATGCGCTTGACCCGCTTCACCTGGTCGACGAGGTTCTCGCGCAGTTCCTCGATGGTGTCGAATTCGCTTGCCAATTGCGCGAATTCGTCGTCGGCCTCGGGAAGCTCGCGCTCCTTGATCGACTTGACGGTGACGGTGACCTCGGCGTCGTCGCCGACGTGCTCGCCCGCGGCCAGCTTGGTGGTGAAGACCTTCGACTCGCCCTCGGCAAGGCCGACGATGGCGTCGTCGAGGCCGTCGATGAGCTGACCGGAGCCGACCTCGTGGGACAGGCCCTCGGTGGCGGCGTCGGGAAGATCTTCGCCGTCGACGGTGGCGGACAGGTCGATGGAGACGAAGTCACCTTCCTGGGCGGGACGCTCGACGCCCTTGAGGGTGCCGAAGCGGGCGCGCAGCGATTCCAGCTCGGCGTCGACCTCGTCGTCGTTGACCTCGATGGGCTCCACCGAGATCTTCAGTGCGCTCAGGTCGGGCAGTTCGATGTCGGGCCGCACGTCGACCTCGGCGGTGAAGACCAGCTCCTCGCCGTCCTCGATCTTGGTGACCTCGATCTCGGGCTGGCCCAGCGGAGTCACCTCGGTGGCGGTGACGGCCTCGCTGTAGCGGCTGGGCAGCGCGTCGTTGACGACCTGCTGCAGCACCGCGCCGCGGCCAACGCGGGCCTCGAGCAGCTTGGCGGGCGCCTTGCCAGGCCGGAACCCGGGCAGGCGGACCTGCTTGGCGAGCTCCTTGTAGGCCCGGTCGAAGTCAGGCTGCAATTCCGTGAAGGGCACCTCCACGTTGATGCGAACCCGGGTCGGGCTCAACTTCTCGACGGTGCTCTTCACTGCGGTGCTCCTCGGGTCGAAATCTTCGGTCGTGTGGGACGTTCGTTGGGCGTGTCGGGGTGACAGGATTTGAACCTGCGGCCTTCCGCTCCCAAAGCGGATGCGCTACCAAGCTGCGCTACACCCCGGTGCTGTATTTCTCGCGCCCGAATCCTACGGCCCAATGCCTGTTCAGCGGCAATCGACCTTGCCGATGCGCTTTCAGGTGGGCCGATTGGATTTGATCAGGTCGGCGCCGGTACATTTGGGTCCGCGCAAACACGCGGGCGTAGCTCAATGGTAGAGCCTCAGTCTTCCAAACTGATTACGCGGGTTCGATTCCCGTCGCCCGCTCTCATGAACCGCCCCTCTGGGGCGGTTTTTGCTGTTCTATCCACTGCCTGCCCGCCTTGGCCGCGCGGGACAGCGCACCGCATTCCCCGAGGTAAGAGGCCACCGCACCCACTGCGGGAAGCATGGCGATGTACCGGAATGGCGCGCGTGGGTGCGGACGCTTCGCGAGCTCGTCGCCGACGGCGTCGAGGATGCCGACCAGCTTCCACAGTGCTTTGGCGATGCCGACGGGCGTGAAGGGGATGCTCACCGGCTTGTGCTCCTCGTGGACCACCACCGACAGGTCCCGCCCGCACAGCACCGAGGCCAGCATCCGGACCTGACGCCGATAGTCGGTGACGCCCAGTTCGCGCGCGACCGCACACAGCACGATGGCCTGGCTGGCGAACCCGAGCAGGTCCTGGATGGGCAGTCTTCGTGCAACGACACCGAGCACGCCGGGGAACGCCACCACCACGGTGTTCAGTGCGCCGACCCGCCACACCCACCAGCTGATCCGCTCGTCGGTGCTCAGGTCGTCCCACGCGAGCGTGCCAGGAAAATCCGCGGCGTTGAGCGCCCACGAGATGGCGTTGGGCGGGGTTCGCCGCTTGAGTCCGAACGGGTCTGTCCGCCACAACACGTACAGCAGCGGATTGATGACCGCGACGGCCCGCCCCAGCGCGTCTTCGACCTCGGAGTCGGTGAGCGTCACGTCGGGCGTGGGCAGCAGTTTCACCGTCCCATCATGTCCGATTCCTTGAGCGCTCAAACAGCCGAAATTATCGGGCACGGATGGAATGATCGATTCGCCAGTTCACATGGCCGACGACCAAAGGTAATGATGCGCCGAGGATTCCAGAGCATGGCTGTTCGTCCGTTTGCCGCCCTCGCTGGCGCCGCCATCCTCACCCTGGGTTTGGTCACCGCACCACCGGTCACGGTGGCCTCGCTCCCCCGCACCGAAGTTCACGCGGTAGAGCTCGTGGCCGTCTCCACGCCGGCGGCCGCGAGCCCGACCGCCGACGACACCACGAGCGCGCCCCCCAACTTCCTCGCGTTCGCGGCTGAGATCTTGGCGTACCTGAACAGCCTTGGTTTCGGCGCGGGCCCCGGCCTTGCCGCCATCGGCCTCAGCGGCTTCGTGGTGGCTTTCGCCGCGACGGCATACGCCTGGAACGGCTTCGCCGACACGGTCAATCCGGGACTGCGGTTCCTCCGCGTCCCCAGAGTGCCGAAGTTCCCTGTCTGTTTCGCCGGCCAGAGCTGCAGCACCCCCGCGCCGGCCCAGGCGCGGTCGGTCACCCCTGCCAGCAGTGTCGCCAAGCCAGCCGGCCGGCGGGTGGCGACATCCAAGCGCGCTGCCTCCACGCCCTCCGCGGCGGCGGGCGCCACCAAGAAGTCGACCCCATCGGCCGCGTCGTCCGCCGGTAAGGGCAACAGCAAGCGTGGCAGGACCACGGCCGCTCACTAAGTCTCAGCAACCGCAGGGGGATCTATATGTCGTGGCCGAAGATCGCAATCTTCTCCACCGCTCTGAAGGCGGCCGCAATGGCCTCGATAGTGGGCCTCGCGCTGAGCGCGGGCATCGCGCAGGCGGATCCGGATCAGGGCCCCGGCGATCCAGGGGTTATCGCCGGGCAGGACCCGGCACCGTTCACCGGTCCAGCGCCATTCGGCCCGCCGCGGTTGGCCCCCACCAACGGGTCGACGGTGGGCGTGGCCCAGCCGATCATCATCGACTTCCCGGCACGGGTCGATGACGCCGGCGCAACCGAAAACGCCATCCACATCTCGTCGGTCCCGCCGGTTGCCGGCAAGTTCTACTGGATGACACCCACGCAGCTGCGCTGGCGTCCGCTGAGCTTCTGGCCCGCACACACCGCGGTAACCGTCGATGCGGGCGGCACGGTGTCCAACTTCCGCACCGGTGACACGCTGGTGGCGACGGCCGACGACGCCACTCACCAACTCACCGTCAGCCGCAACGGGACCGTGGAGAAGACCATCCCGATGTCGATGGGCATGTCAGCCGGCGGCCACCAGACCGCAAATGGCACCTACTACGTCCAGGAAAAGATGCCATCGGTGGTGATGGACTCCTCGACGTACGGAGTCCCGGTCAACTCGACCTACGGATACAAGACGACTGTCGAGCTGGCCGTCCGGTTCGACGACAGCGGCAACTTCGTCCACAGCGCGCCGTGGTCGGTTGGCGACCAGGGCAAGCGCGACGTCAGTCACGGCTGCATCAACATCAGCCCGACCAACGCACGATGGTTCTACGACAACTTCGGCGCCGGTGATCCGATCATCGTGGTGAACTCCACCGGCACCTACACCCGGCGCGACGGCTCAAGCGACTGGCAGAGCTAGCTGCCGGCCCCAGCAGCCGGCGGCGGATCGATCGGGGTCAGCGAGATCGGTAGCCAATGGGTGCCCGGCCCCTCACCGGGGCAGCCGGCTCCTCCGACAACGAGGGTCCGCTCTCCAGCGAAGCTGCCGTCAGGGTTGGGGATCCAGTAGTCCGAGCGAGTGGCCTGCACGGCGCTCTTCGGGTCGTTGCGATCGCAGAAGTAGGGATACTCGCCGCTGGTCTCCCAGCGGGTGCCGTTCCATCGGTAGTCGTAGGCGGCGGGCGCGCCCGGATTGCGGGCATGGTCGTCGGCGTTGTCCATGGTCGCGACGCAACCGTTCCCGTCACACCGCGTGGTGAATGCCGCCGCGAAGGTTTTTGAATCCATCGGTGTCGGTACGCCGTTGAACGTCTGCTGCGCAAAGTCGATGAACAGGTTGTAGGCGCCGTACAGCGGCGGTGGTTCAGCCCGATCCGCGTGCGCGACCGGCGATACGACCGACATCGCGCTGACGGCTACGGCGCCGGCGAGGCTGATTCTCATCATCGTGATTGGGTAGCACATCACTTCGGCAGGTGTCAGCGATTACACCGCGCCGCCGCCGGGGTTGCCGTTGTGACTGCCCGGGGTGCTACCGGTTCCGTCGCCACCGATGCCGCCCATGCCTGGATTGCCACCGGGTCCGCCCCGGCCGCCGTTGCCACCGTCCCCACCGATGCCGGTGCCCGGAATGGACTGGGCGCCACCGCCGTTGCCAGCTGCGCCACCGGGCCGGAAGAGCCCGTGGCTGTTGCCACCGTTTCCGCCGTGGCCGCCGGTGGCCGTGCTCGTGACGACGTTGCTTCCAGCGGCACCACCGGTTCCGCCCGCGCCGCCCCGGCCGGTGATACGCCCGCCATCCGCGCCCTTGCCGCCGTCCCCACCGAAGGCATTGCCCTTGCTGGAGCCGCTCCCCCCGGTGCCACCCGATCCGCCGTTGCCCACAACTCCAGCCTTGCCGCCGTTGCCGCCCGCACCCGCCCGCGCGGTGCCCGTGCCGGCGTTGCCGGTTCCGCCCTGGCCACCATCGCCACCACTGCCGAATACCCCGGCGTTGCCGCCCTGGCCGCCGAGGCCGCCGTTGGCGCCGCCGGTATCGAGGTTTTGGCCGGTACCGCCGTTGCCGCCCTTGCCGCCATTACCGATCAGCATGCCGCCGTTACCGCCTCGACCACCCTGGCGACCAATGGAGGCCACGTTCATCGAGCCGGTGAAGTCGCCGCCCCTGCCGCCGTCGCCCCCATTGCCGAATAGACCGGCGCTTCCGCCGTTGCCGGCCCTGCCGTTGTTGATCGACTGGACCCCGTCGCCACCGCGCCCCCCGTTGCCGAACAGCATCCCGCCCCGGCCACCGTCCTGACCAGCGCCGCCGTTGAATCCATTGCCGATCAACAGCCCCGCGTCGGGATGTTGGGCGGTGCCGTTGCTGACGTACACGGCAACCAGCGCGCGAATCTGGTCAGCGACCGCTCCCGGGGTCGCGAGGGCCGACACCTCGGCAGCCTGCCGATGCTTCGTGGCGACGACGGCGGTCACGTGGTGCGCGCTGACCGAGAGTCTGGGCACAGCGTCGACGGCGTGCGGCGCGCTCACGCGAGCGAACACCGTCACTTCGGCGCGCTGCGCGAGTACGTCGGGAACTAATACAACACTGCCCCTTGGTAATTCGATGTTCGCGGCGAGCAGCCTGTTCGGAGTTGCGGCGGCGTCTGGATACGTTGGCGATGCCGTCAGGACGTATGGCCGCACTTGGGTCGGAGGCGCCGCCGATGGCGGGTCACTCGGGAAATGCATTGCCGCCGTGGCGAGTACGTTCATCGCCGTAACAGTGATCACCTTCGTGGTGGCAAGCGTCATTGCCCGTCCCTTTCGTGGCGGCCGTCTTCGTTGACGGACTCACCTCGGTTCACGACAAGCGCACCCCAAACAGTTCACAGCAAGAAAGTGATCTGCATCACACCATGCCCCAGCGGAGCTAACCGCCGATTCCATTGTCGAGGCCGAGGTGGGTGATGAAATACCAAGGGATGCCGACCCACTGGACTACCGCCACGAGCGCGAGTGCGATCAGGCCGCCGACCAATCCGACGCCACGAGCCTTCGCGCTGACTGGCGCAACGGCGAGAAACAGGAAGAGAACGACGAGCACCCACTCCCCCCACATCAGGACCCGCTTGGGCGTCTCGGCCGCAAGGTCGTAATCGGTGAGGTGCGAATCCGGGAAGCCGGCGAAGTACAGATCCGAACCAGCAAGGACAGCCAGCACCAGCGCGGCGATAGCGCAGGCCGCGCACACCAACCGCACGGCCATCACATGCTGCGTTGCCACGAGCGATACACAACTCGGCCGACCGTCGCGGGATCTGGCTCCGGCGCACTCATTGAGGCATCGAGCCCCGAATGATCCTCCAGGGCAAGAACTTCGCGGAGATGCAACGCCACGTCGCCCTCAGCGTCGCGCTCAGGCTTCCTGAAGTACCACATCTGGGCCGCACCTGGCTTTAGCCGCTCCGGAAGATTGCCACTGACCGCGATCTCACGGATGCCGGGCCCGAACAGCGGACGAAGCACACCGCCGAACCAGTCACCACGAATGCTGCCGCGGCGCACCGGAAACCAGATGTTGGTCCATCGAGTCACGGCGAACGGTGACTGAGCCCCCAGAACGCCCGAATCCCGTGAGCCATAACTCGCCGGCCCCGGCTCGACAGAATCGACGGGCAACGCCTCCGACCGAGGTGGGCACCGAACCACTACACCTCTGCGGGTCAGCCGGTCGAAGAGCTCGTGGCGCCGACTGTCGGAGCGGCTGAGGCCGCCGAAGATCGGCGGGCGGCCAATGAACAGGTCGGCCAACGCCATCGGCGTTCCCACCGTCACGAAATCCGTTATCCGCCAGGGATTTCCCTGTGCCCGAATTTCCTGCCACAAGCCGAACTGTTTGGCCTGGAAATCGTCGAGTGCGCCCTGCGAGTCGTCGGCGGCCAGCCGGTCGGCGGCCGACTCGAGGCTGCCCAGGGATCCGAGACCACCGGGCGTCGCCTCCGGTGCGGCACGCAGCTCGTGCATCTCCTCCCACAGCGTCGTCAGCGCGTCGTAGGCGATATAGCCGCCGATGCCATGGCCCACCACCACAATCCGTGCGTAGCGGCCTTGGTGCAGCGTGTACAGCAGATCGACAAGCCCACCGCGAATTGCACGCCTGGCGGCATGTGACTCCGGCGCCATCAGGTCGAAGTAGCGCGCGACGTTCACAAAGCCGGTCGTCAGAAAGCTGCGGGTCAACGCCCGCGGCGCCATCCGAAACACCGCGACTGCGACGCTGAGGACCACCACGCTGGTGACCAGCCCAACGATCCACCCGGCTACGCCCGACTGCAGGTAATAACCGCCCACCACAAACAAACCCAGCAGTACGGCGATGGGCACCAGCAGCACCAACCACACCGCGCGCCAGACGCCGAACACCTGGTCGGGCACGTGGCGCGGCCGGCGCAGGAACAGCCGCGCCAGCGCGGGCAGGAATCCCGCGTATCGCGAGCTCGTCAACAGGAATGACCAGTCGTACTCGTAGAGCTCGACACCCGTCGAGGGGGCGATGTAGCGGCGCGCCTCGTAGGAATCGGTGATCTCGACGGGCTGCGGGTAGTACTCCCAACCGCCCTCGCCCGGAGGCAACACCGTCTTGGCGAAATCGTCGAAGATATCCATCGGCCGGCGTTCGAGCAGACCGTGCACGAACACCACGGCGGTACGTGCGGCGTTATCGGTGCTCATCGTCCTCCTGGGACCGTGCGGCGTGCAGGTTAACACTTTGCCAAAACGCCCACAGAATTCGCACAGCTCGGCGCACCATAAGCCATGGCTGATGTGGACTTCTGCGTAATCGGTGCGGGCTTTGCCGGGCTCACGGCAGCGTTGCGACTCAAACAAGCGGGCCGATCGGTGGCCCTTCTGGAAGCCCGCGACCGAGTCGGTGGGCGCACGTTCACCGTCGAAGGCCCAGAGGGTATTTGGATCGACCGCGGTGGCGCCTGGATCGGGCCCGGTCAGGATGCCATCTACGGGCTGATGAAGGAGTTCGGCGTCGCCAGCTACAAGCAGTTCATCGATGGCGAAGCCATGATGGTCGTCGAGGGCAAGCACTACCGCTACGAGGGCACCATTCCGCTGACGATGAGCCCTTGGGCAGCACTCAATATGGGCGCGGTCTTCCTCGATTTGACCCGGCTGTGTAAGACGATTCCCCTTGAGAAGCCTTGGGAAGCCAAGAACGCCGCCAAGCTGGACCGCATCAGCTACGCCGAGTGGCTGGACAACCACACACTGTCCAAGCCGGCGCACACGTTGCTGGAATCGTCGATTTCGGGTCTTTACACATCTGCAGCCTCTGAGGTGTCGATGCTGTTCGTGCTCCGCCAGCTGGCCTCCGGCGGCGGTCCGTCTTTCGTGCTTGGCATCAAGGACGGGTCCCAGGATTCGCGCATCGTCGGCGGCATGGGTGCGGTCTCCGGTGCGATCGCCGCCGAGCTTGGCGGTGCGATTCAGCTGAGCACGCCGGTGCGGCGCATCATCCAGGACGACGAGGGCGTCACCGTTGAGGCTGAGAACACGACGTTGCGCGCCCAACGCGTCATCGTGGCCGTGCCGATTGCGATCGCCAGTCAGATCCTCTACGAGCCGATGCTGCCGGTGGACCGGTCCTTCCTGCATCAGCGCATGCCCAGCGGTGCCGTCGTCAAGATCAACATCGTGTACGACGAGCCGTTCTGGCGTAAGGACGGCCTGACGGGTCAGACGTTCGCGCCGGGCTCGCTGGCGAACCTGACCATCGACGCGTCCACCGACCAGCCCCGCCCCGGGGTGATGTGCGTGATCACCGAAGGCCCTGAGGCCCGCCGGTACTCGAAGATGGACCACGACGAGCGAAGGAAAGAAGTCCTGGCGGCCTTGGTCGAGCGATTCGGCGAGAAGGCCGCCACCCCGGTGGCCTACCTCGACCAGGACTGGACGGTCGAGCGCTACTCCGGCGGCGGCATGCTCAGTCACACCCCGCCCGGTGTGCTCACCGAATTCGGACCGGCCATTACCGAACCCTGCGGTCGCATCCACTGGGCCGGCACCGAGACGTCGGGGGTCATGCACGGCTGGGTCGACGGCGCCGTTCGCTCCGGAGAGCGCGCTGCCAAAGAAGTCATCCAGTACGAACCGGCAAAAGCCTGAACCGAGGAAGACCCGAAATGATCAGTACCACAAGAGATTTCAAGACACGGCTTGGGAGTGGGCTGCTGGCCATGGCCGTCGCGACAGGCGTGAGCACCGCGGCAATCGGGGTGGCACCTGCCGCAAATGCCTCGTGCGCATCGTTTTTCGGCCTCGGCAACACGGCGAACTGCCATAGCACGTTCGGCAGCATCGCTATCGCGATCGGTTCAACGGCCGCGGCCCAGGCGGACGGACTATTCGGCGTCGCGTTCGCATCGGGCACCAATGCGGGCGCCGTCGCCTTGGGCATCCTGGGGGCCGCCATCAGCGTCGGCACGAACGCGCAAACCGGGTCCGGATCGGGAACGGAGCCGATTCAGCTCGGCAATGTCGCCATCGATTTCGGCAACCATAGCGGCGCGCAAAATGCTGTGGCAGCATCGGGCCTCGGCAACCTCGCCGTCAACCTTGGCGGCACCGACGTATTCGTTTTCGCGAGTGGCGCACTCAACAACGCCACCAATGTATCCGGCACGGGTTCGAACGTCGGTAGCGCCGGTGTGCTCACGTGGTCGTTCAACGTCCTTGGATCGAACAACTTCGTGAGTGCCGGCCCCGGCTTCCTCGCGGTCGCCGGATCGGTCGCCCAAAGAGGCGCGACCCTGGCGCAGGCGCCGTTCGGCATCAATATCAACGGTGCAGCACTGCCGCCGAGTGCGGCCGCTCGTCAGGCGGCGCTGCGAAACCACCGAGCATCCATTGCGCCGAAGTCAGTTTCAGCGGCGTCCGCGAAGGCTTCGAAACGAGGCACCGCACACAGCGTGCGGGGCTGACCGCTAGCGGGGCGGATCACCCTTCCACTGAAAGCTGTTGATGTACTTGCCCAGATCCTGGGCGAGTTGCAGGTTGGCTCCCGAGGGCAGGCTCGGGCCGTCGCCGGGCCGGAACGGGTGATACGGGCCGATTGCCGCACCGACGAGCGTCAGGTCGTTCTTCACCGCGGCCATCACCACGATGCGGGTGCGCCGGGCCACCCCGCTGGTGCCCTGGGGGTAGACGTCCAAGACGGCGCCGTAGCCGAGTTGATAACCCACGGTCGCGTTCGGCAGCACATAGGCGACGGTGGCATCAGGCTGCTTGTCGTGCAACAGATCATCGACGACCTGCTCGGCCGTGCGACCCTTGGCGGGAACCTCGAACAGCTCCATCGTTCCGCCGTCGCCACCGGTGAAGACCGCGGTGACCCCGTCGCCGTCCTTCGTGATCGTGTAGGCCGACCCCTCTCCCGGGTAGGCCACCGAGAACGACCCGTCGGCCGGCGAGTAGCGCGGATTGGCTTGCACCGGAATGCCGGTCGGCGGTCGACCGCACTCCGGCGGGCATGCGTAGCGAACCGGTGGAGCCGCGGTCAGTAGCGAGGCCGCGGTCATCGCGCCGACCACCACCACCAGCCCCGAGCCCAGCAGGAGCAACAACCGGCGCAGCGAGGTATAACGCAGCGGCGGCGCCGTATACGACCCCGACAGCACCGAATAGCCAGGCGCCAGTTCGCGAGACACCGACGGCGCGCTCATCGCGGCACCAACTCGGTGCCGGGCTGCGGCCGGTCCCGTCGCCGCGCCTCCCGCGAGGTCCGCGACGCGGCGTGTGCGGCGACACCGCATGCGGGGCAGAACGCCACATCGGGCACGACGTGGCCACACCCCGGACACAGGATCGGTAGCTCGGGATGCAGCGTGTCCTGCGGCTCATGCAGCACCGCCACCTGCATTCCCACCCGCAAGGCCGCCACCGCCGCGAGCGCCAGCGCCACATGCACCAAAAACTGGAGATCCGAAGCGATCTGCAGCACCTCGACGAGCCCGACATTGGCGTACGCCGCCGCGGCCACCACCAGGATCAAGCAGCCGGCCGCCAGCTGGCGGATGCGGGAGGTACCCGGCCGGCGGGTGTACCACAGCCCGATTCCGACCAGGCCGCTCACCGATGCCGCGGTCAGCGGCATCGTGAGGCCACGGACCCCGGCCTCGATCAACAGATCGGTGACGGTCTGATCGCTGATGGTGATGCCTGCGTCGATCTCCTGAACCAGTCGGACCATCGTCGCCGTCACCGCGAACACCATCGCCCCGAGCACACCGATGGCGAAGCCGTACAACGACTCTCGGATCGGCGGTCGCGTCAACCGAACCAGCACCGTCGGCAGTTGCATCGCCAGCAGTCCCCCGAACGGAATCAGGAGGGCATCTCGCACGAGCGTCGCGGTTGGCACTTCGGTGCCCAACCCGAGGCTGTACGACTCGGCGACGATGGCTGCGGTCAACTGCGCCCACCCAACCCCGACCGCGATACCGAACACCACGGTCAAACCCCATACCCGCCACGGCAAGTCGGCGATGACACCGGTCTCAGTCAGGTAGATCACGAACAGCAGCACCGGGGCGAACGTGGCCACGGCCACCATCGGCACATACCAGTGCAGCACGCAGGACACGATCAGCAGGGTTGCCACCAGCGCAAGGCCGACCCGGAACGTGCCTTGCGAGCGGCGCGGCAGGTGCGGGAACATCGAGCTGACCAGCGAAGGCTGCAGCACGTTTTCACCCGGTGCCGCGACAAATGCGTTGACTCGCAGCCAGTCCGGGCCACCGCCGCGTTCATGGATCAGCCGTGCGCCACACCGCCCGCAGAATCTGCCCGCAGGCACGTCGTGCCCGCACAGCGGGCACGGCATGGTTTCGAGTTGCCCGGTCACGCCAGTCCCCGCTGAACGTCGAGGATGTCGCGGGCCAGGTTGTCGACGTTGGGCGTGCCCAGACCGGTCACCATGTCGTAGCCCGGTCCGGCGACGGCGACGGCGTTGGTGCCGAGCACGATGTCATGGAAGGCGGGCCGGGTAGCTCCCCCGGCGATGCGGTACAGCGTCGGGTTGAAGTCCCCCAGTGCGCGTCCCCCGTTGTCGAGCAGGAACTGATTCAGCACCGCCGCGATGCCGGCCCATAGTGGCGCCGCCTGCGATGTGCCGCCGCCCACGACGAGCTGCTGGTGCAGGACTATCACGGCGCCGGTCGTGGTGTCGGCGACAGCAGAGATATCCGGTGTCAGCCGACGCAACGAGGTGTCGGGTGCGGCGGTCTGCCACGGCGGGCGCTCGAACAAGGCGGAGATTCCGCCACCGCTGCCCTGGGTCAGCGGCCCGTCGCTCCAGCCGTGCTCGGCGAGCCACTGGTAGTGCTCGTCGGTCGACAGTGAGGTGCCCCCGACGGTCGTCACCTCGGGCAATGAGGCGACCGCGTCCAGGCCGACGTCGGACGGGCCGGGCGGGGCCGACCAGTCGTGGCCGCGTTTGCATTCCAGACCGGCGAGATCTCCGCTGGCGTTGAACACGGTGGTGCCGCGAGCCACCGCGTCGGCCACCGCTTCGCGGACCGGAGCCAGATCGGCGGCGGTGAGCAGCCGGTCGCAACCCCACCCGATCGACAGACTCCACACCGCGCCCGGGAATCGCTGGGCCGCGTCCTGCATCATCTCGGCGATCTTGACGTACGTGCCCCCGCCCCCGACCGTCGGACGCGCGTTGACCAGGACCTTGCGTGCATCCGGTGCCAGCGCGTGGGCCACTTGCAGGTCCATCGAGGCCTCGTTGTTGCGCTGCTCGGGCATCCCGCCCACGACCTCGGGGGTGAACGTGGGCAACTCGTAGGTCTTGGCATACATGTCGAGGTCGGCCTGGTCGAAACCGTCGAACGCGAACACCACGATCGTGGTGCCTTTGCCGGTGTAGCCGGCGTCGGCCAGCGGCCGCACGCTGTAGATGGTGCGCAGCGCATCGGGCGGCAGACTGTGGTCGGGCACATCCAGCGGCCGAATCGCGGGACTGCTCGAGTGATACGGCGTGTAGCTGAGGATGCGGCCCAGCCCCGACACCGAATCACGTAGCGCCGCAGGTACGTCCGGTTGCTCGGGCGAGGCGTAGAACTGTTCGCCGGACGGGTTGCGGTAGTCGCGCACCTGCACACCCAGCGCGGCGGCGACATTGGCCGGTGGCCCCTGCAGAACTGCCCAGCCGGCGCCCGGCTGCCAGCGCACCGACAGGCCGTTGGCCGCCGCCCACTTCTGCAATCGGTCCGGAGGCTGGGTTCCGCGGAGTTCGGCGGTCAGCTCGACAGCCTGGGCGTGGGATTCGCCGAGGTTCGCCGAGGCGGCGAGCAGCAACTCATATGGCCCGGTAATCGCTTGTGCCGGAGGCGAATCGGTGTGTGTTCGCACCCCGCAGGAGGCAAGCGCGAGCACGCCCACCGATAGCAGGGCTAGCACCGTACGAGACATGGGTGAACCGAACCATAGTGCACCGGCGTGCAGCTCGCAGGAATCTGGCCGCGCGCGGTGCTGAGGATATCTGGCAAATCAAAATTGCCGTGCCGCAGCGCTTGACTTGGCTAATTAACGGCCCTAACTTGATCCTTGCATCTCGCGAGCCGCTGGCAAACTAATTGGCCGATCGTGTGGATGACGTTTGGGGGGAAACGTGGCTGACCGCCGCTCGCTGGACCATCGGACGCCACTGCGGAGAATTCTCCCGGTCACCCATGCCGTTGTCGCAGGTGCCGCGTTAACCGGCGGCATCGCCTTCTCGATCGGTGCGGCAGCGACCGCCTCCGCAGCGCCTGACCAGTGGTGGGTGCTCGGGCACGACTCCAAGGCGTCGGTGACCTCAGATTCCACTCCGCTCGCCCTAGCCGCGGCCGCAGGCAACATGCGGCCCATCGTGGGACAGGGCGGATGGCTGATCGGCAACGGGCTCGACGCACCGACCGACTGCACGGGCAGTGCCTGCAACGGCGGTAACGCCGGCCTGCTGTGGGGCAACGGCGGCACTGGCGCGAACGGCGGCAGCGGCGGCAACGCGGGCATGTTCTTCGGCAACGGTGGCGACGGCGCCGCCGGAGTCGAGGCCGTCTACCAGAACGGGACACTCGTCACCGCGGCAAAGGCCGGCGGAAACGGTGGTCATGGCGGTTTGCTGCTGGGCAATGGCGGTGAGGGCGGCACCGGCGCGGCCGCGGTCTACGACGCCGACGGGAACCGGACGTCGGCGGCCACCAAGGGCGGCAACGGCGGCAACGGCGGCGCGATCTTTGGCAACGGTGGCAACGGTGGCACGGGCGGAGCCGACGACAACAGCCTGCAGGCGGAAACGGTCGAAACCGGCGGGGCCGGTGGCAACGGCGGAAACGGCGGCTGGCTCAGCGGCGACGCGGGTAGCGGCGGCGACGGCGGCATGGCCCACGACAGTTTCGACGGCCAGCCCACCGGTGGCGCAGGCGGTATCGGCGGAAAGACAGCCTTCGGTCTCGCCGGCGGTGGTGGCAACGGCGGTGCGGCCGACTCCGTCAGCGGCGACGCCAGTGGCGGTGCCGGCGGTGCCGGCGGATCCTCGACCCACAGCACCGGCGGCAGCGGAGGCGGCGGCGGCAGCGCCCGTTCCGACCAAGCCGGCGCGTTCGCCGGTAAAGGTGGCGCCGGCGGATCGTCCACCGTTGGCAACGGTGGCGCGGGCGGCACGGGAGGCACGGCCGACTCCACGAGCACCGACGCGGGCGCCGGTGTGGTCGCCGGCGATGGCGGCAAAGGCGGCAGCACCACCGTGGGAACTGCGGGCAGGGGCGGCGACGGAGGCAGCGGCAATGCAGCGCAGTCGGCGTCGAATGGCGGTGTGGGCGGCGCGGGCGGCTCATCGACCGTCGGCAACGGCGGTGCGGGCGGTGCGGGCGGCGCCGCCGAGTCCGCGAGCACCACGGACGTCGACGCCCGTGGCGGCGTGGGCGGCAAGGGCGGTGGGACCAATATCGGCTCGGGTGGCAGCGCCGGAAACGGCGGCGAGGCGACTGGAACGAATTCCGCCAATGCCTTGGGCGGTCATGGCGGCGCCGCCGGATTCGCCGTCGCCGGCAGCGGAGGAACCGGCGGCGATGGCGGCAAGGCCTCGTCAGCCGATGGCTCGGCCACGGGCGGTGAAGGCGGCAACGGCGGCAACAACGTGGGCGGCCCCGTCACCGTCTTCGGGACCGGCGGCCGCGGCGGCAACGGCGGTGACGCATCGGCCAGCGGCAACGGCGACGCCTCGGGCGGCAACGCCTCGCCGGGAGGTCAGGGCGGCGTCATCCTGGGCACCGGCGGCCGCGGCGGCAACGGCGGTAGCGCAACGACCAAGGGCACTGGTACCGCCAAGGGCGGGACCGCCGGCAGCGGCGCGTACGGCGGATTGATCGCCGGAACCGGCGGAAACGGCGGCAATGGGGGCGACGCGACAGCGCCCACGCCGGAAAAAGCCAAGCCAGGCAAGGCTCAAGGCGGTGGCCTCGGCGGATTCGGCGGATCAAGTGGCCGCCCTGGCCATGACGGCACCGCGCATTCGGGTTAGGGGAATTCCAATGAAGCACAAGCGAACTCGTCAGCCGTATACCTGGCTTGGCGCAGGGGCGATCACCCTAGGCATCGGCGCGGCGCTGGCCGCCGGTAGCGCTGTCGCGTCCGCGGACACCGGACAATCCGGCCCCTCCGGGACCAAGGGCGAGTCGAGTACCTCCGTCTCCCATGCAAAGACGAGCTCAGCCCATTCGCGAACCCGAACCGCAACGGCGCCGACCGCCAAGCGCGTGGCACCCAGCAGTGCGTCGACAGTCACAGCCAAGTCGAGGGCGACGGTAACCACCGCGGCAGCAGCCGAATCCACGGCCCCCTCCCGCGCAGCCGATCCCGATCCCAACTACGGCAACGAGTCCTTCCTCCCCGGCAACGAAGTCATCGTTCCCGGCAGCGCAGTGAAGTTGGCGTTGCAGCAGATCGCCCAGACCCAGAGCCTCCTGCAGGCCAAGACATGGGGCACCGGCAATGTGGTGTCCGGGGTGGCTTCTGTTGTGCCCCAGATGTTTTTGACCGAAGCGGCCTGGGCGTTGAACACCTGGCAGAACTCGATGGAAGGGGCAAAGGCGGCGGTGGCCAACACCACCGGGGTCCCCGTCGTCCATCAACTCGCCCAGCTGTCGCTGCTGGCGACCATGATGCTGCCGACGGCGGCCGGCCTGGCCCTGAACGCAGCCGACGCGACCGTCCCCGTCGTCGGAGCACTCGGGTCCCCCACCGCGGCATCGCAGGCCGCGAGCCTCATCAGCCTGGCGCAGCGCAACGGCATGGTCTACTCGGCACACCTGTTGCGGACGGCCGGCAACGCGGAGATCGTCTACATCTCGGTCAACGGTGGTCCCGTGGTACCGATCCAGCTCGACACCGGGTCTTCCGGGCTGACCATCCTGCGAAAGTATGTGGGACAGAAGGATCTTGGACCGTCGACCGGGTCAGGTGAGAGCGGCTACGGCGACGATGACAACTCGGTGTTCTACAACTATCACACCTACATGACGACGATAGACTTCGGCAACGGCGCGGTCACCGCACCGGGCAACATCAGGATCGTCGATGCAGACTCCGAAAACGCGTTTGACAACTACGGGACCGCACCCCAGGGCACGGCGGGCACATTGGGTATCGGTGCCAATGTCGGTTCCGGTCCAACCTCGACCGCACTACTTCCCGGTGAGACCAGGGACGGAATGTTGATGTACGAGAAGATCATCGGCCCGTGGGGACTGGTCGTTTTCGGCCCCAACCCGCTGCCGTCGAAGGGATCGGTCGTCGGCGCCCCGATCGCTGATGTGCAGGTGCAGATGAACGACGGGACAAAGACGACGGTCAGGACCAGCGTCGACTCCGGCGGGGAGACCGGCAACCTGCCTTACTCCGTCGCCGGTGACGCCCGCGACGGGGACAAGCTCAAGCCGGGGACGAAAGTTTCGGTGTACACCGCCGACGGGCTGACCCTGCTGTACACCTATGTCATCAACGCCAAGAACAGTCCGGCTCTCTACGACGGCGACACGGCCGGGACCAAGCCGAACACCGGACGCATCCCGTGGGATCTCGGACCGATGTACATCGACTACGGGACCCCGGATCGACTGGGCGCCACTCACTTCGACTTCTTCTGACACACCTCAGGCGCGGACCTGGCGGCGGTAGGTCAGCTTGTCGAATTCCTGCCCGTACTCGTCGACGGCGGTCACGTCCATCTCACTGATCAGGTTGCCGGGCCGCACGTCGACGCGGATGAACGCATAGTTGCGGAACCGCACCCGCGACCAGCCGACCGCCTCGGCCTTCTTGTGGCCGTCGGCCGTCCACACGTAGCTGTTGGGCACGAAGGTGTCCAGTAGCTCGTGGCCGCGGTAGCTTTCCTGCTCCCCCGGCTGGAAGTTGTAGCGACGCCGCCCGCCGGAACCCACTGTGTAGTAGACGGTTCCGTCGGTCTCCGGGTACACGATCGCGTTGTCCTCGGCGGTCCGGGTGGGCGCGCCGGCCCGCATCGGATCGGTCCGTTCGAAGGCATGGTTGTGACCTTGGAGCACCAAGTCGACCTGGTAGCGGTCGAACAGCGCACCCCAGGCCGCCCGCACTCCCCCGTCGCTGGCGTGGTCGGAAACGGTGGAGTACGCGCAGTGATGGAAGAAGGCGACGATGAAGTCGATGTCGGGGTTGGCCCGGTGCGCCGCCAACGTCGCGTCCACCCAACCGTTTTGGGCTCCATGCGAATACCCGGTGTTGGCGGTGATCTCGTCGCTGACATCGTTGGCGTCCAGCGAGAGCACCGCGACGTTGCCGTAGGTGAACGAATAGACCGACGGGCATCCTGCCGGACCGTTGCCCGGAAAGTCCAGCCGTTTCAGATGCCCACCGTAGCCGTGCACCGGGTAGGCGGCTTCCATGTCGTGGTTACCCGTGGCGAACATCCACGGGGTCGTCGATGCGCTGGCCTCGATGGAACCCAGATACACGTCCCACACGAACGGGTTGAACTTGTCGAAACCCTTGGGCGGATCCCCTTTTCGGACGAACGCCGCGGGCTCGCCCATGCCGGTGGGATCGGCGTAGGCGATGTCACCGGCGAGCACATGAAAGTCCGGGCGCGAGGCGATGATCTGGTTGAGCACATTGCCGGCATGCGCAACCGACGGATCGTTGTCGGGCTTGTAGGAGTTGTCGTCGTAGTCGCCGGGGGCAAGGCCAGCTGGAAACGAGGGCGTGTCATTGGTGCCCTGGTCGCCCATCATCGTAAACCGGAACCAGCCCACGGCATTTCGCGCGCTGGGCATCGCGGTTGCCGCGGAACGCACATCGCTGACGAAGCCGTCGTCGGTGCGCCAGCGGTAGAAGTGCGGCGCACGTCCTGGCAGTCCGTCCAGCGGCGCATGGACGTAGAACTGCTCGGCCGACAGCACTCCGCCGCTGCTGTCGGGGATCTGGGTGACCAGGTTGCGGACCTCCGCCTCGACCGCCGCCCCCAGACCCGGCGTCGGCCCGTGGTCGACGAAGACCTTGGTTGCGCCGGGGTTGCGCGAGAGCTGGGCGGCCAGCCTCAGCTGGGTCGAGGCGTCCGAGCCGTAGCCGACTCGCCGTCCCGCCACCCCCAAGGGTGCATCCTGGGCGTACGCCCGGTGCCCGAACGGCGCGGTGCCCAGCGCGGCCACCGCCGCCGCGGCCGCCGATCCACGCAAGAAGTTGCGCCGGGATACCCGGTGGCGCCGCAGATAGTTCTGATGCCACTCGTGCTGCTCGGCCATCGTCATCCGGCCGGCCAGCGCCGCCGGAACGCCGGTGTCGGGAAACTCCACCCCTGGATCGTGACGCAAGTACCTGCGGGGACGTGGAATAGGCAGGAAATTCCACATGAACAAATTCATGAACGCCTGCGCTAATTACGACGCGGTTTCAATTCCACTCCAATCGTCCTCCAAGCTTTGCTGGCTACCGTGGCCTCCGTAGATTCAGCTGTGATTCCCGGCGGCCTGCCCCCAGTTGGGACCGTCGGTCAGGAGGCGCGGTGAGCGACCAGATCCCTATCGACGGTGCGTGCACCGCGGGTTTTGGCGCGGTTCGCGACGCCTTCGAGAAGAACTTCACCGATCGCGACGAAGTCGGCGCCGCCGTCGCGGTCTGGGTCGACGGGGATCTGGTGGTCAACCTGTGGGGCGGCTATGCCGATGCCCGCCGCCGGCGGCGGTGGCGGCAGAACACCCTGGCCAGCGTCTTCTCCGCGACCAAAGGCCTGACGAGCACCTGCGTGCACCTGCTCGCCGACCGCGGCGAGATCGACCTGTATGCCCCGGTCGCGCAGTACTGGCCGGAGTTCGCCCAGAACGGAAAACAGGACATCACGGTCGCCTCGGTGCTCGGGCATCGTTCCGGGGTGATCGGCCCCCGCACCCGCCTGCATTGGCAGGACACCACCGACTGGGATCGCGTGTGCGCCGATCTGGCCGCTGCCGAGCCGTGGTGGCCGCCGGGGACTGCGCAGGGCTACCACATGGTGACCTTCGGTTTCATCCTCGGCGAGGTCGTGCGCCGCGTGACCGGACGCACCATCGGCCAATACCTGCGGACCGAGATCGCCGAGCCGATGGGCATCGACGTGCACATCGGTTTGCCTGTCGCCGAACACAATCGGTGCGCGGAGATGGTCAACAAGCCGCACATCCGCGACGTCCTTGCCAACGGTCAGGCGCCGGGGCATCCGACGTCGCTCGATGACCATCCGATGGCCGGCATGTCGGTCGCGATGGGCTTCGTCCCCGACGACGAACTCGGGTCCAACGAACTCACGCGGTGGCGCCGCAGCGAGTTCCCGGCCACGAACGGTCATGTCTCGGCGCTGGGTCTGGCCACCTTCTACAACGGGCTGGCGCAGGAGAAGCTGCTCAGCCGCGAACATCTGGAATCGGTGCGTGTCTCGCAAGGCGGCTTCGACGACGACGTGGTGCTCGGTGCCCGAGTCGCCGACCACGGCTGGGGCCTTGGCTACATGCTCAACCAGCGCGGGGTTGCCGGGCCGAACCTACGTAGCTTCGGCCACGGCGGATCCGGTGGCTCGTACGGGTTCGTCGACCTCGAACACCGCATCGGCTACGCCTACGTCATGAACTACTTCGACGCCACCAAGTGCAATGCCGACCCGCGCAGCACCGCTTTGAGCGACGCGGTCTACCGCGCGCTCGGCGTGCTCTGACAAGCAAATTCTCGTTCTGCGGAGCAGTCTCACAGGATCGGTACTGTGGACGCCATGAACGGTGTGCTCGTAGTGCTCATCCTCGTCGTGGTCGTGGCGATCGTGCTGGCGGTGATGAGTTCGTCGCGGAACTCGGGCAACCGCAACGCCGCAACCCTGGCCGACGCCAAAGCTGACGCACGGCGGCTGATCGAACGTCTCGGCGGCCAGGTGCTCAACCTGTCCGGGAACAACGACGCCTCCAACCAGGCGCTGGCCGACGCCTCGGAGCGGTTCACCGCCGCGTCGTCGCAGATCGACCAGGCCACCACCGCCAAGCAGGCCATGCTGGCCAAGGAAAGCGCGATCGAGGGGCTGTACTACGTGCGCGCCGCGCGCACCGCGATGGGCATGGATCCCGGCCCGGAGCTGGAAACGATCTCCGGCCAGAAGTCCGCGGGTTCCGTCACCGAGGACCGCAAGGTTGCGTTCGAGGGCCGCGAGATCGAAGCCTCCCCGACACCCAGCCAGCGCACCCCGAACTACTACCCCGGTGGCCAGGTCGCCGGGCGCCCGGTCCCGGCCGGCTGGTACTCCGAGCCGTGGTGGAAGACGGCACTGGTCGCCGGCGCCTGGGGCGTGGGTTCGGTACTGCTCTTTGACGCGTTGTTCTCCGGCATGGGCGGCGTCGGCTACGGCGCCTCGGGCTTCGAGAACGGCTACGGCCAGGGCTTCGACCAGGGTTATGACCAGGGTATGGACGCCGGCGGCCAGGACGCCGGCTGGGGCGGCGGCGATGGTGGCGGCGGCTGGTCCGGCGACGGCGGCGGCTGGGGTAGCGACGGCGGCGGCCTTGGTGACAGCGGCGGCTGGGGTGGTGGCGACTTCGGCGGGGGCGATTTCGGCGGCGGGTTCGGCGACTTTTAGAGCCGACTGTCCATCCGGGCCGTCACACTGGCCTCCTGCAAATCCAGGCGCCCGAGCATGGCGCGCACGGCCTCGTCGTCGATCTCACCGGCGTCGCGCTCCCTGATCAGTGCGCCCCGCTGGGCGGCCAGTACCTCGCGATACAAGGTCGAGAACACTTCGGCGCGCAGGTCGTGCTCCTCGGGATCGGGCATTTCATCAGCGTCCTTGGAGTGCCGCGCGATCCAGTTACGAATGTCGGTCAGCACGTGCGGGTCGAGCCCGTCGGGCGGATTCGCCTCGAACCAGGCGAGCACCTTGTCGGCCGCGGCGTGGACGGCGCTCTCGGCCTTGATGGTTTCCTCCCGGTCGTAGGCGCGGTCGTCCTCCTGCGACGACAGCTTCAGCCTGCGGATCAGCGGGGGCAGCGTCGCCCCTTGCAGCAGCAGCGTGCCGACGGCCACCACGAACGCGATCGCCTGAATGGTGGCGCGCTCCGGAAACGGTTCACCATTGGCGATGGTCGGCGGGATACCGGCCGCCGCGGCCAGGGTCACCACGCCACGCATCCCGGTCCACGACACCACCACGTTCTCCTGCCAGGTCAACGAGGTGTGGTCAATCATCGAGCGCCACTTCCCTTTTGGCCGGGTTCGTTTGCGACCACCGAGCGCTCCCCGGCCGCCTTCTGGAATCGGCACGCTCAGTTTGCGGTCGACGTGACGGGATAGCACACCACGACCGAACATCACGAACACCGACAGCGGACGGATCACCAGCACGATCGCCAGCACCACCGCCGCGGCGATGCCGACCTCCACCAGGGACTCATGGGCGTCGCGCAGGTCTTCCAGCACGAACCGCAGATGCAGACCGATGTAGGCGAACACGAACGCCTCAAGCAGCACGTCGACGGAGTGCCAGACGTACCGCTCCTGCAGCCGGGTCTGGTAGCCCGCGCTCAGCGTTCCGCTGCCGATGACGAACCCGGCGGCCACCACGGCCAGCACGCCCGAAGCGTGAAACCGTTCGGCGATGAGGTAGGCGGCGAACGGCACCACCAGGCCCTGGATCGTCTCCAGGCTCGCATTGTTCAACCGATTGCGGATCCACAACGTGACGTAGCCGAGCGCGACGCCGACCACCGGACCGAGTACCGCGCTGTAGCCGAACAGCAGCAGCGGGTTGTCGATGAAGATGTGAGTGCCGGCGACCTGGGCGACCGCGATCGAGAACAACGCCAACGCGGCGGCATCGTTGATCAGGCTCTCGCCGGTCAGGATCGTCATCACCCGCTTGGGCAGGCCCAGTTTGCGACCGACGGCGACGGCGGTGACGGCATCGGGCGGCGCGACGATGGCGCCAAGGACCAGCGCGGTGGCGAAGGTCAGCGGCACGACCACCAGCCACGCGGAGACCGCGGCGACAGTGAAGGCAGTGACCACCACGAGGGCCACCCCGAGGCCGAGGATCGGCTTGATGTTGCGCATGAACGCCGGGAACGAGAAGTCCAGCGCCGCCGAGTAGAGCAGCGGCGGCAACACCACGCTGAGCAGGACATGGGAGTCCAGTTCAGGTGCGGTGAATCCCGGCAGGAACGACGCGGCGATGCCGACGAGGACGATCATCAAAGCGGGCTCCAGGCCACGCTGCCTTGCCATCGCCGCCACAGCGATGGCACCGACGACGACGAGAATCAGTTCCATTCAGGCATTCTCGCGGGTGGCGCCCGACTGCGCTCAACGTTGAGGGTTCACACCTGGCAGGTGGGACACCAGAAGACGTTGCGGCCCTCCAGCACGGCCGTCCGAACCGGGGTGCCGCAGACCCGGCACGGGTCACCGGCCCGCCGGTAAACGTAGGTGCGCGGCCGGTTCGGTGCATACGACGGCGCGCCGTGGTCATGTTCGGGTGCCACGACCACGATCTTGCCGGTGCGCACACCCACCTTCATCAAGGCGACCAGGTCGCTCCAGGCCTCGGTGAATTCCGACTCACTGATGTCGCGACCGAGCCGGTAGGGGTCGATGTGGTGCCGAAACAACAACTCGCTGCGGTACACATTGCCCACGCCGGCGATCACACTCTGGTCCATCAGGAGTGCGCCGATAGTCTTGCGGGACTTGGAGATTCGCGCCCACGGTAGCGCCGGGTCGGCATCTCGCCGCAACGGATCGGGCCCGAGCCTTGCCACGATCCCCGAGACCTGGGCCTCGTCGACCACGTCACAGGCGGTCGGGCCACGCAGGTCGGTACCGTACTCGGCGCCGACGACCCTCATCCGCACCTGACCGACGGGCAGCGGCATCGGCACTGGCGCCTCGGTGAACGTGCCGTACAACCCCAGATGGATGTGCACGATCGAGCCACCGTCGTAGTGGTGGAACAGGTGCTTGCCCCAGACCGTTGCGCGGGTGAACAACCGGCCGTTGAGGTTAGCCGCGTCGGCGAACCGGCCCTGCGGACTCGACACGGCGACCGGGGCACCGGCGAAGCGGCGCTGATGCAGCCGGGCCAGCCGGTGCAGGGTATGGCCTTCCGGCACTGGTCAGGCCGGGGCGCCGGGCACCGGCGGCGGCACGTGGGTGCGCTCGTACTCGTCGAGGATGTCGATACGCCGTTGGTGGCGTTCGGCTTTCGACCACGGGGTGCTCACGAACGCGTCGACGAAACTCAGCGCATCCTCAACCGGGTGCATGCGGCCGCCGATGCCGATCACTTGAGCGTTGTTGTGCTCGCGGGCCAGTGACGCGGTCTCCACGCTCCACGCCAGCGCGCAGCGGATGCCGGGCACCTTGTTGGCGGCGATCTGCTCCCCGTTGCCGGAGCCGCCGATCACGATGCCGAGGCTGTCGGGGTCGGCCAGCGTCCTGGTCGCCGCGGCGATGCAGAACGCCGGGTAATCGTCCTCGGCGTCGTAGGTGTACGCGCCACAGTCGATCGGCTCGTGACCACCCTTTGTCAGGTGCTCGATGATGGCTTGCTTGAGTTCGTATCCGGCATGGTCTGAGCCGAGGTAGACACGCATGGCGGTAACCCTAACGTGTCCAGAGCCGACGCTGTCCGACTCCGAATTTGTTGGGATCGCGTAGGTTGTCGCCTTCGACCCCCTGCCCTAACGGGGCAAGACCTTTCCCGCTTCCGTGCCATGTCGGGAGTCCTGATCAATGGGCCGCGGAGCGTTATTATCCGGTCGACAAATTGATTCGACTGGACAGGGCGGGATGACATGAAGAGGGCGATCGCGGCGGCGGCACTGGCGTTCGGGGGCTTGATGGGCGCAGCGGGAACGGCCAACGCCACTGACTACCTGGAGACCGACTCCAACGGGGCCCCGTGGTTCTGGGCCACCGAGGCCCAGTGCACGTCGGACGCCCCAATCGTCTGGAACGATCCGAGCTTCGACCGCGCCTACCCGTACTGGTTCTGCGGCCCGGGCGACGGCGGCTGGTACCTGTTCAGCACCGACGCTCGGTAGGCAGGTCCGCCGCGGGCCGACCTCGATGACGTGCCGAGCGAGGCCCTAGCCCACAGTGATGGCGTCGAGCCGTTCCTTGATAAACGCTGAGGACGTCACCGGCGTCAGTCCGGCCACCCGCCCGATCGGCGGTGCCAGCGGAGTGACCAGTGCGTCGTGGTTGGCCTCGTAGAAGTAGATCAGCGAGATCAGGTCCTCCTCGGGGGCATGCGGCTGCGGGGGCAGCACCCGATGCCGGCCCGACGGCCAGCGCCGTCCGCTCCAGTACTCGAGGAGGTCGCCGATGTTGATCGTCAGCGCCGCGGGATCGTACGGGGCGTCGGCCCAGCCGTCGGACTCGGAAAACACTTGCAGCCCACCAGCTCCGGGCTCACGATCCAGAATCGTCACGGTGCCGAAATCGGTGTGCGGCCCGATCCGGAACTGCCCGGGCTCGGGCTCCCCCACGACGCTGACCGGCGGGTAGTGGTTGATGTTCATGGTCCAAGTGGGCCGGTCGGCCAGGGCGGCGAACGGGTTGTCCGTCAGCCGCAGCGCGTGGGCCATCAACGCCAGCAGGTCGTCGGCCAGCCGATGCATGGCCGCGGTGTAGTCATTCACCAACGACTGCAGCTCGGCTACCTCAGCCGGCCAGACGTTGGGCGCGAACCAGATCCGGTCGACCTCGGGATCGCCGACGGCGGTTTCGGCGCCCAGGCTGTAACTCTCCTTGAGGTCGGGCGGTGTCTCGGTGCCCTCGGCGTAGGCATTGGCCTCAGCGCCTGGCGCGATCCAGCCATGGCCACCGACCGCCACCGAATACCGCCGCTTGACGTCGTCGGGCAGGCTGAAGAACTTTCGTGACGCGGCCCGCACCCCGGCGGCCAGCCCTGGGTCGACGCCGTGGCCGGTGACGAGGATGAAGCCGGACTCCTGTAACCCCTCGTCGAGTTCGGCGGCGACGGCGTCGGCCTGCGCTCCCCCGGCGTGCCAGCGGGAGATGTCGACTCCTGTGATCACTCCGCCACTCCGATGTCCTCATTCCACAGGTGCGGTTTGTCGGTGATGAACTGGTGGAGCATGTCGTAGCAGCGGTCGTCGTCGAGCACGGTGATCTTCAAACCGTGCTCGGCGAGCTCGGGGTGGCCCCACACGGCGTTGCGCGCCTCGCCGATCACCACCGCCCCGATGTTGAACTGGCGGAGCAGGCCGCAGCAATACCAGCACGGCGACAGTGTGGTGGCCATGATCGTCGAGCGATAGTCCGTCTGTCGCCCGGCGTTGCGGAAGGCGGTGGTCTCGGCGTGGAGCGACGCGTCGTCGTCCTGAACGCGACGGTTGTGGCCGCTGCCCAACAGCACCCCGTCGGCGCTGAACAGCGCAGCCCCGATCGGAATTCCACCTTCCGCCAGGCCTTTTCGAGCCTCTTCGTAGGCGACGTCGAGCATGTCTTGGGGTGTCATGCCGCGGCGCGCTCCGCGGCTATCTTCGATCGGCACAGCACAAGATAACTCGCGCCGGCGATCAGGAAGCCCACGAAGAACGTGATGTCGCCGAGTTGCGGCAGCGACCTGGCGATGTAGCCGACGAACTTCTCCTGGTTGGAAAACAGCAGCACCGAGACCACCAAGCCGACGGCGAACGAGGCGAATCCGGGCCAGTTGGTATAGCTGCGGTCATAGAGGAACCCGGCGAACGACTGGCCTCGGCGGAGATACTGGTCGGCGAACACCACTCCCAGCCACGGCCCGATCCAGTAGGCGATGATCAGCAGGAAGGCCTCGTAGCTGGCGGCCGCGTCGGCCAGTGCCCACCAGGCGATCAGGAAGCCCGCGACGCCGAAGAACGCCGTCACAAGGGCGCGGGCGATGTGGGGCGGCAGCTTGACGCCGATGGTGACGAAAGCCATTGCCCCGGAATAGATGTTGATCGCGTTGGCCGCGATGGCACCCACCGCGATGGCCAGCAACGTCGCCTTGGCCAGCGGCGAGGACAGCTCGCTGGTGAACGCCTCGGTGGGGTTATCGGACAGCGCCGGCCCGATGGTCACCGATGCGGCACCGACGATCTCGAGGATCGCGCAGGACAGGAACAGGCCCGTCGAGGCGAACAGGCCGGTGCGGGCGGTCGACACCGTAGCCGGCAGATACCGGGTGAAGTCGGCGGCGTAGGGCGTCCAGCCCGCGGCGTAGCCGAACGCGGTGCCGACGGTCAGCAGGAAACCACCAAGGCCCCCGACACCCCCGTCGACCGCGGGTGCGTCGAAGTGCGATTTGGTCAGGATCACCACTGAGGCGACGGCGAAGATCACCGCGAGCACCGGGAAGGACCAGCGTTCGAAGGCCTGGACCAGGTTATGGCCGAAGAACGCGAACGCGGTCTGAATGAGCACGATGATGACGAGCGCGGGCAGCGGACCGATGTGGAACAGGGTGGACAGCGCGAACGCACCGCTGACGCTGTTGGTGGCGAACCAGCCCACACCGGCGGTCACCGACATCAGGATCGACGGCACCGCATTGCCCTTGAAGCCGAAGGGCATGCGGCCCAGCACCATCTGCGGCACGCCGTGAAGCGGGCCGCGGGCAGACAGGAAGTAATGCGCGATCGCGCCCAGCCCGGTGCCGATCACGATGCCGGCGACGGCCTGCCAGAACGTCATCCCGTAGACGGCCACCGCGAGCACACCGACGAAGATCGTGGCGAACTCGAGGTTGGGTGACGTCCACGTCCAGAACAGCTGGCTCGGCTTCCCGTGCCGGTCTTCGTGCGCGATGAACTCGTTGCCACCAGGTTCGACGGCCACCAGCTTGTCGCGGTAGGTGCCGTCGGATTGCACGCTCGGCTCTGCCGGGTCAGCCACTGTCATGGACTAAAGGTTGTACCTGGCGAGCCGGCGCGCAACCGGAAGGCGACGATTAGTCGAACTGAGGCGCTTCGGTGCGCGACCTCTTCAGCTCCCAGAAGTGCGGGTACGACGCAAATGTCACCGAGGCGTCCCACAGCTTTCCGGCTTCCTCGCCGCGCGGGATCCTGGAGAGCACCGGGCCGAAGAAGGCCACTCCGTTGATGTGGATGGTCGGCGTTCCGACGTCCTCGCCGACAGCGTCCATGCCCTCGTGGTGGCTCTTGCGCAGGGCGTCGTCGTACTTGTCGGTGGTGGCGGCCTCGGCGAGTTCGGCGGGCAGGCCCACCTCCGCCAGCGACTCCTTGATCACGACGTCGAAGTCCTTGATGCCCTGATCGTGGATGCGGGTGCCCATCGCGGTGTAGAGCGGCGCGAGGACCTCGCGGCCGTGGGCCTGCTCGGCGGCGATGGCAACCCGGACCGGGCCCCATGCCCGCTTCAGCCCTTCCCGGTACTCCTCGGGCAGGTCACGGCCCTCGTTGAGGACGGCCAGACTCATCACCCGGAAGTCGACGTCGATATCGCGCACCTTCTCGACCTCGAGAATCCAGCGCGAGGTGATCCAACACCACGGGCACAGCGGGTCGAACCAGAAACCAGCGACGGATTTCTCGGACATGGGGCTCCTCCCAGCGACTGACGCAGACGTTCATCTCAACTCATGCCGACAGGACACTGTTCCCGCTTTACCGATGTTTGGCACCGAGGATGTACAAACCGGTGTGGTGGCCGATGAAATCCCGCGCGACGAACAGCACGCCGATGACCACGCCGATGACCACCAGCGCGAACAGCACCCAACTCAGTGCGATCAGCATCGGGCTCCGGGTGGCGCCTGCGCCGTCGCCGGCTGACCCCAACGCGTGCAGTCGCGCGCCCACCGCGAACAACGTCGGTAGACCTGCCCCGACGAGCACGCCGAGGACGAGGATCTTCACGACGGCGGACACGTTGATCCAGGCCGTCATGACCCGCTCTTCTCGTGCTGCGCGCTGTCGGTCAACACATCGAGCGGGGTGGCCGACATCGCCGTCATGGTGTCGGTGCCCGCGGTGAGGCTGCCCTGCCAGTCGTTGCCGACGTTGGTGTGGTCGATCGGAATCTTGCGGGCTCGGCGCCAGATCAGCCCGGCCGCGGCGACCAGCAGGCCGAAGCCCACCAGCGTGCCGACCAGGCCGCCGATGGTGTGGACGATGGCGTACGTGAGGGCCCCGACCAGGCCGGCGGCGGGCAACGTGATGAGCCACGCGACGGCCATCGTGCGGGCCACGCTCCAGCGCACGTCGGCGCCGGACTTGCCCAGACCGCTGCCCAGGATCGAGCCGGTGGCGACATGCGTCGTCGACAACGCGTAGCCGAAATTGCTCGACAGCAGAATGATTGCTGCCGAAGAGCATTCGGCCGCGACACCCTGCGGCGGCGAGATGTCGACCAAGCCCTTGCCCAGGGTGCGGATCACCCGCCAACCGCCGGCGTAGGTGCCCAGCGCGATCGCCACCGCACAGGCCACGACGACCCACAGTGGCGGCATCGTGTCCGAGGTACTTGCCGAGCCGTAAGAGATCAACGCCAGGAAGATCACGCCCATCGTCTTCTGGGCGTCGTTGGTGCCGTGCGCGAGCGACAACAGCGATGCCGAGCCGATCTGGCCGTAGCGGAACGTGGTGTGGACGCGGTCCTCCGGCAACCCCCGGATGAGTCGGTAGACCAGCGAGGTGCCGATGGTCGCCACCAGACCGGCGATCAACGGAGCCAGTACGGCCGGGACGATGACGGTGGACACCAGCCCTCGCCAGATGACGCCGTGGGTGCCGACGGCGGCGATCATCGCGCCGACGATGCCGCCGATCAACGCATGCGACGAGCTGGACGGAATGCCCAGCAGCCAGGTCGCCAAATTCCACACGATGCCACCGACCAGACCGGCGAACACCAGCTCCAGCGTCACCAGGTGCGCGTCGACCAGTCCCTTGGCGATCGTCGCGGCGACCGCCGTCGACAGGAACGCGCCGACCAGGTTCAGCACCGCCGACAACGCCACCGCGGTCTTGGGCTTGAGCGCCCCGCTGGCGATCGACGTTGCCATGGCATTCGCGGTGTCGTGGAAGCCGTTGGTGAAGTCGAACGCGAGCGCGGTGATGATCACCACGCTCACCACGATTAGATCGAGTGGCACGGCCAGCGATGCTACCGATAGGTAATGTTCAACCGTGGCACTTCCCAACTTGACCCGTGATGAGGCCATCGAGCGCGCCGCTCTGGTCACCGTCGGTAACTACCGAATCGTTCTCGATCTGACCTCTGGAGAACAGGCATTTCGGTCCACCACGACCGTCGAATTCGAGGCGTTACCGGGCGCCGACACCTACATCGACCTGGCCGCCGACACGGTGCACAGCGCCGTCCTCAACGGCGTCGAGATCGACGTGTCCTCCTACGACGAGTCCACCGGCATCCCACTGCAGGGGCTGGCCGAGAACAACGTCCTCGTGGTCGACGCCGACTGCCGCTACTCCAACACCGGTGAAGGTCTGCACCGCTTCGTCGACCCCGTCGACGGCGAGGTCTACCTGTACTCGCAATTCGAAACCGCCGACGCCAAGCGGATGTTCGCGTGCTTCGACCAGCCCGACCTCAAGGCGACGTTCGACGTGACAGTCACTGCTCCGTCGCACTGGCAGGTGATCTCCAACGGCGCGACCACCGCGGCCGAGGAGGACGGCAAGGTGAAGGTGCACACCTTCGCGACCACCCCGCGGATGAGCACCTATCTGGTGGCACTCATCGCCGGACCGTACGCCCGCTGGGACGACGTCTACGCCGACGAGCACGGAGAGATCCCGCTTGGCCTGTTCTGCCGCTCCTCGCTGGCGGAGTACATGGACGCCGAGCGGTTGTTCACCGAGACCAAGCAGGGCTTCGGGTTCTATCACCGCAACTTCGGTGTGCCGTATGCGTTCGGCAAGTACGACCAGTTGTTCGTGCCCGAATTCAACGCCGGCGCAATGGAAAACGCCGGCGCGGTGACCTTCCTGGAGGACTACGTCTTCCGGTCCAAGGTCACCCGGTACAGCTACGAGCGCCGGGCCGAGACGGTGCTGCACGAGATGGCGCACATGTGGTTCGGCGACCTGGTGACGATGACCTGGTGGGACGACCTGTGGCTCAACGAGTCGTTCGCGACGTTCGCCTCGGTGCTCTGCCAGGCCGAGGCCACCGAGTACGACCAGGCGTGGACCACGTTCGCGAACGTGGAGAAGTCCTGGGCCTACCGCCAGGACCAGCTGCCGTCGACCCATCCGGTCGCCGCTGACATCCCCGACCTGCACGCCGTCGAGGTCAACTTCGACGGCATCACCTATGCCAAGGGCGCCAGCGTGCTCAAGCAGCTCGTCGCCTACGTCGGGCTTGAGCAGTTCCTGGCCGGGCTGCGCGACTACTTCGCCGCGCACGCCTTCGCCAACGCGACGTTCGGCGACCTGTTGGGCGCATTGGAGAAGGCCTCGGGCCGCGACCTGTCCGACTGGGGGCAGCAGTGGCTCAAGACCACCGGGCTGAACACGCTGCGGGCCGACTTCGACGTCGACGCCGAGGGCCGCTTCACCCGGTTTGCGATCGCCCAGGGCGGTGCGGCGCCCGGCGCCGGCGAGACCCGCGTGCACCGGCTCGCGGTCGGCATCTACGACGACGACCCGACGACGGGCAAGCTGGTGCGGGTACGCCGCGAGGAACTCGACGTGTCCGGTCCGCTCACCGAAGTTCCTGCGCTGCAGGGAGTTTCGCGCGGCAAGCTGATTCTGGTCAACGACGACGACCTGACCTACTGCTCGCTGCGGCTGGACGAGGTGTCATTGCAGACCGCGCTGAGCCGCATCGCCGACATCGAGGAGCCACTGCCCCGCACGCTGGTGTGGTCGGCGGCTTGGGAGATGACCCGCGACGCCGAGCTGACGGCGCGCGACTTCGTGGCGTTGGTGATGAGCGGCGTCCAGGCCGAGTCCGAGGTCGGGGTGGCCCAGCGGCTGCTGTTGCAGGCGCAGACCGCGCTGAATTCCTACGCCGACCCGGCGTGGGCCTGCGCCAACGGCTGGCCGGCCTTCGCGGATCGGCTGCTGGACCTGGCGCGCGAGTCGGCCCCGGGTTCGGATCACCAGCTCGCGTTCGTCAACGCGCTGTGCACGTCGGTGCTGCAGCTGCATCACGTCGCGGTGCTGGCGACGCTGCTGGACAACGAGCCTGCCGAAGTGAACCTGCCGGGCCTGGAGATCGACACCGATCTGCGCTGGCGCATCGTTACGGCGCTGGCGGCCTCCGGTGACATCGACGGCGACGGGGTCGAGAGCCCGTTCATCGACGCTGAGGCGCAGCGCGATCCGACCGCAGCCGGTCGCCGCCATGCCGCCGCCGCCGCGGCGGCCCGCCCGCAGCTCGCGGTCAAAGAGGCCGCGTGGCAGCAGGTGATCGAGGACGACACGCTGGCGAACATCACCGCGCGGTCGATCATCGGCGGGTTCGCGCCGGCCGGGCAGGCCGCGCTGCTGCAGCCGTTCACCGATCGCTATTTCGCGGCCATCCCCGGAGTCTGGGAGCGCCGGTCCAGCGAGGTGGCTCAGACCGTGGTGATCGGCCTGTTCCCGTCGTGGGGCATCAGCGAGGAGGCGCTGGCGGCTGCCGACACGTTCCTCGGCGGGGACCTGCCGTCGGCGCTGCGCAGGCTGGTCCTCGAGGGCCGGGCGGGTACCGAACGCTCGCTGAAAGCGCGCGCCTTCGACGCAAGCTAGCCTCGCGCTGCCAAAATCACGCCATGGCAGCCCCCAACAGTCGGCGCGCCCGCGCGGCACGCAGGCGCACCAGGCGCGTCAAGGCAGTGGTCAACGATCTGACCGAGGCGCAGTGGGCGGCAATCAAAGCCGCCTGGAACGGCTGCGCCTACTGCGGCGCAACGGGTAAGCCCTTGCAGCGGGACTGCGTGATGGCGATATCCCGCGGGGGCAGGTACACGATCGACAACGTGGTGCCCGCGTGCGGAGCGTGCAATGCGAGCAAGTGCAATGACGAAGTCACGGGGTGGCTGCGCCGCAAGCGGCTCGATGAACGCGGCTTCCTAGAGCGCTACGTCCAGATTCGTGCGGAGTTGCTCACGTCTCCGTGATTTCGGCGCGTTTTCGTTCGCTGCGCGAACGTTTCCGCGCCGAAATCGCTACGGGCGAGAGATCGCTGCCGACATCACCCGGATGGCACTGATCAGGCCGTCGATGAGGTTGCCCTCTTTGAACGCCGACGCCGCTGCCGACACCCCGAGCGGGGCAGCCGACTCAGCGCCGCGGCCACGCACGTCCGCGCCGTAAACAACCTCGATCGCCTTCTGGTTGGGCGACACGGCCAGCAGCACCGCGTTGTTCGGCGTGGGAACGTCGGCTAGGAGCTCGCGGGCCCGGGCCGCGGTGTCGCCGCCCAGATCGCCGATGTAGACGGCGAAGCGGGCCTTGGACTGCCGGCTGCCGTACTTCAGCGCGTCGTCCAGCTCGGCCAGTTGGCTGATTGGGAACGGGTAGTGCACCGACAGCTCGCCCGGCTCGGTGACACCCGAAACGCGTCCGCTGGTCGTCAGCGCGAAGCCGTACGGAAGGTCGGCCGGATCGATGGTCGCTACGGTCCCGTGCTCACCACTTGCCACTTGCTCCACCTCCCACAGTCACTTCGGCCGCGCCGTGACCGTGATGGCCACCGCCGGGAACCACCTCGTCGACGGCCGCCCACAGGATCGGAGCGTGCGTCCAAGGCTCGGACAATTTGTACGTCGGGGCGTGCTTGCCCTTGCCGGGAAAAACCAGCAGGGCGAGCACGGCCGCGAGGCCAAAGGGGATGCCCACGAACAGGCCGTGGATGACAGCAGCATTCACGAGGCAAACCGTAGCAGCCTCACGCCGCGCCCTCATCTAGGTAGCGCACCCAGGCCGGGTCGAGTTCCTTGATGGTGCACAGCAGCCGCCAGTGCTGGCCCTTGGGCGGCATCGGCACCAGCCGCAGCGTCCAGCCCAGCTCGCTCAGGAGTTTGTCGGCCTTGCGGTGATTGCACTGCGCACACGCGGCCACGCAGTTCTCCCACGAATGCTCACCGCCGCGGCTGCGCGGCACCACATGGTCCACGGTGTCGGCCTTGGAGCCGCAGTACCCGCACCGGAACCGGTCTCGGTGCATCAACGCGGCTCTGGTCATCGGGATACGCGCGCGGTAGGGCACCCGGACGAAGCTGCGCAGCCGGATCACCGACGGGACCACAATCGCGCGGGTAGCCGAATGGATCACGGGGCCGTTGGGGTCGTCGTGCACGACGTCCGCCTTACCGCACAGCAGCATGATCACCGCCCGGCGCATGGGGAGCGCCGTCAGCGGTTCGTAGGTTGAATTCAGTAACAACACCCGGCGACGTCCCCACACTGATCCGTCGGCCGGGCTGGGTATGTGAGGGTCGGAGTGCAGGCTTGAGCTCGGCAGGGACCCAATCGGGCCCCCCGCGGCGCGGTGACCGCGGTTCCGTTTGCGCTGAACCATTCGTCCTCCGGCAACCAGTCCACCACGGATCCGCCGCGATCGCACGACTATTTGCCCGGCGTTCCCAGGTCAAATCCGTGAACATCGGGTGACGTCGGCCGCGCCGGAAGCGGATGTACACAATGGTGGGGTGACGGAAACTCAGTCCAACGGGGATGGGCAATCGTTTTACGACGCGGTCGGCGGCGCTGAGACGTTCCGCAAGATCGTGTCCCGCTTCTACGAGCTGGTTCGAGAGGACGAAGTGCTGCTCCCGCTCTACCCGCCAGACGAGCTCGACGACGCCGAAGTCCGGCTGCGCATGTTCCTCGAGCAGTACTGGGGCGGCCCGCGCACCTACGGCGAGCAGCGCGGCCATCCCCGGCTCCGGATGCGTCACGCCCCGTTCCGGATCGGCTTCCTGGAACGTGACGCCTGGCTGCGGTGCATGCACACCGCGGTCGCCTCGATCGACTCGGCGACGCTCGATGACGAGCATCGCGGTGAGCTCCTGGCCTATCTCGAAATGGCCGCGCAATCGATGGTCAACTCCGCCTTCTGAGGACGCCTGTGACCCAACCTGCCGGCGCCCCGTGGTGGGCGAACGCGATTTTCTACCAGGTCTACCCACGCTCGTTCGCCGACAGCAACGGTGACGGCGTCGGCGACCTCGACGGCGTGACCGCCCACCTCGACCACCTGAGCTGGCTCGGCATCGACGCGATCTGGCTGAACCCGGTCATGGTGTCGCCGATGGCCGATCACGGCTACGACGTGGCCGACCCGCGCGACGTCGATCCCCTGTTCGGCGGCCTGGCGGCACTCGAGCGGCTGATCACCGAGGCGCACGCCCGCGGCATCCGGCTCACGATGGACCTGGTGCCCAACCACACCAGCTCTGCGCACGCCTGGTTTCAGGCGGCCCTGGCCGCCCCGCCGGGAAGCATTGAGCGAGAACGCTATATCTTCCGGGATGGCCTCGGAGCGAACGGCGAAATCCCACCCAACAACTGGGTATCGGTGTTCGGCGGGCCGGCCTGGACCCGGATCACCGAAGGCGACGGAACCCCCGGCCAGTGGTACCTGCACCTCTTCGACGCCGAGCAGCCAGACATCAACTGGGACAACCCCGAGGCGTTCGAGGATCTGGAGAAGACGCTGCGGTTCTGGCTCGACCGCGGTGTGGACGGCTTCCGTATCGACGTCGCACACGGCATGGCCAAGCCGCCAGGGCTACCGAACATGGCCAACCCTGACGTCGAAATGCTCACCCTCGACGATGACGATCCCCGGTTCAACCACGACGGGGTGCACGAGATCCACCGCGGCATCCGTTCCGTGCTCGACGACTACCCGGATGCCGTGACGATCGGCGAGATCTGGGTGTTCGAGAACGAGGACTTTGCGAAGTATCTGCGTCCCGACGAACTCCACATGGGGTTCAACTTTCGTTTGGTACGAGCCGAATTCGATGTCGCCAGCATCCACGGCGCGATCGAGAACGCACTGGCCGCGGCCGCCCTCGCCGACGCCAGCCCGACCTGGACGTTGTCCAACCACGACGTCGAACGTGAGGTCACCCGCTACGGCGGTGGCGCCACGGGGCTGGCCCAGGCCCGCGCCATCGCGATGGTGATGCTGGCGCTGCCGGGCGCGATGTTCCTCTACAACGGCGAAGAGCTCGGCCTGCCCAACGTCGATCTGCCCGACGAGGTTCTGCAGGACCCGGTCTGGGAGCGCTCCGGGCACACCGAACGCGGCCGCGACGGCTGCCGGGTGCCGCTGCCGTGGTCGGGCGACGCGCCCCCATACGGCTTCTCGTCGAACCCCGACACCTGGCTGCCGATGCCAGCCGAGTGGGCGCCGCTGACCGTCGAGCGTCAGCTGGCGGATCCGGATTCGACGCTGACGTTCTTCCGCACGATTCTGCAGTTGCGGCGCAACCGTTTTCACTTCACCGAATACGACGTCGAATGGCTGCAGCTGCGGGACGACGGACTGGCATTCCTGTCCGGCGGCGTGTTGTGTGTGCTGAACGCCGGGAGCACCCCGCTGCCGCTGCCGCCAGGTGAACTGCTCACCGCCAGTGCACCGTTGGTCGGCGGCGAGCTGGCGCCGGATTCAGCGGCGTGGATCGCGACGGGCTAGACGCCCGCAGCGATCAGATTCACCACCGAGGCGACGATGATCGCGCCGAACACGAACGACAGCAGTCCGTGCCCCAGCGCGGTGGCCCGCATTCTGGTCGAGGTCAGGTTGGTGTCGGAGATCGCAAAGCTCATCCCGACGGCGAAGCCGACGTAGAAGAAGTCCTTGAAACAAGGATGGTCTTCCTGCCCCGGCGGGCTATTGAAGTCGATCCCGCCGGGCGCGGCTTGCCTGGGATCGAAATAGTGCTTGGCATAGATGATCGCGTAGAGCGTGTGGATGGTCAGCCAAGACAGCACGACGCTGCCGACCGCCATCCAGCCCGCGCCGGAATCGTGCGGCACACCTGCGGAGGCTTCCTGACTCCGCCCCAGCAGAACCCAGACTCCCACCAAGCTGGCGGTCGCGCCGCCGAGTACCAATGCGGTGACGACCCACGGCAAGGGCTCCTCCTGGCCGGCGTGCCGCTGTGTCTCGTCAAAGTCGAACGGCCACAGGACCAGCCACGTCCAGCCGGTGAAGATGAGCGCCAGCGCCGTCCACCCGCCGAGCAGCGACAGCATTCCGTTGTGGTTCCACAGCACCGCCGTCACGACCGCGCCGACGGCTGCACCGACGGCGACGCGAGCCGCGGGCCGTTTCCAGAATGGCAGCTTGCCGGGCTTCACATCGGCCATGCGGGCTCCTAACGCAGTACCAGCGCGGGGTCCCCGCGTCGTCGATACACCGATCCGAAGCGCGCGTCGATGCGCAACCAGGTCGGCGACAGCCGAACGCGGACGATCTCCTCGACACCCGGGGATTCGGGTATAAACCCCATGGCCGTCAGGGCGAAGACGCAGCGCATCGGCACGCCAACCGCGGTGTCACCCGAACTCACCTGCAGCACATCCTGATCCAGCAGCGAGGCGGGCGGCCCGTGCGCACTGCTGTGCTCCTTGGCCACGCCGGCACCGCGCTCGGCCAGCTCGGTGAGCACGGCCGCCGGCACGTCGTCAACGTGGGTGAATCCGGTGTCCGGCGGCAACCCCCCACGCCACGCGGAGTCCATCGGATAACCGGGGTCGATGTAGCCCGAGTCGTCGGCGCCGCGCAATCCTCGGGCCAATGCATCTGCGCCGCAGGATAAGTCAGCCGGGTTGAGCTGGCCGGCGACGACGCGTACGGCGAGCACGTCCAACCCGGTGGCCACCCAGGCCGTCACCAGACTATCGGAACGGGCCCGCAGCCGGATCACCGCGGCCTCGTCGAGGCGTAGCGCATGCTCGACGAACACCGCCAGATCGCTGCGCCCACCGGCGTCGGGAATGGTCAGGCTCCGGTCGGGGCTCATCGCTGCCAGCGCTGCAGATACTCCCGATGTTTGGGCGAAAGCCGCACCAGCCGTTGCTCTTCGATGTGCACCGCCGCCAGCTGCGTCTCGGCTATCACCGCCGGCCGTGAGTCCGGTTCGGCGGTCAGCGAGCGCACCTCGTAACCGAGGGTGAAGTCCACCGCACGTAGCCGCTTCGTCCACATCGTCACCTGAAGCGGCGAATCAGCAAGCCGCAGCTGGCCTTTGTAGAGCACCTGCACCTCATGGATGAGCAGCCCGATGGTGGTGATGTCCTCGGCGAAGGGCTCGCGCAGGAAGTCCACCCGCGCCTCTTCCAAGATCGTCACCATGGTGGCGTGGTTGATGTGCTGGTACGTGTCGATATCCGACCAGCGCACATGTACGCCGGTGGTGAATCCCTTAGCCACTTGATCCTGTTCCACTCGTCCTCGTCATGCTGCGGATCTGGCGCGCCGCCACCGACAGCGTGGCCAGATCACGTTCGTCGTCGGCGTAGATCTCAGCCAGCGTGCGGCGCGCCCGTTCGACCCGCGAGCCGTTGGTGTGCTCCCACTCGGCGATCTTCTCCTCCCCCGTCTCCTCCGGCTCGCCGATTGCCAGCACGTCGAAACACAACGCCCGAATCGACCCGTAAATGTCGTCGCGAATCGCCAAGCGGGCCAACGAATGCCAGCGGTCGTCGCGCGGAAGTCCCGACACCGCGGTCAGCAGCCCGTCGGTGCTCAGGTGGTCCATCAGCGCGAAGTGGGTATCGGCAACCTCGGCGGGATCGCGGTCGACGATGTCGGCGATGTCGATCACGTCGAGCAGGCTGTACTGATACAGCCCGCTGGCCACCGCGTACGCCAGATCCGCGCGAGCACCGTGTGCGGCGAACTCGGCGGCTTCCTTGGTGACGATGGCCTTGTCATCGCCACGCAACCAGTCCGGCATCCGCGGCGTCAGTTCGGTGACTTTCGCGGCGAACCGGTTGATTTCGGCGCCGACCGCCAGTGGCTGCGGGCGGTAGTTCAGCAGCCACCGTGCCGCCCGGTCCAGCAGGCGGCGCAGTTCCAGCGTCATCCGATCGGAGACATTGACCGGCACCTCATTGTTGCGCGACGCGTCGAGGATGCGCTGCCACACCTGGCCGATTCCGAAGATCGCGTCGGCAGCCACGAACGTGCGCACCGCGTCGACGTAACCGACGCCGGTGTCTTCGGTGACGCGGTAGGCGAACGAGATACCGCCGATGTCGACGACATCGTTGACAAGCATCGTGGTGATGATCTCGCGACGCAGCTGATGGGTGCGGATCTCGGCGGTGAAGTGGTCGCGCAGTTGGCTCGGGAAGTACCGCGGCAGCCGGGACGCGAACACTTCCTGATCGGGCAGGTCGCTGGCCAGCACCTCGTCCTTGAGCGCGAGCTTCACATGCGCCATCAGCGTCGCCAATTCCGGTGAACTCAGCCCGATTCCGACTTCCTGACGCCGATGGATCTCCTTGTTCGACGGCAGCGCTTCCAGCTCGCGGTTGAGCCCACGCCGTTCCTCGAGCTCGGTGATCTGGCGGGCGTGCACATTGAGCAGTGAGGCCGCGTTGGCTCGGCTGGTACCCATCAGATCGTTCTGGTCGATGTTGTCAGTGAGCACCAGCCGCGAGACTTCGTCGGTCATCGAAGCCAGCAGCTCGGTGCGCTCGGCAGCGCTGACCTTGCCGCCGGTGACCAGCGAGTCGACCAGGATCTTGATGTTGACCTCGTGGTCGGAACAGTCCACACCAGCGGAGTTGTCCATGGCGTCGGTGTTGATCCGCCCGCCGCACAGGTCGAACTCGATACGGCCCAGCGACGTCACGCCGAGGTTACCGCCCTCGCCGACCACCTTGGCCCGCAACTGGTTTCCGTTCACGCGCACAGTGTCATTGGCACGGTCACCGACTTCGGCATCCGATTCCGACTCGGCCTTGATGTAGGTGCCGATGCCGCCGTTGAACCAGAGGTCCACCGGGGCTTGCATGATCGCCTTCATCAGGGCGGGCGGCGTCATCTCGTTGGCGTCGCCCGGCAGACCGAGGGCCGCACGCATCTGCGGGCTGATCCGAATCGCCTTCTGCTGGCGGCTGAACACGCCGCCGCCCTCGCTGATCAGCGCGGGGTCGTAGTCCTCCCAGCTCGAGCGCGGCAGGTCGAACAACCGGCGGCGTTCCGCCCACGACCGCTCCGCAACCGGGTTGGGGTCGATGAAGATGTGCCGGTGGTCGAAGGCCGCGATCAGCCGGATGTGGTGCGACAGCAGCATTCCGTTGCCGAAGACGTCGCCGCTCATGTCGCCGACACCGGCGACGGTGAAGTCCTCGCTCTGGGTGTCGACGCCCATTTCCCGGAAGTGCCGCTTGACGGACTCCCAAGCACCCTTGGCGGTGATGCCCATGGCCTTGTGGTCGTAGCCCACCGATCCGCCGGAGGCGAACGCGTCGCCGAGCCAGAAGCCGTAGGAGTGGGCAACATCGTTGGCGATGTCGGAGAAGGTGGCGGTGCCCTTGTCGGCGGCGACGACGAGGTAGGCGTCGTCACCGTCGCGGCGGACCACTCTGGGTGGGGTGACGACCTCGCCGGTGGCCCGGTCGACGTTGTCGGTGACGTCGAGCAGGCCGGCGATGAACAGCCGGTAGCATGCAATTCCTTCGAGGCGGAACGCATCCCGGTCGGCAGCGGCGTCGCCGAGCGGTGCCGGCGGCTTCTTGACGACGAATCCGCCCTTGGCGCCGACGGGCACGATGACGGCGTTCTTGACGGCCTGGGCCTTGACCAGGCCCAGGATCTCGGTGCGGAAGTCCTCGCGGCGGTCCGACCAGCGCAGCCCACCGCGTGCGACCTGGCCGAATCGCAGGTGCACACCTTCGACCCGCGGCGAGTACACGAAGATCTCGAATTTCGGTCGCGGCAGCGGCAACTCGTCGATCAGTTGGGGATTCAACTTGAGCGACAAGACATTTTGGGCGTGCGCCGAGTCCTCGCTGGTGACGAAGTAGTTGGTGCGCAGCGTGGCCTGGATCATCGCGGCGAACGCCCGCAGCACCCGGTCGGTGTCCAGGCTGACCAGCGCATCGATGTCAGTCGCGACGGCATCCGCCGCGGCCAGCGCGTCCAGGCCCTTGTCGGCCGAGTCCGGATCGAACACCGCCTCGAACAGGCTGACCAGTGAGTGTGCTGTCACGGGGTTTTCATTGAGCACCGACTCGATATGCGATTGGCTGTAGGGAAAACCAGCCTGCCGCAAGTACTTTGCGTAGGCGCGCAGTACAGCCACCTGTTGCCAGGTCAGCCCGGCCCGCAGCACCAGCTCGTTGAACCGGTCGATCTCGGCGCGGCCCTGCCAGATGGCGGTGACGGCGTCGGCGAACCGAACGGCGGTGGCGTCCCACTCCTCCTGGGTCGCGGCGTCGGGCATCGACGCGTCCGGCCGGATCTTGAACTGGTAGATCCACACCTTCAGGCCATCCGGGCGCACGACGGTGAACGGGCGTTCCTCGAGCACCAGCACACCCATGCATTGCAGCATCGGCAGCAGATGACTCAGCGACGCCGTTGACCCGCCGAGGTACCAGGTGAGGAAGGCCTCGTTGGCTTCGTCGCCCTCTTCGAACTGAAGTTTGACCGAATCTGGTTGCAGCGCTTCGATGAGGCCGATGTCGGTGATCGCCTCGGTTGAGGTGACGGCCTTCTTGAACTCCTCGGGCAACGCGTCGGCGTAGTGTTCGGCGATCGCCTGATCGAGTTTGCCCTCACGCGCGGAGGCGATCAGCCGGTCGCCCCACGTGCGCAGCGCCTCGGTGAGCAGTTCCTGGACGCGGGTGCGGTTGGCCTCACTGGCGTCGATCGACTCGTACGTGGACCCGTCTGGCAGCCTGACCGTGAAATGCACGACCGCCCAGGGAGATTCACTGACTCTCGCGGTGTAATCGATGCTCAGTCCGCCGAACTCGTGCACCAGGATGTCCTGCATGTGCAGCCGGACCTCGGTGGTGTAGCGGTCGCGAGGCAGGTAGACCAGGCAGGACACGAAGTGGCCGAGCTGGGCGGCGCGCAGGAACAGCAGCGCGCGACGCCGGGAGCCGAGGTCGACGACGGTGGTCGCCATCGCGAGCAGTTGTTCGGCGCTGAGCGAGAACAGTTCTGAGCGCGGGATAGTCTGGACGATGTCGAGCATCAACTGACCGGGGTGGCTGGGGTCGTTCTGCGACAGCGTCAACACCTCGCGAACCCGTCGCGAGATCAACGGGATGTCAAGCACATTGGCGCTCATCGCGGTCGCCGTGAACAGCCCGACGAACCGGTGCTCGACGTCGCCGGTGGGGGTGTGCTCGCGGATCACCACGATGTATGGGTAGGCGCCATAACGCAGAAAGCTGGGCATCGTGGCCTGCGCGAGCACCAACAAATCACCCGGATGGGTGAGCTGCGGCAGCACCTCGGTGCGCAACCGCGCCACCCCGAGGCGGCTGGACTCCACGACGGTGGCCGTCCCGTTGCTCACGGTGCAGTCCTGGCAGCCCAACAGCACGAAGTTGCCGACTGAGAGCCAGCGCAGCAGGTCGGCGACGTCCTCGCGGTCGGGACCGGTGAATCGGGTTCCCGAGTCGTTGTCGAGGTCGCGGGCCAGGTCGTGCAGCGCCGCGCTCAGCGCCACCGAATCCAGCGCCACCTGCCGGGCGTCGGCGACCACCATCGGCAGCATCCGCTCGGCCTCGGCCAGCGCCTTGCGGTTGACCGACGGCGACAGCTGTACGTGGATCCAGGACTCTTCGATGCCCTGCGAATCCTGGCCGGCCGCATCGTCGGCCAACGGCCGCACGTCGAGCAGTTCGCCGGTCGGACCGCGCCGCACCCGAAACACCGGGTTCATCAATGCGATGTAGGCGACGCCGAGCCGGTGCAGCAGCACGGTGACCGAGTCCAGCAGCATGGTGGCCTGGTCGGTGACGATCTGCAGCGCCGGCCCGAAGCCCCCGGGATCGTCGCTGGAGTAGATCGCGACGAGGCTCTCCCCCACCACCCGGCTCTGCGCCAGTTGTTCCTGTGCGGCGATCAGGCCCGGTGGAACCGCCCGTGCGGCGGCCGCCGTCACGAGCGGACCGGTGTCGGTGGCATCCGGGTCGGGGGCCCCGCCGTGGGGACCGCGATACGTGGCGAGGTAGGCCTCGCCCATCGACTCGGTAGTTCTGGGGTCAGCCGTCATACCTGCCGCTCCTGATCAGCATGCGAACCGGCGCTGGTCCGCAGCGCCACATTAGTCGCGTGTGAGCCTGCGGTGGGTGACCCTGTGCGGACGGGCCGCGTCGGCTCCCAAACGCTCGAGTTTGTTCTCCTCGTAGGCCCCGAAGTTTCCTTCAAACCAGAACCACTTGGCCTCGTTGTCGTCGTCGCCCTCCCACGCCAGGATGTGCGTGCAGGTGCGGTCGAGGAACCAGCGATCGTGGCTGATGACCACGGCACAGCCGGGGAAGACCTCCAGCGCGTTCTCCAGCGAGGACAGCGTCTCGACGTCGAGGTCGTTGGTGGGCTCGTCGAGCAGGATCAGGTTGCCGCCCTCTTTCAGGGTGAGCGCCAGGTTGAGCCGGTTGCGTTCACCACCGGAGAGCACCCCGGCCGGCTTCTGCTGGTCGGGCCCCTTGAACCCGAACGCCGACACGTAGGCCCGCGACGGGATCTCGTTGTGGCCGACCTCGATGAAGTCGAGTCCATCCGAAACCACCTGCCACACCGTCTTTTTCGGGTCGATACCGGCACGGCTCTGGTCGACATAGCTGAGCTTCACGGTCTCGCCGACCCGGACGATGCCGCTGTCGGCCTCCTCGAGCCCGACGATCGTTTTGAACAGCGTCGTCTTACCGACACCGTTGGGGCCGATGACGCCGACAATGCCGTTGCGGGGCAAGGTGAACGACAGGTCCTTGATCAGGATGCGGCCATCGAACCCCTTGTCGAGGTGGTCGACCTCGACGACGACGTTGCCCAGCCGCGGCGGAGCCGGGATCTGGATCTCCTCGAAGTCGAGCTTCTGGGTCTTCTCGGCTTCCGCGACCATCTCCTCGTAGCGGCCGAGACGGGCCTTGTTCTTGGCCTGCCGGGCCTTCGCCCCGGAGCGCACCCAGGCGAGTTCCTCGCGCAGCCGCCGTTGCAGCTTCTGGTCCTTCTTGCCCTGCACGTCGAGGCGGTCTGCCTTCTTCTCCAGATAGGTCGAGTAGTTGCCCTCGTACGGGTAGGCACGGCCGCGGTCGAGCTCCAGGATCCACTCGGCGACGTTGTCCAGGAAGTACCGGTCGTGGGTGACCGCCAGGATGGCGCCCTTGTAGGCGGCGAGGTGCTGTTCGAGCCAAAGCACGCTCTCGGCGTCGAGGTGGTTGGTCGGCTCGTCGAGCAGCAGCAGGTCGGGCTTGGACAGCAGCAACCTGCACAGCGCCACGCGGCGGCGCTCACCACCGGAGAGGTGGGTCACCGGCTCGTCGGGCGGCGGGCAGCGCAGCGCGTCCATCGCCTGTTCGAGCTGGGAGTCGATATCCCAGGCGTCGGCGGCGTCCAGTTCTTCCTGGAGCTTGCCCATCTCGTCCATGAGCTCATCGGTGTAATCGGTGGCCATCAGCTCGGCGACCTCGTTGTACCGGTTGAGCTTGCCCTTGATCGCGACGCCGGACTCGACGTTCTCCCGGACCGTCTTGTCTTCCTCCAGCTGCGGCTCCTGCATGAGGATGCCGACCGAGGCGTTGGGCGCCAGCAGCGCGTCACCGTTGTTGGCCTGGTCCAAGCCGGCCATGATCCGCAGGACGCTCGACTTACCGGCACCGTTGGGGCCGACGACGCCGATCTTGGCTCCGGGCAGAAAGGCCAGCGTGACGTCGTCGAGGATGACCTTGTCGCCGTGCGCTTTGCGGACCTTCCGCATGGTGTAGATGTATTCCGCCATTGCCGCGGTGTTGCCTTCCGTCTGGTCGTGAAATGCTCGTCGACCATCCTAGGCGCGCGCGACGAACGGCTTGCGGCCGCGCTGGCCAGGCCAGCGCGGCCACACCGGCCGCTCAGGCCGACAACGGCAGACCCGTGGTCTCCTCGGCGTCGTCGGCGACACCCGTGTCCAGGGTGCCCGCCTCACTCTCGGGCTCCTCACTGACGGGCTCGGCCGGCCTGGGCTGGGGCTGTTCGAAGCGGATGATGGCGCGGGACAGGTCGGGGCCAACCGCACTGGCCCGCATCTCCAGCGATGACCGCCGTATGCCCTCTTTGTCCTCGTACTCGCTGGTGAAAACGTCGCCGACGACGATCACGGGCGCGCCCTTGTAGAGGCCGGCGCCAACGCCGGTGACGAGCTTGCCCCAGCAGTTGACGGTGATGAACAGCGAGTTGCCGGGCTCCCAGGTGCCGTCACCGGTGCGGCGCCGGGAATTGCTGGCCACCCGGAAGCTAATCAGCTCCTGGCCGCCGACGATCCGGCGGCGAGGGTCGGTCACGACGCGGCCGACGACAGTGAGATGAGTCTCGAACATGGCTGTGGTCCTTTCGTTTGATGTGGTGTGCGCCTCCAGTCAGCCGCAACTAGCCGACAGCCCCACGACGGGAAGCAGCCCTATCGGTGAGGTTGTGGATGGAGGGCCAACTGTGGATAGTCACCCGCGCGGGTGACTGGTCAGCTCAGATGGCCAGTTCTAGGCTTGGCGGAATGGGACGCCTTGAGGTTTGCGACGTCGCCTTGCAGTCCCTAGCTGGGCAGCATGCGGCCACATCAGCGCGGTTAGCCAACCAAGTCCCGACCGCAGTTACGGGACCCCCAATGCAGGCGACTTCCGAGGCCGTAAGCGCCGCTTACGCCGCCTTGCATTCAACGGCAGCTGTATTGGCCGCTCGAGTGCAGGCAACCGGTAGCAAGATCGCCACGTCGGCAATCGGGTACGAGACGACGGAGGCAGGTTCGGCCGATCGACTGGCCGCGCTGGATAGATCGGTCCGGGTGTAAATGTCCCCCGCTGGTACGCCCGGTGCGCCGAGTCTGTCGCAGATTGTCGGCTGGGACACCGCGCACCTGTATCAGGCGGCTACCGATTGGGTGAACACCGCTGAGCATTGGGAGGACTCGTTCGCCAGCACGCATCACGACACCCTTTCGCCCGGTGGCACCTCGTGGGAGGGTCAAGCGGCCGAAGCTGCCCAGCAACGGGCCATGGCCGATCTCATACAAGTCGGTGGACTCGCCGACACCCTGCACGAAGCCTCCGAGATCGCCCGGCGTGGTGCCGATCAACTCGATTACCTCAAACGCGACGCCCTCAACGCCATCAATCAAGCGCGTGAAGCGGGATTCAGCGTGAGCGAGGATTTGTCGGTAACGGACTCCAGTCGGGGCGGGCGAATTGCGGCAGCCCGCTCGCACGCCGCAGTCATCGCCGGTCGCGCAATCGCTCTCAGCACCACGGACAATGAGCTTGCATCCAGGATCACCGCTACCACTGCAGAGTTGTCCAATCACCGATTTATCGAGCCACCCGAGAACGGCGGCGTTCAGGCGGTGGACTTCAAGGAAGCTCCACCGCCGTCCTCTCCCTATCCGATTAACGATGTGGTCGCCGACGCAACCGACCTAGATGGCAATCACGTAGTCATGCGTCGCGGCTACTACGACGCACAAACCCAACAGGGTTTCGGTTTTGACAAGGCCTACTGGCGACACGGCGTCATCAACCCGAATGTGTTCAAAGATCTCATCTCTCACAGTCGGCCAATCAGCAACACAAACGGAACACTCGTCTACGAGGTCCCAATCAATCGAGTGCACTGCACATCGGGCCCGCTCGGAATACCCAGTTGCAATGACACTGGCGAAAGCCTGACGATGAGGATCGTCGCCAACATCAACGGGAGCCCGACTGTACCCGGAGGGGGGCAGAAGGGTTTGATCACCATGTATCCCATTGCAGGAGGAAGTGGCGTAGTGGAACTCGGACCGAACTGGACCTGGACACCACCGTGGGTGAATAACAATGTGCCCATCAACTGACTCCATTGCCGGCGAGGGCTCATTCGCCGCAAGTGTGCTACGCGATCTGCTGCGGCACATCGCAATTCAGAATGCGAAGAACACCGGTCAGCTTCGTCCCGGTCACTATGTTTTTGAGGTCTCGCACGCGTGGACCAAAGGGCCCATGATGTACCTGGTCTACAGAACTCCGCCGTCAGATATCACTTGGGGTTTGGTCCGCGACACCACAAGGTCGCTCATCGACCCAGGCCCGTGGAACGACACCGACGATCCGGCCTTGTATTACTACTTGCTGGATCTTGAGGAGGGCTGGCCAGGCAGCTCTTCGCTCCAGCCTGGCGACGATCCCGATCTCATCCGGTGGTCGGGGTGGCCTCTCAACGACCTCATTGAACGCATTGGCGATATTCCGGAGTCGCGCCGACAACCGTCATGTCCCGTGGATTCCCCAGAGCCACAGCGGGAGCCTCGATCGGCGACCGAACCCCGTCGCTACGGAAATCCGGTCTAGACCCCGTCGCGAACGTAACGCCATGGCGGTAAATCGCCGACTTCGCCGCCGTGGCGTTACGTTCGGCGAACGAAGCGCGTCGTTAGCGGCCTTCGCGGCGGGCCATCTCGGCCAGCATCGCGTTGTAGGCGGACAGATCGGCGTCGTCGTCGCGGTCGGCGGCCCGATCCAGTCGCTTGGCCGTGCGCCGGTCGCTGCGGCTCCACTGGATCAGCAGCGCGATCATCACCAGCACGAGCGGGATTTCCCCTGCCGCCCAAGCGATCCCACCGCCAAGATGTTGGTCACCGACGAGATCGGTGTGCCAGCTCAGCTGTAGCGACCGGTAGAAGCTCTCCCCCAGCACCCGCGGTGTGCCCATCAACACCACGCCGAAGAACGCGTGCAGCGGCAGCGAGGCGAACACCATCGCGATCTTGGCCACCGGCGGCAACGGCCGCGGGGTGGGGTCGACGCCGATGACCACCCAATAGAACAGGTAGCCGCTCATCAGGAAGTGCAGGTTCATCAGCACGTGCGCGCCGTGATTGCTCACCGCGGCGTCGAAGATGCCGCCGAAGTACAGGCCGTAGAAGCCGGCCACGAACACGATCGTGGCGACGACCGGGTGGGTGAAGAACCGCGACCACCTGCTGTGCAGCGCGTCGAGCAGCCACTCCCGCGGCCCGGGCGGATTGCCCTTGCCCGCGGTGGGCAGCGCCCGCAACGCCAGGGTGACGGGGGCGCCCAGCACCAGCAATACCGGCACCAGCATCGATAGCAGCATGTGCGCCGCCATGTGCATGCTGAACATCGCCGGCATGTAGCGGCCCAGTCCCGACGACGTGGTGAACAGCAGCACCGCACAGCCGAGCAGCCAGGCGACCGTCCGCCCCACCGGCCACGCATCACCGCGACGGCGCAATCGAATCAGCCCAGCCACATAGACCGCGGCGAACACGATGGCGGCCGTGCCGAAGACCAGGTCGAAGCGCCAGTCCACCAGAATCCGCGCGACGGTCGGCGGCCCGGCGAAGTCGTAGCCGATCGCCACTTCGGCCGGTGACGGGTTCGCCGTCAGCGGCGGAGGCGGCGGGGTGCGGCCCAGACCGACCGCGATGCCGAAGGTCAGGCCGAACACCAGTGCTTCGACGAACGCCAGCCGGATGAGCACGCCGCGCGCCTGCGGGTCGGCCTGCAACGCGGCCACCGGTCCGCGGCGTTGTCGCCACCCGATGAAGCCAAGGGAACACAGCGCGACGATCTTGGCCACGACCAGCCAGCCGTACTCGGTGGCGAACAGGTCGGCGAACCGCATCCGGATGAAGGCGTTGATCACGCCGGAGAGCGCCATCGCGATGAAGCACCAGAACGCCACCGCCGAGAAGCGCCGCGCCGCCAGGGCGGCATGCTCGCCGCCGCGGATCGCGTGGGCCAGCAGGGCCAGCAGACCGCCAGCCCACAGTGCCCCGGCCAGCAGATGAATCAACAGGCTGTTGGTGGCGAGGTCGTGCGCGCCGCCCGCCGACGAGTGCCCCGTCAGCCCCAGCGGGATGAGCGTGATCAGCGAGCCGCCAAACAAGAACGGCGTCCACGACCAGCGCAGCACCGCCCGGCCGGCGGCCGCCACCGCCAAGGCCAGAAACGCCGTCCATCGCCACGCACCGGCGGTGTCGACCAAGTCCGCCACCGACCACAGCTCGACCGGGTTGAGGTGGTCACCCAGCGGCTGACCGGAGACGTCGGAGATGGTCAGCGGGATCAGCAGAACGGCGCACACCGCCCACGCCCCCGTGGCGGCGACGCCCATCCGCAGGGCACGGTAACCGGCGACGTCGAGCACGCCGCTGTCCTGCGGCGGCACGAAGAACGTCGCGAACATGAACGAGCCGACGGCCAGCACCGCCGCGATCTCACCGGCGGCCCGCACGAACGGCAGCCCCAACGTGGTGACCGGACCGGGGTCGGGCAGGCCGGTCGCCGTCAGTGCGTCGGCCAGCGACAGCGCGCCGATGCCGGCGGCGGTGATCCCGGCGAGCAGCGCCACCATCCACAGCACCGGCCATACCGCGGTGCGGCGGTCGGCGGGTGCGGTCATGGTGTCAGCGTAAGTTCAGGCGTCCTGCTCACGTAAATTCAGCTCGCGGACATAGAACTGTTCGGTGGACAGTGCGCTGATGCGGTCCATGTCGGCGAGGATGCTGCGCAGCTCACGCAGGAACGCCCGGCGGCGCTCCGGCAGATCCGGGGCGGCTTCCATCAGGTGCTGGTCGGCAACCACCTGCCGCGCGGTCGCGAACAGCAGCGCCGACACCGCCTCATTGCTGCGGACTCGACCCTGCGCGGCGTACTGGGCGCCCACGCCCAGCGCCCGCTTGGTCAATTCCTTCTCGTCGATGTCGGTCGGTGCGTCACACAGCACGTCGGCGACGATCTCGTAGGCCTCGATGAACGGCCGCAACATGGCGTGCGACATCAGCGGCTGTTTGCGGCGCAGCAGGTTGTCCACCGCGTCACCACCGCCGGCGACATGCACCTCCCAATCCTCTTGCCACGACAACTCTTCGGCGAGGTGCTCGCGGAAGGCGGCGGAATCGGCGAAGTAGAAGTCGAACTTCAGCAGATCCCGCAACCGCATGGCCTGGTCCCAGAACACCGCAACCCGGTCACCGTCGGGTGCCCGCCCGGCGTGGGCCAAGGACAGCTCGGTGATCGCGGTTTCGAGGAACGCGTGAATGAGCGTGTTGCGGTAGAAGGCCGCCTCGTGTTCGTGCTCCGGCGCGATCCGCCACACCGGCTCGTGACCACCGTCCACCCGGGTGACCGGATGGCCGTTGGACATTGCGTCGACCGCGGCACGCACGCCCTCGGGGGTGCGCAGCCGCAAGGTGCTGTTGGTGATCGGATTCTGCTTACGCTCAAGGTAATCCAGCGAGTCCTGCAACGTGTGGTGCAGCTGCCCCAGCGTCAATGCGCGACCGCGGGTGGCGAGCAGGAGCGCCGATACAAGCCCGGTGGCGTTGATCGGGGTGACCCGCAAGATCCGCCACGCCACTTCGAACGCCATCTTCTGCATGGCGAGGCGTTTGGCGGCTTCATCGGTGGCGACCTCGCCACCCGGCTCACCGAGGTACTGCCGCATTGACACCGCCTCGGGGAAGCGGACGTAGATCTTGCCGTAGTTGCGCTCCCCCTGCGCCTTGATGAAGTTGAACAACCACTCCGCGCTCTCCGGGGTCTTCTCCCCGCCGCGGGCGTAGTTGGCGTATTCGGTGGTCTCGTGCAGCTGATCGAAGCTGATCGACACCGGCTGCAACAGGATGTCCTCGCTGCGGCCGTCCAGGTACGCGTCGGCGACGTAGGCGAGCAGACCGAGCTTGGGCGGCAACATCTTTCCGGTTCGCGACCGGGTGCCCTCGATCGACCAGCTGAGGTTGAAGCGCTTCTGCACGATGTACCCGACGAACTGGCGAAGTACGTACTTGTAGAGCGGATCGTCGAGCTTGCGGCGCAGGAAGATGACACCCGAGCGGCGCATCAGTGGTCCCATGAACCCGAACGACAGGTTGATCCCGGCGAACGTGTGCGCCGGAGGAAGCTTGTTTTCCTGCATGGCCACCGGGACGATGACGCCGTCGAGGTAGGACCGGTGCGACCACAGCAGCACCGCCGGGTGGTCTTCCAGGCCGCGGCGCATGGACTCGATCTCCATGCTGTCGTAGTCGATTCGGGGATCGAATCCCCGGCTGAAGATGGCACGCCCGAGGTTGGGGATCAGGTCGACGGAGAATCTGCTCCACCCGGTGGCCAACTCGTTGAGCATCTCCTCGGCCTTGACCGATGTGGCCCCGGGGATCTGCTCGAGGCCCTCCATGAAACGCGACGACGACATCAGCTCGTCGGTGATCAGTTGCGGCGACTTGTATTCCGGCCCGAGCAGCCGCAGTTCCATCCGCTCGACCGCCAGTGCCGCGCGGCGCAGCACGAAGCGCGCGAAGTCGCGCGGGCTGTCGCCGACGGTGTTCTCCTGCCACAGCTGGCGTAGCTCGGACACCTTCGCCGGTTCGCCGGCGACGATACGGGCCCGGGATGGATCCTTGCGAAGGATGTTGCGCTGCAATACTTGCGGCGGACGGTAGGTGTCGCGCCCCGACAGCAGGCCGACGATCTTGACCCGGGTGGGCAGGCCGCCCGGAACCCAGAACACCCGGACCGGGACGACCAAGCGGTCCTCTCCGCCCGAGAGTTCCTCGACGAGCGATGCCACCACGCCGGGCGGCGGATCACCGGCCGGCAGCTGCAGCACCTCGACCTTGGTGTCGGGGTGTGCGCGCCGCTGGGCGTGCAGCCAGTCGTTGAGCAGCTCGAACTCGGCCTTCGAGGAGACCGAGGCCAGCACCAGCGCGTCGTCGGTGGTGCTGAAGTCGGCCAGGTGGTCGGTGTGGGTCATTTGCGGCCCCTGGCATTCGGCGACTTCGGGGTGGCAGGCGCGGCCTTCTTTGCGGGCGTTTTCCTGGCCGCAGACCTCTCGGCCGCAGCCTTCTTGGCAGGCGCCTTCTTGGCGGCCTTCTTCGGTGTCTTCTTGTACAGGTCGTGCACCGGAACTTCGCCTTCCGGCCAATCCTTGAGAGTATCCAGGTAGAGCTGACGAACCTCGTCGATGCGTTCCGGCAGATCGTCGAGCGTCCAGTCCGCGATCGAAAGAGGCGGATGGACAACGATATCCACCTCGCCGGGGTTCATGGTGGAGGAATCCCGGGAGGCGATCACTTCAGCATTGCGGACCACGATCGGCACCAGCGGAACACCGGCGGCCATCGCCAGCCGGAACGGGCCCTTCTTGAACGGGCCGACGGTGCGGGTGTCGATCCGAGTGCCTTCGGGTGCGATCATGATCGACAGGCCTTTGGCCACCATCTTCTCGACCTCATGCATGGTTTCGATGGCGGCCTTGGGGTCGTCCCGGTCGATGAAGACCGTGTCGACGAGCTTGCCAAGGGTGCCGACGACGGGGTCGCTTTGTAATTCCTTCTTGCCCACACCGGTCCAGTTGTCGCGCAACAGCGACGCGACGATGACAGGGTCGGCATTGTTGCGGTGGTTGAAGATGAACACCGCCGGGCGTTCCTTCGTGAGGTTCTCCCCACCAAGGACGTTGAGTCGCACACCATTTACGGCCAGCAGCAGGTTCGGGAACGCGGTGGTGAAGAAGTTGAGCCCGCGCCGTCGGCTGCGGGTGAGCGCCCCCCACCAGATCGCGCCGGTCGCGGCCGGCACCAAGGCGCCGACACCGAGCAGGGTGCGGACCTGACCCATCAGCCCGCCGCTGCCACGACTGGAGAACTGCAGGATCGGCCAACCCCGCCGGCGGGCCACCGCGGCCATCTTGCCTTCGGGGTTGGTCGGCCGCGGATTGCCGACCAGATACATCAGCGCGACGTCCTCGTCGCCGTCGGCGTAGAAGTAGGAGCCCTTGAGGTCAATGTCGTTGTCGGCGGCGAACTTCTGCACGGCGTTGGCCTTGCCCGGCCCCCACAGGATGGGCCGGATCACCTCGCCGGTGAGCACATCGTTCTCGTCGACCTCGAACCGGTTGGTCAGCGTGTTCTTGATACCCAGGAAGTTGGCTACCGGTTCGACCTGAATGGTCAGCGCCGACGAGCTGAGCACCACGGTGTGCCCGCGCTCCATGTGCGCATGCACCAGCTCGCGCATCTCCGGATAGATCCGGTTTTCGATCTTCTGCACGAACATCCGCTCGCCGATCTCGTGCAGATCGCTCATCGCCCGCCCGCGAAGAGCCTGCGACGCCTTGGTGATCAGCTCCTCGAACTCCAGCCGGCCGAGCTGATGGTTGAGACCGGCGGCGATCATCGTGATCAGCTCACCGATGCCCATATCGCGGCTGCGGAAGCGTTCCTGGGTGAGGATGACGGCGGTGAAGCCGGCCACCAGCGTGCCGTCCAGATCGAAGAACGCTCCGATCTGTGGGCCCTCCGGGCTGGCCATCACCTCGGCGACCGACCCGGGCAGCCGCATCTCCTTGTCGCTCATCAGAAGGACACCGATCCGTTCGTGGAGGGTTGGGCGGAGTTGTCGACCTGATCGGGGAACGACGAGGGCACCACGCGCGGCGGCGGATCGCCGGCCAGCGCCAGCACCTCGTCGAAACCCTCACGCAGGCACTGGGCGAACAGGCCCTCGTCGGTGATCGACGCGCGGTCGTAACGGGCGGTCACCGTGGCAAAGCCGCCACGCGAGACCAGCACGACCATCATCGCCACCCCGGGAAGCGGACCGATGCCAAACTGCCGCAGCACCTTTGCCCCGGCGATGTAGGTGTCACCGGCGTAGACGGGCACATTGCTGGCCTGCACATCGGAGGCGATGACCGACCCCGTCATCGCCTCGAGGATGGCATCGGGCAGCAGCCCGACCACCGGCGCGATGGCACCCATCAGATCGATGGCCGCCTCTTCGCGCCGTGACGTCATCTGCTTACGGATCTTCTGGATCCGCACGGCCGGGTCGGCGACGGCGATCGGTGCGGCGAGGTTGACCCCGGCGAACCGGTTGCCGCCGGCCGGGTCGGCCTCGGCGCGCAGGCTCACCGGCACCGCCATCGGCAGGCTGTTGATCGGGACGCCGAGCGCCTCGTGGTAGCGCCGCAGCGCTCCACACAGCCCGGCCAGGTAGGCGTCGTTGATCGAGCCGCCGGCGGCGTGTGCGGCCGAGCGCAGGTCGGCCAGGCGCATCTCGATGGCTTCGCTTCGCGACGACAGGCTGCGGCGGCGCAGCAGCGGGGAGGGCTCGGCGGCGCGGCCCACGACCCGGCGGCCGGAGCGGGCGTAGTCGACGACGTCCCACACGGCCGTTCCCGGGTTACGCACCGCGCGCCCGATCACCGACAGTCCGCCCGAGACAGCGCCGAACAATCCGCTGACGATGGCGCCGGGCAGTTGGTTGAAGCCCTCGCGCATCAGGTCGTTGGGCGTGAGGTCCTGCGGCACCGGCATCGGCGGCGCCGGCCTGGGTGCCGGTTCGCGTTCCAGGTCGTAGATCTCGGCGAACATCGCGGTCGCGCCGACACCGTCGGTGACGGCATGGCTCAAGTGCAGCAGGGTGGCAGCCTTGCCACCTTCCAGACCTTCGACGAGGGTCGCCGTCCACAGCGGTCGCGAGATATCCAGCGGCGACTGCAGGCTCACCTCGGCCAGATCGAGCACCTCGCGCAGCGTGCCGGGCTCGGGCACGCGCACCCGGCGGACGTGGAAGTCGAGGTTGAAGTCGGGGTCCACCACCCAGCGCGGCGCAGCCGTTGGCAGGGTCGGCACGACGACCCGTTGGCGCAACCGGAGCACCTTGCGCGAGGCGTTCTCGAAGCCGGTCCGGAACCGGTTCCAGTCCGGTGTGCGGTCGAGGATCTCCAACGCCATGATCCCTGACCGCGTCCGCGGATTGGCCTCCCCGCGATGCAGCAGCATGTCCAGGGCGCCGAGTTCGTCGACAGGTCCGCTCACCCCGACCACGCTAGTCGGCACGCAACGGTGGCGGGTCTCGATTGTGAGACGGCTTGGCGGGAGTCGACACCCTGGCGTCAGCCGATCGACAGGCACGCTTGGTCCACGGTTGGCCCGCCCGACATGCCCGCTCTGCAACCCTTGTCACCGAGAATCGTGAAAGGGCCTCAAATGGTGGACATCTCGCGTGCGTACAACAGTGTTGGGCAATTGCGGGCGGACGCCTGGTGCCGACTCGAAGAGGCCGCCGACCGGCTCACGAGGACAACCACGACCGGTGCGCTGAAAGAGAAATACGTCGGCATCTGCCGCGATCTACTGAATGACCTCACGCCACTGGAGCCGTACTGGGCGTTCCCCGGCTCGCCGCAATTCGCCAGGGTGCAGCGGCTATTCGCGGGCGGCAGCTACGACAAGTTCGCCGGCGTCGTCACCCGCGTCAACCGCGCGCTGACCACTGAGTCCTACCGGTCCGGGCACCCCGAGACCGCAGCCGAAGACCAGGACCTGTTCCCGACCGACCCGCGACAGCTGGAAAGCGCGCCCACGTCACATCGCGATCAGCCGTACTTCGAGGTCCTGGTCGTGGAAAAGATGACCGACGCGCAAGAGCGCGCGCTGCGCAAAGAGGTGCGCAGTTGGCGCCGTCCCGATGACGAGTTCGTCTACGAGCTGGTCGTGGTCGGCAGCGGCGACGAAGCGTTGATCGCCGCCCGGCTCAACGTCAACCTGCAGGCCGTCGTGATCCGGCGGCGGTTCTCCCATCAGTCGACCCGGGATCTGTCCACGCTGGCCGAGTTCATCGACACCGAACTCACCGGCGAACTCGCTGACCACCAGTCCCCTGACGACCGAGCCGAGATCCTGGCGACCTCGCTGGCCGAACTCCGTCCCGAGTTGGACCTCTACCTGATGACCGAGATCGACGTCGAGAGCATCGCCGGCCGGCTCGGCCAGCACTTCCGCCGGGTATTCCACGCCCGCGAAGGCATGCTCGAGTTGCACCTGTCGATCCTGCACGGGGTCGCCGCCCGCTACCGCACCCCGTTCTTCAGCGCCCTTAAGCAGTACGCCCACCGGCCCACCGGTGTGTTCCATGCGCTGCCGATCTCGCAGGGCAAGTCGATCGTCACCTCGCACTGGATCAAGGACATGGTCAGCTTCTACGGCCTCGAGGTGTTCATGGCGGAGACGTCAGCCACCTGCGGCGGGCTCGATTCGCTGCTCGACCCGACCGGCCCATTGCGGGAGGCGCAGGACTTGGCGTCGGAGGCCTACGGCTCGCGGCACAGCTACTTCGTCACCAACGGCACCTCGACGGCGAACAAGATCGTCACGCAAGCACTTGTCGCCCCGGGCGACATCGTGTTACTCGACCGGAACTGCCACCAGTCCCACCACTACGGAATGATGCTGGCCGGCGCGGAGGTCGTCTATCTCGAGGCGTATCCGCTGGAGACCTATTCGATGTACGGCGCGGTGCCGCTGCACGAAATCAAATCCAAGCTGCTCGCCCTCAAGGCGGCGGGCAAGCTCGACCGCGTCAAGATGATGTCGCTGACCAACTGCACGTTCGACGGGATCGTCTACGACGTCACGCGAGTCATGGAGGAATGCCTGGCCATCAAGCCCGACCTCGTATTCCTTTGGGACGAGGCATGGTTCGCGTTCGCGCGATTCCACCCCGTCTACCGCAGCCGGACCGGGATGGCCGCGGCGAAGGCGCTGCGCGAGAAGCTGCAAGACCCGTCCTACATCGCGCACTACGAGTCGACGCTGGCCGAGCGAGCCACGATGTCGGACGAGGAACTGCTGGAAAACCGGCTGATCCCCGATCCGGCCAGGGCGCGGGTGCGGGTGTACGCCACCCAGTCGACCCATAAGACACTGACGGCGCTTCGGCAGGGCTCGATGATTCACGTCTTCGACCAGGACTTCGAACAGAAGGTCGCCGAGGCGTTCCACGAGGCGTACATGGCGCACACGTCGACGTCGCCGAACTATCAAATCCTGGCATCGCTGGATCTGGGCCGGCGTCAGGTGGCACTCGAAGGGGTCGAACTCGTGCAGCGTCAGCTCGAGAACGCGATGCAGTTGCGCGACGCGATCGACATTCACCCGTTGTTGCGCAAGTACGTGTCGTGCCTGCGCACCTCGGATCTGATCCCGGAGATGTACCGGCCATCACGCATCGGCCAGCCGTTGCGCTCGGGTCTGCGCAACATGATGGCGGCCTGGGCGGCTGACGAGTTCGTGCTCGATCCGTCACGAATCACGTTGTCGATCGGCAACACCGGCTACGACGGCGATCAGTTCAAGCGCGAACAATTGATGGACCGCCACGGTGTCCAGATCAACAAGACCTCCCGCAACACCGTGCTGTTCATGACCAACATCGGCACCACCCGCAGTTCGGTGGCGTTCCTGGTCGAGGTGTTGGTGAAGATCGCCTGCGAGCTTGACGAGCAGGTGTCCGAGATGAGCCTGGGCGAGCGCGGACGATTCGAACGGCGGGTGCATCGCCTGATGCGGCAATCGATTCCGCTACCGGACTTCAGCGGATTCCACGCCGCCTTCCGCGACGGCGACGCCACCCCCGAAGGGGACGTTCGGGCGGCGTTCTACCTGTCCTACAACGACGGCAACTGCGAGTACCTCTCCGACGCCGAGATCGACGAGCGGCTGGCCGCCGGCCGGCAGGTGGTCTCGGCGACGTTCGTCACGCCGTACCCGCCCGGGTTCCCGGTGTTGGTGCCCGGGCAGTTGTTCAGCCCGCAGATCCTGGCTTTCATCCGCGACCTGGACACCCCCGAGATACATGGCTACCGGCCCGATTACGGGTATCGGGTCTACACCGAGAAGGCGATGGAGATCGCCGCCGGTACCGTGACACCCGAGTCGAACGGGCATCGCGCCCTGGTCACTGCCAGCAGCGAGGACTCGGGCGCCGACTAGGCCTGGTCTAGCCAATGCACAGCGGCGGCAGCAGCAACAGCACCGGCCACAACAGGGCCGCCTCCACGTACGCCGCGACCTCGGCGCCGGCCGGCAGGATCCGGCCGAGCTGGACCTCTAGCTGCTGCACGGCTTCGGGGTGGAAGAACGCCCAGGTGAGCCCGATGATCAGGTGTGGCACGGCCAGCCACATCGCCACCTCGAGCACTGCTTCGATGCTGACCTTGTAGTTGAGCACCCGGCGCACTCGCGTCATCAAATCGTCCATCAGGCCCCTCCCCGAGTCTGGAAACTCAGGTTCTCACAAATCGCTCTCGTTGGCCGCCCTTCTGATTAGGATTGGGCTCACGCAGGCGGGAGGGGACCTAATGCAGCTGGTGACGAAGCTTCGACAGATCCTGGCTTACAAGCTGACCATCGCCGAACTGATCGGCATCGGGTTGCTGCTCGGCATCCCTTATCTCGCGGTCGGGCTGGTGTGGTCGTCGACCCACACCGAGCACCTGCATCAACTGCACGGCGCTGATCTGGTCGTGTCGTTCTTAGGGTCCATCGCATCGTGGCCCGTGCTGCTGTTCGCGAATGTCTGCATGACGTGACCACCCGGCGCATCGTCGCGGGCACCGTCGCGGTGGCGTTGCTGACGGTCGGCCTACTCGCCCTGCGCTGGCCGGTATACCTCCCCGACTACGACGCCTGGGGTGTACAAGTCAAGTGCGGCAGCGGTTTTAGCGCCGACCTGGCACAGGCGACATTCGCCGGCGCTACCGATCGCTGCCAGCAGGCGCTGGCGGTGCGGCGGATGTGGGCGATCCCCGTTGCGGCGCTGGGCTGGCTGATCGTCGTCGCGGTGGCGCTGCCGTTGCTCAGGCCACAGGACGCCCGCTCACCGGCCTGACAACCGTTACCTGCTGGGCAGCACGAGATTCGCCATCACAAACTGCAGATAGGGCTCGTAAAGGTCCTGGTCGTCCAAATGGCTTCCCATCAACACGCCCTCCGTGCTGGCGACAAGCAGCCGAGCCAACGTCTCGGCGGGCATCCGGAGCTCGCCGCCAAGGCGAGCAACGTGATTGATGATGTAGTTGGCGATCCACTGGATCATCCGTTCGCGGTGTGGCGCCAGACGCTCGCGTGCATCTGCGTTTCGCAGCAGGTACAGGGAGAATTCGTAGTTGAGCGCAGCATCAGCCCGACTGGCGGTTGTGACGCCGCGCCACCGCTTCACAAGTTCGTCGACCAGTTGGTCGTTGAGCACCTCGAAAGAGCCGATGACGTCGTCGAAATTGGCCGCCAGGCGTTGTAGCCGCCGCTCGACGACAGCAAGAAACAGGTCGTCCTTGGCTCCGAAGTGTGACGTGATCGCACCGCGCGTGTACCCGGCGACCTCGGCGATGTCGTCGAGCGCGGCACCTGCGAAGCCGTGATCGGCGAACGCCGCCTCTGCCGCGTCGAGCAGCAGATTTCGGGTGTGTTGCAGCCGCCGCTCACGCGTCCATCTCTCCACCATGCGTCGATAGTCTCAGATCGCTGTCGCACCTTGTACAGCTCGGCCCCAGTCGATATATTCATGGCCGGATAAATTATCCGGTTTCGTATATAAGTGACTGAGCTGCTGTTACTGGTTCGACCACATCGAGGGGTGTGACGTTGCCCAAATCTCGCGAAGAGCATGCCGAGCGGTGGGACCTGCGCCATGAGGACTTCAACGACAACGACTTTCTCTACGACGTATACGACGTCATGCGCGCGAAGTCCTCATTCGCTTATACCGACACGCCCTTCCTGACCCCCGACGGCGGCGGGTCGTGGGTGGCAGTCACCTACAGCGCGTGCTCCGCGATCCTCAAGGACTGGGAGCACTTCTCGAGCAACCCGACGCCGCAGGGTGCCGAGCAATTTCCTGGCGATATCGTGATCACCCTCGATCCCCCGCGTCAGCAGAAATTCCGCAAGGTCCTCAATCCGTACTTCTCTCCCGGCCGGATGCAACAGCTACAGCCCGAAATACGTTCTGAGACAGACCGATTGATCGATGAGTTCATCGAGTCGGGAGCCGGTAACCTCGCCGAGGTGGCATGGCGACAGCCGGGTATTGTTTTCTTCAAGTACCTGCTCGGGTTGCCCGTCGACGACGTCCCGCTGTGCATCGAATTGACCGACACCGCCCTCAACGGCACCACAGAGGAAGTGCGGAGCACAGCGTGGGGCGGGCTGTACCAGCACCTCACGGACGCGGTCGTCGCGCACTCCGAAGGCCCCCCAGTCGACGACATGATCGACGTGCTGCTCAATGCGGAGATCGACGGCCAGAAACTGGCATTCCAGGACGTGGTCGGCAACGCCATGCTGCTGGTGCAGGCTGGGCTGGAGACTACTGCCAACGCGATGTCGTTCGCCTTCCACTACCTCGCCACTCATCCAGGCGAACGCGACAGACTGATTCGCGAGCCAGAAATCATGCCCTACGCCATCGAGGAGTTCATTCGGTTCGCCGGGTCGATCCACGGCATTCCGCGAACCGTCGCACGCGACGTCGAACTGGACGGGCAGACGTTTTGTCCTGGCGAATCCGTCCAGGTCAACTACGCCTCGGCGAACCGGGATGCGGCCGAGTTTCCGCAGCCCGAGCGCTGCGTCCTGGACCGACGGCAGAACCGCCACCTGGGATTCGGCGCGGGCGTGCACCGTTGCCTCGGTTCCAATCTCGCGCGCCTCGAGTTCCGGATCGGCGTAGAACAGGTACTGGCCAGAATGCCCGACTTCACGCTGTCCACCGACACCGAGGCGAAGTTCCACGGGAACTCCGTCACACGCGGATACCGCACGGTTCCAGTGACATTCACGGCAGGAAAGCGCTCAGGCTGAAGGCTGCATGAGGTGAGCTCACCGGCCTGAGGAGGCCGGCCACCGTTTAGCGTTATCTTATATTTACCTTATTTTTCTTAGAGTTCGTGTAGCGTGGGCTTCGCCGCAGCAATGGAAGGAACCCGCCATGCAGCCATTTGCACGCGTCGTCCTGATCACGGGCGCATCGAGAGGTATCGGAGCCGAGGTCGCGCGCCAGCTCGCCTCCCCCGACACCCACGTCATCGTGAACTACCGGGAAAAGGTGAATCGGGCGAACGCGGTCGTCGAGGCGATCCGCGCTGCCGGCGGGAACGCCACGGCCCTGGCTGCCGACATCTCCGACGATGTTGAGGTCGCCGCGATGATGCAATACGTCACGACCCAGTTCGGCAAGCTGGATGCGTTGATCCTCAACGCGTCGGGTGGCCTCGAGAAGGGCGCGGATCCCGGTTACGCGATGCGGCTCAACCGCGACGCCCAGCGCCGACTCGTGTCGCTGGCCATGCCGTTGATGCCTGCCGATTCTCGGATCGTGTATGTCACCAGCCACCAGGCTCATTTCTATCCGAACAAGGCAGTGCCGAAGGGATACGCGGGCGTCGCCGCAAGCAAGCGGGCGGGCGAAACCGCGCTCTACACAATGCGTTCCGAGCTCGACCACGCAGGAATCCACCTGACGGTGGTGTCCGGCGACGGGACCGTCATCGTCCCGGCCGAGGAATTCGCGACCGCAATCGTCAACGCCGCGGTCACGCCGAGCCCGTCGACCATCGTCTATCGCGGTGGCGCCGACTATCTGATGACGGTGGCCTGAGCGTCAGCTCGCGGAGCTGACCGCAACCCTTCTGGTGCGCTTGCCCGCCGCGACGTGCCGCCCGTAGACGATGCCCAGGAAGCTCGCGACGGCCTCGGCCGCCATCTGGCAGCGCAGCGTGGCGATGGTGTCGAATGCGTGGTGCGCGTTGGGCAATTCGGCGTAGGACACCGTGCGGGGGCCGGACTTTCGCAGTGCGGCGGTGAAGGCCCGCGCCTGCGAACTCGGGATGACAGCGTCGTTTTCACCATGCAGCACGAAGAACGGCGGGGCGTTGCGGTGGATGCGGTGCAGGGGCGAGGCATCCCGGTACAGCTGGGGATCATCGGCCACGCGGCGTTGCATGACGACATGTTCGAGGAGCGGCATCATCAGCGGGTGCATGTTGTCGGAGCTGGTCAGGTCGTAGACGCCGTAATACGGCGCGGCGGCCTGGACGCTGGTGTCGGCGTCCTCGAAGCCCGGCTGGAACGTGGGGTCCCCCGCGGTCAGCGCGGCCAGTGAGGAGAGGTGCCCGCCGGCTGAACCGCCGGTGATGGCGATGAAGTCCGGGTCACCCCCGTACTCGGCAATGTTGTCCCGCACCCAGGCGATGGCGCGCTTGACGTCGATGATGTGCGCCGGGAACGCGTTGCGCGGGCTGCGGCTGTAGTTGATCGAGACGCAGATCCAGCCCAGCTCGGACATCCGAGTCATCAGCGGATAGCCCTGGCCTCGTTTGTCATTGACCGACCACCCGCCGCCGGGCACATGGATCAGGACCGGTGCGCGATACCCCTCCGGCAGGTCAGGGCGGCGCCAGATGTCGAGTAGGTGATTGCGCCCGCCGGGTCCGTAGGAGATGTTCGTGGTCTTTTTTGCGTACCGGCCCCGACGACGCGCGGCTTCGACGACGCCGGCCAGACTGGGCCGACGGGCCGTGTACGCCTCCAGCGGGTGGCGCACGGCGTCGGTGTAGTTCCGGCCGAAGGTCTCCTGGAGCGCGGCGTCGAGGACGGTGTCGGCTTTCTGGACGGCCAGCGCGCAGGCGATCTTCTCCAGCGGCGACGGGACTGCCGAGAGCGCGTGACCGGTGAGGACCTGCGGGGCGAATTCCGCCGAGAGCCAACCGAGTACCCAGCCCGCGGCAGCCGGCGAACCCCGCAGCAACAGCGAACCAGTGTGAAAGGCCCGCGTACAGCGCGCGGTGACCTGCTCGAACGGGCTGCTCATAAGCTGTCAGACTCCCTTGTCTTTAGCTCGCCTAACGCCTTTGCCAGACCGCGGAAGCGGCGCATGGACCAGGCGTGTGCCAGTCGTCACACCATAACTCAACTTTGGCCGAAGCTGAGGAATTCTCAGGTTCCGGTTTGCCGCCGCGCTCTTCGTGCAGGCCAGAGGTCAAGATAATTGGCGAACCACGCCAGCTAGCTCAGCCGGGCCGCGTGTCGCCCGGCAAAGTGAACGCGCGATGACGTCGCGCTGTCTGCCAACTTGACTCCCAGGAAACGTCGGGCGATTTCCATGATGATTTGACGATGCTTCTCGAGGATCCATATACCGCTGCGGCCGGCGCCCTGACCGCCCGCACCGAGCCTTCGTACATCGCGCACGTGACCGCGCCGTTGAGCCGGCGGTTTCCGCGAAAATCGACGGAGCATGCATTTCATCCCAACGATGCAGCTCAGGCGCGGCTGTTCAGCGACCTGATGCAGGCTGAGATCGAGGATCTCCAGGATCTGATCGCCGTCGCGGAGCGCCGCTGGTCGAGCCGGCTCGACGCCGGCTGGGGTGCCGAGCGGACGCCGGAACCGGTGCTGCGGCTGCGCGAAAAGCTGAAGGAAGTGCAGCGGCTACAGAAGGCCATGCAGGCCCGATTCGGCACTGACTGACGCTCGCGTGGATCTGCGCTCACTGAGATTCCAATTCACAGGGAGTTACACGCGCCCCTTCTGGCAAACCAGCCCCGCTAGACTATTCACGCGCTGCCTCCGTAGCTCAGTCGGATAGAGCAAGGGCCTTCTAATCCCTAGGTCGCAGGTTCGATTCCTGCCGGGGGCGCAGAATTTTTGCTACTGGCGGTGCAGCAAGGACTCCACAGCGGCCACGACGTGGCCGCGGTGCGCATGGCGGCGGCGAGGCGGTCGACGGTCATGCGAGCAGGCAGGCCGGCGTCGTCAATGAGCGTCGCGACCGTCTTACGGAAGCTGTGCGAGCGGATATCCGGGACGCCCCGTTCGTCGCGAGTCTTGCGCCACTGTTCGGCGAAGTTGTCGGGATCGCGCAGCGTGACGATGGCGAATGCGATCAGCGGGATCCACCCGCCGCCCCGCCGGTCTTGGTCTCGTTGACGCGGACCGGGCCCTTGGCCTTCTCTCGGAGATGACGTTGCCGCAGGCAGCGATCATCGGCATCGGCATCGGGATCGGCATCGGGAGGTCCAGCGGCGCAACGCCCCCAACGCCGACGAACACGCCTACGGCTCTATGAACAATTAGATGTCTTGAGCCGCTAACCCCGATTTCGCCTCAGCCACAGCACTTTTCTTCGAGCACTGAGTCGTCGACGGGATCAAGCCAGGCGGATCATCACGGACCCGAGACCCCGATGGAGTAGAGCCGTCGCCGAGCTGCCGACATTACCGGTCAGCGCCATCCTTCTAGATTCACCTCGATCACATACCTCGGCTTGGCGAGGCTGAACGCTCATGATCAGGACAACATACCGCCGAGAGGAGTGCTTGCCATCGTGGTGTCGCGCTATCCGTTATCGCTGTCTGCCCGCTCCGGCCAACGACTTCCGCCGCCGTTGGCCGTCGAATGGGAGTGGCAGACGATCGGGCGATGCGTCGGTCACCCGGTGGAGGTGTTCTTTCCCGAAGACGGCCCACGCGCTAATCGTCGTCGACTTGAACGACAAGCCAAGGGTATCTGCACCGACTGCCCGGTGAGGGCCCAATGCCTCTCACACGCATTGAATACCCCAGAACCACACGGGGTGTGGGGCGCGATGACATCCAGTGAACGCCAGCAGTACCGCACCGAGGCGGCTGTCGCCGATCGACAGACCGTGCCAAAACGAGTGATCGCCTGATGGCGGACAACGATGAACCGATTGGTGCCGAACCGTCGAGGAACGACCCCGCCGCCGTCTCCTACTTGAGCAGAAGATCCGCGACACCTAATGGGACCCGAGGTACCAACAGCTAGGCGGTGACGTCGCGCATCTCTAGGGCTTCCGTCGTTGTGGCACAGGCTGATCCGATCATCTGACGATCATCGCCGGGCCCACTCCTCGGCAAGCAGTTGATAGGACAGCACTCGGTCGCACTGCGGGTGACGTGCCCGCCACTCCTGGATTGAGGTGGTGCTCGTCGAGCACTGTCAGTGGCGGCCTGATTCAGGCTAACGACGCGACGCCCGTCGACTCAGATGTGCGCAGAGCGCAGCTCCGTCAGTGGACGTCCGGGCGGCCAATTGAGCACGTTCTCTTTCGGATCAGGCTGAGTTAAAACCGGATTGGCGTGAGATGGGACCGGTTGCAGTCGCTGTGCGTGAGGGGTCGCTACTGTCAAACCTATGACTGTCAAGCTGCACTGGTTCCTGCCGACCTACGGCGACAGCCGACTGATCGTGGGTGGCGGTCACGGCACAGCCGTCGGCGCCGCACACAGTGACCGCGACGCATCCATCGACTATCTGGCGTCGATCGTGCGCGCTGCCGAAACGTTCGGGTTCACCGGGGCACTGATCCCCACCGGTGCGTGGTGCGAGGACGCGTTCATCACCGCGGCATTGCTCGCGCGCGAGACCACCTCACTGGGGTTCCTGGTGGCATTCCGGCCCGGGCTGGTCAGTCCCACGTTGTCGGCGCAGATGGCAGCCACCTTCTCCCGCCATGCACCGGGGCGCATCCTGCTCAACGTTGTCGTCGGCGGCGAGGCGCACGAACAGCGGGCCTTCGGTGATCATCTCGACAAAGACGCCCGTTACGAGAGGGCCGACGAGTTCCTCGAGGTTGTCCGACGGCTCTGGGCCGGCGACACGGTCACGACGCAGGGTAACTACATCAGTGTCGAAGAAGCGTCCTTGGCGATCCCACCGAATCCGGTGCCGCCGTTGTACTTCGGCGGTAGTTCGGCTGCGGCCGGGCCCGTCGCGGCGCGGCACGCCGACGTGTATTTGACCTGGGGTGAGCCGCCGGCGGCGGTGGCCGAGAAGGTCGCGTGGATACGCGGGCTGGCCGCCGAGCAGGGCCGCAATGTGCGATTCGGGATCCGTCTACACACCATTTCCCGCGACGATGCCGACGAGGCGTGGGCGCAAGCCGACAAACTCGTCGCCGCACTCGACGAGGAGACGGTCAAGGCCGCGCAGGCGGGCCTAAGCCGCAGCCAGTCCGAAGGGCAGCGACGGATGCTCGCACTGCACGAGGCCAATCGCGCCGACGGCTCGTGGCACGACGCCCGCAGCTTGGAGATCGCGCCGAATCTGTGGTCGGGCGTCGGGTTGGTCCGCGGCGGTGCGGGCACGGCGCTCGTCGGCAGCCACACCCAGGTCGCCGACCGCATCGCCGAATACGCCGAGGTCGGCATCGACGAGTTCATCTTCTCCGGGTACCCGCACCTGGAAGAACTGTTCTGGTTCGGCGAGGGCGTCGTGCCGATACTGCGGGAGCGCGGCTTGTTCGATAGCGGACGGGTCGACGCACCACCGGTATCGATCCCGTTCGTCGGGGCGACAGCGTCACGTTGAGGGCTGAGCTCAGCCGGCAATGACCTTGCGGTAGGCCCGTGGAACGTCGTAGTCATTGACTGCGAAATGCCACCTGGCAAGGTTGTCCCAGATGACGAAATCTCCGGCATTCCAACCGAATCCGATGCTGGAGTTGGGCGAGGAGGCGTGTGCACGGAGGACCGGAAGGAGCGCACGACCTTCTGCCTCCGCGATACCGGTCAGCCGGATCGCGGACGAGCTGATGAACAGACCCTTGCGGCTTGTCATCGTGCGTCGCCTCACCTGAGCGGAAATCTCGGCGCCATCTTAAAATTCGCTGCCATCGCCGCGGAATGGTTTGAATCGTAGCGATGATGTTGGGAATGTCCGGGCTAGAGTCGTTGTTGGATCGACAGTCGCAAGTGTCTCGACCGTGAGGAACTCATCGTGCGTTCGGCCGTTGGCTACATCGCCTCGCGTTGTTGTCGTGAGCGGCGAACGTCTTAACCGCAAGGGCGACGTCGCCGCATCGGCCATATTCTCCACTCCGCCGACCGACGAGAGCCCGAGTTCATGTCAGAACAGTCAGCATTGATTCACTTGGCCGTCGCCCTTGATGGCGCCGGCTGGCATCCATCCGCCTGGCGGGAGTCTGACGCCAGGCCGGCAGACCTTCTCACAGCCGGCTATTGGACTGACCTGGTCGTCGAAGCTCAGCGAGGGCTGCTGGACTTCGTCACGATCGAGGATGCGTTCACCCTGCAGTCCGACGATAAATTCGCCGCCGACCAGCGCACCGATCGGGTACGCGGCCGCCTCGACGCAGTATTGATCGCGTCCAGGGTCGCCCCGCGGACGGCCGGCATCGGACTCGTCCCCACCGTCACGACCACCCACAGCGAGCCGTTTCACGCCTCGAAGGCGATCGCCACCCTCGACTACGTCAGCACCGGTCGCGCCGGGGTGCGGGTGCAGGTCGCGAGCCGCACCGATGCGGCCGCGCACTTCGGTCGACGCGAGATCACCCCCGTGACTGCGCTGTTGCTGCGAGATCGTCAGGTGCGAGAACGCATTGCCGAGCACTTCGACGAGGCGGCGGACTACGTCGAAGTACTGCGCCGGTTGTGGGACAGCTGGGAGGACAGCGCCGAGATCCGTGACGTGGCCACCGGCCGGTTCATCGACCGGAACAAGTTGCACTACATCGACTTCAAGGGCAAATGGTTCTCGGTCAAGGGACCGTCGATCACTCCCCGGCCGCCGCAAGGTCAGCCGATCGTGACCGCACTGGACCACGGCGCCGACGACTACCGGTTGATCGCCCGCACGGCTGACGTCGGGTTTGTGACGCCGCATGACATTGCGTACGCCACCACGATTGTGGAACGTGTCGCCGTGGCACGACGAGCCGTGGAACGCACCGATGATCTCCTGTTGTTCGCCGACCTGGTGGTGTTCCTCGACGACACGACGAGCGCGGCCCAGGCGCGACAGCAACGGCTCGACGAAACTGCGGGCAGCGAATACGCCAGTGACGCAAAGATTTTTGCGGGCACGCCTCAGGAACTCGCCGATCTGCTGGAGCAGTGGCATGCCGCCGGCCTTACCGGTTTTCGGCTACGGCCGGCCACGCTGCCACATGACCTGACCCAGATCGCCGACGGGCTGGTGCCGGAACTGCAGCGCCGCGGCCTGTTCCGGGCCCAGTACGGCACAAACACACTGCGCGGTTCGCTCGGCTTCGACCGCCCCACCAGCCGCTATGCGACAGCCTGACGAGGATTGTGATATGAGTAAGCCCACCAAGCAGATTCATCTCGCCGCCCACTTCCCCGGTGTCAACAACACGACGGTGTGGAGCGACCCGGCGGCGGGCAGCCACATCGAGTTCGACTCGTTCGTACGGTTCGCCCAGACCGCCGAGCGCGGCAAGTTCGACTTCCTGTTTCTCGCCGAGGGACTGCGGCTACGCGAACAGAACGATGAGATCTACGACCTCGACGTTGTGGGTCGCCCCGACACGTTCACCGTACTGGCCGCGCTGGCCGCAGTCACAGAACACCTTGGACTGGCAGGCACCATCAACTCGACGTTCAACGAACCCTATGAAGTGGCACGGCAATTCGCCAGCCTGGACCATCTTTCCGGCGGCCGGGCAGCGTGGAACGTCGTCACCTCCTGGGATGCGTTCACCGGTGAGAACTTCCGCCGAGGCGGCTATCTCCCGGAGGATCAGCGTTACGACAGGGCCCGCAGCTTCCTGCACACCACACACGAACTGCTCGACTCCTGGCACGGCGACGAGATCCTGGCCGACAAGGCCTCCGGTGTCTTCCTGTCCAACCCCACACCCGGTGCATTCACCCACCGCGACGCGTTTTTTGATATCACCGGCCAGTTCGATGTCCCCCGCAGTCCGCAGGGCAGACCCGTGATCTTCCAGGCCGGGGACTCTGACGAGGGCCGTGAATTCGCGGCCGCCGATGCCGACGCGATCTTCTCGCGGCACAGCACGCTGGACGCGGGTCAGGCGTTCTATGCCGACGTCAAGGGCCGACTCGCCAAATACGGACGCCGCCATGACGAGTTGCTGATCCTGCCCGCGGCCACCTTTGTCCTCGGCGACACCGACACTGAAGCAGCGGATCTCGCACACGAGGTCCGGTTGGCTCAGGTCTCACCGCAGACGGCCATCAAGTTTCTCGAACAGCTATGGAACAGGGATCTGTCCGACCACGACCCCGATGGTCCGTTGCCCACTGTCGACCCGGTGGTTGGGGAGAACGTCATCGCCCGCGGGCGGGCCAGCGTCCGGATGCACCGGGACCCGGTCGCCGTAGCCAACGAATGGCGCGCCAAGGCGGAGGCGGAGAACCTGACCACCCGTGAGCTGATCATCGAGGTCACCGGTAGGCAGAACTTCATCGGCTCCCCCGAGACCGTTGCCGCCACCATCAATGAATTCGTCCAGGCCGATGCCAGCGACGGCTTCATCCTGGTTCCGCACATCACGCCGGACGGGCTTGCTCCCCTCGTCGACAAGGTCGTGCCCCTCCTGCAGGAGCGTGGCGTGTTCCGCAGCGACTACGAAGGAACTACCCTGCGCGACCATCTGGGGCTCGCTCCCCTGCGTGCACAATCCGGTAACGCATCCAGCAGTGTCGCCTCCTGACCGCGCGGCGGCGACATTTGCAGGCGATGGCCTGTCGACCGGCGCGGCGCGGCACCCGCTTGACAACCCCGCTTACGCATCGCTTTCCGGGCCGCATACGCATTTCGCCGAACGCAAGGGCAGGGCGCTGCGATATCCGGTGGACGTCTCACCGTTCGTGGCCCTGCCGTTGTCTCCGGACGATCAGGACTGGGCCGATATCGCCGCGCTTGCCGGTCCCGGGGCGTTAATCCCTCTCGCGGGCGTCGAAGGTCAGCCGCCCACCGAGTGGGAGATCGTTGCGCGCGGTGCGGGTGTCCAACTGGTTGACGACGGCGTCGCCGCTCAACCCGATGACGAGGCGGTACGACTGACCGCCGCCGATGTGCCGGAGATGCTGGCGCTGGTCGAGCAGACGAAACCGGGGCCCTTCTTACCGCGCACAATCGAATTGGGCACTTATCTGGGTATCCGTCGAGGTGGCCGATTGGTCGCGATGGCCGGCGAGCGGTTGCATCCACCCGGGTGGACGGAGATCAGCGCGGTGTGCACCGCGGCCGATTACCGAAGTCGCGGCCTATCCACCCGCCTGGTGCATGCAGTTGCCCACGGCATCCGGCAACGCGGTGAGATACCCTTCCTGCACGCAGCGGCCAGCAATACCAACGCGATTCGCCTTTACCAGTCGCTAGGCTTCCGGCTCCGCCGCGCTGCCACGTTCATGACGGTGCGGGTTCCGGGCTAGCCCAACAATCCAATGATTCGCTACTCCCCGGTCGCATGTCGGCCACGCCGACTAGACGTGCCTGTCGTGCGTTCTTTTGGTCGACGTGACCTATACCGTTGCACCGGGTCACCCTCGCCTGCACCGTTGACGGGCCCACGCTTACCCGGTGTTGGTGCCACCTTCTGCGATTCGGCGTACCGCTTTGAGGAAGACGTCGATTTCGTCGTAGGTGTTGTAGAACGCGAAGGACGGCCGAACGGTGGTTTCTACGCCCATCCGCCGCAGGATCGGCTGGGCGCAGTGGTGTCCAGCCCGGACGGCGATCCCCTCGGCGTTGAGCGCCTTGCCGACCTCGAGCGAGTCGTGGCCGGCTAGGACGAAGGACAGCACGCTGGCCTTCTCGTCGGCCGTACCGATCAGCCGCACCCCGGGGATGGCGGCCAGCCGCGGCGTGGCGTATTCCAGCAGGGCGTGCTCGTAGGCGGCGATCCGGTCGATCCCCACCTTCTCGACGTAGCGGATGGCTTCACCGAGTCCGACGGCGTCGGCGATGTTGCCGGTGCCGGCTTCGAACTTGTTGGGCAGGCCCTGATAAATCGAGCGTTCGATGGTGACGTCGGCGATCATGTTGCCGCCGCCCTGCCACGGCGGTGTCTCGGCCAGTGCCTCCTCGGTGCCATAGAGCACCCCGATCCCGGTCGGGCCGAAGATCTTGTGGCCGGAGAACACCAGGAAGTCGGCGCCGGTCTTGCTGACGTCGATCGGGATGTGTGGGACTGATTGGGCGGCGTCGATGAGGACTCGGGCTCCGTAGCGGTGGCCGAGTTCGACGATCTTGTCCACCGGGGTGACCGTGCCCAGCGCATTGGAAACCTGCGTTGCGGCAACCAGTTTGGTCCGCGGCCCCAGCAGGTCCTCAAACTCGCTGAGCAGCAGATTACCGGCATCGTCGACGGGCGCAACTTTGAGGACGGCGCCGGTCTTCTGCGAGATCATCTGCCAGGGAACGATATTGGCGTGGTGCTCGAGGTTGGTGATGACGATCTCGTCGCCGGGACCCAGGTGCTTGCCGCCCCAGGCCTTGGCCACCAGGTTGATCGCCTCGGTGGTGCCGCGCACAAAGATGATCTGCTCGGATTTCGGTGCTCCGATGAACCGCCGAACCGCTTCGCGGGCCTCTTCGTAGGCATCGGTGGCGCGGGCGGCCAATTCGTGTGCGGCACGGTGGATATTGGAGTTCTCGTGCGCGTAGAAGTACGCCAGCCGATCGATCACCGCCTGCGGCTTCTGGGTGGTGGCGGCGTTGTCGAACCAGATCAGCGGTTTGCCGTTGACCGTTTCGCGCAGGATGGGGAAATCCGCCCGGATGGCGTGCACATCGAAGATCTCGTGCTTGTCCGGAATCTGCGGCACCGGTTCGGCCAACCCGGGAGCTGCCGAGGTGAAATAGTAACTCGCCTCGTCACCCGATGGGGCCGAAGCCAATTCGGGTGATGACAGGAAGCTGAGATCCGGAATCCCCGGAACCTCCGTCGACCACCCCGGCACCGAACCGCGCGGAGCGACCGGAGCCGCCGGGCGCGCCTGCGCAAGCACGCCCGGCGCCGTCGGCATGATGCCGTCGGGCACCGTGAACTCGCCGAGGTTGAACGGACTGAACGAGCTGCCCACGCCGCTCCCGGCATGTCCGGCCGACGTCACTGAGGTCAGATCGGGTGCGCTCCCCCGCGGTGCCACCGGTACCGCCTGCGGCGGAATCGGTTCGGGCCCCGGTGAACTCGGAGCCGGAACCGCCAGCGACGGTGTCGCCATTACGGCGGTCGGCTCCAGGTGGGTCTGCGACCCCAAGCCGGACTGTGCATAGCTGGCAGCCGATGTGGTGTCGGGGACGTTTCCGCGCGGAGCCGGCGGAGCCGTCTGCGGCGGACTGTCATTACCGGGCCGAAAGCTGGCGGCAAACAGCTGATTCGCCATTGCGGCCAGTTCGGCCTCGCTGATCGGGAGGTCGCCTTCGGCGTCTACCGATCGATACTCACTTGTACTCATGGAACTGGTCCACCGCAGCGCCCTCGAGCACGGCAAGTGCATCGTCGGTCAGCACGGCCAACGAGGAGTACTGGGTCACCAGGTAGGAGGCGAT
>NZ_JAPZLA010000011.1:0-59583 GCF_033804465.1 Mycobacterium sp. RTGN5
CGTCGTTGTTGTTGACCAGGGTGCCGTGTGCGGCTGTCGATGTGGTGATGGTGACGGGATCGCCGTCGGGGTCAGCGGCCGTGACGGTGATCTTGCGTGTGCCGGTGGCGATGTCGGCGGTCCCGAGGTTGGTGGTCAGGCCGGGTCCAGAGTTGATGGGTGCGGTGGCGACGGTGACGGGGGTCTGGGTGGTGGCGCCGTAGCTGTCGGTGGCGGTGAAGGTGATGGTTTCGGTGCCGCCGGTGTGGGCGAATCCTGTTGTGGGCGTGTAGGTGTAGGTGCCGTCGTTGTTGTTGACCAGGGTGCCGTGCGCGGCTGTCGATGTGGTGATGGTGACCGGGTCGGCGTCAGGATCGGTGGCGGTGACGGTGATCTTGCGTGTGCCGGTGGCGACGTCGGCCGTCCCGAGGTCGGCGGTGAGTTCGGGTGCGTGGTTGACGGGGCCGAGGAGCACGGTAACGGTTTCGGAATCCCAGGAGGCGCGGGGTTTGGGGGCCAATCCGAGTCGGTAGGCGGCTTCGGCGAGGCCGCCGGCGAGTTCGGTGAGGGTATGGATGTGGAACGGGTTGCCGACTTCGTCCTTGACGGTGATGGTGAAGGTGTCGATCCCGCCGCTAGGGGCGGAGGCGGGCTCGGGGGTGTACGTGTAGGTGCCGTTGTCATCGATGGTGAGGTAGCCGTAGGCCGGCGGTTTGGTGATGCGGTAGTGCACGGTGTCGCCGTCGAGGTCGACGGCATCGAGGTCACCGGTGATGATCCCGGTGGTGGGATCAGTGGTGTAGGCGTGTGCGGTCACGGTCGGGGTGGAGTTGAAGAACGTGTAGTGGAGGCGCCGGGTGCCGACCCAAGCTGCTTCGACGAGATCTGGCACCGGTAGTGCCGGGATGGGGAGTTTGGGGCCGCCCAGTTTGTCCAGTCCGAGCCAGCTCAACGGTTCGGTGAGGATCGCGCGCAGGGTCACCGGAGCACTGACCGGTGCGGGGAAGGCCCGGGCGAGAGTGACTACGGCCTGGCTGGTGGGTGTTTGAACCGGAGGGTTGTCAGTCTCGGTCGTGGTGGCGGGGGATTGGCTTGCGCCGGTGGTGGTCTCAGCGATGATCTTGGTGCGTGGGGTCGGCGGTACGCGTTTGGCGGCGGGCCGGCTCGATGAGTTCGGGGACTTCGGGGCGCTGCTGCGCACCCGCGGCCCGGCGGGGCCACGCGTGGAGTCGGCGGTCTTGGTCGCATTGCCGCCCGGGGTGCCGCCCTCATCAGCGTGGGCGATTGCCGGTGCGGCCAGCAACGCCATGCTCAAACCCGTTGCTGCCGTGCCGATCTGAAGCCATCGCAACACCGGGAGCTCACGCCCATGCCCACGACCTCGCCCCAGTGACTGCTTCCTCGATGAGACGCCCACGGCTGCTCCCTGAGTGTTTGCTGAAAGCGATGTTTCGTATTTAGCCACAGTCGTTGCCGTTCCGTGACCTTTACGGCTAATAACTCAGCAACTTTTCATTCCGCAGGCCTGCGCCACGAAAGGCCCGTTGAGTGCTGGCACATGGCGGCGCTGGCTCGTTAGGATGGCAAACGATGGGACGGACACGGCTAAGAGTTGTGCGGGAATCTACGGTGTGCCCTGTGCCGCGATTGGCAGCGGTCTCCAAGGATTCAAGACCATCCAGACCTATTGCTGCCATGCTGATTTGGGCCCGGCGCAACACTGCAAGCTCGCGACGCCCGACGGCACCGCCGCGATTGCTGCGGCTAAGGCTGAAAGCCGTTCTACAGCCAGTGGTTTCGGCGGAAATTGTGGTACAGGAATCCGCACGCTGTCGCCATCAATAGCAGTACCGCCGGATAGCCCCACGTCCAGCTCAACTCCGGCATGTGCTCGAAGTTCATCCCGTAGATACCGGCGATCATCGTGGGTACCGCCGCGATCGCCACCCACGCCGAGATCTTGCGCATGTCCACGTTCTGCTGCATGCCGACCTTGGCTAGGGCGGCCTGCACCAGCGACGACAGCATCTCGTCGTAGGAAGCGATGCGATCCGCGGCCTGGGTCTGGTGGTCCAGCACGTCCCGCATGTAGCGCAGGATTTCCTTCGACACCAGGTCCTTGAATTCGACGTTGAACCGTGCCAGCGCCACGGTCAGTGGCGACACAGCGCGTCGCAATTCGACGACTTCGCGCTTGAGGAGGTAGATCGGCTCGATGTCGGTCTTCTTCAGCGGCGAGAACGTCTCCGACTCGACGGCGTCGATGTCGCATTCCATCAGCTCGCTGACGTCGCGGTAGGTGTCGACGACGTGATCGGCGATGGCGTGCATGACCGCGTACGGGCCACGGGCCAGATGCTCCTGCTCGTCTTCCAGTTGCTTACGCAGCCCGGCCAGCCCGGTGTGGTCGCCGTGGCGCACGGTCACCACAAAGTCGGCTCCGACGAACACCATAATCTCACCGGTCTCAACGATTTCATGGGCCAGCGCCACTGACTCGTGCGGCACGTAGGTCACCGTCTTGAGAACCAGGAACAGGGTGTTGTCGTACCGTTCGACCTTGGGGCGCTGATGGGCGTGCACCGCGTCTTCGACTGCCAGCGGATGCAGTCCGAACACCTCTGCCACCACTTCCATCTGGTGTTCGTCGGGTTCGTGCAGGCCGATCCAGACAAACGCCTTCTGCCCGGCGGCCTCCAGTTCGTGAACCTTGGCTAACGCGGCGGCGTGCGTGTACTTGCCTGCCAGGCGGCTGCCGTCGACGTAGATGGCGCAGTCGACCATGGCCCGTGCGACGGGGACGTGGATGCGCTTGGCGTCGATGGGGGTGGGTTGGGAGCGACTTCCGCCCAACAGTGCCTGCGGTCGAGCGCGGAATGACGGCATGATGCGACCTCCCCTCACGCGGCGGGTGATGGCCCGGTGGGGCCCGACCGGAAATGCTACGCGCCAGTAGCTTTACGGGCTCAGTTCACTGCGGGGGAACCCTGCTCAGTGAGGTTTCGGGGGCGAGTACCCTGACGCCGTGTCCGAAACAGTGAGTACTCCCCGCGTCGTTATCGACGACGAAGAGATCTTCGCCGCACACGTCGGCGGGAAGCTGTCCGTGGAACTGAAGGCGCCGCTGGATACCCAGCGCGCCCTGTCGATCGCGTACACCCCCGGCGTAGCCCAGGTCAGCCGCGCGATCGCGTCCGACCACACCCTGGCCAAGAAGTACACCTGGGCCAATCGCCTGGTCGCGGTGATCAGCGACGGCACCGCCGTCCTCGGCCTCGGCGACATCGGTCCCGCCGCGTCGCTTCCGGTGATGGAGGGCAAGTCCGCGCTGTTCAAGACGTTCGGCGGCCTGGACTCGATCCCGATCGTGCTCGACACGAAGGATCCTGACGAGATCGTCGAGACGATCATCCGGTTGCGCCCGACGTTTGGTGCCGTCAACCTCGAGGACATCTCCGCGCCCCGATGCTTCGAGATCGAGCAGCGCCTGATCGAGGCACTGGACTGCCCGGTCATGCACGACGACCAGCACGGCACCGCGATCGTCGTACTCGCCGCGCTGCTGGGCGCCACCAAGTTTCTCGATCGCGACATGCACACGCTGAAGGTGGTCATGTCGGGTGCGGGTGCCGCGGGCGTCGCGTGCACAAACATCCTGCTGGCTGCGGGCATCACCGACATCACCGTGCTGGACAGTCAGGGCATCTTGCACACCGGCCGCGACGACATGAACTCGGTCAAGGCAGAGCTCGCGACGCGGACCAACCCTCGGGGGCTCACTGGTGGGATCGCCGAGGCGCTCAATGGCGCGGACGCATTCATGGGGGTCTCGGCCGGACTCGTGCCCGAGGAGTTGATCGCGACGATGACGCCGGGAGGCATCGTGTTCGCGATGTCCAACCCGGATCCCGAGATTCACCCGGACGCGGCGCGCAAGCATGCTGCCGTCGTCGCGACCGGCCGAAGCGACTTTCCCAACCAGATCAACAATGTTCTGGCGTTCCCCGGGGTGTTCCGCGGTGCGCTCGACGCCGGCGCGCGACGCATCACCGAGAAGATGAAAGTCGCAGCGGCAGAGGCGATCTTCTCCGTCGTCGGCGACGACTTGGCGGCCGACCACATCGTGCCGAGCCCGCTGGACCCCCGGGTCGGGCCCGCCGTCGCTGCGGCGGTGGCCGCGGCGTCCAAAGCCTAAGGCGAAACCTGTTGAGGCCGACGATGTTTCGCCGGCTGGTGCTGGTACTGCTGGCTCTGGTGGTCGTGGCGTGCGGATCGCCGGCGCCGGCTCCTTCGTTGGGCGTCGGTGCGACGGCCGATCCGGAGATGACCCTGCTTGCTCATTTGTATGCGGCGGCGCTGCGCTCCTATGGCAGCGCCGCACACGTGCAGATCGTCGACGATCCGCTGGCGGCGCTGGATTCCGGCGCGGTCAGTGTGGTGCCGGGGTTCACCGGTCGGCTGCTGCAGAAGTTCGCCCCTGACACGACGGCCCGGTCGGATACTCAGGTGTATCGCGCGATGGTCGGGGTGTTGCCGGAGGGCGTCGCCGCCGGCGATTACACCACCTCGGCCGAGGACAAGCCCGCGCTGGTGGTCACCGACGCGACCGCCACGGCGTGGGGTAGCCGCGACCTCACCGCGTTGGTGAGTCATTGTGCGGGGCTGCGGGTCGGCATTGTCGCGAACGCGCGTGGGCAGCTGCCGACCGCGGTGGGCGGCTGCACATGGGCGCCAGCGCACGAATTCCCCGACCAGAAAACGATGTTCGAGGCGCTGCGGGCCGGGGACATCACTGCCGGTTGGACGAGCACCGCCGACACCGGCATACCCAGTGAGCTCGTCGTGCTCGCCGATCGCAAGCCCGCGTTGGTGATGGCCGAGAACATCGTGCCGCTCTATCGGCGCAACGAACTCGACCAACAGCAGGTCCGCGCACTCAACGAACTTGCCGGTGTGCTGGACACCGGCTCCCTGGTCGACATGCGCCAACACGTGGCCGAGGGCCGCGATCCGCGGTCCGTCGCCGAAGACTGGCTATCGGCACACCCGTTGGGCCGCTAGGGGTTTAGCGCATCGGTGGGGCGAGCTTGGGAAGCACCGTGGAGAACAGCTTCTGATAGCCCGAGCCGGTGATCCGGACGATCACGTCGAGGATCTTGGCATCGGCGCCGACCAGCACGCGGGCTTTGTTCATGCGGACCGCGTCGAGGATGATGAGCGCGGCGCGTTCCGGCGTCGTCCTGGCAAGTTTCTTGTCGAACGCCTGCGTCAACGCGGGCAGGTCGAGTCCGTCGGCTGCGGTGGAATTTCGCATGATGGCGGTTTTGATCCCGCCCGGGTGCACTGTCGTCACCTTGACGGGGTGCTTGGCCAGGATCATCTCTTGGCGCAGCGCCTCGGTGAATCCGCGAACGGCGAACTTGGCCGCGTTGTAGGCGGCCTGACCGGGCACCGAGAAGATCCCGAAGAGGCTGGAGACGTTGACGACGTGGCCGTCACCGGACTCGATGAGGTAGGGCAGAAAGACCTTGGTGCCGTTGACGACGCCCCAGAAGTCGACGTCCATCACCCGTTCGATCTCTTTGAACTGGCTGATCTCGACATCGCCGCAGAACGCGATCCCGGCGTTGTTGTAGATCTGGTTGACCTTGCCGAAGTGCGCCTTGACGCCGTCGGCGTAGGCCTGGAAGGACTCCCGCTCGGTGACGTTCAGGCGATCCGCCTTGACCTCGACGCCGATCGCCTTGAGGCGCTCCTCGGTCACCGCAAGACCCTCGGTGTCGATATCGCTGATGGCGAGTTTGGCGCCCGATCGACCCAGCTCGATCGCCAATGCCTGGCCGATGCCCGACCCGGCGCCGGTCACGACCGCTACCTTCCCGGCAAACCCCTGCATGAACGCTCCTCCGAGTTGTTTGACGTGTGTTTAGTGGGACCAAGGGTATCGGGTTGCCACCCGCGGGTAACAGGGGGATACCCGTCCGCGATGCTTACAACATGATGTTTCGCCGTACGGCCAGCGCGGTAGTGGCCGCTGGTTTGATCGCCGGCGGGATGGCGCTGGCGGCGCCCGCCCAGGCCGACACCACCACCGACGATTTCCTGAACTCGCTGACCAGTGCCGGCATCACCGGGATCGACCCAGGACAAGCCGTTGAGCTGGGGCAGTCGGTCTGCCCGCTGCTCGCCGATCGCAGCCAGAACAGCGCCGATATCGCATCCACCGTGGCCGACCGCCTGGGCCGGCCGTTGGGTGCGGCCACCATGTTCACCGGCCTCGCGGTCTCGTTCTTCTGCCCGCGCGCCGTGCAGGACCTGGCCAACGGGCAGACGCCGTTCCCGCTGCCGTTCCTGGGCAACCTCGGCTTTTAGCCGCGCGGTCTTCCCCTGGGATCTACCGTCCCCCTCATGGCCATTGAGCTAGCTTGCGAGGCCGATATCGGCCGCGCGGCTCAGCACATATTCGACGTCATCACCGATCTGCGCGGCCAGGGCAGCTGGCTGTCGCCGTCGTCGGCCTTCAAGGGCACCGAGGACATCTCGGCCGGCCCGGTGGCCAAGGGCACGACCTATCGTGAGCCGGGACCGCTCGGGGTGCGCAATGGTGTGATCACTGAATTCGATCCGCCCACCGCGGTCACGTTTCACCAGCCGATGACACTCAAAATGCACGCCGGCGTCCTCGACATCACGCTGCGCTACACGCTGACACCGCACGGTCCGACCACGACGCATGTCCGACGGGTGTGCGCACTCACGCTGCCCGCCCACCTCAAGGTGTTTGCCCCGGTCTTCGTCCGTGCGTTCCGCGCCGAGAGCGGACGCACCCTCGAGTCGTTGAAGGCGCACGCCGCCGCGCTCTGAGCACTCCACCGCCGAACGTGCGGGTAGTCGTCGAAATATTGCGATTTCACCTCGAAAACCCCCACCGTCGACGCCCTCGGCTAGTCCCCGAACGCCTCGTCGATGATCTCCTGCTGCTCGACGGCATGCACCTTCGACGAGCCCGACGACGGCGCCGACATTGCGCGGCGCGAGATCCGCTTGATCCCGGTCAGCTTCTCCGGCAACAACTCTGGCAAGGTGAGTCCGAACGTCGGCCAGGCGCCCTGGTTGGCCGGTTCTTCCTGCACCCAGAAGAACTCGCCGGCGTTCGGGTACGAGTCGAGCGTGGCGCTCAGCCGACGCTTGGGCAACGGGGCCAGCTGCTCGATCCGCACGATCGCGACGTCGTCACGCTTGTCCTTCTCCTTGCGCGCGACCAGTTCGTAGTAAATCTTGCCGCTGGTCAACAGGATTCGGGTGACCTTGTCGCGGTCGCCCTCGCCGTCGGTGTAGGTCGGCTCCTCCAGGATCGACCGGAACTTCTGCTCGGTGAAGTCCCGGATATCGCTGACGGCAGCCTTGTTGCGCAGCATCGACTTCGGCGTGAACACGATCAGCGGACGGTGCACCCCGTCCAGACCGTGCCGGCGCAGCAGGTGGAAATAGTTCGCCGGGGTCGACGGCAACGCGATGGTCATCGAGCCTTCGGCCCACAGCTGCAGGAATCGCTCGATGCGACCCGAGGTGTGGTCCGGCCCTTGGCCTTCGTGGCCGTGCGGTAACAGCAGCACCACATCGGAGAGCTGGCCCCACTTGGCCTCACCGGAACTGATGAACTCGTCGATGATCGACTGCGCACCGTTGACGAAGTCGCCGAACTGCGCCTCCCACAGCACCAGCGCATCGGTATTGCCCACCGAATAGCCGTATTCGAAGCCCACCGCCGCGTACTCCGACAGTGCCGAGTCGTACACCAGCAGTTTGCCGCCGGTCGGCGTGCCGTCGGGGTTGACGGTCAACAGGTCCAGCGGAGTGAACTCCGCGCCGGTCTTGCGATCGATGATCACCGAGTGCCGCTGGGTGAACGTGCCGCGGCGGGTGTCCTGTCCGGAGAACCGGATCAGCTTGCCCTCGGCCAAAAATGTTCCCAGCGCCAGCAATTCGCCGAACGCCCAGTCGACCTTTCCCTCGTAGGCCATCTCGCGGCGCTTCTCCAGCACCGGCTTGACACGCGGGTGCACGCTGAAGCCCTCGGGGAACGCCAGGTGCGCGTCGCCGATACGAGCCAGCAGCGCCTTGTCCACCGCGGTGGTCATGCCGCGCGGGATCATCTGGTCTTCCTCGACCGACTCGCTGGGTTCGACCGCGACCTTCTCCAGCTCGCGAACCTCGTTGAACACTCGCTCCAGCTGGCCCTGGTAGTCGCGCAGCGCGTCCTCGGCCTCTTTCATCGAGATGTCGCCGCGGCCGATCAGGCTTTCGGTGTAGGTCTTGCGCACGCCGCGCTTGGTGTCGATCACGTCGTACATGTAGGGCTGGGTCATCGACGGGTCGTCACCTTCGTTGTGCCCGCGGCGGCGATAGCACAGCATGTCGATGATGACGTCCTTCTTGAACTTCTGCCGGAAGTCCACCGCCAGCCGCGCCACCCAGACACACGCCTCCGGGTCGTCGCCGTTGACGTGGAAGATGGGGGCTCCCACCATCTTTGCGACGTCGGTGCAGTACTCCGAGCTACGTGAGTCCTGCGGCGAGGTGGTGAAGCCGATCTGGTTGTTGACGATCATGTGGATCGTGCCGCCGGTGCGGTAGCCGCGCAGCAGCGAGAGGTTCAACACCTCGGCCACCACGCCCTGGCCGGCGAACGCCGCATCGCCGTGCAGCATCAGCGGCATTACGGTGAAGCCGTCGTCGCCGGTGCCCTTGTCGAGCAGGTCCTGCTTGGCCCGCACGATGCCCTCCATCACCGGGTCGACGGCCTCCAGGTGCGACGGGTTGGCGGTCAGTGAGACCTGAATGTCGTTGTCGCCGAACATCTGGATGTAGTTGCCACTGGCGCCCAGGTGGTACTTGACGTCGCCGGAGCCGTGCGCCTGCGAGGGGTTAAGGTTGCCCTCGAACTCACTGAAGATCTGCGAGTAGGGCTTGCCGACGATGTTGGCCAGCACGTTGAGCCGGCCGCGGTGCGGCATGCCGATCACGACCTCATCCTGGGCATGCTCGGCGGCTTGATCGATCGCCGCGTCCATCATCGGGATGACGGTCTCTGCACCTTCAAGCGAAAAACGCTTTTGGCCAACGTATTTGGTCTGCAAGAAGGTCTCGAAGGCCTCGGCGGCGTTCAGCTTGGACAGCACGTACTTCTGCTGCGCGACCGTCGGGCCTTCGTGCTTGACCTCGATGCGCTCCTGCAGCCACTTCTGCTGCTCGGGCTCGAGGATGTGGGTGTACTCCACACCGATGTGACGGCAGTAGGCGTCGCGCAGCAGCCCGAGCACGTCGCGCAGCTTCTTGTACTCCTTGCCGGCGAACCCGTCGACCTTGAATACGCGGTCGAGGTCCCACAGCGTCAGACCGTGGGTGTTGACGTCCAGGTCGGGGTGGCTGCGGAAGCGGGTCTTGTCCAACCGCAGCGGGTCGATGTCGGCCATCAGGTGCCCGCGGTTGCGGTAGGCCGCAATGAGTTCCATGACTCGGGCGTTCTTGTCGACGATCGAGTCGGGGTTGTCGGTGCGCCAGCGCACCGGCTCGTAGGGGATGCCCAGTTCGAAGAAGATCTCGTCGAAGAAGTCGTCGGAGAGCAGCAGCCCATGGATCGTGCGCAGGAAGTCGCCGGACTCCGCACCCTGGATGATGCGGTGGTCGTAGGTCGACGTCAGCGTGATCACCTTGCCGATGCCGAGTTCGGCGATGCGTTCCTCGCTGGCACCCTGGAACTCCGCCGGGTACTCCATCGCGCCGGCTCCCACGATCGCACCCTGTCCGGCCATCAGCCGGGGCACCGAGTGCACGGTGCCTATGGTGCCGGGGTTGGTCAGCGAGATTGTCACGCCGGCAAAGTCTTCGGCGGTCAGCTTGCCGTCGCGGGCGCGCCGCACGATGTCTTCATAGGCGGCGATGAACTGGCCGAACCGCATGGTCTCGCAGTTCTTGATCGCGGCGACAACCAGCGAGCGCTTACCGTCCTTGCCCTGCAGGTCGATGGCCAGGCCCAGATTGGTGTGTTCCGGTGTGACCGCGTTGGGCTTGCCGTCGATCTCGGCGTAGTGGCGGTTCATGTTGGGGAACGACTTGACCGCCTGCACGATCGCGTAGCCCAGCAGGTGGGTGAAGGACACCTTGCCGCCGCGGGTGCGCTTGAGGTGGTTGTTGACGACGATGCGGTTGTCGATCATCAGCTTGGCCGGGATGGCCCGCACGCTGGTCGCGGTCGGGATCTCCAGCGAGGCGTTCATGTTCTTGACGACGGCGGCGGCCGCGCCGCGCAACACCTGCGTCTCTGCGCCGCTGTCTGCCGATGCCGCTGCGGCCTTGGGAGCCGCGGCCTTGGGAGCCGGGGCAGGCGCAGAAGCCGGGGCCTTGGCCGGTGCCGCCGGTGCGGCGGAGCCGTTGCCTGCAGGCGCGGTCTTGGCCGGGGCCGAGCTGGCCGGGGCTGGAGCGGGCGCGGGTTCCGGTGGTGACGTCGGCGCCGCGGTCGGCTGACCGTTGCCGGCGGCGACCGAGTCGGTCGTCGGCTCAGGGTTGTAGTCGACCAGGAACTCGTGCCAACTCTCGTCGACCGAGGAGGGGTCGTCGCGGAACTTGCGGTACATCTCCTCGACAAGCCATTCGTTCTGTCCGAATGGTGAACTGGTACTGCTCACGGCAGTTGCTCGCCTCGATTCCTTCGTCCGGCAAGCCGCACTTGGACGGTTTGCCCCCACTGTTCAGCCCCCGACACATGGCCGCCGCCTAAAAGGCTAACCCTTCTCACGCGTTCCCGAAGCACGTCAGCGCCATGCCTGGAACCGGTCGATACAGGTCGGGGAACGGCTATCTCCCGGGCTCAATCGCCGGCAGCAGGTGCAAGCTGACCGGCCAGCGGGTGGGCGCGGGCCCAAACGCCATGCGGGCATTGTTCACAATCTTTTTGCCCATCATTCGGTTGCCACCGCCGCCGACTGCGGCGCCGATGCCGACGGGCAGCATTTTGCCGAACGCCATCACCGAGCGCTTGAGCGTGTACCGCTTGACGAAGTACCGCATCAGGCGGGTGTTGAGCTGTGACAACGCCGGCAGCGGCAACATCTCGGCGCCTTCGGCCAACCACGCGCCGCTGGTGCGGCTCGGGCCGAGCAGATCGGCGATGGCGCCCTTGCTCTCGTCGCCGACGAGGACCGCCAGCACCAGCGCCCGGCGACGCTCTCGTTGTTCGAGCGGAATGCCGTGCACCTCCGCGACCGCGAGCACGAAGACCGCGGTGGCTTCCAGGAACACCAGCGTCTCGCCGGCCACCGCCGACAGCGCCGCCAACGTGCCGATACCGGGAACCGCGGCGGCCGAACCGACGGCGACACCGCTGGCCATCACGGCGGCCAGATAGCGCTTCTCGAGCTTGGCGACGATATCGGCGGGGGTGGCCTCGGGGTGGGCTCGGCGCAGCCGGGCGACATAGGCCCTGACCGCCGGTGCCTGCACGCGGGTGCTGCGCTCGATTACCTGGGAGAGCACCCGCGCGGACATTGTCGCGTCGTCCTCGACCCGTGCCGGCAACTGCTCTCGACGGACCTTCATGGTGTGCCTTCCCTAGTGCAGCGTTCCTCCAGGCTAACGAACGATCACCGAGGAAAGGTGCCCTGCGGTGATCCCCGTCACCGCGGGGCGGATAGCCGCAGGAGGAACAAATAATCCATCACGCGTGCTGTGGTTCTGCATGGCACCATCCCGGACTGTGACTGCCACCCATCCCGCGACGTCCGAGACCGCGGCGGTGGCAGCTCCGAGCCAGTTCCGGACGATCCTTGTGCTGGGCGCCATGGTGGCGCTGGGGCCGCTGACCATCGACATGTATCTGCCCGCGCTGCCGCGGATCGCCGACGAGCTCGGGGTGTCCTCGTCGGTGGCGCAGCTGACGCTGACCGGCACGTTGGCGGGTCTGGCGCTGGGCCAGCTCATCGTCGGCCCGCTGTCAGATTCGCTGGGCCGGCGCCGCCCGTTGATGGCCGGCATCGTCCTGCACATGCTGGCCTCGGTGCTGTGCCTGTTCGCGCCGAACATCGAGGTGCTCAGCGTGGCGCGTGGGCTGCAGGGGATGGGTGCAGCCGCCGCGATGGTGGTGGCCGTCGCCGTCGTCGGTGATCTGTTCGACGACAGCCAGGCCGCCACGGTGATGTCCCGGCTGATGCTGGTTCTCGGGGTGGCACCGATCGTCGCGCCGTCGCTGGGTGCGGCGGTGCTGCTCAAGGCATCCTGGCACTGGGTGTTCGCGGTGCTGATCGTGTTGGCCGGTGCGCTGCTCGTGGTCGCCGCACTGGCGCTGCCGGAAACCCTCCCGCGCGCACACCGGCGCCCGTTGCGGGTGCGGTCGATCGCGTCGACTTATCTGGCGCTGCTGAGAGATCTGCGCTTCGTCACCCTGGTCCTGGTAGGCGCGCTCGGGATGGCCGGGCTGTTCGCCTACATCGCCGGCGCCGCCTTCGTCCTGCAAGGCCGCCACGGTCTCGATCAGCAGACCTTCGCGCTGGTGTTCGGCGCGGGCGCGATCGCCTTCGTCGCGGCCACCCAGCTCAACGTCGTGCTGCTGCGCCGGTTCTCGCCCCAACGCATCCTGGTGTGGGCGCTGGCCGCGGCAACCGTCGTAGGCGCGGTGTTCATCGCGCTGTCGGTGACCCACACCGGCGGCATCTACGGCTTCTTGGCCCCGGCCTGGGCCGTCCTGGCGACGATGGGCCTCGTCATCCCCAATGCCCCCGCGGTCGCGCTGTCGCGCCACCACGAAGCAGCCGGGACCGCGGCCGCCCTGCTGGGTGCCGCACAGTTCGGCCTGGGTGCGGTCGTCGCGCCGGTGGTGGGCCTGATGGGCAACGACGAGATCGCCCTGGCGGTCGTGATGACCGCTGGCGTGGCCATCGCGCTGCTGGCGTTGTTGGCGGTGGGTACCGGCGACGAAGCCGCCGAACACTAGCCCCCGACGGTCCCGCCGGGCGGGCCGATAGGCTCGATCCGGCGGCGTGACGGCTTGAGGCGCGGGGGCCCGGCAACGGTTCGACAGCGCGCGCCGACACCTGTGCAGCAAGCCGAAGTGAGGTATCGACATGACCAGGCACATGGCCGGCCCCGCGCCGGACGTGGACTTGGACCCCGATCAGACCGGGGCGGCCGAGGTGCCCGCGAATCCGTGGCACGCGCTATGGGCGATGCTGGTCGGCTTCTTCATGATCCTGGTCGACTCGACGATTGTTGCGGTCGCCAACCCCAGCATCATGGACGGGCTGGAGATCACCGACTACGACACCGTCATTTGGGTGACCAGCGCCTATCTGCTTGCGTACGCGGTGCCGCTGCTGCTGGCGGGGCGACTCGGCGACCGCTTCGGTCCGAAGAACCTCTACATCATCGGTCTGGCCATCTTCACCGCATCGTCGCTGTGGTGCGGGTTGGCCGGCACCATCGACATGCTGATCGCTGCCCGCGTCGCGCAGGGAATCGGCGCCGCCCTACTGACCCCGCAGACCCTGTCGACGATCACCCGCATCTTTCCGCCCGAGCGCCGCGGCGTGGCGATGAGCATGTGGGGCGCGACCGCGGGGGTGGCCACTCTGGTCGGCCCGCTGGCCGGCGGGGTGCTGGTCGGCCGGCTGGGCTGGGAGTGGATCTTCTTCGTCAACGTGCCGGTCGGCGTGATCGGCTTGGGGCTGGCGGTCTGGCTGATCCCGACACTGCCGACCAGTCGGCACCGGTTCGACGTGCTGGGTGTGGTGCTCTCCGGCCTCGGCATGTTCCTGGTCGTGTTCGGCCTGCAGGAAGGTCAGAGCCACCACTGGGAGGCATGGATCTGGGCGGTCATCGTCGCCGGGATCGGGTTCTTCACCGCGTTCGTGTACTGGCAGTCGATCAACCGCCACGAGCCACTGATACCGCTGCAGATGTTCGCCGACCGGGACTTCACGCTGTCCAACGTGGGAGTCGCGGTGATCGGCTTCGTCGTCACCGCGATGATGCTGCCGATCTTTTTTTACGCCCAGGTGGTGTGTGGCCTGTCGCCGACGCGCTCGGCGCTGCTGATCGCGCCGATGGCCATTTTCAGCGGTGTGCTGGCGCCCTTCGTGGGCCAATTGGTCGACCGGGCTCATCCCCGGCCGATCCTTGGGTTCGGGTTCTCGGTGGTCGCGGTCGCCCTGACGTGGCTGTCGATCGACATGACGCCGACGACGCCGATCTGGCGGTTGGTGCTGCCGCTGATCGCGATGGGCGTCGGTATGGCGTTCATCTGGGCGCCCCTGGCCACCACCGCGACCCGCAACCTGCCGCCGCACCTGGCGGGGGCAGGCGCCGGGGTTTACAACACGACGCGGCAGGTCGGCTCGGTGCTCGGCAGTGCGGGGATCGCCGCGTTCATGGCGTCCCGGATCAGCGACGAGATGCCGTCCGCGCCGTCCGATGCATCGGCGAGTGAATTGGCCGTGCTGAACCTTCCCTCGTTCTTGCACGAGCCGTTCTCGGCTGCCCTGGCGCAGTCGATGCTGCTGCCGGCCTTCGTCGCGCTGTTCGGCATCATCGCGGCGCTGTTCGTCCTCGGCGGGCTGAGCCCCCGGCCCGCACGCCCGGCGCCTGAGGCCGACGCCGAGATCACCGATGAGATCCCTGCCTACGACGACGGCTTTGATGACGACGGCTATGACGACGACGACTACGTCGAGTATGTGGTCGAGCCGGTCGCCCGGCCGGTGCCCGTACCAGACCCGGGCGATGACGAGACCGAAGTGATTGCGTGGCAGCACAACGGTTTCCATATCGACGGCGACGCGTATCACCGATCCTTGGAGAGCGTGGCACCCGAGCCGGCACCGAGCTCGCGGCATCGCCTCACCGACCAGAGCGAGCCGCGGGCTGCCCGCCACTACCGCGACGGGCGCACCGACGTCGAGACCTACGGCCGCCACTCACGGGTGGGCGACTGAAAATCCCTATTTGGGATCGGTAGCGCTAAGAACTGTCTTCACTGCTGTCATGAGGACGATCAAGCGGGCCTTCACTGTCGCGGCGGTGGGTGTGGCGGCCCTGGCTATCCCGGCCGCGCCCAGTTCGGCGCAGCCGGGCCCGAGCACCCTGGATGGACTGTGCGGCACGTTAGGCTGGCCGCGTCCTCTGCCCGATGTCACCGGTCAGTTCCTGAGCCAGACCATCAGGTCTGGGGCGCTTGGTTGCTGGACCAACGTGCGCGGCGTCGCGCCGGACGGGGGCGACCCCGTGAGCAGCCCCGCCGGTACCTACCGAACAGACTTCCGGATCAGCGCCATGTCGCCGAGCCCCGGCATGACCGCAGGACGCGCCGAAATGGTGACGCTTCGACTGGCCCCAGTCGACCCGACGACGCCCACTGGGTTCCAGCCCTGTGACTGGGTGTCCGCCGACGAGGCGGGCGCACTGCTCGGCGGTCCGGTCCAAGTCCAACCGCTGGGTGACGAGGCCGGCTCGGTCGATATCTCCTGCAGCTACAGCCGCGGCACCGACGATACCGGGATGCAATCCGAACTTCGCCTGCCCCAGTCATTTCCGGTCTCCGCGGCAGCACAATTCGAACGGGCGGTCAGCGGGAAAAACGGCACTCCCGTCGACGGCGTTGGCGTCACGGCGCAATGCGTGTCCGAGCCGACGACAACCCCGCCGTCCAGCACAGTGGTCGTTCTCCTCGGCGGGAACCGGCTGTACCGGGCGACGAGTTGGTACGGCACCTCGTGTGACCAACTCAAGCGATTCGCGAAGACCGCCATCGGCCGGATCGGCGCATGAGGACTTTCGGAAAGGGCATCAGCATGAACAACTTTCGGTGCATCGCCGCCATGGTGACGGCAGTCGGCGTGGTGGCGGGATGCTCGTCGTCGACCAACACCCCGGCCGCCCAGACATCTTCGGTGCCGACAGCGGCGGGTGCCTCATCGGCGACACCGGCCGCTGTCGCCGGAGTCGAAGCTGCGATCAAGGACGTCCCGTGGTCGAAGGTCGGGCCGGGCTGGATGCTGGCCGCGTGGAGCCCGGCGACCCCGCATCGACCGGGTGAGCAGCCCGAGCCGGGCGCGCCGTCACCCGAAACTGCCGGCACAACACTGTATTTGGTCGACCCCGCGGGTAACCGCTACGCCATCACCACGTTTGCGCCGGGAAGCAAGCTCGGACTGGCCGACTGGTCGGGGGACGGCAGTCACGCGCTGTTCACCCAGGCCTACGTCACGCCGACGTCGGCTGTCTCCATCGACCTGCACACCGGCGAGCAGACCACGATTCCCGTCGCCGGCTACCCGCGCTACACCCGCCCCAACGGCACCGCGCTACTGGTGTCGACCTCGTTCAACGGCAACGAGCCGGGTACTTTGAAAAGAATTGACCTGAAGGGCAATCCGCAGTTCACCTACCCGACCGACGACCTGGGTGGAGCCGGCCACTTCGGCGGTGATTACGCCGCGTCGCCCGACGGTACGCAGCTGGTGCTCGGCACCGCGAATCTCGGAAACGAGATCGTGCCGCGCAAGGACAACAGTCTCGTGGTGATGGGTAACGACGGGACGGTGATCCGCAAGCTGCCCGTGCCGGCGGCGACGACCATGTGCGGGCCGATCAAGTGGTGGAGCCCGGGGTCGGTGTTGATCCACTGCTCGTCCCAGCACGGCTCCTCGAGCCAGTTGTGGGAGTTGCCGCTGGACGGTGGCACGCCCACGCCGTTGACCGCGCTCAACTCCGGTCAGGAGAACGACCCCGGGTTCGGTGGCGACCTCGGTGACGGGAACGCCTGGAAGCTGCCGAGCGGTGTCTTCCTGCAGTCGATGGGTGCCTGCGGCACCGTGTTCCTGTCGCGGCTCACCCCCGACGGGCACACCACCCGGGTGAAGATCCCCGGTGTGTCCGACAACGTCGTCGTGACGGGCGCAGCCGACGGCCGGTTGTTGGTGCGGGGCCAGGTGGGCTGCAGCGGGACCACGTCGCTGGTGAGCTACAACCCGGCGGCCAACACCTCGACCGTGCTGCTCGGGCCGCCGATCAACGGTGGAGGTGTGAGCGAGGCGCTGCTCTACCCACGCGCGGATTCCTGATATGCGGTGTGCCGCGCTCGTCGGCGCCGTTGTGTTGGCCGCCGTCATCGGATGCGGCCCGGCCGCGGCGGACCCGCAGTCCTGCGCCGACTTCGGGGGAACGGTCGATGCCGACCGGATCTGCCACAGTCACTCCGAGACGGCGGTCTACACGATCGGCATGAGTTATCCGGTCGACTATCCCGACGTACAGGCGGTGACGGCCTACCTGACTCGGCAGCGTGACCAGTTCGTCGACTACACCGAGCAGTTTCCACCACGGGACCGGCCGGCGCCCTACCAACTTGCGGTGTCCGCCAAGGAGTATCGATCGGGTTCGCCCGCCACCGGCACACAAAGCGTGGTGCTGCGGGTCGGCCGAGACGTCGGTGCCCACCCGATCACGTCGGTGAAAGCCTTCAACTACGACCTAGGCAAGCAGGCCCCGATCACGTTCGACACCGTCTTCAAACGGGGCGCGGTCGACGTCATCTATTCGACGGTGAGCCGCGAACTGTCGCCGGGAGCCGGGACAGCGCCGCGTGGTGGCCGGGACGCGGAGACCTACCAGAACTTCGCGATCACCGACGACGCCGTCATCTTCTTCTTCGATCAGGACCAGTTGTTCGGCCAGAACGAAGGGCCGCTCCACGCGACGGTGCCGCGTGCCGACTTGAACCCGTTTCTGAACTGAGGGACCCCGACCCCGGCGACCATTCTTCCTGTCTGAGTACTATGCTCGCTGAAAAAGAGAATGCAATTTTCAGCGAGGAGAATGATGGCCGAGAAGCACTCGCTCACCGACCGCACCTTGGTCGTCTCGGGCGGTAGCCGGGGGATCGGACTGGCGATCGCGCTCGGCGCGGCCCGGCACGGCGCCAACGTCGTGCTGCTGGCCAAGACAGCCGAGCCGCACCCGAAGCTGCCCGGCACGGTCTACACCGCCGCCGCCGAGATCGAGGCTGCCGGGGGGAAAGCCGTCGCAGTGGTCGGTGACGTGCGCAGTGAAGAGGATGTCGCCCGCGCGGTCGACGCCGCCGTACAGAATTTCGGCGGGGTCGACATCTGCATCAACAATGCCAGCGCGATCGCCACCGATCCCACCGAGACCTTGTCGGCCAAGAAATTCGATCTCATGCAGCAGATCAACATTCGCGGCACGTTCCTGCTGACCAAGGCCTGCCTGCCCCATCTGCGCAAGTCGCCCAACGGCCACGTCGTCACCATCGCGCCGCCGCTGAACCTCAATCCGTACTGGCTGGGCGCCCATCCGGCCTACACCCTGTCGAAGTACGGGATGACCCTGTTGTCGATGGGGTGGGCGGCCGAATATGCCGACACCGGAATCGGTTTCAGCTGCCTGTGGCCCGAGACTTACATCGCCACCTCGGCGGTGGCCAACTCCCCGGACTTCGAGGAGGCCATCGCGTCCTCGCGCAGCCCGGAGATCATGGCCGACGCTGCGGTCGAGATTTTCACTTCGCCGGGCTCGCAGGTCAACGGCTCGTGCCTGATCGACTCCGATGTGCTGCGGACGGCCGGCATCGACGATCTGTCCCACTACGGCGGTGGCGACAACCCGATCATCGACATCTTCGTCGACAAGTAGCGGGAAGCCTTCTTGCCGAGCGTCAGCCCACCGGCAGCAGGTCGGGGTAATCGGTCGTGATGGTCTGGCCGTAGCTGCGGAACACCTCGAAGGCCGCAACCACCGGGTCCAGCCCCGCGGCGAACGCCGCCTGCGCCTTGAACACCCGTGCGGCTGTGCTCAATTCGTGACGGACTTCGTCGCCGGGACGCCCCATGCTTGGCACCCATACGTCACCCCACAAGGTGACCTCCGTGCGTGCTGAGCGCACCGACGCGGCCAACGCATCGCGTATCCGATCGTCGGTGCTGCACACCGCGCCGGCCACCGCCAGCGCGGTCGGGGCATTCGCGCCGGCGCCGAACACCGCGCCAAGTCCGATCGTTGTCACGCCGAGGATCTGCAGCGCGGCGAGGTCGCCGGGATGGGCGACCGCGACCCGAACATCCCAGCCCGCCATCACCCGGTCGAACAGCCAGCCACCCGCGGCGTCCACGACGTCGGCGACATGGGTCCCCACGACGTCGAGCTGGTAGCGGGCGTGCCTGGGGGTGCGCTGACGCGACCTGGAGAGCTCGCGCTGCCGGTCTCGTTCGTCGATGTCCTGCACGCCACACAGCGTGACACTTTCACGCCAATCTGTAAAGCTCAAGATTGATCGAAGAAGCGCCGGAGTGCCTGCGCCTGCATCGTCAGCAGCGCCTTGCTGACCTCCCAGTCGGGACACAGCGAGTCGAATCCATGGCAGGTGCCGCCAAAGATGTGCAGGTCGGCGCGCACGCCGGCCCGCAACAACTGCCGGGCATACTCCACCGCCTCGTCGCGCAGCGGGTCCAGCTCCGAGCAGGTGATGAACGTGCTTGCCGCGCCGATCATTTGGTGGCTGCGGCCGGGTACTGCAGTGGCGCTCGGGACGGTCTGGCCAAGATAGTGCCGCCACATCAGTTCGGCGGCGACGCCGTCGAAGCCCGGTGTGGATCCGAACTCTGCCTTTGACGCGGTGGGGCGGTCGTCGAGCACGGGTTGGTGCAGCAGCAAGCCGACAATCGGCGGCACCGTCTCGGCGGCCGCCCGCTGGGCCAGCCCGGCGGCCAGCGCGGCTCCGGCACTGTTGCCGGCCAGGGCCAGCCGATCGCGGTCGAGTCCGAGTTCCTCGGCCGCTGCCCAAGCCCACCCCAGCACTGCGGCGGCATCCTCGAGTCCGGCGGGGAAAGGGTGCTCGGGGGCCAGCCGGTAGTCGACCGAGAGCACCGTGCAGGCACCTTGGCGGGCCAGTTCGACGCACTGGCGGTGGTCGGTGTCGAGGTTGCCTAATACGAATGCGCCTGCGTGGCAATAGATCACCGCGGGCGATGGTGACGTTGCGCCGCGGTAGATCCGGACCGGAACCGTCGGCGCGCCATCACGCGGAACCATGACATCGGTGACCTCGACCCCGGTGGTGTCGATCTGGTCGACGGCATCGCGGCGCCGCTCGTTGAGCGAATCCCGCACCGCGGCAAGACCACCTAGAGATAGATCGACACGCGCCGCGGCGAACCCGTACAGTGCGGGATCGAGTCGCCGGAGGATTTCGGGATCGGGCTCCATACTGACTACCCGTCCGGTGTGAACGTGTAATCACGCGGGCGGAATCGGCGCGTCATCGTCCAGAAGGCGCGAGCGCTGCGCGGCCACTGCGTGACCACCCGGCCGTTGGGCGCCCGGAAGTAATTGCTGCACCGGGTCATCCAGACGGTGCCCTCCATCCACCGGTCGATATCGGCCAGGAAGTCGTCCATCGCCTTGGCGCGGACCGCGACGTAGCGCCCGCGCGTGCGGCGCAGGTGCTTCAACGCCCGCACGATGTACTGGGCCTGGGCTTCGAGCACAAAGATCACGCTATTGGAGCCGACGTTGGTGTTGGGCCCATAGAGCATGAAGAAGTTCGGAAAGCCTGGAACGGTCATGCCCATATACGCGAACGCACCGTCGTGCCAGATGTCGTGCAGTGAGCGACCGCCCTCGCCGACGACCTCGATCTGGCCCAGGTAGTCGGTGGCGGCATAGCCGGTGGCGCACAGCACCACATCCACGTCGAGCTCGGAACCATCCTCGGTGACCAGCGAGCGCGTCCGCAGCGAGCGGGCCGGGCTGGACACCACCTCGACGTGCGGCTGGGTCAACGTCGACAGGTAGTCGGCCGCGAACACCAGCCGCTTGCAGCCCAGCGGATGATCCGGGGTGAGCTTGGCGCGCAGGTCGGAGTCGGGCACTCCTGCCTCCAGATAGCGCAGCGAGATGTCCTTGAACTCTTGGGTTTTGTCACTGCCATTCTCGATCACCGAGATATTGCGTTCACTGCGCAGCCACAGCCGAGTCCGGTAGAACTTCTTGGCGAACGGAATGCGCTTGAAGACCCAGCGCTCTCGTTCGGTATACGGCCGGTCTGGCTTGGGCAGTATCCAGGTGGGGGAGCGCTGCACGGAGTACACCTTGTCGGCCACCTTGGCGACCTCGGGCAGGAGCTGCGATGCGGTGGATCCGGTGCCCAGCACCGCGACCCGCGCTCCGGTGAGGTCGACCGAATGGTCCCAGCGTGCGGTATGCATCAGGGTCCCGGTGAACGGCTCCTGCTCGTCCAGGTCGGGCAGCAGCGGCTTGGTGAACATCCCGACGGCGGAGACCACGATGTCGAAGGTGTGGTGCTGACCGGTCGAGTCGGTCAGAGTCCACGTGTTGGCGCCGGAATTCCACTGTGCCGTGGTGATTTCGGTGTTCAGCCGCAAGTGTGGGCGGAGGCCGTGACGGTCGGTGGAGCGTTCGAAGTACTCGAGCAGTTCCGGCTGACCCGGCCACATCCTGCTCCAGTCGGAGTTCAGGTCGAACGAATAGGAGTACAGATGCGACTTCACGTCGCAGGCCAGCCCCGGATAGGTGTTGATTCGCCAGGTTCCGCCGACCCCGTCCTCGCGGTCGAAGATCGTGAAGTCACGAAACCCGGCCTTGGCCAGGAAGATACCCAGTGCCAGCCCGCCTGGGCCGGCACCGATGATGCCGACCGACGTCTGCCTCATCCGATCCGCAGGCATTGCCCACCGTCGACGACGAGCTCGGCTCCGGTGATGAACGACGCGTGCTCGGACACCAGGAAGGCCACCGCGTCGGCGACTTCCATCGGCTGGCCGAGCCGGCCGCCGTACGACCGTTCGATCAACCGCTGCCGCGCCGTGTCGTCGAGCATGGGCGTGTCGATCGGCCCGGGGAACACCGCGTTGACCCGGATACCGTCAGCGGCCAGTTCGGCCGCGGCGATCTGGGTCAGGCCGCGCAGCGCCCATTTCGACGAGCCGTACGCCGCGTGGAACGGGAACGGCCGGATCGCCCCGGTGCTGCACGTGTTGACGATCGCGGCGCCGTCGGCGCGGCGCAGGTGTTCCAGCGCCGCCCTGATACCCAGGAACGGCCCCAAAGTGTTGAACCGCCAACTGCTTTCAAAACCTTGCGCAGTCTCCTCGGAGAGCGACGCTCGGTGCAGCACGCCGGCGTTGTTCACCAGCGCACTCAAACCGCCGAAACGGTCCACCACCTCGGCCGCCGCGGCCGACCACTGCTGCTCGGAGGTGACGTCCAGCTCGACCGCGAGGATATCGGGGTCGCCGAGTTCGCTGACCTGGGTGCGGAGTTCGTCGATGCGCACGTCGGCGGCGGCGACCTTGAAGCCGTCGGCGCGTAACCGCCTGACCAGCGCCGCACCCTGCCCCCGTGCCGCGCCGGTCACCAGCGCGACCTTGGTCGCGCTCATGGACGGCCCTCGGCTTCCGCGAGATGGGCAGTCGCACCGCGCCGCAGCGCACCTGACTCCGGGGCAAGGGTGATCAGCTGAAAGCCCAACTCGGCCAAATCCTTTCCTGTCACACCGTCGCCGGCGTGGATGCCCGCGACGATGCCTGCCGCCGTCGCGGCCTGCTGGATGCGCACCGCGGCGTCGCGAACGCCTCTGTTACTGGTGGCCTTGACGATCCCGACGCCAAGAGAGATGGCCAGATCCGCCGGACCGACGTAGACGCCGGCGAGCCCTGGTACCGCACAGATGTCGTCGACCGCGTCCAGCCCGGCCGCTGTTTCGATCATCGCGAACACGCTGACCCTGGCGGCCAATTCGGCCGGGTCGTGGCCGAGGCTGGCGCGTAAGGGGCCGAAACTGCGGATGCCAGCTGGCGCGAACCGGGTCGCGGCCACCGCCTCGGCGGCCTGCTCGGGCCGGTCGACCATGGCGACGATGATGGCGTCGGCACCGGCGTCGAGCACCCGGCCGATCGGGGCGGCCGCCGGGGACGGGACCCGGACGGCGGTGGCGATCGGGACGTGCTCGATGCGGCGCAGGATCTGCGCCACGTCGGCGTCGTCGAGGTAGCCATGCTGGATGTCGAACCCGACGTAGTCGTAACCGGCGCGCGCGAATTCGTCGGGCCCGGCGAACGTCGGCCCGGTGATCCAACCACCCCACACCTGAGGTTTGTCGGCCAGCGCCTGCTGCAACCTGCTGGCGGTCATGAGGCCACGATCGAGATCTTGACCCGACCAGGGGTCGGGCGGCAGGCGAACTCGAAGGCGTCCTGCACGTCGGTGACCCCGAAGGTGTGGGTGACGTACATGCTCAGCAGATCGGGATGCTGGCGGGCGAACGCATCGGCGGCATCGAGCACCCGTCGGCGCTCCAGTGTCACACCGGATTTCAGAGTGAGGTTGTTGCGCAGCATGGTGCGCATGCTGATCGGATAGCTGTCGTCGTCGGGCACACCGAAGTAGAACACCGTCCCGCCGAAACCCGTCGCTTCGACGGCGTTGTTGAGGGTGGCCACCTGGTGGCCGACCGCTTCGATGACCACGTCGGGCTTGTCGTGTGGCGCGAGGTGAGCCACCCAGCGATCGCTGGTGGCCCGCACCACGGTGTCGACTCCGAACTTCGCGCCGATATCGTCGCGGTAAATGGGGTCGACCCCGGTGACGTGCTCGGCACCGGCGGCCTTGGCCACATACGAGAACAGCAGCCCGATCGAGCCCTGGCCGATCACCGCGACCCGCTTGCCGGCCAGGGGCGGAAGTTGTTCGACCGCATACAGAATGCAGGCCAGCGGCTGCAGCCCGACCGCGTGCGCGGGACTCAGCGATGGGTCGTAGGGGGCCAGCCCGTTGCCGTCGGAGACCACGAACTCCATCAGGCCGTCGAAGCCGGAGGCCCAGCCGACGACACGGTCGCCGGGGCGGTGGTCGGGGTGGGCGCTGGCCAAGACTTCGCCGACAATCTCGTGGACCGGGAAGCCGGCCATCTCGGCGGCTAATGCACCGGTGTCACCGGGCAGTCGGCCCTGCACGCCCTTGAAGCCGGGGATGTCACTGCCGCAGATGCCCGCGGCGAGGAACTTCAACAGCACCTGTCCGTCGGATAGCCGATCGGACGGCGGTTCGGGAACCGTGACCCGCTCGAACGTGTACGGCGCGACGAGCCGATAACACCACACTGGCTAGGCCTCCGATGACGCGTGGGTCGTTGACATTGCCACCCACGGAGCGTGACACTTGGTCGATGTTTTGTAAAGTCGCGTCATGACGGTAATCGGTTCCCCGGCACGCACGGCGCTGGCCGACGGCCTCTGCTTCGGCGAAGGGCCGCGCTGGTTCGAAGGCCTGCTGTGGCTGTCGGACATGCTCGGCGAGGCGGTGCACACCGTCACCCTGGATGGCTCGGTGACCACCTTGGACCTGCCCGGCCACGCGCCGGCCGGCCTGGGCTTCCGTCCCGACGGCACGCTGCTGATCGTATCGACCGAACGCCGGGTGGTGCTGCGCTATGACGGCGATACGGTCACCGAGATCGCTGACCTGTCCGGGATCGCCCCGGCCAATCTCGGTGACATGGTGGTCGACGCCGCCGGCCGGGCCTACATCGGCGCGCAGGCGCGCGAGGGCGGCATCATCGTCCGGCTCGACCCCGACGACTCGGTGACCGTGGTGGCCGAGGATCTCGACTTCCCTAACGGCATGGCGATCACGCCGGACGGCCGCACGCTGATCGTCGCCGAATCGATCGGGCGGCGATTGACCGCTTACGACATCGACGGCGGCGGTGGGTTGTCCGGGCGGCGGGTCTTCGCCGACGGGCTCGACGGTCCGCCGGACGGCATCGCGCTGGACGAAGCGGGTGGGGTGTGGACGTCGATGACGCTGGCTCACCAATTCGAACGCGTCGAGGCCGGCGGCGCGATCACCGACCGCATCGACATCGGCGACCGCGCGGCCATCGCCTGCATGCTCGGTGGTCCGGATCGGCAGACCCTGTTCCTGGTCACCACTCCCGATGCCTATCCGCAGCGTCTCGTCGGCACCCGGGGGTCGTGCGTCGAAACGGTCAGGGTCGAGATTCCCGGCGCGGGCTTTCCGTCAATCGAAAGGTCAGCATGACCGACAGCTACTACGAACTCGTCGACCCGGATGATCCGCGCGGAGAGAAATTTCGGGCCACCGACTTGGTTCGCAGCACGTGGACGTCGCACATTCAGCACGCGGGTCCGGTGTCGGCGCTGTTGGTTCGCGCGCTGGAACGCTGTCAGCAGCGCGAGGACACCCGGCTGAGCCGGGTGGTCGTCGACCTGCTGGGGCCGGTACCGGCCGAGGGGGACCTGTGGGTCACCGCGTCAGTTGACCGGGGCGGCAAGCAGATCGAGTTGGTCTCCGCGACGATGCTCGGTCAGGGTCCCGACGGGCAACCCCGTCCGGTCGCCAGGGCCAGCGGCTGGCGGATGCTCACACTGGACACCGAGGCGTTGCTCTCTGCGCCGGTCGAGCCCTTGCGCCCGCGCGCGGAGGGCGTGAACCGCAATCTTGCCGACAACTTTGACCGTAACTACGTGCACAGCCTGGAGTGGCTGTGGTTGACGAAGCCGTTGGCGCCCGGTCCGGGGGAGTCGTGGCTGCGGCCGCTGGTCGACCTGGTGCAGGGGGAGCAGCTGACACCGCTGGAGAGATTGTTCGCCGTTGCCGATGACGCCAATGGCATCGGCTCCAAGATCGACATCACCAAGTACACGTTCCTCAACACCGATCTGGCGGTGCACGTCCACCGAGTTCCCAAGGGAGAGTGGGTCGGTATCCGCGCCGAGACGATGTACGGGCCCGATGGGGTGGCAACGACGGTCGGCACGCTGTTCGACGACGACGGTGCTGTCGGCGTCATCCAGCAGTCGGTGCTGGTGCGCCCGCGCCCGCCCAAGGCCTAGTCGAATAGCACCGCGGGATTGAGATAGCCCGTCGGGTCGAAGGCGGCCTTGATGGTGCGCATCGCGGCGATGTCCGCGTCCGAACGCGCCATGCCAAGGTAGGCGCGCTTGCGGCTGCCGACGCCATGCTCTGAGCTGACGTTACCGCCATGGGCGGCAATGAGTTTCATCATCGCCGCATACAGGTGGGCCTCCCGCTCGGTGTCGCAACGCAATACGTTCAGATGCAGATTGCCCTCGCCGACGTGGCCGAACAGCACCGGGATGGCCTCCGGCGCATGCTCGGTGACCAGCGCGGCGGAGTCGGTGGCGAACGCGGGGATCACCGACAGGGGCAGGGAAACATCGAATTTCAGCGGCGGACCGAACAGCCCCACCACTTCGGCGGTGGACTCGCGGGCCTGCCAGAGTCGTTGCTGAGCGGCGTTGTCGATGCCCACCGCCGGCTCGCCGCACAGTTCGGCGTCTTCGAGCGCGTCGGCCAGCCGCTCGGTCAGGTCGGTCTCGCCGGCGAGTTCGATCAGCAGCAGCCAGTCGCCGGCCGTCGGCACCGGCACGTCGAAATGCTCCGCGGCCAACGCTGCCGACCGACCGTCGATGAGTTCCAGGGCGGCAATGGATTCGGTGTCGCGCAACGCCCTGCCCGTGGCCACCAGCGCCGCCAGGTCGGCGAATCCGCACACCGCCGTCACCCGATGCGCGGGCACCGGGTGCAGGCGCAGATCCAACCCGGTGATCACCCCCAAAGTGCCTTCGGCGCCGACGAACAACGACGCCAGGTCATAGCCGGTGTTGTCGGCACGAACCTGGCTGTGCCGGTGCACCACCGAGCCGTCCGGCAGCGCGACGTCCAGCCCGATCACCTGCTCACCCATGTTGCCGTAGCGCACGGTCCGCAGGCCGCCGGCATTGGTGGACGCCATCCCGCCGACGGTGGCCGAATCGCGGGCGGCGAGGTCGACGCCGAACAGCAGGCCGGCCGCCGCGGCTGCGCGTTGCACGGCCGCCGCCGTCACCCCGGCCCCGACCCGGATGCGTCGCTCGACGACATCCACATCGCCGACCTCGGTGAGCCGCTCAGTGGACAGCAGCACGTCGTCGTGCTCGGGAACCGTGCCGGCCACCAGCGAGGTACGCCCGCCCTGCACGGTCACCGAAACCCCGGCCGCACGGCATTCCCGCAGCACCGCGGCGACCTCGTCGGCCGAGCCGGGGCGCACCAGCGCGCTGGCCTTCCCGCGGTAGCGCCCGGTGTGGTCGATGCTGCGGCCGTCCAGGATGTCGGCGTCGGTCACGACCTGCGCGGCGCCGACGATGGCCTGGAGTTGTTCGGGCAGCGAAGAACTCATGCCGTGGGTTTACCACACATGGCCAGGAAAGCCCCCAACTCCACCAACCCTGCCGGTGTCGACGGCAGGTAGTCGGTCAGCATCGCCGAACGCACGATCACCGCGGCGTACTTCGCCCGGCTCACCGCGACGTTGAGCCGATTGCGGTTGAGTAGGAAGGAGATTCCGCGCGGCACCTCGGCAATCGAGGAGGCCACCAGCGAGATGAACACCACCGGGGCCTGGCGGCCCTGGAACTTGTCGACGGTGCCGGCCCGCACATCGGATAATCCGGCCGCATCCAAGAGGCGCCGCAGCAGCACAACCTGGGCGTTGTAGGGAGTCACGATCAACACGTCGGCGGCGCTGAGCGGACGGGTGCCCTCCTCGTCGGTCCACGCCGATCCGAGCATCGCGGTGATCTCGGTGACGATCGCCTCGGCCTCCTCGCGGCTGTCCGTCGAGTTGCCGTCGTGCTGGACGGCCAGCACGCGCACCCCGGGCTGGACTCCGGCGAGCTGTCGTGCCGCGGTGCGCTCCTCCACCGAGTGGAGCCGATTGTCATAGGAGAGCCGAGACACCGCGGCGCACACCGCCGGATGCATGCGATACGAGCGATCCAGGAAGTAGCCGAGATCTTCGGGCAGGGTGTGCTGCCCGTCCACCAGCCAACCCAGTGCCGAGGCGTCCACCGGCTCGGGGTGGGTGCCCTGGCTGACCTGGGGCAGCTGCTGCGGGTCGCCGAGGAGCAGCAGGTTGGTGGCCGCCTGCGCGACGGCGATGGTGTTGGCCAGGCAGAACTGGCCGGCCTCCTCGATCACCAGCAGGTCCAGGCAACCCGGCGGCACCCGCGTCTGGTTGGCGAAATCCCATGCCGTACCGCCGATCACGCAGCCGTCATTGCCGGCGATGAAGGCGGGGTAGGTCTTCTCGTCGATGTCGGTCCACGGGCCGGTGCCGCTGGGTTTCTTGGCCACCAGCGCGGGATCCACTCCGGCGTTGATGATGTCGCGAAACAGGTTCTCCACCACGGCATGTGACTGCGCGACGACGCCGATGCGCCAGCGGTGCTCGTTGACAAGGGCGGCGATGACCCGGGCGGCGGTGTGGGTCTTGCCGGTGCCGGGTGGGCCGTGCACGGCCACGTACGACGAATCCAAGGCCAGCAGTGCGGAGGTGATATCGGCGGCGCTGTCACCGGTGCGTGGCAGCGGCGCACCGGTACGCGGCGGACGGCGTAACAGGATGTCGACGACGGCCGACGACGGCAGGTCGGGAAGGCCGGCTGCGAGGTGGGCTGCTGCGGCATCGATCGATTCGCGCAGGGCCTTGGTCGCAAACGGTGGGCCCGGCGTGAGCGCGAACGGCAACTGAGTGAAGGTCCCCCCGGCGCTGTTAGTTCCGCGCGGTTCTCGTTCCATGACCAACACCTCGGTCGGTGCCGAGGGGTCGTCACAGCCGAGCACCTTCACCGAGGCGTATGCCCGTCGCTCGGGGTCGTCGGACAGGCCGGCCGGTGTGGGCGGGTTGTAGAGCGCGTACATGTCGCTGTCGAGCTCACCGGCCGCGATCGCGCCGGTCAGCCGCAACCGGCGCTGCTGCTTGCGGGCTCGCGGCGGAACATGCCATTCGGTGTCGACGACCGCCCGATCGGCGAGGAAAACACCTGGTGTGTCGGACCATTCGTCGACCGGGCTGTTGAGCCGGTCGAAGTGGCCCCACCAGAACGGCTTGTCCTCGCGGCGGTGATACCCCCGTGCGGCCGCGATCATCGCGACGGCCCGCTGCTCGGGACTGCGGGCGGTGACGTCATCCCCGGCGAAGCCGCCCAAGGTACGGGCCAGGTCGTCGTCGACGTCGAGTTGTCCGCCGTCTTGCACCGGCTGCATGCCCAGCGGCGGCACCCCGGCTTCAAAGGCGCGGTGCAACAACCAGTCCCGCAGTTTCCGGGTGGACCGGCAGTCGTAGTGGTTGTAGTCCTCGATCTCCTTGAGCACGGTCGCGGCCTCGTCGTTGTTGCCGTCGGCGAGCAGCTCGCAATAGCGGGCATACATGGTGATCGAATCGGTGGCGGTGGTGACATCGCCGGTGCGCAGTTCTGCATCCATATACAGCGGCTCGAGCGACTTGAGGCTGTAGTTCTCGGTGCCGACCCGAATGCTCTTGCGCACAAAGGGATACAAGTCGACGAGCACGCCGTTGCGGAGCAGGTCGTCGACCTCGTTCTCGCCCTCGCCGTAGCGGCCGGCCAGGCGCAGCAGGGCCGTCTTCTCGTATGCCGCGTAGTGGTAGATGTGCATCTTCGGATACCGCTTGCGCCGCTTGCGGACCATGTCCAGAAAGCCCTTCAGCGCCTTGCGTTCCTGGCGGCGGTCATGGGCCCACAGCGGCCGAAAGTCCCCGCCCGCGCCGAGTACACCGAACATGTACTCCAGGCCCCACTCAGTACCGTCGGCCGTCCACAGCGGGTCACCCTCGAAATCGAAGAACAGATCGCCCTTGTCGTGATCGGGCAACAGCATCAACGGCTGCGGGTCGACAACCTCGAACGGCGGTTTGCCGTCCACCCGGGGCGCGATCTGCAGCCGGGCCTGCCCGCTCAGCGCGGCGACCGCGCGGGCAGGCAGCTCGGGGACCGGGCCGTCGTGCGCGGCCAGCTCGGCCACCGTGGTGATACCGGCGTCGATTAACCGGGCCCGCTGGCTGATTCGCATGCCCGCGACCAGCAGCAGGTCGTCCTGCTCGCGGACCTGCGCCGCGCATTCCTGGCAGCGCATGCAGGCGCGCACACTCTCGTCGGTCCAGCTCACCGCGACATCACCGTCCAGGTGCCGATCCAGCAGACCCTGCAGCTCGGTGCGCCGGGACCGGTAGACCGGCAGCAACTCGTCGACCCGGTAGGCCCGCGTTGTCCCGTTGCCCAGCACCAGTTCCACCTCGTCGTGGACCGCGACGCCGGCCACACTCAGCGTCTCGGCGTAGGCGGCCAGCTGTAGCAGCGCCTCCACCTTCACCGAGCGGGCGAGCTTGGTATCGCGCAGCCGGTAGCGGTCCTCGTCGAGCAGCAGGAAGTCCGCGAACCCGACGAAACGACCGTCGAACATCGCGGCCTGGTAGATGAGGGGCGCGCGCTGCTCGACGGCGGTCAGGGTGGCGTTCGCGGCGGCGGTCAGTCCGGCGACGGTGTAGGCGGGCCTGCCGATGATGGTGACGTCGGTGGTCGAGCGCAGCTCGTCGAGGTGACGTTCCTCGTGCTGGCCGCCGAGTTCGGCGGTACGGGCCAGAAGTTCGTCGGTCGCCGACACCGAAGGGCCGCGGCCCAGCTTGGCATCGAACGCGCGCAGCAGCGCGTACTCGCAGCGTGCGGCCGCGGCGAGATCAGATGCGCTGTAGATGACCCGGTCGTCGGCGACGAACACAGCCCTACTGTAGGCGGGCGCACCGACGTGTCAGCCGTTGCCGATCAGCTCGACGCCATTGCCGTTCCAGCGGAACTTCACCACGCTCTGCATGCCCAGGCCGTTCAGGTAGCCCAGGGCGACGGTGTCGCCGGTGCTCTGCGTGGTGTCGACACCGTTGAAGCCGTAGGTGTCGGGCACCCCGGTCGGGATGTACTTGCCGAGATGGAACAGCACCCCGCGGGTGTTGGGGTTATCGGCGTTCGTGTTGGCCTTGATGATCACCGCGGACAGTTGTGCGCACTCGTTGTAGTTGCCCGCCACCGGTTCGGGGTTCCAGGCCTGGCCGCTGCGCGGGTCGCGAGGCAGCTCGGAGACGGTCTGCGCGATCGCGGGTGCGGCCAGGTTCACCGCGCATGGATCCGGCGGCGGCGTGGTGCTCGGCGGTGGTGGTGGCGGCGGGGGAGCCTCAGTCGTGGTCACCGCGGTCGTCGTCGGCTGTGGAGTCTTGGCCACCGTCGAGTCGCCGGAACTGCAGCCCGCGGCGAGCACGGCTGCCGCCGCTGCGACTCCAAGCCTCACCCACACACCGGCAGACGGTACCGCCCTTTGCGAGCGGAGGCGGGTAACGGCACGCACCGGCAGTAGACTGCAGATCCGATGACATCCCTGGAAGACGCCCCCGTAACCTTTGCCGACCTGCAGATCCACCCCGCGGTGCTGCAGGCGGTTGCCGACGTCGGCTACGAAACCCCGTCGGCGATCCAGGCGGCCACCATTCCGGCGCTGCTCGCCGGCTCCGACGTCGTCGGTCTGGCGCAGACCGGCACCGGTAAGACCGCCGCGTTCGCGATCCCGATCCTGTCCAAAATCGACCCAACAAGCCGCGTCACCCAGGCGCTGGTGCTGGCCCCGACGCGTGAGTTGGCCCTGCAGGTCGCCGAGGCGTTCAGCCGCTACGGCGCGCACCGAAACATCAACGTGCTGCCGATCTACGGCGGCACCTCCTACGTTCCGCAGCTGACCGGCCTCAAGCGCGGCGCGCAGGTCGTCGTCGGGACCCCCGGCCGCGTCATCGACCACCTCGAGAAGGGCAGCCTGGATCTCTCGCACCTGGACTACCTGGTGCTCGACGAGGCCGACGAGATGCTGCAGATGGGCTTCGCCGAGGACGTCGAGCGGATCCTGGCCGATACCCCGGAGTACAAGCAGATCGCGTTGTTCTCGGCGACCATGCCCCCGGCGATCCGCAAGATCACGTCCAAGTACCTGCACGATGCCGTCGAGGTGGCGGTCAAGTCCAAGACCGCGACCGCCGAGAACATCACCCAGCGCTATATCCAGGTGGCCGGGCCGCGCAAGATGGACGCGCTGACCCGTCTGCTCGAGGTCGAACCGTTCGAGGCGATGATCGTGTTCGTCCGGACCAAGCAGGCCACCGAGGAGGTCGCCGAGAAGCTGCGGGCCCGCGGGTTCGCCGCCTCGGCGATCAACGGCGATATCCCACAGGCGCTTCGCGAGCGGACGATCGCGGCGCTCAAGAGCGGCGCGATCGACATCCTGGTGGCCACCGACGTCGCCGCACGCGGGCTGGACGTCGAACGCATCTCCCATGTGCTGAACTACGACATCCCGCACGATCCGGAGTCCTATGTGCACCGCATCGGGCGCACCGGGCGGGCCGGACGATCCGGGACTGCCCTGCTGTTCGTCTCGCCGCGGGAACGCCACCTGCTGAAGTCGATCGAGAAGGTCACCCGCCAGCCGGTCACCGAGGACCAGTTGCCCAGCGTGGAGGACGTCAACGCCCAGCGGGTGGCCAAGTTCCAGGATTCGATCACCGAGGCGCTCACCGCACCCGGCTTCGATATGTTCCGTCGGCTGATCGAGGACTACGAGAAAGACCACGACGTGCCGATGGCGGACATCGCCGCGGCGCTGGCGCTGCAGAGCCGTGACGGTGCGGAATTCCTGATGACCGAGCCGCCGCCGGAGAAGCGCCGGGAGCGTCCCGAGCGCGAGGAGCGGGAGCGCACCCCGCGCAAGACCCGCGACGACCTGGCGACCTATCGCATCTCGGTCGGCAAGAGGCACAAGGTGGGGCCGGGCTCGATCGTCGGGGCGCTGGCCAACGAAGGTGGACTGCACCGTAGCGATTTCGGGCACATCACCATCAAGGCCGATTTCTCACTGGTCGAGCTGCCCGCCGAGCTGTCCAAGGCAACGTTGAAAGCCCTTGAGAAGACCCGTATTTCCGGGATTTTGATCGACCTGAAGCCTGACCGTGGCAGCCCACGATACGACACGCGTCCCGACTCGCGTCCCTCCGGCGGGAAGCCTCGGCGCACGAGCCGATGATCGCGTCCGGTCAGGTCGACCAAGGCGGACTGGAAGCAGTTTCGGGGGTTGACCGGGTCGCCTCGCTGACGGGTATCCGCGCGGTCGCGGCGCTGATGGTGCTGGGCACCCACGCGGCCTACACCACCGGCAAGTACACGCACGGCTTTGTGGGCCTGGTGTATTCGCGCCTGGAGATCGGTGTGCCGATCTTCTTCGTGCTGTCGGGTTATCTCTTATTCGGGCCGTGGGTGCGGGCTGCGGTCGGTGGGGGGACGGCGCCGTCGGTGCGCCGCTATGCGTGGCACCGGGTGCGGCGCATCATGCCGGCCTACATAGTCACCGTGCTGGCCGCCTATCTGATCTACCAGTTCCGCGACGGCGGGCCCAATCCCGGCCATACCTGGGTCGGCCTGCTGCGCAACCTGACGCTGACCCAGATCTACACCGACAACTACATGTTCAATGGCTATCTGCACCAAGGACTTACGCAGATGTGGAGCCTGGCCGTCGAGGTGGCGTTCTATGTCGCCCTGCCGGTGTTGGCGTGGCTGCTGCTGGTTGTGGTGTGCCGTCGACAGTGGCGGCCGTTGCGGTTGGTGGCGGGGCTGTTGGTGCTCGCGCTCATCAGCCCGGCGTGGCTGGTGCTGGTGCACAACACCGATTTCCTGCTCAACGGCGCCCGGCTCTGGCTGCCCGGCTACCTGTCCTGGTTCGTCGGCGGCATGCTGCTGACGGTGTTGCAGGCCATGGGAGTTCGGGTCTTGGGGTTCATCGCCATACCGCTGGCGGTCGTCAGCTTCATGATCGTGTCCACCCCGATCGCGGGCGAGCCCACCACGTCACCGACGGGGCTGACCGAGGCGCTGGTCAAGACCGGTTTCTACGCCGCGATCGCGACATTGATGGTCGCCCCACTCGCGCTTGGCAACCGGGGGTGGTACGCGCGGGCGGTGGGCAGCAGGCCGATGGTGTGGCTCGGCGAAATCTCCTACGAGATATTCCTGGTGCACCTCGTGGTGATGGAGGTCGCCATGGTCGAGGTACTGCGTTGGCCGGTGTACACGGGCTGGGCGCCTGCGCTATTCATCGTCACGCTGGTGATGACGATCCCGGTGGCGTGGGTGCTGCACCGGTTCACCCGCGTACGCTGAGACCGCACTGAGAGCGAAGATTTCGCCGAAAGTTCGCTCTCAATGCGGTTTCAACGCAGACTCGGTCTCGTTGGGGCACACCATCGGAACGACGAACTCCTCGAGCATCGCGCGCTCGTCGTCGGCGTCGCGGCCGGGGAAGATCAGCAGCGACGTCAGCACCCGAACGAGCCAGCGGGCACGGCGATGAACGACGTCCGGGTCGTCGGGCCGCAGCGACAGCAGGAAGCCCGATGTCAGCGCCTGGATGACCTCGGACTGCTCGGCCATCTCGGCGCCGATGGGGGAGTCGGCTGTGTTGAACCACGACGACAACGCCGGACTCTCACGCACCAGCTTCATGGACTCGCTGAGCCCGGCCAGCAGTCGTTCGCGGGGATCGGGGATCTCGTTGACGAGCTCGGTCATCTGCTCGTGCAGCCGGTACGCTTCCCGGTGCACGTACGCGGTGTGCAGCACTTCGCGGTTCTCGAAGTAGCGGTACAGCGTGGCCCTGGAACACCCTGCGGTACGGGCGATGTCGTTCATCCCGACGCCCCCGACGGCATGGTTGGCGAACAACTCACCGGCGGCGTCGAGGATACGGTCGGCGGCCACCTCCGCGCGACGTGAACTCAGCCAGTCCTTACCCGTCATCTAGCCACGCACCCGGAACGGTACGGACAGCGGCCGGCGCACGTAGCCGCCGCCGGCCCAGACGATACCCGCCTCGTTGACCTCGAAATCGGGGCAGCGCGACAGCAATTCGGTCAGGGCAACCCTGGCCTGCATGCGCGCGGCAGCCGCGCCGAGGCAGTGGTGGGCGCCGTGGCTGAACGTGAGGATATTGCGCGGGCGGCGGGTGACATCGAGTTCGGCTGCATCGGGGCCGTATTGGCGCTCGTCGCGGTTGGCCGAGCCGTACAGCAGCAGCACCTTCCGCCCGGCCGGGATGGTCTTGCCGTGCAGCTCGACATCGCGAGTCGTGGTGCGGGCCAGTCCCTGCACCGGGGAGGTCAGTCGCAGGAATTCGTCGACGGCGTCGGAGATCAGGTCCGGTTGGTCGACGAGCAGCTGGCGTTGGTCGGGACGCTCGGCCAGCAGCGGCACCGACCCGCCGAGCATGCCGGTGGTGGTGTCGTTGCCGCCGGTGACCATCGTGAACGTGAAGGCCAGTATCGACAGTGTGCCGGCGATGTCGCCGTCCGCGCCGACGCCGGCGGCCACCAGATGTGACACCGTGTCGTCTTCGGGTTCACGCCGGCGTCGCTCGATCAGTTCGGTGAAGTAGCCCATCATCCCGCCAAGGGCTTCGGTGAGGCCGGTCAGCGCACCACCGAGTCCCTCCGACGAGGTGTTGGCCGCCACGATGGCGTCGGTCCAGCCGTCGAACTGGTCGCGGTCCTGCTCGGGTACGCCGAGGTAGTGCGCGACCACCATCGACGGCAGCGGCTTGAACAGCTCGGCGACGATGTCGCCGCCGCCGTTGGCGCGCAGCCGCTCGATGCGCTCGACGACGAACTCCCGCACCTTGGGCTCGACTGATTCGACCTGCCGGGGGGTGAATCCGCGTGACACCAGCTTGCGGAACTCGGTGTGCACCGGCGGGTCCTGCATGACGAATGGCGGGTTGTCTTGCAGGCCAATCAGTTCCAGCTCGTTGTAGTTGACGGTCAGGCCCTCGGCCGAGGAGAACGTCTCGTGGTCGCGTGCGGCGGTGAAGATGTCGGCGTGCCGGGACAGCACCCAGTAGTTGTGGTCGGGGTTGTCCGGCACGACGTTGTGCACCGGGTCGAGGTCGCGCAGGGCCTGGTACATCGGCCAGCGGTGGCCCCAGGTCTCGGCGGTGGCGAGCTCGAAGCGGGCCTCCGCCTCGTGAGACACAACTGCTGTCATGTCTTATGGATACGACAAGCGAGGTGTTGTGTCAAGGGTTGTTCTAGATCACCGCACCTGGGTTGAGGATCCCGTCGGGGTCGAGCGCGGCCTTGATCTTGCGGTTGAGCTCCATCGCCTCCGGGCCCAGCTGGCCCGCCAGCCAGGGCTTTTTGAGTCGGCCGACGCCGTGTTCGCCGGTGATCGTCCCGCCAAGTGACACCGCCAGATCCATGATTTCGCCGAACGCTTTTTCGGCGCGCTCGGTCATCGCGGCGTCGGCGGGGTCGTAGACGATCAGCGGATGGGTGTTGCCGTCGCCGGCATGGGCGATCACCGAGATCGTCAGGTCGCGGTCGGCCGCGATCTTGGCCACCCCGCCGACCAGCTCGGCCAGCGCGGGCAGTGGCACCCCGACGTCCTCGAGCATCAGGGCGCCCTTGGCCTCCACCGCCGGGATGGCAAACCGACGAGCCGCCACAAAAGCCTCACCCTCGTCCGGGTCGGCGGTCGAAAAGCACTCGGTGGCACCGGCTTCAGTGAAGACCCCGGCCATGTACTCGGCGTCCTCGGCGCCGGTCGACCCGCGATCGTCGGAGGCGGCCACCATCATCGCCGCGGCCGAACGATCCAGGCCCATCCGCAGTTTGTCCTCGACGGCGTTGATCGCCACCGCGTCCATGAACTCCAGCATCGACGGCCGGATGCGGCTGGTGATCGTGAGCACGGCCGCTGCGGCCGCCTCCACTGAATCGAACGTGGCCACCACGGTGCACGCCGACGGCTGAGGTGGCAGCAGTCGCAACGTCACCTCGGTGATCACCCCCAGGGTGCCCTCGCTGCCGACGAACAGCTTGGTCAGCGACAGGCCGGCCACGTCCTTGAGTCGCGGCCCGCCAAGGCGCACCGCGGTTCCGTCGGCCAGCACCACCTGCAGTCCGAGCACGTAATCGGTTGTCACGCCGTACTTTACGCAGCATAGTCCGCCGGCGTTGGTGGCGATATTGCCGCCGATGCTGCAGATCTCATACGACGACGGATCGGGTGGATACCACAGGCCGTACTCCGCGACCGCCTTCTTCACCTCGGCATTGAGCAGCCCGGGCTGTACGACGGCGGTGCGGGTCACCGGATCGACGGTGATGTCGCGCATCTTCTCCGTCGACAGCACGATCCCGCCGTCGACCGCCGTCGCTCCGCCGGACAAGCCGGTGCCCGCCCCGCGCGGTACCACCGGAATGCGATTGTCCGATGCCCAGCGCAACACCGTCTGCACCTCTTCGGTGCGGGTGGGCCGGACCACCGCCAACGGTGTGCCGGCCGCGGGATCGGCGGCCCGGTCCTGGCGGTAGGAGGCCACGATGTCGGGGTCGGTGACGACGACCCCGTCGGGCAGTTCGGCGGCCAGGCCGGCCACAGCGCTCACGGCCATTGCGCCATCCTAAGCGTGGGCCGGCTGCGCTTCGGGCTCGTCGTCGAGTTCGCGCAGTGCCGGCAGCCAGGGACACAGCACACCGATCGCCAGGATCGGCACCGCCAGCACCAGGAATGTCACCTTCAGGCCGAACCCGTCGACCAGCGGGCCGGCCAGCATGAACCCGATGGGACCCGCGGCATAGGTCATCGACGTCATCACCCCGACCACCCGGCCGCGAAGGTGCTCGGGGGTGCGGTTCTGCATGACCGAGTTGTAGATGGGCCCGATCGGCCCGTAGACCAGGCCGACGAGCGCGGCGAACGACAGGATCACCGGCAGCGGCGGGAGGAACCCGATGACGGTGACGGCGATGCCGAACGTGAGCACCGCCGTCAGCACCGTCGTGCGCTTGCTGGAGATCTTCGACAGCACCGTCCAGCTCAGCGCCCCGATCAGCCCGCCGATCGCCAGCGCCATCAGCACCCAGCCGAGATGGGCCGGCTCGTTGCGGTCGGTGAAGTACTTCGGGAACAGCACGCTTTCCATCGGCAGGTACAGGCCGGTGACGGCCAGGTCGATCAGCCCGAGCGTGCGCAGCACCCGGTTGTGCCAGACGAACTTCAACCCCTCCAGGACGCCGGAAACCATGCTCTCGGGCAGCTTTTCGCGGACCGGACGTCCGGTGCCCTCGAGCCGCAGCACCGCCATCGCCAGGATCGCCAGCGCGAACAACGCGGCGGTGACCCACATCGTGTTGATTCCGCCGAGCGTCGCGATGAGCAGACCGCCGATGCCGGGCCCGGTGATGTAGGCCAGGTTGAACACCGCTTCGTAGACGCTGTTGGTGTGATCGCGGGTCCACCCTGCCCGTTCGGCGGCCTCGGGCAGCATCGACTGCCGGGCGGTCATGCCGGCCGGATCGAAGAAGTTGCCAAGGGCGGCCAGCCCGGCCAGCACGAGGGTGTTCAGCACACCGGAGCCGAACACGATGGCCAGTACGGGGATTGCGGTGACCGCGGCGGCCGAGAGGACGTCGGAGAGCATGGCCACCCGGCGCCGGCCGATGAAGTCGACGGCCGCACCGGCGATGAGCGTGGCGAACAGCAGTGGCAGGGTCGCCGCGCCGGCGACGATCGAGGCGTCCACCGCGCTGCCGGTGCGCTGCAGCACCAGCCACGGGAACGCGACCATGGAGATGCCGTTGGCACCTGCGGCCAAAAACGTCGAAGACAGGATCAGCAGCGCGGGGATGCGCGTGTTGGTCACTGGCAGAGCCTAGTTTTCTCGCGCGGCGCCGCGCGCGCGGGCACAGTGGACCGGTGACCGCCTACCCCCATCCGCGCACCGGTGTGCTGTTCGAGTCGCCGGTCCCGCCGGGGACGGGCTGGCCGGGTGATCCCGCGACGGCCGCAACCCCGGTGGCCGCCGACCCCGGGCAGGTGGCCACGCTGGCCGCGACGGCAGGCGATCTGGCGAACCTCGATGCCCTGGTCAGCGTGTGCCGGGCCTGCCCACGGCTGGTCGCCTGGCGCGAGGAGGTCGCGGTCGTCAAGCGGCGATCGTTCGCGGGTGAGCCGTACTGGGGCAGACCGATCACCGGGTGGGGTGCGGCGCAGCCGAAGATTCTGGTGCTGGGACTCGCCCCTGCCGCGCAGGGCGGCAACCGCACGGGCCGGGTGTTCACCGGTGACCGCTCGGGTGATCAGCTGTTCGCCGCGCTGTACCGCACCGGGCTGGTAAACCAGCCGACGAGTGTCGACGCTGCGGATGGCTTGAGCACCAACGAGATCCGAGTTGCCGCTGCGGTGCGGTGCGCCCCGCCCGGCAACAAGCCGTTGCCCGACGAGCGGTCGACGTGCGAGCCGTGGCTGACCGCCGAGTGGAACATGATCGCTCCGTCCGTCCGGGTGATCGTCACCCTGGGCGGGTTCGGCTGGGAGGCCGCCCTGCGGCTGCTGGCCGACGACCTACCGGGCGGGGCCAAGCCGAAGTTCGGTCACGGGGTGGTGGTCGACTTGCCCTCGGGTCGGCAACTGCTGGGCTGCTATCACCCCAGCCAGCAGAACATGTTCACCGGGCGGCTCACCCCGGCCATGCTCGACGACGTCTTCACCGATGCGGCCAAGCGGGCCGGCCTGCGCGGGTAAGCGGGAAACAAGTACGGCAGTCGTATCGTTGAGGCTGCTATGCGGCTTTCTGTCCTCGACCTCGTTCCAGTGCGCACCGACCAGACCACCAGCGACGCGCTGGCGGCCACCGTGCGACTGGCCCAGACCGCCGACCGGCTGGGATTCACCCGGTACTGGGTGGCCGAGCACCACAACATGCCCGCCGTCGCGGCAACCAGCCCGCCGGTGATCCTCGCCTACCTGGCCGCCCAGACCACGCAGCTGCGGCTGGGCTCGGGTGGGGTGATGCTGCCCAACCACGCGCCGCTGGCCGTCGCCGAGCAGTTCGCGCTGCTGGAGGCCGCCGCCCCCGGGCGCATCGATCTGGGCATCGGCCGGGCGCCGGGCTCTGATCCGGTGACCTCGATCATGCTGCGGGGCACCCGCGACGATTCCGACATCGAGAACTTTCCGCAGTACCTCGACGACGTCGCGGCGTTGATGAGTGCGCACGGCGTCCGCATCCCGATCCGCAACCAGGACTACATCCTCAAGGCCACCCCGGCGGCGGTCGAGGAGCCGCGGCTGTGGCTGCTGGGTTCGTCGATGTACTCGGCACATCTGGCCGCCGCGAAGGGGTTGCCGTACGTCTTCGCCCACCACTTCGCCGGGCAGGGCACCGTCGAGGCGCTGGCCACCTACCGGTCGGAGTTCCGGCCGAGCGATGTGGCCGCCGAGCCGGTGACGTTCATGACCGTCAACGCGGTGGTCGCGCCCACGCGCGCCGAGGCCGAAGCCCTTCTGCTGCCCAATCTGCAGATGATGGCGCGGCTGCGTACGGGGCAGCCCCTCGGGCCGCTCGACCTCGTCGAGGATGCCGCGGAGCTGACGATGCACCCGCAGGCGGAAGCCGTCATCGCGGCCGGTCGCGGCCAGGCCGTGGTTGGGTCCCCGGCCGAGGCGGCCGAGCAGGTCCGCGCGGTCGCGCTGGAGTTCGACGTCGACGAGGTGATGGTCAACCCCGTCGCCTCGGCGCCTCGCGGTACCGACCCGCGCACCGCACCCGCGCGTGAGGTCACGTTGGAGCTACTGGCCAAAGAGCTGTTCTAGGCCAAGCGCTTTCGCGGCACTCAGGGCGTCAGGCGAACCACCGGGATGGGCCGATCGGTGCCCTGCTGATAGGCGTTGTACCGGCCGCTGTTCGCCGAGTCGCAGACCTGCCATAACCGGGCATAGTCCGGATCGTCCGGCAACAGGAGGTGTGCGGTGACCGCCAAACGCCTTCTGCCGAGGTTGATCTCGATGTTCGGCTGCGCACGAAGGTTGTGATACCAGGCCGGGTTGCGGTCCGCGCCGCCATTGGACGCGACCACCAGGTAATCGTCGCCGTCGCGGTAGTACGCCAGCAAGATGGACCGCGGCTGACCGGTTTTCGCACCAATGGTGTGCAGCATCAACGACGGTGGCACGCCGGGCATCCGGTGCCCGATCCAGCCGTTGGTGCGCCGGTAGATCGCGTCGTGCACCTTCACGAACTTCATCAACGCCATGTGGTTCAGCGACGTCATGCCATCACTCTCATCCAGTTGTGTCCAGTGCTGTCAGGGCATCGCGCACAATCCGCCCGGTGGTCTCGCGATCGGGATCACGGCGCAGCAGCATCCCTTTGGCGACAGACAGCTTGTCACCGTCGCGCCGCGGAATCACATGCAGGTGAATGTGGAACACCGTCTGCATCGCCGACTTGCCGTCGTTGATGGCGATGTTGTTCCCGGTCGCGCCCAACGCTGAGAGCCGGGTGGCCTGCGCGATTCGCTGACCGACGGCCAGCATTCCGGCGAGGGTCTCGGCCGGCGTATCGGTCAGGTCGACGCTGTGCCGCTTGGGCACGACCAGCGTGTGGCCACGGGTGAACGGCCGGATATCGAGAATGCCCAGGACGTCGTCGTCTTCGTAGACGCGGATGGCCGGCGCCGTACCGGCGACGATCTCGCAGAACACGCATGCCATCTCGCCACCGTAGCGGTCAGCGCTACGCTGCCGGAGATGGACTCCACCGACATTGCCTTCGCCGGTGCCGCCGAGCAGGCGCGCATGCTCGTCAACGGGACAATCACCGCCCCGGCTCTGTTGGAGCTCTACCTCGAGCGGATAGCCCGCGTCGACCGCGAGTTGCGCTCCTATCGCGTCGTGTTCACCGAAAGGGCGCGGCGAGAAGCCGCGGCAGCACAGGAACTGCTCGACGCCGGGGAACGTAAACCCTTGCTGGGGGTGCCGATCGCGATCAAGGACGACGTCGACGTCGCCGACGAATTCACCTGCTACGGCAGCAGCGCCTACGGATTGGCGCCGACGGCCGACGCCGAGGTGGTGCGCCGGCTGCGTGAGGCGGGCGCGGTGATCTTGGGCAAGACGGCGGTTCCGGAGATGATGCTGTGGCCCTTCACCGAGACCGTCGCGTTCGGCGCCACGCACAACCCGTGGGACCTGGCCCGCACACCCGGCGGCAGCAGCGGCGGCAGTGGGGCAGCGGTGGCCGCGGGCCTGGCCCCGATGGCGCTGGGTTCCGATGGCGCCGGATCGATTCGCATCCCGTCCACCTGGTGCGGGCTCTTCGGTCTCAAGCCGCAGCGTGATCGCGTGCCGATGGCCCCGCACGACGACGCGTGGTGCGGGCTGTCCGTCAACGGCCCGATGGCCCGCACGGTGGAAGACGCAGCGCTGTTCCTCGATGCGACGACGACGCAACCCGCTCCGTCGGGCGGGTTCGTCGCGGCCGCCAACCGGGAGCCCGGCCGGCTGCGAATTGCGTTGAGTACCAAGCTCCCACCGACAGTCGTCGGCCGTGTCGGCAAAGCCCAACAGAAGGCGATGGACGGCGCCGAGACGCTGCTGCGCGACCTCGGCCACGACGTCCTCTGGCGTGATCCGGATTATCCGGCGTGGGCCGTCTACGGTCATCTGCTGCCGCGGATGTGGCGCGGTGCCTATCAGGATGTCACCGCATTGCCGCACCGCGAGCGCCTCGAGTCAAGGACGAAAGGCATTGCCCGCCTTGGCCGGTTGATCTCCGATACCCAGATCGCCCGGATTCGGGCCGCCGAACCGGCGCTGAACGCACGAGTGCAGTCGATCTTCGACGACGTCGATGTGGTGATCACCCCCGGAACCGCGCTGGGGCCGTCCCGGATCGGCCAGTACCAGCACCGCGGTGGGGTCTCGACATTGGCCATGGTGGCTTCCCGAGTTCCGTTCCTTGGCATTTTCAATGCCACCGGTCAGCCCGCCGCCGTCGTGCCGTGGGGGCTGGATCACGAGGGCGTCCCGGTGTCGGTGCAACTGGTCGGCCGGCCGTACGACGAGGCGACGCTGTTGTCTTTGAGCCACCAGATCGAGATCGCCCGTCCGTGGGCGCATCGTCGGCCGCCGGTGTCCTAGTCCATCGCTTCGGCCAGTGCCATGTGGCCTTGGTAGTCAAGAGCATTCGCCATCGTGCGATATTGGTCGCGGAATTCCCGGTAGCCATCTTCGTGGCCGTCCGAGCGCGCCAGTAGCGCCCGGAGCCGCAGCAGGGGAAGCGCGAACAGTGCGAAGCCGGGATCCGTGGGTACCGCGGCCAGCCGGTCGACGACCGTACGCGCTTCGCGCACATCGTCTTCGGCTCCGCGTTGTAGTAGCGCTTCCACCAGCGCCACGGTGGCCGGACCGCGCAGGATCATCTCGCCGCTGCCGAAAGAATCGTCGACCAACACCCTGGACATCCTTACCGCACCGTCGACATTTCCGAATCTCGCGCGGTGGGTTGCCAGCGCGATACCAGGCGGAAGTGCGCCGAACGCGTTCTGTTGTAGTGCACCCGATTCGAGAACCTCCTCCAGGATTTGAGCGCCGACCGCAGGGTCGGGTTCGCCGCGGGCCATTGATGCTGCGCCGTAGGCGAATCCGGCCATGCCGAGGGTGAAGTCGTCGCCCGACTGTTCGGCGGTGTCGAACGCATCGCGCACCGCTGCCACGAAGGTGTCGTCGGCAACGAAGACGCCGTTGAGAAACAGCATTCCGGAGGGATAGGAGACGACGATCGCCCGGGTGACGGGGTCTGAGCTGCGCGCCATGGCAATGGCCTCTGCGAAGTCCTCACGCCATCCGGGTTGGCCCAGCACGCATCGGGCCACCCCGCGGAGCATCGTTGCCTGTGCCAGTGGGGAGCCGATGAGCAGCTCACCCATGGTCGCGTCGCCTGCGGCCGCGTCGATCACCCGTTGCGCAGCTCGTGCTGCCGCCTGAATTTCACCGCCGTGCAGCCGGGCCGTGATCACACCGTGCAGAAGGCCCACGGTCAGGAGGGCGTCGTTGATCGAGTCGACGAGTTCCTCCAGTTCATCGGCCAGCAGGACAGCATCACGATGCCGATTCAGCAATGACATCGTGACGGGTAGCCCTGCCATCGCGATGGCGAGGGAGCGTTTGTCACCGGCTTGCTCGCAGAGCGCTCGAAGCTCGTCGAATCCGGTGTCGTCGATACGTCCACCGCCTCGATAGGCGCTGGCGCACAACAGAGTCCGTGGCGCGATCCGCAAGGCAAGGTGATCGGGTGTGTCAGCCGGCAGCCGGTCGGCAACCTGGCGTGCCCGCTGCCAGCTGGCCCGTGCCGCCGCGATGTCCCGGTTGGTCAGCCACTGACCTGCCCGCATGCGCCAGTCGAACGCGACGCGAAGGTCGCCGGCCGCCTCGAAATGCTCGGCGACCTCGGCGGCCTTGTCGTCACCGCAGCTCCGCGTCTGGATCACCGCGGCCAGTCGCCGGTGCAGCTCGATGCGATCGGACTTGAGCTGCGATTCATAGGCCACGGTGCGGATGAGGGGGTGCTTGAACGCGTAGTCGTCCTGCGACGTGAACTGCACACGCGTCACGAGCTCGGCGTCGACAAGCTCGCTGAAAGACGGTGTGACGCTCAAGCCCTCGAGTAGCTCCGCATTGAAGCGGGAGCCGATCACCGACGCCGCCGACAGCGTTCGTTTGGCGGCCGGCCCCAGGCGGTCGATGCGCGCGGCGATGGCAGCCTGCAGGGTGGCCGGCACCCGAATATCGGCGATGGCGGCGCCGCAGCTGTACCTGGCCCGAACGCCCTCGAGCACACCGCGTTCGGCGAGATCGCGCACGATCTCCTCGGCAAAGAACGGATTGCCCGCCGCGCGTTCGGCGATGTGGTCGGCCAACTTAAGCACCGAGGAATCCTGGCCGAGCAGCTCGCTGGTCAGAGCCGAGGTCTGGGTGTTGCTCAGCGGCCGCAGCGTGATCGTCTGAGCGCCTTGTGCATTGGCCAGTGCACCGCGGTACTCGGGTCGGTAGGTGATCAGGACGACCGAGGGTGTCTGCGGCGCCACTTCGAGAAAGCTGGTGAGCAGTGCCTCGCTCGGTTCGTCGATCCAATGCGCGTCCTCGATGACGAAGACCGTCGGCCGTTGCCGAGCCATCAGCGCGGTGTCGAGGAGTCCGGTCAGCCGGCGTCGGCGGGCATCGGCCTCGATGGTCGGCGCCTTGACTCCGCGGTCGGCGATGCCGAGCAGGTCGTCCACCAGCAATAGGTCGTCGGCGTCGACACCGGGGACTTGACCGCGAAGATGCTCCCTGGCCGCCGCGTTCTCCATGCCGGCGATGCCCATGGCGGCAGTGAGCAGCGCGACGGCAGTGTGGAACGGCAGGTCGCTGGTGTGCGACTCGCACGATGCGGTGATCACGTCGACGCCGAGCTGAGCTGCCCGCGCGCTGACCTCCCACACGATGCGGCTCTTGCCGATCCCGGCAGGCCCGACCAGAGCCACGACGCAGCCAGTCCCGTCGATCGCCTCGTCGAGCATGCCGGCGATGCTGGCCAACTCCCAGGCGCGGCCCACCAGAGTGGTCTCCGTTGCGCGCCGGCGTCGCAGCCCGCCGAGCGCGCCCACCAAGCGCCGAGCCGGCAACGGCGCGTGCGCGCCTTTGACGTGAACCAGCTCGGCGTCGCCCAACTCGACCATGCCCTCGACCAGGTTGGCGGTGGACTCGCTGAGCATCACCCCGCCGGGTGGGGCGACCGACTCCATCCGCTGAGCCAGCCCCACTTGCTCGCCGACTGCGGTGTAACTCGTTGGGCTCGAAGTGATGTCGCCGGTGATGACCTGGCCAGAGTTCAGACCGACCCGCAGCTGGAATTGCAGGCCGTCGCGCTTCTCGATCTCGGCCGCCAGGGGCGCGGCTTCCTTCTGCAGGTCCAGGGCCGCCAGGCAGGCGCGGAACGCATGGTCTTCGAGGGCGGCCGGCGCGCCGAAGATCGCCATGATGCCGTCACCGGTGAACTTGTCGACGGTGCCGCCGTAGCGCGTGACCACCGCGGAGGCCCGGTTGACCAGGTCGGTCATGATCTCCCGCAACCGCTCCGCCCCCAGCGCGGCGGCGATGTCCATAGAACGCACCACATCGGCGAACAGAACGGTGACCTGTTTGTACTCCGCCGGCATTTCGCTGTCGGTCAGCGACGAACCGCAGGTGTCGCAGAACCGCGCGCCCTGCCGCGGTTGGGCGCCACACACTCGGCACGTCGTGCTGTCGACTGCCACCCGACGAGGATAAGCGGCTTTGGCCTGCGCCGAAGGCTTATCGGGCGCCAGCCGCCGGAGCCGCTGGGCCGGCGACATCAGACAGCGCCGCGCGCCATGTCGCCAGTTTGTCCGCATAGCGCATGGTCTGAGCGGGGCTGGTCGACGGCAGCCGCAGAGTGGACGGTACGTCGAAGTCGACGAGCCGGGTGAAGTTGCGTTCCGCCGCCGCGCCGTTGAAGTACACCCGCTCCACGCTGGCGTGGGCGGCGAAGAAGCTCCCGAAGTCGTTGGCCACCATGGTGTCCGGCTCGATCGCCGAATCCAGGCTCCCGATGCGCCTGCAGTGCTTGAGCACATCCCAGACCGCGATGTCGTGGCGTTCGAGGATCGCGGTCCGCTGCGCATAGGGCGCGTCGGGTGCACAACCGTATAGCTCGCCGATGATGCGCCAGAACGCATTTCGTGGGTTGCCGTAGTACTGCCCGGATGCCAGGGACAAAACGCTGGGCATGTTGCCGAGGATCACCAGCCGCGCATCGGGGGAGCCGATCGGCGGCAGCCCCTCCAGGAGCGGGGATCCTGACATGAGCAGAGACGGTATACGTTGGGTCGGTGACCGACGCTATCGACCCGGAGGCCGCCGGGCTGCTCGACGGGTTGACGGGCGATGCCCGCGACCAGCGGGCCGAGCTGATTCCGTGGCTGCTGGAGCAGGGCATCACCGTCGAGGAGATTCAGGAGTCATTTGCGCCGATGCTGCTGCCGTCGCGCCGGACGCTGGGCGATGACGGCACCCGGCTGTCGGCCCGTCAGATCAGCGAGGACACCGGGCTGGAGATCGATCAGGTGATGCGGTTCCAGCGCGCCAGCGGGCTGGCGACGGTCGACGATCCGGATGCGCCGGTGTTCCTGCGGCCCGATGCCGAGACCGCCGTGCACATCAAGCGGTTTCTCGACCTGGGTCTCGACTCGGATCAACTGCTCAGCGTGGTTCGGATACTGGCAGAAGGACTTTCGCACGCCGCGGAGGCGATGCGCTACGCCGGTGTGGCCTCCACGATGCAAAAACCCGGTACCACCGAACTCGAGATGGCCAAGGGCGTGCAGGCGCTGATCGGCGTCGCCGCCCCGCTTCTGGGGCCGATGATCCAGGACATGCTCATGCTGCAGCTGCGGCACGCGATGGAGACCGAGGCGGTCAATGCCAATGAGCGGGCCGCTGGGGCACCGCTGCCCGGCGCCCGGCTGGTGGCGGTGGCCTTCGCCGACCTCGTCGGGTTCACCCGGCTGGGCGAACTGCTGCCGCCCGAGCAACTCGAGCAACTCGCCAATCGTCTGGCCGACGCGGCCCGCAATGTGGCTGTGCCACCGGTGCGGTTCATCAAGACGATCGGCGACGCGGTGATGCTGGTGTCGACGAACCCGGTGGCGCTGCTCGACGCGCTGCTGGCCCTCGTCGAGGCGACCGAGGCCGATGACGCGCTTCCCCAGTTGCGGGTGGGCATGTCCTACGGGCCCGCCGTCAGCCGCGCTGGTGACTGGTTCGGCAGCCCGGTCAACCTGGCCAGCCGGGTCACCTCGGTGTCCCGGCCCGGATCGGTCCTGGTGTCGGAGATAGCCCGCGACAAGATCGGGGTCGACGGTTCGTTCGATTGGTCGTTCGCCAGGGCGCGCCGGCTGAAGGGCATCCAGGACGACGTCAAACTCTTCCGCGCGCGTCGCGCCGAAAAGCCCTGAGCGGCAGCCGTTTCAGCGCTTGCGCTTGCGCACCATCGACCAGCCTCCGAAGACAACGGCCGCGAGCAGCATCAGCACCGCTGTGCCGGGCCCGATTAGCCACCAGACCAAGGCGACGGCGGCCACCGTCGGGACTCCCAGCACCAACGCCACCATCGCCGGGTGCATGCGCGCCACGTCGCGCGCAGCCCGGGCACGATCACGGTCGAGCTCGTCGCCTGTCATGCGCTCATTATCCGTACCCGCGGCGGGTTTGTGCGTGTTCGCCCTCAGAGAAGGGCTGGTGATCGAGTTGTAACGATGTAATTATGTAATTTATGAAGCATCAGCACACGCACCGTCGGCCCGGTCGCCCCGGCGGCTGGCAACAGGCCGACCAGCCCGACGCGACCGATGCCGGCGAGTGGTTCGCCGGACGACTCCCCGACGGATGGTTCGTCGGCGACCCCACGGTGATCGTCGACCGCGAGGAAATCACCGTCATCGGACGGCTGCCCGAGACCGCCGACAAACCGGACAGCGAAGCACGCGCGTCAGGGAGGGCATCCCGGTTCCGCGAGGACACCCGATCCGAGCGCATCCGGATCGCCGAGGAGGCCCAGGACAAGTACGGCCGCAAGGTGTCCTGGGGTATAGAAATCGGAGTGGCGGGATCCGATGACTTTGAGCGAATCCTGTTCACCCACATCGCCGTTCCGGTGATGACCCGCCTCAAGCAACCCGAACGTCAGGTGCTCGACACCCTCGTCGACGCGGGAGTCGCCCGGTCGAGATCGGACGCGCTCGCGTGGAGTGTGCGACTCGTCGGTGAGCATGCCGACGAGTGGCTGGCGAAGCTGCGTTCGGCGATGGCCGAGGTGGACGACCTGCGCGCCGAGGGGCCGGGGCTCTAACCCCATTCCCTCGGCGTCAGGTGAGCGTCAGCCGCGAGCTTGGCGGCTGGCCTTGGTGCCCTGCTTAGCGGCGGACTTGCCGCTGGTGGCCGACCCGGTTCGTTTGGTGGTCGCCGACTTTCGCGAGGTGGTTGCCGACGGGGCCGGCACCGACTTCGCCGAGTCCTGCGCCGCGGCAGTCTGCGTCTTGCGCAGAGCGCTGACTGCGGCCACCGCAGGCGGCGGCGGGATCTGGATGTTGATGGGGATGACGCCGCCCACCTTCGCCGTTCCGATCGTCACGGTGCCGCCGATATTGCCGGTAATCGCCAGCGAGCCGGCCTTGATTTCGATCTTCAGCGAATCGGGGAAGTCGTAGGCGATGGCGTCGGTGCCGTTGATCGCCAGTGCGGTGCCGCCGAGCATCGCCGACAGCGACACCTGCGCGATCACACCGCCGCACGAGGCTGCGGCCGATCCCAGGCACAGCTGGCTGTCGAACTTCATCTGCCCGCTGGGCAGTGTCGTGCCAAGCTTGAGCGTTCCCAGCTGGATTGACGCGCCGCCACCACCCGAATACGGCGAGAAGCTGAGAGCGGCTTTCAGGCCGGTGAAGGGGATCACCGAGAACTGGGCCTTGTATTCGCCGAGGGTGGCGCTGCCGCCGAGCATGGTCGCGGGTGAGGTGGCACCGCCCTGGAGGCCGGCCTCCAGCAGCGTGCCATTAATGCCGAAGCCGTATCCGTCAGGGCCGCCCCGGTATTCGATGAGGTGAATCTTCGACTTGAGGTCGGGGGCGAGGTCGATCGTCGGGCCGGCCGCGCCGAGCGGCGAGACCACGACCGAGCTCTTCCATTGCGGTTCGAACCCGAGATCCACAATCGGGGCGGTTTGCGCCAAGGTGATAGGCAGAAGGAAGCTGTTCTTCACCTCACCGGTGGGGCCGATGGACGCGTTCCACGCGGTGTCCGCCTGACCCAACAGACCCGCCAGCAGGTTCGGCGGGACGTTCAGTCCGAGCGTGAGCTTGCGGGTGACGCTCAGCGGACCGAGCTTTCCCGTGAAGTCGATGATCGGGAACGTGGAAGCGGCCAGCTCGATATTGGGACGGGTGGGGATGCTCGGCTGGGGAGTCGCATCAGAGTTTGCGGTGACGACACCCGCCGCTAGCACACTCGTTGCGATCCCCGCCAGGCAGGCCTGCAGCATTGGCATTACTAAACGCCTTTCGCGTTACATACACAGGTCGCGATACCGCAACCATTCGGGGAGGAGCGTATATCATGTTTGCTGATACTGCTGGTTTATGTGAAATTTCCCGGTTCGGGTCGCTAGGCTTGCGTCATCGCGTAGTAGGCGCCGCGGCGCGCGAGCAGGTCCCCGTGGCTGCCCGACTCGACGATCCGCCCGGCATCCATCACCAGGATGTTGTCGGCGTCGCGAATGGTCGAAAGGCGGTGGGCGATGATGAAACTGGTTCGCTCCCGCCGCAATTCGGTCATCGCGTGCTGGATAAGCAGTTCCGTGCGGGTGTCCACCGAGCTGGTGGCCTCGTCGAGGATCAGCAGCTGCGGACGAGCCAGGAACGCCCGGGCGATCGTGATCAGCTGCTTCTCGCCGGCGCTGATGTTGCCGCCGTCGTCGCTGACGCGGGTTTGATAGCCGTTGGGCAGCGTATGGACGAACCGGTCGACGTAGGCCGCCCGCGCGGCATCGATCACCTCGTCCTCGGTCGCGCCGGGCTTGCCGTAGGCGATGTTCTCGGCGATGGTGCCGCCGAACAGCCAGGTGTCCTGCAGCACCATGCCGATCCGCGAGCGCAGCGATTCCCGGCTCACGCCGGTGATGTCGACGCCGTCGAGCAGGATCTGTCCTGTGTCGACGTCGTAGAACCGCATGAGCAGGTTGACCAGTGTGGTCTTGCCCGCGCCGGTCGGCCCGACGATGGCCACCGTGCTGCCCGGTTCGGCGACCAGCGACAGGTCCTCGATCACCGGAGTTCCTGGCACGTAGCTGAATGACACGTTCTGGAATTCGACCCGGCCCCGTGCGGTGCTCGGCAACGCCATGGGTGCATCGGGTGATTCCTCGGGCTCGTCGAGGAAGTCGAAGACCCGCTCGGCGCTGGCCACACCCGACTGCAAGGTGTTGTACATCCCGGCGACCTGCGTCAGTGGCTGGTTGAACTGGCGAACGTATTGGATGAACGCCTGGATGCTGCCCAGCGTGATCTGACCGGTCGCGACCTGATAGCCGCCGACCACTGCGACCGCGACGTAGCTGAGGTTCCCGATGAACGTCGTCGCCGGTGACACCAGGCCGGAAAAGAACTGTGCGCCGAAACTCGCGTGGTAGACGTCGGAGTTGTAGTCGCTGAACTTCTCCTGGGCGACCGCGCGGTGCCCGAATGTCTTGACGATGGTGAATCCGCTGTAGGTCTCTTCGATGTGCGCGTTGAGCCGGCCGGTGTTGGTCCACTGGGCGATGAACATCCGCTGGGAACGGCGCGCGATCACCCGGGTCACCCACAGCGACAACGGAACCGTCACGACGGTGATCAACGCCAACAGCGGCGAGATGCTCAGCATCATCGCCAGTACCGCGACGACGGTCAGCACCGAGGTCAGCAGCTGGCTGATCGTCAACGACACCGACGACTGGATGTTGTCGACGTCGTTGGTGACCCGGCTCAACAACTCGCCGCGCTGCCGGGCGTCGAAGTAGGACAGCGGCAGCCGGTGCACCTTGTCTTCCACATCCGCGCGCAACGCCGTGATGGTGCGCTGCACGATCACGTTGAGCAGCCGGGCCTGCGCCCAGATCAGCAGCGCGGCAACGATATATAGCCCCAGTGCCAGCAGCAGGGTGTGGCCAACGGCGGTGAAATCGACACCGCGGCCGGGCACCACGTTGGTTCCGGACAGCAAGTCGGCGAAGGTGTTGTCGCCCCGGGCCCGGGCCGCCGCGACAGCCTGGTCCTTGGTGATGCCGGCCGGCAATTGGCGGCCGAGGATGCCGTTGAACAGCAGATCGGTAGCGTGCCCGAGGATGCGAGGGCCGAGGACCCCGATCGCGATGCCGCCGATCGACAACGCGATCACCGCGGCGGTCGGCCACCGCTGCGGGATCAGCCGGCGCAGCAGCCGCAGCGCCGACCCCGTGAAGTCGCGCGACCGGGCTTGCCGGGGATCCTGGGTCATCGCGCGCATCCCGCCGCCGCGGAATGTCGGCCCGGTCATTGCCCGCCCCCGACCCCGGCACCCATTGACTGGGAATCGGCGAACTCCGCATACGTCTCGCACTCGGCCAGCAGCGTGTCGTGGGTGCCCGCGCCGACCACCCGGCCGCCGTCGACGACGATGATGTTGTCGGCGTGGGCGACGGTTGAAATGCGCTGGGAGACAATGATCACCGTCGCATCCACGGACACCTCGCGAAGTGCGGTGCGGACCCGGGCATCGGTGTGGACGTCCAGGGCCGAGAACGCATCGTCGAACAGGTAGATCGTGGGCTGCCGGATCACCGCGCGCGCGATGGCCAGCCGCTGACGCTGACCGCCGGAGAAATTGATGCCGCCCTGGGCGACCCGCATGCTCAAACCGTCGGGATGGGCGCGGACGAAGTCCTCGGCGGCCGCCACCCGCAGCGCCGACCACATGTCTTCTTCGCTCGCGTCGGCCTTGCCGTAACGAAGGTTGTCGGCAATGGTGCCGGAGAACAGGTAGCCCCGCTGCGGCACCAAACCCAGTGTCGACCAGAGGGTTTCGGTGTCATAGTCGCGCACGTCGATGCCGTCGACGCGGACCGCGCCGTCGGTGACGTCGTAGAGCCGGCAGATCAGCGACACCAGCGTCGACTTGCCGGAGCCGGTGCTGCCGACGATCGCCGTCGTCGTGCCCGGCCGCGCGGTGAGCGAAACATCTTCCAGGACAGGGCGCTCCGCGCCGGGGTAGCGGAACGTCGCGTTCTCCAGCGCGACCGCACCCCGGATGCCACCGTCCGGGTGGCGTGGCGAGGCCGGGCTGCTGATCGCGGGCTGGGTGCTAAGCACCTCGGTGATCCGCTCGGCGCACACCGAGGCGCGCGGCAGCATCACCAGGATCAGGGTGGCCATCAATACGGCCATCAGGATCTGCATGAAGTAGGAGAGGAAGGCGATCAGCGAGCCGACCTGCATATGGCCGGTGTCGATGCGCAGGCCGCCGAACCAGATCAGGGCGACGCTGGAGATGTTGATGGTCAACGTGGTGACCGGCAGCATCAGCGCCTGCCAGCGGCCGGCCGCCAATGCGGTGTTGGATACCGCCGCATTCGCGACGGCGAACCGGTCCTGCTCGAAGGATTCCCTGGCGAAGGCCCGGATCACCCGGATACCGGAGAGCTGTTCGCGCATCACGCGATTGATGCCGTCGATAAGCCGTTGCATGCTGCGGAAGATCGGCAGCATGCGCGAGACGATCCAGTAGTTCGACAACGCCAGCACCGGAACGCTGACCAGCAGCAGCCAGGACAACCCGGCGTCCTGGTGGATCGCCATGATGATGCCGCCGATGCACATGATCGGCGCGGTCACCAGGATGGTCGTCGTCATCTGGATCAGCACCTGGATCTGCTGAACGTCGTTGGTGGTCCGGGTCAGCAGCGACGGTGCCCCGAACCGTGCGGTCTCCTGCTCGGAGAACGTGGTGACGTGATGGAACATCGCCGAGCGCAGGTCGCGACCGAAACCCATCCCGGTGCGCGAGCCGAAGTAGACCGCGCCGACCGCGCACACCACCTGAAGACCCGTCACCGCCAGCATCACCAGGCCCAGTTCGGCGATCAGCCCGGTGTCGCCCTTGGCCACGCCGTCATCGATGATCGCGGCGTTGACCGTGGGCAGATACAACGAGGCCAGCGTGCTGATGGTCTGCAACACCATCACTGCTGCGACCAGCCACCGGTACGGCTGGACATACTGTCTCAGCAGCGCCAGGAGCATTTCGCTACTGTCGCACACGCCCGCGTGGCGGATGGGCTTGGTCGTGCACCGCCCTGTCAATTCCCGGCGCGTGAAATGACAGCAAAGCGGCAGCTCAAGCGGCATGTCGGTGGTTGCGGTAAGGGGTGGCCGCTACAGTGCATGCTGTGACACGCAGCAGGTGCGCATGACAGCGACGCGCAAACTCGCGGTGGCCGCAGGGGTAGTAGCCCTCGCGGCCGCTATCCCGGCGCTCGGCGCGTGCTCGGACTCGGGCAGTGGCCCCGGTCAGACGCAAGGATCGCAGCCGTCGACGCCGCAGGCGGGCAACGCCAAGCACGGGCCGATGTTTCCCGAGTGTGGCGGCATCAGCGACCAGACGATGGCCGAGCAGACCCGGGTGACCGGCCTGGTGACGACGGCCAAGAACTCCATCGGCTGCCAGTGGCTGGCCGGCGGCGGCATTCTGGGACCGCACTTCTCCTTCACCTGGTACCGGGGTAGCCCGATCGGGCGGGAACGCAAGACCGAGGAACTGTCACGCACCAGCGTCGAAGACATCAATATCGAGGGCCACAGCGGGTTCATCGCGGTCGGCACCGATCCGACTCTGGGAGACAACCTGTGCGAGGTCGGAATCCAGTTCAACGACGACTTCATCGAATGGTCGGTCAGCTTCGCCGAGAAGCCGTTCCCGCCGGCCTGCGACATAGCCAAGGAATTGACCCGGCAATCGATCGTGAACTCCAAATGAGCCCGCGCCGGTTCGTCGCCGTGGTGATCGCGGTGCTCTCCGCGCTCGTACTGGTCAGTGGCTGCGCCAAGACCGTGGCCGGAACCGCGGCGAAATCAGGGTCGGGCACCACGCCGCGCAATGACAACTCCGCGCAGCAGTACCCGAACCTGCTCAAGGAGTGCGACGTCCTGACGACCGACATCCTGGCCAAGACGGTGGGTGCGGATCCGCTCGACATCCAGAGCACGTTCGTCGGCGCGGTCTGCCGCTGGCAGGCCGCCAACCCGGCCGGTCTGGTTGACATCACCAGGTTCTGGTTCGAGCAGGGCAGCCTCGACAACGAGCGGGCCGTCGGCCAGTTCCTCAAGTACCAGCTCGAGAACCGGTCGATCGCCGGTGTGCCGTCGATCGTGATGCGGACCAACGATGCCAATGGCGGATGCGGCGTGGCCAGCGACGCCGGCGGTGTCGTCGGCTGGTGGGTCAACCCGCAGGCGCCCGGTATCGACGCGTGTGGTCAGGCCATCAAGTTGATGGAGCTGACGCTCGCCACGAACTCCTAGTCCATCGATCCAGAACGCAGAGCGACGATTTCTCCCTAATCTCGCTCTCACGTCTGAATGGATGCGTGTGGTGGCTTAACGGGGCACGTGGAATGCGGTCAGTTCGGCGCCGCTGAGCTGTAGGCCGGCCCAACTGCCCGGCACCCGCAGCACCGCGATGGCCGATGTCGGGTACTTCATCGCGATGCGTTCGGCGGCATCGGAGTCCGAGTGGTCCGGATCGGCCAGGCCGAGGGCCACGTGGCTCATCGTGGGTTCGTGGCCGACAACCAGCAGCGTGGCGACATCATCGCCAACCTGGTTGATCTCGTCGATCATCGTTCCCGCGGTTGCGCCGTAGAGCCGCTCCGAGTAGGTCACCGGCGCGCTGACCTCGGTGCGGGCCAGGGTCTGGCGCGTTCTGGTCGCCGACGAGCACAGCACCAGATCGATCGTCGGCGCGTTTGCCCGCAACCAGTCGCCTGCCAGACCGGCTTCCCGGATCCCGCGAGCGGCCAGCGGCCGGTCGTGGTCGGCCACACCGTTGGGGTAATCCGACTTGGCGTGGCGCATCAGGATCAGGGTGCGTTCTTGCGCGGTCACGGACTTAAGGCTAAACGCTTCGGATACATGCCGGTCGAGGTCCGCAGACTTGTCGGCGCCGAGCCATACACTCGCCGCAACACTCACCGATGAGACAGAAATGGGCCGGGGAAAATGCGTTTCGTGCACACCGCCGACTGGCAGCTCGGCATGACACGACACTTCCTCGAAGGTGAGGCCCAGCCCCGCTACTCCGCTGCCCGGCGTGACGCGGTGGCCGGCCTCGGTGCGCTGGCCGCGCAGGTCTCGGCGGAGTTCGTCGTGGTGGCCGGTGACGTCTTCGAGCACAACCAGCTCGCCCCGAAGGTGATCAGCCAGTCGCTGGAAGCCATGCGCGCCATTGGTGTTCCGGTGTACCTGCTGCCCGGCAACCACGACCCGCTGGACGCGTCGTCGGTGTACACCAGCGCCCTGTTCAAGGCCGAGTGCCCGGACAACGTGATCGTGCTGAATCGCGACGGAGTGTGGGATGTGCGCCCCGGTGTGCAGCTCGTCGTCGCGCCGTGGCGCACCAAGGCGCCGACCACCGACCTGACGGCCGCGGTGCTGGCCGATCTCCCGGCCGACGGCACCACCCGCATCCTGGTCGCCCACGGCGGGGTCGACGTGCTCGACCCGGACCCCGGCAAGCCGTCGCTGATCCGGATGGCGGCCCTGTCCGACGCCGTCGACCGCGGTGCGGTCCACTATGTTTCCTTGGGGGACAAGCACTCTCGCACGTGCGTCGGCGATAGCGGACGGATCTGGTACTCGGGTTCACCCGAGGTGACCAATTTCGACGACGTCGAGGCCGACCCTGGTCACGTCCTGGTGGTCGACGTCGACGAGACCGACCCGGGCCACCCGGTGACCGTCGAGTCCCACCGCATCGGGCGCTGGCGGTTCGTCACGCTGCACCGCCAGGTCGACGACACCCGCGATATCGCCGATCTCGACCTCAATCTCGATCTGCTGCCGGACAAAGAGCGCACGGTCGTGCGGCTAGGGCTGACCGGCTCGCTCACCGTCACCGACCGCGCCGGGCTGGATGCCTGCCTGGACAAGTACGTGCGGCTCTTCGCCTGGCTGGGCACCTGGGAACGGCACACCACCATCGCGGTGATGCCCGCCGACGGCGAATTCGACAACCTCGGAATCGGTGGATTCGCCGCGGCTGCGGTCGACGAACTGGTCAACACCGCCCGCTCCGGTGATGGCGACGCCGCGCAGGACGCGCAGGGTGCGCTGGGGCTGTTGCTGCGGCTTGCGTCGGGGAGTGCGGCATGAAACTGCACCGCCTGGTCTTGACCAACTACCGCGGAATCGCGCACCGCGACATCGAATTTCCCGACCACGGGGTGGTCGTCGTGTGCGGGGCCAACGAGATCGGCAAGACGTCGATGGTCGAGGCGCTCGATCTGCTGCTGGAGTACAAGGACCGCTCGACGAAGAAGGACGTCAAGCAGGTCAAGCCGACGCATGCCGATGTCGGATCCGAGGTGACCGCCGAGATCAGCACGGGCCCATACCGTTTCGTGTATCGCAAGCGTTTCCACAAGAAGTGCGAAACCGAACTGACCATTCTGGCGCCGCGTCGTGAGCAGCTGACCGGGGATGAGGCCCACGATCGGGTGCTGGCCATGCTCGGTGAGACCGTCGACACCGGGTTGTGGCACGCGCAGCGGGTACTGCAGGCCAGCTCGACCGCGGCGGTGGACCTGTCCGAATGCGATGCGCTGTCGCGTGCCCTCGACCTCGCGGCGGGTGACGACGCGGCGCTATCGGGCACCGAACCGCTTCTGATCGAGCGGATCGATGCCGAATTCGGCAGGTACTTCACCGCGACAGGGCGACCGACGGGCGAGTGGGCGTCAGCGATCACCCAGCTGCGCACCGCCGACGACGATGTGGCCCGGTGCACCGCCGCGGTCGCCGAAGTTGACGAACGCGTGCGCAGGCACGCCGACCTCGCCGAGCAGCAGGCCGGGCTGGCCGATCGCAGGCAGGGCATCGGCGCGCGCTTGGCCGCCGCCCAGGCGGCGGCCGGCGCGCTGGCCGAACTCGCCGACCAGCTGCGGCAGGCCGAGCTCGTCGCGACGGCGGCGCAGGGAACCTGCGCCGCGTCGAGCGCCGCGCAGGCCGAACGGGCGCGACTACGCGACGATGTGGCCGCACGCACCGCGGCGGTCACCGAGGTGCGCTCGCAGCTGGCCGCCGCCATCGAGGCCGAACACACCGCCCGCGAGGTGATCGACATGGCCTGTGCGGCAGCAGCGGAATCGGCCGCCGCCGTGAACGTTGCCGAAGCGGCAGTCGAGCAGGCCCGCCGGGTCGTGGACGCGTTGGCCGCCAGTGAGCAGGCGCAGCGCCTCACTGCGCGCCTGGACCGCATCGAGGCCGCCGAGCAGGAAGTAGCAGAGCTCTCCCGTCAGCTTTCCGAGATCACGCTGACCGGTGAGGTGATGGCCGATATCGAGTCGGGCGCGGCACTGGTCGAACGCATTCAGGCTCAGCTCGCGCTGACCGCCGCGACGGTGGAGTTCACCGCAACGGTCGATCTCGAGCTGACCGTGGGGGAGCAGACCATTGCGCTGGCCGCGGGGCAACGCTGGATGCCGGAGAGCTCGTCGCCCACCACCGTGGAGCTGCCGGGCGTGCTTGGCGTGCGGATCGACCCTGGCGCCACCACATCCAATGCGCAGGCGAAACTCGATGCCGCACAACTGATTCTGGCCGAAGCGCTGCAGCAAGGCGGGGCGGCTGACCTGGCTGGCGCGCGCCTGATCGAGCAGCGTCGCCGGGATCTGACCAGTACCCGCGATCAGCTGGCCGCGACCCTGGCCGGGCTGTGCGAAGACGAAGGGGTCGGCGCGCTGCGTGCACGGCTGGCAGCCCTGCGGGCCGCGATCTCGGTCGAACTGCTGGCGACCGGCGTGGACGCCGGCGCCGCGCGTGCGGCGTTCGTTGCGGCCATCGAGGCGCGCGAGACCGCGCGCGCCCAAGCCGATCTGCACCAGCGTGCGATGTCCGGTGCCAACGTGCAACTGACCGAAAAGAGCATGGCGGCAACCGTTCTGCGGTCGAAGGCGACCGATGCCACCGCTGAGCTCGACGCCGTGACTGGGCGGCTCACGGCACTGCGGGCGTCGGCGGGCGACGAGCAGATCGCCGAGCGCGCGGCTGCCGATATCGAGGCGCAACGACTGGCCGCCACCGGCGTCGCCGAACTGGCGCAGCGGTATGCGGCGGCGGATCCCGCTGCGGTGGAAGCGGAATTGGACGCTGCCAGTGTCGCGGCCACCGATCTGGACCGTGAGCAGTCCGGCGTCGGGCAGGCGCTCAACGACATCTCCGTCGAACTGGGGGTGATGGGTAACGAGGGACGCAAGGGCAGCCTGGATGTCGCGCAGATCGCCCGTGAGCATGCCTCCGCCGAGCATTCGCGAGTGTCCCGCCGAGCCAGGGCTGCCGAGCTCTTGCGATCGGTGATGGCCCGCCACCGGGACACCACCAGGGCGCGCTATGTCGCGCCGTTCCGGACCGAGATCGAACGGCTTGGCCGCCCGGTGTTCGGGCCCACCTTCGAAGTCGAGATCGACAGCGATTTGCGAATCTGCAACCGCACCTTGGACGGACGCACGGTTCCCTATGACTCACTGTCGGGCGGGGCGAAGGAACAACTCGGCATTCTGGCCCGGCTGGCCGGGGCGGCGCTGGTCGCCTCTGAGGACAGCGTGCCGGTGGTCATCGACGACGCTTTGGGTTTCACCGATCCCGAGCGGCTGACCAAGATGGGCGCCGTCTTCGACACCGTCGGCGATCACGGCCAGGTCATCGTGCTCACCTGCACGCCGACCCGCTACCTGGGTGTGCAGGACGCCCACGTGATCGAGCTGACTGCCTGAGCGATTTCGGCGGGGGGGGGGGGCCGCGGGGGGGGGGGGGGGGGGGGCCCGCCGCCCGCGGGGGGGGGGGGGCGGGGGCGGGTCCCAGGGGGGGCGCGGGGGCCCCCCACGACCGGGTGTGGAATGCCGCCCAGAAACTCGCGTTGCACTCCCCCGCGG
>NZ_JAPZLA010000012.1:0-35443 GCF_033804465.1 Mycobacterium sp. RTGN5
CCGCCGGTGTTGCCGGTGTTGGTGCCGCCGGTGCCGCCGGTGCCGCCGTTGCCGGCGACGCCGCCTTGCCCGCCGGCGCCACCGCCGACCCCGCCGATGCCTGCGCCGCCGGTGCCGCCTTGGCCGCCTGCGCCGCCCTGGCCGCCTTGGTTGCCTGCGGTCGGGGTCGTACTGGTCGTTCCCGCGCCGCCGGTGCCGCCGCCACCGCCGCCACCGCCGGCGGGGCGGGCGTGGCCGCCGGTGCCGCCTTGTCCGCCGGCCGCGCCGCTGCCGCCGGTGTTGCCGCTGTTGGTACCGCCGGCGCCGCCGTTACCGGCGAGGCCGCCGATACCGCCCTTGCCGCCCTTTCCGCCACCGACTCCGCCGCTACCTGCACCGCCGCTACCGCCTGCGCCGGCGCTACCGCCCTGGCCGCCAATTCCGCCCACCGTCGGCGAGGTGCCGGTTGTGCCGGTGGTGCCGACTGCACCGATCCCGCCGTTGCCGCCATCGCCGCCGTTGCCGGCACTGCCTGTAGTGCCTGCGGCGCCGCCGCCCGAACCGCCGACACCGGCCGCGCCGGCGTCGCCGCCGGTGCCGCCTTGTCCGCCGGCCGCGCCGCTGCCGCCGGTGTTGCCGGTGTTGGTGCCGCCGGTGCCGCCCTTGCCGGCGAGGCCGCCGATACCGCCCTTGCCGCCCGTGCCGCCACCGGCACCGCCGGTGCCGCCTTGGCCGGCGGCTCCGCCGTTGCCGCCGGTACCGCCCGCGGTCGGCGACGTGCCGGTCGTGCCCGTAGTTCCGATGGCACCGGCTCCGCCGTTGCCGCCGAGGCCGCCAGCTCCGCCGGCGCCCATGACGCCGCTCGCGCCGCCGTTGCTGCCGCCGGCACCGGCAGCGCCACCGGCGCCGCCCGTGCCGCCCTTGCCGCCGCCCGCGCCTGCGCCGCCGGTGTTACCGGTGTTGGTGCCGCCGAGCCCGCCGCCGCCGCCCGTGCCGCCGAGCCCGCCGTTGCCACCCTGACCGCCTACTACGCCGCCGCCGCCGTTGCCGCCCTTGCCGCCGGCGCCACCGCTACCGCCGTCGCCGCCCTGACCGCCGCCGGTGGGTGCCGTCGCGGAGTCGGTCCCTGCGGTCCCGGCGTCGCCGTCGAAGCCTGCGCCGCCGTCGCCGCCGTTGCCGGCGACACCGCTGGCACCGTGAGCGGCGCCGCCCGCTCCGCCGCTGCCCCCGGAGAGGCCGACGCCCAAGCTGGTGCCACCCTTGCCGCCGGCGCCACCGGTGGCAGATCCGACGGCCAGGGTGTTGTAGGCCATGCCGCCATCGCCGCCGGCCCCGCCGACGGTGGCCCCGGTGCCGCCGTCGCCACCGGTAGCGCCGGTGGCGTTACCCCACGGGGCCGGTACTGCGCCGTTGAGGGTGAAGTCGTAGGGGCCCATGATCGCGAAGCCGCCCTCGCCGCCGGCCCCGCCGGCGCCGATCGTGCCGACGCCGCCCTTGCCGCCGACCCCGCCGACGGTGTTTCCAAATCCATAGCTGTTGGCGACGCCGCCCGCGCCGCCCGCGCCGCCCGTGCCACCGGTGCCGCCCTCGCCACCCGCGCCACCGAACTGCATACCGCCGCCGCCGGTGCCGCCGGTGCCGCCCGTACCGGTATCGCTGGTGCCGCCCTTGCCGCCCGTGCCGGGCAGGTTCAGATAACCGCCGGCCCCGCCGTTGCCGCCGCCGCCGCCGTTGCCGGTACCCAGGCCGGCTCCGCCGGCCCCGCCGTTGCCTGCGTCGCCACCGCCGATCAATCCGCCCTGGCCGCCTGCGCCGCCATTGCCACCGGCCTGGCCGGACACCGTGGCAGCCCCACCGGCACCGCCGACGCCCCCGGCGCCGAACCACAGCGCCGACCCGCCGTTGCCGCCGGCCTCGCCGGCCGCGCCCGCACCACCGGTGCCGCCGTCACCGATCAGCCCGGCCAAGCCGCCGTTGCCGCCGGCCAGTCCGGAGCCGATTGGCGCGGACCAGCCGTCGCCGCCGTCACCGTAGAACCAGCCGCCGGCCTTGCCGTTCGGGCTGTCTGCCGTCCCGTTCGCCCCGTTGCCGACCAGCGGCCGCCCGGTCAGCACGGTGATCGGATCGACGTATGCGTTCGCCGTCGGCGTCTTGTTCGCGGCGACGGCCGCAAACGCCGTCTTGACCGCGCTCGCGGGCGGAACCTTCGGTGGCTGAAGTGCCGGGAGACGCACGCCCGGATGAAGGGAGTTGGCGGGGGACTGCGTCACGCGGCCCGAGGTGGCGACACCGTGCGCCGACCTGTTCGAGTCGGGTGTGGTGGCCGATGGGCCCGCGGTCCGTCGGGGGCCGGCCACCTTCGCGCCGGTGTCGCGATGGCTTGTCGCGTCACCGGGGGATGAATCGGCGTGGGCGAGGCCGGTCCCGACGGCACCCAGCGATGCGCAGAAACCGACGGCTACGGCGCCTGTCCCGAGCCAGAGGGAGATCTTGGTGTGCGGTTGCCGGGTACGGCGACGGACTGCGCTGGCTTTGGTGCGGTGCGTCGCACGATGCCGAGCAGCCACAGTTTGCCCCCAACGAGTAATCGCTACAGGTTGCAAATCCTAGCAATGCTTATGGTTATCTGGGCGCTAACTCAGGATGAACTGTGCGATGTCGATACGGTTCCGACATAAAGCAGTGGTCAGGCCTCAAAAATGAGCTTCCCGACGGGTCCTCGGAGGCCGAGAATCGGCAATATTTCGGGTGTAAACCGCCGCATAAGTAGAGTTATGGCAAAGTGGAGCGCTTCACAATTGTTTGCTTGCCAGCGACGCGCGGCGGTGTGATTTTATTTCCGCCGGAAAGGTACATGCGAGCCGCGCTGTGGGGGTGAGAGCGCTGCCGCGGGGGATAGGCGCGACAGGCAGGCGTCGAAGTAAGCCCAGCGAAGCGTTTTCGCCGGCTACGTCGAGAGCGTCTTAGCGAGCTTTCTTTCCGGCGCCGCCGGAGCCGGACTTGCTGCCGCTGGCGCCGGCCTTGGCCGACCGGGAGGTGTTCTTGTGCCCGGCACTGCGGGCGGCCGACGCTGAGCCTGTCGTGTCACTGTCGGCCGATGCCGTGGTACGGGACGCCGCAGCGCTGGAAGCCTTCTTGCTACTCCCGACGGCCGCACCGCTGCCAGCGTTGCCGTTGATGATGCCGTTGATGTTGATGCCCGGGAAAGTTCTGGTGATCGTCCGGAGGTTCTGGGAAATCGCGCCCGCGATCGCGAACGGGCCAGAACCGGCGCTCACGGTGTTGTTGTCGCCGAAAAAGTTGAACGCCAGGCTCAGTGTGGTGTTGGGGAACGGGCCCAGCGCGGACACAATGTTGCCGTTGCCCAACAGATTTCCGGCGGCAGTCAAGATGCCCTGCGCCATCACTTTGCTGTTGCCCAGGATGTTCGTCGTCGAGCTCAGAAGGCCCTGCGTCCACGCCGTACCGGCGTCGCCGATGTTGAGGGCCAGGTTGCCGAAGCCGCCCGCGTTGGTGGTCTTTGTTCCGTCTCCGCCGGCCGCGCCGGCAAGGGTCAGATTGAAGCTGCCGATATTGGTCATGACGCCCGGGCCGAGTTGCAGGGCGATATTGCCAACGCCGGCGGCCCCCGTCGACTGTGTTCCGCTAGCACCGGTCAAGATGCCGATCGCAAAATTGAGGGCACCCACCGCTGCCGAACTGCCCGCCCCCTGCTGCCAAGCGAGGTTAAGAAGGCCGGGGAGTGCAGAAGCCCTCGCGTCATCGCCGACCGCGACGGCGAAGCTGAAGACGCTGAATGTCGTCACGGAGGCTGCGTGGGAACCGAACGAAAGTGCGGCGCTGAAAAACCCACTGCCGGCATTGGCGACGGCACCGTCGCCAATCGCGATCGCAATACTTGTCAGGTTGCTTGTGCAACCGCCGCTGTTGCCGATACCGAAGGCGGACACGCAGGTCGCGTTGGCGGCTGGCGCTTCGCCAAGCGTTCCGGCAACAAGCGCACCGGACACCAAAGCGGCCAGCAACACACCGCTCTTACCGCGAACCTGATTCATCGACGTAGCCCTGTAACTCTTAGGTGTCTTTGCTGGTAGAGACCGTACCCGACGCGGATGGAGCTTACAGCTTTTCTGAAGGATATTCACCCAGGGGTCTCAAGTAGTGGACGTGGCGTCTGAGCACCGGCCATCCAAGCGGTGTCATCGGTAGGCGCAGTCCCCGTCCCGGGCAAGCGCGCCAAATTCAATAAATACACAGTTCAGAGTGCTTATTCGGGCGCTCAGGGGCGGGTGGATCCGCCGGCCTCGCACACCAGATCTGAGTACCGGCAATCCGCTTCATCGGTATCCGCGACGACGCACCGCATCACCTGAGTTCACGATCGTGGCAACCATGCGTGCGTAGAGACTGCTATTTGCCGGACTCCGAAAACCCCGGCTCCACGTGGGCGTCACCCGGTTGATGGTCCTGGGCACGCGACGCTGGAGAGTGCGCCGGCAGGGGGCTACTGCTTCCGGTGCTTCCCGCCGCCGCCATCGCCGTTGCCGCCGTGGGCGGAATTGGATTTCGTGCTGGTGTCGCTGGGGGCGCTCGACGACTCGGGCTTGCGATGGCGGCCGCCTGTGGCTGTCGTCTTGGTGCTGTTGTCGCCGCTGGTGGTTGACGTGCTGCCGCTGTTGCCGTCGGTCGTGGGGGCAGCGTGGCGGCCGGAGCGCGAACGGATCGTGGTCTTGCCGTCGCCGTCGCCGTCCGTGGTCGTGGTGTTGCCGCCGGATTCGGCGGCCGCCTCGGTGGCGTTGGCGGTGGCGGTGGCCCGTGGCGCTGCTCGCACGCCCCCAGCGGGCAAGGAGAAGTTCGGGAGGTGGAAGTTATTGACGTTGATGCCCGGGCCCTTGAGGAAGAGCGTCTGAGCCTCCAGATTGAGCGCGGCCATCAACGACAACGGGCCATTGAGGGCGGTCAGTACGTTGTCGACACCGAACACGCTCGCCACCAGGCTCAACGGAGCCAACGGGCCGCCGGTCAGCTTGATTGTGTTGCCGGTGCCGAAAACGCTCGCCGCAGCACTCAAAAATCCCTGGACCAAAATGTCATTGTTCGCGCCGAAAATATTCAGAGCCGAGCTGAAGTAGCTTTGCACCACTGTGGAATTCACGCCGCCGAAAAAGTTGAGCGCGAGGGTGCCGAAGAGGCCGGCGGTAGTGATTGGCTGCCCACCGTTGTTGGGCGCGATGCTGAGTGCGGTGCTGAGTGCGCCGACAACTGTGGCGATGCCCGGCCCGATTTGCAGGGCGAGATTGCCAAGGCCGGAGGCACCAGTTTGTTGGCCCCCACTGCCGCTCGGCAGGCCGATCACGATGTTCAGGCCCCCGAGTGCCGACGCTGTGCCCGGCCCAAGCTGAATCGCGATGTTGCCGAGGCCGATGGCGCCAGTGGTTGTTCCCGTGCTGCCCGCTGGAGCGGCCCCGAGGACGAAGTTGAGGATGCCGCCCAGCGTCGTCGCCGTGCCCGGCCCGAATTGGAGGTTGATTCCGAAGAGCGATGTCAGCATCGACGAAACCGCATGATCTCCGAACGCCCCGGCGAAGCTGAAGCCGGCGATGTTGGTGATGGCTTGGGAAAAGTCGCCGATCGCGATGGCGCCGCCGAACAAGGCATTGCCTGCGTTTGCGGATGCGCCGGTGCCGATCGCAATCGCAAGTGTGGTCAGGTTGCTTGTGCAGCCGTTGCCGTTGTTCAAGCCGAAGGCCGAGATGCAGTTGGCGTTGGCAACGGGGGCCGGAGTGAATGCCCCCGCCGCAAGCGCACTGGCGACCAGCACGCCGAGCGCCGCGTTACGCCCGTCTCGAACCCGACCCACCGACATCTCCGTTGCTTCGTATCTGACTTTGCTGGTTTGGACCGTACCTGACGCGCACTGCTACTGACAGCGTTCCAATTGATATTTGCCAGTCATTCATAGCTGGCGGTAGAGGTCGTCGGCTCCTCGGCGCGAGTCGAAGGTCACGCAGTTTCAGTGCGAGGCGGCCTTATTCACGCGTACGGCTGAAGCGGATCGATCGTGACGAACGGCGTTGTCCCGTCGCCGATGAGGAGAACGGTGAAGCCGCCGGAAGGCCACGGGGTCTGCAGCTGTGTGGTGGAATCCGGCGGGGTCACGACGATCGTGGTGGGCGGCCAGGCCGGCGCCAACCCGACGCCGGTCGTTTTCGGCATGAAGCCCAGGCGGCTGCTGGCGCTAGCTCCTGGCACCAGCTCGACGGGCTGGATATCGCCGCCTGTTCTGGATGCGCTGACGATCCCGTCGAACGGCGGGTTGGCGGGGTCGGGGGGAACGCCGGGAATTTGGCCGCCGGGGCCGACGAGGTCCACGCCGGGATAGCCGTGCAGGGTGCAGGTCTGTTCGGAGACGTTCGTCAACAGCACCGAAAAGTAGATGTAAGGGTAGGGATCCGGGGTGGGATAGATGGGCGGAGTGGTACTGAGGCTCAGCGAATCGGCTCCGCACCATGTCGTGGCCGCCGCGGTCGTATACGTTGCCGCGGGCAAGGCGAGCAGAGCCGCAAGGGCTGTGGCGACCACACACGTTGACAGTCTCATCGGGTTCACCCTCCCCACCGTCGAATCTCGAGGCCGGTGCGAGAACCCTAGTTGCCGAGCTGCACCTTTAGGGCGCAATCAACCAGCGGGTGGCGGACCAGGAAGGTTGCCATTCGAACATTCGTCGGTAGGTGAGCCGCAGACTGCTCAAGCGGTAGCTGAGTTCCTGTGTCTACCAATGCATCTCGGCGCCCCGCGACGGTGTCGGTTCGTCGGCGACGCTACGAATGGCATGCCGGTCGAGGCACATTTCCGTAAAGCGCCTGATTAACGGGGTCGCTCAGGAACTTGAACCGGTCGTCAGTACCGGCTGGAGGTGGCTGGAAATCCTTCGGCCAAACAGTGTTTTGGTCGTAGTGAACGCCCTTGAGAAATCGGTCCTTACCGCCGGCGTCACTTGGCAGGACGGCTTGACTCAAGTCGGCTCCGTTGAGAACTGCGCCATTCAGCCGCGTCGTCGTGAGGTCGACACCTGTCAGGTTCGCGTTCACCAGATAGGCGGTCGTGAAATTCGCGCCGGTCAGCACGGCATGACAAAGATTCACACCCTGCAGAAATGCTGGATGTCCTGCAACGGCAGGCGCATCCGGCGCTGCCGGTATAGCCGGGTCGGCCGAGAGGTCCGTTCCCGCGAGGTTTGCCCCAGTGAGATCGGCCTGAACGAGGTTGGCGCCCTTTAACTGAAGGCCTGCGAGATTCATGCCCTTGAGGTCGAACTGTCGGAATGGGCGGGGCTCATACGCAACCGACGACCTGCCTTGGACGAACTGGAGGCTATTCAGCCGCCCGGCGGGGCTGTTTTGGTCCTGGGATGCAGAGCTCTGCTGGTCCTGAGGCGACGCCTGACCGCCAGAGTTGACCTTCGTGAGGTAGCTCGCGCCGACGAGCACCAGCAAGGCGACAACAACTGCGATGAAGACGTCGCGTACCCACCACACCGGTGGGTCTTTGCGTATGAATCGCCTGACGGGCGGAATCGCCAGGTAGACAACCCCTGTCACAGCGATAACACAGACCGCGACGACGAGTACGACAAGAAGCACGCCAAGATTCATGCTGCCCTCCCGATAACCAAAGATCCCCGACCCCAGCGGATTGTGTCACGATCATCACAGATGTCCCTGTGAATCAGACAGACATCCGCGCCGACCGCTGGGGTCACCGGTTTGGGGGTCTGAGCCGGGAACGAATTCTTCGATTGATGATGGGCGCGGCCCGCCACCCTGAAAGATGGCGCCCCCAAAGAACGATCCCTGGCTGGTCCTTCGTGGCGCCGCTGCTGTGCGCCTGACAGGGGAGGTCAGCCATCTAGGATTCTCGGTGTGCGCATTTTGCGCGGAGGCCAATCTGCGCTGGTAGAAAGAGTGCCCCCGGCAGGAATCGAACCTGCGGCCTTCTGCTCCGGAGGCAGACGCTCTATCCCCTGAGCTACGGGGGCGCACGTACAGCTGCGCCATTGGGCTCCGACAGCCTAACGCATTTCAAAGACGCCCCAGGACCGGCCGCCTGTCCACCCGCTGCGTCCATCCCCGGGTTGATTCCCCGGTCGATGCGCTCCTGCCCGCCGGGATCCGGATTCGGGCCCTGACCACGTCAGACCATAGGATGGACCCCCGTGACACCCGCCGACCTCGCCGAGCTGCTCAGGAACACCGCCGCCGCGGTGCTCACCGAGCATGACCTGGATCCCGCCGCCCTGCCCGCGACGGTGGCTGTCGAGCGTCCGCGCAATCCCGAGCATGGTGATTACGCGACCAACCTGGCCCTGCAGCTGGGCAAGAAGGTCGGCGCCAACCCCCGCGAGCTGGCCGGCTGGCTGGCCGAGGCACTGGCCGCCGCCGACGGTATCGCCGCCGCCGAGGTCGCCGGCCCCGGGTTCGTGAACCTCCGCATCGAGGCCTCCGCGCAGGGCGTCATCGTGCAGAACATCCTCGACGCCGGTGCGGGTTACGGAAACTCGGCGGAGCTCGACGGCACCAACATCAACCTGGAGTTCGTCTCGGCCAACCCGACCGGCCCCATCCACATCGGCGGCACCCGCTGGGCTGCGGTCGGCGACGCGCTGGGCCGGTTGTTGAGCACCCAGGGTGCCGACGTCGTTCGCGAGTACTACTTCAACGACCACGGCGCCCAGATCGACCGGTTCACCAACTCCCTGATCGCGGCGGCCACCGGCCAACCGACGCCCGAGGACGGCTACGCCGGCGACTACATCAAGGACATCGCCGACCAGGTGCTGGCCAAGGCGCCTGACGCGCTGAGCCGCACCGGTGACGAGCAGAAGGAGACCTTCCGTTCGATCGGCGTCGACCTGATGTTCACTCACATCAAGGCATCGCTGCACGAGTTCGGCACCGACTTCGACGTCTACACCCACGAAGACTCGATGCACACCAGCGGGCGGGTGGATCAGGCCATCGCCAAGCTGCGTGAGACGGGCAATATCTACGAGAAGGACGGCGCAACCTGGTTGCGCACAACGGAATTCGGTGACGACAAGGACCGCGTCGTCATCAAGAGCGACGGACAGCCCGCCTATATCGCCGGCGACCTGGCCTACTACCTCGACAAGCGGCAGCGCGGCTTCGATCTGTGCATCTACATGCTCGGTGCCGACCACCACGGCTACATCGCCCGGCTCAAGGCCGCCGCCGCAGCACTCGGCGACGACCCCGACACCGTCGAGGTGCTGATCGGCCAGATGGTCAACCTCGTGCGCGACGGACAGCCCATGAAGATGAGCAAGCGGGCGGGGACCGTCATCACCCTCGACGACCTGGTCGACGCCATCGGGGTGGACGCCGCCCGCTACGCGTTGACCCGCTCGTCGGTGGACACGCCGATCGATATCGATTTGCAGTTGTGGTCATCGGCATCCAGCGAAAACCCGGTCTACTACGTGCAATACGCGCATGCGCGTCTCTGTGCACTGGCCCGCAACGCCGCCGATCTCGGATTGGCTCCCGACACCGCGCATCTGGAATTACTCACCGACGACAAAGAGGGTGCACTGATCCGCAACCTCGGCGAGTTCGGTCGGGTACTCAAGTCGGCCTCGTCGTTGCGTGAGCCGCACCGGGTGTGCCGCTACCTGGAAGACCTGGCCGGCGATTACCACCGGTTCTACGACTCGTGCCGGGTGCTGCCGCAGGGCGATGAGGAACCGGGCGATCTACACCGTGCGCGGCTCGCGCTGTGTGCGGCCACCCGTCAGGTGATCGCCAACGGTCTGACGATTCTCGGCGTGTCCGCACCGGAGCGGATGTGAACGCACACCCCGCCGGACCGCGCCACGCCGAGGAAATCCACCAAGGCGGCGCCCCGGCGCGGCCGCTGACCGCCGCCGACGCGCTGACGCTCGCGCCGAATGTCTGGCCCCGCAACCTTGTTCGCGGCACCGACGGTGAGGTATCAATCGCCGGCGTGACCGTGACTGACCTGGCTGCCGAGCACGGCACCCCGCTGTTCGTCATCGACGAGGACGACTTCCGGTGCCGCTGCCGCGAGATCGCCGCGGCGTTCGGCGGTGGCCACAACGTGCACTATGCCGGTAAAGCCTTCCTGTGCAGTGAAATTGCGCGCTGGGTGGACCAGGAGGGGTTGTCACTGGACGTCGCAACCGGCGGTGAGCTCGCCGTTGCGCTGCACGCGGGATTCCCCGCCGAGCGAATCGCGTTCCACGGCAACAACAAATCGGTCGACGAGCTGACGACCGCGGTCAAGGAGGGCGTCGGCCACATCGTGCTGGACTCGATGACCGAGATCGAACGCCTCGACGCGGTCGCCGGTGAGGCCGGCGTGGTGCAGGACGTCCTGCTGCGGGTCACGGTCGGTGTGGAGGCGCACACCCACGAGTTCATCGCGACCGCCCACGAGGACCAGAAGTTCGGCCTATCGCTGGCCAGCGGGGCCGCGATGGTCGGGGTCCGCCGGGTGTTCGCCGCCGATCACCTGCGCCTGGTCGGCCTGCACAGTCATATCGGCTCGCAGATCTTCGATGTGGCGGGCTTCGAGTTGGCCGCCCACCGGGTCATCGGCCTCCTGCGCGACGTCGTCGCCGAATTCGGCGTGGACAAGACCGCGCAGATCGCCGTCGTCGACCTCGGTGGGGGATTAGGTATTTCCTATCTGCCACAAGATGATCCGCCGCCAATCGCGGACCTCGCGGCCAAGCTTGGCGCGATCGTGCGCAGCGAATCGGCGGCCGTCGGCCTGCCCGCACCGCGACTGGTCGTCGAGCCGGGACGCGCGATCGCCGGGCCGGGCACTGTGACGCTCTACGAAGTCGGCACCGTCAAGGACGTGGTCATCGGGTCCGACAGGACCCGGCGTTACGTCAGCGTCGACGGTGGGATGAGCGACAACATCCGTCCGGCGCTGTACGGCTCCGAGTACGACGTGCGGCTGGTCTCCCGCATCACCGACACCCCGCCCGAGCTGGCTCGAGTCGTCGGAAAGCATTGTGAGAGTGGCGACATCGTGGTCCGTGATGCATGGGTGCCCGGCGATGTCGAGCCGGGCGACCTGCTGGCGGTGGCCGCCACCGGCGCCTACTGCTATTCGATGTCGAGTCGGTACAACCTGATCGGCCGTCCCGCCGTGGTGGCCGTGCGCGACGGGCGGGCCCGCCTGATCCTGCGCCGGGAGACCGTCGATGACCTGCTGAGTTTGGAAGTGAGGTAGAGCCAATGGGTACTAGTGAAAAGTCAATTGGTGTAGCGGTATTGGGGCTGGGCAACGTCGGCAGCGAGGTTGTCCGGATCATCCAGGAGAGCGCCCCGGATCTGGCGGCGCGCATCGGTGCGCCGCTCGAATTGCGGGGTGTCGCGGTGCGCAACGTCTCCGCCGACAGGGGCCTGCCGGTGGAGATGCTCACCGACAACGTCGAGGAGCTGGTGTCCCGCGCGGACGTCGACCTCGTCGTCGAGGTCATGGGCCCGGTGGAGCCGGCCCGCAAGGCGATCCTGACGGCACTCGAAGGCGGAAAGTCGGTGGTGACCGCCAACAAGGCGCTGCTGGCCCAGTCCACCGGCGAGCTGGCGCAGGCGGCCGAACGGGCGCATGTGGACCTCTATTTCGAAGCGGCCGTCGCGGGTGCCATCCCGGTGATCCGACCGCTCACCCAATCGCTGGCCGGTGACACCGTGCTGCGGGTGGCGGGCATCGTCAACGGCACCACCAACTACATCCTGTCCGAAATGGCCTCCACCGGAGCCGATTACAGCTCCGCACTGGCCGACGCGAGCGCCCTGGGATACGCCGAGGCCGACCCCACCGCTGACGTCGAGGGTTACGACGCCGCGGCCAAGGCCGCGATCCTGGCTTCCATCGCGTTCCACACCCGGGTCACCGCCGACGACGTCTACCGCGAGGGCATCTCCAAGATCACTCCGGAGGACTTTGAATCGGCCAAGGGGCTCGGGTGCACGATCAAGTTGCTGTCAATCTGTGAACGCGTTACTGGAAGCGATGGCCAGCAGCGGGTTTCGGCCCGGGTCTACCCGGCGCTGGTCCCACTGAGTCATCCGCTGGCCACGGTCAGCGGGGCATTCAATGCCGTCGTCGTGGAGGCGGAGGCGGCCGGCCGGTTGATGTTCTACGGTCAGGGCGCCGGCGGTGCGCCGACCGCGTCAGCGGTGATGGGGGATCTGGTGATGGCCGCGCGTAACCGTGTGCAGGGCGGTCGTGGGCCGCGTGAGTCCAAGTACGCCGAGCTGCCGATCGCCCCGATGGGCATGATCCCGACGCGGTACTACGTCAGCATGACCGTCACCGACCGGCCCGGTGTGTTGTCTTCGGTGGCAGCTGAATTCGCCAAGCGCGAGGTCAGCATCGCCGAGGTGCGCCAAGAAGGAATCGTCGGCGAAGGTGGTCAGCCCAGCGGTGCGCGCATCGTGGTGGTGACCCACCGGGCAACCGATGCCGCGTTGTCCGAGACTGTTGCCGCGCTGGCTGACCATGACGCCGTTCAGGAAGTCAACAGCGTGCTGCGTTTGGAGGGAACCAGCGAATGAGCTCAACGAAATCGACTGCTGTGCATACCCCGTGGCCCGGGCTGATCGCCGCCTACCGGGACCGGTTGCCGGTGGCACCCGACTGGACGCCGATCACCCTGCTCGAGGGTGGCACCCCGCTGATCAGTGCACCGCGGCTGTCTGAAAAGACCGGTTGCACAGTTTATTTGAAGGTTGAAGGCCTGAATCCCACCGGTTCGTTCAAGGACCGCGGCATGACGATGGCGGTCACCGACGCCGTCGCGCGCGGTCAGAAGGCGGTGCTGTGCGCCTCGACGGGCAACACCTCCGCCTCGGCAGCGGCCTACGCCGCCCGCGCCGGCATCACCTGCGCGGTGCTGATCCCGCAGGGCAAGATCGCGATGGGCAAGCTGGCCCAGGCAGTCATGCACGGCGCCAAGATCATCCAGATCGACGGCAACTTCGACGACTGCCTGGAGCTGGCCCGCAAGCTCACCGCCGACTACCCGACGATCGCGTTGGTCAACAGCGTGAACCCGGTGCGCATCCAGGGACAGAAGACCGCGGCGTTCGAGATCGTCGACGCGCTGGGGACGGCACCCGACGTGCACGCCCTGCCGGTCGGTAACGCCGGCAACATCACCGCGTACTGGATGGGCTACACCGAGTACCACCGCGACGGCCTGACCGACAAGCTGCCCCGGATGCTGGGCACGCAGGCGGCCGGCGCTGCCCCGCTGGTGTCGGGCCAGCCGGTGAGCAACCCCGAGACGATCGCCACCGCGATCCGGATCGGTTCGCCCGCGTCCTGGGACGGTGCCGTGGCTGCGCAGCAGGAGTCCGGCGGCCGCTTCCTTGCCGCCACCGACGACGAGATTCTGGCCGCGTATCACCTGGTCGCCGAGGCCGAGGGCGTCTTCGTCGAGCCGGCGTCGGCGGCCAGCATCGCCGGGCTGCTCAAGTCGATCGAGGACGGGTGGGTCAAGCCCGGCTCCACGGTGGTGTGCACCGTGACCGGCAATGGCCTCAAGGATCCCGACACCGCACTTCGCGATATGCCGACGGTGAAGCCCCTGCCTGTCGATCCCGGTGCCGTCATCGCCGAGCTGGGCCTGGTCTGAGAGACGGATTCTCGGTGACCCTGAACCTGCCTGCGGGCTTGACCGCCAGCGCGACCGTTGCGGCCTCCAGCGCCAACCTCGGCCCCGGCTTCGACAGCCTGGGCCTGGCGCTCGGCCTCTACGACGAGATCATCGTCGAGACCACTGACGCTGGACTGATCATCGAGGTCGAGGGGGAGGGATCCGGGCAGGTCCCGGTGGGCCCCGAACACCTGGTGGTCCGGGCGCTACACCGCGGGCTGGCGGCAGGTGGCGCGGACGTTCCCGGGCTTGTGGTGCGCTGCCGCAATGCAATCCCGCACTCGCGAGGTCTCGGCTCGTCGGCCGCGGCCGTCGTCGGCGGCTTGGCGGCCGCGAATGGCCTTCTGGCACAGATGGATCGGGATCCACTGACCGATGATCAGCTGATCCAGCTGGCCTCGGAATTCGAGGGTCACCCGGATAACGCGTCTGCCTCGGTGCTCGGGGGCGCGGTGGTGTCGTGGGTCGATGCGCAGACGCGGCCGCCGACGTATGCGGCGGCCCGGCTGCGACTGCATCCCGATATCCGGGTGTTCCCGGGAATCCCGCAGGTGCGGTCATCGACCGCCGAGACGCGGGTGCTGCTGCCTGACCACGTCACCCACGAAGCCGCTCGCTTCAACCTGAGCCGGGCGGCGTTGTTAGTTGTTGCCCTCACGGAGCGGCCAGACTTGCTGATGGCGGCCACCGACGACGTTTTGCACCAGCCCCAGCGCGGCCCGGCCATGCCTGCCTCGGCGGAATACTTGCAGGTACTCCGGCGTTGCGGAGTGGCAGCGGTGTTGTCCGGCGCTGGTCCGGCCGTTCTGGCCCTCACAACCAGCGCAGAGCTCCCGGCCGAGGCAGTCGAGTACGGCGTCGCGTTGGGATTCACCGTCAGCGAGATGGGCATCGGCGAAGCAGTTCGCTGGAGCTCAGGTGTCGCGGTCCACGGCTGAGTTGCGCACACGCCGGTGGGGGTTCCTTGCTTTCCTGCGGTCAAGCGGGCTATTCTCGGTCCCGTCCAGGCAAACGCAGCGACTGTTCCTGCGCCGACACTAGGACGACCACCAATTTCTCTCGTGTTCAACTCGTGGACTGACGGTTCGCGCCATGTAGCCGCGAATCCCGGCGAGCACCGTTTGACGCACGCACGATGGTGAGACTTCGCGTTCAGCGAATCAGCTGAATGCCAGAACCCCTTGCCCCAACGACGGTGAGGGAAAGAAAGGAAATCCGTGACCGATACGGACCTGATCACGGCTGAAGAGCGCGCCCCGCAGACGGCGACGCCCGCCGTGACCGCGGAAACCTCCTCGGCGCCTGATTCTTCGCAGGCTGCCTCGAGTGGGGGCGGCGGCCGGACCGGTTCTCTGTCGACGATGGTCCTGCCCGAGCTTCGTGCCCTGGCCAACCAAGTTGGTGTCAAGGGAACCTCCGGGATGCGCAAGGGCGACCTGATCGCCGCGATCAAGGAGCACCAGAACGGTGGCGGCGGTAGCAGCCGCCCCGCCGACGAGGCCCCCCAGGCCGCCCAGGCGCCAGAAGCGCCCGCAGAGCAGCCGAAAGAGCCTCGCGAGAACGCCGAAGCGACTAGCAACGAGCCGCGCCGCCGCGAGCGGCGGGCCGCCACCCGCGATGCCGGTGCAGCCGGCGCCGATGCCGGTGCAGCCGGCGCCGATGGCGCTGAGCAGCCGAAGTCGCAGGACAACCGCCCCGAGCAGGGCGACAAGCGCGAGAACCAGAACCAGAACCGGTCAGAGAACCGGTCAGAGAACCGCGAGTCGTCCGACCAGGGTGGCCAGGGGCAATCCGGAAACCAGCAGAATCGCGACAACCAGAACAACCGCGGAAACCAGCAGAATCGCGACAACCAGCAGAACCGCGGAAACCAGCAGAATCGCGACAACCAGCAAAACCGCGACAACCAGCAGAATCGCGACAACCAGCAGAATCGCGACAACGACCAGAACCGCGATGACGACGACGATGACGGCCGCCAGGGCCGTCGCGGCCGCCGGTTCCGTGACCGTCGGCGCCGTGGTGATCGTCCCGGCGGCGAAGGCGGCAGCGCAGGCGGCGACCGCGACCGCGACACAGAGCTCCGCGAGGACGACGTCGTCCAGCCGGTCGCCGGCATCCTCGATGTGCTCGACAACTACGCGTTCGTGCGGACGTCGGGCTACCTGGCGGGCCCCAACGACGTGTACGTCTCGATGAACATGGTCCGCAAGAACGGCCTGCGCCGCGGTGATGCCGTGACCGGCGCGGTCCGCGTCGCCAAGGAAGGCGACCAGAGCAACCAGCGCCAGAAGTTCAACCCGCTGGTTCGCCTCGACAGCGTCAACGGCGGCCCGGTCGATGCGGCCAAGAACCGTCCCGACTTCACCAAGCTGACCCCGCTGTACCCGAACCAGCGGCTGCGGCTGGAGACCACCCCTGACCGGCTGACCACCCGCGTGATCGATCTGATCATGCCGATCGGCAAGGGCCAGCGCGCCCTGATCGTGTCCCCGCCCAAGGCCGGTAAGACCACGATCATGCAGGACATCGCCAACGCGATCACCAAGAACAACCCGGAGTGCCACCTGATGGTGGTCCTGGTCGACGAGCGCCCTGAAGAGGTCACCGACATGCAGCGCTCGGTCAAGGGTGAGGTCATCGCCTCCACCTTCGACCGCCCGCCGTCAGACCACACCCAGGCCGCCGAGCTGGCCATCGAGCGCGCCAAGCGCCTGGTCGAGCAGGGCAAGGACGTCGTCGTGCTGCTCGACTCGATCACCCGGCTGGGTCGCGCCTACAACAACGCGTCGCCGGCCTCCGGGCGCATCCTGTCCGGTGGTGTGGACTCGACCGCGCTGTATCCGCCCAAGCGGTTCCTCGGTGCGGCCCGCAACATCGAGTTCGGCGGCTCCCTGACGATCATCGCGACGGCCATGGTGGAGACCGGCTCGACCGGTGACACCGTGATCTTCGAGGAGTTCAAGGGCACCGGCAACGCCGAGCTCAAGCTCGATCGCAAGATCGCCGAGCGCCGGGTGTTCCCGGCGGTCGACGTCAACCCGTCGGGTACCCGCAAGGACGAGCTGCTGCTGTCGACCGACGAGTTCGCGGTCGTGCACAAGCTGCGCCGTGTGCTGTCCGGACTGGATTCGCATCAGGCCATCGATTTGCTGATGAGTCAGCTGCGCAAGACCAAGACCAACTACGAGTTCCTGGTCCAGGTGTCCAAGACGACGCCCGGTGGCGGCGGCAACAGCAACTCGGACGTCGACTAGTAGCGATTTCGGCGCGTTAACCGCCGCTGAGCGAACGTTTCCGCGCCGAAATCCACGGACTACGTCCGCAGGGCGTCCATCCCGGGCGCCAGCAGGCCGTCCAGCGCCGACCACGGCACCGTGATCGTCGGCGTGCCGTGGAAGAACTGGTAGTCGGCGAAGTGGATCTCCAGGCCGTCTGGCATGGGGATCCAGTTGGCGAAGTTCGCCTCGGTTGGCGCATTGCCCGGCTCGTCGGCCATCGGTGTCGGCCCGACTCCGCTCACCCCGGGCAGTAATGCCTTGGTCTGCTCCGACAGCCGATTCAAGCCGGCCTGCTTGTCCGTGAACAGATCCGCCAGCGTGATCGGCTTGGCTGACCGAGAGTCGATCACCACGGTGCTGACGTAGCTGCTCGGATGGGCCGACGGCACTTGCACGTACAGGCCGCTGATCAGTTCCGCCACCGACGCGCCGCCGAAGTAGATCTGCGGCTGGGTCTCGAACGTCCACGTCCCGTCCGCGTCTGCGCCGTTTTTGACCGGTTCGAGCTGCCCGGTCGCCGACGCGTGCACCGCACTGTTGAAGGCGCCCGCGACCTGCGCATCACCGCCGGTGATGGTGTCGACGACCAGCGTCCAGCGCCCCTTGCCGTCCGTGGTGGCATCGCCGGCGGTGGACCGGGTGACCGAATACTTCTGTTTATTGGAGACCCCGCTGGTCGGCGCGGCCGTCGTCGGTGACGCGCCGGCACTCGCCGACGTCGTGGTGGCCTTGGTGGTCGCGGTTGTGGTGGCCGTCGTGCCCGTCGATCCGCCGCATGCGGTGAGTCCGATGGCCAAAGCCGCGACGAAGACCGCCCCCCGGCGGCTGCGTGTGCCCATGGTGGCCATTGTGTCAGGCGGGCAGCCAACCCTGCGAGTAGATCATCACAGCGCTTGGCGCCCAGCGGTTTTCGTTGGGCAGACTCACTGCGCCGCGGGCGCTACGCGCAGGCCCGGCAACACGTAGCGCCGCATGAACCGCAGCACCGCGTCGTGGTCGTCGGAATCCAACGTCTCACCGGGAACGGTGCCGAGGCTGATCTGAACCCGGGCCACCCACTCGGCGGCCTCGTCGAGTTGCGTCTCGGCGTGGATCTCGCCGCGGTCGCGTGCCGCCTCGAGGTAGGGCTGCCAGAACCGGCCGAGATCGGGCACCAGGCCTTGCACGCCGGCGCCGGCGCAGGCCGCGAATTCCTCGGGTTCGTCGCGACGCAGCTGCATCACCAGCGCGCCGGGGGAGTCGTAGGCACTGCGCCCCAGTCTCACCCCGACGGTCAATTGCTCCTCGAAGGTGCCGAGCCCGTCCAATATCTGGTGCGATTCGGCCCAGAATGCGTTGTTGAGGCGCACGATGGCCGCGCCCAGCAGGGAAGCCTTGTCGGGGTAATGCCGGTAGAGCCAGCCTCGCGATACGCCCGCTGCCTCGGCCACCTCGGATACCGTCGTCGCCCGGATGCCTTTGGCTCGCAGACAGACTTCTGCGGCGTCGACCAGTCGTTCCTGGACGGATTTGGCCCCTTGCCGGTTGTCGGCGTCGGTGCTGGCAGTCACCTTGGTGGTCCTCCTCGTATCGACGCGACAGTCCCGATGTGGACATCCTTCCAAACCTGGGTCCGTGGTGGTCCCGCTGCATGGGTAGACAGATTTGTCATTCTGTTTACCCTGCGCTTCTATTGTGACCTAAGGCACCGCGATGGCGCGGGAGATGACAAAAGACGGGAGATCCGTGGCCGAGACCGTCCAGCAGCTGCTCCGCGAGCGGCTCGACGAATCCACCCCGGCGGTGAAGTTCGGCGAGCAGGTGTGGACGTGGCGCGAACATCTTGACGAGGCTTCCCGGCAGGCCGCGGCCCTGATCGCGATCGCCGACCCGGACCGACCACTGCACGTGGGCACGCTGCTGGGCAATACCCCCGCGATGCTGACCGCCATGGCGGCCGCCGGCCTCGGTGGATATGTGCTGTGCGGCGTGAACAACACCCGTCGCGGCGCGGCGCTGGCCCGCGACATCGTCAAGGCCGACTGTCAGATCCTGCTCACCGACTCGGTCGATCGTGAGTTGCTGGAGGGCCTGGACCTGCCGGGTGTCCGGGTGTTCGACGTCGACTCCGGCCAGTGGTCGGCCCTGCTGGACGGGGCGGGGGAGCTGACGCCGCACCGGGAAGTCACCGCGACCGACACATTCATGCTGATCTTCACCTCCGGCACCAGCGGCGAGCCCAAGGCGGTCCAGGTCGCCCACATGATGGTGCCGTTCGCCGGCGTCGCGCTGGCCGACCGGTTCGCGATCACGGCTGCCGACGTCTGCTATCTCTCGATGCCGCTGTTCCACTCCAATGCGTTGATGGCGGGCTGGGCAGTGGCGCTCAATGCCGGAGCGGCGATGGCGCCGGCGTCGTTCTCGGCGTCCGGGCTGCTGGCGGATCTGCGTCGCTACGGCGCCACCTACATGAACTACGTCGGCAAGCCGCTGGCCTATGTGCTGGCGACGGCCGAACAGCCCGACGATCACGAGAATCCGTTGCGGGTCGCCTTCGGTAATGAGGCCGCCGACCGCGACATCGCCGAATTCGGCCGCCGCTTCGGCTGCGCGGTGTGGGACGGATTCGGCTCCACCGAGGGCGCGGTCATCATCACTCGCGAGGACGACTGTCCGCCCGGCTCGGTCGGCCGGGGCTTTCCCGGCGTGGCCATCTATGACTCGGAGACCCGAAAAGAATGCGCCACAGCGGTTTTCGACGAAACTGGCGCGCTGGCCAACCCGGATGAGGCGATCGGCGAGATCGTCAACACCACCGGCGGGGGCATGTTCGGCGGCTACTACAACGACAGCGGCGCCACCGACGAGCGCCTGCGGCACGGCATGTACTGGTCCGGTGACCTGGGCTACCGCGACGCCGACGGCTGGATCTTCCTGGCTGGGCGCACCGCGGACTGGATGCGGGTGGACGGCGAGAACATGGCCGCTGCGCCCATCGAGCGCATCATCCTGCGGCTGCCGCAGGTCAGCCAGGTCGCGGTGTACCCGGTGCCCGACGAGCACGTGGGCGATCAGGTGATGGCCGCGATCGTGCTGGCCGACGACGCCGAACTCGGCCCGGCCGACCTCGTCGCGTTCCTGGCCGAGCAATCCGACCTGTCGCCCAAGGCGTGGCCGCGCTACGTCTGGATTGCCGACGAACTGCCGGCCACCGCCACCAACAAGGTGCTCAAGCGGGAGCTCATCGCGCGCGGCACCAAACCGGGAAACGGCGCGGAGAAGGGTCGAGTCTGGACACGTGCGGCCCGTGGCAAGAGCTACCGCACCGGCCCGGCGGAATAGCGGGCGTCAGCGACGCGTTTGGGCAGGTGACGGTCAACCTGGCATACTGGATCGTCGACCACCTCAGGTACCGGTTCACGCTCGATTACCAGGCGAAACAGTAGGGCGACCCGGCGACCACCGAATGTAGAGGACACCATGAAAACAGGGATTCATCCCGCCTACGCCGAGACCAACGTGGTCTGCGGCTGTGGCAACACGTTCACCACTCGCAGCACCAAGGACGGCGGACACATCACCGTCGAGGTGTGCTCGCAGTGCCACCCGTTCTATACCGGCAAGCAGAAGATCCTCGACAGCGGCGGTCGCGTGGCCCGCTTCGAGAAGCGCTACGGAAAGCGCACCACTGCCGGTTCAGACGACAAATAGCTGCCTTACCGACGCCCGCTCTGCTGCCTTGTGCGCAGGCCGGGCGTCGGTTTGCGTTTGAGGCACAGTTGACCCCTGGGGCACTGTCGACAGGAGAGGAGAAGCGATCATGACGCACGCGCACACGACTGTTGAAGCCATGCTGACCGAACACGCGGACCTCGAGCGTCAACTGTCCGACCCCGCGCTGCACGCCGACACGGGCAATGCCCGGCGGGTGGGCCGGCGCTTCGCCCAGCTGGCGCCGATCGTCACGACCTATCGCAGGCTGGAGACCGCGCGCGGAGACCTCGAGGCCGCCCGCGAGTTGGCGGCCGAGGACGCGTCCTTCGCCGCCGAGGTGCCCGAGCTGGAAACCAAGGTCGCCGAGCTCGACGCACACCTCACCGATCTGCTGGCCCCGCGTGATCCGCACGACGCCGACGACATCGTCCTCGAGGTGAAATCCGGTGAGGGCGGGGAAGAGTCGGCGTTGTTCGCCGCCGACCTGGCCCGGATGTACCTGCGCTATGCCGAGCGCCACGGCTGGACGGTCACCATGCTCGACGAGACGTGGTCCGATCTGGGCGGCTACAAAGACGCCACGATGATCATCGCCAGCAAGGGCGACTCCGCCGACGGCGTGTGGGCACGGATGAAGTTCGAAGGCGGCGTGCATCGCGTCCAGCGCGTGCCGGTCACCGAGTCGCAGGGCCGGGTGCACACCTCCGCCGCCGGCGTGCTGGTCTATCCCGAGCCCGAAGACGTCGAGGCCGTCCAGATCGACGAGGGCGACCTGCGCATCGACGTCTACCGCTCGTCGGGCAAGGGTGGTCAGGGCGTCAACACCACCGACTCCGCGGTCCGCATCACCCACCTGCCCACCGGCATCGTCGTGACCTGCCAGAACGAGCGATCCCAGCTGCAGAACAAGGCCCGCGCGATGATCGTGCTCGCGGCGCGGTTGCAGGCGCTGGCCGAAGAACAGGCATCGGCAGACGCATCGGCCGACCGGGCCAGCCAGATCCGCACCGTCGACCGCAGCGAGCGGATCCGCACCTACAACTTCCCGGAGAACCGGATCGCCGATCACCGGATCAACTTCAAGGCGCACAACCTCGACCAGGTGCTCGACGGCGAACTCGACCCGCTGCTGGATGCGCTGGCCGAGGCCGACAAGCAGACCAGGCTGCAGCAGGCATGACGAAGCTGCGGCAGGCCATTGATGTGGCCACCGCCGCCCTCGCCGAGGCGGGCATCGACTCGGCGCGCACCGATGCCGAACTGCTGGCCGCCCATCTGGCCGGAGTCACCCGTGGCCGGCTGGCCGCGATCGACGAGCCCGACGCCGGCTTCTTCACCCGCTACGACGAGGTCGTCAGTGCGCGTTCACGCCGGATCCCGCTGCAACACATCACCGGCTCGGCGGCGTTCGGCCCGCTGGAGCTGGCGGTCGGGCCCGGGGTGTTCATCCCACGCCCGGAGACCGAGGCGTTGCTGGAATGGGCACTGGCCCAACGGCTGCCCGAGCACCCGGTGATCGTGGACCTGTGCACCGGATCCGGTGCACTGGCCATCGCCCTGGCCATGCACTGGCCGCGGGCTCGGGTGATCGGCGTCGACGACGACGCCACCGCGCTGCAGTACGCGCGCCGCAATGCCGCACCGACGACCGTCGAATTGGTGCAGGCCGACGTCACCGCCCCCGGGCTGCTCACAGACCTGCGCGGTAGCGTCGACCTCGTGGTGTCCAACCCGCCGTACATCCCTGCCGGGGCAGTGCTGGATCCCGAAGTGGCCGACCATGACCCGGCGCATGCCCTGTTCGGTGGCCCGGACGGCATGGCGGTCATCGGGCCGATCGCGCGGCTGGCCGGTGGCTGGCTCAAGCCGGGCGGCCTGTTCGCCGTCGAACACGACGACACCACCTCGGATCACACCGTCGAAACCATCAGCAACACAGCGCTTTTCACTGCCATCACCCCACATCGCGATCTGGCGGGCCGACCCCGATTCGTGACGGCAAGCCGGGACCGACCCGACAGGAAGGAGCCAGCGTGACCCAGGTGTTCGACTGCGCCGACGCCAGCCAGCGCGCCGAGGCCATCACCGCGGCCGCCGCCGCGGTCAAGAGCGGCCGACTGGTCGTGATGCCCACCGACACCGTGTACGGCATCGGTGCCGACGCCTTCGACAACGAGGCCGTCGCCGCGCTGCTGGCCGCCAAGGGTCGCGGCCGCGATATGCCCGTCGGCGTGCTGGTCGGTTCCTGGCACACCATCGACGGCCTGGTCTACTCGGTTCCGCACGCCGCCCGCGAACTGATCCGCGCCTTCTGGCCTGGGGCGCTGAGCCTGGTTGTGCAGCAGGCGCCCTCGCTGCAGTGGGACCTCGGCGACGCGCGGGGGACCGTCATGCTGCGGATGCCGCTGCACCCGGTGGCGATCGAACTGCTGCGCGAGACCGGCCCGATGGCGGTCTCCAGCGCCAACCTCTCCGGGCGACCGGCGGCCACGACATCCGAGGAAGCGCAGCGTCAGCTCGCCGATCAGGTTCAGGTGTATCTGGACGCCGGGCCGTCCCAGGAGCAGGCCGCCTCCACGATCGTCGACCTGACCGGTTCCACCCCGCGACTGCTGCGGGAGGGCCCGATCAGCGCCGCCGCCATCGCCGAGGTGCTCGGCACCGATGTCGCGTCCCTGACCGCCTGATGGCCGAGCTCCTGGCTGTGCTCATTCCCCCGGTCGCTTCGCTCCTGCCCGCCGATTCCACACTCGCGCTGGCCGACCGCGGCGCCGGTGTTCCGCTGCGCGAGTTGGCTCTTGTCGGTTTGACCGCCGCGATCATCACCTACTTCGCCACCGGGTGGGTTCGTCTGCTCGCCACGCGCCTCGGCGCGGTCGCCTACCCCCGCGAGCGTGACGTGCACATCAAGCCGACCCCGCGAATGGGCGGGTTGGCGATGTACGTCGGGGTGGTCACCGCCGTCTTCCTGGCCTCCCAGCTGCCGGCGCTGGCCCGCGGCTTCATCTACTCGTCGGGCATGCCCGCGGTGGTGGTCGCCGGCGGGCTGATCATGGGGATCGGGCTGATCGACGATCGCTGGGGCCTGGATGCGCTGACCAAGTTCGCCGGGCAGATCACCGCGGCCAGCGTCCTGGTCACCATGGGTGTCGCGTGGAGCGTGTTGTACATCCCGATCGGCGGGGTCGGCACGATCGTGCTGGATCAGGTGTCGTCGATCCTGCTGACCCTGGCGCTGACGGTGTCGATTGTCAACGCGATGAACTTCGTCGACGGCCTCGACGGCCTCGCCGCCGGCCTGGGCCTGATCACCGCGCTGGCCATCTGCATCTTCTCGGTCGGCCTGCTTCGGGACCACGGCGGCGACGTGCTGTTCTACCCGCCCGCGGTGATCTCGGTGGTGTTGGCCGGCGCCTGTCTGGGCTTCCTGCCGCACAACTTCTATCGCGCCAAGATCTTCATGGGCGACTCCGGTTCGATGCTCGTCGGCCTGATGCTGGCCGCCGCGTCCACCACCGCGGCGGGCCCGATCTCGCAGAGTGCCTACGGCGCGCGTGACGTCTTCGCCCTGCTGTCGCCGTTCCTGCTGGTTTTCGCGGTGATGTTGGTGCCGGCCCTGGACACGTTGCTCGCGATCGTGCGGCGCACCCGCGCCGGCCGCAGCCCGCTGAGCCCCGACAAGATGCACCTGCACCACCGGCTGCTGCAGATCGGGCACTCGCATCGCCGCGCCGTGCTGCTGATCTACCTGTGGGTGGGCATCATCGCGTTCGGCGCCGCCGCCACCATCTTCTTCGATCCGCGCTACACCGGAGCGGTCATGCTGGCCGCGATCGGGGTCGCCGTTGTGGTCACGTTGATCCCGCTGTTGCGTCGTCGCGACGACGACTACGAGGGACTTTACGACAGTAAGTAGTAGACGTGTTTTCTGCCGTCTACCATGTGGTACGGTGCTGGCAGAACCCGAAGAAACCTCGCGGGTTGCCGGCCCGGCCCATCGGAGTCACGACCGATCGGCGCCGAATTACGACCGACAAAGGGAGCTGCCCCTTGGGTGATTCCAGCGCGCATGTCGCCCTCCGATACGCTCGGCGGACCAGCACGCAGAAATCGCTCGACCGGCTCTCGAGAACGCAAGATTGAGGTGAATCCTGTGACGACACCAGCGCAAGATGCGCCGTTGGTGTTTCCGTCCGTTGCCTTCCGGCCCGTTCGGCTGCTGGCGATCTGTGCCGCGCTGACGGCGCTGGTGATCATTGCGGGCGCGACGGCCGGTCCCTACCTCATGTTCGGCGTCTTCTTCGGCATCGGGCTGTTGCTGGGTCTCGTCAACGCGCTCCTCGTGCAGCGGTCGGTGGACTCGATCACCGCTGGCGATCACCCCCTCAAGCGCAAGATGGCGCTGAACTCCGCCACCCGGCTGCTGGTGATCACGGCGGTCGGACTGACTATCGCAATCCTCTTCCGCCCGCTCGGCCTTGGCGTGCTTTTCGGCTTGGCGTTGTTCCAAGTTCTGCTGGTTTTGAGCACCGCGTTGCCCGTGTGGAAGAAGATTCGCACGGGAGACGACGGCGGCGCCGACGTCACTGCAACCCCCGGGGCCGCCAGCTCCGCAGACGAAGCACCGAAGGATTGATCCCGCGATGAGTGAACGAATCCTCGCCGAGGCCGCCATCGAGGTCGGCCACCACGACACCGCCACGTGGCTGGGTCTGACGGTCAACACCGACACCATCCTGGCGACGGGTATCGCCGCGCTGATCGTGATCGCGCTGGCCTTCGTACTGCGCGCCAAGGTCACCTCGACGGGTGTGCCCAGCGGTGTGCAGCTGCTCTGGGAGACCCTGACCACCCAGATGCGCGGCCAGATCGAGTCGGCGATCGGTATGAAGATCGCGCCGTTCGTGTTGCCGTTGGCGGTGGCGCTGTTCATCTTCATCCTGATCGCCAACTGGATCTCGGTGCTGCCGGTGCAGTACAGCACGGCCGAGGGCGGCACGCATGAGCTGCTCAAGCCGCCGGCCGCCGACATCAACTTCGTGCTGGCGCTCGCGCTGTTCGTGTTCTTCTGCTACCACGCTGCCGGCATCTGGCGGCGCGGCATCATCGGTCACCCGGTGAAGGTGCTGAAGGGTCACGTCGCGTTCTTGGCCCCGATCAACCTCGTCGAGGAAATCGCCAAGCCGATCTCGCTGTCGCTCCGACTTTTCGGCAACATCTTCGCCGGCGGCATCATGGTCGCGTTGATCGCGATGTTCCCGCCGTACATCATGTGGGCGCCCAACGCGATCTGGAAGACGTTCGACTTGTTCGTCGGCCTGATCCAGGCGTTCATCTTCGCGCTCTTGACGATTCTCTACTTCAGCCAGTCCATGGAACTGGATGAGGAGCACCACTAAAAGACGTGTTCGACCCCCGAACCACCCACAGCCTGGTAGGAGTCCTACCAGCAATCAAGGAGGATAGAGAATGGCAGCAGACCCTCAAATCGTCATGGGCGCCCTCATCGGCGGCGGCCTCATTCTGGGCGGCGGCGCCATCGGCGCCGGTATCGGCGACGGTATCGCCGGTAACGCCCTGATCTCGGGCATTGCCCGGCAGCCCGAGGCCCAGGGCCGGCTGTTCACCCCGTTCTTCATCACTGTTGGTCTGGTGGAGGCGGCGTACTTCATCAACCTGGCGTTCATGGCCCTGTTCGTGTTCGCCACGCCTGGCGCTTCCTAGTCCGCATGGGGGAGCACAGCGTCACTCTGTTGGCGGCCGAGGAAGGTGGCACTCAAAACTTCCTCGTCCCCAACGGCACCTTCTTCTTCGTACTAGCCATCTTCTTGATCGTGCTGGGCGTAATCGGCAAGTTTGTCGTGCCGCCGATTCAGAAGGTGCTCGGTGAGCGCGAGAAGATGGTCGCCAAGACCACCGAGGACAACCGCAAGGCCAACGACTTCGATGCCGCCGCCGACTCCGATTACCGCAAGGAGATGGCCACGGCCCGCAGCGAGGCTTCGGGCATCCGCGACGAAGCCCGGAACGAGGGTCGCAAGATCCTCGACGAGCACAAGGGCCGCGCCAGCGAGGAGGCAGCGGCAACGCTGCAGCAGGCGGCCAATGAGCTCAAGCTGCAGGGCGATTCCATCGCCGCGGAGCTGAGATCGTCGGTGGACACGCTGTCCGCGACGCTGGCCAGCCGGGTCCTGGGTGTAGAGGTCTCCAGCGAGTCGGCGACAACGGCGCCGGGACGGTAGGACATGTCAACCTTCATCGGACAGCTCATCGGCTTTCTGGTCATCGTCGCGATCATCTGGCGGTACGTCGTACCGCCGTTGAAGCGCATGATGGCCAGCCAGCAGGACGCGGTGCGCACGCAGATCGACGACAGCGCCAAAGCCGCCAAGCGGCTTGCTGACTCCGACAAGCATCACGCCGCGCGGGTAGACGAGGCCAAGACCGAGGCCAAGCGCATCGTCGAAGAGGCTCGGCACGACGCCGAGCGCATCGTCGAGCAGCTTCGCGCGCAGGCCGATGTCGAGGTCGAGCGGATCAAAGTCCAAGGCGGGCAACAGGTTCAGTTGTTGCGTGCCCAGCTGATCCGCCAGCTGCGCCAGGATCTCGGTAGCGAGTCGGTGCGGCGGGCGGGCGAGTTGGTGCGTGCACACGTATCCGACGAGCAGGCGCAGTCGGCCACCGTCGACCGGTTCCTGGATGAGCTGGACTCGATGGCACCGGCGGCCTTTGCCCCCGAGACGGGTTCAGATCTGCGGTCGGCCAGCCGCGAGGCGCAGGCCGCGGTCGTCGAGAAGTTCGACTCGGTCTCGTCGGAGTTGTCCGCCGACGCCCTGTCCACGCTGTCCGATGACCTAGCGTCTGTGGCCGGACTGCTGATCGCCGAACCGATCCTGGCCCGCCACCTGGCCGAGTCCTCCGGTGAGACTGACGCCAAGAAGCAACTGGTGCACCGGCTGCTGGATGACAAGGTCGGCGCCGACGCCCTGAATGTGCTCGAGACCGCGGCGTCGGTGCGCTGGTCGCACACCGGAGATCTGGTCGACGTCATCGAACACATCGCCCGGCTCGCCCTGCTGGTTCGCGCCGAGCGCGACGATCAGGCCGACGAGGTCGAGGAGCAGCTCTTCCGCTTCACCCGCATCCTCGACGAGCAGCCCCGGCTGAGCACCTTGCTCGGCGACTACGCCACACCGGCCGATGGCCGGGTCGCGTTGCTGCACAAGCTCCTCGGAGACGGCAGTGGCGCGAACGCGACCGCGACGGCCCTGCTGGTCCAGGCGATCAGCCTGATCCGTGGCGATCGGGCCGACGAAGCGGCGCTGGCACTGGCCCGGCTCGCCGTCGCCCGCCGCGGTGAGGTCGTCGCCCACGTGAGTGCGGCCGCCGAGCTCAGCGATGCACAGCGCACCCGGCTGACCGAGGTGCTGACCCGGATCTACAACCACCCTGTTTCGGTGCAGCTGCACGTCGATCCTTCGTTGCTGGGCGGCCTTTCGGTCGCCGTCGGCGACGAGGTGATCGACGGGGCGTTGTCTTCACGGCTGGCCGCAGCCGTGACTCGACTGCCCGATTAGCCGACCGACCACACGAACCCCAAGACCCAAAACAAAGGCAGGAAGACGAAAAGCCATGGCAGAGTTGACAATCTCCGCTGACGACATCCAGGGCGCCGTCCAGGAGTACGTCTCGAGCTTCGAGGCGGATTCCGGGCGCGAGGAGATCGGCACCGTCATCGACGCCGGCGACGGCATCGCCCACGTCGAGGGTCTGCCCTCGGTGATGACCCAGGAGCTGCTGGAGTTCCCCGGTGGCGTCCTCGGTGTCGCGCTGAACCTCGACGAGCACAGCGTCGGCGCGGTCATCCTGGGTGAGTTCGAGAAGATCGCCGAGGGCCAGCAGGTCAAGCGCACCAACGAGGTGCTGTCGGTGCCCGTCGGCGACGCCTTCCTTGGCCGCGTGATCAACCCGCTGGGTCAGCCGATCGACGGTCAGGGCGACATCGAGGCCGAGACCCGCCGCGTTCTGGAGTTGCAGGCACCATCGGTGGTGCAGCGCCAGGGCGTCAGTGAGCCACTGCAGACCGGCATCAAGGCCATCGACGCGATGACCCCGATCGGCCGCGGCCAGCGCCAGCTGATCATCGGCGACCGCAAGACGGGCAAGACCGCCGTCTGCGTCGACACCATCCTGAACCAGCGGGGAGCCTGGGAGACCGGCGATCCCAACCAGCAGGTGCGCTGCGTGTACGTCGCGATCGGCCAGAAGGGCACCACGATCGCTTCGGTGAAGCGCGCCCTCGAAGACGGTGGCGCGATGGAGTACACCACCATCGTCGCGGCCCCGGCTTCCGACGCCGCCGGCTTCAAATGGCTTGCGCCCTACACCGGTTCGGCCATCGGCCAGCACTGGATGTACAACGGCAAGCACGTACTGATCGTGTTCGACGATCTGTCCAAGCAGGCCGACGCCTACCGCGCGATCTCGCTGCTGCTGCGTCGCCCGCCCGGCCGCGAGGCCTTCCCCGGCGACGTGTTCTACCTGCACTCCCGTCTGCTGGAGCGTTGCGGCAAGCTCTCCGACGAGCTCGGTGGTGGTTCGATGACCGGGCTGCCGATCATCGAAACCAAGGCCAACGACATCTCGGCGTTCATCCCGACCAACGTCATCTCGATCACCGACGGTCAGTGCTTCCTGGAGTCCGACCTGTTCAACCAGGGCGTGCGCCCGGCCGTGAACGTCGGTGTGTCGGTGTCCCGAGTCGGTGGTGCCGCTCAGATCAAGGCGATGAAAGAGGTGGCGGGCTCGCTGCGTCTGGACCTGTCGCAGTACCGCGAGCTGGAGGCCTTCGCGGCCTTCGCCTCGGATCTGGACGCCGCCTCGAAGGCTCAGCTGGACCGCGGTGTGCGGCTCGTCGAGCTGCTCAAGCAGGCCCAGTACAGCCCGATGGCGGTCGAGGATCAGGTCGTCGCGATCTTCCTCGGCACCCAGGGCCACCTGGATTCAGTTCCCGCTGAGGATGTTTCGCGCTTCGAGTCCGAGTTCCTCGAGCACGTGAAGGCCAGCCACGAGGACATCCTCACCGGCATCAAGGAGTCCAAGAAGCTCTCCGAGGAACTCGAAGAGAAATTGGTCTCGGTCATCAACGACTTCAAGAAGGGATTCGCCGCCACCGACGGCAGCTCGGTGGTCGACGGCGATGACAAGGCCGAGGCACTGGACCCCGAGGACCTGGAGAAGGAATCCGTCAAGGTCCGTAAGCCGGCCCCAAAGAAGAACTAGTAGAAGAGCTATATAAGGAAATGGCAGCCACACTTCGCGAGCTTCGCGGACGTATCAAATCCGCCTCGTCGATCAAGAAGATCACGAAGGCTCAGGAACTGATCGCCACGTCGCGGATCGCCAAGGCGCAGGCCCGGGTCAACGCGGCCCGGCCCTACGCCAGCGAGATCACCAACATGCTCACCGAACTCGCCGGTGCGAGCGCGCTGGATCACCCGCTGCTGGTCGCGCGGGAGAACCCCAAGCGGGCCGGTGTGCTGGTGGTGTCCTCGGACCGTGGTCTGTGCGGCGGCTACAACGCAAACGTGCTGCGTCGTGCCGAGGAGCTGTTCGCGCTGCTGCGGGACGAGGGCAAGAAGCCGGTGCTCTACGTCGTCGGGCGTAAAGCGTTGGGTTACTACAGCTTCCGGCAACGTACTGTCACCGAGTCGTGGACCGGCTTCTCCGAGCGGCCCGAGTACGAGAATGCCAAGGAGATCGCCGAGACACTGGTGACCGCCTTCATGTCCGGTGTTGACGACGAGGGTGACGACGCAGGTGCCGACGGCATCCTCGGCGTGGACGAACTCCACATCGTGTCGACGGAGTTCAAGTCGATGCTGTCGCAGCAGGCTTCTGCACTGCGGATCGCACCGATGGTCGTCGAGTACGTCGGCGAGGAGGAATCCGGTCCGCACACGCTGTTCTCGTTCGAGCCCAACGCCGAGGAACTGTTCGATTCACTGCTGCCGCGCTACATCGCGACCCGCGTGTACGCGGCGCTGCTCGAGGCGGCGGCATCGGAGTCGGCTTCTCGTCGTCGTGCCATGAAGTCGGCGACCGACAACGCCGACGATCTGATCAAGGCGCTCACGCTGGCGGCGAACCGCGAGCGTCAGGCGCAGATCACTCAGGAAATCAGCGAAATCGTCGGCGGCGCCAACGCGCTGGCCGACGCGAAATAGTCCACGTAGGGGAAGCGAAGAGGAAATGACTGCTACCGCAGAGAAGACCGCCGGACGGGTCGTCCGCATCACGGGACCCGTGGTCGACGTGGAGTTCCCGCGTGGCTCGGTGCCCGCACTGTTCAACGCACTGCACGCCGACATCACCTACGAGGCGCTGGCCAAGACGCTGACCCTGGAAGTTGCCCAGCACCTGGGCGACAACCTGGTCCGCTGCGTCTCCATGCAGCCCACCGACGGACTGGTCCGCGGTGTCGAGGTCAGCGACACCGGCGTCTCCATCTCGGTGCCGGTCGGCGACGGCGTGAAGGGTCACGTCTTCAACGCACTCGGTGACTGCCTCGACGAGCCGGGCTACGGCAAGGACTTCGAGCACTGGTCGATCCACCGCAAGCCGCCGGCCTTCGCCGACCTCGAGCCGCGGACCGAGATGCTCGAGACCGGTCTGAAGGTCGTCGACCTGCTGACCCCATACGTGCGTGGCGGCAAGATCGCCCTGTTCGGTGGCGCCGGGGTGGGTAAGACGGTGCTCATCCAGGAGATGATCAACCGCATCGCCCGCAACTTCGGTGGTACCTCGGTGTTCGCCGGCGTGGGTGAGCGCACCCGTGAGGGCAACGACCTGTGGGTCGAGCTCGCCGACGCGAACGTACTCAAGGACACCGCGTTGGTGTTCGGTCAGATGGACGAGCCACCAGGCACGCGTATGCGCGTCGCGCTGTCGGCCCTGACCATGGCCGAGTACTTCCGCGATGAGCAGCAGCAGGACGTGCTGCTGTTCATCGACAACATCTTCCGGTTCACCCAGGCCGGCTCCGAGGTCTCCACGCTGCTCGGCCGGATGCCGTCCGCGGTGGGCTACCAGCCGACCCTGGCCGACGAGATGGGTGAGCTGCAGGAGCGCATCACCTCGACCCGTGGTCGTTCGATCACCTCGATGCAGGCCGTGTACGTGCCCGCCGACGACTACACCGACCCGGCGCCGGCCACCACGTTCGCGCACTTGGACGCCACCACCGAGCTCTCCCGCGCGGTGTTCTCCAAGGGCATCTTCCCCGCGGTGGACCCGCTGGCGTCGTCCTCGACGATCCTGCACCCGAGCGTGGTCGGTGACGAGCACTACCGGGTTGCCCAGGAAGTCATCCGGATCCTGCAGCGCTACAAGGATCTTCAGGACATCATCGCGATCCTCGGTATCGACGAGCTCTCCGAAGAGGACAAGGTTCTGGTGTACCGGGCTCGTAAGATCGAGCGCTTCCTGAGCCAGAACATGATGGCTGCCGAGCAGTTCACCGGCCAGCCCGGTTCGACCGTGCCGCTCAAGGAAACCGTCGAGGCCTTCGACAAGCTGGCCAAGGGTGAGTTCGACCACCTGCCCGAGCAGGCGTTCTTCCTGATCGGCGGCCTGGACGACTTGGCGAAGAAGGCCGAGAGCCTCGGCGCCAAGCTGTGATCTCTGGCCCAAAGACGCGAAAGGTGATGTGAGATGGCCGAATTGGACGTCGACATCGTCGCCGTCGAGCGCAAGATCTGGTCGGGCAAGGCGACGTTCGTCTTCACCCGCACCACGTCGGGCGAGATCGGCATCCTTCCTCGCCACATCCCGCTCGTCGCACAGCTAGTGGATGACGCGATGGTGCGCGTCGAGCGCGAGGGCGAGGACGACCTTCGCATCGCGGTCGACGGCGGCTACCTGTCGGTGACCGAGGAAAGCGTAACGATCCTCGCGGAGTCCGCCGAGTTCGAGTCCGAGATCGATGCGGAGTCGGCCAAAGCCGACGCGGGCTCTGACGATCCACAGACCGCTGCCCGCGGTAGGGCGCGCTTGCGCGCCCTAGGCCAGCTCGACTAGCCGCGGGCCAGCGACCGATGAGCGCGCCGATGTTCTTCATGGTCGCGCTGGTCGGTGTGCTGTTGCTCGCGGTGGTCGCGCTGACTTACCGACTGTGGAAGCTGCGTCAGGGTGGCACCGCCGCGATCCTGCGTGACATCCCGGCGGTCGGCGGCCATGGTTGGCGGCACGGAGTCATCCGCTACCGGGGTGACGAGGCCAGGTATTACCGGCTATCGAGCCTGCGGTGGTGGCCGGATCGACGGCTGAGCCGGCGTGGGCTGGAAGTCATTTCCCGACGGACTCCCCGCGGTGACGAGTTCGACATCATGACCGACGCGATCGTTGTGCTCGAACTGCACGACACCACCGTCGACCGTTGGCGTGGCTACGAGATGGCGCTGGACCGTGGGGCGCTGACGGCGTTCCTGTCCTGGGTCGAGTCCAGTCCGTCGCCGCGGGCGCGCCGCCGTACGGCGTGAGCTATTTGGCTTCGGGCCCTTCGGCTTTCGCGCCGCCGGGCTGCCACAGCACGTCGCCGTCGGGATTGGCCACCCGCGACAGGATGAACAAGAGGTCCGAGAGCCGGTTGAGGTAGCGCGCCGGCAGCGGGCTGACGGTGTCGGGGTAGGCCTTCACCGCGACCCATGCCGACCGCTCGGCGCGCCGTGTCACGGTTCGCGCGACGTGCAGAAGGGCCGACAGCGCAGTGCCGCCGGGCAGGATGAACGAGTTCAGGGCCGGCAGCGCTTCGTTGTAGTGGTCGCACCATGCCTCGAGCCGCTCGACGTACGGCCCCGTGATCCGCAGCGGCGGATACTCGGGGTTCTCGGCGACCGGGGTGGACAGGTCTGCGCCCGCATCGAACAGGTCGTTCTGGATCTGCAGCAGCACCTTGCGCAGGTCGTCGTCGGGGCTGCCAAGGGCGACGGCCACCCCGAGCGCGGCGTTGGCCTCGTCGCAGTCGGCGTAGGCGCTCAGACGCGGGTCATTCTTCTCGACTCGTGAGAAATCACTCAGTCCCGAGGTGCCGTCGTCGCCGGTCCGGGTATAGATGCGGGTCAGATGGACTGCCATGGGAGAGACGGTACCGGCCGAGTGCGCAGGTACATGGCGCTGGCTCCACTAAACTAACCGCCGTGGGTGAGCGTTTCGTGGTGACCGGCGGCAATCGGTTGTCAGGCGAAGTGGCTGTCGGGGGCGCGAAGAACAGCGTTCTGAAACTGATGGCCGCCAGCCTGCTGGCCGAGGGCACCACAACGATCACCAATTGCCCGGACATTCTCGATGTGCCGCTGATGGCGGAGGTCCTGCGTGGCCTCGGGGCCAACGTCGAACTCGACGGCCCGACGGTGCGGATCACGTCGCCCGAGGAGCCCAAATACGAAGCGGACTTCGCCGCGGTGCGCCAGTTCCGGGCGTCGGTGTGTGTGCTGGGCCCGCTGGTCGGCCGGTGCAAGCGAGCCCGTGTCGCGCTTCCCGGTGGCGACGCGATCGGCTCGCGGCCGCTCGACATGCATCAGGCCGGTCTGCGTCAGCTCGGCGCGGACTGCAATATCGAGCACGGCTGCGTGGTGGCCACCGCTGAGAAGCTGCACGGCGCGGAGATCCAGCTCGAGTTCCCGTCGGTGGGGGCGACCGAGAACATCCTGATGGCGGCTGTGCTCGCCGAGGGTGTCACCACGATTCACAACGCGGCGCGTGAGCCCGACGTCGTCGACCTCTGCGAGATGCTCAATCAGATGGGCGCCCTCGTCGAGGGTGCCGGCACTCCGACGCTGACGATCACCGGCGTCTCGCGGCTGTACCCGACCGAGCACCGAGTGATCGGCGACCGGATCGTCGCGGCGACGTGGGGGATTGCCGCCGCGATGACTCGCGGTGACATCTCGGTCACCGGCGTCGATCCGGCTCACCTGCAGCTGGTGTTGCACAAGCTGCACGACGCCGGCGCCACCGTCACCCAACATGACAACGGGTTCCGGGTGGTGCAGTACGAGCGCCCGAAGGCCTGCAATATGGCGACGCTGCCGTTCCCGGGTTTTCCGACCGACCTTCAGCCGATGGCGATCGCGTTGGCATCGATTGCCGATGGGACATCGATGATCACCGAGAACGTGTTCGAGGCGAGGTTCCGGTTCGTCGAGGAGATGATCCGCCTCGGTGCCGACGCCAGGACTGACGGCCACCACGCGGTGGTGCGGGGGATCCCGCAGCTGTCGAGTGCCCCGGTGTGGTGCTCGGATATCCGGGCGGGCGCCGGCCTGGTGCTTGCCGGGCTGGTCGCCGACGGCGAAACCGAAGTTCACGACGTCTTTCACATCGACCGGGGATACCCGCTGTTCGTGGAGAATCTGGTGCGACTTGGAGCTGAGATAGAACGCGTGTAAGGTAAGCGGTCGGTCCAGCCGCGCCGGGCCCAAGAAATTGGGTAGGCAGTGGCAGTTGACGCCGCCAAGAAGATCGAGTAAGCTGGCAGGGTTGCCTGCTGGCGGGTGTCAGCCGGGTTGTGTTGTTTGAGAACTCAATAGTGTGTTTGGTGGTTTTATAGTTTGTTGTTGTTTTTTGCCATGCTTTGATACCCCCGTGTTGGGGTGTGGCGATCTTTTTTGATGCCAGTTTGTTTGGTGTCTTTTTGTTAGGTCAGATTGTTCTGATTCGAATTCACCTGTGCTTGTCATGGGTTGTTTTTGTTTGGAGAGTTTGATTCTGGCTC
>NZ_JAPZLA010000013.1:0-34886 GCF_033804465.1 Mycobacterium sp. RTGN5
TCAATCCCCAGCTCGGCCTCCATCTCCATGCCCAACCCGAGCATGTCAACCGGATAACCCGTCTTCTCCGAAACAATCGACAACACCACATCACCCGCCGACACCGACGGAACGACCGAAACCGCTACCGCAGCAACAGGAGCCGCGGCAACAGCAGGCGCCGCGAAGTCCGCAACCGTGTCGACAACATCCTGCAACGTCCGCAACCCCGACAACTCAGACGCCGGAATCTCCGGAGCACCAGGGAACTTCGCCTGCAACGCCGCCAAAATCTCGACCTGCTTGATCGAATCAATCCCCAGCTCGGCCTCCATCTCCATGCCCAAACCGAGCATGTCAACCGGATAACCCGTCTTCTCCGAAACAATCGACAACACCACATCACCCGCCGACACCGACGGAGCAGCCGAGACCGCCACCGCGGCAACAGGAGCCGCGGGCACCGGAGCGACCACCGGCGCTGGTACCACGGCTACCGGCGCGGCAACCGCAACTGGCGCAGGCACCACCGGGGCGACCGCCACCGGCGGTGCGACCACCGGTGCTACATACGCCGGGGTCAGAACCTGCTGCGGTGCAACACTTGTCAACGCCCGGGGCGCCTGCGCAACGGTCGTCTGGCCGCCCACGATCTGGCCCATCATCTGCGTGGACATGTCCAGGAATGCCTGGTGGCTGTGCGTCACCACGTCCATGTAGCGCTGGTGCTGCTGGGCAGTCTCCTTCTGGATGCTGTCGATGATGCTCCAGACATCGCCGGACAACGGCGCCTCGACAACCTCGGCCTGCTGGTAAACCACCTGTGCCTGCTGCTGAACAGCCTGTGCCTGCTGCTGGGCTACCGGTGCCTGCACCTGGGCCACTGGCGCCGGCGCGTGCACGGCCGGTGCTTCCATCCGCTGAACCGCCGGGGCCGGCGCAGGCGCGTGTGCCGCTGCCGGCGGCGCGCTCTGCACACTTGCCCTGGTGCGCTTCGGCGTGATCGAAACCTTGCCGTCCAGGGGCGGATAGGGCTTGCCGAGGTTGGCTCCCCCGACCAGAACGGCGTGCTTCGGTGCCGCTACGAACTTCTCCGGCTCTTCGTAGTGATCGAAGAGGGCCACGAGATCCAGCGCCACACCGTCGGCAGCCAGCGCGGCCAACCCGCGATGCCAACCGATGAGCCCGTCGGCCTTCGGATCGTCGAGCGCCACCGCGCTGTGCGCCGGCGTGCCCAGGATCTTCCCGACAAGTCCCGTCAGGACGCGACCGGGACCAACTTCGATGAAGCGGGTCACCCCGTCGCGGGCCATCGTCTCGATCATTTCGCGGAACCGCACCACCTGCTGAACCTGATCGCCGAGCTGCTCGGCAACGTCCTCGCCGTACGGTTGCGCGGTGGCGTTCGCGTAGACCGGGAAGTTGGGCTGACCGATCTTGAGCGTCTTCAGATGCGCCGTCAACGGTGCGGAACTCGCGGCCACGATCTCGGAATGGAATGCCGAGGCCACCGGCAGGCGGACCGCTGTCCAGCCCTTCGACTTCGCCGCGGTTTGTGCCCACCCGATATCGGAGTCGTAGCCGGCCAGCACCACCTGGGTGGGCGCGTTGTCGTTGGCGATGACCAGCGATCCCGACTCGGGATGAGCAGCCAGCAGCGCCCGCACGTCTTCGACGGTCGCCGAGACCGCCAGCATCGCGCCATCCTTGCCTTGGCCCGCTTCGTTCATCAGCGTGCCGCGGGTGCGAGCGGTCTCGACGAGACGCTCGGTCGGTAGTACGCCCGCGGCCGCCAGTGCGGTGACCTCACCGAAGCTGTGTCCCGCGGCGGCCGTCGCGCTCACGCCGAGGACGTCGAGCAGCGCAAGCTGAGCGAGACTCGTTGCGGCGATGGCCGGCTGGGCGTTGGCCATCGCGGTGAGCTCTTTCTTCTGTGCATCCACCGCGGACGCATCGAAGACCGGCTCCGGGAACACGACGCCGGGCAGATCGGTCAGATCACCCTCGAGCCCGTCCCACACCGCGAGCGCCTCGGGGAAGCTGATCGCGAGATCGCCACCCATCCCGACGTACTGGCTGCCCTGGCCGGGGAACAAGAATGCCGTCTTGCCTTCGCGGGCCGGTCCGAAGCCGACAGTGATATTGGCGTCCTTGAGCTCGGCAACCTTGCCGTCGGCCAATGCACTGCGCAGCCGTTCGGCAACTGCCACAAGCGACTCGGCATCTGTTGCGACCAGACCCGCACGCGCTGGCTGCGAGGCGTCGAATTCCTCGGCGGCCTCGAACGCGATGCGGGCAACGCTGTCGCCGGAACGCACTGCGGCGACGATGTCTGCCGCCCGCTTCTGCAGCGCGGTCTCGGACGGCGCGCTGAGCACCACGAGTTCGCTGGGCAGTGCCCGCAGCCGCTTGGCGCGGTGCTCGCCTTGGTACTCCTCAAGCGTCACGTGGAAGTTGCTGCCGCCAAAGCCAAACGAGCTCACTGATGCGCGTCGGGGCTGATCATCTTTCCGCACCCACGGCCGCGTCTGCGTGTTGACATAGAACGGCGACTCCTCGATCCCCATCGCAGGGTTCGGGCGATCGACCTTCAGCGTACCCGGCAGTATTGAATGCTGGAGCGCGAGAACGGCTTTGATGAGTCCGGCGGCGCCTGCCGCCGCCTTGGTGTGGCCGATCTGAGACTTCACCGATCCGATGGCGATTCGCGCCGAGTCAGGACCACTGAACACTGACTTGAGGGCCGCGAACTCGGCAACGTCGCCCGCTTTGGTCGCGGTGCCGTGCGCTTCGAGAAGTTCGACCGTCGACGGGTCGTAGCCGGCGCGGTCGTAGGCGAGGCGCAGTGCCTTGGCCTGCCCTTCGGAACGCGGCGCGTAGACGCTGGACGCGCGCCCATCGGAAGAGGAACCCAGACCGCGGATGACCGCATGAATCTGGTCGCCGTCACGCTCGGCATCGGCGAGCCGCTTAAGGGCGACCATGCCGACGCCCTCACCGATGATCGTCCCGTCAGCGCCTGCGGAGAACGGCCGGCAGTCGCCGGTCGCCGAGAACGCCGGCGTCTTGGAGAAGCACATGTACATCATCACGTCGTTCAGTGCATCGACGCCGCCGGTCAGCACCACATCGGCCTCGTGAAGATACAGCCGGTGCAATGCCGACTGCAGCGCCGAAAGCGAACTGGCGCATGCGGCATCGGTGACGAAGTTGGCGCCACCGAGGTTCAGGCGGTTGGCGACGCGGCCGGCGATGACGTTGCCGAGCAGACCGGGGAACGTGCTTTCCTGCCAGGGGACGTAGTGATCCGCGATATCCTGGCAGATCTCGTCCGCCTCGTCCTCCGCCAATCCGTTCTCCAGCATGGCTTTACGCCAGATCGGCCGCTGCATCCGCGAACCCATTTGCACAACGAGCTCAGTGGTCGAGGCCACCCCGAGCACGACGTCCACCCGGTCCAGGTCGACGTCAGCGCCGCTGCGCTGCACTTCATCAAGCAGCTCCCTGGCCGCGATCAGTGCAAGGATCTGCCCGGTATCCGTCGACGGTAATGCGTTGGGCGGCAACCCGAATTTCACCGGGTCGAAGTTCACCGGGTCGATGAAGCCGCCCCGCTTGCAGTACGTCTTGTCCGGCACCTTGGGATCGGCGTCGTAGTAATCCTCGATCAGCCAGTGCGAGGGCGGTACCTCGCTGATGGCGTCGCGGCCAGAGGTGATGGTGCGCCAGAAGCCGGTGAGCCCCGACTCGCCCGGGTAGATCGCCGACATGGCGACCACCGCGATCGGAGTGGCAGTGGGCTGGTGCGTGTTGTCAGTCAAGGTAACCCTTATCCGAGAGGACGTGGACGGAAATCAAAGGCGGAGGGCGGCATCGCGACGCCCGAGGCGCGAAGCTGCCCGGCTCGAGTCACGGTTGCAGTTCCCTCAAGTAGATTGAGCGCGATCTGACGAACCGTGCGGGACTCCACCGGCTCGAGGAAACTTCCCCGCACCCATTGGTTGAAGGCCCCCATCGCCGGGCCACACCAGATCTGGTAGTCGCCGCGACGCTCAGTATTGCCGTCGCGAGCCCACTGCGAACCCGTGAACAGGTACCAGCGGAATACCAGGGCCATGCGATGTCTCGGGTCCGCTGCCGCGCGTTCCACCTGGTGTGGGTCGCTCTTGGCGAAGAAGGCTTCGGTGTCCGCCCAGATGTCGGCGACGCTGCGCCCCAGGACCGCGGTCTCGAGGTTCGCGAGTTCCGCCGGTGGGGCTTCCTCGAGCGAGGAGTAGCGGCGATAGAAGTCAGCCAGGCGGTGCCCGCGTTGGGCGAACATCGTGCCGCGCTTGAGAACCTGCACGGTCACGCCCATCTCGAACATGTCGGCGGCGGGCGCCATCGCCACGTCCGTCGATTCGGCCAGCCCCAGCAGGGTTCGGGCATCCGGCGACAAACCGCTCTCCACCGCCGACTGGTTGACCGAACCGGTCAGCACGTAGGCGGCGCCGGCGGCGAACGCGGCGGCGACAGCGGCAGGGGTGCCCAGTCCGCCGGCCGCCCCGACCCGCGGCAGGACGGAGTAGCCGTAGGCTGCGGCGATCTCGTCGCGCAGGCTGATGAGCCGCGGAAGCAGCACGGTCAACGCGCGGTTATCGGTATGGCCGCCCGAATCCGCTTCGGCGGTGATGTCTTCCGCGATCGGGATTCCGCTGGCGAGCGCGGCTTCCTCGGCGGTGAGGCGCCCCTCGGCGACCAGCGCGCTCAGCATCGCTTCCGGTGCGGGCAAGAGGAAGTGACGAGCGACCTCATCGCGAGAGACCTTCGCGAAGATGTGCCCGGCCCGGACGATGTGTCCGTGCGCATCGCGCCGCAGACCTTTTGCGGCGTACAGGACGACGGCAGGAGTGAGGCGCATGAACGCCGAGGCGGACACGTAGCGGACACCCAGGCGATGGAACAGGTCGACCGTCGCCAGTTCGATGCCGTCGCTCTGGACGTTGTGGATGAGATTGGCGCCCCACCCGTCGGAGTCCCGGCCGAGCGCGGCTTGTATTTCCAGTACGCCGGCTTCGACGGTGGCCAGGTCGAGCCCGGCACTGCCGTAGAACGCCATCACCCCGGCGCGGACACCCTCGACGGTCATCTGCGGGGTCGCAATCCCGCGCGCCATCTCGCCGACGACGTAGGGGAATCGCACGTTGTGCGTTGCGGTGAAACTGCGGTCGCCGAGCCATTCCGGATAGATCGCCGGCAGTACGGCAAGCAAGTCTTGGCGCAAGATCTCCGACGTTAGTTGCCCGACGTTGTCCAGGACCACGGCACGCGGTCCCTGCGCCGAGTTCACGACGGCAACCGGTCGCCGGATTGCTGCCAGCGCCTCGCCGACGTCAGGTCGATCAAGGAGCGCTTCAGCGACGCCATTGGTCGGATGAGAGTTAGCCAAGGTGGCCTGCATGGGGAGGAACTCTAGCTTTACGCGCGCGACAAATCCCGGTTTTAGAACACGTTCATTCGCCCGGCGGGCTACCCATCGGTAACTCTGTGGGAATCCTACGGTGCCATCTACCACGGCCGTTGCCGAAATGACACACCGGCGGTCGTTTTCTCGTCACTTCCGCCGAAGCGGCGATCAGCCCTGCAGCAAAGCCCGATGTGGGGCGATTTCACCGACTCGGGCCAGCGCGACGGGGTAAGCCAAAGGTCGGAACAAATACCATAACCGTGTTTATGGTGTGCGGTTGCCCTCGGCGAGGGCGGCCGTGCCGGCCGAATCGGAATCCGGCCAAACGCAGGGTCAGTAATTCATGCAGGTGTTCGCGACCTGCGTTATCTGCGGGCCGATCTGGGCGTAGATCATTGCTTGCAACGCTGGGTTCACTGCTTGCTGCTGTGCCAACTGCTGGTGGCGCTGGTCGATCGGCATGGCCAGGAACTGCTGAATATTAGCCTGCATATCGGGTCGCGCATTGAGCTGCTGGGCCAGCGCCGGAGCCTCCGCATTCAGGGCAGCCGTGACCTGGGCGTAGCTGCAGGACGTGTTAGCCAGCGCGTCGGTGACCGGATCGGCCGAGGCGGGTCCGGCCGACAACAGGGGAATCGCGGCCGAAAAAGCGCTGATGATGACGACAGTTCGTAAGCACCGTGCTGATTTCATGGACAGGTGCCCTTTCATTTGCCAGGAGTGGCGATCGCCGTGGCGGGGGCCAGTTAATCATGGCGACTCCACGCCGTGGAGGGAACGCTTCCATCTATAGGTAATGCTCAGGTTCCGGCCGCTGGTCGGCGTCCACCTGTGCCGTTGTCCTCGCGAATCTGTGAACTTTCACCAGGCCAGATAAGTGCCGGAACGCATCGCGGCGCTGTGATGCACGGCCCCGCTAGCCAGGACCGGCCGCGCCGTCTGTAGCTGGCCCTCGATCGTCGCGGTGTGAGCGCTGCAATTCCCGCTCGGCGTCCTCGAGTGCTTCGCGCGCCGCCCGCAAGCGGTGCAGCAGGTCGTCGGTCTCGTGCTTGGCCCGATCGGCCGAACGTGCCTCCTCCATCGAGTTCAGCACGATGCCGATGAACAGGTTGAAGACGAGGAAGCTCAGGATCACGGTGTAGCTGATGAAGAACAGCACCGACCAGGGTGAGACCTGCAGTCCCATTTCGACGTTGTCGGGCAGGTTCTCCAACGTCAGCATGATGTACATCGTCAGCATCGCCCGGCCGATGTTCCCGTAGTGGTCGGGATCGTGATTGGCGAACAGGACCCAGCCGAGCATCCCGTAGATGTAGATGAGCAGCGCCGTCGCCGCGGCCAGGGATGCCACCCCGGGGATGCTTCTGGCGATCGCGCCGATGACCACGCGCAGATCGGGCAGGAACCGGATGATGCGCACGATCCGCGCCAACCGCACCAGTCGAAGCAGCATCGCGGTCGCCCGCAAGCCCGGCAAGAAGGAACCGGCGATCACAACGAAGTCGAAGATGTTCCAGTGGCTCTTGGCGAACTCGCGGACATTCCATCCGGCCGCGGTGAACCGGATCAGAAGCTCGATGACGTAGATGGAAAGGATGACGTTGTAGAGCACATCGAAGACGCCGTGGTAACCGGCCGTGACCGAATCGAAGGTCTCCCAACCGAGGACTGTGGCGTTGATCACAATGACGATCACGATCGCGGTTTCGAACACCGGATTGGCGATCAGCCTTCGGCAGCGCTCGACGATGGCCGGCACGGGTTTGGCGGTTGGCGGTTCGACCGCGGAGTCGCGCGACGTGGATTGCACGGTTAGTGCATAGCAAAGGTTGGAGCTTTTCACGCGGCAAACCGCGAGCACATCTGTGGTTTCCCTGTGATCGACCTGGCGAGGCGATAGCGTCAGCGCCATGCGTGCGGTCGGGCGGCGCGGGTTCATCCTGGGTTTCGGCGCACTCGCCGCGACACCGCTGCTGCCCGCTTGCGGCGACGCAGAAGACCGCGGCGCAGAAGAACGCCGCGCAGGAGAACACCGTGGCGATCACGTCGTGGTCGTGGGTGCCGGCTTCTCAGGGCTGGCGGCGGCTCGGCGACTGGCCGACGCGGGTGTGCGCGTCACCGTGCTCGAAGCCCGCGATCGGATCGGTGGCCGGACTCACACCGACACCTCGTTGGGCGTGCCGATCGATATCGGCGCCTCGTGGATCCACGGCACCGAGAACAACCCGCTCACCAAACTCGCCCAAGACGTCGGCGCCAAGACCGTGCCGACCGATTTCGAAGACTTCGTCCTGATCGAGAATCACCAGAAGGTCGATCCGAAAGCCGCCGCGGCGTTGGTGCCCGACTGGCACCGCATCATCGAGAAGCTCGATGACCTCAGCAGCGACGCCAGGCCCGACGAATCAGTGGCCGACGGCCTGGTGGGGATCGCGGACCTCGACGATCCGCTGGTCGCATGGAACGTGACCTCCCGCACCGCAGGCGAATACGCGGCCGACCCCGACCAGCTGTCGCTGCGCTGGTTGGGCAGCGAGGGTCAGTTCAAGGGGCCCGACGTCATCCTCCCCGGCGGCTACACCCAGCTGTCGCAGCACCTCGCCAAGGGTCTCGACATCCGCCAGCGCACCGAGGTCACCCGGATCTCGCACGGCGGCGAGCAGATACGCCTGGACACCTCGCAGGGGTCCGTGACCGCCGACCGGGTGATTGTCACCGTCCCGCTCGGCGTACTCAAAGCGGGAACCATCGCGTTCGACCCGCCACTTCCCGAGGCCAAGCGCCACGCCATCGACAAGCTCGGGTTCGGGCTGCTCAACAAGGTGGTCGTGGCGTTCGACAAACCGTTCTGGCCGGCGTCCACGCCGATGATCGGGCTGGTCGGCAACAACCAGCCGGTCACCGATCTGGTCAATGGCCTGGTCATCGCGGGCAAGCCACTGCTGGTGGGGCTGCGCGGCGGGCAGGCCGCGTGGTCGCGTGAATCGCTGTCCGACCAGGACGCGGTGGCCGAATTGATCACCGCCATCGATGCGCCCACTCCCACTGGATCCATCGTGACGCGTTGGGGCACAGACCAATACGCCCGCGGCTCGTACAGTTTCATCGCCGTCGGGTCGAGCCCCGACGATATGCACGCGCTCGGCGAACCGGTCGGCGAGCGACTCCTGTTCGCGGGCGAGGCCACCAATCCGGAGTGGTTCGGCACCGTCCACGGCGCCTACCTGAGCGGTCTGCGCGAGGCCGACCGGGTGCTCAGCTAGCCGTTTCTCGGTGCGCGCTGCCAACAGCCTGCCGGTGTCCCAAACGACTGGCCTTCCCTGTCCAGTGGGCGCAACGTGGAGGCATAGCGATTTCTCCGAAAGGAGACTGGAGATGACAGCAGCCGCCGCCAACATGCCGACTCGCTCGGAAGCGCAGGCGCTCTTGGGGATGCTCGAACGGATGCGGGCGAAACTGGTGATGCAGCGCGCCGAGTTGGCCAGGCAGCTGCGCGAGGTGTCCAGCCGCGTCGACGGGATCGACCGTCAACTCGACGATCTGACGGTCAGCTCGGAATGGTTGTCCGCGGTCGCCCGGCACCCGAGCACCCGGTTGCGCGCTTAACTCACCGCGGGATCGCCTGACGGCGCCTTCCTTGTCCGATACGGTGAGACACCGGTCGGTGAAAGTGGGGGCCACATGCGCGATCGAATGGGGCGTTTCGGAGCCTGTGCCCTGGCGGTGGTGTCGCTGCCGTTCGCTGGAATCTCCTGGGCACCAACAAGTTCAGCCGATGACGGCTGCGGTGCCGGGATGTATTTCAACTGGGAAGCCAATCAGTGCGAGTACTACGACGACGTGAACGTGTACATCAACCCGTGCTGCTATGTCGGCCCAGCCGGGGTCGGCCCACTGGGACCAGGCCCCGTCGGCCCCGGCCCCGTCGGACCGGGCCCCATCGGACCCGGCCCCATCGGGCCCGGCCGGCGCTGATCGAGGGAGGACGCTGTGGCTGAGCGCGACGACGCCGGAGACCAAGACCGCCCCGGCGAGCGGATGGAAAACCAGCCCCCGCAGGGCAACACCGAGGACATCGTCTTCCCGGAATCGTTCCGAAAATTCTGGCGCACGCTGCTCGGCCCGTGGGGACGGCGCTGACAACACACATCGCGCGGTGTCCTCACATACGATGCTCTCAATTTGCCGGGCAGCGGCGGAACCGCCTGAGGAGTGAATCTTCGTGAGTCAGCCACTCGCCGATACCGATTCCCTGTCCCGCCGACAGATCGTCCTGCTGGTGACGGCCCTGGTCTTCTCGGTGATGTCCTTCTCGCTGAACGCCACCATGTTGTCGCCCGCCGTCCGCGACATCAACGAGACGCTCGGCCCCGGGGCGTTCGCCGCCATGTCGACGCCGTTCTTCATCGCCGGGGCGATCGCCAACGTCGTGCTGATCCGGTGGAGTGATTACATCGGACGCAAGCGCGTGCTGATCGGCATCCTCGTCGTGTGTGTTCTCGGCACGGTGCTATGCCTGAGCAGCTCGCTGCCGATTGTCATGGTGGGCCGATTCCTGCAGGGGGCCTCGAATATCACCTACGGTCTGGGCTTCATGATTCTGCGGGCCCGGGTCAGCGGCGCGACCTTCGGTGTGTGCTGCGGGCTGATGGCGTCCATCAACGGCGGCGTGGCCGGCGGGGACGCGTTCCTCGCAGGCATCATGACCGATGCCTTCGGCTACCGCTCGATCTTCATGCTCACCACGGTCGTCGGCCTGATCGCGGTGGCCTTCGCCTGGAAGTGGGTTCCCGCCGACGAACCGGGAGCTCGCTCCGAAGGCCGGATGGACTGGATCGGTGCGGTCTTCATCGCGCTGAGTGTTGGCGGCCTCACGATGTTCATGTCCAACGGCGGACACGGCGGATGGACGTCGACACCCGCGCTGGTCTGGCTGGCGGTAACCGGGGGGGCCTTCGTGGCGCTGGTCGTGGCCAACAACCGCGTCGCACATCCCGTCATCGGGCTCAAATACATTCGGTCCCGGGAGGCATGGCCGCTGATCGTCGTCACGATCCTGGTCGTTGGGTCGTTCATGGTGATACAGGCGTTCGTCATTCCCAGCATGGCCGAAGACCCGGATTCCGGCTTCGGGCTCAACGCGACGATGACGGCCCTCTTGTTCCTGACCCCGGCTGCCGTCGTGCAGCTACTCGCCTCGCCGTTCGTCGGCCGGCTCGCCGTCCGCATCGGCTTCGTCACCGTGATGCGGGCCGGAATCGCCGCCACGATCGTGGTGGTCGCGCTGATGGCAGTCTTCGCCGACAATAAGTGGGCGATCGTGGCACTGATGGTGGTCTACGGAATCACCTGCGGCGCAGTGATACACACGCCGCTGATGTCGCTGGGCGTACTGCAGGCATCCGACGAGGCGCCCGGCGCGCTGCCAGGACTGGCCAACGCCAGTTATGGCATCGGCTTCTCATTGGGGTTTGCCTGGGCCGGTCCGATCGTCGGCTCCGGCACGGATTCGACGTTCCAGCACGCCTTTTGGACGTGTGTGACCATCGGCGTCATCGCGCTGGCATTCAGTTTCGTTCTTCGACCCAAACCGCTTGCTAGCGAAGGTGTCTCCCCCGGCGGTTCGACAGCTCCCCTGCCAGCGCATTGACCGACGGCGGCACCGGGGTGGCGGGATCGCAGTCCGGTGCGCGTTGCGGCTCGCCGTAGACCGTGGTCAACGGAACCACCCCGGCCCATGCCCCCGCGGCGACGTCATCCTCGTCGTCCTCGGGCCACCCGTCACCGATCTTGAGCGACCAGTTGTCGGCGGCAATCGGCATCCGCAGCACCATGGTCGCGGCGAGCTCCTTGCGCGAGCTCGCGCGAAGTTCGGCCACCCTGCCGGGGATGAACGTGTCGGTCAGCGTCTCGAGGTAGGACACCTTGTCGGCGTCCGGGATCGGCTCGAAGGTTCCGAACAGCACCGCGCTGCGGAACTGGAAGGAGGATTCGAATCCGCTGCGCGCCACCAGAACTCCATCGAGTGCGGTGACGGAAACCGCGGCGGCCGCACCACCGGCCAGCTGGCGCATCCACGGCGAGCCCGTCGAGCCGTGAATGACCAGTTCGTCGTCGATGCGGGCGAAGCCGATCGGAAAGATCACCGGATGTCCGTCGCGGATCAACGCGATGGTCGCCAGCGGTGTCGCGTCGAGCAGCTCGTCGAGCCGGGTACGCGAGGTGTTCTGCTTCTCCGGCAGGCGGCTGACGCTGGTAGATGGTTGCGGCATCCGTTTACTGTCGCACGGGCCGCAGCGAGGCGGGGGTCAGATCGGCCAGCGTCGGGTAGCCGTCGATGGCCATGATCAGGTCCGCCTCGGCCAGCATCGAGCGCAACACATGAACGATTCCTTCGGTGCCGGCCAGCGCGGCGCCGTACGCGTAGGGCCGGCCGATGCCGACCGCCTTGGCGCCCATGGCCAGCGCCTTGACAATGTCGGCGCCGGAGCGGACGCCGGAGTCGAACAGCACCGGCACGTCACCGGCGGCGGCGACCACGTCAGGCAGGCAGTCAAGCGCGGGAAGGCCGCCGTTGGCTTGGCGCCCACCGTGGTTGGAGCAGTAGATACCGTCGACGCCGGCGTCGATCGCCCGGCGGGCATCGTCAGGATGGCAGATGCCCTTGAGGATCAACGGCAGTGACGTCAACGACCGAAGCCACGGTAAGTCGTTCCAGGTCAATGAATTTCCGAAGTTGCTGACCCAGGGCAGCACGGCGTTACGCGGATCGGCGTCGATATCGCCGTCGGCCTTGGCGCGGAAAACCGGGTCGCTGATGTAGTTGGACAGGCACATTCCGCGCAACTGCGGGAAGTTGGACGTGGCAAGGTCGCGCGGCCGCCAGCCCGGCACCCAGGTGTCCAGGGTCACCACGATGCCGGTGTACCCCGCGGCCTCCGCGCGGTGGACGAAACTTTCGGCCATCTCGCGATCGACCGGGGTGTACAACTGGAAAAGTCCTGGGGTGTCGCCGAATTGGGCGGCCACCTCCTCCAGCGGATCCATCGTCAGCGTCGAGACGCACATCGGCACGCCGGTCGCCGCCGCGGCGCGCGCGGCAGCCAGGTCACCGTGCCGGTCGATGGTGCACAGCCCAATCACCCCGATCGGCGCCATGAACACCGGCGCAGGCCAGCGTCGTCCCCACAGTTCGACAGACAGATCCCGCTCGGTGGCGCCCACCAGCATCCGTGGGATCAAGCCCCACTGCTCGAAGGCGGTGACGTTCGCGCGCTGCGTGCGCTCATCGCCGGCCCCACCGGCGACATACGACCATATCGACGGCGAAAGAGCCTGGGCAGCACGAGCTTCCAGTTCCGCAAACGACATCGGCAGGCTGGGCACTACGCCGGTGAGGCCCTGAAAGTAGATCTCGAGCTGGTAGTTCCCGTACGGCTGGGTCATGACTCGTCCTTCCGGCGCGAAATCGACGCAATGGCGACGCCTACTCGACTTTCTACGCCGAAACTCACGCTTGGGCGGAGATCTCACCAACAAGTTCGGCGACGCGGCGCAGCTGACCGATGTCGGTACTGGTCGGGATCAGGTGCAGCTCGCTGGTGCCGATCGCGGCGAACCCGCGCAGCACCGCAACGAGTTCCTCATCGGTGCCCGCCCACCCGGTGGTCGGCGCCATCGCCTCGACGTACTCCCGCGGAATCCAGTTCATGTAGTGCAGCAGGTGCTCGATGACCTGCTGACGGGGACCGCCCCCGTCGCCGATGGCGAACCAAAACGACGTCGCGAGATGGGGTTCGGGCTTGCCCGCAGCCGCCCACGCGTCGCGGGCGACGTCGAACAACTCATTCTGCTTGTCGAGGTCGAGGTCCATCGAGATACCGGTGATGCCGTCGGCCCACTCAGCTGCGCTGCGCAGGGTTTTGGGCCCGGTGGTGCCGACCAGCAGCCGCGGCCCGCCGTCGCGGGCGGGCCGAGGTCCAACCGGCAGCACCGATTCGGTGACCTTCTCCCCCGCCCAGACCCGCTTCATGACCGCCACCCGCTCGGCCATCTCCCGCATGGTCTGGGTTTTCGGGTCCGCGCCGGCGGCGCGGTAGTCCTCGTGGCGACCTCCCACTCCGATGCCGACAGTCAGCCGCCCACCGCTGAGCAGGTCACCGGTCGCCAGCGCCTTGGCGAGCATCACCGGATTGTGCAGCTGGGGAACCACCACGGTGGCCACCAGCGGCACCCGTTCGGTCCAGCCGCACAGCGCGCCCAGCAGCGTCAGCGAGTCCGGATTGGCGAAGGCGATCCGCTCCCCCCAGCACAGCGAGGAGAACGGTCCCTCGTCGATCGTCTTGGCCCACTGCTTGAGGATCTTCGCGTCGACGTCCGGTTCCATCACCGGCAGGGTCATCCCAATCTGCACGATCGCGATTCTGGCATGACCTGCGCATGCGCCGCCCGCAGCGGTCTCAGCTACTGACAGGATGAGCGGTATGCCGATTGCCACCGCCGCCGTCGCCCACGTACGTCTGACCATCACCGACATCACCGCCTCGCGCCGCTTTTACGACGACGTCTTCGGCTGGCCTGTCCTGGTCGCACTGCCCGACGACGCCGACGACGCGACCCGCGAGCAGCTCTCATTTCTGTTCGGCGGCGTCATCTACAACATCGGCGACGCCCTGATCGGGCTGCGGCCAACCGGCACCGGAACCTTCGACGAGGATCGGGTCGGTCTGGACCACCTGGCCTTCCGCCTGCCGAGCCTGGGCGACTTGGAGCGGGCCGCGGAACACCTCGACAAACTCGGCATCACCCACGAGCCCATCAAGGACATCGGGGTGGCCTACATCCTGGAGTTCCGGGATCCCGACAACATCGCCCTGGAGCTGACCGCCGGGAAATAGCAGCCTATTTCACCGGATCCTTATGCGCCTTGATCGGCCCGGCACTGGGCGGCGGGTTCAGCAGATTGCCGCGCAGGCTGCCGCGGGTGGTGCGAATCGCGACCAGCAGCCAGGTGCTCAGCAGCCCGACATAGGCGATCACGGCGGCCACCTTGAACGCGGGCAGTTGTGTGTGGACCGCCAGCTGCGTGGTGCCCGTGACGAAGGTGCCGACCGGGAAGGTCAGGCTCCACCACGTCAGTGCGAATGGCATGCCGCGGCGCAGCGTGCGGACCGTCAGCGACGTCGCCAGCGCGATCCACAGCACGGCGAAGCCCCACATCGGCACCCCGAAGATGATCGCGAAAGCATTCAGGTCCTCGGCCAATTCCGGTGGGACGGCCCGCGCCGCGTTGAGGCCGAGAAGTCCTGCGGCGGTGATGGATTGGCCGATGGGGCCGAGCACGATCCACAGCGTGGGCACCCTGGCGGTGCCCGACGTTCCGTAGAGCGCAAGCCTGCTCCAGATCAGCGTGATGATGATCATCGCGGCCACCAGCGACAGCCCGAACATCGCATAGCAGCCGTAGAGCATGGTGGTGCGCCCGGTGCCCGGCGCCATGTGCGGGATGAGCAACGCGCCGCTGGCCGCCGACACCATCGGCGGCACGATCGGCATCAGCCAGCCGCCGAAGGCGGCGTCGGGCTCGACGTTGTGCTGGGTGAACATCAGGAACGGAATGCTCACCGCGGTGAACAGGCCCCCGATGGTGCCTGCGCTCCACAGCACCCAGTCCAGGTCGACGGCGAGGCGTTCGCCGATGAGGTCGCGGCCGATCAGCACGGCGCCGCTGCCGACGGTCATCAGCGCCATCGGCGCCGCACCGTAGAAGTGCGCCATTTGGGGATTTCGGGCATGGCTGCGCGCGACCGTCGGGTGGCGCAACCAGTGCAGGCCCACCATCGCGAGCAGCGCGAGGAGCAGCACCGCGGCGATCACCCACACCACCTCGGCGAAGCCCCGCAATCCCCACACGTGGATCGGCAACGTCGCACCTGCGGTCGCCACGATTCCGGTACCCATGACCGATGCGAACCAGTTGGGTCCGATATTGCCGAGCATCTCGACCCGACTCTGCGGTGTTGCCATAAGCCAGAGACGGTACGGCATACGCCGACCGCAACTGGGGATGCCGGCATTCATTGCAGGGCATAGCCGAAAGTGCTTGACTGGTAACGGTAATGGCAATCGCGTTGAATCACACCATCGTCGCGGCGCACGACAAATACGAGTCCGCCGGGTTCTTGACCGAGCTGTTCGGGCTGCCGGATGCCGTGCCCATGGGCCATTTCCTGGCGGTCACCCTCGCCCACGGGCTCAGCCTCGATTACGCGGATGTGGCGCCCGACGAACCGATTCGCCCTCAGCACTACGCCTTCCTGGTCTCCGAGGACGAGTTCGACGCCATCTACGCGAAGATCACCGAACGCGCACTGCCGCACTGGGCCGACCCGCGGGCAGCCCGGCCCGGTGAGATCAACCGGAACGACGGTGGCCGCGGCGTCTACTTCCGCGATCCGGGCGGCCACTTCCTGGAGATCATCACCCGGCCGTATGGCTCCGGGGCCGGCTGAGGCGCGAATCAGCCGCTGTGGCCGCGCCGGTCTTCCTGGCCGAGGTAGTCGTGGGCAAAGGTGGCGACGTGCTCGGGCAGTTGACCGCTGGCCACATCGGCCAGGCTGGTTTCCTCGAGTACCGAACGCATGCTGGCGCGCAACGCCCGCCACACATCGGTCAGCGCCGCGGTCGGCCCGCTGTAGGGCAAGTCGCCCAGGCCGATGTCACGCACGCTCGCCAACGGCCCGTCGATGCAGCGCAAGACGTCGGCGATGCTGATCTCCGCGGCCGGGCGGCCCAGCTCGTAGCCGCCGTCGCGGCCGCGGTGGCTGCGTACCAGCCGGTCGGTGCGTAAGTCGGACAAGATGTCGACCAGGAACTGTGCCGGGATGCCCTGGGCCTTGGCCAGATCATCGGTCTTGACCAGCGCACCGGTGTCGACGGATGCGAGCTGGGTCATGGCGCGGACGGCGTACTCGGCCTTCGCTGACATCCGCATGCCGCGAATTCTGCCACTGCTGGGTCGGCAGCCGACCGTTCAGGAAGGGTTCAGTGCCGATGCGACCGATGTAGCCCAGGCGCCTTGGCGGCTTTAGGAGGCGTCACAGCCCTGCGCAGGACGTCGCCGAGACCTGCCAGCGAGACGCGCACCTGGCTCAGTGATGCCTCGGCGCGCTGCCGCAACGTGGACTGCGGGGCCTTCGTGCGCGGGACGGCCTTGTTGCCGTCGGTCAGATTGGTGGCGCCGTTGACCGTCGTCGGCTTGTTCAGGTCCGGGTCGGCCTGGCCGGGTCGGTTTGTCCGATCGGCGGAGGCCGCCGGCTTGGACGTGACCACCGATCCGCGGCGATGACCCAACGTCGCCCGCAGCGACGTCGTGCGCTCGACGGGTGCCGGCCGCGTGACCTGGCCAAGCCGGGGCGGGGTCGGCAAGGACCGCCTGAGGCGATCAGCCAGCTCGGTCAGCTGCTTGCGGACCTCGGTGCGGATTGCCTTGACGACCATCGACGGTGGCCCCAGCGGCGCCGCCGCGGCCCGCAGGGCAGCGGTGATGGTGGCGTCGGCACCGTTGGTCAGCCTCGCGAGGGTCTCCACGGTGCGCCTGGGGGACGCCGTGGTGATCGTCCCGGCCGCGTCGGTGACTTCGACCGCCTGGACGCTCACATAGCCGACGTAGTCGGCGACCGACGTCACCGCATGCTGCAGGGCGGGGTCGACGACGGGGACCGGAATCTTGGCGGCAGCGACGTCCGCCGGCCGGCCCCGGAGCAGGTCGGCGACCGCCGTGGGTGGCACGGACGGCGGCGGGGGCGGCACACGTGCCGGCGTTCCGTCCACGACGGGTTGCACCCGGAGCGCTTCCTCGATTGCTCGCCCACTGAGCATGGTGACGTTGGTGACGACCCCGGCGACGGATCTGTTGAACAACTCCCCCGGACCTGAGTGGGCCGGATTTTGGGCAATCACCTCGAGGAGAGCCTGATCGAGGGCGGCTCTGGACGCAGTCGAGTCAGCCGAAAGCTTCACCGGAGGAACGCGAACATCCGACGGAGGCGCCGAAACGGGGTTGGCAACAACCACTGTGGCGCCGACGAGCGCCACCCCCGCCGTGAATACCGTGCCGATACCCCGCCTCAGTGTCCTCACCCCCTGGCGATTCCTGGCCTATAGCCGGCTTAAGAGTACCTGAGAATAAGCTAAGAGAGGAGACCCAATTTCCGAAATTCAATTATTCGAATTTGACGCGGACGAAAAACAAGGTGCCCCTCCTTTTCGCAAAGGCGGGGCACCAAGTTTTCAGGGTGCAGTGAATTATTTCGCGGACTTGCCTGCCGAAGCCTTGGCGCCGGCCTTCTTGGAGCTCGCGGGACCGTGCTTGCCGCCGGCCTTCGCCGACCCACTGTTGGAGTGAGCGGCTCCCGCTTTCTCACCCGCGGAGTTGCCGTTGCTGGAGCCGGCGTCAGCGGCCGGCGACTCCTGCACGGCAGCGACGCGGAGCGAGGATGCCGACGAGCTCGCCGCGGCGGCCTGGGCCGCTGCGGGAGGCGGTGCGGGGTTCGCGGTGGCGAGTGCCGTTTGAACGTCCTTGACCACCGTGGATATCACCGTCCGCACGCTTGGGACGTACGCCGAGATGGGAGCGGGGGCATTCACGCCCGGGCCGATGGTGATTGCGGTGAGCGCACCCGGAACGCCGGTGGGCCCGAACAGACCGTCGACAACGGCGTTCCACGTGTTCTCGAACGGATTCGCCGAGCTCAACGCGGCGACGGCGTCCTGGAAAACCTTCACCATGCTACCCACCACGACCAGGCCTTGATTGACCATGACGGTGAGGATCTGAGGCGCCAAGGTTGCCAGGGCGGTGGCCACGGCCGCAGCCCGGGTTACCACGCCCGTAAAGACGTACTGCCCGGTCGCGAGCGCTTCCTGGCCGGCCGCCGTTGCCGCGGTTACGAAGGTGTTGATTGCGCCGGGAATATCCAAGGACAGCAGGTCCCCGGCGGCGTTCCACACGCCTTCGCTGAGCAGAAACGCGCTCGTGCCCAGTCCCTTGCCCGTTTGGTAGAAGTAGTCAGATCCGTTGAGGCCCAGCTGGCTCAGGATCGGCAAACCGTCTTTGATGAACTGCGGAAGGGCACCAACTGCCGACAGTGAGCTCCACGGCGGTGGTTGCGGGAGCGGACCGGCAGTATTGAACATGAATGTATTTGCCAGGCCGAGGCTCGCGATGAGTTCGGACAGCGGGCTGTCGAAGCCCGCCAATGCGACCTGGGCGGCGGTCGGCAGCTGCAGGTCGGGCAAGGCGAGATGGGCCTGCGTTACGGGTGTCATTGCAATAGCACTGGCACCGACGACTGCGGCAGTTCCCGCAATGAGCTGTGAACGTATGGAGATTTGCATTTCAAACCCTCCCGGGCTGGGGGTCAACACTGACAAAGCTGAAGATACCTGAGAGGAACCTGAGAAAAAAGGATAATTGACGATATTGCCAGAAATTCTTTTTTTCGGCCTAGTCAAAATTCCCTGAAGTGAACAGGGAGTGAACTCAAATTTCCACTTGAGCTGGGTAAACTGCACAAATTACGCCTTCTGGCAAACTCATAGGTATTCGCCATCGACAACACAATCGACGGTTCGGAACATTGCCACTCGTCAGTGGAGGCCCATTTTTCTCAGGTTCTGGGCGGATTTCTCTCAGCTAAGGCCAAGGTTGGCGGCCTCAGCTGGGGATGGCAGCCGCATCCGGGACCACGACAGCGAACAGATCCGTCAGCGCCGCGAGACTGGCCACCTGCAGTGTTCCCGCAGGTATATCGGGACCGTCGAGACCCGGCAGCGACCGTGTCGCGGTCGCGCGGGCAACCACCGTCGGCGCGTACCCGAGGTTGAACGCTCCCCTGGCCGTGGAGTTCACACACATATGTGTCATGAACCCGGCGATGATCAAATTCTGCGCGCTCACCGACTTCAGCTGATCGTCCAGAGCGGTCTGCACGAATGAGTTCGGGTAGTTCTTGACCACCACCGGTTCGCCCTCGCGGGGCGCGACCAAGGGCACGATCGCCCCGCTCTCGCCATCGACGTCATACAGCGAACCGGGACCGTCGTCGTGCTGGATGTGGATCACCGGTATGCCCGCTGACCGGGCCCGGTCCAACAGCGCGGCGGCTTCGTCCAGCGCGGCCTGCACGCCCTCCAGCTCCATCACGCCGCGCGTGTAGGTGTTCTGACAGTCGATCAGGATGAGAGTTGAGTCAGCCAGGCTCGGCGGGTGCAGCGGCAGCCCCGCCAGCGCGCGAAGGGTCGTCGGTTCAGTCATGCCGAAACGCTACTGCGTGACGGCCAGCACCGCCTTGGCGTACTCGGGCCGGCACACCACGAGATCGGGAAGCAGCGGATCGGGCCGGTTGTACTCAAGCGGGGACCCGTCGATGCGCGACGTGTACAGCCCAGCGGCCCGGGCGACGGCCACCGGAGCGGCCGAATCCCATTCGTACTGTCCGCCGGCGTGCACATAGACATCGGCCAAGCCCTGCACCACGGCTGCGACTTTCGCTCCGGCAGAGCCCATTTCGACAAGGACGCCATCTAGTGCGTCACGCACCTGCAGCGCCACCGCGGGGGGCCGCGTCCGCGACACCACGATGCGCGGCGCAGCCGGTGCGGGCGGCGGTGCGGGCACCACCGGAGTGGCCAGGGTGATGTTCTGCGCCGGCAGCGCGACCGCGCCGGCAATCAGTTCGCCGTCTTGCCACAACGCCACGTGCACGGCCCAGTCTTCGCGATCGAGTTCGGAGAACTCACGGGTCCCGTCGAGCGGATCGACGATCCACACCCGGCTGCTGCGCAACCGAATCGGGTCGTCGGCGCCCTCCTCGGAGAGCACCGCGTCATCGGGGCGCGCCTGAGCCAACGCCTCCATCAGATAATCGTGAGAGCGCTTGTCGCCAGCGGCCTTTCGCTCCGCGCCCGACGCATCAGCCAGCTCGGCACGGACGCCGAGGAGCAGCTTGCCCGCCTGGGTGGCCAGTGTGGCGGCCAGTTCGTGGTCGCTCACTGTTGGCCCTCCAACAGATCGACGACCTGCTGGGCCAACTCGTCGCAGCCGTACTGCGGGGTGAGCCGCACATCGGGATTCTTCGGCCGCTGATAGGGGCTGTCAATGCCGGTGAAGTGGGTGATCTCCCCCGCACGGGCCTTGGCGTAGAGACCCTTGGGGTCGCGGCGCTCGCAGTCCTCCAGTGGGGTGTCGACGAAGATCTCGAAGAACTCCACATCCTGGTCGGTGTGGACCTTGCGGGCCAGCTCCCGGTGCTCCTCCAGTGGACTGATCACCGGCACCAGGACCGTCAGACCGGCATCGGCCATCAGCGTGGCGATGTGGGCCAGGCGGCGCAGGTTCTCGGCACGATCGGCCATCGAGAAGCCCAGGTCGGCGTTGAGCCCGTGGCGCAGGTTGTCACCGTCGAGAATGTAGGCCGGGCAACCATGTTCGAGCAGCTTCTGCTCCACCAGCACCGCCACCGACGACTTGCCGGAGCCGGACAGCCCGGTGAACCACAGCGTGCGCCCCTTGGTGAGCCGGTCGCCCGCGCTCACCAGCGACTGATGGCGCACCGTGTTGGGCGACGCGGCGCGACTGGCGATCGGGGCCGTATCGCGAACCATGCCCGCGGCGACGGTCACGTTGGTTTCGGGATCGATCAGGATGAACGATCCGGTGGCCGCGTTACGGGAGTATTCGTCGAGCAGCAGCGGCGCCTGGGTGCGCAGCGTCACCCGGCCGAGTTCGTTGAGTTTCAACGCCGTTGCGCTCTTGTCGCGGTGCAGGGTGTTGACGTCCAGGCGATAGTCCAGCGCGCCGACCCGTGCCCGCGTGGTGCGGGTCGTGTGCTTGATGATGTAGTCGCGGCCGGGTTCCAACGCGCTATCGTCGGCCATCCAGCACACCATGGCATCGAATTCTTTTGTCGGCACCGGCTGGTTCTGCGGGCGGGCCAACAGGTCACCGCGCGAGATGTCGATATCGTCGGCCAGGCTGATCGACACCGCCATCGGCGGGAACGCTTCCTCGACCGGGCCCGTGGGACCGTCGATCGACGTGATGCGACTGGTCTTTCCACTGGGCAGCACGACGACCTCGTCGCCCGGGCGCATCACACCGCTGGCGATGGTGCCCGCGTAGCTGCGGTGGTCGGCGTGTTCGACGGTCTGCGGCCGGATCACGTACTGCACCGGGAATCGCACGTCGACCAGGTTGCGGTCGCCGGCGATGTAGACGTCCTCGAGGTGGCTCAACAGCGGCGGGCCGTCATACCAAGGTGCCTTGTCCGACTTGGTCACAACGTTGTCGCCGTTGAGCGCCGACATCGGGATCGTGGTCACGTCATGGATGTCCAACCGGGCGGCGAACGCGTGGAACTCATCCCGGATCGCCTCGAAACGCTCACGGTCCCAATCGATGAGGTCCATCTTGTTGACCGCAAGCACGATGTGCTGCACGCCCAGCAGTGAGGCCAGGAACGCGTGGCGACGGGACTGCTCGAGCAGGCCGTGGCGCGCATCGACGAGCACGACCACCAGCTGCGCGGTCGACGCCCCGGTGACCATGTTGCGGGTGTACTGGATGTGCCCCGGGGTGTCGGCGATGATGAATTTCCGCTTGGCCGTTGCGAAATAGCGATACGCGACATCGATGGTGATGCCCTGCTCGCGCTCGGAGCGCAGCCCGTCGGTCACCAGCGCGAGGTCGGTGTAGTCGTTGCCGCGCTCGCGCGATGTCCGCTCGACAGCGGCCAGCTGGTCTTCCATCACGGCTTTGGAGTCGTAAAGCAACCGGCCGATCAGGGTCGACTTTCCGTCGTCGACCGATCCCGCGGTGGCAATCCTCAATAACGTGGCCATCAGAAGTAGCCCTCCCGCTTACGGTCTTCCATGCCTGCTTCGGAGATTCGGTCATCGGCGCGGGTGGCGCCACGTTCTGTCAGTCGCGAGAGTGCGGTCTCGGCGATCACCTGGTCGACGGTGACGGCGGTCGACTCCACGCAGCCGGTGCACGTGACGTCGCCGACGGTGCGGAATCGCACCGCGGTCTCGAACACCGGCTCGTCGGCGTTCGGTTGCATGAATTCGTGGACGGCCAAGAGCATTCCGTCACGCTTGAACACCGGGCGGGTGTGGGAGTAGTAGATCGCCGGCAGGGTGATCCCTTCGGCGCCGATGTAGGCCCAGATGTCGTATTCGGTCCAGTTCGACAGCGGGAAGACGCGGATGTGCTCGCCCTTGCGATGGCGCCCGTTGTAGAGGTTCCACAGCTCGGGCCGCTGGACCTTCGGGTCCCACTGGCCGAACTCGTCACGGAAGCTGAAGACCCGCTCTTTGGCGCGGGCCTTCTCCTCGTCGCGACGGGCACCGCCGAAGGCGGCGTCGAACTTGTTCTCCCGGATCCCGCGCAACAACGTCACGGTCTGCAGCGGGTTGCGCGACGGGCCGTTGTCCACGACTCGGCCGGCGTCGATGTCCTCCTCGACGCTGGCCACCACCAGTCGCAGCCCGTACCGCTCGACGAGCTCGTCACGGGTGGAGATCACCTCGTCGAAGTTGTGACCGGTATCGACGTGCATCACCGGGAACGGCAGCCGCCCGGGGGCGAAGGCCTTGATCGCCAGGTGCAGCATCACGATCGAGTCTTTACCGCCCGAGAACAACAGCACCGGCCGTTCGAACTCGGCGGCAACCTCGCGGATGATGTGGATTGCTTCGGCCTCAAGGGACCGAAGGTGGCTCAGCTCGTACTGCCCCGGCTTCGGGCGTTCGACCACCGGACTTGCCATGGTTTCCTCGTAAAGTTGGTAGGTTTGACCAGAATTACAAAGCTAGCCTGGAATCTAGCGAGCCGCACGGATGAAGTCAAGAGTTAAATGCAGAAGACGGGATCGCAGGTCAAGCGGCTATTTGTGCCACTAATTAGCCGATGACCTCGGTGAGTTGGCCGGTCGCCACGTCGAAGATGAAGCCCCGCAGCGACTCGTGCTTGGTGACGAACGGGCTGTTCTCGATGCGCCGCAGCGACTGGCGCACGTCTTCCTCGAGGTCGGGGAAAGCCTCCGCCGCCCACTCCGGTTTCACGCCGGTTTCATCCTGAATATCGCGCTTGAAGGCGTCGTCGGTGAACGTCAGCATGCCGCAGTCGGTGTGGTGGATGAGGATGATTTCTTTGGTTCCCAGCAAGCGCTGGCTGATCGCCAGCGAGCGGATCTCGTCGTCGGTGATCACGCCGCCGGCGTTCCGAATGACATGTGCCTCACCGTCGTTGAGGCCGAGGATCCGGTAGACGTTCAGCCGGGCATCCATGCACGCCACGACGGCAACATGCCTACTTGGTGGCAACGGCAGTGGCCCCGTGAAAGTCTTCGCGTATTCGACATTGTTGGCCAGGAATTCGTCGGTAACGCTCACGTCGCGATGCTAGCGCCGACCGCCGCCGCCGCCACCAAGAACGATCAGGCTGATCCGAAATCGCTCACTACGGCGCCTCGGGGGGCTCCGCGGTCACCGGCGGCGTAAACGACGCCGGCACCACGGTGGCTTCGGGGGCCGTCGATTTCGTCGTCACCCCGGTCGTCATCTCCGAGGTCACCGGTGAGGTGAACGTGCCGGGATCCGACATGATCATGTCGCCGCCCTGCTCGGTCACCGCCATCGCCAACGCACCCATGGCCACAATTGCACTGCCGCCGACCACGGCGGACAGCGTTCTGATGTTCTGCATCTCGCCACTTCCAATCGGTCTCGGTCGGGGTTCCACAGACCGGCTTCCCTGCCAATCCGCTGGCAATTGGTTAACCGAGACCTGCGAAGCCGAAACCTCTCGAGCCGTTCAGGGAAGCAAAGACGCAGGCAGCGGCGCTGTTATCGCGGTTCCATGCTGGGGGATGGGCTGGCCGAGGCCACCGAGGAACTGGGCAACATCGGCGGCGAGGTGTGCGCCGTCGTCGGACTGGGGCTGGTCGTCATCGGGTCGACGGTGGTTCCCTTGTCGGTGCACGCGGTCAGCACCGCGAGTGCCAGTGCGATAGCCGCCGACAAGCGCCGGAGTGTGGTCGCGTTCACGTCCGTCTGCCTACCCACGCACCGCGCCGGTAAACGCCCGGGTCTTGCGGTCGTTTACCTCCGGCATCTCCTACCCTGTGCTGCATGCACCCTGCGGTGGACAGCGCCCGATGACGCGGTTCCTGGCGCGTCGGCTGCTCAACTACCTGGTGCTGCTGGCGCTGGCGTCGTTCCTCACCTTCACGCTGACATCGCTGACGTTCACTCCATTGAACAGCCTGCTGCAACGCAATCCACGACCGCCGCAAGCCGTGATCGACGCCAAGGCCGCCGAGCTCGATCTCGACAAGCCGATACCGCTGCGGTACGGGCACTGGGTGGCCGGTGCGGTGCGCGGCGATTTCGGCACGACGGTCAACGGCCAACCCGTCGCCGACGAACTGTGGCGCCGCATCGGGGTGAGCCTGCGGCTGCTGATAATCGGCTCGGTGCTTGGCACGGTGATCGGCGTGGTGGTCGGCGCCTGGGGTGCGATCCGTCAATACAAGTTGTCCGATCGGGTGATAACCCTGCTGTCGCTACTGGTGATCAGCACCCCGACCTTCGTGATCGCCAACCTGATGATCCTGGCTGCACTGAAGGTGAACTCGGTTCTGGGACTTCAGATTTTCTCCTACACGGGTGAGACGTCGCCCGATGCCATCGGCGGCGCGTGGAACGGATTCATCGACCGGCTGCAGCACTTGATCCTGCCCAGCGTCACCCTGGCGCTCGGCGGGATCGCCGGTTACAGCCGCTACCAACGCAATGCGATGCTCGACGTCCTCGGTCAGGACTTCATCCGCACGGCACGGGCCAAGGGACTCACCCGCAGGCAGGCCCTGTTCAAGCACGGGCTGCGCACCGCCCTGATCCCGATGGCGACCTTGTTTGCCTACGGTGTGGCGGGTTTGGTCACCGGAGCGGTGTTCGTGGAGAAGATCTTCGGCTGGCACGGTATGGGCGAGTGGGTAGTTCAGGGCATCGCCACCCAGGACACCAATATCGTCGCCGCGATCACGGTGTTCTCCGGGGCCGTCGTGCTGCTGGCGGGGCTGCTCTCCGATGTCATCTACGCGATCCTGGATCCCCGAGTGAGGGTGACATGACGGAAACGGACTCCTCCGCACGCTCCGGGGTCAAACTCGAGGAGTTCGCATCGCGGCGCACCCTGGTGCTGCGCCGGTTCGCGCGGAACCGGGCGGCGATGGCCTCCCTGATCCTGCTGGCTCTGCTCTTCATCGGCTGCTATGCCTTGCCGCCGCTGCTGCCCTGGTCCTACACCGAACTCGACTTTTACGCGCTGCAAGATCCGCCGAGCTCCGATCATTGGTTCGGCACCAACGCATTAGGTCAGGACCTGCTGGCCCAGATCCTGCGCGGAATGCAGAAGTCGATGCTCATCGGTGTGTGCGTCGCGGTGATCTCGACGGCGATCGCGGCGACCGTCGGCTCGATCGCCGGCTACTTCGGCGGCTGGCGGGACAAGACGCTGATGTGGTTGGTGGACTTGCTGCTGGTGGTGCCGAGCTTCATCCTGATCGCGATCCTGACGCCGCTCACCAAGAGTTCCGCCAACGTGGCGCTGCTCATCGTGCTGCTCGCCGGGTTCAGTTGGATGGTGAGCTCCCGCATGGTGCGTGGCCTGACGATGAGCCTGCGCGAGCGTGAATTCGTCAAGGCGGCACGGTATATGGGTGTGCCGAGCTCGCGGATCATTGTCCGCCACATCATTCCGAACGTGGCCTCGATCCTGATCATCGACGCCGCGCTGAACGTCGCCGTCGCGATCCTGGCCGAAACCGGCTTGAGCTTCCTGGGTTTCGGCATTCAGCCACCCGACGTCTCGCTGGGCACCCTGATCGCCGACGGCACCAAATCGGCGACGACGTTCCCGTGGGTGTTCCTGTTCCCGGCCGGGGTGCTGGTGCTGATCCTGGTGTGCGCCAACCTCACCGGTGACGGACTTCGCGACGCCCTCGACCCCGGTAGCGCGAACGTGCGCCGGGGCCGCAGGAAGAAAACGAAGTCATGAGCGACACCCTGCTGGAGGTCACCGATCTCGCGGTCAGCTTCCCCACCGCCACCGACGATCTCACCGCGGTGCGCGGCTTGACCTACCAGGTCCGTCCCCGCGAGGTCGTCGCGATGGTCGGCGAATCCGGGTCGGGCAAGTCGGCGGCGGCCATGGCGGTCATCGGGCTGCTGCCCGAGTACGCCACAGTGTCCGGGTCGGTGCGCCTGGCCGGCCAGGAGCTGCTCGGCCTGTCCGACGCCGAGATGTCGAAAATCCGCGGCTTGCGCATCGGCACGGTGTTCCAGGACCCGATGTCGGCGCTGACGCCGGTCTACACCGTCGGCGACCAGATCGCCGAGGCGATCACCGTCCACGACCGCGATATCGGCAAGAAGGCGGCGCGCCAACGCGCCGTCGAGCTGCTCGAACTGGTCGGCATCGCCCAGCCCGAACAGCGGGCGCGGGCCTTCCCCCACGAACTGTCCGGCGGTGAGCGCCAGCGGGTGGTGATCGCCATCGCCATCGCCAACGACCCCGACCTGTTGATCTGCGACGAACCGACGACCGCGCTCGATGTCACGGTGCAGGCCCAGATCCTCGAGGTGCTCAAGACCGCGCGCGACGTCACCGGCGCGGGCGTGCTGATCATCACCCATGACCTTGGCGTGGTCGCCGAGTTCGCCGACCGAGCGCTGGTGATGTACGCCGGGCGCGCGGTCGAGGTGGCCGGGGTCGGCGACCTGTACCGTGACCGCCGAATGCCTTATACCGCAGGGCTGTTGGGCTCGGTACCCCGACTCGATGCACCGCAGGGCACCCGGCTGGTTCCGATTCCCGGTGCGCCACCCGCGCTGGTGGACCTCCAACCGGGGTGCCCGTTCGCACCACGCTGCCCCCTGGTCATCGACGAGTGCCGGACCGAGGAGCCGGCTTTGCTGGACGTCGGGCCCGACCATCCCGACCATTTAGCGGCCTGCATCCGCACCGATGAGGTGAAAGGCCGCACCGCGGCGCAGATCTATGGTGTGTCGACTCAACCGGCGGCCGTCGAGGGCGCCGCGGACAGCGACGTGGTGATCAGGGTGCAGAACCTGGTCCGGACCTACCGGCTGACCAAGGGCGTGGTGTTCCGCCGCCAGATCGGTGAGGTCCGTGCCGTCGACGGCCTCAGCTTCGATCTGCCCCGGGGCGAGACCCTCGGCATCGTCGGTGAATCCGGCTCTGGGAAGTCGACCACCCTGCACGAGATCCTCGAGCTGACCGCACCACAGTCGGGCTCCATCGAAGTCCTGGGCAACGACGTGGCCACCCTCACCCCGGCGCGCCGGCGCGAACTCCGCCGCGATCTGCAGGTGGTGTTCCAGGATCCGGTCGCCTCCCTGGACCCACGGCTACCCGTCTTCGACTTGCTGGCTGAACCGTTGCAGGCCAACGGCTTCAGCAAGACGAGCATCGACGCACGCATCGCCGAGCTACTGGAGACCGTCGGTCTTCGGCGCGCCGATGCCAGCCGCTACCCCGGCGAGTTCTCCGGCGGGCAGAAACAGCGCATCGGCATCGCGCGAGCATTGGCGCTGCAGCCCAAGATCCTGGCTCTCGACGAACCGGTTTCGGCGCTCGACGTGTCCATTCAGGCGGGCATCATCAACCTGCTACTCGACCTACAGCGCGAGTTCGACCTGTCCTATCTGTTCGTCTCGCACGACCTGTCGGTGGTCAAGCACCTCGCCCACCGCGTCGTGGTGATGTACCGGGGCGCGATGGTCGAGTACGGCGACGCCGACGACATTTTCGCCAACCCACAGCACGAGTACACACAGAAGTTGCTGGCCGCTATCCCGCAACCGGATCCCACTCGCCGCTAGCATCAGGGCGTGACCCCATTGATCCGCCGGCACGCCGGCCGAATTGCAGTGCTGGCAGTCGTGGCGAGTCTGGTGGCGGCCGGCTGTTCGAGCGGCAAGCGGGAGGTTCCGTCCGCCGGCGGCAACGCTGAACTCGGCGCGACGAGCGATATCAACCCGCAAGACCCGGCAACACTGCGCAACGGCGGCAATCTGCGGTTGGCGTTGTCGTCCTTCCCGTCGAACTGGAACATCCTGAACATCGACGGAAACGAGGCCGACACCGGCGCGATGCTGCGGCCGACCATGCCGCGCGCATTCGTGATCGCCGCCGACGGATCGATGAAGGTCAACACCGATTACTTCACCAGCGTCGAACTGACGAGCACGGATCCGCAGGTCGTCACCTACACCATCAACCCCAAGGCCGTCTGGTCCGACGGCACCCCGATCACCTGGGAGGACATCGCTTCCCAGATCAACGCGACCAGCGGCAAGGACAAGGCCTACGCCATTGCCTCGCCCAACGGCAGCGACCGCGTCGCCTCGGTCACCCGTGGCGTCGACGACCGCCAGGCCGTCATCACCTTCGCCAAGCACTACGCCGAATGGCGCGGCATGTTCGCGGGAAACACGATGCTGTCGCCCAAGGCCATGACCGGCAACCCCGACGTGTTCAACAAGGGTCAGCTCAACGGACCCGGACCGTCCGCGGGCCCGTTCCTGATCTCATCGCTGGACCGCACCGCCCAGCGCATCGTGCTGACGCGGAATCCCAAGTGGTGGGGCACTCCACCGCTGCTCGACTCGTTCACCTTCCTTGTGCTCGATGATGCGGCGAGAATCCCTGCGCTGCAGAACAACACGATCGACGCCACCGGCCTGGGCTCGCTGGATGAGCTGACCATCGCGCGCCGGACCCAGGGTGTCTCGATCCGGCGATCGCCAGGCCTGAGCTGGTATCACTTCACCATCAACGGCGCACCGGGCGCGATCTTGTCGGACAAGGCGTTGCGGCTGGCCGTCGCCAAAGGCATCGACCGGCAGGCGATTGCCGATGTGACACAACGCGGTCTGGTCGACAAACCCGTGCCGTTGAACAATCACGTCTACGTGGCGGGCCAGAAGGGGTACCAGGACAACAGTCAGGTGGTGGCCTACGACCCTGAGAAGGCCAAGCAGGAGCTCGACGCCCTTGGCTGGAAGCTCAACGGGCAGTTCCGCGAGAAGGACGGCAAGCAGCTGGTCATCCGCGATGTCCTCTACGACGCGCAGACCACCCGGCAAGTCGCGCTCGTCACGCAGAACAGCCTGGCCCAGATCGGGGTGAACCTGCAGATCGACGCCAAGCCCGGTAACGGGTTCTTCACCAACTACATCATCCCGGGTGATTTCGATATCGCCCAATTCTCCTGGGTGGGTGATGCTTTCGCGTTGTGCTGCCTGAACCAGATCTACACCACCGGGGCCGAGAGCAACTTCGGCAAGATCAGCAGCCCCGACATCGACGCCAAAGTCGAGCAGGTGCTCAACGAACTCGACCCGGACAAGGCCCGCGATCTGGCCAACGAAGTGGACAAGCTGATCTTCGGTGAGGTGTTCAGCCTGCCGTTGTTCCAGTCCGCAGGCAACGTCGCAGTGCGCAGCAATCTGGCCAACTACGGCCCGGCGGGCCTGGGCGACTTGAACTACAGCGCAATAGGATTCACGAAGTAGCAGGCTTCGGCACATCGGGCAGCGTACGCGCGACCACGCGCGGGAGCGCCGCGGGCAGCACACCCTCGACACGCGCCGCCAGTGACATCGCCGACACCATCATCCGCACCGCGGGGCGACTCGGCAGGGCGTCGAGTGCCGCCTCCTGCGGCGCCAACGTGTCGATCCGGCCGATGGAGGCCGCCTCGGCGATCCGCAGCGCCGCCCGCTCCTTGGTGTCGAGCACGCTGTGACCGCTGGTCGGTAATCGCACCAGTACCGATCCGGGAATGAGCCCGGCGATCCGCTCGGCGACCGCCGGCGGCGTGATCAGGTCCCGGCCACCCGAGATCACCACGGTGGGCCAGCTGAATTTCGGCATCTCGGCGACCAGATCGAACGGTTCGGCCTCGAACCGCGGGGCCTCCCCGGCCGCGAGATCACGCATCGCGACCGCCGGGTCGAGCGGCAACCCGTCCGGGTCCGCCGCGTAGTTGAGCTCACGGAACGCGATCCGCTCGACCAGATCAGTCTCATTGCGGTAGGGTGCCTTTCGGCCCACCATCAACTCGCCGAGCCGGCCCATCGCCGTCCACACCAGGGGCCGCCCACCCAGCAGCAGTTCCAGCTGACGGTCCAGCAGCCGGGCTCCGCCGAACCCGTAGACGGTCGCGGCCAGCTGAGCGGCCGCCGGAGTCATCACCCCGTCATCGACCAGCTGGCGGACCTTGTCGGCCACTTCCTGGGTGTCCCGCTGGCCGTGCCACAGCACGCTGCGGATGTTGCGCCGCACCACATCGATGTCGTCATGATCGAGCAGCGGGGAATCCAGGATCATCGCGAACACCCGAGCCGGGTGGCGTACCCCCACACCCGCGGCGATGTAGGTGCCATAGGACGTCCCGTAGATGATGGCGCTGTCCACCTGGGCGTCGTCGAGCACAGCGGCGACGTCGTCGACGACCTGATCGACGGTCAGCGCCTCGGGCGGCAGGTCGGCGCCACCGTCGTCGTGCCGCGACATTCCGATGCCCCGGTGCTCGATCATGATCACGTCGAGGCCGTCGGCCGCAGCGCGCCGGCGAAGACCCCGGTAGAGGGCAATCGAAGCGGCACCCGGGCCGCCGGGGATGATGACCAGCGGATGTCTGGTCTTGCGGCCGGTGCGCACGTAGTACAGGTCGAACTCGTCGGCTCCACCAGGGGTGACGGGACGTCGAACAGGACGTACTCCGGGCAGCGCCGCGAGTTTGTCGTGGGCGCGGCGCCGCTTCTCGTTCAAAGTCATCGCCGCAGGCCCACCATGGCTTGATTGTGCCCCGCCCGGGCCGGGAATGGAATGCGCCCTCTGCACCTCTCTTAGGTTCGGGGTGAGCCAAAGCAGTGCTCATGGACGTGGCGCCGGCGTAGAACGGGGCCATGACCACAGTGGAGCCTGTCAACCACATCCTGCCCGGCACACCCGAATTCGCCGACCTGCTCGCCGAGATCCGAGCTGGCGCCAAAGACCGAGACCTCAACGACGAGAACCCCTTTGACCAAGTCAACGCACTCAAGCAGGCCGGCTTCGGCACGCTTCGGCTGCCTGCCGAACTTGGTGGTCCGAATTTCGGTGTCCGTCAATTGTTTTCGACGGTCATCGACGTCGCCTCGGCCGATCCCATTGTGGCGCACATCTTCCGCACGCATTTCTGGTTCGTCGAAGAGCGGCTGCGGACCCTTACGGAACCGCGGTCACGGCAGTGGCTGGCCACGGTCGCCGGGGGCCACATTGTGGGCAACGCGTTCAGCGAGAAGGGCTCGAACGCCGTCGGCAGCCTGGTGTTCAACACCCGGTTGCTGCCCGTTCCCGGCGGCTTCCGGCTCACCGGGGAGAAGTACTACAGCACCGGGACCTTGTTCGCCGACTACCTGACCGTCACGGCGACCACCGACCACGACTCGGTGGCCACGGTGATCGTTCCCGCCGACCGTGACGGTGTCCGGCTTGTCGATGACTGGGACGGCTTCGGCCAGCGCCGGACGGGCACCGGAACCACGACGTTCACCAGCGTCGATGTGGCGCCCGATGAGGTATTGACCGACACGTCGTACGACGCCGAGCCGGTGCCGACCGTCCAGTACGCGTCATTACAGCTCTACATCCATGCCGTGGTCGCCGGTGTGCTGCAGACGATCGTCGACGACGGTGTCGAGCTGCTGCGGTCGCGCACGCGCAGTTTCAGCCACGCGCTGACCGAGAATCCCGTCGACGATCCGCTCTATCAGCGTCAGCTCGGTGAGCTGGCCAGTACCGCCTCGATCGCGCGGGCCGCCGTACTCGATGCGGCCTCGGCCATCGAGGCAGCCACGGACTCAGTACACGACGGCGTGCCCGACGCCGATCTGGCCGCCGAGGCTCAGCTCAAGGTCGCCAAGGTAAAGGTCCACCTCGACGATGTCGCGCCCGAGGCCGCCACCCGGCTGCTCGAGCTCGGCGGGGCAAGCGCGGCCAGCCGCCAGCGCAACCTGGACCGGCACTGGCGCAACATCCGCACGATCACGCTGCACAACCCGGTGGCCTACAAGGCCAGGGTCATCGGCCAGAACCTGTTGCACGGCACGCCGATCCCGGCCAACGCCTACTTCTGACCGGCGAGCTGAGCATTCGCTCAGCATTTGCCCCAATATCAAGTACTTGGCACGCCAGGCGAGTAGCTTGCGCCATATGCATACGGTGCGCAGCTTCTGCCGGGTCTGCACGTCGGTCTGCGGCATCCTCGTCGACGTCGAGGGCGACGAGGTGCTCCGCGTCCACGGCGACCAGGACCACCCGTTCTCGAAGGGCTATACCTGCGGGAAGGGCCGGGCACTGCCGCAGCTGCACCACCACCCCGACCGTCTTGAACGGCCGCAGATGCGGGTGGACGGCCAGTTGCAGGACACCTCATGGGACACCTGCCTGGACGACCTGGCCACCCGGCTGAGGGCGATCATCGACGAACACGGCCCCCAGGCGGTCGGCTTCTACTTCAGCACCATGGAGAGCGCCGGCTTCCGGATGGCCGAAGCCCTGCACGCCGCGATAGGCACCCCGGCCAAGTTCAGTCCGCTGACCATCGACGGCACCGCCAAACCGCTGATCTCCGATCTGGTCGGCGGATTCATGGGACTGTCCGGCCGAACGGACCTCGACCACAGCGACTTTCTGATGCTCGTCGGCGTTAATCCGGTTGTCTCCCATGGCCATGCGATCTCGATGCCCAACCCGACAGGCACGGTGCGTGACATCGCCAAGCGCGGACAGGTCTGGGTGATCGACCCACGACGGACCGAGACCGCGCGGCTGGCCACCGGTCATCTGGCGCCGCGCCCCAGTACCGACCACGCGATATTGGCCTACCTGGTCCGAGAGATCCTGATCGACGGCAGGAAAACCGATGTGCCGGTGCAGGGCCTGGATGAGCTGACCGCAGCCGTCGAGCCGTTCACCCTCGAGCACACCGCGTCGCTGACCGACGTCCCCGGCCACGAATTGGCGCGGCTGGCGACCGCCGTCCGCGAAGCCGGTTGTGTCGCAATCGAAACCGGCACCGGCGTGACCATGACGGCCGATCGCGGCAACGTCACCCAGTGGCTGGCGTGGGTGCTGATGATCCTGACCGGCGCGATGAACCGGCCGGGCGGCACCTGGTTTCACCCCGGATTCGCTTACCAGCTCGAAGTTTTCGGCGATCTACTGCCGATCACCCCAATCGAGGGATCGTTCGGTCCTGGCCCGCGCAGTCGCCCCGAGGCTCAGGCGTTCATCAACGAATGGCCGTGCGCCGTGCTGCCCGACGAGGTCGCGGCCGGGAACATCCGCGCGCTGATCAACGTCGGCGGCAGCCTGGTGACGTGTATGCCTGAGACGGGGAAGTTGATCCCGGCCCTGCAGAACCTCGAAGTCTTCGCGACCACCGAGATCATCAACAACGAGACCACGCAATTGGCGACACACGTGCTGCCGACCAAGGATCCGCTGGAACGGTCCGACATCACCCTTCACGACGTCCTGAGTTCGCGGGTCTCCGTGCAGTACACGCCGCCCGTCGTGGCCCCGGTCGGCGAGCGGCGATCGATGTGGTGGGTGTTCGCCGAACTCGGTCGACGACTCGGCTACGACATGGGCAATCTGGGCGACCCGGACACGAGCACCGACGACGACGTGCTTGCGGTCCTGCTGGCCGGCGCCCGATCCACCTTCGACGAAGTGGCGGCCACGGGTTGGGCCGAGGCCCCGCAGCCGCTACCGGCGCCGTGGGTCGACGAGCACATCGAGCGGATGGGTGGCTGGCGACTGGCTCCCCCGCTGTTGGTCGACCAGCTGACCGCACTGCAACCGGCGTCCGCACCACTGATGATGGTGCCGCGCCGGCAGCGCAAGAAGCTCAACGGCCAGCTTGATTTTCTCGGAGAACGCGCCGACATCCTGATCAGTCCCGCGGACGGCGAAGCCGCGGGGATTGCCAACGGCCAACCCGTGACCGTGCGCAGTGTCAGCGGCGAATTGACCGGTGTGGCAAGGGTTGACGACTCAATCCGGCGCGGAGTCGTGTCGATTCCACACGGCCATCACGACGCCAATGTCAATCGCCTGACCAACAAGGACGATATCGACACCGTGACCGGCATGGTGCGGTACTCGGGCATCCCGGTGACCCTGCACCCGGCGTAACGGCGATTTCGGCGGGGGGGGGGGGGGGGGCCCCCGCGGGGGGGGGGCGGCGCGGGGCCGGGGGGGGGGGGGGGGGGGGGGCGCCCGCGGCCCCCCCCCCCCCCCCCCCCCCCCCCCCCC
>NZ_JAPZLA010000014.1:0-5204 GCF_033804465.1 Mycobacterium sp. RTGN5
GTTTTGGTGGTGGGGTGCAGTGGTTTGACTGCTTGTGGAGTGTGGTTGCGGGCGTTGATGTGCGTCTTTTACTTTTTCCGATTCAACTTGGTTAGTTGTTTTGGTTGTTGTAAGTTTTCGGCCGGTTAGTGCCAGTTCCCTGAACACCTTGCGGTGCGTGCAGGTCTGGTCTATCGATCCCGTGGTCTGCGGGGGGCCTTATCCCTCTAAAAGGGTGAGAAACCTGGTCTTGGAGAAGGTTTCCCGCTTAGATGCTTTCAGCGGTTATCCTGTCCGAACGTGGCTATCCAGCGGTGCCCCTGGTGGGACAACTGGTGGACCAGAGGTTCGTCCGTCCCGGTCCTCTCGTACTAGGGACAGGTTTCCTCAAGTTTCTGACGCGCGCGGCGGATAGAGACCGAACTGTCTCACGACGTTCTAAACCCAGCTCGCGTGCCGCTTTAATGGGCGAACAGCCCAACCCTTGGGACCTGCTCCAGCCCCAGGATGCGACGAGCCGACATCGAGGTGCCAAACCATCCCGTCGATATGGACTCTTGGGGAAGATCAGCCTGTTATCCCCGGGGTACCTTTTATCCGTTGAGCGACACCCCTTCCACTCGGGGGTGCCGGATCACTAGTCCCGACTTTCGTCCCTGCTTGACATGTCCGTCTCGCAGTCAAGCTCCCTTGTGCACTTGCACTCAACACCTGATTGCCGTCCAGGTTGAGGGAACCTTTGGGCGCCTCCGTTACATTTTAGGAGGCAACCGCCCCAGTTAAACTACCCACCAGGCACTGTCCCTGGACCGGATATACGGTCCGAGGTTAGAAGTCCAATACGATCAGAGTGGTATTTCAACAATGACTCCACCCACACTGGCGTGTGAATTTCACAGTCTCCCACCTATCCTACACAAACCGAACCGAACGCCAATACCAAGCTATAGTGAAGGTCCCGGGGTCTTTTCGTCCTGCCGCGCGTAACGAGCATCTTTACTCGTAGTGCAATTTCGCCGAGTCTATGGTTGAGACAGTTGAGAAGTCGTTACGCCATTCGTGCAGGTCGGAACTTACCCGACAAGGAATTTCGCTACCTTAGGATGGTTATAGTTACCACCGCCGTTTACTGGGGCTTAAATTCTCCGCTTCACCCCAAGGGGTTAACGGGTCCTCTTAACCTTCCAGCACCGGGCAGGCGTCAGTCCGTATACATCGTCTTGCGACTTCGCACGGACCTGTGTTTTTAGTAAACAGTCGCTTCTCACTGGTTTGTGCCACCCCCCACCGCTGCCGGCCGCTAGTGCCATGACAGTAGGAGGTCCCCCTTCTCCCGAAGTTACGGGGGTATTTTGCCGAGTTCCTTAACCATAGTTCACTCGTACGCCTTGGTATTCTCTACCTGACCACCTGTGTTGGTTTGGGGTACGGGCCGTGTGTGTGCTCGCTAGAGGCTTTTCTTGGCAGCAAAGGATTACCGAATTCGCCTCACTCGGCTATGCATCACCTCTCAGGATATGTGTTGGACGGATTTGCCTATCCAACTCCCTACGGGCTTGCCCCAGTATTACCACTGACTGGTACGGCTACCTACCTGCGTCACCCCATCGCTTGACTACTACCCATCCGGGTCCCGCGCAGCCAGTGATCCCCGCTCCCCGAAGGGATTGGTAGACCACCTTTTGGGCGGTTAGCAGAATGGATTCATCAGGGACGCTCATACACGGGTACGGGAATATCAACCCGTTGTCCATCGACTACGCCTGTCGGCCTCGCCTTAGGTCCCGACTCACCCTGGGCGGACTGGCCTGCCCCAGGAACCCTTGGTCTTTCGGCGGGCAAGGTTCTCACTTGCCTTATCGCTACTCATGCCTGCATTCTCACTCCCACACCCTCCACAGCTCCATTACCAGGCTGCTTCATCGGCGTGCAGGACGCTCCCCTACCCATCCAACATAAGTTGAATGCCGCGGCTTCGGCGGTGTGCTTGAGCCCCGCTACATTATCGGCGCACAATCACTTGACCAGTGAGCTATTACGCACTCTTTCAAGGGTGGCTGCTTCTAAGCCAACCTCCTGGTTGTCTCTGCGACTGCACATCCTTTTCCACTTAGCACACGCTTAGGGGCCTTAGCCGGCGATCTGGGCTGTTTCCCTCTCGACGTACGGAGCTTATCCCCCGCCGTCTCACTGCTGCGCTCTCACTTACCGGCATTCGGAGTTTGGCTGACGTCAGTAACCCTGTGGGGCCCATCGGCCATCCAGTAGCTCTACCTCCGGCAAGAAACACGCAACGCTGCACCTAAATGCATTTCGGGGAGAACCAGCTATCACGGAGTTTGATTGGCCTTTCACCCCTACCCACAACTCATCCCCTCAGTCTTCAACCTAAGTGGGTTCGGGCCTCCACGCGGTCTTACCCGCGCTTCACCCTGGCCATGGGTAGATCACTCCGCTTCGGGTCCAGAACACACCACTACACCAACCCCTACGGATTGGATACGCCCTATTCAGACTCGCTTTCGCTACGGCTACCCCACACGGGTTAACCTCGCGACATGTCCCTGACTCGCAGGCTCATTCTTCAAAAGGCACGCCATCACCCCACGTAAACGAGGGCTCTGACGGATTGTAAGCGCACGGTTTCAGGTACTATTTCACTCCCCTCCCGGGGTACTTTTCACCATTCCCTCACGGTACTAATCCGCTATCGGTCATTGAGAAGTATTCAGGCTTACCGGGTGGTCCCGGCAGATTCACAGCAAATTCCACGGGCTCGCTGCTACTCGGGTACTCATCACCACAGAGAACATGTTTTCACCTACGGGGCTCTCACCCACTACGGCAGACCATCCCAGGCCACTTCGATTAACACATTCTTTTCTTACTGCAGCCCAGACCGGCAGATCTGAGAAGATGAGCCCCACAACACCGCACACACAACCCCTGCCGGGTATCACATGCATACGGTTTAGCCATCCTCCGCTTTCGCTCGCCACTACTCACGGAATCACTTACTTGTTTTCTCTTCCTACGGGTACTGAGATGTTTCACTTCCCCGCGTTCCCCCCCACACCCTATGTATTCAGGTGTGGGTGACACGACATCACTCGTGCCGGGTTTCCCCATTCGGACATCCTCGGATCAACGCTCGGTTGACAGCTCCCCGAGGCATAACGCAGCCTCCCACGTCCTTCATCGGCTCTCAATGCCAAGGCATCCACCATGCGCTCTTAAACACTTACAACACAAAAAACCAGAATCGAAAAAAGAAATTGCACATCAACACACAAACCACGCCGAACCCCTACGGGACCGACGCAAACATTTGCGTGCTAGATGCTCGCAACCACTATCCACGAATCAAACACCACACCCCACCACCAAAGTGAGGCAACAACAATCCTCTCCAACCGCAGTCGAAGAACAACGGGCTTGTTGTCTCAAAGCCCAATAGTGTGTCTGATGAATTTTCGTCGCCGGCATCCCCGCCGAACGAACAAGTCTGTCGTGCACCAGAACCTGAAACCCACTACAGGCCAGGCCCATCCAACGAATCGCTTAGCTCACCGAACTCCCACAGACGTGGGCGGGGCATAAGTCTCGTGGTGCTCCTTAGAAAGGAGGTGATCCAGCCGCACCTTCCGGTACGGCTACCTTGTTACGACTTCGTCCCAATCGCCGATCCCACCTTCGACGGCTCCCTCCCACAAGGGGTTAGGCCACCGGCTTCGGGTGTTACCGACTTTCATGACGTGACGGGCGGTGTGTACAAGGCCCGGGAACGTATTCACCGCAGCGTTGCTGATCTGCGATTACTAGCGACTCCGACTTCACGGGGTCGAGTTGCAGACCCCGATCCGAACTGAGACCGGCTTTAAAAGGATTCGCTCCACCTCACGGCATCGCAGCCCTTTGTACCGGCCATTGTAGCATGTGTGAAGCCCTGGACATAAGGGGCATGATGACTTGACGTCATCCCCACCTTCCTCCGAGTTGACCCCGGCAGTCTCTCACGAGTCCCCGCCATTACGCGCTGGCAACATAAGATAAGGGTTGCGCTCGTTGCGGGACTTAACCCAACATCTCACGACACGAGCTGACGACAGCCATGCACCACCTGCACACAGGCCACAAGGGAATACCTATCTCTAGGCACGTCCTGTGCATGTCAAACCCAGGTAAGGTTCTTCGCGTTGCATCGAATTAATCCACATGCTCCGCCGCTTGTGCGGGCCCCCGTCAATTTCTTTGAGTTTTAGCCTTGCGGCCGTACTCCCCAGGCGGGGTACTTAATGCGTTAGCTACGGCACGGATCCCAAGGAAGGAAACCCACACCTAGTACCCACCGTTTACGGCGTGGACTACCAGGGTATCTAATCCTGTTCGCTCCCCACGCTTTCGCTCCTCAGCGTCAGTTACTGCCCAGAGACCCGCCTTCGCCACCGGTGTTCCTCCTGATATCTGCGCATTCCACCGCTACACCAGGAATTCCAGTCTCCCCTGCAGTACTCAAGTCTGCCCGTATCGCCCGCACGCCCACAGTTAAGCTGTGAGTTTTCACGAACAACGCGACAAACCACCTACGAGCTCTTTACGCCCAGTAATTCCGGACAACGCTCGGACCCTACGTATTACCGCGGCTGCTGGCACGTAGTTGGCCGGTCCTTCTTCTACAGGTACCGTCACTTGCGCTTCGTCCCTGCTGAAAGAGGTTTACAACCCGAAGGCCGTCATCCCTCACGCGGCGTCGCTGCATCAGGCTTGCGCCCATTGTGCAATATTCCCCACTGCTGCCTCCCGTAGGAGTCTGGGCCGTATCTCAGTCCCAGTGTGGCCGGACACCCTCTCAGGCCGGCTACCCGTCGTCGCCTTGGTAGGCCATTACCCCACCAACAAGCTGATAGGCCGCGGGCCCATCCCACACCGCAAAAGCTTTCCACCACAACCCATGAAGGCCGTAGTCCTAGCCGGTATTAGACCCAGTTTCCCAGGCTTATCCCGAAGTGCAGGGCAGATCACCCACGTGTTACTCACCCGTTCGCCACTCGAGTACCCCGAAGGGCCTTTCCGTTCGACTTGCATGTGTTAAGCACGCCGCCAGCGTTCGTCCTGAGCCAGAATCAAACTCTCCAAACAAAAACAACCCATGACAAGCACAGGTGAATTCGAATCAGAACAATCTGACCTAACAAAAAGACACCAAACAAACTGGCATCAAAAAA
>NZ_JAPZLA010000015.1:0-948 GCF_033804465.1 Mycobacterium sp. RTGN5
AGCGTCAGCGACGGTGGCGGCGTCGCGACGTTGGGGCAGGTGCACGAATTGGACGAATCCGCTGGAGCGCTCCACGAGGGTGCCGATCTGAGATGCCTGGTTTTTACCGATGATCAGGTCACCTTCCCAGTGCCCGGGCACGGCCCGGTCTTGGGCTTCGGCGGGACGCTCGCTGATGTTGACCATGCCCTGGATATGTCCTGGGCCATCGCTGCTGGGGCGCCGGTTGCGGGGCTTGCGCAGCGTCCGCCCGGTGCGCAGACACCGCGTTAACTCCCGCCGCAGTTCGCCGCGTCCTTGCACGTAGAGGGCTTTGTAGATGGTTTCGTGGGACACCAGCATCTCCGGGCGATCGGGGTAGGTCTTGGCCAACCGTCCCGCGATCTGAGCAGGGCTGAATTTCTTGGTCAACAACGTTTGTACTTCATCACTCAACGCCGGGCAGCGGCCGATCTTGCCGATCTTGGGCCGACGTGCTCGGGCCTCGCTGCGCTGCTGGGCCAGCACGGCTGAATACCCCGACTTCGCGTCCCAGCCTCCGCGGTTGGCGCCGAAGCGATGCAATGCCCGGTATCGGCCCTCGAGTCCGCGCACCTTGCCGTTGCGTTCGATCTCGCGCATGACCGTTGTGCCGGCCCGCCCTAACCGTCGAGCGATCGAGCGGATCGACTCTCCTGATGCGGTGCCGATCATGATCTGCTCACGCTCAGCATGTGTCAGCCGTGGTCGTTTAACACCGCAGGGCTGCTCCAATTGTGGGTTCACACCGCCACACTGGCGAAACCACAACCCACCAGTGCCCGCCGACACGCCAACAGCTAGCCCGGCATCACCAGGGATCAGCCCCGCGGATACCAACTCCCAAAAACGAACCTGAACCGACAACAACGGACTCCGCGGCATCAACACCCCAATCACGAAGTGTTGCAATCACCCCTTGAAGCCAAG
>NZ_JAPZLA010000016.1:0-504 GCF_033804465.1 Mycobacterium sp. RTGN5
CTCGCGGCCGAAGGCGGCCACCCCGAGCGGGTGGGTCAAGATGAACGCCGGCGTCTTCCACACCTTGGTGATCAACGCGTCCAGGTCGTCCGGAGTGGGTGCGCCCTTGATGGTCTTGATGGTCTGCTCCGGGGTCACCTGCGACAACAGCCCGTACTCGGGGTTGTTGATCAGCTCGGATTCCTGGCGTTCCTTGATCGTTTCGATCGTCAGTCGCAGCTGCTGGGCGATCTGATCGTGCGGGCTGGAGTACAGATCCGATACCCGGGTGCTTACGTCGAGCAGCGTCGAGATCGCGCGCAGCGTGAGCTCGCGCGGGCTGGTCTCGTAATCGACGTAGGTCTGGGGCAGCGGGTCTTCGATATTCTCGCCGCCGACCTCGGCGTGGATGGCCACCTGGTCGGGATTGACCACCCGGTTGACGCGGTAAATACCCGCCTCGACCGGCACCCAGCTCAGCAGGTGCAGCAGAAACCGGGGGGTGATCGTCTCCAGCTGGGGGAC
>NZ_JAPZLA010000017.1:0-360 GCF_033804465.1 Mycobacterium sp. RTGN5
ACCTGCTTGATCGAATCAATCCCCAGCTCGGCCTCCATCTCCATGCCCAACCCGAGCATGTCAACCGGATAACCCGTCTTCTCCGAAACAATCGACAACACCACATCACCCACCGGCACCGACGGCAGCGCCGCCGCCGGGGCGGACGCAGGCGCGGCTACCGCGGCGGGCGCGGCGAAGTCGGCAACGGTGTCGACGACGTCCTGCAGGGTGCGCAGGTTGGCCAGCTCCGAGGCCGGAATCTCGGGGGCGCCAGGGAACTTCGCCTGCAATGCCGCCAAAATCTCGACCTGCTTGATCGAATCAATCCCCAGCTCGGCCTCCATCTCCATGCCCAACCCGAGCATGTCAACCGGATAA
>NZ_JAPZLA010000018.1:0-264 GCF_033804465.1 Mycobacterium sp. RTGN5
GATTTTGGCGGCGTTGCAGGCGAAGTTCCCTGGTGCTCCGGAGATTCCGGCGTCTGAGTTGTCGGGGTTGCGGACGTTGCAGGATGTTGTCGACACGGTTGCGGACTTCGCCGCGCCCGCTGCTCCTGGTGCTGCGGTAGCGGTTTCGGCTGCTCCGTCGGTGTCGGCGGGTGATGTGGTGTTGTCGATTGTTTCGGAGAAGACGGGTTATCCGGTTGACATGCTCGGGTTGGGCATGGAGATGGAGGCCGAGCTGGGGATTGA
>NZ_JAPZLA010000019.1:0-258 GCF_033804465.1 Mycobacterium sp. RTGN5
TACTTTTCCACCCTTTTGGGTAGTATCATCGGCGCTGGCTGGCTTAGCTTCCGGGTTCGGGATGGGTCCGGGCGTTTCCCTGCCGCTATGGCCGCCGTAACTCTATTCACTTTTCAGTGATCCCCGTTTTGTGTGGGGAAATCTAGTGTTTTGGTGGTGGGGTGCAGTGGTTTGACTGCTTGTGGAGTGTGGTTGCGGGCGTTGATGTGCGTCTTTTACTTTTTCCGATTCAACTTGGTTAGTTGTTTTGGTTGTTGT
>NZ_JAPZLA010000020.1:0-255 GCF_033804465.1 Mycobacterium sp. RTGN5
CTCGCCGGTGCGCACCAGGATGAACTTGGTCTTGCCCTTCTCCACCGGCACCTTGTCGCTCGGAATGATCGGGATGCCGCGCCAGGTGATGAACTGGGCGCCGAAGAGGTTGACGACCACGGGCGGCACGCCGCGGCGGGTGCACTCGCGGCCGAAGGCGGCCACCCCGAGCGGGTGGGTCAAGATGAACGCCGGCGTCTTCCACACCTTGGTGATCAACGCGTCCAGGTCGTCCGGAGTGGGTGCGCCCTTGAT
>NZ_JAPZLA010000021.1:0-223 GCF_033804465.1 Mycobacterium sp. RTGN5
GGGTGACAGTAGTCTGTCGAGGACTTCGGCGGGGTTGTCCCAATCGAAGCGTTTGCGTGGTCGTTCGTTGAGTTCGTCGGCGACTTCAGCGAGGTAAGCCGCGGAGTGCACCGATAGGTCAGTGCCTTTCGGAAAGTATTGCCGTGCCAGGCCGTTGGTGTTCTCGTTGCTCCCGCGTTGCCACGGAGAATGCGGATCGCAGAAGAAGACGTCGATGTCGGCG
>NZ_JAPZLA010000022.1:0-223 GCF_033804465.1 Mycobacterium sp. RTGN5
CGTCGATGTCGGCGTCGATGCTGACCCGGCTGTGGTGATGCATTTCGATGCCTTGATCCCACGTCAGTGATCGGCGCAGCGCGTCGGGCAGTGTCTGGATCACTGCGGTCAGAGCGTCAGCGACGGTGGCGGCGTCGCGACGTTGGGGCAGGTGCACGAATTGGACGAATCCGCTGGAGCGCTCCACGAGGGTGCCGATCTGAGATGCCTGGTTTTTACCGAT